>NZ_JAUSYG010000001.1:0-1200000 GCF_030816725.1 Pseudarthrobacter defluvii
GATCGGGTAGGTTTGGAAAGTTGCTCCGGAGCGATCCTGAACGTTGGTTTGGGTGGTGCCGGGTGTGTCTGTTGTTTGAGAACTCAATAGTGTGCCAAGTTTGTTGATACCGATTATGTAATGTGATTGGTTGAATTTGCCGAATCGTGCCGCCCCTGTGGTATTGGTTTGGTGTTTTTGGCTGGTTTCAAATTTTGTGCAGCCTGGTTCCGCGTTATTTCCGTGGTGCTTGGTTGTGTCTGTTTTTCTTCAACGGAGAGTTTGATCCTGGCTCAGGATGAACGCTGGCGGCGTGCTTAACACATGCAAGTCGAACGATGAAACCAGCTTGCTGGTGGATTAGTGGCGAACGGGTGAGTAACACGTGAGTAACCTGCCCTTGACTCTGGGATAAGCCTGGGAAACTGGGTCTAATACCGGATATGACCGACTATCGCATGGTGGTTGGTGGAAAGCTTTTGTGGTTTTGGATGGACTCGCGGCCTATCAGCTTGTTGGTGGGGTAATGGCCTACCAAGGCGACGACGGGTAGCCGGCCTGAGAGGGTGACCGGCCACACTGGGACTGAGACACGGCCCAGACTCCTACGGGAGGCAGCAGTGGGGAATATTGCACAATGGGCGCAAGCCTGATGCAGCGACGCCGCGTGAGGGATGACGGCCTTCGGGTTGTAAACCTCTTTCAGTAGGGAAGAAGCCGCAAGGTGACGGTACCTGCAGAAGAAGCGCCGGCTAACTACGTGCCAGCAGCCGCGGTAATACGTAGGGCGCAAGCGTTATCCGGAATTATTGGGCGTAAAGAGCTCGTAGGCGGTTTGTCGCGTCTGCCGTGAAAGTCCGGGGCTCAACTCCGGATCTGCGGTGGGTACGGGCAGACTAGAGTGATGTAGGGGAGACTGGAATTCCTGGTGTAGCGGTGAAATGCGCAGATATCAGGAGGAACACCGATGGCGAAGGCAGGTCTCTGGGCATTAACTGACGCTGAGGAGCGAAAGCATGGGGAGCGAACAGGATTAGATACCCTGGTAGTCCATGCCGTAAACGTTGGGCACTAGGTGTGGGGGACATTCCACGTTTTCCGCGCCGTAGCTAACGCATTAAGTGCCCCGCCTGGGGAGTACGGCCGCAAGGCTAAAACTCAAAGGAATTGACGGGGGCCCGCACAAGCGGCGGAGCATGCGGATTAATTCGATGCAACGCGAAGAACCTTACCAAGGCTTGACATGAACCGGTAATACCTGGAAACAGGTGCCCCGCTTGCGGTCGGTTTACAGGTGGTGCATGGTTGTCGTCAGCTCGTGTCGTGAGATGTTGGGTTAAGTCCCGCAACGAGCGCAACCCTCGTTCTATGTTGCCAGCACGTGATGGTGGGGACTCATAGGAGACTGCCGGGGTCAACTCGGAGGAAGGTGGGGACGACGTCAAATCATCATGCCCCTTATGTCTTGGGCTTCACGCATGCTACAATGGCCGGTACAAAGGGTTGCGATACTGTGAGGTGGAGCTAATCCCAAAAAGCCGGTCTCAGTTCGGATTGGGGTCTGCAACTCGACCCCATGAAGTCGGAGTCGCTAGTAATCGCAGATCAGCAACGCTGCGGTGAATACGTTCCCGGGCCTTGTACACACCGCCCGTCAAGTCACGAAAGTTGGTAACACCCGAAGCCGGTGGCCTAACCCCTTGTGGGAGGGAGCTGTCGAAGGTGGGACTGGCGATTGGGACTAAGTCGTAACAAGGTAGCCGTACCGGAAGGTGCGGCTGGATCACCTCCTTTCTAAGGAGCACCTACAACCATCCGGCCTGGATGTATGTCCGGGTGTGGGGGTTGTCAGGAAGCAAGCCCGTTGCGCAGGCGATTGTCCTGCGGCGGGTGCTCATGGGTGGAATATCAACAAATAGCGGCTGTTTCTTTCTGCGCTCTTCTCTAGTACGAACCCTGGTGGTTCTGGAACGGTGGGGTGCGGGGTGGGGATGGTTTAGTGTTTGGCACACTGTTGGGTCCTGAGACAACAGGGCCACGGGTTCGCTGTCTGCGCCTTTCGGGGTGTGGGTGGTGTTCTGGTGGGTTTGTTTGTTTCTGGTTTCCCTGCCATGACGGTCCACGCGTGTTGATCCCTTTGGGGGTTTGTGTGTGGGGTGTGTGGTGTGGGGTTGTTGTTTGAGAACTACATAGTGGACGCGAGCATCTTGTATAAGAAGCAATTTCCAAGATATATGAACCTGGATCTGGCTGCGCGTGGTGGTGCTGCTCCTTTGTGGGTGGTGTTGATTGTGCGTGGTTGGTTTCTGTGGTTCTCTCGAAAATGTTTTTGATCTTTGTGGTCAAGTTTTTAAGAGCACACGGTGGATGCCTTGGCATTAGGAGCCGAAGAAGGACGTAGGAATCTGCGATAAGCCTGGGGGAGTCGATAACCGGACTGTGATCCCAGGGTGTCCGAATGGGGAAACCCCGTCAAGCGCGCGAGTGACTTGGTGACCCGTACCTGAACACATAGGGTGCGTGGGGGGAACGCGGGGAAGTGAAACATCTCAGTACCCGCAGGAAGAGAAAACAATAGTGATTCCGTTAGTAGTGGCGAGCGAACGCGGATCAGGCTAAACCGTTCCATGTGTGATAGCCGGCGGGCGTTGCATGGTCGGGGTTGTGGGACTTTCCATACCAGTTCTGCCGGGCTGGTGGGGTGTGATGTGCGCGCATAGGTGAACGGTTTTGAAAGGCCGGCCAGAGAGGGTGTTAGTCCCGTAACCGTAATGTGTAGCACCGCCTGTGTGAGTATCCCAAGTAGTACGGGGCCCGAGAAATCCCGTGCGAATCTGTCAGGACCACCTGATAAGCCTAAATACTCCCTAATGACCGATAGCGGACCAGTACCGTGAGGGAAAGGTGAAAAGTACCCCGGGAGGGGAGTGAAACAGTACCTGAAACCGTGTGCTTACAATCCGTCGGAGCAACCTTGTAGTTGTGACGGCGTGCCTTTTGAAGAATGAGCCTGCGAGTTAGTGTTACGTCGCGAGGTTAACCCGTGTGGGGCAGCCGTAGCGAAAGCGAGTCTGAATAGGGCGTGTGAGTGGCGTGATCTAGACCCGAAGCGAAGTGATCTACCCATGGCCAGGTTGAAGCGACGGTAAGACGTCGTGGAGGACCGAACCCACTTCAGTTGAAAATGGAGGGGATGAGCTGTGGGTAGGGGTGAAAGGCCAATCAAACTTCGTGATAGCTGGTTCTCCCCGAAATGCATTTAGGTGCAGCGTTGCGTGTTTCTTGCTGGAGGTAGAGCTACTGGATGGCTAATGGGCCCTACAAGGTTACTGACGTCAGCCAAACTCCGAATGCCGGTAAGTGAGAGCGCAGCAGTGAGACTGTGGGGGATAAGCTTCATAGTCGAGAGGGAAACAGCCCAGACCACCAACTAAGGCCCCTAAGCGTGTGCTAAGTGGGAAAGGATGTGGAGTTGCGAAGACAACCAGGAGGTTGGCTTAGAAGCAGCCACCCTTAAAAGAGTGCGTAATAGCTCACTGGTCAAGTGATTCCGCGCCGACAATGTAGCGGGGCTCAAGTACACCGCCGAAGTTGTGGCATTCACATATTCTCCAAGCCTTCGTGGTTCAGGAGTGTGGATGGGTAGGGGAGCGTCGTGTGGGCGGTGAAGTCGCGGTGTAAACCAGCGGTGGAGCCTACACGAGTGAGAATGCAGGCATGAGTAGCGAAAGACGGGTGAGAAACCCGTCCGCCGAATGATCAAGGGTTCCAGGGTCAAGCTAATCTGCCCTGGGTAAGTCGGGACCTAAGGCGAGGCCGACAGGCGTAGTCGATGGACAACGGGTTGATATTCCCGTACCGGCGAAAAACCGCCCATGCTGAGCGGGGGATACTAACTGCCCGAAACCTGCCCGACACCCCTTGTGGGTGAAGGGTTTTGGTGGAGCGCAGGACCTGATCCCGGGAGGCAAGCGTATTAACAGGTGTGACGCAGGAAGGTAGCCGAGCCGGGCGATGGTTGTCCCGGTCTAAGGATGTAGGGCGAGTGGTAGGCAAATCCGCCACTCACATAGCCTGAGATCTGATGGGACCCCCGTTTGGGGGGATTTGGTGATCCTATGCTGCCGAGAAAAGCATCGACGCGAGGTTTTAGCCGCCCGTACCCCAAACCGACACAGGTGATCAGGTAGAGAATACCAAGGCGATCGAGAGAATTATGGTTAAGGAACTCGGCAAAATGCCCCCGTAACTTCGGGAGAAGGGGGGCCCCAACCTTGAACACCACATCGCTGGTGGGAGGGGATCGGGGCCGCAGAGACCAGGGGGAAGCGACTGTTTACTAAAAACACAGGTCCGTGCGAAGTCGCAAGACGATGTATACGGACTGACTCCTGCCCGGTGCTGGAAGGTTAAGAGGACCGGTTAGCCGCAAGGCGAAGCTGAGAATTTAAGCCCCAGTAAACGGCGGTGGTAACTATAACCATCCTAAGGTAGCGAAATTCCTTGTCGGGTAAGTTCCGACCTGCACGAATGGAGTAACGACTTCCCCGCTGTCTCAACCATAAACTCGGCGAAATTGCAGTACGAGTAAAGATGCTCGTTACGCGCAGCAGGACGGAAAGACCCCGAGACCTTTACTATAGTTTGGTATTGGTGTTCGGAGTGGCTTGTGTAGGATAGGTGGGAGACGTTGAAGCCCGGACGCCAGTTCGGGTGGAGTCATCGTTGAAATACCACTCTGGTCACTTTGGACATCTAACTTCGGCCCGTAATCCGGGTCAGGGACAGTGCCTGATGGGTAGTTTAACTGGGGCGGTTGCCTCCTAAAAAGTAACGGAGGCGCCCAAAGGTTCCCTCAGCCTGGTTGGCAATCAGGTGTCGAGTGTAAGTGCACAAGGGAGCTTGACTGTGAGAGAGACATCTCGAGCAGGGACGAAAGTCGGGACTAGTGATCCGGCGGTACATTGTGGAATGGCCGTCGCTCAACGGATAAAAGGTACCTCGGGGATAACAGGCTGATCTTGCCCAAGAGTCCATATCGACGGCATGGTTTGGCACCTCGATGTCGGCTCGTCGCATCCTGGGGCTGGAGTAGGTCCCAAGGGTTGGGCTGTTCGCCCATTAAAGCGGTACGCGAGCTGGGTTTAGAACGTCGTGAGACAGTTCGGTCCCTATCCGCTGCGCGCGCAGGAAATTTGAGAAGGGCTGTCCTTAGTACGAGAGGACCGGGACGGACGAACCTCTGGTGTGTCAGTTGTACTGCCAAGTGCACCGCTGATTAGCTACGTTCGGATGGGATAACCGCTGAAAGCATCTAAGCGGGAAGCTCGCTTCAAGATGAGATTTCCATACACATTTATGTGTGAGAGGCCCCCAGCCAGACCACTGGGTTGATAGGCCGGATGTGGAAGCGAGGACTAACGACTCGTGAAGCTGACCGGTACTAATAGGCCAACAACTTACACCACACAGAAACATACAAATTCTGCTTGCGTCCACTATGTGGTTCCCAACCAACAACCCCCGCAACACACGGGTTGCACAGGGAACCAACACAACTGAATACAACACCACATGTTGTAACCACAGTCTTCCCACCCCCAAAGCAACACCAACGCGGGGGAGCGGGTGAAAGGGTTACGGCGGTCATAGCGTGGGGGAAACGCCCGGTCCCATTCCGAACCCGGAAGCTAAGACCCACAGCGCCGATGGTACTGCACCCGGGAGGGTGTGGGAGAGTAGGTCACCGCCGGAACAATCATTGAGGTCGAGGCCCCAACCACACGGTTGGGGCCTCCCACATTTAACACACACCGCAGCGGGACCTGCTGGAGCGCCGCGGGAAATCGGGCCAGAAGTGGCGGACGGCACCGTAGGCGTCGAAAATACCCGAAGAATCGGTGATTAACCTCAAAAAGTCCCGGAAACACGCGGAATTTGCGGACCGGAACGGCCCAAGCTGGTAAGTTTTCGGACAGTGGCTTGTGCGCATGCCGCGTGCAGGCTCCAGAATCAGAACCGTCCAGGAGGACATAAATGGCTAAGAACCGTAGTGAACTTGTTGCAGAGGTAGCAGGCAAGGCCGGCACCAGCCAGGCTGCCGTGAACTCCGTCCTCGATGCACTGTTCGAGGTTTTCGAGACTTCTGTCGCCGCGGGCGAGAAGATCACCATCCCCGGCTGGCTCGCTGTTGAGCGCACCGACCGTGCAGCTCGCACCGGCCGCAACCCGCAGACCGGCGAGACCATCCAGATCGCAGCAGGCCACAGCGTCAAGCTGACCGCCGGCTCCAAGCTGAAGGCTGCTGTCTCCAAGAAGTAGAACCTGCCCTGCTGGCGCGCATCGCCGGCCGGAAAGGAGCGGCAACCTTCTGGTTGCCGCTCCTTGCGTTTAAGGGCATTCAGCCCGGATTCGCGGCCTGGGCAGCCGTGGCGGACAATGGAATGGTGTCTTCTGCCGCAAAACCACGTTCCACCCCTCCCCAGACCGATCCCGGCAAGGGATCTGTGGTCCGGGATGCCGGAACCCGGGGGATCACGCTGCCCTGGCAGCTTGCCGGCTTGGCGGCGCTCTTCCTTGGCCTCGCGGCGGCCCTGATCTTCTCCGGTGCCGCTGCTGCCCGCAGCGTCGCCGACCCCGGCGCCCTGGTGCGGTGGGGCCTGCCCGTCAGCAAGGCAATCCACAACGTATCGTTGGCGACCGTCGTCGGGGGGCTGATCTTCGCCGTCGGCATCCTGCCCAAGAACCTCAACGCCCGGAGCCGTGGCCCCCGCGGCCGCGATGCGGAAGGGCCCAGGGGCGGCAGCGAAGCGCCCGAACATCCCGCCTTCACACGCGCGCTGGCCATAGCAGCCGTCGCGGGCGCTGTGTGGACGCTGTCCGCCATCGCGGTCCTGGTACTCACGTACGGCGACGTAGCCGGGCAGGGATTGTCCGGCGACCCTGCCTTCACCCAGGCGCTGGTGTACTTCATGACGGACATCGAAACGGGCCGTGCCTGGCTCGCCGTCATCATCATTGCCGCAGTGGTGACCACCGCGCTGTTTGGGGTCCGGTCCCTGGGCGGGCTGGCGCTCACCCTGATCCTTGCGCTGATCGGCCTGGTACCCACTGCCCTGATCGGACACTCGTCAAGCTCCTCGGACCATGAAGGCGCCATCAACTCGCTCGGCCTGCACCTCGTGGGCGTGACCACCTGGGTCGGCGGCATCATCATCCTGGCCCTGCTGTCGGGGATCCTGACCGGTACCAAGCCCGGGGCAGCAACAGACATCACCGAACCCACGCTGCGCCGGTTCTCCAGCCTCGCCGGGTTCGCCTTCGTGCTGGTCTTCGCCTCAGGCGTCATCAATGCCAGCATCCGCGTCACCAACTGGTCCGATCTCTTCGGCTCCGCCTACGGACAGCTGATCCTGGCCAAGACCGCCGCCGCCGTGGTGCTGGGCGGCATCGGCTTCATGCACCGGCAATGGGTCATCCCGCAGCTGGGGCGCAAGGGCTCCACCCTGTCTTCCAGGCGCGTCCTGTGGCAGCTGATCGTGGCCGAGCTCCTGGTCATGGGCGCCACATCCGGCATCGCCGTGGCACTGGGCCGCTCCGCCCCGCCGCAGCCGACGGAACTGGCTCCCAACGCGTCCCCCGCCTTCATCCTCAGCGGCTACGAGCTGCCGCCGGAACTCACGCCGGAGCGCTGGCTCACGGAATGGCGCCTTGACTGGATCTGGGTTGGCGTGGCCCTCTTCGGCCTGGTGACCTACTTTATGGGGGTTGCGAAGATCCGCCGCCGGGGCGACTCCTGGCAGTGGTTCCGGTCCGTGAACTGGGTCATCGGCCTGGTGGTGCTGACGTACATTACGTCCGGGCCGCCGTCGGTCTACGGCCGCATCCTGTTCTCCGCACACATGGTGGACCATATGGCCCTGACCATGGTCGCGCCGATCTTCCTGGTGCTGGGCGCGCCGGCGACCCTGGCGCTGCGTGCCCTGCCGGCCCGCGGTGACGGCTCACGCGGGATTCGCGAATGGCTCCTGGTCTTCGTGCATTCGAAGTTCTCGCAGCTGGTTACCCACCCGCTGTTCGCTGCGGCCAACTTTGCCGGCTCCATCATCCTGTTCTACTACTCGGACCTGTTCGGTTTCGCCATGCGCGAGCACGTGGGCCACGAACTGATGAACCTGCACTTCCTGCTCACTGGATACATCTTCGTGCTGAGCATGATCGGCACCGACCCGCTGCCGCGCCGGGCCCCGTACCCCATGCGGCTGGTCCTGCTCCTGGCCACCATGGGCTTCCACGCCTTCTTCGGTGTGTCCATCATGGGCGGCACCGGCCTGATGGCAGCGGACTACTTCGGCAACCTGGGCCGTGCCTGGGGACCCTCGGCCCTCGAGGACCAGCAGGCAGGCGGCGCTGTGGCATGGGGCATCGGTGAGGTGCCAACACTCCTGGTGGCGATCGGCGTCGCCATCATGTGGTCCAGGTCCGACCAGCGGGAGACCAAACGGGTGGACCGCGCGGCGGACAGGAATAACGACGCCGATCTAACCGCTTACAACGATATGTTTGCCAAATTGGCCGAACGCGACGCCAGGCTGGCTGAACGCAACAAGCTGGAAGGACGCTGATGAGCGAAACCGTACGCACCCATGCCCGGGTCCGGGCCTCCGAACTGGTGGGCCGCAACTGGTTGAACACCGGCGGCAAGAGCCTGGACCTCGAAGCCCTGCGCGGCAAGATCGTGCTGCTCGATTTCTGGACCTTCTGCTGCATCAACTGCCTGCACGTCCTGGATGAGCTGCGGCCGCTGGAGCAGCAGTACTCGGACGTGCTGGTTACCGTGGGCGTCCACTCGCCCAAGTTCGAGCACGAAGCGGACCCGGTGGCCCTCGCCGCGGCCGTGGAGCGCTACGAGATCCACCACCCTGTGCTGGACGACCCCGAGCTGGACACCTGGAAGGCGTACACCGCCCGTGCGTGGCCCACGCTGGTGGTCATCGACCCCGAGGGCTACATCGTGGCGCACCTTTCCGGAGAAGGCCACGCGGGCGGGCTCGCAGTGCTGATCCCCGAACTGATCGCCGAGCACGAGGCCAAGGGCACCCTGCACCGCGGCTCCGGCCCCTACGTGGCACCCGAAGCAACTTCCGGCACCCTGCGCTTCCCCGGCAAAGCGCTGTTCCTCCCGCCGGGACGCGGGTCCACGGCTGGAACGGCCGACGGCGGCACGCCAGCAGGTGCCGCGGCCTCCGATGCTGCGGACAAGGGGTCCTGGCTGGTCACCGACACCGGCCACCACCGCCTGGTGGAACTCGGTACCGACTTCGAAACCGTCCTGGCGACGTTCGGCTCGGGTACCAAGGGCTACGCCGACGGTCCCGCCGCTGGGGATACCGCCAGCGCCCAGTTCAATGAGCCCCAGGGCCTGGTCCTGCTGCCGGAAGATGTGGCAGCCAAGGCGGGCTACGACGTCGTGATTGCAGACTCAGTGAACCACCGCTTGCGGGGACTCTCGCTCACGGACGGGAAGGCCTCCACCCTTGCAGGCAACAGCATCCAGCGCCTGCTCGAAACAGGGCCAGCCCGCGTGGACGAGGAAGGGGCCGGCTTCAGCGGCTCGCTGGGCAACGACCCGCTGGACGTTGCGCTGAGCTCGCCGTGGGATGTGGTGTGGTCGCGCAAGCTCAATGCGGTGGTGGTGGCCATGGCCGGCACGCACCAGATCTTCAGCTTTGACCCTGTCACCGGCGCCGTCTCGATCATCGCGGGCAACGGCCTGGAAGGGCTCCTGGATGGACCCGCCCACGAGTCCTGGTTCGCCCAGTCCTCCGGCCTGGCCGAGGATGCGGACGGCAACATCTGGGTGGCGGACTCCGAAACGTCGGCGCTCCGCAAGCTGGTTATCGGCGACGATGCGTCCATCACCGTGGAGTCCGCCGTGGGCAAGGGCCTGTTCGACTTCGGCTTCCGGGACGGCCCCGCCGCCGAAGCACGGCTGCAGCACCCGCTCGGTGTGACCATCCTGCCCGACGGCTCCGTGGCGATCGCAGACACGTACAACGGAGCCGTACGCCGCTACGACCCCGCAACCGGTACCGTGTCGACGCTGGCCCGGGGACTTGCCGAGCCCTCCGACGTGATCGTGGACCACACCCAGTCCGCCGGTTCCGAGCCGCTGCTGGTGGTGGTCGAGGCGAACAAGCACCAGCTGGTGTACGTGCCCATCCCCAAGGAAGCGCAGCAGGTGGATGAGGGCGCGTCCCAGACCCACCGGCCCAAGAGCCCCGTGGCGCCCGGCACGCTGGATCTGACCGTCCGCTTCACAGCGCCCACCGGGCAGAAGCTCGATGACCGCTGGGGCGACCCCACGCAGCTGAAGATCTCCTCCACCCCGCCGGAGCTGCTGGTGTCCGGCGGTGGAACCTCGGTGGGGCTGCTGCGGACGCTTGAGTTGTCCCCGGATGTTCCCGAGGGCGTGCTGCACATTACCGCCCGCGCGGCTGCCTGTGACGGTCCGGAAACCGAGGACGGCGAGATCCCGGACCACGCCGCGTGCCACCTCTACCAGCAGGACTGGGGCATCCCGGTGGTCCTGCAGACCGACGGCGACACCGAGCTGGTCCTGGACCTCCGCGGGATGGACTGACCCGGCGCGGGTCCTGCCGAAAAGGCTGCTTCCCGTGACTTCGCGTCACGGGAAGCAGCCTTTCGCGTCTCCGGCCCGGCAGCGGCCCTGGAATTCCGGGCATCAAATTCTTTGTGAGCCCCGAAAGCGTGCTCCGCGTGATGCCGCCAAGGTTCTCAATTGTCCACATAACCCCATCACAGGCTGCAGCAAGGGCACTGGACCGGCCAGCATGGCCGGATGGATGTCCTTAAGGCCCTGGAAGTTTGCGGCGGAGCTGCACGGAGGCCTGCACTGGCCCGGCTCGGTGTGGACGATGCTGCCCTCCGGCGTGCAGTTCGGGCAGGCGTGCTGCAGCCCGACCGCGGGCTTTACGCGCTTCCGACGGCGTCTCCGGACCTGGTTGCCGTGCTGCGGAACCGGGAACTGCTGACGTGCGCAAGCGCCGCGACTGCTTACGATCTGTGGTCCCTGCCTTCTGACGGGCGGCGCCACGTTTACCACCGCCGGCAGGAGGTGGTTTCCATTGACGGCGTCCACCACGCCGGGCTCCTGCTCCCGCCTTCACGGATCCAGCCGGTGGCCGCCTTGGCAGATGTCTTGATCCATGCCCTGCGGTGCCTGTCCTTCGCGGAGTCTCTGGTCATGGTGGAATGCGCTGTTTCCCGCGGGGAGATGACCGTCAATTTCCTGCGTCAGCGGTTGCCTGGAAAGCGGAACGGGAAGGCCAGGGCTGTCCTTGAGTGGGTGGACACGGGGGCGGACTCGCTGCTTGAGACTTTGGCCCGGACATATTTCCAGCAGGAAGGCATCCACGTCGAGTCACAGGTGTACCTGGAACGTGTTGGGTACGTTGATCTGCTGCTGGACGGGTGGCTGGTGGTGGAGCTTGACGGAAGGCATCACGCGGAGTGGAAGCAGGTCCAGAAGGACCACCGCCGGAACAACGAATCAGTCCTTCAGGGTTATACGGCCCTCCGCTACTACTACGCCGATGTGGTGTACCGGCCGCAGGACATGGTCCAGCAGGTGCTTGCCGTTCTGAAGAGGCGGCGGTAGCTGGGATCGCGTCACGTGGAGCACGTTTTCACACTCCCGGAACCGGATTCGCCCCGGGAAATCAAGGGCTGCGGCGTCCAGTGCTGCTGAAAGCATGCCGTGCGTGACGCGCGCGGCAGACCCCGGGCCTAGAAGCTCAGCTGCGGGGTCACCTTGACCGTGTCACCGGCGACGTCCAGGCGGGTGGTGAAGCTGAAGTCCACCTCCGCGTCCAGCGGGTACCAGGCCCCCGTGAACGAGTTCTGCTGCAGCGCCTCTACTTTGGCCTTGCCGTCCAGCGGTGCCACCACCCAGCGGCCGTCGAACGGTTCCACCGAGACATTCGGGTATTCCGTGACGCTCCAGCGGATGCTGCCGTCCTGGACCCGGTTGTTGCTGGCGTAATAGAAGGGGCAGTCCGGCTGGAGCTTCTGCTCCTTCACGGCCTCCGCCGCGCAGCCGTCCAGGAACTCCCGGACCTTCGCGGCAACGTCGCCTTTCAGCTTGTCCGTTGCCTGGGTCAGCAGGTTAAGCGGGGCCACGGGGGCGTCCTTCGCGGTGACCGTGGCACGGGTGGCCGGAGCCGAGAAGTACTGCCCGTCCAGCGAGGCCTCGTACTCCCCGGGATAGAACACGGCAAAGGAGTTGCGGCCGTTGGGCATGTTCACCGGAACACCGTTGACCACGGCCTCATTGCCGTTGACCACGGTGATGTCCACCGTGGGCAACCGCGACGGAACGAACGCCCAGGTGTTGAAGAACAGCCATTCGGTACCGGTCTTCTGGAGCAGGAACTCCGTCTGCAGCCGGCTCCCGTCGATCGTGTACTCCATGGGCACCATCACCTGGTTGCCCGGCCGTTCCTGCGGGTCCCCGATACTGATGTTGGAGAGCCGGGAGGCAGACGTCTGCAGCCCGGGACCATCCAGCATGGCCGCGTTGCTGGGCGGAACGGCGGCCTTCAGGAGCCCCAGCGCACGCCCGCCGTCTCCGCTCTTCAGCGCGTCCAGGTACTCCCGGACCGGCTGCTGCGGGCTGGCCACGGTGTTGTTCACGACGTTGATGGCCACAATGGCTCCGGCGACGGCAAGCATGAGGCCCAGCAGCCAACCGGCCGCGATCCTCACCAACGCTTGACTCATCTGCACGTTCTACACAGTAACGTCAGTGCGGACGCACTCTAAAGTTGGTGTCCCCCTAATCCGTCGGGCAGCACCTACGTAACGCACGACGACGGGCGGCCGTCAGCGCGTCAACAGGAGCCTTGGGCACGGCTCAGGAAACCAGGTGCAGGCTTACCGGACTGGGTAAAGCACCGGGCTCAGCGGCGACGGCGCCGGGACGACGTGCCGAACACTCCGCGGAGCAGTTCGCGTCCCAGCTGCGTGCCCATGGACCGCGCCATGCTCTTCAGTCCGCCGCCCAGGGCACCACCAAGAACCCCGCCGAGGTCGCCCATCATGCCGCCCGTTTGCGGCTCCGGCTGGCGGGGCTGCGCCTGCCGGGTACGGGGCGCCTTGGCACGGGTCCTGGACGCACGTGGTTCAGACTCCCGCGGTTCGCTGTACTGTGCTTCGTCGAATTGCGGCTCACTGTATTGGGGTTCAGGGGCCTGCGCGGGCCTGCTGCTGGGCCGGCCCAGGATCTCCTCCTCGATCCGCCGCGCCTCAGCGTCCACGTCGTAGTTCCCTGCAGAAGCGGGACCGCCGGCGGCCGGACCACCGGCAGCAGGCTCAGGCACCGCCGGGCCCGTGGGCGCGGCAGCCTTGCCGGTGAGCTTCTCAAACGCGGACGGGTTGTCCACCGCCGTCCCGTATTTCCCCAGCAGTGCAGAACCCGCCACCGTGCTGCGGACCAGTGCCTCCTCGCTGGGACCCATGACGGATTCCGGGGCCCGTAGCCGGGTGAGCGCCACCGGGGTGGGTGCACCCTTCTCGTTCATGACGGTAATAACGGCCTCGCCAATCCCCGCGGAGGTCAGGGTCTCCTCGAGGTCATAGTCGCTGAGGGGGAAGGTGGACACCGTGGCCTTGAGTGCCTTGGCGTCCTCGGGGGTGAACGCGCGGAGGGCGTGCTGCACCCGGTTGGCCAGCTGGCCCAGGACATCGGCGGGGACATCCTTGGGTGTCTGGGTGACGAAGAAGATGCCCACGCCCTTGGACCGGATCAGCCGGACCGTGGTGGTGATGGCGTCCAGGAAGGCTTTGCTGGCGCCGTTGAACAGCAGGTGGGCTTCGTCGAGGAAGAACACCAGCTTAGGCTTGTCCAGGTCGCCGGCCTCGGGGAGGTCCTCGAACAGGTCTGCCAGCAGCCACATCAGGAAGGTGGAGAACAGCATGGGCTTGGTCTGCAGGGTGGGCAGCTCCAGGCAGGTGACCACGCCGCGGCCGTCCGGGGCAGTGCGCAGCAGCTCTGCGGTATCGAACTCCGGCTCACCGAAGAACTTCTCCAGGCCCTGCGCCTCCAGGTTCACGATCTCCCGCAGGATCACGCCGGCGGTGGCCTTGGACAGTCCACCGAGTTCCTCGAGCTTGTCCTTGCCCTCGTCCGAGGTGAGGAACTGGATGACCGCCCGCAGGTCCTTGAGGTCGATCAGCTCCAGGCCGTTCTTGTCCGCAAAGTAGAACACCAGCTGCAGGCTGGACTCCTGCGTGTCATTCAGCTCCATGATCCGCGAGAGCAGGATGGGCCCGAACGAGGTCACCGTGGCGCGGACCGGGACGCCGTTGCCGTCGCCGCCGAGCGCCAGGAATTCCACGGGGAACGTCTTTCCCGCCCATGCCTGGCCAATGCTGTCCGTGCGGGCCCTGAGCTTGTCGCTGCCGGCGGCGGCCGTCGCCAGGCCGGACAGGTCGCCTTTGATGTCGGCCAGGAAGACGGGGACGCCGGCGGTGGACAGCTGCTCCGCCATCATATGCAGCGTGACGGTCTTGCCGGTACCGGTGGCGCCGGCCACCAACCCGTGCCGGTTCATCATGGCCAGCGGCAGCCTGACCGGGGCGTCCTTGTGGAGCTCGCCGTCGATGATGGCGGCACCCAACTCGATGGTGGCACCTTCCAGCGTGTAGCCCTTCTGGATGGTGGCAAGCTTCTCTGCTGTGGTTTTGGTGGCCATGGCGTTAGCTTAGCGGCGGCCGCCCCTTCTGCCGGGAGACAGGACCATCAATTCTTCGGCAGGTCTTTGGTGAAAGCCAGCGGCCCGGTATTTTCCAGATCTGCTTTTGATAGGTCTTGTGGCGGGGGTAGGTCACCATGATCCGGGAACGGTGGCCCTACGCCAGCTGCGTGACCTGAAGGCTGGTGACCGTTGCTGTACCGCCGACGGCGAAGACGGAGAGGTCCGTGCTGTTCTCGGCCGGGAAGATCAGTTCGGTCATGGTGACCTGGCCGCCTTGGGCGAAGACTTCAACGGAGCAGCGGTCAACGAAGATGGTGAGGCTGTAGGAACCGGATGTTGCGCGGATGGGGGCTGTGTCGAGGGAGGGGAAGGCTTTATGGAAACCGGTCTGGCCGGACTCCCGCCGGTCAACGAACAGTTTGCCTTCGTCCGGGCGGATGCCAACGCGGGTACCGTTGGCGCCGTCTCCCCGCAGGATAAGCCCGAATTCCTCGGCAGTTCCCGAAGTGAGCGTGACGTCGATGCGCTGCACCGTACCGGCCGCACCCGCCAGCACCTGTTCGCCGTCGTTAATAGTGGTATCAGCAAGGGAAAAGGGCTCCTGGCCGGCCAATGCGGTCCAGTAGCCTGCGGGGCGCTGGACCAGGGACAGGCTGCCCTCGATGGTTTGGAGAGACATTTCGCGGGCGAGGCTCATGGGGCTGCGCCAAGGTGTGGTGGGGATGTGGTTGGCGTACTCCCAGTTGTTCATCCACCCAATCATGAGGCGGCGGTTGTCCGGCGCGTCGCTGAAGGAGACGGCCGCGTAATAGTCCCGGCCCCAGTCCAGCCACTGGTACTCCCTGCTCAGGTCAGGGTTGTTGAGGCCTGTGGTCACGGTACTCGTGGAGATGAAGGAGGTTCCGTCGAAGTCGCCAACGAAGTATTGCCCGGCTGAGCCGCGGTTGGGCCCGCCCGGGTTGAGGTTGACGGTCAGGACCCACTTGACGTTGTCCGGGTCGCCGTCCACCGGCAGCGGGAAAAGGTCGGGGCATTCCCAAATGCCGCCGGTGGCGTTCGCGGGGCCGAAGTCACTGAGGGGTTCCCAGTTCTTCAGGTCGTCGGACTTGTACAGCACCACCTTGAAGTCCCTGGCTTCGACGGCGACCATCACCCAGTAGCTGCCCGCACCGCCGTCGTACTTAATGACCTTGGGGTCGCGGAAGTTGGCGGATCCCCGGGTGAGTACGGGGTTGTTGGCGTGCTTTGTCCACGTGTAGCCGCCGTCCAGGCTGTAGGCCAGGGACTGGGCCTGGATCCCCTCGTGCCGTGATCCCGGTTTGAAGGCACTGGTGTAAATGGCCACAAGGGGGCCAGCGGAACCGGTGCCGAAGCCGCTGGTGTTGTCCCGGTCATGCACAATGCTGCCGGAGAAGATGTCTTCGTTCTCGTCGCAGTGAATGGCGACGGGGTGCTCGGTCCAGGTCAGCAGGTCTGTTGATGTGGCATGTCCCCAGGACATGTTTCCCCAGACGTTGCCCAGCGGGTTGTTCTGGTAGTAGAGGTGGTAGACGCCTTCATGGAAGATCAGCCCGTTGGGGTCGTTGAGCCAAGTGTTCCGGGCTGCGTAGTGAAGGGCGGGTCTGTAAATGTCGGCGGTGGCTGCTGCATTTGCAGTGAGTGTTTCCATCTGGTTCCTTTTGAAGTTTGCGTTATTTGCTGGCGCCGGCCGTGAGGCCTTCCCGCAGGGTGCGTTGACCGAAGATGAAGACGACCAGTGCCGGCAGCATGGACAGGATCACGCCGGCGAGGACCACCGAGATGCTGCCGGTGCCGAGGTTGCCCTGGAGCGTGACCAGGCCGAGGGGAAGGGTGAAGTTCTGTTCGCTGATGGTTAGGATCAGTGGCCGGAAAAACTCGTTCCAGTGGAAGTTGAAGGCAAGGATCCCCACGATGGCCATCCCTGGAACCGCCAGCGGGACGTAGACCGACCGGAAGATCCGCCACGGTCCGGCGCCGTCCAGGGCGGCCGCTTCCGCGAAGTCGTTTGGCAGGCCGAGGAAGTACTGGCGCATCAGGAAGGTTCCGAAGGCTGTCGGAATGGCCGGCAGGATCAGGGCCAGCAGGGTGTCCGACAGTCCCATCCCGCGGATCAGCATGAACACCGGGACAATGGTGACCTGCACCGGGACCATCATGGTGGCCAGCACCAGCGAGAAGATGGCGTTCTTGCCGCGGAAGTCCAAGCGGGCGAAGGCGTAGCCGGCCAGCGTGGCCGAAGCCATCTGACCGAAAGCGATCAGCCCAGTCACCAGGGCGCTGTTCAGCACCAGGAGGCCGACGTTGATCTGCTTGAACACCTCCTGATAGGCGGTGAAGTCCGGGTTGATGGGCAGGAAGGACGGCGGCAGGTTGAAGGATTCCGACGGCGTCCGCAGCGAGGTGGACAGGGTCCACAGGACGGGGCCGAGGGTCAGCGCGGCGGCCACGGCCAACGCTGCGTACCTGCCGACGGTGCCGGCTGCGGGCAGGCGGCGGACGCGCCGGGGCTTCGGGGTGGCCGGCGTGTCGGTGGTGGAACCGGAATGCTTGCCGGTCCCGGTCTGCAAAGTCTGGCTGGACATGGGGGGCCTCACTGGTAGAAGACGAAGCGGCGGCTAAGACGGAATTGCAGGGCGGTGACGGCAAGGATCAGTACGGTGAGTACCAGGCCTATGGCGGAGGCCTTGCCGAACTCCAGCTGCTGGAAGGCGGATTCGAAGATCACCATGACGGCTGTCCGGGTGGAGTCGCCGGGACCGCCGTTGGTCAGGACGTAGGGCTGGTCGAAGACCTGCAGGGCGCTAATGATGGCCATGACAGAGGCGACGAGCACCGTGGGGCTGATCAGCGGAAGAGTCACGTTGCTGAACTGTTTCCAGCCTGTGGCGCCATCCAGGTTCGCTGCTTCGTGGAGTTCTTTCGGGATGTTGGTGAGGGCGCCGAGGAAGAGCAGGAAAGAGAACCCGAAGTTCTGCCAGACATAGACCAGGACAACGACGGCGGCGGACGCCGTGGGGCTTGTCAGCCAGGGCACGGCAGGAATCCCCACGAGCGACAGGAGCCAGTTCACCACGCCGAACTGTTCGTTGAACATGTACCGCATGAAAATGGACACCGAGGCGGCGGACAGGACCAAGGGAAAGAAGAACGTGGAGCGGAGGAACACCCTCAGCCAGGACGGCATCCTGGCCTGCAGCATGGAAGCCAGCCCAAGGGCGATCCCCAGCTGAAGGATTACCGCGACAACGACGAACACGATGGTGTTCAGGAAGGACACGCGGACGGTGGGGTCCTGTGCCAGGACGGCGAAGTTGTCCAAACCGACGAACTGCGGTGCTGAGATGATGTCCCAGCGGAAAAAGGCCAGGACCAGCGAGGCGATGATCGGCAGGAAGGTGAAAAGGGCCATCCCCAGCACGGTGGGAGCAAGGAAGATCCTCGCCAGCCAACGCTCCACGAAGGAGCGGTGCACGGCAGGTGGTTTCACCGTCTGGCGTGGAACGGTGGAAGTGGTGGTCATGATTTCCTCCTCAGAGCCAGTTCGAGGTCGCGCTGCAGGGCGCCCATCGCGGTCCGTACATCGGCGGAGCTGCCGCTGACAGCGGTGGAGACGTTTTTCATCAGGGCAGTTTCGACGGCGGCCTGCTGCGGCGGGGCGGGGATCGGGCCGGAGGTGGGAAACTTGTCCAAGGTGTCGTAAAAGACTTTCCAGTGCCGTGGTCCGGTGGCGGAGTAAAAGGACTCGTTCACCATCGAACGGCGGGTGGGTGTGGTGTTCGGTTTGGGAATGGCCAACTGCATCGCTTCGCGGCTGGAGCAGAACTTAACCCATTCCCACGCTGCGTCCTTGTCTTTCGCCGTGCGCATGATCGCGTAGCCGGCAGCGCCGAACTGATGCCGCTGGGTCCGCCAGCGCGGGAAGAACTGTACGTCGAACTGGTCGGCGGTCATCCCGGCTTCATGCAGGCCCTGGGCCCAGTAGCCGCCTGCCGGCGTGGTGCCGATGCGGTTGTTGCCGAACAGGCCCACCAGGGCGTTTCCGCCGCCGGATTCGGGACGCACGCCCAGTCCTTCGGCTACCAGTTCGCGCAGATAGTCGAAGGTCTCGATCACGCGGCCATCCTCGGCGTTGGGACCCAGCCACTGATATCCGCCGCCGCGCGTGGCCCGGGCAGGGTCGTTGGGGTAGAAGCTGTCCCAAAGCCAGTCCCCTCCGGGAGCCTTCGTTTCGGACAGGAAGCTGGTGTCATTGGCGTAGAGCCACGGCACAACTCCGCCAAACAGCCGGTTGGTCCAGTAGTAGGGGGTGAAGTCCGCCGGGCGGGCCTTGCGGAGGGCCCTCAAGGTGGCGGTGAAGTCATCCTTCGTCCAGTCGTCCTTTGGCCGGTCAAGCCCGGCCTGGGCGAAGGTAGTGGTATTCAGGTACATGTTCGCCGCGTTCCAGTCCAGTGGAAGCTGGTACAGGCTTCCCTGGTACATGAAGGCTTCCAGCAGGCTGGGATGAACGTCGTCAAAGTAATCGCTCATCTGGGCAGCGTCCCGGCGGACGTAACTGTCCAGAGGCTCGGCGAGCTTGTCGGCGAACAGTTGGGCGCCCTCGGTGGCGACGTAGACGACATCCGGGGGCGTCCCCGCAGCCACCATGGTCAGGATCTTGGAAAAGAAGTCCTTCCAGTCCGCGCCTTGGATGGCCTGCAGCTGCACCGGGATGTCGGGGTGGGCGGCGGTGAAGGCCTGGATCAGGCCTTGGCGGCCCGCGGCGTCGGCTGCCGTCCCCAGGATGGCGATGTTCAAGGCCTTGCTGCCGCGGCCCGGGATGTCGGCGCCGGTCAGTCGGGGCCAGGCCCCCACGGTGGCTCCGGCAAGAGCGAGTCCGCCCAGGCCCAGCATGGACCGGCGGGTGAGTTGTGAAAGCTTGCTGGACTGCAGCGGATGCGAGGGGGCTTGTTGCCCCGGTGTCTTTTCAGACGTCATTGTCGGCTCCTCCTAACACGTGTTAAGTAGATTAGGAGCTGGACCTAACACGTGTCAAGCATTACTTTTACCCGGCTACACGGCGAGAAGAACGCCTAGAAAAAGGGGAGCCAGGATCGTGCCGTCAGCTCAGGAAGCAGGGGGAGCGCCTGTAGATGCCCGCTCGATGATCCGGCAAGGAACCAGGATCGTTTCGCCCTCGGGCGTCTCTTCCGCCGGCGCTTTACCTTCAACCTCATCCAGGAGCATGGACATGGCCATTGCGCCGATTTCGGCGTGCGGAAGTGCCACGGTAGTGAGGGCCGGAACAAGGTTGCCGGCCACATGCTGCTGATCGTCGTAGCCAACAACGGACAGATCCTGGGGCACGCGCAGTCCTGCGGCCGCGGCGTACAACAAGACGCCAGTGGCCACCCTGTCGTTGGCGCATACGATCGCCGTTGGCCGGTCTTCATCGCCCAGTACGACGGAAGCGGCCCGGTAGCCCTCGTCGATGTCCCAGCCGGTCGGATGGACGCGCTGTTGGTCCCGGCCTATTCCCGCTGCTTCCATCGCTTCGCGGTAACCCTGTTCGCGCTGGGGAGCGGCAGGGGAGCTGAGGGTCCCGGTCAACAACGTGATGCGGCGGTGGCCCAGGTCCAGCAACAGCTGTGCGGCGGCGCGCCCGCCGTCGACCTCTGCGGGTATGACGGAGCGGAGCGGGGAGGCGGCATCAGTGCAATTGGCAAGTATCGCCGGCAAGGTGCGCATCGTTAGCGGGGTGGTAACGTCGCGCAGGCTGCCGGTGGCGTACATGATGCCGTCCACCTGCCGGTGCACGAGTTGCTGTGCCGCAGTGCTTTCGCGGGACACGTCATGCTCCGTGTCCACAACAAGGACCATGTAGCCGCGGGCAAGGGCCGCGCGTGAGGCGCCGCTGATCAGCCGGCCGGCGAAGGGACTGGTGACGATGTCATCCGTGATGACCCCGATGGTGGACGTCTGTTGGTTGCGCAGGCTCAGGGCAACAGAGTTGGGCGTGTAATCGAGTTCCGCCGCAGCACGGAGCACGCGCTCCTGTCGTTCGGCCGTGACGTTGCCGTGCGCCCTGCCATTAAGCACCAGCGATACAGCACTGCGGGACACTCCCGCGCGCTTTGCCACATCCAGTGCTGTCGCCTTACGTTTGGCCATGCTCATCCCCTTGCCTTTCGGACCAGCTTAGCTAACTCGTGTGAGGTGCAGTCACGGTCAAGTGGTGCCGGGTGCTTCCGCAGGGAGGAAGCGCCGGGATAAAGGCTCTGGCGGTGCAAAGCGGGGCGAACTATGCTCTCACGCATCACCCCCGCGCACTGTGAAGGGAAACAATGATGAAACTGAGCCACATTCCCCTCCGCCTGGCCACCGGAGCCTTCATATTGAACGCCGGCTACAGCAAGCGGAAGCTGGACAAGGACAGCGCCGCACATATGCAAGGCATGGGTGCCAAGGTGTACCCGCAGGTGGCCCGGGTGGAGCCGGAAACGTTTGGAAAGCTGCTCAGCTACGCCGAGATGACCTTGGGGGCAGCACTCCTGGCGCCGTTCGTGCCCAGCCGGCTGGCGGGGCTGGGGCTTGGCCTCTTCTCCGGATCCCTTCTGACTATGTACCGGAGAATCCCGGAAATGACGCTGGAGGACGGGATCCGGCCCAGCCAGCAAGGCACCGTGGTGGCAAAGGACGTCTGGATGTTCGGAATCGCCCTCGCGTTGATCCTGGACCGGAACCGCACAAAGAGCCCCGCCCGCGTCTGAGAGGGTGGGAGCAGGACGCATTCCATGCGCCTTCCATGGGCCCGAACTTACCAGTTGGTGGTGCCTGAAGGTCTGTACCAGCTGCCGGTTCGTCAGCTGTTTTGTTCCAGGGCTGCTGCCAGGACGGCTTCGTCGTCCACCTGGTCCGGGGCCGTTACCCGCACATGCAGCCTGAAAGGTCGTCCGGCCTGGTCTTGATCATTTCGATCCGGCCCGTGGCTGGGGCGTCGAGCCGCAGGGAAACGAAGCCTTTCCGCAACTGGATATGAACACCAGGGGTGGACGTGCCCAGCCGAGGATGGCCTCGGCAACCCGACGCAAATGCGGGTGGGCGCCGTATTGCCCCTCGATGAGCTGGTCCGCGTCCTGCAGCATGAAGTCCGGGTACCCGAACATTTCCCAGGACACCGCCTACTGCGGGTAGCCCGTAACCCCCGAAGCCGTCCCGCATCCAATTGCGGAGTCCCCGGTCGTTAAGCATATTGGGGGTGCCCATGACGTTGACCGGGCCTCATTCCCTGCATATAGTTCAGGCAATAAACTAACAAGGGGCCGTGGGGACTGAGCAGTGAAGCTGCGGCGCCGCCACCTGAAGCTGCCCGGTACCTACCCACCCTGTACCAGCACAGCAGTACCACCTAGGAGACATCATGAAGGTCCTTATCACTGGTGCCCATGGAAAGGTCGGACGGGCCGCTACCCAGGCAATGATCGACGCCGGGCACGAAGTGCTCACCACTGACCTCACTCGTCCCGGCTTCGAGCGCAAACCTGAAGGCACCCCGAAGTACATGATGGCCGACCTCACGGACGCAGGGGAAGCGTACGCCGTCGTCCGCGGCGTGGAGGCCGTCGTACATATTGCTGCTATCCCGGAACCCACTGCTCATCCGCCGCACGTCGTATTCCAAACCAACCTCATGTCGACCTTCAACGTTCTTGAGGCCGCCATTCGGTTTGGCGTAAAGCGCTTCGTTTACATCTCCAGTGAGACTGTCCCCGGGTTTTTCTTTCCCGAGCGCGATTTCCTCCCTGACTATGCACCGGTGGACGAGGAGCACCCGATCCACCCGGAGGACCCCTACGCCCTCTCCAAGCACTTCGGCGAGCAGCTCATGGACGCCGCAATCGCCCGCTCCGACATCCAGTGCATCTCCATTCGGCCCAGCTGGGTCCAGTTCGAGGGCAACTACGAGACGAACCTCGGACCGCAGGTCCGGGACGCGTCGGTCCTCAGCCCCAATCTCTGGAGCTACGTCGACGTCTACGACCTCGCCGACGCCATCGTGCTGGCCACTGAGTCAGACCTCCCCGGACACGAAGTCTTCTATATCGCTTCCCCTGACAACGTGGGCGGCCACGACTTCGCCGAGGTCCTGACCAAGTACTACGGTGACAGCATCGAATTACGCAGCCTTGACCGTGCCGATGCTTCAGGCATCTCCAGTGCGAAAGCCCAACGAATGCTCGGTTGGGCCCCCGAAGCGGTCCTGGCGCGACTACCTGGACGCCGAAGGACACATGATCAACCGCTAATCTTCTCGGCGTGGGATCGGGAGTATCCACAGACGTGCAGTTCTATTTGAACGAAGCCAAACCAGCCGACGGAAGAAATCGATGACGTCCCAAGCACAAGAAATGAACGTTCCCGCCGTAACCCTCAACAACGGCGTCCGGATCCCGCAACTTGGGTTCGGCGTGTTCCAGGTCCCGCCGGAAGAGACCCAGCGCATCGTGGAGGATGCCTTGGAAGCTGGTTACCGCCACATAGACACAGCTGCCGCCTATCGAAACGAGGCCGGCGTCGGGGCAGCCATTGCCTGCGTCGGGGATCCCTCGCGAGGAGATTTTCATAACCACCAAGCTGCGCAACGGCGAACAGGGCAAGGCAAAAGAAGCGTTCCACAACAGTGCCCGGGCTCTCGGCGTCGATTACGTGGACCTCTACCTCATCCACTGGCCGGTACCGTCCCAGGGACTGTTTGTTGAGGCATGGAAACAATTGGAAAAGCTCTACGCTGACGGCCAGGTCCGCGCCATTGGCGTCTCCAACTTCCTCTCCGAACACCTGGACACGCTCCTGGCAGCGTCGGACGTTGTTCCGGCCGTGAACCAGATCGAAATTCACCCCACATTCCAGCAGCAGGAACTGTCAGCGAAAAGCCGCTCCCTGGGCATCGCAGTGGAAGCGTACAGCCCCCTGGGCCAGGGCGCGGACCTAGCGGCAGATACAGTGAAGTCACTTGCGGGCAGGTACGGGGCAAGCCCGGCCCAGATACTGCTGGCATGGCACCTTGCGAAGGGCACAACCGTCATCCCGAAGTCAGCGGATTCCACACGCATGCGGGAAAACCTGGAAGCCGTGCGTCTTACACTCACCCCGGCCGAGATGGCGGACATAACAGCCTTGGAGTCAGGCGCCCGTGCCGGTTCGGATCCTGCCGTGGCCGCGCACAGCCAACTGTAGGCTGCCTCACTAGATACGGGAACCCCCCGAGAGTAAAGGAACTATCATGACCATCATCGTCACAGCAGTATTCACACCCAAGGACGGCGTCCGCGACCAGGTTGTCGCCGCCCTTGAGCCTGCAATCGCCGAGGTCCACGAAGAACCCGGGTGCCTTCTGTATGCCATCCACGACGCGCCGAACGGCCAGATTGTGATGATCGAGAAATGGGAGAGCACGGAGTTGCTCGACGCACACGGCGTCGGGGACGCCGTGAAGCGGCTGAACGTCTCACTCGAAGGACTCCTGGCGGAACCCGTCGAGGTCACCCGCCTGACCCCCATCCCCGCCGGCACCGCACATCAGGGCGCCCTGTAATGCCCTAGGTCACCGTGGTGATGGGCGTCTAATTGCAGGCAAGTCCGTTCATTTTTTTGCGCATCCGGAGACTGTTGCAGCGATCAGCAGCGGTCTGTTTTGTCACCAGGGCTCTGCAGCGTCGCGGAAAGGGTCGATGGCGGCGACGAAGCGAGTGCCGTCATCGATCCTTCCATCGGGGGTTCCTTTTTGAAGTCGGGAGCAGCGGGGTATAGGTTTCCAGGCCCAACCGGGAGGTACAGGCTCACCCCAGATGTCAGTTAAACGTCTGCTGCAGCTCCTGTGAACCGTCGCGGTGCGGCTACTTCCAGTAAGCGTCGACGCACTGCATTGGATCTCCGGTGTTGTAGCCCAGCTTCAGGGCGGCTTCCCGCTGTGGTGACGTGGGATGTGATGATCCTGGCTGAGTTGCCCCGATAGCGTTGAGAGCCGCTACACCCTCCTCGAAATCTCCTGGTTCAAGGGTTCCGTCATAGTAGGCGGTGTTCATCCAGACCCCTGCGAAGCAGTCGGCGATCGCTTCTGTGTTGGATCCCGTGAAATTCTGCACTTCCCCCGGATAGTATTTTTCCCACTGAATGGCCAACTCATCCTGCACGCTGTGCCCGTATTCATGGGCGACAGTGATGGCGGCGGCAAAATCACCGGCTTGCTTGCTCTTCCGGCCCAACACCTCACCGGACCACATCCGCTGAAGGGTTTTTACCGGGAGAATGATCAATCCGTCCTCTGAAGTGCCCCTTAGATCGACGTACGGATCGGACGGGCAGTAGAAGGCGTTTGGATAGTCATGCGGTACTGAGGCCGGATCCCCTTTGCAGTTCGAGACATACGGCGCTTCGTCCTGCTGGATGATTTTGTAGTAGACCTGTGGTGGTTCGAAGTCATTTTGGACAAACCATCCGGTCCACATCGTATGCAGCTTAGTGATAATCCACTCCACGTAACTCGTCACGGTATAGGGGTAGGCCGTTTCGGTTACTTCGCTTTGTGGCGGTGCGGCCCCCAGTGGAGCCTTATCCACTGTCTCCAGACAGCCTCGGGCTTCTGACTGCAGGCAGGAATCGGAGGAGAATTCGGGCACCCCCTCACCGGGTCCATCGTTGTCTGAAAAGGCCTCAGCTGTCGGTGTTGCCTGGACAGTTGCCTTGATGGGTTTCCCTTCCGCGCTTGCCCGCGAGCTCCTGGTACTGCCCGGCTCAGTCTGCTCAAAAGTGGGAAACGCCTCTGTGGCCACAGTGCTCGGGGCTTGAGCCGGGGCTGTGGGCTCCGAGATGCTAGGTACCATTTCCGGGGTGGAAGTAACGACCGGAGTGGACGTTACTTCCCCACCGCGCACGGACGGCGGGCTGCACCCACCTGCGCAGACGGCCGCGGCTGTCAGGAATAGGAGTAAAGATGGCTTTCTGTGTCCGAGCATGTGCACCACCTGAGCGATGGATATGTGGTTACGGAGATAGGGTCACGCCACTTCAATCGGCGTAGGAGGCTCGCGTCCTTTGGAGGCCAGGCAGGACTAAACATGATTCAGAGTCTGAGCATGTCGCCGTAATAAAGGTGATGTCAACGAAGTGGCCTACCCTTTTTCCATTTGTTTGATGGGTTGCATCTACAGAGGGAGCGAAAACACCCCAAATTGGTAGCGGAACGCATGCCGCCTAATAGGGGAGCGAATCCTCTAGGAAAGCAGTAAAGACAAGGGCCACAATGGGCGGATTCCGCACTATTGGGGAGGCCTACCTATGCAACGAGCGCTAATTGTCGTCCTCCTAGCCGCCGCGGCGACGCTCGCGGCCTGCAGCGCCACGGACAACAATGCCGCAAACAACCAGCAATCCTCCACCAACGCAAGGATGGAGGTTCCTCCCCCCACCTCTGCCTTGCAAGGCACGAAGGTCATCAGAGTTGACCCGTGGAAGCAGGATCTCCGGCAAACCCCGGCGCCCACCATATCTGCGGCGCCATCCGAAAACAGCTGGTGCGCCGCTTCACGCGTCACCGTACGGCCCGACGCGTACATGTGCCTGTTCGATAACAACATGGGGCGGGCCCCTGACACGCTGTGCATCCGCAACCCCTCCGCCAAGGACGAGTATGCATGTCTCGAAAAAGGCCTGCACTGGTTGATTGTCCGGGGGCTGCCGTTCAATGGGCGGCGAGCCACCGGAACACCCAGGAGCTCAAGAGGCGAACTACGTCTACCTGCAGCTGAACGACGGTACAGTCTGCCAACCGGTTCAAAAGTCCGGTATGGAACACGTGGGTGATTATGGATTCCAGGGCTTCTGCACCGACGGCACTTTCTACTACAGCCGCTTCGACACAGCGCGTCCGCCGTCCGATGACTCCAACCCTTTCGGTGAAGGAACTGACAGTGAGGGTCGCTGGCTGCTCAAGACTGACAGGCCCAATGCAGCACCCGGTGAGTTGGTTTCCAGATCTGTCGAGGTCGCGTACCGGTAAGGAGCCGGAGACGAGCCGTTCCATCTCCCGGGCCACGCCTCCATGCGAGAATGACCGCGTGACGGACGAGCCGACGCTTTCTACCGCCGCAGCAACGGGGCACGCCCCCCATGGTCCAGCCTTCGAGGCCGCTTACCAGGCCGTGCAAAAGAGCCTCAACGAGGGCGGCATTCCCATCGGGGCGGCCCCTTGCCTGTGACGGTGTGGTCATCGCCAGCGGCCACAACGAACGGGTCCAGAACGGCGACCCAATCGCGCACGGGGAAAATGTCCGCACTCCGTGCCGCTGGACCGCAGAAGAGCTACCGGGACACCACGCTTTACACCACCCTGGCCCCGTGTGCCATGTGCACGGGGACCATCACCCAGTTCAAGATCCCCTGGGTGGTGGTGGGTGAGGCGTACGTTCGACGGCGAGTTCGACCTTTTGCGTTCACGCGGCGTTGAGGTGGTGGTCCTGGACGATCCTCGGTGCGTGGACATGACGCGGACGTTCCAGGAGGACAACCCGGAACTGTGCGCCGAGGACATCGCGGAAGATCCCGCCGGATAGCTCGCCCTGCTGGAAGGCACGACGACGGCGGCGACGTGAGTGCCGCCGTCGTACCCTCCGGGGAGGTGCTTGAGGGGCCGTCAGGTGCCTGCCACCCGCTGGATGAACTCGACCGTCTCGCGCTCCGTCTCGGCGCGGGTGGTGGGTTCGTTGTGCACCTCGTGCCGGACGCCGGGGAAGACGCGGGTGCGAACGTCCGTGTGGCCCGAATCAGCCAGGCGGTTGGCCACATGGTAGGCGCCTTCGCCGTAGTTGGTCACCGGGTCCTGGTCGCCGGCGAGGATCAGGACGGGGAGTTCCGCGGGGAGCTGTTTGTACCAGTCGTCGGAGGTGACCTGGTCGTAGAGGTCCACGAAGCCCTGCAGGAAGCGGGCGCTCAGGGGTGCGCCGAAGTTATTGAAGGGGTCACGGCCGTGGTCGGTAACCACGTCCGCGTCCAACGCGACCCAGGCGGTGGGGCCGGTGCCTTCGCCGAAGCGGCCCAGGAAGCCGTCGAACAGCTGGGCCACCAGTTCCTGCGGTGCGGGCTCTGCACCGCGCTCGCCGGAGGCAAGCCGCGCCAGTTCGGGCCGGTCGATCATTTTCTCGATGCCGCGCATCTGGGCGGCGATGCCGCAGAGGACCAAGCCGGACAGCTGCGTCCGCGGGTCCACTGCCATGCCGCGCGCGATCATGGATCCCCAGCTGTGGCCGAACACCACGTAGGGAAGCTGGGGGAGCGCCTCTTTGGCCTTGGCCTGGAGGGTCACCTCGTCCGCGACCACCACGCTGGCGGCGTCCTCGCCGGCGTCGCCCCAGGTGCCCTGCTGCATCGCCGTGCGCCCGTGCCCGGAGTGGTCGCCCGCCACCACGATGAAGCCCGCGTCCACCAGGGTGGAAATGAGGTGGAGGTAGCGGCGGGAGTGCTCGCCGAGCCCGTGGATCAGCTGCACGATGGCCTTGGGCTGCCCGATGGGTTCGTAGACCCAGGCCTGGATGGTGTCGCGGCCGTTGGCGGACGTGAACTCGATTTCCTGCAGTGACATGTGTTCCTCCCGTGCCTGCGCCGTCGCTGGCTTGTGGCGAGCCTAACGTCTTGGTGGACGGCGCCGTCAAGGTTGTCTTTGCATGCGGCACCGGGCCGTGGGACATGTTGGTTCATGCTCCGTCTGAGCGCCTAGTCTGAACACCAGCCACGTCCCTGGATCCTGGAGGAAGCCATGCCGCAGCCCGACCGTCCTTTGCGCAAGCTTGGCTTCCTCACCATTGGGCTGTTCGATCCTCTTGATCCAGCCGCCGGGCATGAGTCGACGTTGCAGATCATCGAGCTGGGTGAGCGGCTGGGGTTCGACAGCGCCTGGCTGCGCCATCGGCACCTGCAGTTCGGCATCTCATCGCCTGTGGCGGTGATGGCTGCCGCGAGCCAACGGACCTCGCGGATTGAGCTGGGTACTGCCGTGACGCCGCTGGGCTGGGAGAACCCGCTACGCCTGGCCGAGGACCTGGCCACCGTGGACCTGTTGGCCGGCGGGCGCATCAATCCCGGAGTGAGTGTGGGGGAGCCGATGCAGTACGACACCGTGAAGCATGAGCTGTACCCGGATACTGCGGACGTGGAGGACTTCAGCTATGCCCGGGTGGAGAGGTTTGCGCGGCTGTTGGCGGGGGAGCCGGTGCGGGATTTTTCGGGCAAGCAGGGCGTGGTGGAGGAGTTCTCCAACCGGGTGGAGCCGCATTCGCCGGGGCTGCGGGACCGGCTTTGGTACGGGGCGGGCAGCACGAAGTCGGCCGTGTGGGCTGGCGCCAACGGCTTTAACCTGCTGTCCAGCAGCGTGATCTTCCCGGACAAAGACCAGGAACCGGACTTCGCACTGGTCCAGCAGTCGCAAATCCGGGCGTTCCGGGAAGCTGCTGCTGCCGCGGGGCATGCTGGGGCGCGGGTCTCACAGGGCCTGGTGGTGATCCCTACTGACTCCGCGACCCTGGCCCAGCGGGAGAAGTACCAGCGGTATGTGGATGAACGCACTCCGCGCACTGCGGCGCCGCAGGGGCCGCGGGGCATGATGTTCGCGGCTGATCTCATTGGCACCAGCGAGTCGATCGCCGAGCAGCTGTACGCGCACGCCGGCTTCCAAGAAGTGGACGAGGTGGCGTTCGCACTGCCTTTCAGTTTTGAGCACGAGGACTACGTGCAGATCCTGACGGACATCGCAGGCAAGCTGGGGCCGGTTTTGGGGTGGGGCGTCGGAAAAGTGGCACAGCAAAAGCTCTAGCAAAGGGACTCCAATACCGCAGGCGCCTCGATGCCATGAGTCCATCAGGATGGAACTGTCAGATTTGGTTCTCAGACTATTCGTAGAACCTGTCTAATAAGTCCCCTAGGGGCCCTATTCTGACGCCTAACTGATCCCAAGCCTGACGTCAGGTTGGGGTGTGCCTTAAGCTGCCGAGTTCGCCCTGTATTGTTCCGCCTCAGGGGCCTTCAATCGTGGTCGGACCCGTCATGCAAGGCGCCGGAAGAAGCAGGATTTCTCCCCACCCAGACGATGGGCGTTGCTGGAGTCTTGTAATGGCCGGTCTGGAGAGTTGCAAAGGGTGTGGTCTAGGTTGGACCGGTGTCTGTCCCGGGTCCAACGAATCAGCTGGCCGGGTCAAATCCGCGCACATCCTGCCTGGCAACAAATACCTCAAAGCGGCACTCGGCAAGTGCAGCCGCTGTGCTAGGTGCAGCCGCCGCCTGTTCTACCGGTGTGGGAGCTCGCCTCCAGCGGGTTGCAGTAGCCGCCGCCCGGATTGGCGGACCAAGCAGCTCCACCGCGGGCTCCCCCGCCTTTTAGTAGAGACGGTGCCGCGGGAGGTGGCTGGATTGCTTAGTGCTGGCTCAACGCTTGGGCTTTAGGCGTAGGAAGACGCCGTTGTGGGTTGTGCCTGTCTGCTTAAACTTGAGTCATCGGTTGTAACCGATCGAAGTCGGCTGTAAGATATCTGTAGTTACCGATACGGCATCCTGCCCCGATAATCCTGGAAGGCTTCTCATGGCCACTGAGTCACACGAACCGCAGACGGTCAACTACGCGGAAACGGATGAAGAGTTCGAAGAACTGCTGGCACAGGCGGAGGCTGACCCGAATGCAGCGCGCTTAGCTCAGGAGACGATGCAAAGGTTGGAATTCCTGTCGGGAGTGCAGCAATGGCGTCGAGAGAAGCACCTGAGTCAGAAGGCCCTAGCTTCCTTGTTGGGTACCACGCAATCTGCTGTTTCTGACTTTGAGTCCGGTCGTGTAGATCCTCAGCTGAGCACACTACAACGGTACGCCAGAGCGCTTGATGCCCGATTTGACTTCAAGCTGGTCAACCCTGATTCGCCGCTCCCTGCTGAGGCTTCGACCAATGCTCGTTTCGCTCAAGAGACGGCATTGACTCCTCTGCTGACGACTCTGGTAAGGCAATCAGACGAGCAAGCAAGAACCCTTAAGTCCCTCGCGGAAGCCATGCTGTTGCCCGAGCCAGTGATCAGGCCCCTGCTTTCAATCCTTCAGGCAGAAGGCTGGGCTCGGGGTGTTGGTGAGGGGCCGGAGCGTGTCTATTCACTGGTTGATGAAATCGCATATGTAATAGGGATATCTCTAGAGCGTGACCAAATAGTTGGTGTCCTGATGAACCTAGACGGTCAAGCAATGCGCCAAGTGACCTCGTCATATCCAGAGGGCAAAACCTCTCAGGCCACTATTTCTGCTGCTGCAGACGTCGTAGAGCAGCTATGTCATGCGAGTGACAGGCGAATACTTGGTGTAGGGGTCAGTGTGGCTGGCGTAGTCGACCCGAAGGTTGGGCGGGTTGACTACGCTCCGGAACTCCAGTCTGAGTTGGATCCTTGGTCTGGTATTGAACTCGGGAATGATCTGGAGGAGGAGATCAGCAGGCGGCTGCCTGAGCCACTGAAAGTGGCCGTGGAGAACGACGCCAATGCATTGGCCGCTTGGGAATACCTTCGACGAGGTGACGACTCCGTCGCGGTCGCCCTCCTTAGCGGTACCGGTATCGGTGCGGGCTTTGTTATGGAAGGAAAGCTGTTTCACGGAGCTCATTCGGCAGCCGGAGAATCCGGACATACTCTTGTCGACCACGAGGGGCTGCCTTGTCGAGCAGGACATGAACATCGAGGCTGCCTGGAGACAATGGCTAGCATCGAGGGAATTCTAGGCCGCTTGGGAATACCCGCGGGAACCTCGGAACAACGGACAGCCGGCCTGATTATTGCCAACGAGCGAATCTCTAATGGAGACGAGCGTTCGCAGACAGCTCTCCATAATGCTGGAAAAGCATACGGGAGGTTCCTGGCAACAACCGTCCTACTATTTGATCCGGAACGAGCAGTGACATACATTCACCCCTATCTGGCCAGCCGGGAGTATGCCTGCGCCCGCGCCTTTCAAGACGGCGTGCAGTCAGCGCTCTCCGAGGCCTCTTCCAGCCGACTTTCCGTGGCTGCCCCTCCTAGATACGAGTGGCATGCACTCGATGACCTTGTTCGAGCTACTGCTGCGGGCGCGACAGGACTTTGGAATTTCTTGAAGCATCCCATCCGCTGGGCTCCCAGCCTTCTCGCTTCTCAGGAGGTTCATTGGGCGGCGGCTTAATGTCAGTGGCTAAACGAGAAAGAAACTGGGTCCATGTTATCCAAAGGCACAAGGCTATTGTCGTTCTGCCTGCTGTAGCTTTGGCCTTCTTCGGGCTCGCCGCTGTAATACAGATCGCTGCCTTGCTGTTGGTCGGCGGGGAGACAGCCGAACGTTCAAAAACAATAAACGACGCCCGCGTTTCGCTGATACAACTTCTTGGCCTCACGGGGCTAGTTGGAGTGGTTGGGTCCCCAGATAGAAGTCCAGTGTTTGTGTGAGTTTCGTGTCCGAGAATGGACGCAGGAGGAAATTCACGAATCATGGCACGCAGACACACCCCTGAGCAGGTCATCGCCAAGGTCCGGCAGGGCCAGAAGATGCTCAATGACGGGCGCCCGATGGTCGAGGTAATCAAGGAGCTCCAGGTTACCGAGGCGACCTGGTATCGGTGGTTGAACCAGTACGGGTCCGAGAAGAACGCCGAGGCGTCCAAACGGACCAAGGAGCTGGAGAAAGAGAACGCCCGGCTTAAGCGGCTGCTGGCGGAGAAGGAACTGGCCATCGACATCCTGAACGAGGTGGCCAAGGGAAAATTCTGAGCCCCGAACCCCGCCGTCGTGCCGTGCGCATGGCGGTGGAGAAGTTCGGGGCGTCCGAGCGTTTCGCGTGCGCGGTGCTGGGGCAGAACCGGTCCGCGTTCCGCAAGAAGAAGCCCGATATGGGCTTTGAGGAAGCCCGGCTCCGTGCAGCCTTGCGCGCCGTCGCCGGGCAGCACCCCGCGTGGGGCTGGCGGAAGGTGCGCTGGCACCTGCTGGCTCAGCCTGAGTGGGACGGCGTGGTGCTGAACAGGAAGCGGGTGCGACGGCTCTGGCGCGATGAAGGCCTGGTCTGTAAACCCCGGGCGAGGAAGAAGCGCCGGACCGGGCCCGGCGCCGGTGAACAGAAGCGCCTAACTGCCCAGTACCCGATGCATGTGGTCAGTTTCGACTTCCAGTCCGATGTGACCTCTTGCGGACGGCACATCCGGTTCTTTAACGTCATCGACGAATACACCCGCACGGCGCTGGCGGTCATTCCGCGCCGGTCGTTCAAGGCCGCCGACGTGGTCGCTGTGTTGGAGAACATCATCGCCGAGACCGGCACCGCCCCGACCTACGTGAGGTGTGACAACGGGCCCGAATTCACCGCCGCCGCACTGATTGAGTGGTGCAACACCGCCGGCGTGGATACCGCCTTCATTGACCCGGGATCACCCTGGCAGAACGGCTTCATCGAGTCCTTCAACGCCCAGTTCAGAAGGGAACAACTCTCCGGAGAAATCATGGACACCATGGCCGAAGCCAAGTATTTGGCCGACGAATGGAAAGCTATCTACAATCATGAACGGCCCCATGGATCCCTGAACGGCATGACGCCGAAGCGCTACTGGGAAAACTGGACGCAAGAAAACCAATTAGCTATCGCATAGGCGCTGGACTGCTAACGGGGGTCCAACCAGGAGGTTTCATATATTCCGCAAGGACTTTTGCTCTTTCTCGATCTACGCAGCGTGCCGACCGGTTTGCAAAAGCGATCGGACACATAGGCGACCAAAACAGTGAGGCTATACGCGTGGGTGGAGTCCACAGTCTACGTCTACTCGCCATAGAGGACGGCCGCTACTGGCCAGTTGTCGAGCAGATCTTGTCGGCCCTGATTCGAGAGAGAGCCAAACCTGGGAAGCCGATGGCTACTGACATTCGTGCTGCTCTTTTGGTAATTGGGCAAAGGCCTGCAAACGACTCGAAGCTGCACTTACCACTCGATTTACGTGGAGTCCATCTTCGAGGAGCGGATCTTGTGGGCGCCAACTTCGAGGGCGTCTGGCTGGATGAGGCGGTGCTGACAGGAGCAAACCTCACGGATGCAAACCTGAAGAACGCAACGCTCCGAAACGTAAATCTAGAAGCGGCGACTCTTTCCAGTGCTAATTTTGCTGCTACCGACCTAAGCGGGGCGAGGCTGCAACGCGCGAACTTCTACGAGGCGGTAATGCTAGATTGTGACCTTTCAGGTGCGCACTTATCGGGTGCCCTTAACCTCGATGATCGTCAGCTAAAGACAACATCTGGGCAGCCAGCCTCATTTCCTTAGTTCTTTATCGCCAATTGCCCGAGGTGAACCGAGTCCGCGCGGTTGCCCATGCCTCTTCTGACATGGGTGGTCTGGAACTAAGGGGGTTACCAGACACTGAATCAGAAGCGTCGCAATTGGCTACCTTGAGCACCCAATAAATGCCGTCAACTTGCGTGAATATCAGGTACATGGCCCGAGATGGAGAAGTATAACCGGGGATGGCGCGCATAGAAAAGCGTCGGGGAAGTAGTTCCTCAGGATGTTCGCCCTCCCTTTCTAGATAAACCATGTGGTGAACCATACGCTGCCCCACCTCACTCCTTTCCTGTTCTGGAAAGGAGTGGAGGAAGGCGTGGCGCTCTTCTTTGGCCTTAGCTCCAAATGCCCAATGACGCGGACGCACAAAGTTTGTTTGTGTAACCAAAAGTTCGCCTCCCTCCGTGATGTTCGCGCAGCAGGAGATAATAGGTGGGGTGAATTATACCTCACCCGGTAGCGGTCAGCCATGAGTCGGTACTTTCAAGAACGAGCCGTTCAACGGGTCCGTAGCGAGGCTGCATTCTCCTGTCTGGCCGGCGTGAATCCCATTCCGGCATCGGCTGAACCGTGGAGGCGATAGAAGGCTCAACAGTGCCCTCACATGGCTGCGATCACCAGGATGACTTGCGACTCCTAAAAATGGCTCTGCCCTCATGCGACCACGCCACGAAAACATTTCGCCGCGGCTACCGCCTGAAAGCCCTTCTCCTCGAGCAGGGGTGCGGCTTCGCTGACCTTGACCAGCTTGTCCGGCAGTGCAGCCATGGCCAGGCGGTGGTCCAAGGCCTCGGTTTTACCGACGCCGCGGTTCTTCCTGGCATCCAGGAGAGGAGCCTCGATGACGGGGAATCTGTGGGCAGCTACGGTACCGGCGAGTATCGCTGCTATTCGGCAGTGACATTGGTAGTGGCAGCATCTCGTTTGGATTCGGGAGACGAGGGCTTAGGCCCAGTAACGCGACTGTAACGCCGCAAGTTTAGTCTTCAGGTGTTGGCCGCGGCCCGTGGCCGCACGAGCACGGAGATGCGGGATGAGCGAAGAGAAACAGGAAAAGTCGGCGTCCGCGGCGGGGTCGGCCGACTCATCGGCAAAGGCAACGGAGCAGGCACCGGAGAAGGCGATGGATAAAGCCACCGCCTCCAAACCTGGCGGGCCGGTCGAAGAGCCGGCCCGGGATCTGGTGGAGTTGCTCAGCGAATTCCAAGAGCGGCAGGCCGCCCTGGACAACAAGATCAAACGCAGTAAGGCCCACCTGGCGGACATCGAGGCTGAGCAGCAGAAGCTCAAAAAGGAGTCCGGAGATGTCTCCCGGGCAGTCGGTGGCATTACGGGTGCGCGTGCGGATGCCGCCGCCACGACCGCGGAAGCGGACAAGGTTTTTGCTTCCGTGGAAAATCTCATCGATTCATTGGAAGATCATGTCGTAAAGGGAATTCAACAGGGTCTGGCTGGAGTAGATCAAGACATTCAGGATGCACGGGGCAAGGTCTCGTCCGAGGCAGCGGAGTTGGATAGCCTTCGCACGCAGAAGTTGAACCAGGAATCCGAGACTGCCCGACGCAGAGCCACATACGACCAAGCCCTGGCAAGGGTCTCAGGTCTGCCCGGAAAGATTGCTGACGGGGTCGGTGCAGTCAGGAAGTTGCTGGTTGAGCTGGTCGCGGCGCGCGATTCGGGCCAGGCTCAAAAAGCCTGCGTAGTGCGCGAGGACGCGACGCAGCAGAACAGCATGCTCAAGGAATGGGTGGGTCAGGCCTACGAGAAGCGTCTGCTGAAGGAGCGTCAGGACGCCGCGAGCGAACTCTCCACTGCAAGTGGTGAACTTTCCCGGCTACAGGGGGAGCTGATCAAGAAAGAAGCCCTGCTGGCCCAGCGCCGGAAAGAGCTGAAAGAACTGCAGGATGGACGCAAAGCCAAAATCCAGCAGTTAGCGGTTCAACCGTTCGAGGACCAAGTCCTGCCCAAAGGAGCGTGACCATCCATGCCTGTTCAACTTTCGTACCCCGGCGTCTACGTTGAAGAGATTCCAAGCGGTGTGCGGACCATTACTGGAGTGGCGACATCGATCGCTGCGTTTGTGGGGTGGACGCCCCGAGGGCCGGTGGGTGCGGCAGGGCATATTTTCGGCTGGGGTGACTATGAACGCCGGTTCGGCGGCCTCCACCGGGACAGTTGGGTCAGCTACGCCGTCTCGCACTTTTTTGCCAACGGCGGACAGGAAGCGTACATCATCCGATTGGCGGACCCCGAGGCAGGCACGGCTGGAGCGGGAGTGGATGACCTTCGTCTGACTGCTACAGGGTCCGGTTCTTGGGCCAACGACTACGGCGTAGACATCAGAATCCGCGAGGGCACCGGCACCGATGCCGATAATCCCGCCAGGTTCTCCCTAACGGTCTTCCGCCGAGATCCAAACGATTCGGCGCGCCAGGACCTTGAGGTATTCGCTGATTTGTCCATGGCGAAGGACGATGCACGCTTTGTCGGCAGTGTAGTCAATGAGCAGTCGGAACTCGTCAATGCTGAGGATCCAGCGGACGGTACTGCCATTTCCGAGTCAATCGGCCTAATGCTCATCGACGGCACCGACGGCGAAGTCCTGCAGCCGGGCGACCCGGAATTTTGGGCCGCGGCGTGGCCTACCGACCCGGACGACGACGGCCGGCTCGGTGGTGTCTTCCACCTGGACCGGGTGGACCTGTTCAATCTGCTATGCGTGCCAGGCCTGACCGACCTGGGCAACCTCGAACTGCTGGCCGGCTTCTGCCGGCAACGTCGGGCGTTCCTCATCGCCGATGGGGAGGAGACCATCAACGAAGGCACCGTCACACCTGTAAGCGGCGACTCGGGTATTAACGCTGCTATCTACTATCCTTGGGTGCGGTTGGCGGACCCGAAGGCTCAGGGCAGGCTCCGCACCTTCCCGCCCAGTGGAGTGGTCGCAGGTGTCTACGCCCGCACCGATACTTCCCGCGGCGTGTGGAAGGCGCCGGCCGGAACTGATGCCAGTCTCACAGGGGTCCGCAGTCTCTCCAATACCCTGACCGACCCGGAATCCGGGACACTCAATAAGAAGGGCGTCAATGCGCTACGCACTTTCAGTGTCTACGGAAATGTCGTGTGGGGAGCACGCACCTGCCGGGGCAATGATGAGATCGGCTCCGAGTGGAAGTACGTACCGGTGCGGCGCACCGCTCTATTCATTGAGGAATCGCTGCGACGGAGTCTGAAATGGGTAGTCTTCGAGCCTAATGATGAGCCCCTGTGGGGCCAGATACGGCTCAATGTCGGGGCCTTCATGAACGACCAGTTCCGTAAGGGCGCCTTCCAAGGGGCTACTCGGCAGGAAGCCTATTACGTCAAATGCGACAAGGAAACTACCACGCAAAGCGATATAAACCTTGGGATTGTCAACATCCTGGTGGGGTTTGCGCCGCTGAAGCCGGCGGAGTTTGTAGTTCTCAAGCTCCAGCAGATGGCTGGACAGGTTCAGGCTTAGGGAGACGGAAATGGCCCAGTTCAATGTCAACGTGGAGCGTTTCGATCCCTACAAGAACTTCAAGTTCCGTGTCCGCTGGGAGGGCCGATACGTGGCTGGCGTCAACAAGGTCGGTGCGTTGAAACGAACGACAGAAGTAGTGGAGCACCGTGAGGGCGGGGACCCCAGCACCAGCCGCAAGTCACCCGGCCGGACCAAATACGAAGCCATCACCCTGGAGCGCGGAGTTACGCAGGATCTTGAATTCGAGCACTGGGCCAACAAGGTCTGGCATCACGGCAACGGCCTGGGCCAGGAAGTGTCGCTGAAGGACTTCCGGAAGGACATCCTGATCGACCTTTGCAACGAGGCCGGACAGGTGGTCAAGACCTTCAAGGTCTATCGGTGCTGGGTCTCCGAGTTCCAGACCTTGCCGGATCTGGACGCGAACGCTAATGCCGTGGCCATTGAGAGCATCAAGCTGGAAAACGAAGGGTGGGAGCGGGACCCTGACGGTACCGAACTCACCGAGCCGACCCTGAGCGAGTAGCGGTCCCGCGCGTGTTGACTACCTCCGATCTTCTCAACTCCTGGGAACAGGGTTTGGTCCTTTCTTTGCCCGGCAGGGCGGAACGCCTGCTGGGGCTTGTGGGCGTGGAACCTGAGACAGCAGCACGTCTGAGTGTCGGGCAGCGCGACTCGCTGCTGATGGCTCTGCGGCGGAGCGTGTTCAGTTCGCGGGTGGTCGGCGTGGCCGTGTGCCCCCGTTGCGGTCAGTGGTTGGAGACGACGTTCGATCTCGAGGATGTGCGCGTGGAGGCCCCCGGTGATCCCGGTGCCCCGATTGAGTTGTCCCTGGACGGTTGTGTTGTGCAGGCCCGGCCCCCGACGTCCGGGGACCTTCTGGCGGTGACCGAGGCAGGGGCAGCGGGAGAGGGCGATGCGCGGATGGCCCTGATTGAGCGCTGTGTGCTCCAGTCACGGTTGCAGGACACCCCGGTGCCAGCCCGGGACTTGCCTGCAAACGTGTTGACCGAACTTGGAGTCGCTCTGGGGCAGGCCGATCCGCAGGCTGACGTCCACTTGGCCTTCGAGTGCTTTTCTTGTGGACACGCCTGGAGCGCGGTATTCGACATCCTCGTCTTTTTTTGGGCCGAGTTGGATTCCTGGTGTCAGCGGTTGCTGGCGGAGGTTCATGCTTTGGCCTGCGCCTACGCGTGGACCGAGGCGGAAATCCTCGCCTTGAGCAGTTGGAGACGTTCGCAGTATCTGGAGATGGTGCGCTGGTGACCGACTTCCTCGCCCACATGATTTCCCGCCTCACCGGAACGGCCGAGGCGATTGTTCCACGGCCTGCGGTCAGATTTGAACCCGAGTTTCCCGGTTCGGAAAATACCGCATATGACATGGAGGAGGAGCGAGGGGAGAAGCCGGGCCTGCCTCCGCCGGCCCAGCCGGTGGATCGGGACGCTGTCATTTCCCCTTCTTCACAGGCAGAACCCGGTCCAGGTGAAGAAACGCAGGCGGAAATCATGCCGCCTTCTTCCGCTGCGGGGGTCCGAAGCCATCCTGACCCTGCTTTCCAAGTCCTGGCTTCACCGGCGCTTGCCGTACCGGTCCCTGTTTTGTCGGACAGAGCATCGTTGCCGCCCGATCAATCGGTTATGAGATACCGCGAACCCGCGGTCGGTAATCGGACGCAGACGCGAACGACGGCTCCTCGCGCGGAGCCTGCTACCGCCCCAGCGGAGGGTGTCGCTCGGGCGCTGCCACCGGGCGACCCTGTCGCGGGCTACGGGCAGAGCCCGGCGCCCTTGCCGATTCCGCAATCGGTACTCTCGCAAAACGCTGTTCCCGTGCCGGTTAGGGCCGGGGGACCGGCTCCTCGCGTGGCACTGCCCGTGGCAATCCCGCGGCCGACCGCACCGCCGGCCGCCGCCGGACCTCCTTCAGCTAAATTCCCGCCCGGCGCAACGCCCGGCCATCCGGCGGAGCGGGGGCTGCGGCCCCTCCAGAAGCCTTACGAAGGTCGCGGTTCCTCGCGAGACCGGTCCGCACCGCCCCAGCCCGGACCTACCGTTGAGGTCACCATCGGCCGGATCGAAATCCGCGGTCCCGCCACCGCGGTCCCACCGCCGGCCCGCCGACGGGCTGTGGATCCATCGCATGTGTCAGCCCTCCCCGAGTATCTCGCACGCCGCCGGCGGACCTCCTGATGGCCAACCATCTTGCCATCGCTACCGCTACCGAGGCTTTACGCCTGCGGCTGGACAGCGCGATTAAGCCCGAGTTCTCCGGCGTGGACGTGGTAGCAAGGCGCCCCGACGCTGGCGATGGCTTGACCGCCAGCGTGGTGACAGTTTTCTTGTATCGGATAACCCCGAACGGCGCGCTGCGCAACTCCGACCTGCCCACCCGGGGCTCGGACGGCAAGGAAATCCGTCAGCGCCCACGGGCAGCGTTTGACCTGCATTATTTGCTGAGCTTCTCGGGGGACGATGAGCAGCTGGTTCCGCAGCGGATGCTGGGCCGGTCCGTGGAGACCTTGCACAGTCGGCCGATGCTGGGTCGGGCGGAACTGGCGGCGGCCACCCAGGGGGAGCCGTGGCTCGCGGAGTCAAACCTCGCCGAAGAAATCGAATCGGTCAAGTTCACCATGGCGGCGCTGTCCCTCGATGACCTTGCCAAGATCTGGTCCGTTTTTCTCCAGGTTCCCTATCGGATTTCGGCCGCCTTCGAGGCCAGTGTGGTGTTGATCGAGTCCGATCTCCCCGCCCGGGTACCCCTGCCGGTGCGGCGTCGTGGTGTCGATACGCTGCCGGTCCGCCAGCCCCTGATTGAACGAATCGCGGCGGTGGGGGCGCCGGCGGAAGGCGGCCCGGGGGACGGTGCCGTTGTGGGCTCAGGGGCGTTGGAGTTGGAAATCACCGGTCGGCACCTGCGCGGGCCGGTCACGCTCGTCCGCTTTGACGACGAGGATCCGCAACCGGTCCTGCAAGCCTCCGATCGGCGCCTGATAGTGTCAGGGGCCAGTCTCTCGGCCGGTCGCCATGGCGTTCAGGTGGTCCATGACGTCCTGATCGGTGACCCGCCGACGCAGCACCACGGCGTAGAGTCCGCTGCCGCCGCCTTTGTGCTGCGGCCCGCCATCACCGCCGAATTGGTTCTTGACGCCGACACCAATCCGGATCCGGCCGGCGACGCAGTAGAGGTGACCTTCACTCCGTTGGTGCGTCCAGGGCAGCGGGTGGTGCTGCTGCTGAATGAGTACGCCGACCCGGCCCCGGCAGAGGCACCGCGGTTCTTTCAGCTGGAGCCCGAGGCGCCCCCCACGGCGCCCATGGACAAGCTTCGGTTCCTGCGCGGGCCCGTCAGCGCAGGCACCTACCTGGTCCGAGTGCAGGTGGACGGCGCGGAGAGCTTCCTTGACCTACATCTCGACACCGACCCACAGCAACCTCCCTCCCCGCAGGTGACGGTGCCATGAGCGCCGACCAGCGCCAGCGCAACGCCGACAGGGCGATGATGGAGGCTGCGATGACGTGGCTGCGGCTGATCCTAGATCCGTCCGTGGAGCCGGCGGCCCATCCCGCTCCTGCTGCATCGAAGCCTCCAGTGCCCGACTCTTCGCCGCCGTCGCAGGGATGGCGGCGGCGCCGGCGCCTGTCGATTCCGCAGAGTGACTGGAGTCCGCGCGACGCCGGTGTCGAGGATGATGAACTGGCACTTCTGTTGCCCCCTTCCAAGACAGACCACAGCGCACCACAAGAACTGCGCCGGGCACGCCTTGAGCTTGAGCAGGCCATGGCAGGGGATCCTGTACCCCGTTTTACCCGGTTCTGTGATGCGTTTAAACTTTTTCCCTTCGAACGTGACGTGGCACTGCTCTGCCTGGGGCATGCGGTGAGCACCGAGGTAGCCCGGCTCTGCGCCGCCATGCCCGAGAGTTTTAGCGGGCTCCCCACTTTCGCACTCGCCTTGGGGCTGGCCGCGGACCCGCAGTGGGAAGCCGCCTCGGAGGAGGAAAAAGGCACCCTGACCAGGCTGGCCGCCGTGCCTGAGTGGGATGCGCTGGCCCCGGACCGGCCGCTGCGCACCTGGCGGATGCTGGACATTGTCCGGACGGGCGGCGAGGCGTTGATCAGCTGCCCGCTGCGGATGGACGAACGCATAGTGAACCACCTGATGGGCCTTGACTATCTTGACGAGCGGCTGGCAGCCCTGCTGGAAGGGGTGCCGGCCGATGACGGCGGAGCCGAGCCGGCGCTCAGCGGTTCCCAGCAGAGCAGGGCCGCTTCCGCCATCGTCCACCTGCGGCGCCCGACACGCGTAGCGCCCTCCCTGCTGGTGCAACTGCCCGGAGGAGACTCGGTTACCAAACGGCTGTTTGCGCAGCAGATCGTCGACGCCGCAGGACTTCAGCTGCAACGGCTGCCGCTGGATCAGCTGGGGCACAACGGCGATCCCGGATCCTTTCTACGGTTGTGGAACAGGGAGACCCGCCTGCAGCAGGTGGCGCTGCTCATCGACGCAACGGAGGCAAGCGGCGAAACCCTTCCCATTCTGAGCCGGCTGCTGGACGGTGTGGAGGGCCTGGTCCTAGTGGATGTTCCGGAGCCTCTGCCCCGCCAGGACACCGCATTAATTCTGGACGTCGCCCGACCCGAACCCGCCGAGCAGCGCTCCGTGTGGCAGCGGGAGCTGAGGGCCGGCAGCGAGTGGCCGGAACGTTTGGCCGGCCAGTTCGATCTGAATGTGGCCGAAATCTCCGAGGCCGCTGCCGTGGGGCTGGATGCTGCCGGCACCGGGGATGATCCAGGGCAGAGCGCCTGGGAAGCCTGCCGAAGCCGGGCTCGGCCGAGGTTGGAGGGACTGGCGCAACGCAGCACTTCCCTGACCCGACTCTCGGATGTACAGTTAGCCGCCAACGAGATGCGGCTGCTGGAACAAGTCCGCGACCAGACCCGCAACCGGTTGCGGGTCTATGACGATTTCGGTTTCCGCGGCAGGCTGTCCCGCGGCCTGGGCATCACAGCCCTGCTGGCAGGAGAAAGCGGTACCGGCAAGACCATGGCGGCCGAAGCCCTGGCCAATGAGCTGGGCCTGGACCTGTACCGGATAGATCTCTCCAGCGTGGTGAGCAAATACATCGGTGAAACCGAGAAGAACATCCGGCGGGTCTTCGACGCCGCAGAGCAGAGCGGGGCCGTGCTGCTCTTCGACGAAGCCGATGCCATTTTCGGAAAACGCAGCGAAGTCCACGACAGTCACGACCGCTACGCCAACATTGAAGTCAGCTACGTGCTCCAGCGCATGGAGGCCTATGCGGGCCTGGCGATTCTCACCACCAACATGAAGAACGCTTTGGATCCTGCGTTTCTGCGGCGGCTGCGTTTTATCGTCACCTTCAGCTACCCCGGTGGGGCCGAGCGGGAGCGGATCTGGCGGAACATCTTCCCATCCGTTCCCGGCGCGGATCCCGCACCGCCGGAGTTCCTGGTTCCCGGCGCAGACCGGCTGGATTTCCAGATCCTGGCCCGCGCGAGCCTGACCGGCGGGCAGATCCGCAATATCGCTGTCAACGGCGCGTTTCTTGCGGCGGCGGGAGACGGGACCGTGACCATGGAACTGCTCCGGGAAGCTGCGCGGGATGAACTGCGCAAGCACGGTAAACCGATCGCTGCAGCGGATTTCACCGGCTGGGTGACTCCCGTGGCGACGTCCGCGCAGCCTTCCGATCAGCTGTTCACCCCAGAGGCAGGAGAGGTGCATTGACCATTCGGGTACATATAGAGAGCCTGATCCTTGAGGGGCTGCCGTCCGGGGCGCTGGACACGGCGCAGCTGGGCTCAGCCGTTCAGGCCGAGCTTGGGCGCCTGCTCGGTGAGGCGGGTCTGCATCCCGGGTTGGCTTCGAGGGGAACTTTCAGGAGTGTCCAAGGTGCTCCTCTCAGGGCGCCCGCAGGCAGGGCCGGGCCGCTCGGCGTGCAAATCGCCAGCGCCATCCATGGGGCCCTCACTGTGCCCGGAGACCCGGCATGAGCAACGCCCAGCTGGCGGAAACGAGCCGCCCTGCCCCCGCGAAAACGGCGCTTCCCGTGCCGGCGCAAACCGGTGCTGCCCGTCCTGTCGCTGACAGTGCCGCGGCCCCGCAGGCTGTCCGTGATGTGCTCCGTTCCCCCGGACAGCCGCTGGACCCTGCCGTCCGCGCAAAGATGAACTCCTCATTGGGCCATGATTTTTCCGCCGTGCGCGTGCATACCGACATGGCGGCGGCGCGGTCCGCCCGGGCGGTCAAAGCTGTGGCGTACACCGTGGGGCAACATATTGTTTTTTCCGCCGGCGAGTACCAGGGGGCGAATCAACGCGGACTGCACCTGTTGGCTCATGAACTTATGCATGTCAGGCAGCAGGTAAGACCACCGGATCCTGGGGTCCCGCTGATCATCGGTGCTTCCAGTGATCCGGCCGAGGCGGCGGCCAACCGGTCGGCCGATTCGGTCTTCGGCCTCGAACATCCCGCAGGTGAGGGGAACGGGATCACCGAAGGACCGGTGCTGCGCCGTTTTTCGGAGGGCGAGCATCGTCGGATCGGCGAAGGCGCCTACAGCCGGGCCTTCGCCGAGACGCAGTCGGGGCCTTCCGCGCCGGCGGTTCCTGCCGTCGACGCGTCATTGCGTACCCGGCTCAGAGAACTGAACTTCAAGCCCGGCACGGAAGCAGGCCTCAGCTACGGGCAGCTGGTCGCCGCGGCAGATGAGGTTGCCAGCTTTGAATTACTCGAGGAGCGGCAGAGCAGATCCACGGGAACTCGTATTCCCCTGCTGAGCCCCGTCTGGGACTGGCTGGGCGACAAGACGCAGTATCTTGATCTAGCCGCCCGAAACACAGCCCATTTCCATCCGCACAACTACATGTCATGGCAGCCATGGCATTGGCAGGCGCTCCACACCATGGGCAGCGCCTGGGAAGTGGGTGAGGGGGCAAACGGTCTGAAGGCCGAAGTGCGGGCGCACCTCCAACGGTTCGATGCGGCGTCGGCGGACGTCCGAAGGATGCTAAAGGAGGGCTCCGAGAAAACCCTGGAGCCGGCGTTGAACCGGATGCAAGCGCTGCTGGGCCGGGCACAGCAAAAGCAGACGCAATGTCAGGCCTTGCGTGCTCAGGCCAATGACCTGGCCGTCAGGGCTATGGCGATGAACGGGTTCGGTGACCATTTTCTCACCGACGCCTTCGCCGCTGGACACATCGTGACACCCCGGCAGGAATTGCTCCGTGATTACACCACGGAATTTCTGGGATTTATGCCGGTGGGCAGTGTGCTGAACTGTGTCAACATCCCCTCTCTGGCCTGGCATGACCTGGACAACTTCTTTGGCGTTGACGTGGACAATGCCAGAGGCGAAAGCTGGAAAACCTATGGCGATGACTATGCCGACAAGGATGCGGCGCCCGGCGGCAGAACCCTGAGCCCGACCTTGGAGCACGTGACCGCGGCGACGGCCGAATCAGTCAGGCAGATGTGGCAGGCCGCCAAGGGGCAGCAACCGTCGTCGCTCCTTCCAGTCCTGAACCACTTACCGCGTCCAAAGCTCGAGGAGTATCCGCCATGGTCCCCGCGCGACTGGGATCTCCAATTGCGTTATGCAGCCGGAGAGCAGCTCGCTATGTCGGCGGATCCGTCTGCTTCCTCCTCTGCTCAAGGGAACGACCTTGATCCGATAAGCAGCGACAAGCCGCCGAACCCCAAGGGGAACCAACTGGGCAGCGGAATCGCCTCCTTCAGGGCAACGTGCATCGATCTGATCTCTCGGTTCACATATACCAACTTTTTCATCCCGATGATCGGCAGGATCCGCGCAGACTATGCGCGGCGCTACTTCAGCGGACGTCCTGAGCAGCTGGTCTCCCCAGGGACCGCCCCTGTTCCGCAGGCCAGCGTGAGCGGTCACGTGGTGGCCGGGGTCCTGCTGGGCGGGGTGGTCGGCGGCGTGATCGGAGCCTTGGGGGGGCTGCTCCTGGGCGGATTGATTGGGGGCCTCTTCGGACGCCGGCGGGACACGGTGCGTGCCGGTGCAGAAGGGGGACGATCATGAGCCCGTTTCCACAAATCTCACCCCGTATCCTCAAGGGCGGCCTGGCGCTGATTGACGTGGACTCGGGGCGGGTGGTCCGGCTGATTGCCCTGCAGTACAACCCCGAGACCCTCAGCCGGACCCTGCAGGCGCAGGCGGTCGGCGCCGAGGGGAACGCCGATCGGTCCCAGGCCCTGCGCCTGAAGGGTCCGCCGGTCGAGTCCTACAAGCTGGACGCCGAGATCGACGCGGTCGACCAGCTGGAGGAGGGCGACCTGCTGGTGGGAAGGCTGGGTATTCAGCCGCATCTGGCGGCGCTGGAGATGCTCGTCTACCCGAGCATCGCCCAGCTCCGGGACCATCACGCTGCGGCGGCGCGGGGGCAGCTGCAAATTTCCCCGGTGGAGGCGCCGCTAACTCTTTTCATCTGGAGTACCAGCCGGGTGGCGCCGGTGCGGGTCACGGATTTCAGCATCACCGAGGAATTCTTTGACACCGCGCTGAATCCGATCCGGGCCAAGGTGAGCCTGGGCATGCGGGTGCTCAGCGTCAGTGACCTTGGTTTCGATCACCGCGGCGGATCCCTGTACCTGCGCTATCAGCTCGGCAAGGAACGGCTCGCAGCGATGAGCGCCGGCGTTTCCCCAGGCCTGCTGGGACTGAAGGAGATACCGACATGACCGTCAATGACCAGCAGGCCCGGCTCGAGGCGCTGCTGCGGCCGCCTTCGTTCGACGCCGCGCTGTTCCCGCCTTCGAGCCGTTACGCGGGACTTGCGACGGCGGTGCAGAACCCCGAAGGCGACCGGCCGGTCATCTATCTCACTCGGCGGTTTGTGCCGCGGCCGGAACGGCTGGAGCAAACCGGGGTGCATACCGTCGAAGCAGGGCAGCGCCCGGACACCATCGCCGCCGCCGCGCTGGGCGATGCCGAGCTGTTCTGGCGGATCTGCGACGGAAACCGGGCAGTGTTCCCGGCGGAACTGGTGCGCGAACCGGGCCGGCGGCTGCGCCTGACGCTGCCGGAGAACCTGGCCGGCCAGGACGGAAACCGGCCGTGAGCAATGCCGTGACGCTTTCGCTCTACGTCGGACCGGCCATCGCGCTGCCGGCCCCGCGGGCGCTGGTCGAAGCGCTAACCGAGGTGACAGTGCACGCGGGCAGCGCCGGAGAGGACGGGTTCGAACTGAAGTTCAGCGTGGGCCATGACTCCTCCATGCTGCAGACCGTCTTCCTCCTGAGCGGGGGAGCAGTGCCGCCGCTGATCCGTGTGGTCCTTGCCGTCACGGTCTCCGGAACCACCGAGGTCCTGATGGACGGACTGGTCACCCAGACCCAGATCGCCCCGGATACCGGCTCCGGTCCTACCCAACTTGTGGTCAGGGGCCGGGACATCAGCCATGCCATGGACAGCGTAGATCTAAGCGGGCTCTTCCTCTATCCGGCCATGCCGCTCGAGGCCCGCGTTGCACTCATCCTGGCCAAGTACATGGTGTTGGGAGTCATCCCGCTGATCGTTCCCACACCCACCATGGACATTAACAATCCGCTGGAACGAATCGAACAGCACTGGGGCACCGATCTGGTCTATCTGCGCGACCTAGCGGCCATGTCCGGCTACACCTTCTATATGGAGCCAGGACCCACGGTGGGCACCAGCCTGGCCTACTGGGGCCCGGTCCTGCGGATCGGGCCAGTGCAAAAAGCACTCAGTGTGGACATGGACGCGGAAACGAATGTGGAATCCGTCAACTGCAGCTTTGAGCACGACTCCGCAGCCATGCCGATCGTGTCCATCGAAAACCCGTTCACCAGGACACCGCCGATTCCCATTCCGCTGGGGTTGATCAATCCGCTGGACCCGCCGCTGGGCCTGCTCCCGCCGGTACCGAAGAACTTCGAAATTATCGACGACAGTGCCGGCAAGGGTTTTCCGCGGGCGCTAATGCAGGCATGGGCGTACCAAGCGGCCAGCAACCGTTCGGTGATCGCCGAGGGAACCCTGGATGCTCTCCGGTACGGTGGCGTGCTCAAACCGCGCCGGCTGGCCGGGTTACGCGGGGTGGGGACCGCCTTCGATGGTCTCTACTACGTCGAACATGTCACCAGCACGCTGCGCCGGGGCGAGTTCAAACAGAATTTCAAGCTGGTCCGCAACGGCCTCATCTCCACGATACAAAGGATCCCGGTATGAGCATTCTTACGGTATCCGGCGCCAAAACCCGCCGGAACAGGAAACAGTATCTGGGTAAGTACCGCGGGATTGTCCTGCAAAACGTGGACCCGATGGGAATCGGACGGCTACAGGCCCAGGTGATCGGCGTCTTTACGCTCGCCTCCACCTGGGCCATGCCCAGCTTCCCGGTGGCCGGAACCCAGATGGGCGCCGTCGCTGTACCGCCAATCGGCGCCGGCGTCTGGATCGAGTTCGAACAGGGTGATCCGGACTTTCCGATCTGGACGGGCTGTTACTACAGCACCCGAGCCGAAGTCCCCCCGCTGGTCCAGATGGTGACACCTCCGATTCCGGCCATGACCATGCAGACCCCGCTGCAGAATGCAATCCAGCTCAGCGACGCGCCGCCGACGCCGGCGACGGGCGGAGTGGTGCTGCGCAGTGCCACCGGGGCTTCCATTGTGGTCAACGATTCGGGCATCTATATCAGCGACGGCAAAGGCGGACAGATCACCCTGATCGGTGGGATTGTCACCGTCAATGCCGGCGCGCTCGTGGTGAAGTAAGGCTCTGGTGAAGTAAGGAGGCAGTCATGACCAGGTTTCTGCTGCATGTCGGGGCCGGCGTCCAATGCGCCCATATGGCCCCAGCTACGGTGCAGACCAGCAATACGCGCGTCTTTGTCGGCACGACGTTGGTGATCACCGCAGCGGACCTGCACTCCGTCGCGGGCTGCCCCTTCACCGTTCCCGGCCCCAAACCACAGCCCTGCGCCACCATCCGCTGGGCTCCGGCGGCCCGGGTTTTTGTCCACGGCCAGCCCGCAGTGGTCCAGATGCCCGGCACCGGGCAGGGCATCTGTTCCAGCGCCGAGCAGATCCCCCAAGGCCCTCCAGTAATTGCTTCCCTCCAAGCCCGCGTGACAGGCATGTGAGGACAATGAACATCGATTTTCCGTGGCACTACGACTCCCGGGGACGCACTGCCGAGACCGACTATGAGGAGCACGTCAGGGACCTGCTGGAACTCCTGATTTTCACCGACCCTGGCGAGCGGGTGAACCGGCCGGGCTTCGGTTGCGGCCTGCGCCAACTGGTTTTCGCCCCCAACAGCCCCGAGCTGGCCGCGGCGCTGCAGTTCACCCTGGAGGCGGCAGTGCTGCGCGAACTCGGCGATATTCTCTCGCTCGAAAGTCTGCAGGTCCGCAGCGAGGATGCGGCGCTGCAGGTCGAGGTCCAATACGTGGTGCTGGGTTCCGGCAACCCCGGCGCGGCCGTCTTCCCCCGGGAGGGAGCGGCATGAGGGAGCTTCAGTACCACGACGACGGGCGCCGCGCCGAGGTCCGCGCCAACCCGAGCATGAACGGTATCGACTACGCCGAGGTGGAGACCGGCGATGACGGAAAGCCGGAGCTGCACGTGTTCCTGCTGCGTTCGTTGCCGCCCGAGAAGGACGTCCGTCTCTTCTCCGCGGCGAACATTTTGATTGACGCGAGCCCCGATGCCGAGCCGGTCCAACCCGGCGATCCTGTCTTCCGGCGGGGGGAAAACCGGGACCGGGACGACGTCGCCGTCATCCCCCTTGACCAGACCGGCAGCCGCTCCCCGTACGTGCTGCGGCTGGTACCGAGCCCGGAGTTTCCGCTCGAGGATGTGGATCCGCGCTACCGCAGCGCCACCTTTTCGTTCCTGCCGGAGACGCCGCTGGAGATCGACTGCCTCCGGAGCCCCGGCCGCCCCGCCCCGCAGACCACTGTTCCCGACCTGAATTATCTTGCCAAGGACTATGCCAGCTTCCGGCAGTTGTTACTGGACCGGCTCTCCGCCACCCTGCCGGGATGGCTGGAGCGGCACAGCCCGGATCTCTATCTGACGCTCGTGGAGATCCTTGCCTACGTGGCGGACCAGCTCAGTTATGCCCAGGACGCCGTCGGGACCGAAGCGTATCTTGACACCGCTCGGTTACGGACCTCCCTGCGGCGCCATGTCCGGCTGGTGGACTACCCGATGCATGAAGGCTGCAACGCGCGGACCTGGGTCTGTCTCCAGGTCCGCGACAATCCGCGGGTGAAGCTCCATGACCTGGCCTTCATGACGCACCCGGAGGGCATCCCCGCCGGGGAAACCGAGGTGCTCCCGGGTACGTTGCGGCTGCTGCCACAGGCCAGCTACCGGGTGTTCGAAATCCTGCCGTTGCCGGCCCGCTCCGATATCAGCGAACACGACATAACAGACCCGGAGGTGCTTGTCCGGCACCTCGCAGGCAGCGTCGGCCCGGTGCCGGGCCATGTCCGGTCACGCCTGACCGAACACCGGCTGAAGGCCCTGCTCGAGGCCGAAAAGAACCCCGAGGAGCTTCCGGCGCTGCTCACCGAACTGGCCGGCCTGCTGGATACCCTGCTGGATGACCCGGGCATGGTCTCGGTGGATCCCGGCGCCGTCAGCGATGCCATCGCCCGCTACGGATCACCCAATGCGCTCAAAGGCAGCAGACTGCGCGGCCGGAACCGCCTTGCCCTTGAGCAGATGTTGGGAAACGGACTGGCCGCTACGGACCAACTGCACTTCTATGAAGCACACAACACCCTCGTCTTCTACACCTGGGGCTCCACAAATTGCTGCCTGCCCCGCGGCGCCGTCGCGGCAACCCTGCGGGACCGCTGGCGAGACGAAAAAGCCGGTACTCGCCGACTGGAGCAACTGCGGGTGGGGGATATCCTGATCCTCGAGGAGCTCGTTCATCCGGGGACCGGAAGCAGCGCCGATGCGGATCCGGCGCATCGCCATGCCGTCCGGCTCACCGCCGTCCAGCCCGGACTGGACCAACTCCGGAACACCCCCGTGGTGGAAGTGTCCTGGGACGAAGCCGACGCGCTGCCGTTCCCCCTGGTGCTCTCAGCCACCGGACCGGCGCCGGAGTGTGCGCTGCTGACAGATCTCGCCGTCGCACGCGGCAACGTGCTGTTGGTGGACCACGGGCAAACGGTCCTGGAACCGGACCCGGCCCGGCTGCGCGGCGAGCGGGGGACCGTCATCATTGCAGTGCCGTTCGCGCCACCGCACGATGTTGTTCCCGCGCCAAACGTGCAGCTGTGCTGCGTGGGGGAAGGACGCCCGGGCGACCGGTCCGAAGGACCTGTGGAGTACGAGCCGGTGCTGGCCGGCGCTCCGCTGGTCTTCAGCCAGCCCCCCGAAGCGGGAGTCCCGGCCAGCAGGCTGCTCCGGCAGGACCCGGCCGCGGCCCGGCCGGAGGTGGCACTGTTCAGCCCGGTGGAATTCGCGCACCCGAGGCTGGAGATCTTCGAACGGCTGCCCGAGCCCGGCACAACCGGTACACCCCTGCCCTATGAGCGCTGGCTGCCGCGCTCGGACCTGTTGGCCAGTGACACCGATGACCGCCATTTTGTGGTCGAAGTGGACGATTACGGCGTGGCCCATTTGCGCTTCGGCGACAATGTGCTGGGCGCGCGGCCGGCCCCCGACACCCGGTTCCTTGCCTGGTACCGGACCGGCGGCGGATCCGCCGGAAACGTGGGAAGTGATGCGATCCGGCACGTCATGCGCCGCGGCAAGATCCAAGGGGGCAGCATTGTCGGAGTCCGTAATCCGTTGGCGGCCCAAGGCGGCACCGATCCCGAACCGGTGGATCAGGTGCGGCTGAGGGCCCCGCACGCTTTCCGGACCCGGCTGGAACGGGCGATCACTGCCGAGGACTATGCGGCCATTGTGATGCGGGACTACGCCGGAACAGTGCAGCGGGCGGCGGCGCTCATGCAGGTACCCAAGAAAGGACCGGTAGTGATCAAGGTCACTGTCGATCCCCTCGGCACCGTCGACGACGATGCCGAATTCCGGGCGGGGGTGAAGAACCACTTGGAACGCTACCGGCGGATTGGCCACGAGGTCCAGGTAGGCACGGCCAGCTATGTTCCGCTGACGTTGGAACTGACCGTGGGATATCACCCGCATCATCGCCAAGGCGCGGTTCTGGGAGCCTTGCTAGACCGCTTCAGCAATGGTGTCCGGCCCGACGGCGGCCGCGGCTTCTTCCATCCGGACGAGCTGACCTTCGGGCAGGGCATCGCAGTCAGCGCCATTACCGCTGCTGCCCACTCCGTGCCGGGTGTTGCCTGGGCGTCAGTGAGGTCACTGGCACGGATCGGGGGCACGGGTCTTCCGCCGGACGGGTTTCTGGAACTGAATCCCAATGAAATAGCACGGCTTGATCAGAACCCCGACGTCCCGGACCGCGGTTGGCTGAGCATTAAACTGGAGGTGGCCCGATGAACACTGGTTGCGGCGCGTGCCATACCGGCGGGTGCGACGGAGACCGGTCCTGCGGGGCAGGATGCCGGGGCGGAACCAACCCACCCGGTCGGGCGGCCCTGAGTTTCGGCCAGGCCGGCTATGGGCCCACGCTAGCGAGGATGACCGGGCGGCTCTCCAGCTCGGATCTGCCGGCCCTACGGAGGCTGACGGCCCGGATGCTGCAGGAGCAGCTGGATCCGGCCATGGCGCTGTTGGAGGGCTGGTCCTGCCTGAGCCACATTTTGAACTTCTACAATGAACGCCTGGTCAACGAGCACTATCTGCGCACCTGCACCGACCGGCGCTCTGCCGTGGAGTTGGCGCGGCTCGTCGGGTACGCCCCCAGACCCGGCGTCGCGGCCGACGCCTACCTGGCCTTCACCCTGGACGATATGGACAAGCAGGCCGTCCTGCACGTCCCACGAGGCACGCGCGCCTACAGCCAGCCCGGACCCGGCGAGACCATGCAGCCCTTCGAAACCAGTGAGGAACTTTCCGGTCGACCGCGCTGGAACGAGATGCTGCCCCGGCTCACCAAACCTCAGCGGATCCTGCCGTCCAGCCGGGTGCTGTACTTTAAGGGCATCAGCACAGGGCTGCGCAAGGGGGATACCCTGCTGCTCGAGGGTGTGTTCCAACCGGACGAACGTCCCCTGCGGGCCGTGGCGGCGGCCGTGGAGGCCCTGCCGGGACAGGACCGGACCCGGGTGGAACTGGACTCCGAGTCGCCGCGACCGGAGGCCACGGGTCCCGCGCCCATTAGCAAGGCGCTGCTCGAGAGCCTGATCCAGCGGCCCTCACTGTATACGGGCACCCGGGAGCGGCTGCAGCTCCGTCCGGAGGATATTTTCACACAGAACTCCTACGCCGCCTACGGTTTGTTGGAGGCGTCCTATCCGCAGCTGAAGGAGCATCTGGGGGCAGCATTGGGCGGCACCACTTTGGGTGCTGCCGAGGCAGGGGTGCGCATTTATGCCATGCGGATCAAGGCTGCCCTGCACGGCAACAATGCCGCGCTGATTCCGGTCTACAAAGGCGAGCCTGGAGTCGTGACCGGTTACCGGGAGTGGAACGCTGACGGGACAGGCCCGATGCATAAGGACGGGGTAATCAGCCTGACGGAGCCCGCTGGCACCGGGCCGGGCGCCACCGAGGCGGATGGCACTATGACCGGGACCGAGACAGCCGGTGGCGCCGCCGCCCCGGAGGCCCTGCTCCGGGGGGATGAAGTGGTGGTCCTCGGGCGCGATGAGCTGGCCTTGGACGCCGTCTATGACCAGATCCTTCCCGAGAGCCGGGTGATGATCGTGCGGCCGGGCGCACCGGATGCGAAAGGCAGAGGCGAGGAGCGGGTCGATGTCTACGCAGTCAAGAACGTCCGCACCATGTCGCGGACAAACTTCATCCTGCCATCCCGTGTCACGGTGCTCACCCTGGATGCGCCATGGCTCAGGGAGGAAGAAGACATAGCTGTACGCGGAACGGTGATTTATGCGCACAGCGAGCTGCTGGAGCCTGTCGAGGTGCCGATTCAAGAGCCGGTGGCGAAAGACCGTCTCGAGTTGGACGACTACCTCGAGTTGGACGGCTACTACGAGGGGCTCCACCCCGGACGTCGGGTGCTTGTGACAGGTGAGCGCTCGGACCTTGGCGGTTCCGGGAAGAAACCGACGGTCAGCGGCGTACGGACAGCAGAGCTGCTGATGATCACGGCCGTAAAACACCTGGCCCGGAACGACGTGGACGGACAGGCGTCCAAAGACACTATCCACACTTATCTGTCCTTTGCCGAACCCGGCCTGAAATTTAGCTACCGGCGGGACACCGTACGGCTCTGCGGCAATGTGGCGCCTGCAACCCACGGGGAGAGCCGCGTCGAACTGCTCGGCAGCGGGGACGCCGGCCGGGCCCTCCAGCAGTTCAGCCTCAAACAGGGACCTCTAACGTACGTTGCCGCCCCGACCCCGGACGGTGTACAGTCCACGCTGCAAGTCATCGTCAATGACATCAGGTGGCAGGAAGAGCCGAACCCCGCCGCTGCGGCGGCAGGGGAGCGCCGCTATGTCCTGAAGACCGACGACGGTGGCGGCACCGCCGTCGTGATCGGATTGGGCGCTAGGCTGCCCACCGGCACCAATAATGTCAAGGCCTTGTACCGCAGTGGCCTGGGGTCCGCAGGGAACGTCAAGGCCGGGCAGATCAGCGTGCTGGCCACACGCCCCCAAGGGGTGACCGGCGTCCTGAACCCCCTTGCGGCCTCTGGCGGGGCGGACCACGACGGCGTCGAGAGCATCAGGCGGCGGACGCCAGTGGGGCTCGCGGCGCTGGACCGACTCGTCTCGGCGTCCGATCTCGCTGATTTCGCGCGGGCTTTCGCAGGCATCGGAAAAGCTTCCCTGGTCTCTTCTGAAAACCCCGGAACAAAAAACCCGGCACCGTTGGCTTACTCGCTGATCCTGGCTGGGGAGAACGATGTTCCGCTCTCGGAAGAGTCGGCCCTGATCGGCAACCTCCGGGAGTCGCTCCGAAAATTCGGGGGTTTCCGGCCCGGGCCCGGTGACGTGCTGAAGACACCCGGAAATCCAGCCGTGACTCTCAGACTGCGGATCCGCAAAGCACTGCTGCTGGGAATGCGGGCGCAGGTCCGGCTGCAGGAGGGCCATGTCTGGGAAGCTGTACTGCCTCGGATCCAGGCGGCCCTGTTTGGCGCCTTTGGCTTCGAAGCACGGGAGATCGGCCAGGTCGCCCGCCCGGGCGAAGCGATGGCGGTCATCCAGACAGTCCGAGGCGTGGCCTGGGTGAACCTGCAGGCGTTCGGCGCCATCAGCACCGGCACCCCGGATTCGCCCTCAATACCGCAAGATGTCGCCCAAAGGGCCAAGGACCTTCTGACCGGAGACTCGGCGTCCGCGCCTGTCGTCGGTCCCGGTGACATCGCCTACCTCTCGCCCGCGGCGCCCGGAACGATGCTGCTAACTCCCTTCGAGGTGACCTCATGATGACCCCCGACCCCGACCGCTTGTACCGATTGCTGCCCGGCATCATCCGGGTCCGCGACGCTGAACAGGGCCATGCCCTCCGGGACCTGCTCCGTGTTCTGGGGGAACAGGCCGATCTGCTGGAGGCAGACATCCGGAGCATGTATGCCAACCTCTTCATCGAAACCTGCCAGGACTGGGTCGTGCCGTACCTCGGTGACCTGGTCGGGTACCGGCGACTGCCGGTACCCGGGGAGGACGGGGCGTCCGGGGCGGAGGACCTGAGGCTGCTCATCCCGCGCCGTGCGGTCGCCGACACCCTCAGGCTGCGCCGGCGCAAGGGAACCCGCTCTGTCCTCGACGATGTGGCTGCAAGTGTGGCGGGTTGGCCCGCTGCCATCTCCGACGAAATCGGCCCTGGAGGTGGTGGTGCGCACGAGTTAAAGGTTGACCTCTGGCGCCTGCCGTCCTGGCCGCTGACCCGGGTCCGCCCGTTTCTGCTGCCCCAACGGACCAATTGCTTCACCCTGAGCGTGTTGGGCAATGATGCGCCCTTGTACGAACGCACAGATTCCCAAGAAAGCGGGGATCCGCCGGACATAGAGCCGCTGATTCCCCGGCCGATTGATACTGCCTTCCTGCGGGACCGTGCCGAAGCCCTCTACGGACCGGACCAGAGCCTGTGCCTGTTTGAAAATGGCGTGCCGATTCCTGCCGAGCGGATAAAGGCACAAGACCTGAGCGGCTGGCGGCCCGAAGTGTTCGGGGAGGACATCGCCGTGGATCCGGTGCGCGGCCGGGTGATGTTCCCTGAGCGCCGGCAGATCGGTCGCATAACTGCTTCCTACCATTACGGTTTTGCCACAGCCCTTGGCGGCGGCGAGTACCGAAGGCCGCAGGCACCACCACCGGTCTCAGCTTTCCTGTTCGGTCCCGGCCACCTGAACGAGGCCGGCCGTGTGCTCTCGGGCATCCTGGCCACCGGTGACGGAGCCTTCACCGTCTACCTGCGGTCATTGCTGACCCCCGGCGCACTGGCCGAACTTCCCAAGGACGAGCAGCCGGCCCAGCAGCTGAAGCAGGACGCTACTCTGGACGCAGAACTCAACCGGATCCTGCAGGCGGAAAACCTCAGCGAGGGGCCTGTGGAGGCGGACCGGCTAGACGAAGAAACGCTGCGCCTGATCAACGCCGCACCGCTAGGCTCAGGCCGCATCCGGCTAAACCGCCTCATCCTGGAAGCCCACTATCCTGACGCCATCCGGCGTGCCTTCGCCATCGTCCATGTAGTTGCGAAGGGACGCCAGCCGGTAATCATGGAAGCGGTGCGGAGCCTGCAGGATTCCCCGCGGCCCCCGATTTGCATGGTAGTGGTGCTGGCCGACAGCGGGCTGTATGTCGAGCCAGTCACCGTGGACGTCCCAGCACACCATACGTTTTCATTGCGGGCCGCCGACGGATGCCGGCCCACCATCGTCCTGCCGGGGCGCCGGGCAGACATTGATGACATGATCATCGCCTGCGGAGAGAACAGCCGGGTGGAAATGAACGGCATCATGGTCGCCTCTCATCCCGTGCGAATTACCGGCCACCCGTCTGAAATCCTGCTGCGGCACTGCACCCTGGTACCCGGATGGGAGCTGGACTCGGCCTGCTGGCCCCGGAACGGGGAAGAACCCAGCCTCATTCTGACAGATCTTCCGGTACTCGAGGAGGATACGAAGCTCGCCTCAGCGCAGGAGCATCCCGCTTCCGCCGGAACCTGCGTGGAACTTGACCACACCATCACGGGCACCATCATTGTTCAGCGCGACGAGGTGGACGCCGAGCCCCTGAGCCTGCTGCTGCGCTGCAGCACAGTGGACGCCACCGACACCCAACTCCGAGCCATTACAGCACCGAATGAGCGCCGCGCGCACGCACTATTGACAGTGGATGCCAGCACCGTCATCGGCAGCACCTGGACCCACGCGGTGGAGCTGGCTCAGAACAGCACCTTTCTCGGCGAAATTAAGGTAGCGCGCCGCCAGATAGGATGCATCCGCTACTGCTACGTCCCACCCGACTCACGCACCCCGCGACGGCACGCCTGCCAACCGGACCTAGTGATCGACGCTGCGGCACCCCCGGACAAGGACACGGAGGCGGACAGAGTTAAACCTGTCTTCATGGACCCCGAACTGCGCTACGGCCGACCGAATTACTGCCGACTGGCGGACGACTGCGCAGACGAGCTCCGCCAGGGTGCCGACGATGGCTCCGAAATGGGTGTATTCCATTCCCTTTTCGAGTCCCAGCGCCGGATGAATTTAGAGGCCGCTCTGGAGGATTATCTGCCCCTAGGGTGGACCATTGACGTCACCTACCAGACTTAAGCAGTTCCAATGACGATCAACCGGAGTCGCGGAAACACGTGAAGAGAAATCCGCTAATTCCAAAACCGACCTATTGTTCACCGGCGGCGGCGGCGGCGGGTCAAACCCCTGTCGGGGCAAAACGGCCCTTACAAGTTGTATCAACGCCAGTTCCTTCTGGCCGTGGATTGGAGCGAAGTGTACGAAGTCTATGCGGCAGCACATGACAGACAAAAACGCACCGCGGGAACGCGGTCATCGCAGCGCGCTGCGGTTACCCGGCAGTTGGCGGATTCTGTACCTCCAGTGGTTCATGATGTGCAGCAGGTGGCCGGTATGCCAGCAGAGGGTGCCACCAAAGCCGCGACGCTCGGTGGCGTGCCGCTGGACCCGTCGACGCGCGCTGCGATGGAGGCAAGGTTCGGTCACGACTTCTCGGCGGTACGTGTGCACACCGACGCAGCGGCGGCAGATGACTCCCGCGCGCAACACGCGCTCGCTTACACAGTCGGCGAGCACATCGTTTTCGCACCGGGGCGATATGCGCCGGAGACGGCAGCCGGGGTGCAACTCCTCACGCACGAACTGACCCACGTCGTGCAACAGACGACGAATCGCGTAGCGAGCGGTGGGCCCTCAACGGACGACGGACTCGAGCGCGAGGCCCAGAACGTCTCCCATCGTACAGCGTCCAGCGGGGGGACGACCGTCCGCGGCCGCAGTGGATTGCGGTTGGCCCGGCACCCGGATCCTCTAGCGCCTCCGCCCCGCAGCAGCGGCCTCACCGAGGCAGAGCGTCGACTCCTCAACGAGATCCGAGTGCGGCTGGTCCCGGCCAATCAACGGTCAACCGCGATCGTGGGTGTCCTTATCACTGAGGACGGCCGACAGTTCGAGTTGACGAGCGGGGGTGGTCAGGGGTTCTCCTCGCACGTCGAGGGCAAGGCAACCGCCAAGATGGAGGAGCTTGATATCCGGAAGGCGACACTTTTAGTGGAAAAGGAGCCGTGCCAGATCTGCGACCGGAGCACGTACTCCCAACCGGAGGGGCCCGAGAAGCCGATGGTCAGCACCCGGACCGGAAAGGAGCTCTCCCGGCAGGTTTCAAAGGTCAACACCGCCCTCCCGCTGGGTTCCGAACTTAGGATTGTTGATCCTGATTCCGCCTCTCTCTACCGTGGCGTCAAGCCCGTCCCGCGGATACCCCCGAAACCTGGTGGAAGTGAGCCCCCGAAGAAGGGCCCGGGTACCGGCCCTGAGTCCCCGTCGCCGGTGGCGGAAGGCGCACCCAAGCTCCCGGTGGCGGAAGGCGCACCCAAGCTCCCGGTGGCGGAAGGCGCACCCAAGCTCCCGGTGGCGGGCGCACCCAAACTTCCCGTGGAAGCGGCGATCCCTAAGAGTATTGAGGGAGCCAGAGGCTTGGGAGCTGTGGAGGGCGCCGCTGTTCGGGGACCAGGACGTGTCCGTCGCTTCGCTGTCGGGGCTGCCGGAGCGGCGGCCGGGGCTGCCCTGAGTTTCGTAGCACTGCTGGTTACAGTCATTTGGGAACTCATCGTGGTTCCGTATTTGGCACAACTGCAGCGTGAAGCGGAGGAAAAGTACCGCAAAGTCCTGACGCAACAAATCCAGTCGTACTACGACACCTTCCTGGTTGGAAAAATCGAGGAAAGTTTCCGCAGGCTCGGACGTGTGATCAAGGAGATCGAGGACCAGAAGAAGCAGCCGTACGTGAATGTCACCCTTGCGGTGCACTTCGATTTGTCCCTGACCAGGCGCCTGATCTTTGGGCCCGGGAGGCCGGACTCGATTCTCGATCTAAATTTCCGGAGCATGGATGCCAACGCGATTACGGTCGGCACTTCCCCGGTTACCGAGCGAGCCGAACCGTTGAAGGCGGACAACGCGACCTTGTTCTTCAACAACGCCACTGAGTTCAGCCAAGTGGTGCATTTTGCCGTAATCCCGCCTTCTTTTCAGGAGTTGGTCAACAGATACGGCGAAGACAGAGTCGGCGATGGTTGCTTCATAGCCAGCGCCTGCTATGGAACCCCGCTCGCCCCTCAAATCGAGGTGCTCCGCCGTTTCAGGGATCAAGTTCTCCTAGCAAGCATTCCGGGACGACGTTTCGTGTGCTGGTATTATCACTACTCGCCACCCGTGGCGGTGTATCTGGAACGGCATGGGAGGGCTCGGTGGGTAACACGGCGCTGCTTGGTCGCCCCTGCAGTGGTTGCCGCACGGATCATCGAACGACTAACTGCCGGAGTTTGCCGGAGACCGTGCATATGAGTTGGAGTCTTAAGGAAACTTGGAGTCCGGGCTGTCGTCACACCGAGTTCCCGCCTGCCCCCTGACGGCCCCGGAATTAGCGAGCCGTGTCGATCTCTCATCTGTTTCGACTTGTCCGAGTTAACCGCCGATAATGGAGATTCCGTAAAGCTACATGGGCGCCATATGGGCGAGCGAGGTGTCGCTTTGGGGGAGGGCTGTCACTCCAGCCTGACGTGACGCAGCAACTTGCGTGGAGTGGTTCGCTCCGCTGCAAAGCGTCTCGAGCATCAATTCAATGCTGCCGCGACTCAGGACCTACCGGCTTTCCGGTTGGCTGATGGGCTGAATGGGGGCTAAATGGGGCCCAACGTGTATCGCTGTGAGACTGGCGGACCACACCAACCTAATTTTCAGGCAGGGCGATGGCGCAGATGGCTGACGGTGGTGTCCGGGCTCGGGGCAGCGGGTAGGCCGTCGAGCCAATCCGCCATCTCCTGCGCGTTGCGAGGGACGTTGGCGCCGAAAGAGCGCAACTCACGAGAGCCGGTGAGCGCGGCCCGGGCCTCGGCATCGGTGAGAAGTGCGTCGCAATAGGCGTACGCTATCGCGAGGGCATCAATGTCTGCGATGTGATTGATTTTCCACCGATGTGCCGGATTCCGGTGATAACGGGTCTTCATGCTGACCGCGACCTGAACCTGCGGCAAGGCTGACCAGAAGGCCACTAAGTCATCGGGGATGTCGTGCCTGAACCCATCTTTCTCGCGGTTTTGCAGATGGAGGACGAAAACTTCCATCCACTCATGAGCGATCTCGCGTCCAAAGACGAGATCCCGCAAACGACCGCGCCGCCAGGAGGGGTCTTCGTCGAGGATGGCCGACGTTTGGAGCTCGTAGTCCAGCCGGCTCTGTGAAGCGACCTTGTATGTCTCGGGAGCATATCCAATTTTACGAAGGTCAGCGATCTCAGCATCCTGCGGACCTTCCAGGAGTTTTCGCTCACGTATGTAGTCCATCTCTGCCAGCTGGTTCTCGAACGTTCCGTCGCCCAACTCCTTGCGAAGCTGAGCTTCAAGGTCTTCTCCGGTGTATTCATTGATGAATCTGAATCCGCTGTTATGACCGAAGGCCCAGAGCGCGCTGTTCTTTAGCAGTGGTGCGGCCTCATAGGTGGCAGGCGTGTCATAGAGCTTGTCCAATCCAGCCGAGATCTCCAACTGCACCAAGGCTGAACGGCCGAGGATGTAGGCGAAGTCAGACAGCTCCTCCATGATGTCCGCGACGTGTCCACGCTGGCGTGGGCTCGGGACTGCGTGAGCGACCTCCAGAAAGTGCACAGAGGACAGCGGGAAGACCGCACGACGCTCAACCTTTGCGCGTCGCGCCGATTCGAGGAGTGCCTGGTAGCCGGGCAGCACCTTGATGGCTTTGCCAGTCTCGTTTGTGCGCCCGGCCGCAGCCCGGCTTGCTTTCGCCAGTTGGATGTAGTGGTTCAGGTCCAGGTACACAAGCGGGACCGGCGGACGGGTAATGGCCGCCCACACCATTTCGTCAGCTACTGGTGTACTCCTCATGGCAGGACAAGTCTATGGAGGCTGGCCTGCTACTCCTAAATACTCGGCGCGCCTTCGCACCTTCCGGAAAACATCGAGAGAGCCACTAACCCTGTCCTGAGGGCGCGTAAGGGGAACAAAGAACGCTTGACCAACCCGAGGCAGAGCATGCACCGGCTGGTATGCGAGTCGGACTCGCGGGCCGGTCCAGGTCCAGGCTGGGGGCGGTTCGGTCGCAGTTGCCGGTCGGGGCGCACGGATGGGCCCTCATCGAAGCCGACTCGGAGGACGCGGACTCGATCGCCGCCTTGGCCGCGGGCACACGCGTGCTCTTCACAACCGTCGGCCATATCCGAAACACGGACTACCTGTCGTCGATGCCTGCGCGCGGGCCGGTACTCACTACGCCGACCTCGCGGGTGAGGTGTCGTTCGTCCGGGAGGCGATCGATCGCTGCGACGCTCTCGCCAGGACGAGCCGGGGCCAGGATCGTGCACTCCTGCGGCTACGACTCCGTGCCGTCCGACCTCGCCGTACTGCTCCTTCATCAGGCGGCAGAAGCCGATGGCGCCGGCGGATTGGTCGAGGTCCAACTCGTTGCTACGGCCAAGGCTGGCATCAGCGGAGGCACGCTCGAATCGATGCGTGGGCAGCTCGACGCGATGCGATCGAGCACCGCCCTGCGGTCATTAGCCGCGGACCTTTACGCTCTGAACCCTGACCGCATACGGGAGCCGACGACACAACAGCCTCTTGACGCCGGTCCTGTGCGCCGTTCCGATGACGGCACCTGGACCGCGCCTTTCATCATGGCTCCGTTCAACACCCGGATAGTGCGCCGCAGCAACGCATTGCAGGGCTGGGCCTACGGCCGCGCCCTTCAGTACGGCGAGGTGATGGCGTTCGCGCCGACCCGGCGTGTGCTCGACCGCTCTCTTCCGGCACCAGGTGCGGGCCCGAGCGCCGGCACGCAGCGCGCGGGCTGGTTTCACTCCCAGGTGACCGCCCGCACCGAGGACGGGCACCGTTACCAGGCGATTGCTGCTGGCCCCGGTGATCCCGGCTATGCCGCCACCGCCGTCTTGGGCGGGCGAAATCGCACTCGCTCTCGCCCTCGACGGTGACCGGCTGCCGACCGCGACAGGGTCGCTTACACCGGCCACTGCACCGGCAACGTACTCATACAGCGACTCCGCACGGCCGGCCACACCTACCAGGCAACCAAACTCGCCCGAACCCAGGTCCTGCACTCGACGGCGCAAGGCAGGGGAACGTGCCTCACTCCACCTTGGCCTGGCGCAGGTATTGGTAAACCGTTTCCCTGCTGATCCCGTAGTCACGGGCAAGTAGGGCCTTCGGTACACCGCTGCCGGCCCGCTGGACGAGTTCAGACGCTCTTTCCGGCGTAAGGGTCTTTTTCCGCCCCTTGTAGGCCCCGCGCTGTTTGGCCAGGGCAATGCCTTCTCTTTGGCGTTCCCTGATGAGGGAGCGTTCGAATTCGGCGAAGGCGCCCATAACGGAGAGCATGAGGTTGGCCATGGGGGAGTCCTCCCCGGTGAAGACCAGACTCTCTTTGACGAACTCCACCCGCACGCCTTTGCGGGTCAGTCTCTGGACAAGAGCACGTAAATCATCGAGGTTCCGGGCCAGCCGGTCCATGCTGTGCACAACCACGGTGTCCCCATCTCGCGCGAACCGCAGCAACTCTGTAAGCTCTGGCCTCGCGGTGTCCCTGCCCGAGGCCTTATCCGTGAAGACCCGGTCCAGAACCTGGCCTTCGAGCTGGCGCTTCTCGTTCTGGTCAAGCGTGCTCACACGTACGTACCCGATCCGCTGTCCAGTCACCGGTGCCTCCAAGCTCATCCTGTCAGGTTGAGTTCTAGGCCCCTCTCAGAAGAAAGTCAAGGCATGCTGCCCCGGTTCGTCAGGTTTGATGTGCTCCAACTCCACACTCTGCAAACAGGCGGGCCGGTTCCTTCTGGGCAGCGCGCAATCCGATGCTCAATGGAAGAGGGCGGCGCCAATCAGCACTCCGCTGAGGCAGGAGCCAGGCTGATGGTGGCGATAGCTCGCACACCGCTTCTTCTACTATTCAGCACGGTGAACAGTAGAAATGGTTAAGCAAGACTGGTTTTACGCGTCCGCGACGGCTTCCTCGGCCGAGTGCATTAGAGCACCCGACCACAGAGGGCGATAGTGGAGATGCCGTCAACCCTCCGCCGCTTCATTCCTCGATCGGCCGATTGGAAGAGGCGGGGGAGTGCGCCCGATATCCTCTTCTCAATGGACCTCATCGGTCCTGCAATTCTGGGCAGATGGGAACTGATTGAAGCATGACGGAAGGCAGCGAAGAACCAAAGCAGGTAAAGTTCTATGGCCCAACTGACTTTGCGTCGTATTGGCAGTTTGAGCGCATCGGACAGATAATTTCTCAGTTCGATGCCACAGGAGCTCCGCGGACCATAGCTGATGCCATTGAACTGTATAATGTGCAGTTGTACATCGAGTCCGGGATTCTTCCCGTCGCGTACAGCCCGGTTGAACGAGCGGCCGCGGAGGCACTCGCCCCTAGAATGCGGGCCGTGGCCTACAAATTTATTGGCGCAATGGATAACACTAACCTGGTTGCTCACCTCACGGGGTTCCGTACTATTACCAGTCTGATCTTCTGGACCTTCTCGCCCAGACCAAGGCCTTCGAGCGCTGCGATGCCCGAGTCATGCTCCGGGCACTTGCCCATGCCGGGATAAGCCTCGCCGAAAAGCTTGGTAATAGGAGACTCGTCTCGGCCTATGACAGTCATATCCGTGATGCGCTGATGGCTGACGTGAGTAACGCGGAGCATCTCGTTCGGAAGTACCTTCAAAAAGATGCGTCTACCAAAATAAACCTTCCGGATAGCTTCACTCCCTCGGACACCCGAGAATTGCTGGATAAATACCTAGATAGTGCCGATGCAAATCTCAACTATGTTCGATTAGTTGCGACTGCCCCCACCGACGCCCAAGCAGGAGTGGACGCGAAACTCAAACTCAAGGCTAAACGCCGAAGCGAACGGTTGGTCCAGGAACTTTTCAAGCAAGAATCTGCGGTGAAGATCAAAACCGGGGTCGAAGTGCAGCTCGTCGACTCCCAGCACGAGCCTGTGAAAGCGGAACTCGATGATATGGTGACGACCTTCGCCTACAGCAGGAGTTGGTTTGACGAGACCTTGGACAATGCAAGCATCCTGAATAACTTCCAGCACTTGTTCGAATTTGCTGATGATCAAGCCCTACTGACGCTTCCGTCGTACCCCGCTGAACTGGGCATCTTCGACAGGTTTATGACGACTACGGGGCGCAAGGATTATCAGACTGGTGCCGCGTTCAATGCCAAAGACCTTGGCTCTCTGCTGCAAACGCGCCTCTACCAGGATTATCTGTCCTCACGGGACATCAGTCTGGAGACCGTAATTGCCTGGTTCTTTGATACCTACTTGGTAGAGGAATTTGACGCGCTCAACTTCTCCTTCGCACCGTCCGCAGCGGCGTCTTCCTATCTGGAGAGGGCACGTCACCTGTTCGCCGAGATGGAGGGACTCGTGAACCAGTTCAGGCATTACGTCCAGGACGGGGAGCTAGACAGGGAGCTCCTCTCAATTACGTCCGATCCCGTGCTCTACAAGCAAATACCCAGCCTGTTGGACGGAAAGTATGTCTATGCAACTGACCACGAGGAGATCCGTGGTGTTCTCCACACACTCTTCGACGACCAGTCGAGATTGAAGTACATCAATGACACGCTCAAGGGCGAGAGCACCGCTCAACTTCTAATTCAAAATGAAGTCTCGTACTCAGACTTCCGGGAGCACCAACGGTCCATTGTGGATCAGCTGATCAAGCTGGGCGTGGTTGAAGACACCGGGGCGCGCATCGAGATTGCGGACACACAACAGTTGATGCTCTTGCACAGGCTCTTTACTAAGCAGGTTGCGGCGTACTACCGTCTCTCGCCCCATGGGCGTGAGACGGTCGATGCCTTTGAAACCCGCGGATGGGTGCTCCGCAGGTCCTCACTGTTGACCGAAGGGGAAGCCAGCTACTTCAACTATTTCCTGAACAAGACCGAGTTCAGCAACGGGCCCGAGCTCCGAAACATGTACCTGCACGGATCGCAACCAACCTCCGCAAGCGAATCCGAACACTTCCGGACTTACCTCATCGCTCTCAGAATGCTTATAGCTCTTATAATCAAGTTCAACGACGAGTTCTGCCTGGCGTTGACCAGGAAGGAAGTCACTTCCTAGTCAATCTGCCCTGCATGACGAAGGTATTGGTAGACAGGTTCCCGGCTGATGCCATAGTCCGGGCATCGAGCGGAATGGGGCAAAACCCTTGAATGGTGTGCACAACAGCTCTCTACCCGCGCGGCCCGGAACTTACCAGGAGACGGCCCGCAGGATTCATCCGATGAGATACGCCGGGCACACCTTTGCATAGTCGGCTATCAGCTCTTGCCATTTAGGCGAAGTCCAATGGGGACAACCACGTTTCGCGGGTGCCGGCTTACCGGGCCGAAGAGAACGCCATTTGAATGACGAGGCGGGCTCGGCGTGGTGTGAACGAAAAAAGCCGGCCAGCATGTGCCGACCAGCTTCTTTACAACCGCTTAGAGCGGCTGGATGTTCTCCGCCTGGGGACCCTTAGGGCCCTGGGTGACGTCGAACTGAACCTTCTGGTTCTCGTCGAGGGAGCGGTAACCGCTGGAGGCGATTGCCGAAAAGTGTGCGAACACGTCAGCGCTTCCGTCGTCGGGGGCAATGAAACCGAAGCCCTTTTCGGCGTTGAACCACTTGACCGTACCTGTTGCCATGCTTGTTTTCCTTCTCGGGTCGCGGGCCGGATCCGCTCTTCGGATTGCCGTCCCCGCCACTCACCCCATGAGCCTATGTGCGAGCACTGGGGGCGGGCAAGAGATTGGTCAAAGGCAGGACTCCCGAGGACGACCACGAAATTGGCGGCAACCCGACCTCGAGTAACCAGCCGGCGCGCGGGTTTTACTCGACGCATCGATATCGCTGCCTCCTGAGGAACAACCGCGCAACCGTGCACGTTACAGTGCTCATCCGGAATGAGCATCAGAGCGACGATTGAAGGAAGAAGCACCAACGTGGCAGCCGACTACGACGAAGTCCGTTCCGACGTCAAGGAAACCCAGGAGCGTTCCCTGGAGGACTTGCAGACCGTAAACGCCCCTGATGCCCGCAGCGTCGTCACCGAACTGGACGAAGCCGACGCCCTAGACGACGGGCTGATACCTGGCGGCGAAATCATCTCTGACGAGCTCATCGTGCAGGTGATTCCCCAGGCCGCGGACGAGTTCACCTGCTATTCCTGTTTCCTCGTCCGGCACCGGTCCCAGCGGGCGCGGGAGAGCAACGGCCATGCCTACTGCGTGGAGCGCGAAGGCTGACGCAGCCTGCTCTAAGCGTTAGCCAGCAAACAAGCATATTTAAGGCCTTTTCCGCCCCCTCGGAACGCGTACTGGTAACCAGCATTATTCGATTTGGAACTATTCAGCAGTGCCACGCGAGGGGAAGCGGTCCGGGTGCTTAGGATCCCGTCCTTTTTCCCGCCAGTACTCGTCCCGCTGCCATAGCGAGAATCTGGTGACTTGGACGCAGAATACGACGGCGGCGATGCCGAAGAGAATGGTCCGAGTCCAGAACCATGGCTCCGAATCGACACCAACGAGACTTAGGACGGTGGAGATCACCATGATGATCGTTACTGGAAGGAACCAGCGGAGGATGCGTTGAAGTCTCCGCTGCAGTTCTTCCTTTGTTGCCACCTTTGCCTCCGTTTGTCGGGCCATTGTCCTGAGGCCGGCTCCGCTCCAGAGGAAGTGTAGGAGCGGCTATCGATCCATTCCTATGGTGTTGGTCATTATCCGCGTGGGGTTGATTCTTGGATAGCGGGACCAGGGTTCGGCGGCCGCTGCGGCGTGTTTCTGGGTGACTTGGTAGCTGTAGCCGAGCATTTCGGCCACGAGCGGGGCGGGCACCTCGGTGACGAGGGCGCGGAGGGATGCGTTGCGCGCGCCTCGGAGGTCGATGCCGACCTCCCTCAGACGCAGCATGAGCGTGTTGGGGTGGATGTGTTGCCCGGGCCGGTAGCCGGGGAACAGCCATTCGCTGCCCGAGCTGCTTCCAGTGCGCATGTTCGGGCGTGAGGCAACGTGTTCTGTGAGCAGTGAGGCGAAAGGCTCAGGCACAGGCGCTGGATCTCCTTCCCCTAGTGACAGACGCAGGCCATTCGGCGTGAGGATCACATCCGTGCTTTTCATCGCGGCGATCTTCACGACTGGCTGGGCGTAGAGCAGCAGGAGTGTGGCGGCGACCCGATAGGACAGGGTGTCCACTTCGTCGGTGAGGCAGGCTTTGAGCATGGCGAGTCGTTGGCCCTGGGTGAGTAGGGGAACTGTCTTGGCTTGTCGGAATCCGATGGTGATGTTGGTGCAGGTCCGGTTCTTGACCGCCCAGACGAAGAAGGTCCGGATGAGGTGCCTGGTGGTGGGGCCGTCGGCCAGCCATGAGTCGACGTCGCCCTGGAGGCAGGAGGCGACGGTCCGCCCGTGGGTGAGCTTGAGCCAAGTCAGGAACTTGATGGTTTCGGTGAGTTCCTGCTTCGCGCTATGGACGGGGCCGCGGGTGGGTTTCCCGTCTGTGGAGAGGCTCCGGATGCGTCGCAGGTGGTGCCACCGGGCGAATGACTCGACGGGCCGTCGGATGTCGGTGTCGTCAACGTCCTCGAGCTTGATGGTGAGCCATCGTTGAAAGAGAGCGAGGTAGTGGTCCCTGCTCGGGAGTAGCTTGTGATGGATGAGCAGGCTGCGCATGTGTTCCACCCGCAGGCTGTTTGGTTCCTGATCCAGTGCCTCGTGGCTGAGCTGGATCTCGCCGGTGGCAAGTCGTTGGAGCAGGTCGCGGACGCCGGTTTTGCGGAGCCAGGTGAGGATGCTTTCGGGGCGCTGGGCTCCGCAGAGGGCGGCGAGCAGTTTCGTCGCCGTCGCTTCCGATCCCCGGACATCGTCGACGCGCAACAGGACGCTGAGGTCGTCCCGAAGCGAGCAGCGGGCGCACGTGTCCTGGCGGTAGTGCTCGGTTTCCGTGCCGCAGCGTGAGCAGTGGTAGTCCTGGGTGATATGTGCGCAATCGACACAGACCGGTTGATCGCCGTGGGCAGCAGACCGCCCGGGAAGCATGCGCTCTGTTCTACAGCCGGGACAAGGTCCGTGCGTGCGCATGGCGACTGCGAAGCAGGTCCCGCAGATCCTGCCTTCAGGCCAGCTGGCGCGGTGCTTACCGGCTGCCCTGAAGCATCTGGCGCAGATGAACGCGCCGGTCGCGCGAGGGCGGCCGCGGACTGTGGGGCGCAAGGTTATGTCAGCCGTCATCGCGGATCACGCGGGCCCGTTTGGGCCTGACGGTCTTGTTCAGATCGACGACGTTGGCATCCGAGGCGACCTTGCGGACATTGGCGTCTGCGGCCGTGACGGTGACCAGATCTTGTGGTCCGCAGGCGAAGATGTCACAAAGGGCGGCGACCATCATGAGTGAAACCCGTTCCGGACGCTGGGTGACGAGCCGATAGACCTGGGAGGCGGAGAGTTCGATGCCGCGTTCTTTCAGCAGGGGGCTCAGGTCGGTGCTGTTGTGCATTCCCCGGGCTGCCATGAGTTCTGCAAGCCGCCACCGGTAGTCGATCTCTCGTTTCATGAGCTTCAGTCTTCCATTCCGGCAAGGGCGTCCCGGACGGTGGAGTCCAGGGCACGGCGCAGTGTCTTGACGCGGTAGTCGCTGGAGACGGAGGTGTAGAGGGCTGTTGTTGACGCGTGTTCGTGCCCGGCCTGGTGCTGAACGAACAAGGGGTCCATTCCTGATTCGATCAGGTGGGTGACGTAGGAGCGGCGCAGCGAGTGGATGTCCAATCCGGGGGAGAGGCCGAGGTCTTCGCAGTACCGGTTGAAGCGGCGGTTCAGGGCGGTTTCGGAGACAAGGGTGCCGCGTTCAGAGGGGAACAGGTCCAGACCATCAGTCATGTGTAGGTGTCCTCGTTCCAGCCAGTCATCGATGATCTCCGCCGACCAGTCGAAAACTGTCAGGACACTGCGGCGTTTCGGGGGAGAACCCCGCATTGCCTTCCCATATCGGACCTGCAACGCCCCGTACTTGCCGAACTCCCGGGCGTGCGGGTTTCTGGAGAAATCCACTGTCTGCAGGTGCCTGACCTCGTTACGGCGCAGCCCCCAGCAGTAGGCCACCTTGAAGAGGACCGCGTCGCGGTAGGCCGGCAGCCAGCCCTTGCGGCCCAGGCCAGCGATGCGGTCCACCTCGTCATCGGCCCGGTCAAAGAACGCCTGCAGTTCCTGCCGGGTGAAGGGCCGCCGCTTAGGAGCCGATTCGGTCGCCTGGGCATGGACCGCGGTGTTCCAGTCGAAACAGACTGAGTATTTGAAGGCTTGGAGGCCAGTCGATCTTGCCTTTGGGGGCCAGTGATATTGCCGGTGGGGGCCAGCGGCCGCGGGGATGGGGGCCACCGGCTCCCACCGACGTTTTCTTATTGCGTCATGGTGGCGTGTTCACGCATGTTGTGGTTGCCAGTATCGACCCAGATGGTGTTGTGCACGATGCGGTCCATGATCGCATCGGCGTGGACCCCGGAGCCGAGCCGCTGGTGCCAGTCCTTCTTGGCGTATTGCGTGCAGAACACGGTCGAAGCTGTGTCGTACCTGCGCTCGAGCAGTTCCAGCAGCATGCTGCGCATGCCCTCGTCGGGGTGGTCGAGGAGCCACTCGTCGATCACCAGCAAAGTGAAGGCCGCGTACTTCTTCAGGAACTTCGTGGCACCCAAGGGCTTGTCCTTCGCCAGCGCCCAGGCTTCCTCGAGGTCGGGCATTCGAACGTAGTGGGCCCGGATCCGGTGCAGACAGGCCTGCTTGGCCAGAGCGCACCCGAGGTAGGACTTCCCGGACCCGGTGAATCCCTGAAACACGACGTTCTGCTGCCGTTCAATGAACGAGCACGTGCCGAGCTGGGCGATCAGGCTCCGGTCGAGGCCGCGTTCGTCCACGAGGTCGAGCCGGCGCAGGTCCGCGCCCGGGTAGCGTAGCCCGGCCCGTCGGATCAGCCCCTCGACCTTGGCGTGATTGAACCCGGAGTGGGCCTCGTCCACGACCAGGCGGAGCCGTTCCTCGAAGGCCATGCCGAGTACGAGTGCCTCGTCCTGGGCCTCGAGCGCTTCGAGCATCGGGACGGCACCCATCTCACGGAGCTTGCGCTTGGTTTCAGTATCGATCCCGCTCATTTGGCGCCACCTGCGTAGTACTCGGCGCCGCGCACGTAACCGCCGTGTTCGACTCCTTCATCCCGTGGAGGCCTGAGCCCGGCGGCTTTGTCCTGCTCCGTGGCAAGGATCGGCTGAAGATGGGCATACCGCGGGGACCGCACCCTGCCTGCCAACGCAAGCCGGCAGGCCGCCTCCACCCGTTCGGCCGAATAACGCCGGCAGAGCCGCAACACGGCCAATGCCGCGTCCAAGCCCTGCTCGTCGACCGGGACGGACTCGAAGATCCGGTTGACCACGGTCACCGCTGCCGGGCCGATCCGTCCGGCCCATTCCCGCGCCCGGGCCGGGTCCCACTGCCGGTATTTCTCGCCGGCGGGAAGGTCCGCGTCATTGGTGCGATACTCGTTGGTCGCGCCCTCGGGCAGCAACAGATGGCTGGTCAGCCGTTCGCTGCCCCGGTAGGCCTGAAGCACCCGATCGGTGATCCTCAGGTCCACCGACGTGCCAACATGGGCGAACGGCACGGAGTAGTAGTTCCTTTCCCAGACCACGTGCCCGTTCCGGCCCACCCGGCGCCCGTAGGCCCACCTGCTGATCTCGTAGGCGGCCGCCGGCAACCCCGTGAGCAGCGGCTGCTCTTCAGCTGCGAACACGCTGGTCCTGGACCCTGGCCGTTTCTGGAACGGCTCCGCGTTATAGGCCGCTACCCGGTCGGTGATGGCGGCGCGAAGCTCCAGCAACGAGGTGAATTGCTGCTGGCGCAGCCCGGCGATGACCCAGGTAGCCACGTGGGCGACCGTGTTCTCCACGCTCGCCTTGTCCTTCGGTGCCCGGATGCGCCCCGGCAGCACCGCCGCTGAATAGTGCGCCGCCATCTCCCGGTAAGCGTCGTTGAGCACGACTTCGCCTTCGCGGGGATGCTTGATCACGCCGGTCTTCAGATTGTCCGGCACGATCCGCGGCACCGAACCGCTAAAGGCCTCGAACATCGCCACATGGGCCCGCAACCAGGTGTCCTGTTTCATGTCCAGGGCGGGTTCAACGAACGCGTACCGGCTAAACGGCAGGCAAGCCACAAACAAATACACCGTCCTCGACTTGCCCGTCACCGGATCTGTCAGCTGCATCGTCGGGCCCGACCAGTCCACCTCCACCGTCTGCGCCGCCTTGTGCCCGACCCGGGACGCCACCCCAGTGACCAGCACATGCCGCTGATAGGTCCTGCAGAACCGGTCATAACCCATCACCGGCTCACCGGCAGCCGCGCGTGAATCCGCGTACTCGCCATGCAGCAGCTTTAGCGTCACCCCGACCCGGGCCATCTCCCTATGCACCTGATCCCAGTCCGGCTGCGCGAACACACTCTGATGCTCACCCCGCCCAGGAAACAGCCGGGCATAGACCTCGCCCTCTGAACTGTCGGCGATATCGTCCCACGCCACACCGGCCGCGTCAGCAGCCTCCAGCACCGCCGTGATGCTCTTACGGGACATGCCCTGCGACGCAGCGATCGCCCGGCCTGACAGGCCCTCGGCGCGCAGCTGCAACACGAGCTTCGCTCTGATCTTCCGTACCATTGATGATTACTCCTTCTGCCGTGCGCCCTATACACACGACGGAAGGAGCCTAAATCGGGGTGGCCCCCAAACACGCCACTACCGGCACCCAGGACCGCTACTGCGCGCTCTGGCCGTTGGCCCCCGAACACACGACGGATGGACCCCAAAAGCGCGGATATTCAAACAGACCTGAGCAGGGTGCGTACCGAAGTACTGTTCGCAGACCCGGTCCCAGCCATACTCAGGCGACGCTGCGTAGGCGCAGAACGCCCTCAGCGCTGCCTGGTAGCTCCGGATGGTGGACTGCGCGACGTGCTTCACGCTGCGCAGATCCCCGAAGAACTCGTCCACGTGGGCCGGCGTCCACTGCCATGGATACTCATTCGTGAACTCCTGGAACCGCGTCACCAGCCGTTCCCGGCCCTCGATGGTGCCAAACGACAGGTTCCGGCTCAACTGCTGGTTGCGCCAGCCGGTAAGCATCTGGGTGAACACGTGGTCCTCGGGGTGAAGGTAACGCACAGCGCCGAAGTCGAGCACCCGTCCCGCTGAATCGACCGCCACGAAAACCTCCCGATACATTGCATTGGATGCAAGAATCATGCAATTAATGCAGAACCGGCGCAAATCTGCGGATCCGAGGGCCATTTCCAACTTGATGCACTCCAGCTTACGAAGGCCGCTTGGTGGACTTACCAGGGGCCCGACCGGCCGACTGCACGGTGTTTCCGCAAGTCACAGGCACTTTTCTGGTTCAAGTCGCGGGATGCCGCTTGGCAATGGGCGGAGGAGGGGTGATCGTGCATCGGATGCAATAATCACTATTCAGCTTGACATAAGGTCAATTATCGGCGTGCTAGGGCTTACGAGGGAGTGCCTGCTAAGGGACTGCTCGTGTTTTCGCGGCGCACCCATTAAATTTTGAAGGCTCACCGCCTAGGTGAGCCTTCAAAATTTCAAAAAGTGAGCTAACGTCGTCTCCGTGATGCCCACCGGACCTGACGGACCTCGTCTAGTAGGTCAGCGATGGCAGACTCGAAAACGGCGTCATCGGTGTGGGACAGTTTCTTCGACCCAAAAACTGATTCCCCTCCCGAACTGATTTCGATGTCCGAGTCAGAGCTGAGGTCTGAAAGCCGTGTTTGTCCTATAACAACGCTGGGCCTCGTTGAACCGGTTCTTCGATGCTCGTGAATCAAGCTCATTTGAGCCTCCCTTCGATGCTGGAAGAATAGTCTGGACCTACGACTTTCTTGTAGCTAGAAAACACTATTGAAGCATGGATTGCCATCCATGCGGTGGCGCCATAGATGATGAACCACGAACCCCACCATATCCAGGGAGAGACGGGTACAGCAGCCAGGACCGCCATAGTCAGCAAGATGCCTCCGCTGGCCAGAAGTATGCCGCGCAGTGGCGCAAGAAGACGAGCGACGAGTTCGTGCTCCGGTTCCTTGCTCATCCATGATAACAAGAGCGCCGGAGTGACAAGGATGATCGAGGCTGCAGGCGAGGGAATCAGGGCCTCGGGGCGGAGTACTTCGTTGTTCCATATTCGAACTGGAATTGTAGCCAGAACGATGAAGGTAGTTATGACGGCAGCCCACTTAGAAAAGGAGAAGACCCCTTGCCTCGCTGGAGCGGCTGCCACCCAAGCATCCGCAGTGTGAAATACGGACTTAGGCGCCAAGACCTCGTGGGCCGTTCGAGTCGGACTAGTGACAGAATGCCCAGACGATTGGATGGCCAGTAGCTTCCGATCAAAGGCCACGAAGTCGATCGACTGAATACACAAACCCTTCGGGACCTCGAACTCAACGTGCTGGCTTGCTGCGAACCCATAGTCAGGGATCGAGAGCTTGAAACGAATCTGTTGCGGTCCCCGATCTTCCAACTCCGGAAGGTCTTCATCGAGGGAGTACTTCAACGTCGTCCGAGTACCAACCAAGTCGGCATCAAGTTCGACCAAGAAGAGGTAATTCTTAGCCAATCGAGCCACAAGCATGTCCAGCAGTAAGAGTCTTCGTTTGTGGCTCTCGGTGAAATTTCGGCTGTCTAGCGACGATGCTTTCCAGTCTTCATATGCGTCCACTTTGGTTGAGGAATCAGCAGCATCAGACTCCACTACAGCAGCGAAAACCGTGCCGTCGTCGGGTTCATTCGCGGAGGAGAGGCGCGGCAAGTTGCGCGCAGCGTCATGCAACATTTTGATAGCCAACCTAGAATTGTCCACCCGACCAAGTACGGCGACGCCTTTGCCGTCGTGCTTTGCATCCAAGCGTTGCTTAGCGCCCTTTACCAGCATCCCGAGCGGCACTACGACTCTATTCTTGGAGCTGGCGGGTATGGCCATGTCTTCTGGAACCGTTATGTCTACGGACGTACTCTGTCGAGTCGTACCTTCAGCGTCGAGGCGGAGGGCAGTGACGCGACGGTGCACCCACTTCCTCGAAGTTGCCAAGAGTGCAAGTAGCTGCAGGCCCGAAAGGTCATCAGTTGCCGCTTGGTTAGAAATGCCAGGGACCCTTACCCGCCCCATCCACTTAGGGATCCGCTTAGCCATCCGTCCAGCCTTCCACAACTTACGGTTTGACACTAAAGGGTTACTTGAAGTTCGAGGTGTGGCTGCAAGCGGGCACGTGCAGATGAATCCTCCAATTGCATCCCCGTTTCACGTTTCTGTGTGCAAGAGAATCCTCACGCCGGAACGTGCGGCCGAACTGGTCCATGGCGCCGGCAGCGGTGTCTCTAAAGTTGCCCTCGTCCGTGATTAAGGCATCAGCCGGGAAACGGTCTACCAAGACGTGCGTCGGGCCATGTTGGAGTGACCTTCTCCTCCCTTGGGCTGCACGATGGCACCAGGAGAAAACTGGGCCAGCTTTACAGAATCTTCATTATCGGCGTTTCCAAATGGCCGGGGAGCGGTGCTCAAGAGACTGTAAGTGGACGTGCGCCTACTGTAGAAAGCCACGACCACAGTGACGATCGTCCTCCTGCCCAGAGCGCCCCGACTACGGACTGTTAGAGGCTCTGCACGTCGTGTATTTGTAAGGGCACACCAGTTGGACAATCAATAACTAAACTATTCCAGCATCGGTCTTGCCTTGGATGCTCGCATGGCCCGCTGTTGAGATTTTTTAGATTTGAGCACTTGCTCAATCCTGGCCACACTGACCTTCCGATGAGATTCGTCCCTGAATCTATAACTGGCCACTGACAATTCCGCAATATAGCGAGCCAAAGCATTCTCATCGGCAGCGGGCATTGACGCCTCAAAGAATTGATACGAACAAAAGTCGTGAAAGAACCCGGCAATGACCTCAAGCGTAACGTGCTCTTCGGTGATGCCGCTAAGCTTGCTCGCCCAACCTTCTTCATGGATGTCAAGAACCATGAAAGCTGCAGAAATAGCGCCTTCTCCATCAGTTGCAAAGGCTTTATCATCAATAGCTTTATCCAGCGCCTTTAATAGCTTCCTCGAAGAGAGAGAGGCCGAAATCCCCGACATGGTGAAGATGGCCGGGAACATCTCCGCTGCACGATCGATGAACTCCTGCCGCCGATCCTCCTGGATCTCCAAAGCGTGAGCAGTTGTTTCGGCTACCTTCCGTAGGGCCTCGGTGAGATCGGGGTCATCAGAGAACATCGCAAAGAAGCGGCCCCAACCGGTTAGAACCTTCCGAAGAAGCCGGGACTTAAGAGCCGGGTCTGGGACCTGGTCACAGTCGCGTAGAACTGTAGAAACAACGTCTACAACAATTGAGTACCTGTACGCTGCGGGAAGATTTTCGGGTACTGTCAGCGGGAAGGCTTCTGCTTCCTGGTAGGGCACAAGGTGGTCTTCGGGAAGCTGCACATCGTCGTCCTCCGAGACCGTGTCGTCGTCCGGGTCGTCGTCTCCGTACTCAGCGAGCTCATACTCATCATCAAAATCCTCGGGTGCTTCGACAAGTTCCACTTTGCGAAGCGGACTTCTTTCTTCGGCGAGGATGTGGGATGCCTCCAGGTAGGCTTCCATTCGTACCAGCAGGTCGGTGTCTTGCCTCTTCAGCGAGGCATAGTGCCGAATAATCGGTGCAAAAAGCGTTGGATCCGTGAGAATTGTCTGACGGAATTCGGCATCTTCAGCAGCTGCCTTGGCGGCAAAGAGATATAGATAGCTGTGATGGCTGAATCGAACAAGATTCCGGTCGGATCTGAGGACGCGTTGAGCACGGAAGTATTCAAGAATTTCTAAGGCAGACTCGGAAATATCGCGTTTTTCAAAATAAGTCTCCACCCTGGACGTCACTACCGATCCGGGAAGCGAACCGGCCCTTTGCTCAACGAACAACATTGCCAAATCTGCCAATACTGCTTCGCGAAGACCCGAGTCAATCGACCAGCGCGCATCTTCATCCACGTTGCCGCGGCCCAAGAGCTGGCTCAGGTACTGGTCCAAGAGGGTGGTGGGAGAACTGTTCGCCGCTATGGAGGTTCCCGCAAGAAGTATCGAAGCTAGAAGAGAGACGATGAATGGTGTTCTCGGAAGGTTTTGCTGATTCAGCACAGACATCACTCGGGTAGCGACGGACTCTGGCCGAACTGGCGTAGCCAAGCGGACAAGCTTGACTACATCCTGCGTGTTGAAGGGACCGACGTACCGTACCTCCGGCGTGAGGTTAGCTGCGAGTAGCCTCTCCACTAGTTCGGCTTCATTTTCTGTCCGGCAGCCTATGAACACTTGGCGAAGGTTCAGACTAAGCAGATCCGCGATCATCTGGTCACAAAGGCGTCCAGCGTAAGGAGTTACGTTGTCGATGGCAATGACCGAATCTGGTACGTCATTTCTGTTGGCCGGAAGAATGCCAAGGGATCTTCCTTCGGCCCTAAGTTGAACTAGCAAGGGCTTGCCGCCTTTGGTGAACCTGTTGAAGTCAACGAGGATTGGCGGCTTTCCAGAGGCCGCTGCTGCCTCCGACAGGATCCATTGGAGGGCGGTAGTTAGGCCTGAGTTTTCGTCTCCTACAATCACTGTCACCCCGTTATATCGACTGATCTCATGAGGATCAGAACGGGTGACCTTCTTCTGGTCGCTCATCTGTTCTGCCGCTTGTATACGGTCGCTTGCAACCGGGAAAAGAACGGGCGGGATCAATAGTTCGTCCACTCTCCTGGCATCTCGATCAGGAGTGTTTTCGCAAACTATGGATTGCATTCTGACCCGGTCAGCTAAGGCATCAACCGCCAGCTGCACGGGGCTAAGCAAAAGTCCCGTTTCTGACAGAACTACATGATTTTCCGGGCGAGGGGACAACGAGCCCAAGAACGCCGGAAAATCTGAGTACTGCTCCCCGTAAACGACGGGCCGGATGTGATCCGAACGGTGCTCTGCTTGGAGAGCCTCGAGCTCAGAAGTTCTGCAAAGCCGGAAATGCTGGAGATCGGAATTTTTGAAGGTCGATCGATGCCATTCGATCAATCGGCTGAAGTTTGGATCAGTTAATCCGGAGCCTACGCCGACATAAACGATAGATTTCAAGGCAGAAGCAGCCCTTTGAAGCTCTTGGGCACTACTGCTGCTGAGCAGACGAGTGTAGTCAGCATGACTGAAAACTATGGAATCTGGTTCTTCCCAGTATCCGTGAAGGTGGCCGATCTTAGTCGAATTATTGGCGAGCATCTTTTGGATTTCCGCACTATTTTCCCACGTGACAGTTTCCCGACCGGTAGCTCGCTCTATCAAGGAATCGTAGTTGGTCGTCAGAATAGGACTTCCAACACTCGTCAGAGCACGGGGCCAGCTGTCATCGACTAGCGGTAGTTTACCGATAGTCTCTGACAGCCAGTTGTTTGGTGCCATTCCGCCAGCTTCTGCAATTTTATGTTGTATGAGTCCGGCAACTGATATCAAGGCATCCGTGTCGTTGTTGTTATCGGCATACTCGAAGGTTGAGTTAATCATGCTGTACCACGCGTCCGGTGCCATCTGTCGAGCTCGCATGTAGCTCAGACTTTCAGCTATAAACCCGTTCCAACTTGCACAGGTAGCCCGGTCGGCAGCAGAAATAGACAAGCCGGTCCCTACTATGAAAATGCAGCGGCCTTTGGCGATTGCCTCTTGTAACTCTTCCAAACCGGGTCCTTCGCTTCTCCATTGCCAGCCAAATAGCATGGCAACCTCCAGCCCCTATTGTTGCAGCGAAAGGCGGAGGCTTTGACTTTCAAGGACTCGTGTCTTGGATGCTGTTTCTCTGGTGCACCCATCAGACGGAGGACACCGTTGATCTAAGTCCCAACCTGTTCCGGTTTCTAGTCCCGACGGCTAACGTTAGCGTGCTAGGTTCGCTAGGGCGTGTCTCCTAAAGCTGTCAGCCAGATGCTGATCGCGCGGAGGACTGCTCCGCCGCGGTAGGTGAGGGCCAGTTTGTCGTAGCGGGTCGCCAGGGCCCGCCACTGCTTGAAGATGTTGAAGTTGCGTTCGACGACGTTGCGGCCTTTGTAGTCCTCCTTGTCGAAGGCCGGGGGTCGGCCGCCGGTGGATCCGCGTCGTTTCCGGTGGCCGATCTGGTCGGATGGTTGCGGGATAACAGCGGCGATGCCGCGGTCGCGAAGGTGGGTCCTGATCGCTCTGGACGAGTATGCCTTGTCACCGCGAACACGGTCCGGGCGGGTGCGCGGCCTGCCCGGACCCGTCCGGTTGATCTTCAACTGGTTCATCAAATGAGTGAACATGGGCGCATCCCCGCCCTGGCCGGGGGCAACGAGCAGCACCAGGGGTCTGCCTTTACCATCGACCAAGGCGTGGATCTTGGTGCTTAATCCGCCGCGGGAACGCCCAATCGCGTGATCGGTGGGCTCAGCAAACAGATTCATGTAATTCGAGCAGGCCCCCTGTGGTGCGCGGAAGGTTGGTGCCGTGCTGGTGGGCACGATTCACCGTCGAGTCCACTGAAACCGACCAATCCACCTCACCGCGGGCATCCGCGGTCGTCAGCAGGGCCGCCAGGATCCTGTCCCAGGTCCCGTCACCGCTATAGCGGCGGTGACGCTTCCAGATGGTCTGCCAGGGACCAAACTCCGCCGGCACATCCCGCCAGGCGATCCCGCACCGATACCGGTAGATGATGCCCTCGACTACACGGCGATCATCCCGGAAAGGACGACCCCGGCGGCCAACAGAAGACGGCAGCAACGACTGAATCCGGGCCCACTGCCCGTCAGTCAAAACAGAAGTACGAGACACACATCAAGCATCCCGGGTAAGAGGTTCCGGATTTAGGAGACACGCCCTAGCCCGTCAGCGGGCCGTATCTCCTATGCCACAAGGCGGACGATACTGCCGTATCAGGCCCTCGAGCAACCAAAGCCTGACGCGAAAGCCTCAATGTGTGAAGTTCAACTGCCAGGGGACATGGCAAGAGAGCTGCGCATAAACCCCTACCGACGCAGTCGGCCTTCCCAACCGAGCTGGGCTGAACTGACGTAAGCTAAATTATCGGTTTCGGCAGGTGTCCGGCCGGCTCCGAACCTGGCCAGCTTAGGACCACCCGCCCCCGTAGCATCCAGACACACAGCGCAGTGCAGGCGCGGCCGCCCGTAACCTGTTTAAATGCCTCGTTTCGCACTGGACATCGAGTCCGTCCCCCGCCCCGCCCGCGCCCAGGCACTCCTGGACGCCGTTAACCACAGCGTGGTCATCGCCGACGGCGCCATGGGCACCATGCTGCAGGGCCGCGACCTCCAGCTGGACACGGACTTCCAGAACCTTGAGGGCTGCAACGAGATCCTCAACGACACCCGCCCGGACGTCATCGCAGACATCCACGACGCCTACTTCGCCACCGGCATCGATGCCGTCGAAACCAACACGTTCGGCGCCAACTGGTCCAACCTCTCCGACTATGGCATCGACGACCGAATTGGGGAGCTCGCCCGCAAAGGCGCCAGAATCGCCCGCGAACGTGCCGAGGCTGCAGAGGAAACAGACGGCCGCATGCGCTGGGTCCTCGGCTCCATGGGCCCCGGCACCAAGCTCCCCAGCCTGGGCCACACCAGCTACGACTGGCTCAAGCAGACCTTCGCTCTCCAGGCAGAAGGCCTCATCGACGGCGGCGCGGACGCGTTCCTCATCGAAACCAGCCAGGACCTCCTGCAGACCAAGGCCGCGGTCAACGGTTGCAAGCAGGCCATCGTCTCCAAAGGCATCCGCCTGCCCATTTTCGTCGAGGTGACGGTCGAAACCACAGGAACCATGCTCATGGGCTCCGAAATCGGCGCCGCGCTCACCGCCCTGGAACCGCTCGGCGTCGACGCCATCGGCCTGAACTGCGCTACCGGCCCGGACGAGATGAGCGAGCACCTCCGCCACCTCTCCAAGCAGTCCTCCGTCGCCATCGCCTGCATGCCCAATGCCGGCCTGCCCGTCCTTGGCGCCAACGGCGCGCACTACCCGCTGTCACCCGCCGAACTCGCCACCGCGCACGAACAGTTCGTCCGCGAATTCGGCGTGGGCCTGGTGGGCGGCTGCTGCGGTACGACGCCGGAACACATGGCCGCCGTCGTCGAACGTCTGGCTCCCTTCCGCAACAAAGCCGTGGCCACCGAAGATAAAACAGCGCCGGCGAGGATCCCCGAAGAACGCGAAGCCGGCGTCGCCTCCCTCTACCAGCACGTGAACTTCGACCAGGAGTCCGCCTACCTGGCCATCGGTGAGCGCACCAACGCCAACGGCTCCAAGGCCTTCCGCCAGGCCATGCTCGAAGAACGCTGGGACGACTGCGTAGACATCGCCCGCGAACAGATCCGCGTCGGCGCCCACCTCTTGGACGTCTGCGTGGACTACGTGGGGCGCGACGGCGTGGCCGACGTCAAGGAGATCGTCTCCCGGTTCGCGTCCGCCTCCACCCTCCCGCTGGTCATCGACTCCACCGAACCTCCCGTGCTGCAGGCCGGCCTGGAACTCATCGGCGGCCGCCCGGTGGTCAACTCGGTCAACTACGAGGACGGCGACGGCCCCAACAGCCGCTTCGCCCGCATTATGCCGCTGGTCAAGGAACACGGCACCGCCGTGATCGCCCTGACCATCGACGAACAGGGCCAGGCCCGGACCACCGAGGGCAAGGTGGCCATCGCCTCCCGCCTGGTCGACTCCCTGGTGGGCGAGTGGGGCATGCGCGTCGAGGACATCATCGTGGACTGCCTCACCTTCCCCGTCGCCACCGGCCAGGAGGAAACCCGCCGGGACGGCATCGAAACCATCGAGGCCATCCGCCAGATCACCGCGAAGTACCCGGGCATCAACACCACCCTCGGCGTCTCCAACGTCTCCTTCGGCCTCAACCCGGCTGCGCGCATCGTCCTGAACTCCGTGTTCCTGCACGAAGCCGTCCAGGCCGGTCTGACGAGCGGCATCATTGACGCCGCCAAGATCGTCCCGCTCGCCTCGCTCCCGGAGGAGCAGCGCAAGGTGGCCCTGGATCTGGTCTGGGACCGCCGCGAATACGACGCCGACGGCAACACCACCTACGATCCCCTGGCCCGCATGCTGGACATGTTCGCCGGCGTCGACACCGCAGCGCTCAAGGACCAGCGCGCCGCCGAACTCGCCGCCCTCCCCACGGGCGCCCGCCTGGAACGGCGCATCATCGACGGCGAAGGCAAGGGCCTCGAAGCAGACCTGGACCTGGCCCGCAGTGAAGGCATGACCCCGCTGGGCATCATCAACGACCACCTGCTCGAAGGCATGAAGGTGGTGGGCGAGCGCTTCGGCGCCGGCGAGATGCAGTTGCCGTTCGTGCTGCAGTCCGCCGAGGTGATGAAGAATGCCGTCGCCCTGCTCGAGCCGCACATGGAGAAGTCGGACTCCTCCGGCAAGGGCACCATGGTGATCGCCACCGTGCGCGGCGACGTGCACGACATCGGCAAGAACCTGGTGGACATCATCCTCACCAACAACGGCTACAAGGTCATCAACATCGGCATCAAGCAGGGCATCGCAGAGATCATGGCCGCGGCGGAGGAACACAACGCGGACGTGATCGGCATGTCCGGGCTGCTGGTGAAGTCCACCGTGGTGATGAAGGAGAACCTCGCCGAGCTGCAGTCCCGCGGCCTGGCCAAGAAGTGGCCCGTGATCCTCGGCGGCGCAGCCCTCACCCGCGCCTACGTGGAGCAGGACCTGGCCGAGCAGTTCGACGGCGTGGTCCGGTACGCCAAGGACGCCTTCGAGGGCCTTGCCCTCATGGAACCGCTGGTCCGCGTGGCCCGCGGTGAATCACCGGACGACGTCGGCCTGCCGCCGTTGAAGAAGCGCATCCACAAGGGCGGGGCAAAGTTCACCGTGACCGAGCCGGAAGCCATGCCCGGCCGCTCCGACGTCGCCAGCGACAATCCCCTGCCGGTGCCGCCGTTCTGGGGCACGCGCATCGTCCGCGGCGTTTCGCTCCACGACTACTCCGCGTTCCTCGACGAGCGCGCCACCTTCATGGGGCAGTGGGGCCTCAAGCCCGGCCGCGGCGAGGACGGCGCCTCCTACGAGGAACTCGTGGAACGCGAAGGCCGGCCGCGCCTGCGCTACTGGCTGGACCGCATCCTGGGCGAGGGGATGCTGGACGCGTCCGTTGCCTACGGCTACTTCCCGGTGGTTTCCGAGGGGGAACAGGTGGTGGTGCTGCACCACGGTGAGGATCCCGACGGCGTCCTGGGCCAGGCAGGTCTGCTCGCCCCGGATGGTGGGTCAGGCGGCCCGATCGGCACCGACCGCCTGCGGTTCGATTTCCCGCGCCAGCGCCGTGACCGGCACCTCTGCCTGGCCGACTTCGTGAAGTCCCGCGAATCAGGGCAGATCGACGTACTGCCGGTGCAGCTGGTCACCGCCGGCTCCAAGATCGAAGAGTTCACGTCCAAGATGTTCGCGGCCAACCAGTACCGCGACTACTACGAGCTCAACGGCCTGGTCATGCAGCTTACCGAGGCGCTGGCCGAGTTCTGGCACGCCCGGATCCGCAAGGAGCTCGGCTTCGCGGCCGAGGAGCCCAAGGACAAGGCCGGACTGTTCAAGCTCGACTACCGCGGCGCGCGCTTCTCGCTGGGCTACCCCGCCTGCCCGGACATGGAGGACCGCCGCAAGGTGACCGAGCTGCTGAAGCCCGAGCGCATGGGCGTCATCCTGAGCGACGAGCTCATGCTGCACCCCGAACAGTCCACCGACGCGTTCGTGTTCCACCACCCGGAGGCGAAGTACTTCAAGGTGTGAGCCTGTACTTCGAGGTGTAACTTGGGCCCAGAGCCTCCAAAATGTCTTGAGCTGCGCATACACTCCCACCATGCGCGTTTTCGATACCTCATTCGACTACATGACCGACGAGTCCCGGAAGGCCAAGCGGGGCAAGGGCGTCCAAGAGCTGGGCGACCCGGATGCGAACAGCGGGAGGCTCCGGGCAGACCACGAGCTGCTGTGGACGAAGGAACTTTGCTCCGGCGATGTCTTTTCCCCGAGCGCCTCCTCTGCCGGCCGGAACGAGTACCTGATTTACACTGACGCTTCCGGGGCGAGGTTTTGCTACGGCAGCGACGCCATCACCGCTTCCTACACGACATATATGCGTCCAAAGGCTTTGGTCGACGCCATTGCCGGTCTGACCGAGGAGCAGCGGGCCCGCTACCTCAATCCGCCGTACACCGTCGGCAGTGCGATGATTTGGCCCGTCAGGTCCAAGGACCGACCCACCATGAACCAGGCACGAGGGATCAGGTCGCTGATCTCTGACCGCATGGACCTCACCCTTGAGTGCATCAGGCGTCACTACGCAGGAGAACCGGAGAGTCCGCTTGCCGATGTCATCAGAGCCTACGCGGACTTCTTCGCGCTCTTCGGTGTGCGGGAGGAGGGGTTCAGGTGTTTTGTGGACTTCTTCCACTTCCAGGACCTGATTACGACCGACTACAACGAGGTACGGTTCTTCCTGCCGTTCGACAACTTCCAGCGTCGCGGGACACCGGCCACGACTGCGGAGTACGTGGAGTACCGGGAGAACGTACTGGATTTCATCAACAAGCGGGCGCAGCGCATGGCTAAATGGGTCGAGGAGAACCACCCGGACATCGAGGTTCGCGAGTAGTTACTTGAGGTTCCGAAGCGTCAAACCCTGAGTTGTAGCCGGTCCCGGGCCTGAGCGGAGCGCGCCTGCCCGTCGGGGCCGGGAACGCTGCCGGACACCGGCTTCACCCGCCGCAGCGAGGCGAGCACTGCCCGGCCCACCACGGCGATCCCGATCACCGTGGTGACGGCGCGCAGGGTGTCCCAGCCCGCCGTCGACGTCAACAGCGAATACAGCAGGAAGCTGCTGAGGTTGGTGCCCAGAGGCGCGCCCGGAACGTAGGAGATTCCGGTGCCGCCCCCCACCGCGAAGGGCCAGAACCAGAGGTTCAGCAGCAGCCCGAACACATAGGACGCCACCACGCCATAGGCCGCCAGCATCCACAGTTCGGCCCTGCCGCGCACCCGGCGGGGGAGCAACCCGGCTCCCGCGCCCACCCACGCGCAGGCGAAGACCTGGAACGGCGTCCACGGCCCGATCCCGCCCCACAGTGCACCGGAGACGGCAATCGTGGCGGCACCGAGCAGCAGGCCGAACCGGGCACCGAACGCGCGGCCCGCCAGGATCAGCAGGATAAACACCGCCTCCACGCCGCCGACGCCGGTGCTCGCCACCCGCACGGCGGAACCGACGGCAGCCAGCACGCCGAGCAGCGCCACCGTGTGTGCCGAGCGGACGGACCCGTCCAGGGAAAGCACGACGGCGACCGCGGCCACGGGTGCGATGGCCAGGGCCGCGTACGGGGTAGCGGCGGCAGCGTCCTGGGGGAGTGCCGCGGCAAGCAGGGGCCAGCAGAACGCCGCCAGGGCGGCCAGGTTGGCGGCAGCCAGGACAGCAAGCTCGGCGCCCCGCGGCGTCCGGACCCGGTGGGGTCTATGGGTGGCCGGTACGTCTGCCTGTTCAGCGGGTGACGTCCCCGCCTGCGCTCCGGCAAGAGCGGGCCCGGATGTTTGGATGCGGGGTGCCGGGACGTACGGTTCCGGGTCAGGCGCAGGTTCCAGGGATGGTGCCACGCCGTTCCGCATCGGAAGGATCCGGGCGCCCAGGCCGTGGGCGAAGTCGATGTCGTGCGTGGCAATCAGGACCGCGGCGCCGTCATCCGCCGCCATGCGCAGGGCCGCCGCCACCGCTGCGCGTGCGGCCGGATCGAGCCCGCGGGTGGGTTCGTCAATCAGCAGCACCCCGGGGCTGTCCATCGTCTGCAGAGTGATGGCCAGGATTCTGCGCTCGCCGGCGGAGAGGTCTCGTGGATGCTCGTTCCCGATGGGAATGTGGACGTCTCCCCGCAGCCGGGTAAGGCGGGCCGCCGCAACTGCCGTGCTGTTCTTCCTGCGTGCCAGCCGCCGCTCCGCCGACCGCAGCTCTCCCGCGACCGTGTCCCTGGTGAAAAGGTCGTCCGAGGCGTCCGGCACCAGGGCGACCCTGCCGCCGTCGTCCATTTCCAAGCGGCGCGTTCCCTCAGCGCCCGTACCTTCGTCGAGGGCCAGCGCCACCAGCAGGGAAGACTTTCCGGCCCCGTTAGGCCCCACCAACGCCACGATCTCGCCGCGGTGCAGGGCCAGGGAGGCGTCGCGGACCAGCGGCGTGCCCTTCCGTTGCACCTCGAGGTGGGTTGCCGTCAGCACGGGGGCACGGCCGTGATCCGGACCGGGTAGTGTCCGGGCAACGGCCGGAGCGGAGGGGGAGGGAGCGGTGCCCGGCACCAGCGCGCCGCCCTCGATGGTCCACCAGGAGTCAGCCACCGGAACCAGGGCCGCAGCCCGGTGTTCGGCCACAATGACGCACACGCCGTGTTCGCGGGCCAGGGTGCTGAGCACGGTGATGACGCGGCTGCGTGCCGTGGCGTCGAGGTCGGCCAGGGGCTCGTCCACCAGCAGCAGCCGGGGCTGGTCCACGACGGCGGCGGCGATGGCCACGAGCGTTGCCTCACCTGCCGAGAGGGTGCTGACGTCCCGGTCCAGCAGCGCGGAAACCCCGACCCGATCCGCCACTTCCAGTACCCGGGCCTTCGCGGCGGCGGACGGCACGCCACGGAGTTCGAGGGCCAGGGCGATGTCATCCCGGACCCGGGTGGTCGCAAAGGCGGCGCGCGGATTCTGGAGGACGACGCCCACCAACCCCGCGTTATCGCGCGGCGGGGCGCCGGCGCGGTCAGTTCGGGCAACCTGCACGGTACCGGACAGCTCGCCGCCGTCCACATGGGAAAGGAGGCCTGCGAGGCCGCGCAGGATGGTGGACTTGCCGGAGCCCGTGGGCCCGGTGATCACCGCAACGGACCCGGCCGGCGCTGCAAACGAATCAACCCTGATGCATGTGTCAGCGATGCGGAACTGCGCGTCCCGCACCAGAAGAGGCGCGCCGTCGTCGTGACGTCCTTCGCAGGACGCGCGGCTGCCGAAGCCGCGCAGCTCCAAGGCTGCAGCAATGCGGGCGGCGTGCTCCAGGGTCCGTTCGAGCACGGGGACCAGGGCGCGCGGGCCGAAGCGTTCGCCGCGGAGCCGGAAGGCCAGGCGAACGGAGGCCACGGCGTCGGACAGCGCGGGGAGCGCCGCCCACGCCACCACCAGCATGCGGGCCACGCCCTGCAGCGGGCCGCCGCGGGCCAGGCGGACAAAGCCGCGGGACACATCCACCCAGGAATTGAGTAGGCCGAAGCCGAGGATGGTCGCGGCGATTGGCAGCGCGGACAGCACCGCCGTCCACAGCCCCGGGGCCGTGATCGGGCCCAGGAACACCACATGGGCGTACGGGGCGGGAAGCCGCAGCGGCGGCAGGTCCAGCAGGACCGGGGTGCCAGTGGCCACCCCGTTGAAAAGGACCCGGTAGGCGACCCGCGCCGCGATGAACACAGCAGCGAGAACCGCCGCTGCGCGCAACGGCGCGGGCCGGAAGGTCATGACGCGGGTGCCGCCGGAGCGCCGTCCACCTGGAAGAGCAGTTCCAGGCTCTCGCCGGGCTTGACCTGCTGGGTTGCCGCGCCTTCCTGTGCGTAAGCCCAGTCGCCGGAGGCAGGCTTGACCCACAGCGACCAGTACGCGAACGCCGCGGGCATGCCCTTGCACTCTTCGCGGTAAGTGCCGTCCTTGTGCTTGATGTCGAAGTCGGCGGCGGGCACACCGTTCACCCGGCAGACGAGTTCATTGGGGTACTGCGTGGTGCCCTCGGTCTTGACCTTGGCCTCTTCGAGGACCTTTGCGGCCACGGTGGGCCCGTCCACGGACACGCAGGTGGAGGTGTCGGCGGCGGACTGCTTCAGGGCGCCGGAATCGACGATGACCTTCACGCCCGCGCAGGGGCCGTCAGAGGTTGAAGCGGCGCTGGCGCTCGACGAAGCAGCTGCAGATGAGGCAGGGGCCGAGGAGCTTGGCTGGGTGGAGGCCGGCGTGGAACAGGCGGCGAGGGTAAGCAGGAGGCCTGCGGCGGCGAGGGAGCCCGCGGACGCGGTGCGGAGTTTAGTCAATGTCACCTGTCAAGGGTAGGGCGTTGCCCGCCCGGAGCAGGAGGCCCTCCCCTTGTATGACGCCAAGTCTCCATTTGAACCACTGACAGTCCCGCTGTTTCACCGCTACTCTCGAGACATGCGCCCAGCGACACAACGGCTGGCCCCTGCCGATGAGGCGAACCTGGTGCTCGACCACGCCGGCCAGGTCAACGTGTTCCTCGTCGCTGCGCTGCTCGCACCCGGCGGCTTCCTGGCACCGGACGGCACCGCGGACATCGCAGCGCTGAGGGCGGTCCTCCGTGAACGGATTGCGGAGTTGCCGGCACTCCGTAAAAGCGCCGTCCAGGCAGGCCGTCGACACCACTGGATTGAAGCCATTCCCGACCTTGAGCACCACATCCGCGCCGTAGAGCCCGTGGATGGCCTCACAGGACTCGGGGACAGGTGCGCCGAACTTATGGGGCAGCCGCTGGCAGGGGAGGGTCCCTTGTGGGAAATCCTGGTGGTACCGGGCGCCACCGCGGGAGGACTCGGCGTCGTGCTGCGTATCCATCACGCGGTGGCCGACGGGATGACGGCAGCCATCATCGTACAGCGGCTTTTTGACCCCGGTGAACCGGGGGAGAGCCCATTGAACCAGCCGCCTGTGCGCCGGCCGGCGGAGACTCCGCGACGCCATCCTCGGAACGATCCGCGCAGCACACTTCGTCGACTTGGGACGGGGCTTAACCGCATCCGCAAAACTTTATGGGGCCAGGGCGTGGGCCGCACGGTGCTGCTCGGTGAGCGCAGCGCCCACCATGGCGTCGCTTTTGAGATCGAAGCCCTTGAGACGGCGGTGCGCCCGCGGGGTGCCACCGTCAACGATGCACTGCTGGCTGCGTCCGCGGCTGGGTTCCGGGCAGCTTTGTTGGCGGCTGGTGAACCGGTTCCGGCTTGGTTGCCGGTCTCGGAACCGGTGGCTTTGAGGCGCCGCGGCACTGCGGGCAACCAGGTGGGAGTCATGCTGGTGCGGCTGCCACTCGGCGAGCCGGACCCAGATGAGCGCTTGCGGCTCATCGCAGCCCAGACGCGTGACGAGAAGCTCCGGGCGAGGGACCAGGGCACCCTGGAGTTCATGCGCGGCCCGATTGGCGCGCGCGTCATGGACCACCTCGCCAGAAGGCAACATCTGGTGGGCGGGTTCGTCACCAATGTGCCGGGTCCGAAAGGAGCTTTTCTCCTCGCGGGGGCTCCGGTCACCGCGCTCTGGCCGGTTGCGGTGCTTGCCGGCAACGTGCGGCTCGGCGTCGCTGCGGTCTCCTACGCCGGCAACCTGTGTTGCGGCATCCACTTCGATGCCTCGAATGTCCCAGGCGATGTGTTTGCGCGGGCCATGGGGGAGGAGCTGGCACGCCTGGGCAGGTGAGCGTTGTGCTTGGAACAGTGTCTTCAGACGCAAAGGGGCCGACGGCGGCACTCGGGTGAGTGCCGCCGTCGGCCCCTTACGGAAGGTGTTACGCGGATTCTGTTGCCAGGGCCCCGTCCGTGACCAGGGCATCCTCCGTCGTCACGTGCCGTTCGGCACGTGACGACGGGTGGGCGGCCACTGCCGCGGCGTGCTCGGCCAGCACCCCGGTCTGATGGCGGATCTTCAGGCGGTAGAGCATGGCCCCGCCAATCACCACGGCGGCCACGAAGAACACCCCGCCCCACTGCAGGTACCACTCGAACGGCGGCACCGAGTTGTAGATTTCCGGACGGGGCCAGACCAGGTTCACGGTCATCGCCGCGCCCCACAGGACGGCGAGGATGTTCACGGGAAGCCCCCACTTGCCCATGCAGAATCCGGGCTCGGATCCGTCGTCCAGGATGGGCCACTTCCTGGCGAGCCGCTTGCGGAGCAGGGGGACCGTGACCAGGAGGTAGGACAGGTAGATCAGCACGATGCTGATGCTGGACAGGATGGTGAAGATGGCCGGCTGCATCACGTTGACCAGCAGCGGGATGACGGCGATGACGCCGATGACGATGGCCGCCACCGTGGGCGTCCGGCGGACCGGATCCACTTTGCTGAGCTGCCGGCTGAAGGGCAGGTTGTTGTCGCGGGCCATGGCGAACATCATCCGGATGGCGGCGGCGTGCACGGCCAGGGTGCAGACCACTACGGCCACCACGATGCAGGCCAGGAAGGCCTTGCCGAACGGGCCGCCCAGGACGGAGAGCACGATGTGCTGCAGACCGCCGTCGGGAGAACCCACTGCCGGGTCGGTGAGGTCCGGTGCGGCCAGGATCCCGAACAGCAGGATCAGCCCGCCCAGCACAAAGGACGCCGTGACGGCCCGCAGGATGGCCTTGGGTGCGGTGCGCTTGGGGTCCTTGGTCTCCTCGCCCAGCGAGCTGGCGGTGTCGAAGCCGTACATGACGTACCCGGAGGCCATGGCGCCGATCAGGAAGACACCGAAGAAGCCAAGGTCGGTGCCTTCGCCGAAGCCGTTCGTCTGGAAGAAGACCTCCGGCCCGCGCACCACGTGCCAGCCAAGGGCCAGGATCAGCAGCACGGCGGCGACCAGCTCCACGAAGACGCCGATGCTGTTGATCCTGGTCATCAGCTTCACGCCGAACGCGTTGATGAGGGTGGAGATGGTGATCATGATGGTGGCCAGCACCACGCCGTTCATGGCGAAGTCGTAGGGGCCGGTGCCGTCACCGACGAACTGGAAGCCCTCCCAGAGTTGGGGGAGGGTGATCTGCAGGGCCAGTGCCACCGAGCCCAGCGCCATGATGGAGGACAGCAGCAGCAGCCAGCCGGCCAGCCAGGACGAGGTCCCAGAGGACAGCCGCTTGGCCCAGTTGTAGACCGAGCCCGCAACGGGATAGCGGCCGGCCAGTTCGGCAAAACACAGGGCCACCATCAGCTGGCCGACGAACACGATGGGCCAGGACCAGGCATACGCCGGTCCGGCCATGGAAAAGCCGAAGTAGAACAGTTGGAAGACACCGGTGAGGATGGAGATGTAGCTGACACCTGCGGCGAAGCTGGCAAATTTGCCGATGCTCCGGTCGAGGGTCTGGGTGTAGCCAAATTCATCCATGCCGCTTGAATCAATACTCTTGCTGGGTTCCAATATGGACTCCTAGTTCAGAAAAGCACGATGGGACCGGCCGCCCTGGGGTGCGGCGAGATAACGTTCTGCGGGGGCCGCCATTGTTGGGGAATGCGGCCCCCTTGATGACCCGCCGCTCAGGCGAGGGACGTGGTGAGCTCCTTCTCTTCCAGGGCGTCGGCGCCGGCATAGTCCGCCTTGATGAGATCGGCACAGTGCTCGCCGATCATCATGACGGTGATGTTGGGGTTGACTGTGACGTGTTCGGGCATGACGGACGCATCGGCGACGCGGAGGCCGGTGACGCCCTTGACCCGCAGCTGGGGGTCCAGGGGCGACATGTCGTCGTCGGCCGGGCCCAGGCGGACGGTGCCCACCGGGTGGTAGACGGTGTTGTGTGTCTTGCGGATGTAGTCCTGCAGTTCCTCGTCGGTCTGCGCCCCGATCCCGGGCGTGAGCTCCCGGCCGGTCCATTCGGCCATGGCGGGCTGGGCGGCGATTTCGCGGGCCTTGCGGATGCCGGCCACCATGACGCGCATGTCGTGTCCGTCCGGGTCGGTGAAGTAGCGGGGGTCCACCATCGGCTTGTCGCGGAAATCGCGGCTGCGCAGCTTCACCGTCCCGCGGGACCGGGCGTGGGTGACGTTGGGGGTGAGGCTGAAGCCGTTCTCCGTGGTGGGGTAGCCGTGGCGCAGCGTGTTCATGTCGAACGGCACGGAGCCGTAGTGCATCATCAGGTCGGGGCGGTCCAGGCCGTCCTCGGTGGGGGTGAAGATGCCGATTTCCCACCACTGGGTGGAGGTCTGCACCATGGGCTGCTTGGCCTCGAACTGCACCACGCCTTCCGGGTGGTCCTGCAGGTTCTCGCCCACTCCGGGGGAGTCCACCAGCACCTCGATGCCGTGCTGGGCCAGGTGCGCCGCCGGGCCGATGCCGGAGAGCATGAGCAGCTTGGGGGAGTCGATGGCGCCGGTAGACACGATGACTTCCCGGTGCGCGGTGAGCCGGTGGGTGCGGCCGAAGGCCCCGTCCACCACATCCACGCCGGTGCAGCGCTTGTCCGCGTCGATCACCAGCTGGCGGGCCCGCAGGCCGGTCAGCAGGGTGAAGTTGGGGCGGTCCACGATGGGGTGGATGTAGGACACGGAACTGGAGGAGCGGGTACCGTCTGTGCGGCGGTTGATCTGGAAGAAGTTGGCGCCGTTGACCACGGTGGTGCCGGTGTTGAACTTCGCGCGGGGGATGCCCGCCTGTTCACAGGCGTCCAAAAGGGCGACGCCGGCAGGATCCGCCGGGGGCACGTTCATCAGGTGCACGGGGCCGGAGTCCCCGTGGTGCGGAGCGTCAGGCCCGGCGTCCTGGTTGGTTTCCAGCCGCTTGTACAGCGGCCAGGCGGCATCGGCGTTCCAGCCGGTGGCGCCGTACTTGGACTCCCATTCGTCCAGGTCCTCGCGCGGGGCCCAGAAGGCGATGCAGGAGTTGTGGCTGGAGCAGCCGCCCATCACCTTGGCGCGGGCGTGGCGCATGAAGGAGTTGCCGTTCTCCTGCGGCTCGATGGGGTAGTCCCAGTCGTAGCCGGATTCGAGCAGCTCCATCCAGCGGTCCAGCTGCAGGATCTCGGGGATATTGCGGTCGTCCGGGCCCGCCTCGACGAGGGCCACGGTGACGTCCGGATCCTCGCTCAGCCGTGCTGCCACGGCTGCGCCGGCGGACCCGCCGCCGATGACGACGTAGTCGAACCCGCGTTCGGTCACGTCCTCGATGTTGTCGTAGTGCATCTAGTTCTCCTTGCCGTGGTCAGCAAACCAGCCGGTGACCTGGGGGCTGGTGTTCTGGTAGATGTGCTTGGCTTCCTGGTATTCGGCCAGGCCGGTGGGGCCCAGCTCGCGGCCGACGCCGGACTGGCCGAAGCCGCCCCACTCGGCCTGGGGGAGGTAAGGGTGGTAGTCGTTGATCCAGATGGTGCCGTGGCGCAGCCGGGACGCCACGCGCTGCGCCTTGCCCGCGTCCTGGGTCCAGACGGCGCCGGCCAGCCCGTAGATGGTGTCATTGGCGGTGGCCACGGCCTCGTCCTCGGTGCGGAAGGTTTCCACCGTCACCACCGGGCCGAACGCCTCGTCGGTGACCACGGACATACCGCGTTGCACCTGGTCCAGGATGGTCGGCTGGTAGTAGAACCCGGCGTCGTACATTTCTCCCTGCGGCGCCGAACCGCCGGTGCGCAGCCGCGCGCCCTCCTGGATGCCGCGCTGGACGTAGGCGTGGACCTTGTCACGGTGCGCGGCGGAGATCAGGGGCCCGGTTTCTGCGGTGTCATCAAAAGGCCCCCCGATCCGAATGCTTTCGGCCCTGCGGACCAGCTCGTCCACGAAGCGTTCGGCGATGGATTCCTCCACCAGCAGCCGGGCGCCGGCGGAGCAGACCTGCCCGGAGTGGACGAATGCGCCGTTCAGGGCGTTGTCGACGGCGGCGTCGAAGTCCGCGTCCGCGAACACCACGTTGGGGTTCTTGCCGCCGAGTTCCAGCGCCACCTTCTTGACGGTGGCGGCGGCGGCCGCGGCGATGCGCTTGCCGGTTTCCAGGCCGCCGGTGAAGGAGACGAGGTCGACGTCGGGATGTTCCGAGAGCGGGGCGCCCGCCTGTGCGCCGGCACCGGTGACGAGGTTTGCCACGCCGTCGGGCAGGCCGAGGTCCTGCAGCAGCTGCATGGCCAGGATGCTGGTGGAGGGCGTCAGTTCGGAGGGCTTGAGGACGAAGGTGCAGCCGGCGGCCAGGGCGGGGGCGATTTTCCAAGCCGCTTGGAGCAGGGGGTAGTTCCACGGTGTGATGAGGCCGCAGACGCCGACGGGTTCGTAGACGATCCTGCTGACGACGTCGGGATTTCCGGCGTCCACGACGCGGCCTGCCTGCTGCCCGGCGAGCCTGCCGAAGTACTCGAAGCAGGCGGCAATGTCGTCCATGTCGATGCGGCTTTCCGCGATCCGCTTGCCCGTATCAAGCGACTCGGCTCGGGCAAACTCTTCCCGGCGTTCGCGGAGGCCGGCGGCCACCTTGAGGAGAAACGCGCCGCGCTCCGGTGCCGGGACGCTCGACCAGACGCCGGAATCAAAGGCGGCGCGGGCGGCAGCGATGGCCCGTTCGGCGTCTTCCTTTTTGGCTTCGGACACCGTGGCCACCAGCTCGCCGTCCGCCGGGTTCCGGATCTCCCGCACCGCCCCGGAGGCCGCGGGCTCCCACCTGCCGTTGATGAACAGGGAGGATGCTGTCCTGGTTTCCGCGTTCTGGGCGACGTCCTGTGTTGCTGTGGCGTAAGTCATAGGAAGGACAGTAATGCAGCTTGAACAAGTGTTCAATAGTTTTCTTGAACACTTGTTCAACATTACTTTTGGGGCTAGCGTTGCCTTGCGGCGGGTACTTCAGCGGTATTCGGCGGCTGGGCGCCGGCGCTGTTACTGTCCCGGCCCGGGTGCGAAGGCGATGTCCTCCGTGCGCTGGATGCTCCGCTCGATGGAGGCCTTGTCCACTCCGAGCAGCGCCGTCAGCCACATGCCGTTCTGGATGACCACGATGTCGGACGCCCGCTCCCTGCACGCCTTCCAGGACAGTCCGGGCCTGGCGCTGGACACCAGCGCCGCGAGCCCGTCGATGTACCGGTCGAAGGCGGCGGCGTTGATCTGTGCGTAGTCCTCGTCCGCCTGGGCCAGGGCCCACAGGTGGAGGCGCAGGGACAGGTAGCGCGTGGTCAAAAGGTCAGCGCCGGCAACGCGCCGGAGCGCGCGGCGCAGCTGTTCATCGGGCGCCACGGACGGGTCCGGGGCGACGAGTAAAAGGTCATGCTCATCGACGCGGCGCAGGGCAGCGCGGATCAGGGTGGTCTTGTCGTCGTAGTAGTAGTTGACCAGGCCCAGCGCCACGCCGGCTTCCCGCGCCACGGCGCGCATGCTCACGCCCGAAATCCCGTGGCGGGACAGCAGGTCCATCGCCGCTTCGAGAATCCGGGTCTGCCTGTCCACTTGTTCGCCGGAATTCACGGCACTGGTCCCCATCTGGCCAGACTATTGCCTAACACTGCACGTGCATAACGCGGTACCGCCACGCCCTCCCCGCAATCCGACGGGGCCGCTGATGATGTTTGAAGCCTTCTTCCGCAGGGCACGGTGGTTGTACACCGGGATTGACCAGTACATCTTGGAGAACGATGGAAAGCGCAAGCCTTCTTGCCCTCTTATTCGCCGGCCCCATCCGCGCGGGCGAAAGCGCGCAGCCCAACGCCCCGCAAGTCATCACGAAGTCCGGGTGGGCATCGGTTGCCTGGCTGGCCTTCAGGAGCAGGACCGCGACTCTCCTGCACCGGCTGGCATGGGCGCTGGAACCGGACCTGAGCTGACGCAGAAGGATCCCTGCCGGGCACCAGGGCACCAGGGCACGCATAAACGCCCGGTCCGGCTCACGGCTGGGCGTGGTCCGCCCGCTCCAGCAGGCGGGACACTCCGTAGCCAATCACCAGGCCCCAGAACGCTGCGTGGATGTTGAAGAGGTTCATGCCGGAGATGGTCACCACGAACGTCACCAGCGAACCCAGGGTGAAGCTGGTGGCGAAGGCCGTGACGAAGGCCTGCTGAAGGGCCCGCAGCATCGCGATGCCGCCCAGTGCCAGGACGAACTCCTTGGGCGCGGCCAGCATCAGCCGGGTCAGCGTGGGGGCAAACGCTGCGAACACCAGGGCCAGCAGCCCGTACGCCACGGCCGCCGTGTACTGGCGCTCCCTCTTCCCGGACGAGGTCAACAGGGCGTTGGTGGGGCCCGTAACGCATGCCGAAACGGCCCCGAAACCGGCGTTCAGCACCGAAAACGCGCCGGAGGCAATGGCGAAGGCATTCACGGGCGGACGGTGGCCGGCGGCGCGGAGGACGGCGATGCCCTGGCCGTTCTGGACGAACAGCACGGTGAGGGCCAGCGGAACCACCAGCTCCAGCTGGGCAGCCCACGTGAATGCAGGGGCGGTGAAAACCGGGGTGGCCAGGAGCGGTCCGCCGGGCGGCAGCCTGAACTGCCCGCTGGCGGCCACGGCAATGCAGCCTGCCACCAGCGTGCCCAGGACCGGCGGCAGAAACCTGCCAAGGCTGGGAACTGCGGTGAGGACCAAGAACGCGGCCACCATCGGAGCAGCCACCGCCGGGTTGTCCTGGGTGGAGGCAACGATGTCTGTGCCGAACTTCAGGAATACCGCGGCCACCATGGCCATCACGAGCGGCATGGGCACCAGCGCCATGGCTTTGCGCACCACCCCGGTGGCGCCCAGGGCGAGGATCAGCACGCCGGAGGTGAAGAAGGCCCCGACGACTTCGGGGAAGGCCAGGTGCTGAAGGGACGGTCCCAGGAGCACCGTGCCGGGGATGGACCATGCGAAGCCCAGGGGCTGCCGGTAGATCAGCGACATCAGCAGCGTGGCCGCCCCGCCGGAAAACAAAATGCCAAAAACCCAGGACGACAGCTGGCCCTCGGTCAGGCCGCCGGCCGTTCCGACCGCCAGGGTGACGGCGATAGGCCCGGACGCCGCGAAAATGAGCCCGATGGCCCCGTTGGAGACATAGGACAAGCCCAGGTCGCGAAGAACCCGGCGCGGGCCTGCGGGCCGGACCCCCGGGCGTTCCAGCAGGGGTTTAGGCGCCGGGGCCGGCGGGGCTGACCCGACGGATGTGGCGGCCGGGTCGGGGCGGGGATGGCTCATCGGAACTCCTGGCTGGCGCGGAAAAACCGGAGGCGCTCCGAAGCATCAGCTCCGGAGCGCCTCCGTGCGGGGGGGTGTCTCCCAGTTTGCGTGCTACTTCTTCTGGCCCTGCTTTGCCAGGACGTAGTCATAAACTACTTCCTCGCCCTTCCCGTCGGTACGGGGGCGGGGGTCCAGCATCAGTTCAGGCTTCACGGCCGAGGCGATGTCGTCCGCGTTGTGGGGGTCGCCGGGGAAGTACAGCTGCTGCGTGACCGGTTCGTAGCCCGGTGCGGACACCTTGATGTGGATGTGCGCCGGACGCCAGGCGTGCCAGCCCGCGGCGCTGATCAGCTGCCCGCAGGCCCCGTCCGTGGGGATCTGGTAGGGCGCCGGACGCATCGTGTTGATTTCGAACCGGCCGTCGTCGGAGGCCTTGACGGTGGCACGGAAGAGCCACTCGGGCAGGCCCGGGGCGTATTGGGAGTAGAAGCCGGCGGCATCGGCGTGCCAGATCTCCACCTGGGCGCCCTGGATGGGGCTGCCGTTGGTGTCGGTGAACTGGCCGGTGAAGCGCAGCGGGGTGCCCTCTTCGTCGTCGCGCATTTCCACGGTGGCGGGCGTCTGGAGTTCCGGAGAGCCGGGAACGTAGTAGGGACCCTCGATGGTGCCCACGGTGCCGGGACGGTCCTGGGAGTTCACGTCCTCCACGGTGTGTTCAAGCCAGACGTCGAGGAACAGCGGCCATTCACCGTCCGTGCCCACCTTGATCAGCCATGCTTTGAGGGCGTTGTATTCCTCGTAGGTGACCTGGTGCTCGACGACGATGTCGTTGGCGGCCTTGATCAGTGCGCCGGCCAGCAGGCTCAGCCGTTCCTTGGATACATCCACGCGGGAGAGCTTTCCTGACGCGGCGAACCGTTCGGTTGCCTTGGAGCCTGCTTCGACGGCGGTGCCTTCGTTTTCCGTGCGGCTGTCCGTTGGGGTTTGGGTCATGACGATGTCCACCTTCTTCGTTGAATGGGACAGGAAGGGCTCCTGCTCCCCACGCTGCCTGCGGGGCGGCGGCAACTGGAAGGTCCAGGCCGAGAACGGGGCGGACGGCTACCACGTCACCGCCGTGCACTGGAACTACGCAGCCACCACGGCCCGCCGCAGCGCCGGAGACTCCGCCAACAAGACCAAGGCCATGGACGCCGGCAAATGGGGCAAGGTCAAGGGCGGGTTCTACTCCTACGACCACGGCCACCTGCTGCTGTGGCAGGAATGGACCAACCCCGAGGACCGCCCGCTCTGGGACCGCCGCGACGAGCTTGTAGCCAAGTACGGCGAGGAGATGGCCAACTTCATGATCAACATCTCCCGCAACCTCTGCCTGTACCCGAACGTCTACATCATGGACCAGTTCTCCTCGCAGATCCGCCACTTCCGGCCGATCTCCGCGGACCAGACCGAGGTGACCATCTACTGCATCGCCCCCAAGGGCGAGTCCCAGGAGAACCGCTCCAAGCGCATCCGCCAGTACGAGGACTTCTTCAACGCCACGGGCATGGCCACGCCGGACGACCTGGAGGAATTCCGCTCCTGCAACAAGACCTACTGGGCCACCAGCGCACCGTGGAACGACATGACCCGCGGCTCCACACACGAGATCGCCGGCCCGGATGAGCAGGCGCAGGCCCTGGGCATGACCAGGGTGATCGCCTCCGGCGTGCGCACCGAAGACGAGGGGCTCTACCCCATCCAGCACGGCTACTGGAAGGAAGTCATGGACCGGGCCCTGGCGGAGGAAGAGGAGTGTTCCGCCCTGGAATCCGTTCCCGTCATCGCCTGAGAGAGCCCGCCGGAACCAGAGAGAGCGCAGAACCCATGACCAACCTGACCCACACCGCCCCGGTCCTGAAGACCGCGGAGGAGATCGCAACCCTCGAAACCGTCCGGGCGTTCCTCTACCGGGAAGCCCGCCTGCTGGATGACCGCCAGTTCGATGAATGGCTGGAGTGCTACCACCCGGACTCCGAATTCTGGATGCCGGCCTGGGACGTGGACGACCAGCTGACGCAGGATCCCCAGAATGAGATCTCCCTGATCTACTACGACAACCGCGGCGGCATCGAGGACCGGGTGTTCCGGATCAAGACCGACAGGTCTTCGGCCACCTCCCTCCCGGAGCCGCGCACGGGCCACAACATCACGGACGTCGAGGTGTTGGCGAACGACGTCGGCAAGGTGGAGGTGCGCTTCAACTGGTTCACCCTCTACTTCCGCTACAACACGACGGACACCTACTTCGGCACCAGCTACTACACGCTGGACCTTTCCGGTCCGCAGCCGGTGATCCTGAAGAAGAGAGTGGTCCTGAAGAACGACTACATCCACCACGTGGTGGACGTCTACATGATCTGACCCGCCTGCAGCCGGCGCCCGGGACGTACGGGCGCCGCACGGCAGCTTCCACCACTGTGCCCGCCGGGCACGCCATAACTTTTTCCGGGCCGCGATGGCGCGCCCGGCCAGTCAGGAGGACCCCATGGGCCACAAAGTAGCCCTCAGCTTCGAAGATGGCGTTACCAAAGTCATCAAGGTCGGCGACTATGAGACCGTCATGGATGCCGCCTATAAGGCGCGCATCAACATTCCCTCGGACTGCCGGGACGGCGCCTGCGGCACCTGCAAGGCCTTCTGTGATTCCGGTTCCTTCGACCCGGGCGATTTCATCGACGATGCCATGACGGAGGAGGAACTCGAAAAGGGCTACCTGCTCACCTGCCAGGCAGTGCCGGAGTCCGACCTGGCCATCCAGATCCCGGCCACGTCCGAATCGGCGAAGACGGCAGCCGCGTCCTTCACCTCCACCATCAAGGAGCTCAACCGGCACACCGACACCACGGTGTCCTTCACCCTCGAGGTGGAGAACCGTGACGCGCTGGCCTTCCTCCCCGGGCAGTACGTCAACGTCAAGGTCCCCGGCACCGATGCCGAGCGCTCCTACTCCTTCAGCAGCGGCCCCGAGGTGGACGATGCGTCCTTCATGGTCCGCGTGACCCCGCAGGGCGCCATGTCCGAGTACCTGCGCGACCGCGCCGCAGTAGGCGACGCCATCGAATTCACCGGCCCCTACGGATCCTTCTTCCTGCGCGAACCGAAGCGGCCCCTGCTGCTCCTGGCCGGCGGCACCGGGCTGGCCCCACTGCTGTCCATCCTGGAAAAGCTCTCCGAAAACCCGCCGTCCACCCCGGTCCACCTCATTTACGGGCTCACCCGAGAGGCCGACATCGTGGGCCTTGACTGGCTCCGCGCCTACGAGGCGAAACTGCCCGGCTTCACCTGGGACTACATCGCCTCGGAGCCCGGCACCTCCGCCCCGCACACCGGCTACGTCACCCAGATCATCGAACCGAAGCACCTCAACGACGGCGACGTGGACATCTACCTCTGCGGGCCGCCCCCCATGGTCAACGCCGTCTCCAAGTGGCTGGATGCCGAAGGCATCAAGCCCGCCAACTTCTACTTCGAACGTTTCGCGCCGAAGGAGACCACCGGGGGCGACGCCGAAACCGGCGCCCCGGCACCGGCCGGGAAGATCCAGGCCGAAGGCGACACCATGAGCCGCGGCGAGGCCGTGTCCTCGCTGGAAACAGGGCGCCTCGACTTCCGGAAAGAGGACAGCTTCGCCCAGCTGGACGCCCGCATGGGCCTGGAGCTTGCGGTCAGCGAACTGCTGCTGGGAAGGCTCAGCGAACAGCAACTTCGCCAGTTCCGCCGGCTCGCGGAAGCCACCACCGGCTCGGTGCGGGGCGGGAACATCACGGACCCCGAGGAGTTCGCGCGCACCAACGAGGAATTCCACGAGTACCTCTTCATGGTCTGCGACAACCCGATGCTCCTCGAGTCCTACCGGCGCCTGGACGTCCACGCCCAGATGGCCGCGGCCTTCGAAGCCGGCACGCCGATCTTCGAGCGCGTCACGCAGGACCACCTTGACGTCGTCGACGCCTTTGAACGCGGGGACAAAGCCAGGCTGCGCGAAGTCATCATGGCCCACGCCCAGGATGCCAAGGGGACCATGGTCGGGGCCATCGACGCCAAGGTTGCCCACTGATGGCTGCGCCGTACGCCGGGCAATACGTGACCCCGGGCAGGTTCGGCGGCAAGGTCGCCGTCGTCACCGGTGCCGCCCAGGGAATCGGCCAGAAGGTGGCCGAGCGCATCGGCGCCGAAGGCGGTGCCGTGGTCCTGGTGGACCGCGCGGACCTGGTCCACGACGTTGCCCGCGGCATCGGGGAAGCCGCCAAGGTGTCGGGTTCGGGCGGGTCGGCCACGGCGGTCACCGCGGACCTGGAGACCTTCGCCGGCGCCACCCAGGCCATCAAGGCCGCGCTCGCGGCCCACGGACGGGTGGACGTCCTGGTCAACAACGTGGGCGGCACCATTTGGGCCCGCCCCTACCAGGAGTACGACGAGGAGAAGATCGAGAAGGAGATCCGCCGCTCGCTCTTTCCCACGCTGTGGACCTGCCGGGCAGTCCTGCCGGCCATGATGGAGCAGGGCTCCGGCACAATCGTGAACGTCTCCTCGGTGGCCACCCGCGGAATGCACCGGGTGCCCTACGCCGCGGCGAAAGGTGGCGTGAACGCCCTGACCCAGTCGCTGGCCATGGAGGTGGCCGGGCACGGCATCCGCGTGGTGGCCACCGCCCCGGGCGGCACGGAAGCCCCGCCGCGGAAGGTCAAGCGCGGGCCGGACGCCGAATCCGCCACCGAGAAGGACTGGTACCAGACCATCGTTGACCAGACGGTGGACTCCTCATTCATGAAGCGCTACGGCACCCTGGACGAGCAGGCGGCGCCCATCGTGTTCCTTGCCTCGGACGAGGCGTCCTACCTGACCGGCAGCATCCTCCCGGTGGCCGGCGGCGACCTGGGGTAGGGGCCGGTGCTGGACGCGCGGCACCAGGGGCGCCCGGGCCGCTCCGGTAGGATTGCGGCCATGACAGCGGGCTCCACCCAGGGCGAGATGGCGGAGGACTTCCCGCTGGCGGGCCGGGCCGCGGCGTTCGAGCAGCTGCTGGAAATCCTCCGAAGTGTCCGCAAAGGCAAGGTGGGAACTGTTGTCCTGTCCGGCCCCTCGGGCTCCGGCAAAACCGCGCTTCTGGAACTCTTCCTGGACCACTGCCGCACGGCCGCCCGCGGCGTCCGCGTGCTGTCCGCGATGGGGGACGACTGGGAGGCGCAGTTCGCCCTGGCAGGCTACTCCCAGCTCATGCGGACCCTGCCGCTCCGGACGGCGAAGGATTACGACGGCGGCCCGGCCCTGGCGCCGGGGCCCGTCGCCTCCCTGACCCCTGACCAGGTGGTCAACTACGCCTCCACGCTCAGCACCCATCTTGAAGGCCTGCAGACGCACGGCAGTGTGGTGGTCGCCGTCGACGACGTCCACAAGCTCGACGAGGAGAGCCTGCGCATCCTCACTTTCGTCATGCGCAGGCTGCACGACAAGCGGGTCCTGTTCCTGCTGACCCTCAACCCTGTTGACGCGCCCCGCGTCCCCGCCGGCGTGCTCGACTTCCTCACCGGCCATCAGGTGGCCCGTATTCCGCTGGAGCCCCTCTCGCCGCAGCAGGTCCAGGACCTGGCCCGGAGCCTGTTCGGCCTGGACCTCAGCGCGACGGCGGCCCATGGCCTGGTGACGCACACCGGCGGGATTGCCCAGTCCATCGTGGAGCTGCTCCGTGAGCTGCCCCCGGAAACGTGGCAGTCGTGGTTCCCTTCCCTGCCGCCCACCTCCCGGGTGCGCGCCAGGGTCCGCAGCGTCCTGGCCGCAGCGTCCCCCGCCCTGGCCGCCGCCGCGGAAGCCGCAGCGGTGCTCGGCCCCGGCGCGGGCCTGGCCGAGGTGGCCAGGGTGGGCGGCCTGGAATCCGTCATGCCGGCGCTCGACGAGGGGCACCGTGCGGGGCTGCTGGGGCTGTCCGTGGACCAGTCCCGCTCCGCCGTCGCCTTCCTCGAACCCGGCACCGCGGAAGCCGTCTACGAACAAATCGTCCCCAGCCGGCGCATTTCCCTGCACCGGAAGGCGGCCGAGGTTGTCCAGTCCGAGGGCGAACAGCTGGGCCACCGCTTTGCGGCCACCCCGGCCGCAGACGAAGCCCTGGCCACGGAACTGGAAGAGTTCGCGCGGCGGCAGGCGATGGTCGGCGCATGGCAGGATGCCTCCACCGCGCTGTTCTCCGCCTCGCGGCTGTCTCCTGATATCCGCGCCCGGAACCTTCGGCTCCTGAAAGCCGTCGACGCCCTGGTGGGCTCCGGCAACGTGGCCCAGGCGCAGGCATGGGCCGGGGCAGTGGATGCCCTGCCGCCGTCGCCCCTGCGCTCCTCGGTGCTGGGGTACCTGTCCACGGTGTCCGGCCAGAATGACAGCGCCCAAAGCCAACTGGAGATGGCCTGGCGCACCAGCAATCCGCAGCGTGAACCCGCCGCGGCAGCACAGGTGGCCCAGCGGTTCGTCCTCCACGGGGTGGCCTCCTGGGACGGTCCGATGATTACCGGCTGGGCCGAACGCGCCATGGCTCTCACGGAGGCCGGAACTCCGGCGCACATCGAGTCGGAGGCCATCTACGGACTGGGCCTCTATGCCCAGGGCCGGATAGCGGACGCCGAGGCCTCCTACCAGCGGGCCTCTGCCCAGGCGGCCGAGAATGCCCAGAAGCAGCGGGTGCAGATGGGTGCCGGCTGGCTGGCCCTGCGCCTGGACAACGCCGAGTCCGCGCTGGTGAATTTTGAGTCGGCCGCCCCTACCGATCCCCGGGGGATCGCTGCGGATCTCCCTGTGGGCCGAGGCCTGGCTGGCCCGCACCCACCTTGTGCTGGGCAACTGGGACGCGGCCGCCGCCACCATCTCCCGGGCAAGCGTCCGGCTGGAGACCTCGCGGATGCCGCTGATCCGGCCGCTGCTGTACTGGACGGCCGCCGAGCTGTGGTCCATGCGGGGCGACTGGGACCGGGCCCGCTACTACGTGTCACAGGCCGCGGTGCAGCCGGGAACCTACCGGGCCATGCAGGTCCCGGCCAGCCTGGCGCGTGCCCGCTTCCACGAGGCACGGGCGGATTACGAAAGTGCACTGGCTGCCCTGCAGCCGCTGGCGGAACTGGACCCCTGGACCGATCAACGGGTGTCCTTCTGGCCGTGGCAGGACACCTACGTCAACGCGCTGGTCATGACCGACAAGCTCGATGCCGCAGAGACGTTCCTCACCGCGTTCGAAGGAGTGCATCGCGAGCGGGAAGTGCCTTCGGACCTGGCCCGCGTGGCGTGGGCGCGGGGGCGGCTGCTGGCCGCGCAGGGGGACCCGGACACGGCCAGGGAGTACTTCGAGGCGGCGCTGGGGCACCTTCGCGGGCTCAACCGCCCCTATCTGCGGGCACGGATCAGTTTTGCGTTCGGGCAAAGCATGCGCCGGGCCGGAAAGCGCCGTCTGGCGTCATCGGTGCTGCGGGCGGCCCGGGACCTGTATGACACCCTCGGCGCGGCAACGTACGTGGAACGGTGCGACCGTGAGCTGAAGGCCACGGGCCTGGACGTGGGGAACCTGCCGGACCCGGCGGATCCGGTGCTTTCTTCGGTGGGCGGCCACCATCAACAGCTCACGGCCCAGGAACAGGCCGTGGCCGAGCTGGTGGCTGCCGGGGCAACCAACAAGGAGGCGGCCCGGGCCCTGTTCCTGGCCGAAAAGACGGTGCAGTACCACCTGACGCGGCTGTACCGGAAGATGGGAATCCGGTCACGCAGCGAACTGGCGGCCGCGTTTCGGGCCAAGGACTGACCCGCAACGCCGCAGCGCTAACCGGTAGCTACTTCACGTCCGAAGGGTGCTTGGCCAGCGGAACAACAGTGATGTCCATGTACGGGAACAGGGGAAGGTCCTGCAGGATGCCGTGCAGTTCGTCGTTCGAGTCGACGTCGAAGATGGAGTAGTTGGCGTATTCGCCCACCACGCGCCAGATCTCGGGCCACTTCCCTGAGCGCTGCAGTTCCTGGGAGTAGGCCTTCTCCGTGGCCTTGATTGCGGCGGCTTCTTCGGCAGGCATGCCGGCGGGCAGGTTTACGTCCATATGGACCAGGTACTTCATGGATGACCTCTCGGTGCTAGGGGTGGGTGTCAGTCTGTGCGGTAGTGGGCGAGCTTGTCGTCATCCACGTCAGTGCCCGCACCGGCACCTTCAGGAACGCGGATCCGGCCGCCGGTGATCGCCAGCGGCCGGGCCAGCAGGTCATCGGTCATGTCGAGGTAGTTGGACAGCTCCGCCGCGCGCTTGGCGGTGTGGGCGAAGGCTGCGCCGAACACCACCGAGGCCACCGTGCCCACCTGCGTGTCGATCTGGTTGCCGATGTAGACGTCGATGCCCATGCCCTCGGCCATGCCAACGATCTTGGCGGCTTCGGTGAAGCCGGACCGGGCGGTCTTGACGGACAGGAGGTTGGCCCCGCCAGTGAGGATTTCGCGGGCAGCCTCGCCCAGGTTGGCGGCGGACTCGTCCGCGGCAATGGGGATGGGGGAGTTGGTGACCAGGCGGCGGCGGCCCAGGACTTCGCGGGCATCGTCCGGCTCCTCCAGGAACTGCAGGCCGAGGTCGGCGGTGCGGCGCAGTACCTCGGCGGCCTCGTTGGCTGTCCAGCCGCGGTTGGCGTCCATGTACAGCTCGGCGTCCTCGCCCAGGCCTTCCCGCAGCACCCTGGCGGCCTCGATGTCCAGGTTCAGCGGACGGCGGCCTGTCTTCAGCTTGAAAGTGTTGATGCCGTACGTTTCCCGGAACTCCAGGGCCAGTGCCAGGAGTTCCTCGGCGGGTTTGAAGCCAAGCATGTGGGAGACGCGCAGCGAGTCGGTGTAGCCGCCCAGCAGCTTGGTCACAGGCTGCCCCAGGGTCTTGCCGATGACGTCCCACACGGCGATGTCCACCGCGCCCTTGGCCGTCTGGTTGTGGATGGTCCGGGCCAGGACGGCCTGGATCTTTTCCCGGTCAAAGACATCAATGCCCACCAACTGCGGGGCGAAGACATCCTGCACCACCGCGACGATGGACTTCTGCGTCTCACCGTAGGTGTACGGGCGGGGAGGGGTGTCTGCGGTTCCCACCACGCCGTCATCGGTGTGGACACGGACCAGGACATGGTCGGCCTCGTGCACGGAGCCGGAGGCGAAATGGAGCGGGTGGCGGTACGGGATCGAGTAGGGGATCGCCTCGATGGCTGCGATCTTCATGATGGGAGGTGCCTTTCATCAGCGGGAGCGGAGGCGTCAGCGGTTGCCGTGGCCACAACGTCCAGGAAGTTTTGCAGGAGGGCGGACCGGTGGCCGCGCAGCCAGGCGACGGCGAGTTCCACCGGCGGAGCATTGTCGATCTCCCGGTAAGCGACGCCTTCGAGTTGGAAGGCACGCACGCTGGACGGCATGACGGCGATCCCACCGCCCGCGGCCACGAACGCCAGCATTGTGGAGGTCTCACCAACCACTTGCGTGATCCGCGGCTGGAAGCCTGCCTGGCGGCAGAGGTCCGAGGTAATGCGGTTCAGCACGGACTCCGGAGCGTAGGCGATGAAGTCCTGGTCCTGCAGTTCGTGCATGGCCACGGGCCGGTCCACCGCCAGGGCGCTGAAGGAGGGAAGCGCGACGACGAGTGGCTCCTGGGTGACGACGCGGTAGTCGATCTCCTCGGACGCAACGGGGGGACGCAGCAGCGCCGCGTCCAGGGTCCCGTTCCGCAGCCCCGCTTCCATGGACGGCGTCAGCATCTCGCCGTTCAGCGCCAGCGACAGGCCGGGAAGGACCTGCTTGGTGAGCCGCGCGATCCGGGGCATGACGCCGTAGGTTGCCGAGCCGGAGAACCCCACCCGGAGGACGCCGGTGGCGCCCTTGCCCACCTGGTAGACATCCGCCCGGAGCGTCTCGACGTCGTTGACGATCTGGCGGCCGCGGTCCAGCAGGAGCTGGCCCGCCGCCGTCAGGTCCACCCGCCGGGTGGTGCGGTTGAGGAGCTGGACGCCCAGCTGGTCTTCCAGCTGGCGGATCTGCTGGGACAGGGGCGGCTGGGCCATGTGCAGGCGCTTGGCCGCCCTGCCGAAGTGCCGTTCCTCCGCGACCGCGATGAAGTAGTTCAGCTGGCGGATTTCCATCCGGTGCCACCTTTCTAACGGGTCGGGGGAGGCGCGACGCTGCCTCATTGATTCATAGAGTAACCATAAAGAGCCTTACTTAGATACTTTTTCGACGTAATCTTGCTTCTCTTCAACTACGGGCAAAGCTTCCTCCACCTTGTGCTGGCGCGGTACCAGGACGGTGACGGCGCCGCCGAGCAGGGCCACCGCCCCGTAAATGTAGAAGGCTGTTGCCCCGCCGATCCCCGCCGCTGCCAGCCAGCCGCCGATGATCGGTCCCAGGACCCCGCCCAGCCGGCCCACGCTGGCGCACCAGGCGACGCCGGCGGCCCGGGCATTGGTGGTGAAGTAGTTGGACTGAAAACCGTAGACCAGCACCTGGGTGCCCAGGGTTCCCACCCCTGCGGTGGCGATGAAGGTGAAGAGCAGCGGCAGGGGAAAGCTGAACGTCATCAGTCCCAGGGAAATGGTGGCGAGGGCAAACGTGGCAGCGATAACCCGCTGCGGTCCGTTCCGGTCGGCCATCCGGGAAGCGACCAGTCCGCCCACCACGGCACCGAGGTTCAGGGCCAGCGGGAAGAACAGGGCATAGGTCCGGCCGTAGCCGTAGCCCTCCATGATCTTTGGAAGCCAGGTGTTGAGCCCGTACGTCAGCAGGAGCCCGCAGAAGGACATCAGGCCCAGCAGGATGGATGCCACGGCGAACTGGCGGGAAAAGACGGCGGCGAACCCGGATTTCCGCGGGACGGCGCCGGCCTCCCGGATCACCTGCTCTTCGGCGAGCGGCACCCCGGTGCGCCATGCAGCGGCCAGCGCTTCCTCTTCCCGGCCCCGGGCCAGCAGCCACCGCGGGGATTCCGGAAGCTTCCGCCAGGCAATGGGCAGGATGACCAGGAGGGGCAGGGATCCAATGATGAAGAGACCGCGCCAGCCGATGCTGTCCAGGAACGCGATGCCCAGGACGGATGCCAGCACGCCGCCCGCGGGGACCCCGGAGTAGACGATCGCGTTGTAGAACTGCCGCCGTCCCGCGGGTGCGAACTCGGCCATCGTGGCGCCGGCGCTGGCGATGACGACGCCCAGGCCCAGCCCGGTGGCAAACCGGAGGGCACCGAAGGCGGTGACATCCGTGGCCAGGGCGGTAGCGAACATGCCCAGGGAGAACCACGCGATGCCCGCGAGCATCAGCCGGCGGCGGCCGAAGAAGTCACCGACCGCCCCGCATGCCAGCGACCCCACCAGCACCCCGATCAGGGCCCAGGATCCCAGGAGCCCGGCGGTGGCCGCATCAAAATGACCGATTTGGCCCGCGTCTGCGAGCAGTCCCGGAAGGACAGTGCCGTAGACCACCAGGTCGTAGCCATCAAACAGGAGGGCGGCGCAGATGACGAAAGCCACCCAGTTGGCTGTCCGGGTCTCCTTTCCCGGGTTTCCGGAGATCGTGGATGGGGGGTGCGGCAGCGTCATGGCGCATGTCCTTTCAGGGGGGCGGGTGGGGAGGCGTCGCGGGATTCGGATGGATCCGCGCCGGGGCCTCGGCAACCCAGCCTGACAGGCAATGTGACGCACGGCATATGAGGGGAATACCCGGTTTCCCGCCGGGGGTGCATTGTGCCGTTTCCGCATATCAAAGGGGTAGTTTTTGTGATGGATCCCGCGGGAACAGGCCAAACGCACCCGGCGGCAGCGGCTTTCTGGCGGTGGTGGGAGGACCAGTCTTAGTCCATACGCGGCCGGTATGAACCAGGCGGCCCGTAACCATGGCCGGGGGCCTGGCGCCGCGGTTAGGCTGGCGGAATGAACAATCCAGCACGGCTGCACTCAGACCTGTCCCGCCTGGGCCGGGAGACGGACATGTTCCTTGCCACGGTCTCCTCCTTGTCCGATGAAGAACTGGCTGCTCCTTCGCTGTGTGAAGGCTGGACCCGTGCCGAAGTTATTGCGCACGTCGCATCCAGCGGACGCGCCCTGGTCGGGCTGATCGACTGGGCCACGTCCGGGGAGGAACGCCAGCTGTACGCGTCCCCTGAAGCGCGCGCGGAGGCTATCGCAGCCCTTGCTGCCATGCCGCGGGAGGAGCTCCTGGCTGAAGTGCGGGACTCGGCCACCGCTTTCGCCGGTGAAGCCCAGCGGTTGACCGGAGAGCTTGCGGTACCGGAAGTAAAGGTGGGCGGCCGGGAGCTGCCGGCCACGTCCATTGTGGCGCTGCGGATTGCCGAGGTGGTGGTGCACCACCATGACCTGGAAACCGCCTGGACCATCGAGGAAGCCGACCCCGATTCGCTGCTGAACGCCATCGAGGCCGTGGTACGGGCCATGCGCGCCAAGGGGGCGCCGGGGGATGACGCTGGTAACCGAGGAACGGGATGAATGGGTCATCGGTGACGGCGCCCTGCGGGTTGAGTCGGACCGGGAGGGCCTCCTGAAATGGTTGGCACGCGGCGCCGCCGATGATGTTGAGGCGGCAGGCCCGGTGCCCGCGCTGCCGGCCTGGTAAAGCCATAGAAAGACCCCGCCGGGCACCAGCGGATTGCTGACACACCCGGCGGGGATTCCTTCGTCGGCGACCGCCGGCCCGTTGCCCTTCTTCGTGGTGAAGGCGAGATCGACCTTCAGCGGCCAGCCGCCCTCCAGCGTGCCCAACCGCTTTGGCCAGGCTCGAGGCTGAATCGTCGTCGTAATACTGGAACTGGATGGAAGCCAGGCCGTTCTTCCTGTTCTCCTCGTCCCAGCGCACCAGGATGGCTTCCTGGTTGGTGCCGGAGCCCACGACGATCCTCTTGCCGGCCACGTACTTGGCTTCCTTGATCTCGCCGCTGCCGGAATAACTCTTGGCGTAGAAGCCCAGGAGGTCGTTGCGGTAGGTGGCGAAGTCGAATTTTTCCTTGCGCGCCTCGGTGACGGTGACGTTGGAGAGCACGGCCTCGTACTTGGACGATTCGATGCCCAGCGGCCAGTCCGCCCACGCCACCGGCAGGACCTCGACCTCGAGGCCCAACGCGCCGCCCACTGCATAGGCGATGTCCACCTCGCTGCCGATCAGGGTCTTGTTGTCCGTCGCGAACAGGCTGAGCGGTGCCGCGCCTCCGGTGGTCACCACGGTGAGCTTGCCGTCGGCATTGACGGCCTCCGGGACGAGCGCCGCCGCCGCGGGGTCTGCATAGCAGTTAACCGGACGACCGGGGCGGTCAAATTTGGGGGCGGTTCGTCCGTCACCTGCCCGGCAGCCGAGTAGGCCCGTCACGGATTCAGCAGAAAGCGAGTACTCGGGGAAAAAAGACAAGTGGTGATTACGCGTGTTCTACCCCTATGCCGGACCCTACGGTGGGCTATGTAAAGCGGCCAGAGTGGGCCGCTGCAATGGCCTCAACAGGAGCTCGCATGCGCACTTCCCCGTCCCCCTCTGCCCGCACCCGCCGACTGGCAGCCGCTATTGTCCTGCCAGGGCTGCTCGCCACGAGCATGGTGCTGGTCCAGCCGGCAAACGCAGCTACGACGTCCACCACCGGCATGTGCAACGGCGTGGTCAACCAGCTGTCGCACCGCGGCGCCGTGCAGGAGAATCTGCTGAAGGCCGCGGCCAAGAAAAACGCCGACGCGATTGCCGCGTTGCAGGCAGAAAAGGCGAAGCTTCAAACCTCCGCAGACTCGCTCACGGCGCAGGTTGCGGCAGCGCAGCAGGCGCTGGTCGATCTTGGGGCGCAGGAGACTCAGCTGGACAGCGAGGTAGAAGCAGCGCAGGCGGAGGTGGACAAGCTGACCTTCGAGCAGGAGGGTCTAACGACTGCGGTGAAGACTGCGGAGACTGACATTGCAAACCTGAAGAGCCAGCAGGCAGGCGTTGCCAGCGAACTGGCGCCGCTGCAGCAGGAACTGGAAACCGCCCAGGCTGCCTCCGCCGACCTCAAGGCCAAGGCTTCCGATCTGGCCGCACAGCAGACCGCCAACACCCAAGCAATCGTCGCCGCTGAGGCCGTGCTGGACTCGCTGAAGCAGGACGCCGCCAAGGCCGCCGCGGACGTCGCGGCCAAGGGAGCCCAGATCGAGCAGGCCCAGGCGGACCTGGCAGCCCTAATCACTCAGGCGCAGCAGGCCGCCGACGCTGTGACCGCAGCAGAGACGGAAGTGAGCGGGGCTGAGGCCCAGCTGAAGGAGCTTGAGGCTGCAGGAACAGCTGCCGCGGACGCACTGAAGACCCAGCAAGACAAGGTGGAGGCGGCCAAGGCGACGCTGGCCAGGGTTCAGGATGCTGCTGCAACCGCCGACGTAGCCGTCACCGCGAAGAAGGACCAGATCGCCGCGGCAGAGGCGGAGCTCACCGTTCTGAAATCCACGGCGTCCGCGGCCAAGGCAGCCCTCGACGCCAAGAACGCATTGATCACAGCAGCACAGGCCGGCCTGGCAACGCTCCAGGCCGACGCGGCGGCAGCCGCCAAGGCCGTCACCGACAACAACGACAAGATCTCCACCGTGAACGCCGAGATCACCAGCCTCCAGAACCAGATCACGACGCTGACCAGCCAGATTGCCGCCAAGCAGGCCCAAATCGCCCAGGCCCAGAAGGACCTCGCCGCCCTGCAGGCACAAAAGACCAGCCTGGAGACGCAGATCGCTGACCTGAACAAACAGATCGATGCAATCAACGGCAACTCAAAGGAAAAGCGTGACCTGATCGCCAAGCGCGACGCCGTCGCCGCGCAGCTCGCCACTGTGAACACGCAGATCACGGACAAGAACACACAAATCTCAGGGCTTCAGGGTGACCTGAAGACTCTGCAGGCACAGGTGGACAGCCTGAATTCCCAGTTGCTGTCCAAACAGCAGGAAAGCAGCACCCTGCAAAAGAACGCTGCACCGCTGCAGGCATCTCTTGAAGCCGCCAACCTCGCAGTCACCACCAAGCAGGGTGAAATCGAAGTCCTGAAGTCGCAGGTTTCCTCGCTGCAGTCAGCGGCCAAAGATGCATACGCCGCAGTTGAGGGCAAGCAGACCGACCTCAGGATCCTGCAGAACCAGCTTCCGGATTTGGAACAGACAGCGAAGGACGCGGCAAGCGCCGTAACAGCCCAGGAGCAGATCCTGGCGGACCTCGAAGCGCCCCTGGCAGGCATGGCCGATGACGTGGAGCAGGCCCAGCAGGCCATCACGGACCAGAAGGCGGTGCTGGAAGCGAAGAAGGCTGCACTGACCCAGGCGCAGGATGCACTGGCCAAGGCCAACACCGCGGTGGAGGACAAACAATCGGAAATCTCCACCCTGCAGGACCAGCTCAAGGGCCTGCAGGCAACGCTGGATGCAGCCAACCAGGCGGTTACGGAGAAGACGGGGCAGATTGCGCAGCTGAACCTCCTGGGCGACAGCCTGTCGACGAAGCTCAACGACCTCAATAAGCTGATCGCCGCCGCGGAGGCAGATGTGCTTAGCCTGCAGGGTCGGGTAGCACCGCTGCTGGACCAGCTCAACCAACTCACCGGCCAGATCAGCGCGGCACAGGCCAATCTCGCTTCCCTGCAATCGCAGCTGACCGCAGTGGACGACCAACTGACCGCTGCACAGAAAACACTGCGGGATCTGCAGGCCAAGAAGGGCAACAATACTGCGGCGATCAAGACGCAGAAGGACGTTGTTGACCAGCTCACGGCCCGACTTGGAAGCATCCAGGACCAGATCAAGGCCATCGACGGAACCATCGCGAACGGAGGCTGCGCCGCCTGATGCACAAGGCATAGAGACCGGCGCTCAACGACGCGCGCCGCAAAGAAGGGACCAGTTCAGCCGAACTGGTCCCTTCTGGATGTGGGGCTTGGAGGTAAGCCCAGCGCTTAGCCCAGCGCCGCGAGTACTTCCTTGGCCACGTCCTCGCTGGACTGCGGGTTCTGCCCGGTGATGAGGTTGCCGTCCCGGACCACGTTGGAGGTCCAGGCCGCGGCGTTCTCAATCACCGCGCCCTTCTCCTTGAGCGCGTCCTCCACCAGCCAGGGCGTGTTCTCCCCGGTGCCGCCGCCAAGTTCTTCCTCGTTGGTGAAGACCGTGAGGCGCCGTCCCTTGAAAGCGAACGCGCCGTCTTCCGTAGCGCTCAGCAGACCGGCGGGGCCGTGGCAGAACGGCGCAATGATCTTGCCACTCCGGTCCGCTGCCACCAGGATGCGGCCCAGGTCGGCGTCCTTGTACAGGTCTGCCATGGGCCCGTGGCCGCCGGGCATCACCACGGCGTCGTAGGCGGCAATGTCGACGTCGGCCAGGACCAGCGGGTGCGCAAGCTCGCCGTCGATCTTGGCCAGGTAGTCGCGGAAACCCTGCGCCCGGTCCTCGCCACCGGCCGACTCAGCGGCCAGGCTCACCTGGTCCACGGTGGGCTTCCTGCCGCCGGGCGTGGCGATGTGGACTGTGTTGCCGGCTTCGATCAGGGTCTGGTGGGACACCACCAGTTCCTCCGCCCAGTAGCCGGTGGGGTGTTCGTTGCCGTCCTTCATGGTGAGGGAATCCGCGGCCGAGACGACCATCAGGATGTTTGCCATGCTGTTTCTCCTGTCCTTGCTGACGTGAGTGTCTTTGCTGACGTAAGTGGCTGAAGCCGCGTTCTTACTTGCCAGCTGCTTCAAGCTCAGCGTACGTGTCGTCGTCGAGCGTGATGCCGGCGGCGGCCATATTCTCTTCCAGGTGCTGCACGGAGCCGGTGCCCGGGATGGGCATCATCACGGGGGAGCGGCGCAGCAGCCAGGCAAGGGCCACCTGCGAGGTGGTGGCGCCCAGGCGCTTGGCGGCCTCGTCCAGCGGGCCGCCCGGCTGAGCGAGTTCACCCGCGGAAATGGGCGCCCAGGGGATGAAGCCGATCCCGTTCTCCTCCGAGTAGCGCAGCACGTCCTCCGATGACCGGTCAGTCAGGTTGTACCGGTTCTGCACGGTGGAGACCGTGAAGTGCCTGCTGGCCGCCTCCAGGTCCTCAACGCTCACCTGGGACAGGCCCAGGGCGCGGACCTTGCCCTCGTCCTGGAGCTCGCGAAGCACGCCGAACTGCTCCTCGGCGTCCACCTTGGGATCGATCCGGTGCAGCTGCAGCAGGTCCAGGGTGTCCACCTTCAGCTTGCGCAGGCTCAGCTCGGTCTGCTGGCGCAGGTATTCCGGCCGGCCAACGGGAATCCACTTGTTGGGCCCGGTCCGGGTGAAGCCCACCTTGGTGGCGATCTTCAGCCCCTCCTTGTACGGGTGCAGCGCCTCGGCGATGATTTCCTCGCTGATGTTGGGGCCGTAGGAGTCGGCGGTGTCAATGAAGTCCACCCCGAGTTCGACGGCGCGGCGCACCACGGCCACGGCGGCTTGGCGGTCCTTGGGCTCACCCCAGACACCGTCACCCACGATGCGCATGGCACCAAAACCGAGCCGGTGCACGGTTCCCAGGTCCTTGAGGTCGATGGTTGCGGACAGTTCCAGCTGGTTCGTTGAATCTTGGCTCATAGGGGCGGCAACATCATCAGTATGCTGAGTATTCCCCGGATCACAGAAATAAGCGGGGCTCCGCCGTCGTTATGCGTGAAGTGCCCGCCGCAATCCGGCCGGCGACTCATACGAAACGCTCCTGAAAGGCCGCACCCGACGTGACTCTTCCCCTCTCCATCCTTGACCTGGCAACCATCGGCAAAGGCCAGACGGCGGCGGAGAGCTTCGCAGGCAGCGTGGCCATGGCGCAAAGCGCCGAGAAGCTGGGCTACCGGCGCATCTGGTACGCCGAGCACCACAACATGTCCTCCATCGCTTCCTCGGCCACCAGCGTGCTGATCGCCCACGTTGCCGCGCACACCGAAAGCATCCGGCTGGGCGCTGGCGGCATCATGCTGCCCAACCATTCCCCGCTGACCATCGCCGAGCAGTTCGGCACCCTGGAAACCCTCCACCCGGGCCGGATCGACCTGGGCCTGGGCCGGGCCCCGGGCAGCGACCAGAACACCATGCGCGCGCTGCGCCGCGATCCCATGTCCGCGGACAGCTTTCCGCAGGACGTCCTCGAGCTGCAGGGCTACCTGACCGGCCCCACCCGCATCCAGGGCGTCGAAGCCACCCCGGGCAAGGGCACCAACGTCCCGCTCTACATCCTGGGCTCATCCCTGTTCGGCGCCCGCCTGGCCGCGCAGCTGGGCCTGCCGTATGCCTTCGCATCCCACTTTGCCCCGGCCGCCCTGCAGGACGCGGTGGCCATCTACCGCCGCGAGTTCAAGCCGTCCGCGCAGCTGGATGCCCCGCACGTGATCGCCGGCGTCAACGTGATCGCCGCCGACTCCGCTTCCGGAGCGCAGGCAATGTTCCAAGCCACCAAGCGTGCCCGCGTCTCCCTGTTCTTCGGCGGCGGCACCCGGGAGTTCACCGACGACGAGGCGGACATGATCCTGGACTCGCCGCAGGGACGGCACATGGCACAAATGATGACGTACTCGGCAGTGGGGACGCCCGACGTCGTCATCGACTACCTGGACAGCTTCGGCAAGCACGCGGACGCCGACGAACTCATCGTGGCGCACCAGAGCAACGGCACCCAGGAGCGCTTGCGGTCCGTCGAGCTGCTGGCCCAGGCCGCAGGGCTGGTGGCTGTCTAGGATGGCCGACGCAAAAGACGGCGTAGGGTTCCGGTCCGAGCGCGGGCCCATCCTCATTGCCCTGATGCTGTCCACGGGACTCGTGGCCATCGACTCCACCATCGTGGCCACGGCGGTTCCGTCGATCGTCCGCGACATCGGGGGGTTCTCCTCCTTCCCCTGGCTGTTCTCCGCCTACCTGCTGGCGCAGGCGGTGTCAGTGCCCATCTACGGCAAGCTTTCGGATATGGCCGGCCGCAAGCCCATCATCCTCACCGGCATTGGCCTGTTCCTGTTCGGCTCCGTCCTGTGCGGCGTGGCCTGGAGCATGCCCTCGCTGATCGCCTTCCGCGCACTGCAGGGACTCGGTGCCGGCGCGGTACTGCCGGTCGCCGTCACCATCGCGGGTGACATTTACACCCTGCAGGAGCGCGCCAAGGTCCAGGGCTACCTGGCCAGCGTCTGGGCCATCTCCTCCGTGGTGGGCCCCAGCCTGGGCGGCGTCTTCTCCGCGCTGGGCATCTGGCGCGGGATCTTCCTGGTCAACGTCCCGCTCTGCCTGCTGGCCGGGTGGATGCTGGTCCGCACCCTGCACGAGAACGTGGAACGCGCCACCCACAAGGTGGACTACGCCGGCGCCGTCCTGCTGGCCGGATCGCTCGGCCTGCTCATCCTCGGTGCCCTCCAGGGCGGGCAGGCCTGGGCCTGGAACTCGCCCATCAGCATCGGCGTGTTTGCGGTCGGCGCAGTCCTGCTGGTGGCATTCCTCCTGGTGGAACGCCGGGCCGCGGAGCCCATCCTTCCGGCCTGGGTGGTGTCCCGGCGCCTGCTGGCCACCACCGCGCTGGTCTCCTTCGGCGTTGGCGCAGTAATGATCGGCCTGACCTCCTACGTGCCCACCTTCCTGGAAGGCGCGCTGTCCTCCTCGCCGCTGGTGGCAGGCCTGGCGCTCGCCGCCCTGACGCTCGGCTGGCCGCTGAGCGCCTCGCAGGCCGGGAAGTTCTACCTGCGGATCGGCTTCAAGCCCACCGCGCTGATCGGCATCGCCATCTCGGTGGCGGGACTGCTGATCCTGTCGCTGACCGCCTTCACGCCCAACGTGGCGCTGATCGCCGTCAGCTGCTTCGTCGTCGGGCTCGGCCTGGGCCTGCTGGCCACACCCACGCTGATCGCCGCGCAGTCCAGCGTGCCCTGGCACGAACGCGGCGTGGTGACGAGCACCAACATGTTTGCCCGGTCCATCGGCAGCGCCCTGGGCGTGGCAGTGTTTGGTGCCGTGGCCAACTCCATCTACGGCGGCAGCAGCGGTGGCGACGCCGATCCCGCCACCGTGATCAGCGCCTCCGCTGCCGTTTTCCTCGCTGCGCTGGTGGCCGGGCTGCTGACCGTTGCCGCCGTGCTGGCCATGCCCGCCGTCAAGGCTGACAAGGTGGAAAAGGCAGGCGAGGAGGCAGCTGCCGGGGACTCCACGGAAAGTCCGGCCGCCGCGGAACCGCGTGACGAGCAGGTTTCCGGTACTGCCGAGCGCCACAACAGCTAGCGGGACGCCCTGAAGATCGCCGGTGCGGGCCGGGTCCCGGTGGCAAGGTCGGCCAGGATCCGCCCGATTACCGGCGTGAATTTAAAGCCGTGCCCGGAGAAACCCGCACCGATCACCACCGGACCGATGCGGTCCAGGATGAAGTCCTCGTCCGGCGTGGTGGTGTACGTGCAGCTGATGGCCTCGAACGAATCGGCGTCAACGCCGGGCAGCCATTGCCGGGCGTACTCCTGCAGGGCGGCGAGCTGCGTTGGCTCCGGCAGGTAGTCCCGGTGATCAGGATCCACCACCGGGCCCACCCCGTGCCAGCCTGCCTTGATGCCCTCGCCGGGGGTCTGCATGCCGTAGACCGGCGAGTACCAGCCTTGGTAGTCCGGGCCGGGGTAGTGGTTGAAGCCGGGCCACACCGCGCCGGCGTCCGCCACCCGGAAATGCGCCGGCTGCTCCTGGGTGACCCTGAGCTTCGGGATGCGGATGCCCGCTGGCCCGGCAACCTTGCCCAGCAGTTTCTCCGTCCAGCCGCCTGTCGTCACCACGGCCTGGGCTGCGGTGACCACCTCGGTTCCCGTAGCTGACTCGAGCGTCAGCCGCACGCCGTCGTCAAACACCTCGAAGTCCACCACCCTGGTGTGGTGCCTGATCTCGGCGCCCCGGGCGGAAGCGAGCCGCTGGAAGGCGGGGAGTGCGGCTTCGGGGTTAAGCTGGCCGCCGTCGGGCATGTGCAGGACCGGCTGGTCGAAGCGGATGCCGCGCCAGCGTTCGCCGGCCTCAGCGGGGTTCAGGAACTCGGCGCGGATCCCGGCAGCGGTGAGGGCCGCAGAAACTTTGTCCAGGTCGCCGCCGGGGCCGTGGGTGACGACGCCGGTGCGCGCCAGCAGCTGCCCGCCGCTCTCCTGCTCCAGCTCCTCCCACAGGGCCAGTCCCTCGGCCAGCATGGCAACATAGTCCGGCTGGTGGTAGCCCAGGTTCAGGTTCCGGGTGGCCCCGTGGGACGCGCCGATCCTGTGCCCGGGGCCGAACTGTTCCACCAGCATCACCTGCCTGCCGCGCCGGGACAGGGCCCACGCGGCGGCTGATCCCATGGCGCCGCCGCCGATCACCACGGTATCCAGCACAGTATTCATCAGCCCTCCAAGCTGCGGTTATGCCTGTTCAGTGCTTAGGCCAGAAGCAGGGCGACGCCGATCATCGCCGGCACCGCCACCACGGTGGTGATCAGCACGGTGTCTTTTGCTACGGTAAGCCCCGTCTGGTAGCGGCTGGCGGCCACGAACACATTCTGCGCCGTGGGCAGTGCCGAGGTGACCACCACGGCGAACAGGGCGTGCCCGTCCATCCCCAGCGCGAAGCGGGCAAAAACGTAGGCAAGGGCCGGCTGGACAACCAGCTTGAAGCCGCTCGCCAGGAGGGTATCCATACGCCTGCCTGCAGCTGCCTGGAGCGGCCGGGTACCGTTCAGGCTCATCCCGAACGCGATCAGCATGGCAGGAATCGCCGCGCCGCCGATCAGGTGGATGGGCTCCATCACCAGCGGCGGGACCTGGAAACCCGTGCCCGCAACCAACAGCCCCAGGCCGGAACCCACGATCATGGGGTTGCGCAGGATCATCAGGAAGAACCCCAGGACGGTGGTGCGGTGCGTGCTGGTACTCGAGTCCAGGATCATCAGGAACACCGGGGTGAAGAACGCCAGCTGGAAGATCAGCAGCGGCGCCACGTAACTGGCGTCCCCCAAAACATATACCGCGATGGGAATACCTAGGTTTGCTGAGTTCGCGAGGGAGGCAGACATGGCGGACATCAGCGATTCGGGCAGTTCACGCTTCAGCCAGAACTTGGCAATGGCAAAGAAGATGGCGGCCGTGACAATCGCCCCCACCGCCGTAACCAGCAGCGGCTCGGCGAAGACTTCCTGCAGGCGGGCCTTGCTGAGGGTTTCGAAAAGCAGGGCCGGGCTGGCCACGAAGAACGTCAGGCCGCTGAGGACCGGGCGGGCGTTGTCCCCCAATATCCTCTGCCGGCCCACGAACCATCCCACCAGGATGATGCACCAGACCACGAAGAACCCGGCCAGCACCCCTAACAAAGGATGCCTTTGGGCGCATGGAAGTAGGGTCTGCCGGAGCTCACTCTCCGGTTACAGGGTGGCGTTGTTGAGCGCGAAAGGGGGGCGCATCATGCCGGGCGTGAGGCCTTCGGCGGGATCGTTGCCCAGCTGGATTACCCGGTTGTTTTCGTCCACGTGGACCACACGGGGCTGGTAGGACTTGGCCTCTTCGGTGGTCATCTCCGCGTAGGTGATCAGGATGACGACGTCGTTCTCGTGCATCAGGTGCGCCGCTGCACCGTTGATGCCGATCACGCCGGAACCGCGTTCACCCGCGATGGTGTAGGTTTCAAGCCGCGCGCCGTTGGTGACGTCCACGATGGACACCAGCTCGCCGGGCAGGATGTCGGCGGCCTCGAGCAGGTCGAGGTCAACGGTGACCGAGCCGACGTAGTGCAGGTCGGCGTGCGTGACGGTGGCCCGGTGGATTTTGGACTTGAACATTGTTCGATTCATAACGGCTCCAGTCTAGACCTGCGGCCTCCTGCCTGCAGTGACGCAGGGAACAGGGTTACGCACAGTGACAGGCAGTCTCGTTGTGCAGGGGACGCACCTGCGCAACGACCCGCCGCCTGAAGGCGCAGGGAAGGACACGTACGACGGCGGCTGCTCACCGGGCGTCGTCCGTTGCCACTGCGGCGGCAGCGGCAGCAAGCGTTTCCCGGGCGGCGAGGATGGCAGGGCGCTGGGCGCTGGACCGGCGGACCGACGTGAAGATGGTGCGGTGCGGCTTGCCCGGAAGCTCCAGCAGCCGGGCTGTGGTGCCGCGGCCGGTCCACACCAGGTCCGGCATCAGGGCCACCGCGTTGCCGGACTCGATCAGGCGGGCCTGTGCCTGCAGGTCGGCCGTCTCAAAGCGGACGTCCGGCTCGAAGCCCGCGCTGCGGCACGCCTGTTCCGCCCAATGGCGGGACGCCGCACCCCGCGGCTCCATGACCCAGGCAAGCTCCGCGGTGTCCTCCAGCGTATGGATGGCGGGCGCGCCGTCGGACGCCGGAGGAACCGCCAGCCGGATGGCATCAGTTGTCAGCTTCACCCGGTCCAGCTCCGGGTAGCGGGGGGCGGCGTGCCCGGGGTACTGCTCCGCGATCACCAGGTCGAAGTCACGTGCCCACGTCTCATGCAGGGCGGTCTCGGGCTCGCGCTGGATCATCTCGATCCGCACCTCGGGGTAGGTGGCGGCCATGCGCGTCAGGGTGCCCGGCATCAGGGCCAGCGCCGCGGACTGGAAGACGGCCATCCGCACCGTGCCCGTGACCGTGGTCAGCGAGGCCGCCAGGTCAGCCTCCGCCTGCTCCATTGTTTCCAGCAGCTGCGCGGTGTGCGCCACCAGCACTTCCGCCTGCGGCGTCAGCTGCACCCGCCGCCCCGTCTTCCGGAGCAGCTCCACGCCCACTTCCTTCTCCAGGAGGGCAAGCTGTTGCGACACCGACGACGGGCTGTACTGCAGTGCCTCCGCCACCTCCGCAAGCGTCCCCCGGATGCTTAACTCACGGAGCAGCCTCAGCCTGCGGACATCGAGCATGGCGGATTCCTAACTGGAACTAACGAATATAGGTTAGAAGTAGCCACTTTATCTAACGCAATTGCGCACGCATACTGTTGAAACCGAGTTACCCCCGTCACAGCCAGGTTTCTTGGCGTGCCGCGGCGGGGTCGCACCCCAAGCAGGAGTTTCGGATGAGCACTAAAGATTTGAGCCAATCCATCATGCGGCGAAAGCCCATCGATGACATCGAGGAAGAGAGCAAGCACAGCGGACTGTTCAAGTCCCTTGGGCTGTGGCAGCTCACCGCCATTGGCGTTGGCGGCATTATCGGCGTCGGCATCTTCTCCCTTGCGGGACTGGTGGCCGCCGGCAGCGAAGGAAACCCGGGAGTGGGGCCCGCGGTGCTGATTTCCTTCCTGATTGCGGGCCTGGCCTCTGCGGCCGCGGCCCTGTCCTACGCGGAATTCGCGGGCATGATTCCCCGCGCCGGTTCCGCCTACACCTACGGCTATGTGGCACTTGGCGAGGTGATCGGCTGGTTCATCGGCTGGGACCTGCTGCTGGAATACATCGCCATCGTGGCGGTGGTGGCCATCGGCATTTCCGGCTACCTTGATGCGTTCCTGTCCGGCATTGGCATCCACCTGCCGGTGTGGATGACTTCCACCGCCGACGAGGGCAAGGGCGGCATCGTCAACCTTCCCGCCATCCTGGTATGCCTCCTTGTCACCTGGATCCTTTCGCGGGGCACCAAGGCGTTCGGCCGGTTCGAACTCGTGGCCGTGGCCATCAAGGTGGTCCTGATCCTCTTCATCATCGGCCTCGGCGTGTTCTACATCGACACCAACAACTACAACCCGTTCATGCCCAGCGGCTTCGGCCCTGTGGTTGCAGGCTCCGCCACCGTCTTCTTCGCCGTCTTCGGGTACGACGCCATGAGCACCGCGGCCGAGGAAGCCAAGGACGGCAAGAAGCACATGCCCAAGGCCATCGTCCTCTCGCTCATCATCGCCATGCTCCTTTACGTGGCCGCCACCCTGGTCCTGACCGGCATGCAGAACTACAAGGAGATCGACCCCAAGGCCGGCTTCGCCTCCGCCTTCACCTCGGTGGGCCTGCCGGTGATCGCCACCATCATCTCGGTCTTCGCTGTGCTCTCCATCCTGACCGTGATGCTCACCTTCCTGCTCGGCGTGACCCGCGTGTGGTTCTCGATGAGCCGCGACGGCCTGCTCCCCGGCTGGTTCGCCAAGACCGACCGCCACGGCACCCCCCAGCGCGTCACCTGGATCGGCGGCATCGCCTCCGCCTTCCTGGCCGGCGTCTTCCCCATCAAGGAGGTCGCGGACCTGACCAACATCGGCATCCTGGCCGCGTTCGTCGTCGTCTGCCTGTCCGTGATCATCTTCCGCTACAAGCGCCCGGACGCTCCCCGCACGTTCCGCCTGCCACTGATGCCCCTGGTTCCGGCCTTCGGCGTCCTGGCCTCGGGCTTCCTGATGCTTCAGTTGCACTGGGAAACGTGGGTACGGTTTGTGGTCTGGTTGATCATCGGCCTGGTCATCTACTTCGGCTACGGCCGCAAGCATTCTCTGATGAACCCCAACAGCCCGCGGCACCAGGAAATTGTGGAGATGCACCGGCCGGTCGGCTAACCCTCCCTCTGGACGCCCGCCCACTTTTGGCGGTTTGTCCCGGGACGCGCGGCAAGCCCTGCCCCTCAACACAAGTTCCTCTATCACTTTTGGTCCCTAAACAGCCGTTTTAGGGACCAAAAGTGATGGAGCAACGGGAGGGGCCGGGCTTGCCGCTTGGAGTTTAAGGGCGCATGGGAGGCCCGACAAATGCATCGGTTTTCCTAACCTGTATTGGTTGGGAAAGATCGCTTTATCTTATGTGAGCAGAAGCTCATACTGGTGGAAAGACCTCCCAGAACACCAGAAAGATCGGGAAAACCATGACCCACGTTGCAATGGAACCGGCAGTCACCAAGGCGGCCACCCCGCAGACGGTCGACGTCGACGTCCCCCAGGCCAAGGCCCTCGCCGATGACGCGGTCGCCCTGGTCCGACGCTGGCTGACGGAAGCCGCCAAGGTTCCGGTGGACGCCTCCGCCGAGCAGCTGGCCGGCGTCCTGAAGGACCCCAACGGCCTGGACTTCACGGTCGGGTTCGTGGACGGCGTGGTCCGCCCCGAGGACCTGAACGTCGCCGCCCGCAACCTCGCCAAGCTGGCCCCGAAGGTTCCCGCCTTCCTGCCCTGGTACATGCGCAGCGCCGTGGCACTCGGCGGCACCATGGCCCCGGTGATGCCGCAGGTGGTCATCCCCATCGCCCGCAAGGTCCTGCGTGAAATGGTGGGCCACCTGATAGTCGACGCGACCGAAACCAAGCTGGGCCCTGCCATCGCCAAGATCAAAAAGGACGGCATCAAGCTCAACGTCAATCTCCTCGGCGAGGCGGTCCTGGGCGAGCACGAGGCCTCCCGCCGCTTGGAAGGCACACACACGCTGCTGGCGCGCCCCGACGTCGACTACGTCTCCATCAAGGTTTCCTCCACCGTGGCCCCGCACTCCGCCTGGGCCTTCGACGAAGCCGTGGAACACGTCGTCGAAAAGCTCACCCCGCTCTTCCAGCGCGCCAACTCCTTCGCCGCGGGCGGCCGCAAGGCCAAGTTCATCAACCTGGACATGGAGGAGTACAAGGACCTGGACATGACCATTGCGGTCTTCACCCGGATCCTGGACAAGCCCGAATTCAAGAACCTCGAAGCCGGCATTGTGCTCCAGGCCTATCTACCGGACGCACTGTCCGCCATGATCCGCCTGCAGGACTGGGCCGCCGGGCGCCGCGCCAACGGCGGTGCCGGAATCAAGGTCCGCGTGGTCAAGGGCGCCAACCTGCCCATGGAACAGGTGGAAGCCTCGCTCCACGACTGGCCGCTGGCCACCTGGGGCACCAAGCAGGACTCCGACACCAGCTACAAGCGGGTCATCAACTACGCGCTGCACCCGGACCGGATCAGGAACGTCCGTATCGGCGTGGCCGGCCACAACCTCTTCGACATTGCCTTCGCCTGGCTCCTGGCCAAGCAGCGCGGCATCGCGGATACCGCACAGCAGAGTATCGAGTTCGAAATGCTGCTGGGCATGGCGCAGGGGCAGGCCGAGGCCGTTAAGAAGGACGTCGGCTCCCTGCTCCTGTACACCCCCGTGGTGCATCCGGCCGAGTTCGACGTCGCCATCGCCTACCTGATCCGCCGCCTGGAAGAGGGCGCCAGCCAGGAAAACTTCATGTCCGCAGTCTTCGAGCTCAGCGAAAACGAGGGCCTGTTCGAACGTGAAAAGCAGCGGTTCCTCTCCTCGTTGGAGGCCCTGGACAACACCGTGCCGCTGCCCAACCGCCGCCAGGACCGTAACCTTCCGCCCGAGCCGATGCCGCACACCGGTTTCGGGAACACCCCTGACACGGATCCGGCACTGCCGGCCAACCGCACCTGGGGCAGGGCCATCCTGGAGCGCGTCGAGTCCTCCACCCTGGGCAACGCCGCCGTCAAGGCCGCGTTCATCAACGACGAGGAAACTCTGAACGCGGCCATTACCAACGCTGTGGACAAAGGCAAGGCCTGGGGCGAGCTGTCCGGCAACGAACGCGCCGAGATCCTGCACCGGGCCGGGGAAATCCTTGAAGCCCGCCGCGCCGACCTGCTCGAGGTCATGGCCAGCGAGACCGGCAAGACCATCGACCAGGGCGATCCCGAGGTCAGCGAGGCCGTGGACTTCGCGCACTACTACGCGGAGTCCGCGCGCAAGCTGGACACGGTCGACGGCGCCACGTTCGTTCCAGCCAAGCTCACCGTTGTCACCCCGCCCTGGAACTTCCCGGTCGCCATCCCGGCAGGGTCCACCCTTGCGGCACTCGCCGCCGGTTCCGCCGTCGTCATCAAGCCTGCCAAGCAGGCCGCCCGCAGCGGTGCCGTCATGGTGGAGGCGCTGTGGGAAGCCGGCGTGCCCAAGGGCGTGCTGACCATGGTGCAGCTGGGGGAGCGGGAGCTGGGCACGCAGCTCATCAGCCACCCTGCCGTGGACCGCGTAATCCTCACGGGCGGCTACGAAACCGCCGAGCTGTTCAGGTCCTTCCGCAAGGACCTGCCGCTGCTGGCCGAAACCAGCGGCAAAAACGCCATCATCGTCAGCCCCAGCGCCGACCTGGATCTGGCAGCGAAGGACGTTGCCTACTCCGCGTTCGGCCATGCCGGCCAGAAGTGCTCCGCCGCCTCGCTGGTGATCCTGGTGGGCTCGGTGGCCAAGTCCAAGCGGTTCCACAACCAGCTGATCGATGCCGTGACCTCCCTCAAGGTGGGCTACCCGCAGGATCCCACCAGCCAGATGGGCCCCATCATCGAGCCCGCCAACGGCAAGCTCCTCAACGCCCTCACCACCCTGGGCGACGGCGAGAACTGGGCCGTTGAGCCCAAGCAGCTCGATGACACAGGCCGGCTGTGGAGCCCGGGGGTGCGCTACGGCGTCAAGCGCGGTTCCTACTTCCACCTAACCGAGTTCTTCGGCCCCGTCCTCGGCGTGATGACCGCCGATACGCTGGAAGAGGCCATCGCCATCCAGAACCAGATCGAGTACGGCCTCACCGCGGGCCTGCACTCGCTGAACTCCGAGGAGCTGGGCATCTGGCTGGACGGCATCCAGGCCGGCAACCTGTACGTGAACCGCGGGATCACGGGAGCGATCGTGCAGCGCCAGCCCTTCGGAGGCTGGAAGAAATCAGCGGTCGGCGCCGGCACTAAGGCGGGCGGACCGAACTACCTCGCCGGCCTGGGCGACTGGACTCCTGCAACGAGCACCGCCACCGCTCCGGTAACCCATGCGGGTGTCCGCCGGATCCTTAACGCCGCAGGTCCCGCTTTGCAGCCGGCCGAGCTTGAGTCCGTCCAGCGCGCCCTGGCGTCCGACGCCGAGGCCTGGGCTTCGGAGTTCGGCACGGCCAAGGATGTGTCGGGGCTGAGTGCGGAACGCAACATCTTCCGCTACCGCCACCTGCCGGTCACCATCCGCCTCTCCGAAGGCGCGCCCGTGGCGCACCTTGTCCGGACCGTGGCGGCCGGTGTGCTGGCGGGTTCGGCACTCACGGTTTCCACCGCCGTCGAACTTCCCGCCCAGCTGCGTTCCGTGCTCACCGCACAGGACATTGACGTGACGGTGGATTCCGACGCCGGCTGGCTGGCTTCCGCGGGACACCTCGCCGCGGCGGGCAAGCTGTCCGGCGCCCGGATCCGCCTGATCGGGGGCGACGCGTCGGCGCTCGCCGAGGCGACGGGCGGGCGACCCGACCTGGCCGTCTACGCCCATGCCGTCACTGAGGCCGGCCGCGTGGAACTGCTGCCGTTCCTCCACGAGCAGGCTGTCAGCATCACCGCCCACCGGTTCGGCACCCCGAACCACCTGTCGGAGCCCTTGATCTAGTGCGGAGGCGCTGACCAGGGTTACACGGGCAAAAGAAGGCCGGGCAGCCACCTGCTGGTGGTTGCCCGGCCTTATTGCTGTGGTGTCCGCGCCTGTTGCGCAGGGATGAGACCTCGCCGGTTCCTAGCCCAAGTACCAGCCGGGCGGTGTCCATGTGACCGGGACGCTGTGGGCTGAGAAATTCTCGCAGCGGGTGCAGGTGTAGGCCACTTCGCCAAGGGTGGACACTGTTCCGTCACGCCTATACGTGGGCGGAATGTACGACTCAAGGTAGACGAACTCGTCGGTACGGCATTTGTCGCAGGTGGGTTTTCCCACGTATCCGGAGTCCACGGAGGGGCGTCCGGTTCCGAGGGTGTTCTGGCGGGTGGGCGGCCGCGCTGTGGAGTGCGGGCGCGCATGCGCAGAATCGAGATTGATGTTCCTGGCTGTCGTCATTGGCTGCCTGTCCCAAGCGGCGTTTTCCCGGATGCGGGGACGCGCTTGTTTTAGAGAACCGGCCTGCTGCTTGACCTTGGAAAACCAGCATAGGTGATGCCAGTTCCCCTATCAATGGACACGGACCCCCTAACTCCCCTAAATGCTGGGAAATGCGTCCGCGGAGGGTTAAGTTTGGCGGTTAATGGTCCGCCCGACGATGGACTGGGTGAGTGCGTCGATCACCTCGGCGTTTGCCAGCGGGTTGCGGATCAGGGTGAAGTCCACATCCCCCACGGGGGGAAGGTCGAAGCGGCGGGTAATGATCTTCAGGTCTTCCGGCACCAGCGAGGTGGGCATGACGGCCACGCCGATGCCCGCCCTCAGCGCCGCAAGCACCCCGCTGATCTGCCGGGTGGTGCAGGTGATCCGCCAGGTTCTGCCGTGCGCCTCGAGCGCATCGATGGCGAGTTTCCGGCTGAGGCTTGGGGCCGGGTAGGCGATCAGCGGCACGGGGGCGCCGGGCTCCATCACCGTCTGCTCCAGGCCCACCCAGGAGAAAGAGTCATGCTGGACCACTGTGCCGTCCTTCGCCCCGGCCACCCACTTCACGAAGACGAGGTCCAGCTGACCGGCGTTGAGTTTGCGGTACAGCTGGTCGCTTTGCCCCACGGTCAGTTCCAGGTTGATCTGCGGGTAGATCTGCCGGAACTCCCGCAGGATCCTGGGCAGCCCTGTGATGGCGAGGTCATCCGCGGTGCCGAACCGCAGCCGGCCCCGCATCGCCGAGCCGGAGAAATACCGGGCGGCAGCATCATGGGCGGACAGGATGTTCCGGGCGAATCCGGCCATGGCGTCGCCGTTGTCGGTAAGCCGGACGTCACGGGTATCGCGGGTGATGAGGCTGCGTTTGGCTGCAGCTTCGAGCTTGCGGATGTGCTGGCTGATGGTGGGCTGTGCCAGTCCCAGCCGTTCGGCGGCCTTGGTGAAGCTGAGGGTATCGGCAACCGCCAGGAAAGAGCGCAACTGGGCTGGTTCAAACATGGCCGACTCCGGTGTCTTCTGTCTTTTGTTATTGCGTTCTGCAATACGAGTTATAGGGACCATACGCCTCCATAATCTGCTCTGCCAGCCTAGCGTTAAGGGCATCCCAGACCGCACGCAATTTTGAGGACTTTCCTGTGGCACCCCCACCGCCTTCGTCGGCTTCCGTCTCCCAGCCCATCATTGACGCGGCGGGCTCAGCGCCGCCGGAGAACCAGACCCAGCCGCTTCCCGTCGTCGCCGAGCGGCTCCCCTGGAAGCACACCTTCATCTCGCTGAGAGTGCCCAACTTCCGGATCTTTGCCGCCGGACACTTCATCGCGGTGATCGCCATCTGGATGCAGCGGATCGCCCAGGACTGGCTGGTGCTCCAGCTCTCCGGCTCCGTGACAGCCGTAGGCATCACCGTGGCGCTGCAGTTCCTGCCCTCGCTGCTGCTGGGACCCTGGGGCGGCATGATCGCTGACAGGTTCGCCAAGCGGAAGATCCTCATCCTGTGCCAGAGCGTGGCCGCGGTGTTGGCAGCGACGCTCGCCACGCTTGCCCTCACCGGCGTCATCATGGTCTGGCACGTCTACGGCATTGCCCTGGTCCTTGGCCTGGTGACCGTCCTCGACCAGCCTGCACGCCAGGTGTTCGTCAATGAGCTCGTTGGCCCCAAGTATTTGCGGAACGCCATCAGCGTCAACTCCACCACCTTCCAGTTGGGCGGCCTGATCGGTCCGGCCATCGCGGGGCTGCTCCTGACCGCGGTGGGCGCCGGCTGGGCTTTCGCGGCCAACGCCGTTGCCTGCTGCTCCACGGTTGTGATGCTGCTGGTCCTGCGCAAGGACGAGCTGTACGTCAACGCGCCTGCCCCCAAGACCAAGGGGATGCTCCGGGAGGGGCTGCGCTACGCCCTGAGCAAGCCCACCATCTACTGGCCATGGCTGATGGCCGGCTTCATCTCTGTCTTTGCCATGAGCCTGCCGGTGCTTCTGGCCGCCTTCGCAGACCACGTCTTCAAGGTGGGCGCGGGCGGCTACGGTCTCCTCAACGCCCTGGTGGCACTGGGCGCGCTGTCCGGCGCGGTGGCGTCCACCCGCCGTCGGCAACTGCGCCTGCGGTCCGTGGTGTTCTGCGCCGGGATGTACGGACTCATGCTCTGCCTGGCAGTTCTCGCCCCGTCCATGGTGTGGTTCGGTGTGGTGATGGTGCTGTCCGGCTTCTGGTGCCTCATGTTCCTCACCGGCTCCAACCAGCTGGTGCAGGTCAGTTCCAACATGGGCATCCGCGGCCGCGTGATGAGCCTGTACATCATGGTGCTGATCGGCGGCCAGGCGCTGGGCGGCCCCATGCTGGGCTGGATTGCAGAACATGCCGACCCGCATGTTGCCCTCCTGGTTTCCGGCGGCGTTCCGGCACTTGCGGCCGTGACCGTTGCAGCGATCCTGGCGCGGAAGGGCTCCCTCAAGCTCAGGGTGGACTGGCGGGACCGGCGGCATCCGGTGCAGATCGCCCGGCGCGCGGCGGCATGACAGGACGGCGCAACAGGGCAGTGAATGTGGGCGTGGCCAGGGTGATGGAAGAAGGGCCGGGAGCCTGGTCCGGCAGGAGAGCATTGGAGCGGCTGACGGGAATCGAACCCGCGTATCAAGCTTGGGAAGCTAGCGCTCTACCATTGAGCTACAGCCGCAGCGCCCCGCGCTTGAGCGGGGCAGAACTTAGCTTAGCGCAGATCTGCGGGCTCCCTGCCAACCGCGCCAGCAGCGGCTCCGTGTCCTTCGCCCCGTGTCCTGCACCTCGGGCCTGCAACCCGGGACGTCATCCAGTAACTCTTCAATAACGGCCGCGCTGCCCGCTAGGTTCGTGCGACGGGCGCTGGCTAACCTGATCCGGGTAGCGGCCGCGTTTGGGGGAGGCAGCTATTGCGGCAGCCGACGTCAACCACAGGAATTTCTTACATGGCAATCGCAGAGCACGAGGTCCTCATAGAACGCGAGGCCATGGCCGTGTATCAGTACCTCCTTGACGCGACCAACCTTCCCGCCTGGCGTAACGACGTCCGCAGCGTGAAGCTCGTGCAGGGGCCGGCTGATGCCAAAGGCGCGGTGTACCGCAAAATGGTGGCAGGCCGCTCCGGGCTGAGCATCCCGGCGGAGCTGGAGATCACCAATGTGCGGCCAGGGGCAGAAATCGAATTCCACATCGTCTCCGGTCCCGCGATCCGTTGGGGCGGCTACTACCTCAGCAGCGAGGACGCCGGCACCCGGGTGCGGTTTGCCATGGAAGCGAAACGTGAGGGGCGCTTCGGCTTCCTCAGCAGGTTCAGCCTCCTGGACGGGATGCTGCAGCGCCGGGTCAGCGCCGACGTGGCCCAGCTTGACCGCCTGAAGCGCGTCCTGGAACTACAGCCCGCAATCTGACACTGTCCGCCCGGTTCCAATGGCTTACTGCGCCAGCCGCTGGCCCGTCCAGGGTCCGGCAATGTTCGACGGCGACGCGAGACTTCCGGAGCTCAGGTCCCAGTACTGCACGGTGTCATTGGCCCGCCGGAGCGCGACGCCGGTGGAGTTGGGCCCGGTGGCACCCCGCAGTGCGCGGATTCCCGTAACGTCCGTCCATCCGGTTGCGACGGTGGGCCGGGCCTCCGCCCGGACTGCAGCGGTGCCCCACCCGCGGTAGAGCTGCACGGTGCCGTCGGTCTTCAGCGCCAGGATGTCCTGGAAACCGTCGGCGTCGTAGTCCACCATGGAGAGCCGGGACGCGTAAACATTGGTGGCAACGGCGACTCGGTCCGCGATATCGCCGGTGCCCTTGTTGGCATAGAGGTACAGGTTGCCGGCCCCGTCCAGGGCCAGGATCTGGGGCATCCGGTTGTTGGCGCACCAGCCGCCCACGGCCAGGGTCAGGGTGTTCCAGCCGCCCGTTCCGAGGGTGACGGGCGCCTGGAACCCGCCGCTGGGGATGCCCCTGTGCAGTGTCAGGTTGCCGCCGGTCCACTGGGTCAGGACGTCGTACGCGCCGTCCCGGTCCCAGTCGGTGACAAAGACTTCCTTGGCTCCGCCGAAGCCTGATCCGACCACCCTTGCCGGGGCATAGCTGCGGGGCCCTGTGGATGCGCGGTCCAGCAGCTGCCCGGTGGAGTCGACGGAGACGAGGTCGGCCGGGCCGGTGATTGCCGCGGCGGCGAGATCGAGGGTTGGCGGCATGTGCTTGACGGGTGCGTCGCACAGGCTTGGCGGCGGAGCGGGGAATGCGCCGCCGGCCCCGGCGCCGCCGGGGGAGTCGAGAGTGCCTGCGGGCAGGGTGGTGTATCCGAAGAAGTTCACCACACCCCAGATTTGGTAGGTGGAGTTGGTGTAGGAAATCCCTGCGCCCATCACGTTGAAGCGCGGGTCGAGGAGCATGGCGTTGTGGCCCGGCGAGCCCTTCCACCACTCAACCAGCTGGGCGGCATCACGGTCAGTACGGATGGCGATGACCTCGCCGGCGCCGTTGTTGGGATTCAGGGCGCGGGGATCGGTCCAGAAATTCGCGCGGTGTTCAATTACCTCGCGTGAGGCAATGCTGTCCGACCAGTCCTGCGACAAGGTGGCTACCGTGGGGTGGTACTTGACCTTGTTCAGGCCGTTGGCCACGCGGTACTCGTTGATTTTGGTGAACACGGTGAGGACGGCGGCCGCGTTGCTGTCCGGCACCAGTGCCTGGGTGGAGGGAAGCGCAGCGGCGGACTCGGGCGCCGCGAGTTGGGTGGCGGACGGGGAAGCCAGTTCCTGGTCCGGTGCCCACAGCGGAGGGATGGAGGCCGTTTGCGCCGTGGCCTCTGTGGAAGTGGAAGGGGAAGAAGCGGCGGGCGCCGGTGGCGTGGAAGTCTCCGTGGAAGGGGCAACCCCGGCACTGGACGGCGTAGCCGCGGCCGGGGCTGATGCAGCCACTGCGGGAGCGGATGCGGGTGCCGGTACGGGCGTGGCCTCCGTTAGAGGGGAAGCGACGCGGATGTCAGGATCCACGGCAGGAGTGAGTGTCCCCGCTGAACCCCCCTGGGCGGATGCACCGTCACTGCGGATCAAAGGGGTCCCCAGCGAGATGCTGGCCGCTCCGGACGCCTGGCCGAATGGCAGCGGCACCGGCGGCGCAGCAGCGGACGACGAGACCAGTGCCAATGCACAGAGCACGCCAATAAAAGACGGCGCCACAAATTTATTCACAACATCCCCAGCTCTGTTACGCCATCCGGGAGACCATTCCGGCGGCTTTCATTCGCAACATTAGCCCCAGGAGGCCACAGCAACAACGGGAAAGTGCGGCTGTGGATAACCGATACGGTAATTTGGGACGGTGCTGATCTCCGACCGCGACATCCGAGCCGAAATTGATACCCAGCGGATCGTGCTGGAACCGTACGATCCGGCGATGGTCCAGCCGTCGTCCGTGGATGTCCGGATCGATAAGTTCTTCCGGTTGTTCGACAACCACAAGTACGCGCACATCGACCCCGCGCAGGAACAGCCCGAGCTGACCCGGCTGGTGGAAGTGGAGCAGGACGAGGCCTTCATCCTGCATCCGGGGGAGTTCGTCCTGGGTTCCACCTATGAGACCGTGACGCTGCCCGATGACATCGCGGCACGCCTGGAAGGCAAGTCATCGCTGGGCCGGCTGGGCCTGCTGACGCACTCCACCGCCGGCTTCATCGACCCCGGCTTCTCCGGCCACGTCACCCTCGAGCTGTCCAACATGGCAACGCTGCCCATCAAGCTGTGGCCGGGCATGAAGATCGGCCAGCTCTGCTTCTTCCGGCTAAGCTCCGCCGCGGAATACCCGTACGGCCAGGGCGAGTATGGAAACCGGTACCAGGGCCAGCGCGGCCCCACGGCCAGCCGCAGCCACCTGAACTTCCACCGCACCAACATCTAGCACCAGCATCCAGCAGCGCCCCTATAGCTGCGGGGCGACGGCCCGCGGCCGGATGAGCGACTTCGCCAGCGGTTCCACGTAGCGGGCCGCCAGCGGACCCATTACCGCCATCAGCAGCACGTAGGCGGTGGCCAGCGCCGCGAGGTCGTGTGGCACTGCTCCTGAGGCCACGGCCAGGCCCGCGATCACGATGGAGAATTCGCCGCGGGCCACCAGGGCGGCGCCGGCGCGGAAGCGGCCGGGCCGGGCGATCCCGGCCTGCTTTGCCGCCCAGATTCCGGTGATCATCTTGGTTCCTGCCGTGGCTGCCGCCAGGACCAGGGCCCAGCCCAGGACAGGCGGAATGGAGGCGGGGTCCGTGTTGAGCCCGAACGCGACAAAGAAGATGGCAGCAAACAGGTCCCGCAGCGGTTCAAGGATCCGCGTGGCGTTGTGGGCGGTGGCGCCCGAGATAGCGATGCCGAGCATGAACGCGCCCACCGCGGCGGAAACCTGCATGGCGGACGCAGCGCCCGCCACCAGCAGGGCGGCGCCGAGGACGTTGAGCAGGAAGACCTCGGAGTTCTCACTGTGGACGGCCTTGGACACGTGGTGCCCGTGGCGCAGTGCCACCATCAGGACCACGCTGACCACTGCCAGTGCAATCGCCACGGTGGTCAGTCCGCCCAGGAAACTCACTCCGGCCAGGGTGGCCGTGAGGATGGGAAGGTAGACGGCCATGGCCAGGTCCTCGAACACCAGGATGGACAGCACCACGGGTGTTTCGCGGTTGCCAAGCCTGCCCAGGTCGGTGATGACCTTGGCGGCGATTCCCGACGAGGAAATGTAGGTGACGCCGCCCATCACCATGGCGCCCACGCCGCCCCATCCCAGGAGCACGGCAAGCACAGCGCCGGGGAGGAAGTTCAGGACGAGATCAAGGACGCCTGCCTGCCAGGACCTGCGCAGGCCGGTGAAGAGCTCAGCAGCCGTATATTCCAGTCCGAGCATAAGCAGCAGGAGGATGACGCCGATTTCGCCGGAGAGGTGGGCGAATTCGTGCATGCCTTCGAGCTTGATGATGCCGCCGGCACCGAAGGCCAGCCCGCCCAGCAGGTAGAACGGGATGGGCGACATCCCAATCCGTCCGGCCAGCCTGGCCAGGAGGCCGAGGCAGAACACAACGGCCCCCAGTTCAATGAGGGTCTGGGCCAACGGGTCCATGGGAACTAGCCGTGGCGCAGGATATGGGCCGCTGAGTCGAGGCCCTCCTGGGTGCCCACTGCCACCAGCAGGTCACCGGGGTGGAGGACGACGTCGGGCCCGGGCGATGGCAGCACCTCACCCTCGCGCATGATGGCAACGATGGACACGCCGCAGCGGGTGCGGATGCATGCCTTGCCCATGGGCTGGTTCTGGAACGGGGAGTCGGCGGCAATGGAGAACTGCCGGGTGACGATGCCCGGAACGTCCTTGTGCTCCTCCGCGAGCTTCATGGCCAGGTGGGTGCCGCCCAGGAGGTTGCCCAGGGTGGCTGCTTCATCGCTGGTGAGCGGAATCGAGGCCTGGCAGGTATCGGGGTCATCCCAGGTGGAGACGATGAGTTCCGTCTGGCCTTCCCGGAGCTCCACGACGCCGATGCGGCGTCCGGAGGCGGTCATGAAATCCTTCCGGCGGCCCAGGCCGGGAAGGTTTGTTTCATCCACATTCATAGCTCCAGCCTAGTCTGCCTTGCAGCACTTGGCGGGGCCCCAGGAACAGGGCCGGAACGGGGTGTTTCAGCTGGCGGGGACCACGGCGATGGGGGCCTTTTCCGGCGGCTTCACCGGCAGCAGCACCAGGAGCCCCGCGAGAAGGACCACCATAATGCCCAGGATGCCCCAGCGCTGTGCCTGGCCGGCGGGCACCAGCGGGGTAGCCAGGGTGATGCAGAGCGTGAACAAAGCCGGTGCCAGGAAGCTGACGGCCCGGCCGGTGGTGGCATACAGGCCGAAGAGCTCGCCGGACTCCCCGTGCGGCGCCAGCCTGGCAAGGTAGGCGCGGGACGAGGACTGCGCGGGTCCGACGAACAGGCAGAGGAACAGTCCGAACACCCAAAACGTGGTGCTGCCCGCCCATTGCATGCCGAAGAAGGAATAGTTGCCGTTGCCAAGGGCCAGGATTGCGGTCCCGGCAACGAGGAGCCCCACCAGGGAGCCGGTGATGACGGCCTTGGGCCCCACCTTGTCGTCCAGGAATCCGCCGATGACCGCGCCGATAGCCGCCACCACGTTCCCGAAGATGGCGAAGAAGATCACCTGGGACAGGGCAAAGCCGAAGGTGCCGGCAGCGATGATCCCGCCGAAAGTGAAGACGGCGGCCAGCCCGTCCCGGAAGACGGCGCTGGCCAGGAGGAAGTAGATGGTGTGCGGGCTGGTGGCGTAGATGGCCTTGATCCGCCGGAGCAGCAGTCCATAGCTGGCAATGAACCCCAATCGGCTGGCCGGGGAGGACCGGGGCAGCTCAGGCACGGCGAACAGGACAGGAAGGGCGAAGACGAGGAACCACAGGGCGGAGAAGACGGCCACCAGGCGGATGTTCAGGCTGTCCTGGGTGGATGCCCCGAACCAGTCGAAGGCGGGCTGGACGAAGAGCTGCAGGACGATCAGGAGGGCAACAATACCGCCCAGGTAACCGGCGCCCCAGCCGAAGCCACTGACTTTTCCAATGTTCTGCGGGGTGGAAACCTGGGCCAGCATGGCGTTGTAGTTCACGCCGGCGAATTCGAAGAACACATTGCCCAGGGCGATCAGGCATGCCCCGAGGAGCAGGAACTCCGGCCGCGGGAACACGAAGAAGCACAGGGCCGTGAGGATGGCGACGGCGGCCGAGTTCACTCCCAGCCACAGCTTGCGCCGGCCACCCGCATCGGAGCGCTGGCCGGTCACCGGTGCCAGCAGGGCGATGGCGAGCCCGCCCACGGCCAGTGCCGCGCCGAGCACGGCCGATGCGCTGTCCTCCCCGCCGAAGGCAGCCGATGTCAGGTAGACGGTGAAAACGAAGGTGGTCATCACCGCATTGAAGGCCGCGGAACCCCAGTCCCAGGACGCCCAGGCCAGCACGCGGCCCTTGCTGGAGGAAGGGGTTCCGGCTTCGAGTTCCGAGGCCGGCTGCATTGCCCCCGGCGCGCTGGCGCTGTTCATACGATGCATCGTATCCGCCGGTGGCGAACACCCGGCGCAGCACGGGCCCGTGCTGCCGGGGATTCTGCCCGCTGCGGGGCCTCTGCCAGGGGAGGGGAGCGGACCTGCCTTGGTAAACTGGACCCTCCCGAAACTTACTTTTTGCCGCCTGCTCCAACTTTTGACAATCGAATCCCTGACGTTGCGGAGAATACAGTGATCACAGTCCTTGCCGTGCACTTTTCGGTAGCTGTCATCGCGCCCTTCCTCTTCAGGATTTGGGGCCGCAACGCCTTTTACGCGCTGGCTGCCGTTCCGGCGTTCTCCTTCGGCTGGCTGATGTTCCAGCACGGCCCCATCTACGCAGGCCCTGGAACAATCACCGAGTCCTTGGAGTGGATCCCCAGCCTTCATTTGGAACTGGCCTTCCGCATGGATGCGCTGGCCTGGGTGATGTCCCTGCTGGTGCTCGGCGTGGGCTCCCTGGTGCTGGTTTACTGCGCGCGGTATTTCAAGCGGAAGGACCAGGACCTCGGCGCGTTCGGCGCCCAGCTCCTGGCCTTCGCCGGCGCCATGTTCGGCCTGGTCACAGCGGATGACCTCCTGCTGCTGTTTATCTTCTGGGAACTGACCACCATCCTGTCCTACCTGCTGATCGGCTTTGCCAGGACCCGGCTTGCCGCCCGCCGTTCCGCCCTCCAGGCCCTGATGGTCACCACTGCCGGCGGCCTTGCCATGCTGGTGGGCCTGATCATGCTCGGCTACACCGCCGGGACCTACCGCATCTCCGGCATCCTGGACCAGGCCGCCGCCCTGGCGACGGGAACGTCGGGCGCCCTGGTGAGCGCCGCCGTCGTCCTCATCCTGGTGGGCGCCATCACCAAGTCCGCGCTGGTGCCGTTCCACTTCTGGCTGCCCGGCGCCATGGCCGCACCCACTCCGGTCAGTGCCTACCTGCACGCGGCGGCGATGGTTAAGGCCGGCATCTACCTGGTGGCCCGGCTTGCGCCCGGTTTTTCGGAGACGGCGTACTGGCAGCCCGTGGTCCTGGGGCTGGGCCTGGCCACCATGCTGGTGGGCGGCTACCGGGCGCTGCGGCAGACCGACATTAAGCTGATCCTTGCCTACGGCACGGTCAGCCAGCTGGGCTTCCTCACCATGGTGGTGGGCCTGGGAACGCCCGACGCCGCGCTCGCGGGCCTGGCCATGCTGCTGGCGCATGGGCTGTTCAAGGCCACGCTCTTCCTGGTGGTGGGCATCATCGACCACCAGTCCGGAACCCGGGACGTGCGCAAGCTGTCCGGCGTCTTCCAATCCTCACGGGCCCTGGGCATCGTGGCCGGAATCGGTGCCGCGTCGATGGCGGGCGTTCCGCTGCTGGGCGGTTTCGTGGCCAAGGAATCGGTACTGGAAGCCTTCGTGCACCACGCCAAGGAACCGCACTCCGGCCCCTGGGGCGCGGCCGTCCTGGTTGGGGTGGTGCTGGGTTCAATCCTCACGTTTGCGTACAGCGCCCGCTTCATGTGGGGTGCCTTTGCCGTCAAGCCAGGCGTGGATCCCACCCCGTTCAAGGCGGTCCGGCCCTCCTTCCTTGCCGCCCCCGCGATCCTGAGCCTTTTCACCATCGCCTACGGCCTTTGGCCGGTCCCGGCGGACGCCTGGATCCAGCCGTACGCCGCGCTGTTCGCTTCCACAGCGCCCGACGCCGGCACTCCGGTCGAGCAGGCCGGCCACCTTGCGCTGTGGCACGGCGTGACCCCGGCGCTTGGGCTGACGGCGCTTACCTTCGCGCTGGGCGCAGCCATGTACTTTGGCCGCAACGCGGTGGCCCGCGCCCAGTCCCTGGTACCGCCGTGGGTGGACGGCGACCGGGCCTACCAGCGGACCATCGGCGGCCTGGACGACGTCGCAGTCTGGATCACCGGCCGCACCCAGCGCGGTTCGCTGTACTTCTACCTTGCCGTGATCCTCAGCGTGGCCTTCGTGCTGCCGCTCGCGGCCATCCTCCTTGGCGGCAGCCCCATGCCGCAAAACATCTACCTGGTGGATCCCAACTCCCCGCTGCAGATCGTCGCGGGCGCAGGCATCGTGATCGGCGCCCTCGCCGCCGTCAAGGCCAACAAACGCTTCCTTGCAGTCCTGATGGTGTCCGTGACCGGGTACGGCATCGCGCTGGTGTTTGCCCTGCAGGGCGCCCCGGACCTGGCCCTGACCCAGATGCTGGTGGAGACCATCATCCTGGTGGCCTTCGTCCTGGCCATGCGCAGCCTGCCGCCTGAGCTGCGGGACCGCACCGGCGGCAGGTACCGGGTGGTGCGCGTCATCATCGGTGCGGGATTCGGCGTGACCATGGTGTTCGCCGCGATTTTTGCCATGGGCGCCCGCACCGCCATTCCCATATCGCTGCAGTTCCCGCAGCTTGCCTACGAGGGCGGCGGCGGCATGAACGTGGTCAACGTGACCCTGGTGGACATCCGCGCCTGGGACACGTTCGGCGAAATCAGCGTGCTGGCGCTCGCCGCCACCGGCGTGGCCAGCCTCATCTTCGTACGGGGACGCGGCGACCGCCTGCAGGCTTCAGCGTCCGTTGCCGAAGGCACTGTGGGACGCTACCGCGGCGTGGATCCCGGGTCCCGTGACGGGGCAGCGCTGGCCATCAGCCGCAAGTTCGCGGCCTCGGCCCGCGACGCCTGGATTGTGGCCGGGCGGACCCTGGCCCCGGAACGCCGCTCCATCATCTTCGAAGTGATCACCCGCCTGATCTTCCACTCGATGATCATCTTCTCCCTCTACCTGCTTTTGGCAGGCCATAACCTGCCGGGCGGCGGGTTCGCCGGCGGCCTGACGGCAGGCCTGGCATTGACCATCCGCTACCTGGCCGGAGGCCGCTTCGAACTGCGGGAAGCGGCGCCGATCAGTGCCGGCGGGCTGCTGGGTACAGGGCTGGCCCTGGCGGCCATCTCCGGCGTGGCGCCCCTGCTCTTGGGCGGCCAGGTGTTCCAGTCAGCCATCATCCAGGTGTGGCTGCCCGTGTTCGGGGACATCAAGTTCGTCACCTCGACCATCTTCGATATCGGCGTTTACATCGTGGTGGTGGGCCTGGTGCTGGATGTGCTGCGCAGCCTCGGGGCTGAAATTGATGAGCACATGGAGGAACGGTCCGCGGCCGGCGGCCACGAACCGGACCACGACCGGCACGGGCAGGAACCGGACCGCATGGACGCCGGGGACCAGCAGGAACAGGAACCGGACGGGATTCCTGCCGAGACCACCGCGAAGGGCCACGCATGAGCGTCAACCTGACCCTGCTGATCGTCATGGGCGCCCTGTATGCCTGCGGCATCTACCTCATCCTGGAACGCAGCCTCACGCGGGTGCTGCTGGGACTGATGCTCCTGGCCAACGCCACCAACCTGCTGATCCTGGCCACCGGGGGATACGCCGGCCTGGCCCCGCTGTTTGCCAAGGACACGGCCGCACAGGACTACAACGATCCGTTGCCGCAGGCCTTGATCCTTACCTCGATTGTGATTTCCTTCGCCGTCACGGCGTTCATGCTCGGCATCATCTACCGCACGTGGGTCCTGGCCCGCCAGGACGAGATCCAGGACGACCTGGAGGACCGCCGCGTGGCGGCAACCCCCAGCTTCGATGCCGAGGACGACGCCGAAATCCCCGCCGAAACCTCGGAGTTCCCGCTCACCATGCTCGGCACTGATGGCCGGGATGTGTCAAACCACGGGGCTTCCAGCGCGGATGCGGACGGGGAAAGGGACCAGCCGGTGGCCACGCTGGTGGCCGGGGGCCGGGAGATGCCCGCCGAACACGCCGCCGCGGAGGAAAAGCCCGGCTCACTGAACGTTGACTCCAACCCGGAAGGAGGCGGAAAGTGAGCATCGCAAGCCTGGCCCCGCTCGCCGTCGTACTTCCCATCCTCGGCGCCGCCCTCACCTTCCTGCTGATCCGGAACTCCCGGGCCCAGCGTGCGGTGAGCATCGGCCTGCTGTCGCTCACACTGGCGCTTGAATGCCTCCTGCTGGCTTCCGCATGGAATGGCGGCACTGCCGCGGTGAACATCGGCGGCTGGGTGCCGCCGTTCGGCATCGTCATGGTGGTGGACCAGTTCTCGTCGCTGATGCTGGTGGTGTCCTCCGCTGTGAGCCTGGCCGTGCTGGTTTACGCTACCGGGCAGGGCATGGCCGACGGTGATGAGGACGCCCCGGTATCGATCTTCCACCCCACCTACCTGATCCTGGTGGCCGGGGTGTCCAACGCATTCCTGTCGGGGGACCTCTTCAACCTGTACGTCGGCTTTGAGATCCTGCTGACCGCAAGCTACGTGCTGATGACCCTGGGCGGCACCGGGCCGCGCATCAGGGCCGGCGTCACCTACGTGGTGGTGTCCGTGGTGTCCTCCGTGCTGTTCCTGATCGCCATCGCCATGGTCTACGGGGCCACCGGGACGGTCAACATGGCGGACCTGGCCATCAAGCTCGGCGAACTGGACCAGGGCACCAAGACCCTCCTGCACGTGATGCTGCTGGTGGCGTTCGGCATTAAGGCTGCAGTCTTCCCCCTGTCCTTCTGGCTCCCTGACTCCTATCCCACGGCGCCCGCGCCCGTCACCGCGGTGTTCGCCGGCCTGCTCACCAAGGTGGGCGTGTACGCGATGGTGCGGACGGAAACGTTGCTGTTCCCCGGCGACACCCTGAACACGCCCCTGATGGTGGCGGCGCTGCTGACCATGGTGGTGGGCATCCTTGGTGCGCTGGCCCAAAGCGACATCAAGCGTCTCCTCTCGTTCACCCTGGTCAGCCACATTGGCTACATGGTGTTCGGCCTGGCCATGTCCTCCGTTGCGGGACTGGCAGCGGCGGTGTTCTACGTCGCCCACCACATCACCATCCAGACCAGCCTCTTCATGGTGACCGGCCTCATTGAGCGCCGCGGCGGCAGCTCCTCCGTGGACCGCCTGGGCGGTCTGGCCAAGCTGTCGCCCGTGCTGGCGCTGCTGTTCTTCATTCCCGGCATGAACCTGGCCGGCATCCCGCCGTTTTCCGGCTTCCTCGGCAAGGTGGGGCTGCTGCAGGCCGGCGTTGAACTGGGAACGCCGCTGGCGTACGCGCTGGTGATCGGCGGGGTGGTGACCAGCCTCCTGACGCTGCTGGCCATCGCCAGGGTATGGAACCGCGCATTCTGGCGCCGCCCCACCGACGCCGAACATCCTGATCCGGTACTCCTGGCAACTCCCGCGGCGCGGATTTCCGGGCCCGGAGCCAAGATCAACAACACCGTAACGCTCCTGCCGCGCACCATGGTGGGCTCAACGGCCGGACTGGTGGTGCTGGGTATTGCCCTGACGGCTTTCGCCGGGCCACTGTTCGGCCTGTCTGACCGGGCCGCCCGGGACATGCTTGACCGCACACCGTACATCCAGGCGGTCCTGGGTGAGGGCACCCCTGTTCCCGCGGCACCTGCCGTGACAACCTCCGGGGGAGGAGGACGATGAGCCGCAAACGCATCTCCCTACGCCAGGAACTGCCGCTCCTGGTCTGGCTGGTGATTGTCTGGGGCGCCCTGTGGCAGGATTTCAGCCCAGGCAACCTGCTGTTCGGTGCACTGCTGGCCGTGGGCGTCGCCCGGCTCTTCTACCTTCCGCCCGTGGAGCTCAGCGGCCGCTTCAACATCCTCCACGCCGTGCCTTTCGCGCTGATGTTCCTGTGGAAGGTGGTGGTGGCCAGCGGCCAGGTACTCTACCTCGCCACGGTCCGCGGTCCCAGGGTCACCAACGCCGTGGTCGCCGTGCGGCTGCGGAGCCATCAGGACCTGATCGTCACCGCCACGGGGCATGTTATTTCCCTGATCCCGGGGTCGCTGGTGGTGGAGGTGGACCGCTCAACGTCCACCCTTTACCTGCACGCGCTCAACATAACCTCCCAGGAAGACGTGGAGGGCCTGCGGAACGAAGTCCGGTCCATTGAAGCCGGGCTGATCCGCATCATGGGCAGCCGGGAAGAACTTGAAGCCGTCCGGATGGAGGCCGCCGCGTGATGCACATTGTCCTGGCAGTAACAGCAGTCATCTTCTCGCTGGCAGCGGCCGCGGCCGTCATCCGGATTGCCCGCGGCCCCTCGCTGCTGGACCGGGTACTCGCAACTGACGTCCTGCTCGCGATCCTGGGCGGGGCGCTGTGCATCGACATGGCCGTGAACCGGCACCTGAACAACCTGATGCTGGTGGTGGCCATCTCCGTCATCGGCTTCATCGGGTCCGTGACGGTGGCCAGGTTCGTGGCGGACCGGAGGGTGAAGCCCGATGAATCCTGATTTTTCCGGCGCTGACGCCTGGATCGACCTTGTCTCCGCCGTGTTCATGGTGGTGGGGGCACTCATGTCCCTGGGCGCCGCAATCGGCCTGCTCCGCTTTCCGGATCTGCTAAGCCGGATGCACGCGGCCACGAAACCCCAGGTCCTGGGCCTGTTCCTGCTGCTGGCCGCGATTGGGTTGCAGCTGGGGACGTGGTGGGTGTGGCCGGTGCTGGTGGTGGCCTGGATCTTCCAGCTGCTGACGGTGCCGGTGTCCGCCCACATGGTGGGCCGCGCCGGCTACCGCACCAAGCACCTGCACCGGGAACTGCTCACCGCCGATGAACTGGACGCCGTGGTGCAAAAAGCCGCCGCCGAGGCTGCCTTGAGGGACAGCCCCGACGACGGCCGGTAGCGCTAAGGGAAGTTAGGGCAGCTAGACGATGTCCTGCGACTTGGCGAAGCGGGTGATGGCGCGCTGGGTGCCGCGGTTTGCCAGGACCTGGATGATGGCGCTGACCGACGCCGAGATCAGCGCAAACGTCAGGGCAGAGCGCAGGCTCGTGGGGACATCCTCGTGCTTGCCGGTGGGCGCTTTCTGCCCCGTGGTCTTTTCCCAGATGGCGTTGACCAGTTTGGTGCCGGCGAGGCCTGCGCCGAGGCTCACCCCGGTGCCGAGCAGCTTGATGAGAAGGTTCATTCCTATTACTCCTTGCGGGCGGAAAACGGACTGCCTCCAGCCTAGCCGTACACGTGTCCCGGTCCCGGCAAGAGTCCGGGCAAGGGCGTGGCCGGCAGACGGCGGGTAGGCGGCGGATGGGCGGACTGATCAGCCTGGCGGACTGGGTCGTCCTGATGGAACTAACCGGCCTCCTGGGCTGCCGGGGGCTCGGTGCGGAACTTGATCATCTTGTGCGTGCCGTCGCAGTACGGCTTGATGGCGGAGGCTCCGCACCGGCACAAGGCCACTGTCTTCCGGTCCCGCGGCACGGCGGCGCCGGACGGGGTGACGATTTCAAAGTCGCCCCGGACAATCAGGGGCCCGTCCGGGCAGACCACTATCGAACTGGCGGCCGGTTCCTGGTCCATATCCGCTCCTGCTTCATGTTGTTCGGGGTTCATGCCTGCACCGCATTCATCGTTGTTGTCCTATCCCTGCCGGGTACCCGGCGGAGCTTGCCGCCATGGCGCCGCCGGAGTTCTGCCTCGGAATGCGCTGCCGTCCTGATCCTGCTGCCGGCGTAGGGCATGCCGCCCTTCCACCTGTGGCCGAGGGCCAGCCAGACGCAGACCGCCCGCTCAACTGCCCAGAGCGGAGCGAACCATGCTGCCGAGGCGGGAAACACGGCGGTCCCGTTTGTGCCGGCGTCGTCCGATCTCTGCACAGGCGATGGCAGCTGCAGCGAGCCCGCCCAGCGCGGTTTGCCGCGCCTTGCCGGGAAGGAACAGAGCGGCCGCGGCTGCCGGGAGCAGTGCAAGTTCGGCGGCCAGCCGCCGCGGCTGGGCGAAGTCGTCGTACGCCTGGCGCAAGCGCTGGCCGAGGAAGTGCCGGGCAGTGGGCGGCCTGCGGGCCACGAACAGGTCCGGAAGTGTCCGCTCGCTGCCGCCGGCCGCCGTGATGGTCCGGATGAGCTCAAGGTTTTCAAACAGGACGCCCGCATAGCCGCCGGTGGCCAGCAGGGCGTCCCGGCGCACCCCGAGCGTTCCCGGGTAATCGGCGGACCATGCGCGGTTGAGCAGGGTCCTGGCCGTGTCCCAGCGCGCGTGCCAGGGGAGGGGTGTGAAGTAGTTCTGCGGCCGCACCACGTCGGCGGTCCCGAGGTGATGGACGACGGCGGCGAGGGCCTCGCGCGTGTAGCGGACGTCGTCATCGGCAATGACAAGGAACGGGGCGCCTGCGGTGCGCACGCCGGCCATGACGCCTGCCACCTTGCCGTTGACAGCTTCCGCGGGGGATTGGCCGTCAAAGGCAGCGGTGCCGTGGCCGGGCGGGCTGTCCGGGCGGATGTGCCGGACGACGGCAGGAAACGCGGCACGGTGGCGGTCGAAGAGGGCGGAGTCCGAGCCGTCCACCACGGTGACGGGGATCCAGCCCGCCAGGTGCCGGAGGTAGTCCGTGAGCTCTGCCAGGCCGGAGTCCTCCGTCCAGCGCAGGGGAAGGATGTACTCCGCGTCGGCGGCCAGGCGGGGCCACCCGTGCCCTGCCGCGGGCGCCTTCGTCACGCGGCCACCGGCACGGCCGTCCGAAGCGATGTCTGCCCGGCTTCCCAGGAGGACATGAGGTGGGCCGAAAGGCGGCTGTCGATGGCCATGACGGCCGTGGCCCCGAACAGGACGTCGGCAAGGAGGCCGGGCTCGGCTTCAACCAGGCCGCCTGCGAGGTCCCGGCCGGCGATTTGCTCGTGGACGGCGTCGGCTTCCACGTGTTCGTCGAAGTAGTGGGTGATGTCCGGGCCAAAACCGTGGCGGCGGAACCCGTTGCCGTAGAAGCGGTTGGGCTGGGAGGAGGTCATTTCATAGATTGCGAGATGGCCCGTGATGGCACCGCGGAGCCGCCGGTTCAGCCCGCAGAGGGACATAAGGTTTACCGAGGCCAGCGAGATCGCGGGGACGGCGTCGACGTAGGCGCCGTAGCTGTCGTCCAGGCCCACGCCGCGCATGGTCCGGGCGAACAGTGCGCTGTGCATCCGCTCCGGCCGGCCGCCGCCGTATTCGTCGGCCTGGATTTCCACCAGGGCCGCCTTGGCCCGGCCGCTGAGCCGCGGGATGGCCCACGTGTGTGGATCGGCTTCCTTCAGCTGGTACATGGATTTGTGGACCAGGAACTCCCTCAGCTGGTCCAGGCTGGCCTTCCTGGCAACGTAGCGGGACACGCTGGGACCGGTGTCCGTTGCGGCCAGGCCGAAGAGGACGTCGGCAACCGCGTCGCTGGTCATGGCGACCCCGCCGGGCAGTTCGAAGTTTCCCGCAGCCTGCGATGCGGCAGCGCGCAGTGCCGCTTCGAACGGTTCCTCGATCAGCCGCCGGACCCTGATCAGCGCCGGCTCCCACTCCCAGTTGTCCGAAACGCCGTCCAGTCCGGAGTAATGGAGTTCGTACAGGCAGAAGAGCGCCAGTTGGATGTCCTCGTGGGCAAGGATGTCAGCGGTCCCGGCCAGCTGCCGCTCCACCAGTCCGTAAAGGCTGTCCAGCTCCGTCCCGGCGTCCTCCGGCGCCTGCGCCAGGGCCGCGAAAAGTGCGCTGCTGACGGGGCCTCTGGATTCCGGGATTCTCATGGTGCTCCTTGGTTTGTCGCGCTGGTGGCGGGGACGAACGCGGGACCGCCCATGGTGACTCCCATGCCCGTCCTCCTCGAAACCCGGGAGACAACATAGTAAGCATGATTACTAATAAAAGCTAAGTGTGCGGGCCACCTGCCGCGCTGCGGCCCGGTCACATGTCTTCAATTGGCGCTCCCGGCCGTCAACCCGGGCCCGCCCGGTGTAAACTGGACCACGCCCGATGGGCAGATCACCAAGCCTTACCCAAACGAAAAAGCAACACTAAAAACGACAGGGGAGCGCCGCCGTCGGGCATCCTGGCACCAGCCGGGCACCGCAGGTGGGCGCTGAGAGTGCGGACAGCCGCAGACCCTCGAACCTGATCCGGTTAGTACCGGCGCAAGGGAGTCGAGTTCTCAAAGTGTCGCCGCTGCACGGCAATGGCCGTCAGCAGGGGGCCACTTTCCCCTCCTGTTTCCCAGGAGGATTACATGAGCACTGCAGCAATCAAGAAGACCACCAGCAGGTCCTGGCGCGTCGTGGACATCGTGGTCGCCGCGCTGGTGGCCATCGCCGGCGGTGTCATTTTCTGGGCGTGGGATCAGGGCGCAGCAGCGCTCTCCGCCCCCATGAACGCCGCCTACCCGCCCCTGACCGGGCTGCTCGCCGGCGGCTGGATGATTCCCGGGGTGCTGGGCATGCTCATCATCCGCAAGCCTGGGGCCGCCCTGTTCTGCGAGACCGTAGCCGCCACCGGCGAACTGCTGATGGGTTCCCAATACGGCGCCTCGGTCCTCTTCTCGGGGTTCATCCAGGGCCTGGGCGCGGAAATCATTTTCGCAATCTTCGTCTACCGCAAGTTCAACCTGCCCGTCTCCCTCCTGGCAGGTGCCGCGGCCGGCTTCTTCTGCGGCCTGAACGATTCGTTTGCGCCGTGGGGCTGGAACATCGCCTACTCCGGTGCCGACAAGTTCGCCTACATCGTCCTCACCACCATCTCCGGAGCCGTCCTTGCCGGCGGCCTGTCCTGGCTCGCCACCCGCGCCCTGGCGCGGACCGGCGTGCTGAGCTCCTTCGCGTCCCGCAAGGCTGCAACGGAGGCAGTCTTCTCCTGATGGCACCCTCCCAGGACGCCGCCGGCGCCGTCCGCCCTGCCGCCGTCGCCGCACGCGGCTGGGGCTGGAGGCATGCCGGCAGGGCGAGGCCCGCCGTCCACGCCCTGGACCTGGACATCAGCCCCGGTGAGCGGGTGCTGCTGCTCGGCCCCTCGGGGGCCGGAAAGTCGACGCTCCTGCACGCGCTGGCCGGCGTGCTGGGAGATACCAACGACGACGGTGAGGCAGGCGACGCCGACGAGTCCGGTTCGCTGCTGGTTGACGGCGCCGTGCCCCGCTCCCAGCGCGGCCGTGCAGGGCTCATGCAGCAGGACCCGGAGACGCAGGTGGTGCTTTCACGCGTTGGTGACGACGTCGCCTTTGGCGCAGAGAACCTTGCCGTGCCCCGCGACGCCATCTGGGCGCGCGTGCATGAGGCGCTTGCCGACGTCGGACTGTCCCACCTCCCGCTGGACCACCCGACGTCGGCCCTGTCCGGCGGGCAAAAGCAGCGCCTGGCGCTGGCAGGCATTCTTGCCATGCGCCCGGGGCTGATCCTGCTGGACGAGCCCACCGCCAACCTGGACCCGGACGGCGTACTGGAGGTACGGGACGCCGTGGCGCGGTGCCTGGACAAGACCGGGGCGACGCTCGTGGTGGTGGAGCACCGGGTGTCCGTCTGGAAGGACCTGGTGGACCGGATCGTGGTCCTGCAGCCGGGCTCCGCAGCCGACTCTGCCGTGCTTCTGGACGGGCCGCCGGACCGGGTACTCAAGGAGGCGCGCGCCATGCTCGCCGCCGCGGGGGTGTGGGTCCCCGGGTATGTCCCGGCCACCCGCGCCCGTGCCGCAGTGCCGGCCGCGGGAACGGGGAACCTGCTGCTGGCCGCCGAACGTCTCGGTGTGTCCCGCGAACGTCCCCGCCGCAAGGGCTTCCGGATGATTCCGCCCGTCCCGGTCCAGGAGGACATAGCCGCGCAGGTCCGTGCCGGGCAGGCCTTGGCCATCACGGGCCCGAACGGCGCCGGTAAGTCCACCTTCGCGCTGACGCTCGCGGGACTGCTGGAGCCGGTATCCGGAACGGTTTCCGCCACCCTGGACCTGAGCCGCGGTGCGGGCATCGATCCGTTCCGGTGGAAGGCCGAGCAATTGATTTCACGCGTGGGGACGGTGTTCCAGGAGCCGGAACACCAGTTTGTGACCGGCAAGGTGCACGATGAGCTGCTCTTCGGTCCCCGGCACCTGGGCCACGGCGAGGACCGGGTTGACGAGCTGCTGGAGCGGCTGCGCCTCACCCACCTCGTGGACGCCAACCCGTACACGCTTTCCGGCGGTGAAAAACGGCGGCTGTCCGTGGCCACCGTCCTTGCCGCCAGCCCCCAGGTCCTGGTCCTTGACGAGCCTACGTTCGGGCAGGACGCCAATACCTGGGCTGAGCTGGCCTCGTTCCTGTCCGAGCTGCTGGATGCCGGCACCGCGGTGGTCTCCGTGACCCATGACGCCGAATTCACGGACGCGCTGGGCGGGGCAGAGCTGCGCATGGCCGCCGCGGAAGCAGTGGCGCCATGAGGCAGGAACTCACCCTCACCGGCAACCGCGCGCTCCTTGCCCGCGCCAACCCGCTCAGCAAATTCGCGGCAGTCCTGCTCATCACGGCCGTCCTTGCGCTGTCCATCGACTGGGTTTCGGCCTCCGTGGCACTGGTCTTCGAGCTTCTGCTGTTCCCCCTGGCCGGACTCACCCTTTCCCTGTTGTGGCAGCGCGGCTGGCCGTTAATCCTTGCCGCGGCCATAGGAGGCTGGAGCACCTCCATCCTGGCGCCGGACAGCGGAAGGATCCTGCTCGACGCCGGCATCTGGACCATGAGCGAAGGTTCTCTCCAGCTGGGGATCGGGTTCCTGCTGCGCGGCTTTGCCATCGCCCTTCCGGCGGTGCTCCTCATGAGCTGCACCGATCCCACGGACCTTGCGGACGCGCTGGCGCAAAAGGCACGCCTGCCGCACCGGTTCGTCTTGGGAACCCTGGCCGCGATGCGCCTGGTTGGGCTGATGGCCGAGGAATGGCAGACCATTGGGATGGCAAGGCGGGCACGCGGCGTGGGTTCGCGCGGCAACCTGGGCCAGCGGGTGAAGGCCACCCTGGGGCAAAGCTTCGGGCTCCTGGTGCAGGCCATCCGGCGGGCATCGAGGCTGGCCGTGACCATGGAGGCGCGGGGCTTTGGCGGCGGCACCCGGACCTGGGCCCGCGAGTCAACCTTCAGCCCGCTCGATGCCGGGGTGATTGCCGGGGGAATCCTGGTAGCTGGGCTCGCGCTCTTTGCCGCTGTTACCGCCGGGACGTGGAACATGGTGTGGTTGGGGAGTTGAGCCGAGATCCCGAAAAGCTTCGTAGGCTTCCCTATCGCATGTGATGGGTATCATGTTTCCCTAGCCCCCAAAGCTGCGGCGGGGTAGGCGCCCAGCCCGGCTAATAGCTCATTTATGATATATTTGCCGTATGACCCAGGAGACTGCAGAACACGTTGCCGCCATGCTGAGGGACGCCCGGAGTGAGAAAGGGTGGACTCAAGGCCAGCTCGCCGCTGAACTGGGCACCAGCCAGAGCGCCGTTGCCCGGATGGAACAGGGCAAGCAGAACCTGAGCCTGAAAATGATCCAGCGGCTGGAAAACATCTTCGACCGCAGCATCGTCAACGTGGGCAAACCACAGATGACCCACCTGCGGGTGGAGGGCGGCCGCACCCTGTCCGGGGCAGTGGACGTGAACAGCAGCAAGAACGCCGGCGTCGCACTGCTCTGCGCCAGCCTGATCAACCGCGGCACCACTGTGCTCCGCCGGCTGGCCCGGATTGAGGAAGTCAACCGCATTGTCGAGGTGCTGACCAGCATCGGTGTGGAGTGCACCTGGCTCAATGACACGGACCTTCGTTTGCGCCGTCCCGCCGTCCTGGACCTGGAGGCCATGGATGTGGACGCGGCCCGCAGGACCCGCAGCGTCATCATGCTGCTCGGCCCCATGCTGGACGAGTCACGCGAATACCGGCTGCCCTACGCCGGCGGCTGCGACCTGGGCACCCGCACCGTGGAGCCGCACATGCAGGCCCTGCGCGAGTTCGGTCTTTCCGTGGAAGCCACTGCCGGGTTCTACACCGTCCAGGCCCCCGTTGCCGACACCCGGGACCGCTCCTTCGTCCTTACCGAGCGCGGCGACACCGTCACCGAGAACGCGATCATGGCGGCGGCACACAGGGCCGGAACAACCGTCATCCGCAACGCCAGCCCCAACTACATGGTGCAGGACCTGTGCTTCTACCTGCAGATGTTGGGCGTCACCATCGAGGGCGTGGGCACCACCACCCTGAAGATCACCGGGCGGCCGGAAATCGACGCCGACATCGAGTACTTCCCCTCCGAGGACCCCATCGAGGCCATGAGCCTCATTACGGCCGGCATCGTCACCAACTCCGAGGTCACGGTCCGCCGGGTCCCCATCGAATTCATGGAAATCGAGCTGGCCACCTTGGGCCAGATGGGGCAGCAGCTGGAAATCTCCGGCGAGTACATGGCCCGCAACGGCCGCACCCGGCTGGTGGACGTGACCACCAAACCCTCTGAGCTGCGCGCCCCCGAGGACAAGATCCACCCCATGCCCTTCCCCGGGCTGAACATCGACAACCTGCCCTTCTTTGCCGTCATTGCTGCCAACGCCCACGGCCAGACCATGATCCACGACTGGGTCTACGAAAACCGGGCAATCTACCTGACCGAGCTGAACCGGCTCGGCGCCCAGGTGCAGCTCCTGGACCCGCACCGGATCTACGTCAACGGGCCCACCAAGTGGCGCGCTGCCGAGGTGGGCTGCCCGCCCGCACTCCGTCCGGCGGCCTGCCTCCTGCTGGCCATGCTCGCAGCCCGGGGCGTGTCCGAACTACGGAACATCTATGTGATCGAGCGCGGATACGAGGACCTCGCGGAGCGTTTGAACACCATCGGCGCCAAGGTGGAGTACTTCCAGGACTGATGCATTCACGGTTCGTCATGAACCGCGGGAGACGCTTCCAATGCCCCCGTGCTGCCGGAGAATGTTCCTATGCGTACGTTCGGCGTGGAGGAAGAACTCCTGATCGTTGATCCCGGGTCCGGAGAACCGCTTGCCCTGGCTGACGCCCTCCTTGCCGGCCACCGGGTTGCGGCGGACGACCTTCCGGTGGACCCGGACGGCCATCACGCCGGGAACCTCAGGGATTACGACGACGAGATGGGCTTGAGTGCCGAGCTGAAGCTTGAGCAGATCGAAACGCAGACCCGGCCGTGCCTGGATCACGGCGGCCTGCTCGAACAGATCCGGGCTGGCCGTGCGCTGGCCGACCAGGCAGCCAGGAAGCACGGTGCCCGGGTGGCAGCGCTTGCCACCTCACCGCTGGCGTCCACCAGCCATACAACTCCGGACCCGCGCTATGCCAGGATGCTGGAACGCTTCGGGCTCACGGCCCAGGAGCAGCTGACCTGCGGCTTCCACGTGCACACGTTCATTGAATCGCCGGAAGAAGGCGTGGCCGTGCTGGACCGCATCCGCGACAAGCTGGCGGTCCTGACGGCGCTGAGCGCCAATTCGCCGTTCTGGAACGGTGTACCCACCGGCTTCGAAAGCTACCGGACCCAGGCCTGGAACCGGTGGCCGACGGCGGGCCCGGCCGGCATGTACGGAACGTACCCTGCCTACAGGCGCGTGGTGACCCGGCTGCTGGAAACCGGCGTCATGCTCGATGAGGGCATGCTCTACTTCGACGCCCGCCTCTCCCGCCACCACCCCACCGTGGAGGTTCGGGTGGCGGACGTCTGCCTGCGGGCCGAGGACGCAGCCCTTATTGCCGTGCTGGTCCGGGCCCTGGTGGAATCCGCCGGCAGGGAATGGCGTGAGGACGTCGATCCTGCACCCGTTCCCACAGTCCTTCTGCGGATGGCCTCCTGGCAGGCCAGCAGTGAAGGGCTCAGCGGTGAGCTGCTGGACTTTGGCAACTTTCGCCCCGCCCCGGCCGCGGACGTGGCGCGTTCGCTGGTGGATTATCTGGCCCCTGTCCTGAAGGAGCAGGGCGAACTGGCCCTGGCCCGGCAGGGTGTGGAGGACATCATTGCCCGGGGCACCGGGGCGGCTGAGCAGCGCCTGGTGCGCGGGAAAGCTCTTGTGGCGCAGCCGGACGACCTGGGTCTCGGCGCGGTGGTCAAGCACGCCGTCAGGGTCACCATGCGCGACGCCCTCGACCTTTCGGAAGTCGAGGCCGTGCCGGAGCTGCTGCGGGTGCGCCAATCCTGAGCTGCCGCCCCGGCTTGCCAGCGCGCGCCACGCGGTTTTCCTGGCGAACCTAGATCTGCTTCAGCGCCTGTTCCAGGTCGCGGATGAGGTCGTCGGCGTCCTCGAGCCCCACGGAGAGCCGGACTACACCGTCACTCAGGCCGATGGCTGCGCGTCCCTCCGGCCCCATGGCACGGTGCGTGGTGGTGGCGGGGGATGCGTGATCAGGGACTTCGAATCGCCCAGGTTGTTGGAGATGTCGATGATCCGCAGCCCGTCCAGCAGCGCGAAGGCCGCTTCCTTCCCGGACTGTCCGCCCGAGGAGGCGAGCTCGAAGGTAAGGACGGTGCCGCCCGCGCTCATCTGCTTCGCCGCCAGCCCATACTGCGGGTGCGACTTCAACAGCGGGTACTTCACCCAGCTCACCGCCGGCTGGTCCTCGAGCCATTCGGCAAGCCGGAGGGCGGTGGCGGAGGAGTGGTTGACGCGCAGGCCCATGGTCTCCAGGCCCTTGGCCAGCACCCAGGCGTTGAACGGGGAAAGCGCGGGGCCGGTGTGGCGCATCAGCTGCTTCACCGGGCCGTCGATGAACTCCTTGGTGCCCAGGATGGCGCCGCCCATCACCCGGCCCTGGCCGTCGATGTGCTTGGTGCCCGAGTAGACAATGACGTCGGCGCCCAGGTCGCCGCAGCGCTGCAGCAGGGGAGTGGCAAAGACATTATCGGCGACGACGGTGGCCCCGGCGGCGTGCGCCAGTTCGCTGACCGCGGCGATGTCCACGATCTCCTGCATGGGGTTGGACGGGGACTCGAAGAAGACGGCGGTGGTGGGCTTGGAGAGCGCCTCGCGCCACTGGCCCAGGTCCGGGCCGTCCACGAACACCGTCTCCACGCCCCACCGGGGCAGGATCTCGTTCAGGACCACAAAGCATGAACCGAACAGCGAGCGCGCGGCCACCACACGGTCGCCGGCAGCCAGCAACGCACCCAGGGCAGTGAACACCGCTGACATGCCTGACGCCGTCGCAAAGCATGCTTCGGTGCCTTCGAGCAGCCGGAGCCGCTCCTGGAACGTGGCCACGGAAGGGTTGCCGTAACGGGAGTAGACAAAGCGCTCATCCTCGCCCGTGAACGCCCGTTCAGCAGCCGCAGCGGATTCGTACACGAAGCCCGAGTTCAGGAAAATCGCCTCCGACGTTTCCTGGAAGTTGCTGCGGTCCAGCCCGCCGCGGACTGCCTGGGTGTCGGGGTTCCAGCCGGGGGCGTCTTGGTTAAAGCTCACTTAGTTCTTTCCGAGGTTGGTGGGCAGGCCGCGGTTCTTCCAGCCGTTCACGGTCCGCTCGCCGTGGCGGTCCGGATCGCCTTCGAAACCCTCCAGGACGCTGTAGGCGGTGAAGCCTGCCTGCGTGGCGGCCGTCGCTGCCGCGATGGAGCGCTTACCGGAACGGCACAGGAACACCAGCTCCGCGCCGGAATCCTCCGGTGCCTGTTCCGAAAGGTCCTTGAGGAAGTCCGGGTTGGGGATGCCGCCGGGGAAGGTCCATTGGATGAACAGCGGGTCGTTGTCCGTGGCCTTGGTGTCCGGGATGCCGATGTGGGCCCATTCGCCCTCGGTGCGCACGTCCACCAGGATGGCGCCCTGCTCCAGCTTGGCCCATGCTTCCTGCGGCGTCAGGTCTCCGGCGTAGCTCATGCGTGGCCCTCGCCGTCGAACTCGCCCTCAAATTCACCGTCGAGCTCGTCCACTGCAGTGGCCACCGCGGCGTCTGCTGATGCGATTGCGGCCGGAAGGACAACTGCCTGCGCCACGATCACACGGGTGCCGTTGAAAGTGGCCGCCGGACTGCCGTGCAGCACATAGCCCTCTGCGAGCGCAGCCGAAATGCGCTCGCAGAGCGCACGGTCATCCGGACCGGTAATCAGGCGGTAGGACAGTTTTTCGTCAATGGCAGGTGCGTCGGACACGACGGATCTCCTTCTTTCACGCTTGCAGCTCGATTCGGTCGATATGCCGAGTATTCACCTGAGGCACCCCGCCGCGAAAGGGAGGGTTGCCGACCGGCCAGTCAGGGCTTGGCGCCGGTACTCATTACTCCCCAAAAACGTAACACCTGCGCTCCCAAGCCGCACCGCCGCCGTCGTCATGTTCCGTAATTCAGCCGACGCCAGCGCAAGCGGAGCAAGCAGGGGCGGCGCTATGGCGGGGAAGGCACGACGGCGGGCATCGCCGCAGGTGGGACGCGCGGCGCATGCCCAATACAGGGCCCCGGGGCCGATAAAGTTCTCACGGGGGCGCCGCCCCGTCGTCAGAGCAATGAGTACCGGGGGTCCTTGTCAGCATGCGGGCAATCACATCGCACCACCACGCCGTCAGGCGGAGCCGTCCGCGTTCCGTGCCCGCCTTCCTGGCAGCCGCCGTTATTGCCCTCCTGGCTGTGGTGGCACCGGCAGGCCCGGCCCAGGCGGCCCAGAGCGCACCTGACAGCGGAAAGCCTTGGCTGGGTGCGGTGCTTGAGTGGGGCGAGGATACCGCTGCAGGCTTCAGCGACCGCCTCGGCGCCAGCCCCGCCGTCTTCGGGCACGACATCACCATGCCGTACCGCGAGTCTGAGCGGAACGACATCGACGGCTTCCTGCAGCAGGCCGCAGCCAAGGGCGCGCACGCCCTGCTCACGGTGAAGCCGTCCGCGCCGCTGGACCAGCTCGGCGCTGCGGAGGCCGAAGCCTTCGCGCAGCAGGTAGGGCGCCTGACGTCCGGCTACATCGGGCAACTGCTGATCCGGTTCGCGCCCGACATGAACACAAGCTGGGTGGGCTGGGGCCAGCAGCCCGCAGCCTACCGTCAGGCTTTCCAGGCGGTGTCCACGGCATTCAGGAAGTACGACGGCGTTCGGGTCACCATGGTGTGGGCACCTTACCTGGGCAAGGACTACCCCTTTGACCGGAGCCGGAACGCGCCGCAGCCGGGAAGTGGCGGTTTCGCCCTCCTGGACACGAATGGGGATGGGTCCTGGAACGGAAGCGACAGCGCCTACGCACCGTACTACCCCGGGGATGACGCCGTGGACTGGGTGGGGCTGGCTGCTTATCACGACGACACCGGCGGCGGAGCCGCCGCCAACACCCTGCCCCGCGCCGGCGAGCTCCAGGAGATGCTCACGGCCTCCGGCGGCGAAGACTTCTATGGCACCTACTCGGAGGGGCGCAGGAAGCCATTCCTCCTTCAGACGTCGGCGTTCTACAGCACCGCCTCCAGTGGCGCACCTGAGACGGACATCAAAGCGGGCTGGTGGGACCAGGTGGTGGGAACTGCCACCTCCCCGGATTTCGCCCGCACGGCTGCCATTGTGTGGGATGAGCGCACCAGCACCAGGGACACCGGCGTGGCGAGCATCAGTTGGCTGCTCACCGGAAACCCGGATAACGCAAAGGCGGCGCTGGACAGGCTGAAGGCCTCGCCGATGGTGACAGGCCCCGTCACCGATGTGGCCTCCACCAGCACCTACGTCCGGGCCAACACCCTCTCCGGGGCGGCAGCGTGGACTGTTGCCGCCGCCATGGTCATCCTCCTGGTGGCCCTGTGGCAGGTTCCCCGCCGGATCAACGCGGCGACAGCCTGGAGCTACCGGGATCCTTCCACCAGGGACTCGCGCGTTGACCTGCTGCGCGGCGTCGCCATTGTTTTTGTGGTGGTCAACCACCTGGGAATGGCTTCGCTCTTTCAGCTGCTGACCCAGGAGGCCGTGGGCTTCGTGTCAGGCGCCGAGCTGTTTGTCCTCTTCTCCGGGCTGGTGGTGGGCATGGTGTACGGGCCCAAGGCCAAGGAGGACTTCGGCCGGGTGGTGGACCTCACCGCCCGCCGCGCGGGCAAGCTCTACCTGACCGCGCTCGCCGTGCTGATCGGTGTCTTCCTTCTGTCCCTGCTTCCGTTCTTCCATACCGAGGCGCTGACCACCTTCGTGGACCAGGGAACCGGCGGCGCCGGGCACAACGGCGCCGGACGGACTTACGACCTTTATGCGGGCATGTCGTCCCTGTTCCAGTTCCCCGTTCCGCCTCATGTGCTGCCGGCCATCGTGCTGCTGCAGTTCGGGCCCTGGCAGTTCAACGCCATGGGCCTCTACGTGGTGCTGTTGCTTGTCAGCCCGCTCATCCTGGCGGCGCTGAACCGCGGAAAGGCCATTTGGGTGCTGGCGGCGACGCTCGCCCTGTACGCAGTGGGCACCGTAACCAGGTTCCGCGTCCTGCCGTCGCAGTTCGAGGATTCCTTCCCCTTGCTGGTGTGGCAGGTGCTGTTCGTACTGGGACTGGTTGCCGGCTACTACCGCCGGATCATCATTGCCTGGTTGTCGGAGCACGGCTGGCTGGTGGTTGCCTGCACCGCAGCGGCGTTCGCGCTGGCCTTCCTGTCGTGGGGCAACCCGTATCTGGCCAACAACTACGACGTCCGCCTGACGGTCCTGCCGGATGCTGCATACCGCGCCATGTATGACACACTTTTCGGCCGGACGTATCTGGCCCTCGGCCGCCTGCTCAACGTCATGGTCCTGGTGGTGTCGGCCTACGCATTCCTCAGCGCCTACTGGAAGCCCGTGCAGCGGGCCCTGGGCTGGTTCCTGATCCCGTTGGGCCGGGCCACGCTCTACGTGTTCATCATGCACGTGCTGCTGATCGCCGTCGTCGCCAATATTCCGGCGCTGCAGCAGCAGAGCATCCTGCTGAACACCGCGGCCTACGCCGTGGTCCTTGGTCTGCTGTGGGTAATGGTGCGCACCAGGTTCCTGTTCCGGATTATCCCTACCTAGCCCGGGGACGAAAATGCTGCGGCACCAAAGGTGCCACAGCATGTGGTGGTTCGCGCTGGTTATCCGGCGGACTGTTGGAAAATCGTGGGCAACTTAGACAAGTGCCGGGCTGCTCGCCAGGATGTAGTCGGCAGCGGCCGGGCCTTTCATGCGCAGCCCGTTGCGCCGCTGCGGGAACCTGTGTTTCATGGCGGCCCAGAAACTGGACTCCGCGCCAGGCGGCTGCGCATTGATGCAGCACCAGCTCGTGTACAGCCCGTAAAGGCGGTCCCGGTCCAGGTTGGCATCGGAAACCTGGTCGGCGTAGGTAGCTTCGTGGAGGAAAAGGTCAAACTGCGAATCGGCCATGAGGGCGTCCCTTCGCTAAGTGCTTGGTGCCGCCGTTCGGCTACAGCAGCGGACCGCGAGGCCCTGCACGGGGGCGGTCGGGTCTTAAGGTTGTCCCCCGCTGAGACCGGGGGAGCATCAGCGCTGTCACCGCCTTCTCTACACTGTAGACTTTACCCGTAGGCCATTTATCTGGCAACTGTCCCGGGTATGTCCGGGGGAGGATGCCGGCAGTGAGGAACTTTTCGATGAATTCCGCCAAAACGTCCGCGCCGGGCTCAACCAAGACCCGTCTGAGCAGGGACATCGTGCTGGCGAAGGCCCTGGAACTCGTCGACGCCGAGGGCCTCGAGGCGCTCAGCATGCGTCGCTTGGGGCAGGAGCTCGGCCGGGATCCCATGAGCCTTTACCGCTACGCTGAAAACCGCGCTGCCTTGCTCGACGGAGTGGCCGAGCTCGTCCTCGTTGAGCTTTCCATACAGTCCGCGGACCCTGACTGGAAGGCGCAGCTGAGGGCCCTTGCCCACGATTTGCGCCGGCAAGCGCTCCGCCACCCCAACGTGGTGCCCCTGCTGGTCACACGCCCCCTGTCCACGCCGCTGGGCCTGCGCCCGCTGGGGACGCTGCGCCCCCTGGAACAGATCCTCTCCCTGCTGGTGGCGGCAGGGTTCGAGCCGGCCGACGCGCTCCACGTCTACCGCGCCTACTACGGCTTCCTTTACGGGCACATCCTGAACGAGCTGCAGGAGTATGTGGTGGACCCGGAAGAGAACGAGGCGCTGCTGCGCCTGGGCCTCCACCGCCTGCCCGCAAAGGAATTTCCGCGGCTGCGTGCGCTGGCTCCGGTACTGGCGGAGTACGACGGCGACGCGGAGCTTGATCAGGGGCTCGGCATCCTGCTCACCGGGCTGGAAGCACAGCTTGCACGGCCGGCCGCAGGGTCAGGCACCTGATCAGCGAGCCCGGAATTGGCGCTGCTGGTGCGGGCGAGGCTATTCGAACGACGCGCGGCGGCGGTCCTGCAGGCGGGTGTTCCAGACGTCGGGCCGGTTCACCCGGAACCGGCGGCCCGTCATCGCCTTGGCGCCTAGCCTGACGTAGTTGGCTTTCTCGCCGGGCTGCCACGGTTCCAGGCCAAGCCCGTCCACCGCATCCTGCACGGCCTGGTCCTCGATGATCTCCGTGTCACCCCGCACCACCACGCTCCAGGCCATTTCGGAGGCGGGGTCGTAGCCGTCAATTTCGAGCGCTGCGGGCCGTTCCATCCTGGCGCCCCAGAGCTTTGAGCCCGGGGCCGTGCGGAAGACGATGCTGCGCAGGTGGACTACGTAGTTCACGGGGAAGATTTCCGGATGCTCATCCACCACGATGGCCAGCCGGCCCACAGTGTCATTGTCGAGCAGTTCCCAGCAGTCGTCGAAGGACAGTTTTTCGATCGGCAGGTTTTGCGAGTCCATGGTCCACACCTTACGGGTGATGCGGGAGTGGGAAAAGGGATTAACCTCCTTGCAGCGCCTAGTGGATGCCGGCGAAAAGCCCGCTCAACTCAACTGTCAGCTCCTTCTGGACCGACGGGGCGCCGATCTGCTTGCCGTCAATCGTGTTCACAGGGGCAAGCAGGCGGACGCTGGAGATCAGCCAGACCGCATCCGCGTCCAGGAGGTCCTGCAGCTCCAGGGGGCCGTAGCCCAGTTCCCAGCCCGCCGCCTTGGCGGCAGCGAAAAGCGCCCCCTGGGAGGTGCCCGGCAGGATGCCGCTGTCCAGCTGAGGTGTGATGAGGCGCTTGACTGGCGTGCCGTCGTCGGACTTGTCCACATGTGCCAGCAGCACCGTTGACGTGGGGCCTTCCAGGACGCGGCCATCGGAGGACAGGAAGATGACGTCGTCCGCGCCCTGCTTGTGTGCGTAGCGGAGCGCTGCCATGTTGACGGCGTAGGAAAGTGTCTTGGCGCCCAGGAGCAGCCAGGGTGCCCGTTCGGCCACGTCGCTGTCGTAGCCGCGGTCAAGGAGGATGACGTCGATGCCCGTCTCGCGCTGGCGGCGGCCGGCCGCCCCGGCGGGCGAGGCCTGCACCCACGCCGTGGGGGCCGGGGCGCCCTCCACCCCGCGGGTCACCACCAGCTTGACCACCAGTTCATCCGCGCCAGCGTCCGCCGGCAGGTTCTCTGTCCGGTGCCGGGTCACGGCGGCGGCAATGGCCCGGCGCCACACGTCCTGATCCGGGATGGCCAGATCCAGGGCAGCGGCAGAGCCTGCGAGCCGGTCCAGGTGCGCCTGCATTTTCCGTACTGATCCGCCTACCGCAAGCATCGTCTCGAAGATGCCGTCGCCCCTGGTGACCCCAAGGTCCGTGACCAGCAGCTGGGGCTGGGACGCATCCGCCACCCTGCCGTCCGGGAACGCGGGATCGAGGAAAGTGAGAACCACTGGGGCTGGAGAGGTCATGGCACCAGCTTAGTGCGGCACCGCGGATAAGCTGGGCAGAGTGCACCGGCCGGAAGCCGTCCTCCGGAGCCCGATCTCCCCGGGGGTTATAGACACGTGTTGTGGCCATTTTCGCTTGCCGGCACCGCGCCGACGTGGGTGGTGGTGCTCCTGGGCTTCGCCGACCTTGTCATCAGGGTCCTGGCCCTGGGCATCATTCCCGGCAACAGGCGTCCCACTACGGCCATGGCCTGGCTCCTGGGGATCTTCTTCATTCCTTTCGTCGGCATCATCCTGTTCCTGCTGTTCGGCAATTTCCAGCTGTCCAGCCGCCGCCGCGCCCAGCAGCAGCAGGTCAACGACCGGGTGCAGGCCGGCATCACGTCGCTTTCGGACGTCGAAAGCGACTATCCCGGCCCGGAGTGGGTCAAGTCCGCTGCGGAACTCAACCGCACCTTGGGGTCGCTGCCCATGGTGGACGGCAACTCCGTGGAACTCATCCCCGGCTACCCGGACTCCATCCTGGACATGACCAAGGCCGTGCGGAAGGCGAAGAAGTTCGTCAATGCCGAGTTCTACATCATGAGCTCGGACCACGTCACCAATGATCTCCTCACGGCCCTGGAGGAAGCCGCCGAACGGGGCGTCGAGGTGCGCCTCCTGTTCGACCACATCGGCACGCTGCGGATCAAGGGCTACAAAAAACTGCTCAAGCGCCTCAAGGCGGGCAAGATCCAGTGGAAGCGGATGCTTCCCCTCCTGCCCATCCACGGCCAGTGGCGTCGGCCGGACCTCCGCAACCACCGCAAGATCATGGTGGTCGACGGCGAGATCGCGTTCACGGGGTCGCAGAACCTGATCGAGCCCTCCTACAACAACCCCCGCCACCGCAAGGCGGGCCGCGAGTGGGTGGAGCTGATGGCGTGCCTGCGCGGGCCGATCGTGACCACCCTGAACGTCGTGTTCGCCACCGACTGGCTGAGCGAGACCGATGAGTCGCTGGAGCACCAGCTGCAGCTTCCCTCCGATCCGCATCCCGGCGGCATCACCGCCCAGGTGGTGCCCAGCGGTCCGGGATTCATCACGGAAAACAACCTCCGGCTGTTCAACACGCTGATCTACTCGGCGCAGCACCGCATCTCCATCTGCAGCCCCTATTTTTGTTCCGGACGATTCGCTGCTGTACGCCATCACCACGGCGGCCCAGCGCGGCGTCGACGTGGAACTGTTCGTGTCCGAGAAGGGCGACCAGTTCCTGGTCCACCACGCGCAGCGGTCCTACTACGAGGCGCTCCTTGAGGCGGGTGTGCGGATCTACCTGTACAAGGCGCCGTTCGTGCTGCACGCCAAGCACTTCACCATTGACGACGAGGTTGCCGTCCTGGGCTCCAGCAACATGGACATGAGGTCCTTCTCGCTGAACCTTGAGGTGTCCGTGATGCTCCTGGGCGAGGACATCGTGAACAAGATGCGGGCGGTGGAGGACACCTACCGGGACATCTCCCACGAGCTCAAGCTGGCGGACTGGCTCAACCGGCCCCTCGCGGCGCGGTACGTGGACAACGTGGCACGCCTGACAGCCACAGTGCAGTAGGGCCACGGTTCAGTAAGGCCCGTCCAGTAAGCCTGTCCGGCGGCACCTAGTCGTCGGCACCCACGCGCTGGCCGTCGTCGAGCCCTGCGTGTTCCGCCCAGCCGCCCTTCCGGTAGGCGGGAGTGCCGACGGCAAGCACCGCCACCGCGACGGCGCAGCTGCCGATCATGACGCTGACCATCGACAACGAATTTCCGCCCAGTACCCCTACCAGGGGGCTGACCAGTCCGGCAACGCCGGATTGCAGAGCGCCGATCACCGCTGCTGCCGTTCCCGCCATGTGGCCGTAATTGTGCAGGGCCAGGACGGAGGCGTTGGCCGGGACCATGCCCTGTGCTGACAGGACCAGCCACAAGCCGGCGATCAGCCCGAAGGCACCGCCGGCGCCGGTGGCCACCACCAGGAGCAGCAGCAGGGCCAGCACCAGCTGGGCCAGGAGGGCGGTGCGCAGGAGACGGACCGGCGAAAACTTCTTCACGAGTGCCGCGTTGAGCTGGGCCGAGAGCACCAGCGCGGCCCCGTTGAGGGCGAAGACGAGGGCGAACTGCTGGGCCGTGAGGCCGTATTCGTTCTGGAAGACGAAGGGCGACCCCACCACGTAGCTCATGATCAGGGCCAACCCCAACCCGGGGATGACGGCCAGCGCCATGAAATGCCTGTCCCGCAGCAGCGCCCAGTATGCCCTGGCCACATGCTTGGGGTGGCCGGGACTGCGCCGGTCCTCCGGCAGCGTCTCCGGCATGAACTTCAGGACAATTGCCACCAGGACCACCCCGATGAGTGCCAGGGCGTAAAAGACGGCACGCCAATCCCACACGGCGGCGATCGCCTGCCCCACGGTGGGGGCAAGGAGCGGTGCGACGCCGATGACCAGCATCAGCCGGGACAGCAGTTGGGCGGCGGCCGAGCCGACAAAGCGGTCGCGGATGACGGCCAGTGCCACCACCGCGGCGGCCGCGTTGAAGAAGCCCTGCAGCACCCGCAGCCCCGTCAGTGTCTCGATGTTCGGGGTGATGGAGCACAGGAGGGAGATGGCCACGTGCAGGGAAATGCCGATGATGAGCGGCAGCCTTCGTCCGAACCGGTCGGAGAACGGGCCGATCACCAGCTGGCCAACCCCGGCTCCGACGAGGGTTCCGGACAGTGTCAGCTGGGCGGCAGTCTGCGTGGTGTGGAGATCGGCCTCCACGGCGGGGAGGGAGGGCAGGTACATGTCCGTGGTGAGTGCCGGCAGCGCGGCGAGGGCGCCAAGCATGAGCACGTATTTGACGGTACGCGGTGCCTGCTTGCTGGAGTTGCGGGGATGGGAATCCGTCACGCGGCAAACCTAACTCGTGGAAGCTTTGTGGAGTCCGCCGCGTGGCTTGAGCGGTTCAGCTGACGCTCTGGGCCTACCCCGCACGGCGTCTGCCCAAACCGGCGTCCGCAGTGTGGATGCCCCGGTGCAGGCCGGTGGGTGGGCCGGGGACCGCTGTCAGGCGTAAGGGAAGGTCGCGCCGAGGGTGGAAAGCACACCGTAGGCCTTGGTCCGGATCTCGTCATATTCCTCGTCCGGAACCGAGTCCGAGGTGATGGCGCCGCCGACGCCGAGCGACAGTTCCACGGTTCCGTCCCCTGGCGCGCTGGTCACCAGGGTCCGGATGGCGACGGCGAGGTCAGCCGCGCCGTTGAGCGAAAAGTAGCCGAAGGCGCCGGAATAGAGACCCCGCGGCCCCGCCTCCAGCCGGTCCAGGATGGCCATGGTGCTGATCTTGGGCGCTCCGGTCATGGAGCCGGCCGGGAAACACGCTGCCACCGCCTCTGCCCGCGGTGCTCCGGGAGGGAGCTGCGCGTCGATGGTGCTGACCATCTGGTGCACTGTGGCGTAGCTTTCGATCGCGCAAAGCCGGCTGACCGTAACAGTGCCCGGCTCCGCGAAATGGCTGAGGTCGTTGCGCAGCAGGTCCACGATCATGATGTTCTCGGCCCTGTCCTTCAGCGACGAGGCCAGTTCCGTGCGCAGCCGGCTGTCCTCCTCGGGGTCCGCAGCCCGGCGCCGGGTGCCCTTGATCGGCTCGGCGCGCATGCCGCCGTCCGACGTTATCTGCAGGAACCGCTCCGGCGAGGTGCTGGCCACACACAGGTCTCCGAACCGAAGGTAACCGGCAAACGGGGCTGGATTCCGGCGGCGCAGCGCCAGGTACGCGGCCCATGGATCCAGCGAGCCGGCCGGGATCCGGGCTTCAAGGGTGGTGGTCAGGCACACTTCGTAGGTGTTTCCCTGGGCAATTTCGTGCTGGGCGGCGGCGATTTTGTCCCGGTATTGTGCGCCCGTGTCCCGGCTGCGGAAAACAGGGGGCTCAGCTAGTACGACGCCGGTGCTGCCGCCGGCTTCCGAGGTTGATCCCGCCGCAGCTTCCACGGCGGCCCGCGCCAATGCCAGCCATTCGTCGGCGTCCGGTGCCTCAAACGCCAGCAGCCATGCGTCTCCGTTGGCGTGGTCGAGGACCACCGCCCGGCCGGCGAAGATCAGGACAGCGTCAGTTGTGGACGCGGAGACGTCGCTGCCGCCGGTCTCCCGCTTCAGCTCGTAACCCAGGCAGCCCAGCCAGCCCAAGGTGAACCCGCAGGGGTAGCCACCGGGGGTGCGTACGGCCCGGCGGCCCCAGACGGCGTCGAGCCAGCGGAAGAACGGGCCGGGGATTTTCGCGGTGCAGGACCCGGCCCTGACCTGGCTGACCCCTGAACGGTGCGTGACGTACTGTCCGAACGTGCCGCCGTCGTCCGCCATAATGCTGAACCGGCTGCGCACCGCGGCGGTCAGCGCTGCCGGGTCGGACGCCTCCGGCAGGCTGCCCGCGTTGGAGGAGTCCAGCCAGACAGCGTTGGCCGATGCGCCATACAGGGACTCGAACAGCACCGGGCCGTCCGGCGCGGCATCCAGGCGCTCGGCGTGGAGCCGCAGGCCCCTGCGCGCGGACAGTTCGGGGGCGAGGACCGGGGCCAGGGCCGGCAGGTAGGGCAGGAGCTGCAGCAGGTCCGACGGCGCTGATCCGTCTGCGAGGTTCTGGACGCGGAGGTCCGCACTGCCGGGCACATCGTCGCGCCCCAGCCACTCCTCCTCCTGGGCGGCCCATCGGTCCCAGTACGGCTCGTAGGTGGACCCGTCCCGGTCAAGTGCGCGGGACCGGCGGACATCGTCCGGGGACTCGGCCCAGATCACTGCATCCAGCATCGGCCGGGCGGCCTCCGCGGCCGCCCCCACGCCCTCCACGATGACGATCTCCGCGGGCAGCGTCACCCGGGGGCCGCCGTCGTAATGGTTCTCCCAGTCCCAGCTGGTCCACGCCGCTGCCTCGCCCCGCCCGAGCGGGGTGAGGACTGTGGTGAGGTAGCGTTCGATGCCGGCCGCCAGCCCGTCCCAGCCAGGGTAGATGTCCTCGAGGTGGAACAGCGAGACCTTGTGGTGGGCGCGGAGCCGGGCTGCAAGCTCGACGGCGAGGGTGGTCTTCCCTGCGCCGGAGCGCCCGTCGATGGCGATGATGACGGGGGCTGGGCTCATGGACTAGAGCGTACCGTTTTCAGTGGGCACGCTGCGTAAGTTTGCTGTTCCGCTGCTAGTGCGGCTGAAGCTGGGTGTTCTGCAGGACCGCTGTCCTGATGTGCTGGACAAGGCCCGGCAGGGCTGTGTGGATTTGGTGCCACACGGCATCAAAATCCGCGTGGCCGCCGTACCAGGGGTCCTCGATGCCCTGGTCCAGCCGGTCGCGGTCCGCCATGGCGGGATCAAAACTGCGCAGCATGCGGATTTTGTCCAGGGATTCCTGGTCCGGAGCCGCTTCAGTCAGCCATGCGTAGTGGTCGATGTCCAGGGCCAGGATCAGGTCGCGCTCGCGGAACCAGGCGGGCTCCCACTCACGGGCCACGTGGTGCTCGGATGCCAGCTGTGTTGCAGCGAGGCGGCGGGCGGCGCGGGGGTCGATGGGCCGGCCTGCCTCGTAACCGGTGATGCCGGCGGAGTCCACCTCCACCAGCCGGTGCAGGCCCTCGCGTTCGAGCGCTGCCTCGAGCATGAGCTCGGCCATGGGGGACCGGCAGATATTGCCGGTGCAGACAGTGATAACGCGATATGCGCTCGACGTTGAGTCCATGGGAATAAGCATGCTCGCTGCCTAGCGCTCCTGGCTACCCGCCTGTTCATAATGTTTTACTGCTTGTAAAGATGCATTACTAACCTTGAAATGGGTACGGGCCGTGGTGGTGCGGAGACAGGAAGGGCCCCGTCAGTGGATCAGGGCCAGCAGGATGCCGACACCCACGAACAGGACGCCGAACACCCGGCTGAGGACCAGCTGGCCCTGATCTGTGTTGGTGAAGCGCTGGAATGACCGGGCGGCCGCCGCAAAAAAGAACCACATCACCAGGATGTCGATGGCCACGATGGTGACGGTGAGGATGGCGTACTGCGTCAACAGCGGCTGGTCAGGCCGGATGAACTGCGGCGTGAAGGCAAGGAAAAAGACGATCGCCTTCGGGTTCAACAAGTTGACCCAGAAGCCGCGCCGGAAGATGGACCAGGCGGGTTCGTTGCGGAGCGTGGCCGCCTGCTCCTGCGCGACGCCGGGCTTGCTGAGGAACTGGCGGATGCCCAGGTACACCAGGTAGGCCGCCCCTGCGTAGCGGATCACGTTGAAAGCGACGGGGGAACTGGCCACCAGCACCCCAACGCCCAGGGCCACAATCAGAACGTGCACTACGAGGGCTGCCTGCTGGCCCAGGATTCCCCAGATGGAGCGGCGGAAGCCCGCGTTGAGCGAGTTGCTCATGGTGTTGATGGCCCCGGCGCCAGGGGTAAAGCTGATCAGGACGCCGGCACCCGCGAGGGCCAGCCACAGGGAAAATTGCACTAAACAATCTTACGGGGGCAAGGGCATGCCCTCCTGCCTGTCAGCCGCACTTTCCATGCTTTGAATGCACCCAGTGGTCCATGGTGCACGGCAGGCCCAGATGGTACCGGTCGAAGTAGTAGTGCGGGCCGTTGGACAGGTACCCTTCCTCGTCGAGGCCAAAATGCCCGATCATGCGGAATCCGCGGTCAAGGGCCAGTTCCCCCAGCACCTCCGCTTCCACGAGGACCGGTGCGTGGACGTCGGTGCACGCCGCCCAGGCCCCGGCATGGGCGATGGCAAAGTAGCGCGTTACGTCCGGATCCAGATGACCAACGGCACCGGGGAGTGCGGGCACAGGCTATGTGGACAGCTGAAGCTACGCCCGCGCGATGACCTCACCGTTCGGGATCAGGAACCAGCCGTTGTCCGTGGAGCCCCAGCGGTGCCAGCCCGCTGAGATCCTGGCCAGGTCCGCGGGCTCGGCGAACCCATACTCCTGCGCCTGCTCGGCGAACGCGGAGTGCAGCACCCGCTCACCCCAGACGCGGGCCTGCCAGCGGCGCTGCTGTGCCGTGGCGTAAAGCCAGTTGCTGCTGGTGGGTGCCACATCGGTGAACCCCGCAGACTGGGCCCAGCTGACCAGGCGCCGCCCGGCGTCGGGCTCTGCTCCGTTACGCCGGGCGATCCGCTGGTACAGGTCCATCCACTCGTCGAGCTCAGGAATCTCGGGGTACCAGCTCATGCCGTGGAAGTCCGCGTCGCGGACGGCCACGATGCCGCCCGGCTTGGCCACGCGGCGCATCTCACGCAGGGCCTCCACGGGGTCCGTGAGGTGCTGGAGCACCTGGTGGGCGTGGACGACGTCAAAACTTTCGTCCGCGAAGTCCAGGTCATAGATGTTGCCCGCCACGAACTCCACGTTGGGCACTTCGCCTTCGACGGCGAGCGCCTGGGCCTGGGCGATGATGTCCGGTGAGCGGTCCAGTCCGGTGACCTTGCCGGGGCTGACCAGGGCAGCGAAGTCACAGGTGATGGTGCCGGGCCCGCAGCCGACGTCCAGCAGGGTCGCTCCCGGCGTGAGGTACGGAAGGACGAACACCGCCGAATTCTCGGCGGTTCTGGCGGCATGGGCGCGGACCACCGATTCATGGTGGCCGTGCGTGTAAACGTCGTCTTCAGGCTGCTGCGCACTCATAACCAAACGCTACCCTCCGCGCAAGGCTCCTACTCGGATTCCGTCCTTGCCGCCACGGTTGCTTCGATCATCGACGTCATGAAACGCGTGACAGTTTCCAGTTCCTGCTCGGAGAAGCCGGCCATGGCGCTGCCCATGTGCTGTGCCAGCGGAGCGAAGATGGCTCCGCCCTCCCGGAATGCCTTGGGGGTCATCTTCAGCTGGACTTGCCGGCGGTCCGTGCTGTGGCGTTCCCGGACCACGTGCCCGGAACTGTCCAACCGGTCGATCAGTGCGGTCGTGGCGGGAGAACTAAGGTTCAGTTCCTTCCGCAGCAGTCCGGGCGTCACGATGCTGCCCCTGGCGGTATGGCGCATGATCACGGCGAGGGCGTTCATGTCGGTGCGATGCATGTCCTGGCGGTCCCCGGCGGCGTCCACATAGCGGTTCGCTTCGATGGTGAACTCCTGCAGGATCCGGAGCAGGGGATGCCCGAAGCCGGGCCCCGCCTGCGCGAAGGGGGATGCGTCAGGAGTGCCGTCGCCTGCCATCTCCACCTCCCAGCCTTCGATCTGCTTCGCGTATTTGCCCAAGCGTCCTGACGGATATTACTCCAGGGCCGGGGGTCACTTGGCGCCCTGTCCACTTCCTGCCTTCCTGGCCGGGGAGGAAGCAAAAAAAGCTTGACTGGCACTTATCTCTGTTGTGGAGATAATCTATGCTGGAACAAATACTACTCCTCCTCATGCTCACCCACATGTAAGGCATCATGAAACGCACAAAAGCAGGCAGGGAACGCGTCCCGTTCTGGCTGCGCTGGTTGATCCCGGTTGTCCTGGTGCTGACCTGGCTGGGACTCGCCGGGGTAGGCGGCCCCACGTTCGGCCGGTTGGAGGAGGTCTCCTCCAACGACCAGGCGTCTTTCCTGCCCGCCAGCGCCGAGGCCACTGAGGCGCAGGACTGGCAGGCGAAGTTCCGCGACTCGGACGAGGTTCCGGGCATCATCGTCATCGAGAAAAACGAGGCTTTTACACCTCCCCAGCTGGGCGAACTGGCCACACTGAAAGCCGATCTTGAAAACCTCAAGCTCGGCAGCACGGTCATTGGTCCCATCCCGTCCAAGGATGCCAAGGCCGTCCAGTTCGTCGTCCCCATCGGATCGTCGGCCGAGCTCAAGGACGCCGTCAAGGAACTGAGGGCCACGGTAGGGGAGGCGGCGCCGGAAGGTGCCCAGACCTTTGTGACCGGCCCTGCGGGACTTGCCGCAGACCTGACCGCGGCATTCGGCGGCATCGACGGCATCCTCCTGCTCGTTGCCCTGTCCGCCGTGTTCGTGATCCTCCTGATCGTCTACCGGTCCCTGCTGCTGCCTATCATGGTGCTCCTGACCTCAGTGTTTGCCCTGTGTGCAGCCATCCTGTTGGTGTTCGGCATGGCCAAAGCCGGCTGGATCCAGCTCAATGGCCAAAGCCAGGGCATCCTGTCCATCCTGGTGATCGGCGCCGCCACGGACTACGCCCTGCTCTTCGTGGCGCGCTTCCGCGAGGCGCTCACCCACACCACCAACCGCACGGCCGCCGTGCTCACCGCCTGGAAGGCGTCCTTCGAGCCCATCCTGGCCTCGGGCGCCACCGTGATCATCGCCCTGCTGTGCCTGCTCTTCTCCGACCTCAACTCCAACAAAGCGCTGGGGCCGGTTGCCGCTGCAGGCATCCTGTGTGCCCTGTTCGCCGCACTGACCCTGCTGCCGGCCCTGATGGCACTGCTGGGCCGGGCCGCGTTCTGGCCCTTCCGGCCCAAGCTCCTGCCTGCAGACCAGCGTGAACCTGAGCTGGTCACCGGGCTGGAAGGCCAAAAGGGCCTGTGGCGTGCCACGGGTTCGCTGGTGTCACGCCGGCCCAGGACCGTGTGGGTTGCCTCGGTCCTCCTGCTCCTGGTCGCTGCGGGCGGCCTGTTCCAGCTGAAAGCCAACGGGGTGCCGCAGACGGACGTAATCCTTACTGCCTCCAACGCCGTTGACGGCCAGGACGCCCTGGCCCGCCACTTCGACGCCGGCAGCGGCAGCCCCGCCGTCGTGGTTGCAGACCAGGGCAAGGCAGCGGAGGTGCTGGACAAGGTGAAAGCGGACGACGGCGTGGGCGAGGCCTACCTGCTCGGCCCCGGCGGTGTGCCCATCACCGGCGCCCCCGGCACACCCGCCGCACCGGATGTCCGGGACGGAAAGGTGCTCATCAACGCCACGCTAAACGACGCGGCGGATTCCCTGGCGGCGGAGGATACCGTCAAGGCCCTGCGTACCGAGGTGAAGGCCGTTGACCCCGGCGCCCTGGTGGGCGGCGTGACGGCAACCGCCCTGGACACCAATACCACCGCCCAGCACGACCTGGTGGTCATCATTCCGGTGGTCCTGGTGGTGATCCTCTTCATCCTGATGCTCCTGCTGCGCTCCATCGTGGCCCCGGTCCTGCTGGTGCTCTCCGTGGTGCTGTCGTACGCAGCGGCCCTTGGTGTGTCGGCCTTTGTGTTCAACAACCTCTTCGGCTTCCCCGGCGCCGACGCCACCGTGCCGCTGTTCGGCTTCGTCTTCCTGGTGGCCCTCGGTGTGGACTACAACATCTTCCTGATGAGCCGGGTGCGGGAGGAATCCCTCAAGCACGGCACCCAGCCGGGCATTCTGCGCGGCCTCGGCGTGACCGGCGGCGTGATCACCTCGGCCGGCGTGGTGCTGGCCGCCACGTTCGCCGCCCTTGGCGTCATCCCCATCATGTTCCTGGTGCAGTTGGCCTTCATCGTGGCGTTCGGCGTCCTGCTGGACACGGTGCTGGTGCGCTCGCTGCTGGTGCCGGCCCTCGCCTACGACATCGGGCCGAAGATCTGGTGGCCCAGCAAGCTGGGGCGGACCGATGGCCGGGACGCCGTGCAGCCCCGGGAGCCCGGCGTCGAGCCCCGGGAAGAGGTTCCCGCCCGCTAGCTGTATCGATCACGGACGTTAGGAACATGCGGCGTGGTTAGGTGACAAAAAGAAGACCTCCGAGTGGAGTGGGGCTTGTCTAGAGTCCGAACCACAAGGAGGTCTTCAATGTCCCATGCTAACGCGCTTCTGACGCCCAAGGGACGGCTCCGGCTGGCCAGATGCATCGTGGACGACAAATGGCCGTTGCGGCGGGCAGCTGAACGTTTTCAGGTATCCGTCACGACCGCCGGCCGGTGGGCGGCCCGTTACCGGGCTCTTGGCGAGGCCGGGATGGCGGACCGTTCCAGCCGGCCGGTCAGCTCCCCACGGCGGACCTCCGTGCGGCGGGAGCGGCGGATCATCGCGATCAGGATCAACCGCCGGTGGGGCCCGGCACGCATCGGCTACCTCCTGGGCATCCATCCCTCCACGGTGCACCGGGTGCTGTCCAGATTTGGGCTGGCGAGGCTGGCGTGGCTGGACCGGGCCACGGGCCGGGTGATCCGCCGGTACGAGCACCACAGCCCAGGGGACCTGGTCCACGTCGACATCAAGAAACTGGGACGGATCCCGGACGGCGGCGGACACCGCAGCGTCGGCAGGACCGCCGGCAACCGGAACAAGACCGGTACCGCGGTGAACCGGAGACCGGGCTACGCTTTCCTGCACAACGCCGTGGATGATTATTCCCGGCTTGCCTACACAGAGATCCTGCCCGACGAGAAAAAGGAAACCGCCGCCAGCTTCTGGAAACGCGCTAACGGCTATTTCGAGTCCCACGGAATCACTGTGAAACGGGTCCTGACCGATAACGGCTCCTGCTACCGCTCTTACGCGTTCAAGGACGCGCTGGGCCCCGAGATCAAGCACAAACGCACGCGCCCGTACAGGCCCCAGACCAACGGCAAAGTCGAGCGCTACAACCGCACGCTGCTTGACGAATGGGCCTACGCCCGTCCTTACCGGTCAGAGGCCGAGCGTGTTGCCGCCTTCGAGGACTGGCTCCATCACTACAATCACCATCGAGGCCACACCTCACTCAAAGGTCAGCCACCGGTCAGCCGCGTCACCAACCTCTCAGGTCAATACAGCTAGCCCCCGCGTTCCGCCCGGACTAACGCTGCTGCCGCCACCACTCCACGGTGGCGGCAGCAGCCGTTTCCAGCGGCGTGTGGCTGACTCCAAGCGCTGCCTCGGAAGCTGCGGAGTCCATGACGAAGGGCCGCTCAAACTGGTACAGCATCTCCGCCAGCTCGCGGGCGCCGGCTGAAACCAGTGCCGCCGCCCGGAGTGTCCAGCCGGGAAGGACGCGCACCTTCGGGGCGGGCCGTCCCGCCGCCGCAGCGAAGGCCGCAGCAAGTTCCTTTTGCGTGCGCGCCGGCCCCGTCGGGGCATGCCAGACGGCGTTCCAGGCGGACGGTTGGTCAGCGGCCGCGATCATGGCGCCGGCCAGGTCGGGTACGTAGGTGAACGAGTGCGGCTGGCTGGCGCTTCCCATCACGCTGACGTTCTTTCCGGCAAGGACCGGCGCCACCATGCGCTCGCCGGCGTGCGCCATCCGGACGCGCGGCCCAAAGAAGTCGCCCGCCACCACGCTTACCGTGGGCGTGGCGGAGACCTCGCGGGCCTGCAGCAGGTCCGTCCGAACACCGCGCTTGCCCCCGGTGGCCCGGCGTGGGCCGGCCTCGGTGATCACGCGGTCCGGCTCGCTGTAGGAGTAGAGGCTTTCAGGGAAGACGACGACGGCGCCCACCTCCTGCGCGGCGCTGAGCACTGCCTGCTCGGCGGCAGGCAGCTCTGCCCGCCAGGCCGCCGCGGTGTACGCCGATCCGTGGACGCAGTGGAAGATGGCTTTGGCGCCGGCAAAGGCAGTGCGCAGAACCGCCGGATCCTTGGCATCCCCGCTGATGCGCTCGATGAGCGGGTGGTCCGGTCCGCTGCCCGACCGGGTCAGGACGCGCACCTGCCGTCCCCGGTCCGCCAATTGTTCCGCTACCGTCCAGCCCACGGGTCCCGCCCCGGTCACAACATATACGTCAGGCACTTCTGTCTCCCTTTCAGTAAATGAGAGCAGTGCTCTCGAAAGTAAGAATGCGCGTCCAGGATGGCAATGTCAAGAGCGGTGCTCTCTTTAGCTCCCCGCGCTCTCGTTTGTGGCAAGCTGGGGTCATGGATGATGCCCGCGGAACAACCGCCAACCAGCCCCGGCCCCTGACGCCCCGGCAGCGCGCGCGGTCGCAGACCGTGGCGGACATTGTCCGGCTGGGCAGGCAGCACCTGGCTACCGACGGCGCAGCCGCCCTCTCCCTGCGGGCCGTGGCAAGGGATCTGGGAGTGGTGTCCTCCGCCGTTTACCGCTACGTGGAGAGTCGGGACGAACTGCTCACGCTGCTGCTTATCGATGCCTTCGGCGAACTGGGGGATGAGGTGGACGCGGCCGTTGCGGCGGCGCCGGAGGGCGACCATCTTGGCCGGTTCCTGGCCCTGGGTGGAGCCGTCAGGACGTGGGCGCTGCGCGAGCCTGCCAGCTATGCGCTTCTGTTCGGCAGCCCGGTTCCCGGCTACAACGCGCCGGCCGAGCGCACGACGGGCCCCGGCACGCGCGTCATCGTCAGCCTCATCGGCATCCTGGATGCCGCCTCCCGGGCGGGGCAGTTGGCGATTGCGGGACCATCCCCGCAGCTTCCGTCCACCCTGGCCGCGGACCTCGAGGCCATCCGCCGGGAATTCGGGCTGGCCATTCCGGATGAGCTGGTGGCGCGGGGCGTTTTGGTGTGGAGCTCCCTGTTTGGTGCAGTCAGCTTCGAAGTGTTCAACCAGTACGGGCCGGACACCTTCCGGGCACCGCATGAACTCTTCGACCATCACCTCGCCGTCCTGGCGGGGACCGCGGGGCTGCCGGTGCAGCCCTCCTGACGGGGGCGGTTTAAGGCCTGTTGGTGCGCCCGCCCCGTCGATAGACTGCCAGTGCGCCCGGACGGACGCGGAGCCTCGAAGGAGAGATGCACCATGACTGAGAATCCAGAAGTTGCAGCCGAGGAGCCCCGCAAGGGCAGCAGCGCCCCCGGGCTGGAGGGGGAAGGCGGGCAGTACGTGGACGGCGACTACGGTGACGCCGGCACCGTCAACGAACCGGAGCGTGATGCCCTGGACGGTGAATACGAAGAAGGCGACTACGGCGACGCGGGGACCACGGGTGTCGCCCGCACCGAGAAGGCCATCCGGGACGGGCTTACCGGTGGCCAGGTTCAGGCAACCGACGAAGAGCGCGGCCCGCTGCACGGTGACCGGAACACGGAGCGCTGAAGCAGCCCTGGGGCGCCGTTCTCGCAAAGCGAACTGGCGCGCCGCGTCGTTATCTTCCGTCCCCCTGCCCGCCAATCCACGGAATCCGGAGATAAGCTGCATCCAAAGTTGAGCGCAGTCCGCTCAACTTTGGATTGACATCGTTGGCGCCCTGAGTAGAGTTGAGTGCAGAACGCTCAATGCTTAGGGCGCCAACCAGTTTCCAAGGAAAGAAGGAAGCAACACATGTCACGTGCAGTAGGTATCGACCTCGGAACCACCAACTCCGTCGTCTCCGTTCTCGAAGGTGGCGAGCCCACCGTTATTGCCAACGCCGAGGGTGGCCGCACCACGCCGTCGGTCGTTGCATTCTCCAAGTCCGGCGAGGTCCTGGTTGGCGAGATCGCCAAGCGCCAGGCCGTCAACAACATCGACCGCACCATCGCCTCCGTCAAGCGCCACATGGGCACCGACTGGAAGGTGGACATCGACGGCAAGAAGTACACCGCGCAGGAAATCTCCGCGCGTACGCTGATGAAGCTGAAGAACGACGCCGAGTCCTACTTGGGTGAAAAGGTCACCGACGCCGTCATCACCGTCCCGGCCTACTTCAACGACGCCGAGCGCCAGGCCACCAAGGAAGCCGGCGAGATCGCCGGCCTGAACGTCCTGCGCATTGTCAACGAGCCCACCGCCGCCGCACTGGCCTACGGCCTGGACAAGGGCAAGGAAGACGAACTCATCCTGGTCTTCGACCTCGGTGGCGGCACCTTCGACGTCTCCCTGCTGGAAGTGGGCAAGGACGAAGACAACTTCTCCACCATCCAGGTCCGCGCCACCGCCGGTGACAACCGCCTGGGCGGCGACGACTGGGACCAGCGCGTCGTTGACTACCTGCTGAACCAGCTCAAGGTGAAGGGCATCGACCTCTCCAAGGACAAGATCGCCCTGCAGCGCCTCCGCGAAGCAGCTGAGCAGGCCAAGAAGGAACTCTCTTCCTCCTCCAGCACCAACGTCTCCCTCCAGTACCTCTCCGTCACCCCCGACGGCCCGGTCCACCTGGACGAGCAGCTCACCCGCGCCAAGTTCCAGGACCTCACCAAGGACCTGCTGGAGCGCACCAAGAAGCCGTTCCACGACGTCATCAAGGAAGCCGGCATCAAGCTCTCCGACATCAACCACATTGTGCTGGTGGGTGGCTCCACCCGTATGCCCGCCGTCTCCGAGCTGGTGAAGGAACTGGCCGGCGGCAAGGAGCCCAACAAGGGCGTTAACCCGGACGAGGTCGTGGCCGTCGGTGCAGCCCTGCAGGCCGGTGTGCTGAAGGGTGAGCGCAAGGACGTCCTCCTGATCGACGTCACCCCGCTGTCCCTCGGCATCGAAACCAAGGGCGGCGTGATGACGCACCTGATCGAGCGCAACACCGCCATCCCCACCAAGCGGTCCGAGACCTTCACCACCGCTGACGACAACCAGCCGTCCGTGGCCATCCAGGTCTTCCAGGGCGAGCGCGAGTTCACCCGCGACAACAAGCCGCTGGGTACCTTCGAGCTGACCGGCATCGCCCCGGCACCGCGCGGTGTTCCCCAGGTTGAGGTCACCTTTGACATCGACGCCAACGGCATCGTTCACGTCTCCGCGAAGGACAAGGGCACCGGCAAGGAACAGTCCATGACCATCACCGGTGGCTCCAGCCTCTCCAAGGAGGACATTGAGCGCATGGTCCGGGACGCCGAGGAGCACGCAGCCGAGGACAAGGCCCGCCGCGAGGCCACCGACACCCGCAACACCGCCGAGCAGCTGGCCTACTCCGTGGACAAGCTGATCGCCGACAACGCGGACAAGCTGCCGGAAGAGGTCAAAACCGAGGTCCAGGGCGACGTCGACAGCCTCAAGAAGGCACTCGAAGGTACCGACGACGCCGCTGTGAAGTCGGCGTTCGAGAAGCTGCAGGCTTCCCAGACCAAGCTCGGCGAAGCCATCTACGCCCAGGCCGGTTCGCCGGACGGTGCAGGCGCTGCAGGTGCTGAGGGTGCCGCCGGAGCTTCGGCAGGTTCTTCCGACGAAGACATCGTCGACGCCGAGATCATCGACGAAGACGAAGCGAAGAAGTAACCCATGCCGCACCACGGTAACGAGGAAGAGCACAACGCATCCGCCGGCCAGCAGAACACGCAGGGCAACGGCCAGGAACCGGTCATCCGGGACAACCGCAAGGTTGACCCGGTGACCGGGCAGGCACGGCACCCCGAGGGCAGTCACGCTGAAGGCGCGAACACTGCTTCCGGGGCCGGGTCCCAGGCCGGGGCAGATTCCGACGGCGACGCGCTGGCCCAAGCCGAGGAGATTCTCAACGGCGTGGACGTGCCGGCCGAGGAATCCGTGGCCCAGGGGGCTCCGGCGGGGTCAGGCGGCAACGCCGAGGCAGCCGAACTGCGCAACGACCTGCTCCGCCTCCAGGCCGAGTACGTCAACTACCGCAAGCGCGTTGAACGCGACCGCGCCGTGGCAGGGGAAATGGCCGTCATCGGCGTCCTGAACTCCCTGCTCCCGGTCCTGGACGACGTCGACGCCGCCCGGCAGCACGGGGACCTCACCGACGGGCCCTTCGCCGCGATCGCCACGAAACTGGAGAACGCGCTGAAGACCTACGGCCTGGTCCGCATCAACGAGACCGGCGTGGAGTTCGATCCCACCATCCACGAAGCCCTGATCCAGCAGCCCGGCGAGGACATCGAGGTTGACACCGTCAGCCAGGTCCTCCGCTCCGGCTACAAGTCAGGGGACCGCGTCCTCCGCGCAGCCCAAGTGATCGTGGCGGTCCCGGCTTAGGCGGGGGTACTTCGGCGCTACGCCGGATAGGGGGCGGTGCCCGCTTCGCGGTGCCCTCCACACCGCCGCCCCCTATCCGGCCTCCGCGCCGGCGGTCATCTCGCCTAAGGTGAGGTAACCACAAAGCTCGCAGCGGTACAGGGGCCCCGGGAGTGGCATCGGGCCTGCCGGAGCGTGGCGGCTGGGGTCCGCAAGGACCCAGCCGCCACGCGTAGGGGCGGGGGCCCCTGTACCGCGGAGAGCTGTTAGTTAGAAGACTTTGAAAGGAAACGCCATTGGCTAGCCAGGATTGGGTGGACAAGGACTTTTACAAGATCCTTGGTGTTGCCAAGGACGCTTCCGATGCCGACATCAAGAAGGCCTACCGGAAGCTTGCGCGGCAGCACCACCCCGATACAAATGCGGGGAACGCTGCTTCCGAGAAGAAGTTCAAGGACATCTCAGAGGCTTACTCCGTGCTCTCGGATCCTGATGAGCGCCAGCAGTACGACGCCATCCGGGCCATGGGCAGCGGGGCCCGCTTTGCTCCCGGCGGTGCCGCCGGCGGCAACGGCGGGTTCGAGGACATGTTCGGCGGCCTCTTCACCGGCAATACCGGCCGCCATGCCGGCGGCTTCAATCCTTCCGCGGGCGGCATCCCGCCCGAATTCGCTGACCTCTTTGGCGGTTTCGGCGGTGCGCCCGGGTTCCAGCGCACCCCGCAAAAGGGTGCCGACCGGACCGCCTCCACCAGCATTTCCTTCGCCGGTTCCATCCGCGGCACCACCATCGGCCTCCGCGAGCCAAGCGGCGAGGTGATCGACGTCCGGGTTCCTGCCGGCATCAAGGACGGCCAGAAGGTGCGCGTGCGCGGCAAGGGCCAGCCAGGTGCTGCCGGCAGCGGCGACCTGGTGGTGTCCGTGTCCGTCCAGCCCCACGCTTTTTACACGCGCGACGGCGACAACCTGCGCATCCACGTCCCGGTCTCCTTCCCGGAGGCTGCTTTGGGCGCGGACATCGAGGTGCCCACCATCGACGGCGACACGGTGAAGGTCCGCGTTCCGGCGGGCACGCCGTCGGGCCGCACGCTGCGGGTCAAGGGCAAAGGCGTGAAGACATCCAAGGGCACCGGTGACCTGCTGGTGACCATCGACGTCGCTGTTCCCAAGAATCTCAACAAGGACGCCGAAGCTGCGGTCAAGGCGTTCGCCGAGGCAACGTCGTCGGCGGATGTCCGTGAGGGCCTGGCAGCCAAGGCCCGGCTCTAGGAGCGGAGGTGAGCCGTGGACATCAGTGCTGACCAGCCGATCTTCGTGATCTCCGTGGCGGCCGAGCTGGCGGACATGCACCCGCAGACCCTGCGGCAGTACGACAGGCTCGGCATCGTCAAGCCCAGCCGTGCCCCGGGCAAGTCCCGGCGCTACTCGCAGCGTGACGTGAACATGCTGCGGGAAGTGCAGCGCCTGTCCCACGAGGGTGTTTCGCTGGAGGGGATCAAGCGCATCCTGGAACTCGAAAACCAGGTGGCCGCGCTCCAAAGCCGGATCTCGGAACTCACCGAGGAACTCGGTCGGAGGCCCCGCACCGTGGACTCGCGGATCTTCGCCGCTGGCGCAGCCGGTGACGTGGTGAGTCTTGCCCGCGGGCAGCGGCCCCGGCCGCGGTCGCAGGCTGTCATGCTGTGGCGCCCCCGGGCCATCGGGCAGTAGCACCCCGGGCAGCACACCGGGTTCCGGCGTTCCGCGAAATTAGAGTACCCACTACTCGTGACGGAAAAGCCCCCTGAAACTTGAATGGAACCATCGCCGGATCAGCGGCGATGGTTCCGCAAGTTCTGGGGGTTTTCCGTGTTTAAGGTTCTCAGCAAAGCTCTTAGCAGCAAGGCCCGGCCGTGAGCCCGGGAATGGAAGCCGTGGCTGCCTTCAGCGGCTCCGTGCCAGGACAGGTCCTGCTGGCCATCGGCCAGACCATCGTGGTGGTCTGCGTCTGCTTCGACATGGTCCGCGAGTTGTCCGTCCCGAGGTCGCACGGGCGCTTCGTGGCCAGCACCGTGTTCCGGACCTTGGCCATTCCGTCGGTCATGGCCAACGCCTTGACCGTCTTCATCGCCCTGGTGACGTCGTCCTGGGTTGACGTGGTGATGGGCATGTTCGTGCTGGTGGCCATCGTCTTCCGCTTCCACTACAACAAGGACGAGGACAACTGGTGGAAGGGCAAGGGCAAGAAACTCGCCCGCTGGGCCCGTCGGCAGTTTTCCGGACGCACATCCACCGCACCAGCCATGGGCTAGCAACACCAGCCAACAGGACAGCGGGAGTCCTGCCTGCGGGCTGCATGCAGGGACCCCCGCCGTCGAAGTCCCGGTCAGCCGTTGATGACCTGGGGGACGCCGAGCGCTTTGAGGCCTTCGACGCCGAACTCCACGCCGTAACCGGACTGCTTCGCGCCGCCGAAGGGGATGCGCGGATCAACGGCGCCGTGCCGGTTGATCCACACCGTGCCGGCCTGGATCCGGGCTGCGACGTCGCGGGCGGCCTTCTGGTCCGGGGACCAGACGGAGGCGCCCAGTCCGACGTCGAGTCCGTTCGCCTTCTCCACTGCTTCGTCGATGGTGCTGTAGCGGATGATCGGCAGGGCCGGGCCGAACTGTTCCTCGGCCACCAGCGGGTTGTCGTTGTCGATGTCCGCTACCAGGGTGGTGGGGTAGAAGTAGCCGGGCTGGCTGGTGTCCGGGTCGCCGCCCAGCAGGACGCGTGCTCCGGAAGCCTTCGCTGCCTCCACGAGGTTCGCTACGACGTCGTACTGGGCCTTGTTCTGCAGCGGGCCCAGGACGTTGTTCTCGTCCAGGCCGTTGCCCATGGGCATCGCCTTCGCAACCGCCGCAAGTTCTTCGCAGACGGCGTCGTAGATGCTGTCGTGGACGTAGAGGCGCTTGAGCGCGGCGCAGGTCTGGCCGGTGTTCAGGAAGGCGCCCCAGAAGACGTCCTGGGCGATGGCCTTGGGGTCGGCGTCCGGCAGGACGATGCCGGCGTCGTTGCCCCCCAGTTCCAGGGTGAGCCGCTTGACGGTGTCCGCGGAGGACTTGATGATGGCGCGGCCGCCGGCGGTGGAACCGGTGAACATGATCTTGCCGATGGCGGGGTGGTCGGTGAGGCGGGCGCCCACTTCGCGGCCGCAGGAGACCACCGAGAGAATGCCGTCAGGGAGTTCCTCGTTGAGGACCTTGACCAGGGCCAGGACGGACAGCGGGGTGTTGCCCGAGGGTTTGACCACCACGGCGTTGCCCATGCGCAGGGCGGGGGCGAGCTGCCACACGGCGATCATCATGGGCCAGTTCCAGGGGCCGATCGCGCCGACGACGCCGATGGGCCGGTAGTGCAGTTCGGCGCGGGTCTCGCCGTCGTCAACGATGGTTTCCGGTTCGAGGGGCAGACCGGCGGTGGCGCGGAGCCATGCGACGCAGGCGCCGACTTCGAAGCGGGCGTTGGGGCCGTTGAGGGGTTTGCCCTGCTCGCGGGAGAGCAGTTGGGCGAGTTCCTCGGCGGAGCGTTCGACGGCGTCGGCTGCTTTGAGGAGCGCGGCGGACCGGGCGTCGTGGCCCAGGGCAGCCCAGGCGGGCTGGGCTGCGACGGCGGCGGACACGGCGTTTTCCAGGTAGTCGAGGCCGTGGATGGGGGCTTCGCCCACGGCTTCACCGGTGGCAGGGTCAAAGATGGTCCGGCCGGTGCCGGTGGCGGGGGCAATGGACGCGAGAAGCGCATCATAGGTTTCCAAGGGATACTCCACTTCGAGTAGGCAAGGACGCCAGCCGGTCGGCGTAGCGGGTTACTCCAAGTGTGGGTTGCACCCCGTTCCAGGCTCTTGTCTTTGTGCGCAGGACTGTTGTGCTGGAGCGAACGCCGGCGGGTGTGTGTCACACTGGCCCACTTTTGGGCGGTTAACGACTGCGGGACCCCGGGTTCCGGGGTCCCGCAGTGATAACTGGGCCAGTTTGGGCGGTCTTATTGGGCCGCGTAGGGGTCGGCGATGCCGATGTATTGGGTGGTGGTGTATTCGGCGATGCCTTCGGAGCCGCCCTCACGTCCCAAGCCGGACTGTTTGACGCCGCCGAAGGGTGCTGCGGCGTTGGAAATGACGCCGGCGTTGAACCCGACCATCCCGAATTCGATCTGCTCCGCCACCCGCAGGAGTCGGTTGAAGTCCCGGCTGTAGAGGTAGGAGGCGAGTCCGTACTCACTCGCGTTGGCCAGCCGGATGGCGTCGTCTTCGCTGCTGAAGGTGGTGACGAAGGCGACGGGGCCGAAGATTTCCTGGCCCAGGATGGCCGCGTCGTTGGGGACGTCGGCCAGGACGGTGGGCTGGTAGAAGTAGCCGGGCCCGTCCACGGGGGCGCCGCCGGTGACGGCCACCGCCCCGGCCTGGACGGCGCCGGTGACCAGGGCGTGGACGTCGTCGCGCGCGCCGCCGTCGATGAGCGGCCCGACTTTACTGTCCGGGTCGGTGCCGCGGCCGGTGGTCAGGGCTGCCATGGCGGCGGCGAACTTGCGGGTGAATTCCTGGGCCACGGCCTCGTGGACCAGGAACCGGTTCGCTGCGGTGCAGGCCTCGCCCATGTTCCGCATCTTCGCCGCCATCGCCCCTTCAACCGCGGCGTCCAGGTCCGCGTCCTCGAACACGATGAACGGTGCGTTCCCGCCCAGCTCCATCGAGGTCCGCAGCACGTTCTGCGCCGCGTCGGCCATCAGGCGCTTGCCGACCGGGGTGGAGCCGGTGAAGGAGACCTTCCGCAGCCGGAAGTCTTTCAGCAGCGGCACGGAAATCCCCGAAGCCGAGGACGAGGCGACGACGTTCAGCACGCCCGCGGGCAGGCCGGCGTCGAGCATGGTCTGCGCGAAGTACTGCGCCGTCAACGGCGTAAGCTTGGCCGGCTTCAACACCATGGTGCAGCCGGCGGCGACGGCGGGAGCGACCTTGCGGGTGGCCATCGCCAGCGGGAAGTTCCACGGCGTGATGAGCAGGCAAGGGCCCACCGGTTTGTGCTGGACCAGGATCTTGTTCTTGCCCTCGGGGGTGGTGAGGTAGCGGCCGTAGTCCCGGACGGTTTCCTCGGCGAACCAGCGGAGGAACTCGGCCCCGTAGGTGACTTCACCGCGGGCCTCGGCCAGGGGCTTGCCCATTTCCAGGGTCATCAGCAGGGCGAAGTCCTCGGCGCGTTCGGTGACCAGGTCAAAGGCGCGGCGCAGGATCTCCGACCGCACCCGTGGCGCGGTCCGTGCCCAGGACGCTTGGGCGGCGTCGGCTGCATCCAGCGCAGCGATCGCATCCTGACTCGTGGCGGAAGCGAGGGTGGCGAGAACCTCCCCGGTGGCGGGGTCGTGCACATCGAACGTGCCGCCGTCGGACGCCTCCACCCACTCACCGTTAATCAAAAGACCTGTGGGCACGGAAGCAAGGAGCGCGGCTTCGCGCTCCGGTGTGAGGGCAGGGGGCAGCGCAGCAGTAACTGTCATGGGAAGTCCTTAGGAAGGGAAGGTCAGTAGCTGGGACGGGTTTCGTCAGGGCCAGCCGCCGGGTGCGGTATGTACTTTGCGGCGAGGGCTTCGGAGCCGCGGGCCAGGAGGGCGACGTCGGCTCCCACCAGGATGAAGCCGGCGCCGTTCGTGAGGTAATGCTGGGCCGTGTCCGGGTTGAAGGCGTTCACCCCGGCGGGCTTTCCGGCCGCCCTCGCGGCGGACAGGCAGTGGTCGACGGCGGCGCGCACCTCGGGGTGTTCCTGCTGTCCCAGCAGGCCCATGGAGGCGGCGAGGTCGGACGGCCCAATAAAGACGGCGTCCACCCCGTCCACCTTCAGGATGTCCTCCACCGCCGCCACGGCGGCGGTGGATTCGATCTGGACCGTGACGCTGATGGTCTCGTTGGCCCGGGCCAGGTAATCGGGTACCCGGTTCCAGCGGGCGGCGCGGGCCAGCGCGGAGCCCACTCCGCGGACACCCTGCGGGGGGTAGCGGGTTGCGGCCACCGCGGCTTCAGCCTCGGCCACGGAGTTGACCATGGGGATCAGCAGGTTCTGCACCCCAAGGTCCAGGTACTGCTTGATCACCACGGTGTCGTTCACGGGCGGCCGGACCAGGGTGTGGACCGGGTAGCCGTGGACGGCCTGCAGCTGGGCAAGGATGGATTCGAGCCCGTTGGGGCTGTGCTCGGCGTCCACCAGCAGCCAGTCCAGGCCCGATCCGGCGCACAGCTCGGCGATCAGCGGGCTGCCGGAGCACACCCACATACCCGCCAGCGGACGGCCTGCCGCAGCAAGCGCGGAGCGGAAAGTGTCCTCTACTCGAAACGGCATGTCACAACTCCCAGGGGGCCGTAGTCCGCGTGCACGGTGTCGCCCTTGTAGACCCACAGGGGACGGGTGAAGGACCCCGCCAGGATGATATCCCCAGCCTTCAAAGAGTCACCATGGGCGGCGATCTTGTTGGCCAGCCAGTGGACCCCGTTGGCAGGGTGGTCCAGGACTCCGGCGGCCACACCGGTTTCCTCCACGGTCTGGTTCTTGTACAGGATGGCGGAGACCCAGCGGAGGTCCACGGCGTCCGGCTTGACCGGGTTGCCGCCGATCACCATGGCACCCATCGCGGCGTTGTCCGAGATGGTGTCCACGATGGTCCGGCCCTCCATCTCGATCCTGGAGTCCAGGATTTCGAGGGCCGGAACCACGTAGTCGGTGGCCTTCAGGACATCGAAGATGGTGACGCCCGGGCCCTTCAGCCCGTCCTTAAGGACGAACGCCAGTTCCACCTCCACCCGCGGATGCGTGTACCGGTCCCACTCCACGGAGCAGCCGGTTTCCAGCACCATGTCGTCGAAGATGGCGCCGTAGTCCGGTTCGGTGATGCCGGTGGCAGCCTGCATGGCCTTGGACGTGAGGCCGATCTTGCGCCCCACCAGGGTCCGGCCGGCGTCCTCGTTCCGGCGGCGCCACAGCTGCTGCACCGCGTAGGAGTCCTCCACCGTCATCTCCGGGTAGCGGGCGGTCAGGCGGGGGACAGGGGTGCGGGTCCGGCCGGCTTCCACCAGTTCGTCCGCGATGGCCTCAATCGTCGTCGGCTCCAGCATGGTTAGACCTGGACTCCCAGCTTGAAGCCCTCGGCAGCTTCACCCTCCGGCTTGCGGGTGTAGGAGAAGCCGTCGGCGCCCACGGTCACGGCCATCTCGGACTTTTCCTCGCGGACGATGACCGGCTGCGGGTTGCCGTCCAGGTCCAGGACCAGGGAACCCTCGGTGTACCAGGACGGGACCACGGGGTTGCCCCACCAGTCGCGGCGCTGGTTGTCGTGGACGTCCCAGGTGATGGTGGGGTTGTCGGGGTCGCCGGTGTAGTAGTCCTGGGTGTAGATCTCGATGCGGTGGCCGTCCGGGTCCAGGATGTAGAGGTAGAAGGCGTTGGACACGCCGTGCCGTCCGGGGCCGCGTTCGATCCGGTCGCTGATGCGCAGGGCGCCCATCTTGTCGCAGATCTGGATGATGTTGTGCTTCTCGTGGGTGGCGAACGCGACGTGGTGCATGCGCGGGCCGTTGCCGCCGGTGAGGGCGGTGTCGTGGACGGTCTGCTTGCGGTGCATCCAGGCGGCATAGGTGACGCCGTCGGAATCCTTGATGTCCTCGGAGACGCGGAAGCCCAGGTCCTCCAGGTACTTCCGGCCCTTGGGGACGTCCGGGGTCACCTGGTTGAAGTGGTCCAAACGGACCAGTTCACCGGCGGAGTAGAGGTCGTAGCGCTGGGTGAGGCGCTCCACGTGCTCCACCTCGTAGAAGAACTCGTAGGGGAAGCCCAGCGGGTCCTCCACGCGGACCGAGTCACCGATGCCCTTGGTGAAGCCTTCCTTGCGGCGCTCCACCCGGCAGCCGAGCTCCTTGTAGTAGGCCTCGGCGGCGTCCACCTCGGCGGGGGACTTCACGCGGTAGGCGAAGGCCGCGACGGCGGCGACGGGACCCTTGCGCAGCACCAGGTTGTGGTGGATGAACTCTTCCAGGGAGCGCAGGTAGATGTTGTTCTCGTCTTCTTCGGTGACGTGCAGGCCCAGGACGTCCACGTAGAACTCACGGGACTTGGCGAGGTCCGTGACCACGATTTCCATGTAGGCGCAGCGGACGATGTCCGGTGCCGGGACGGTGGGGGTGGGGACGAAGTTGGTCATTGGAGTCTCTCTTCTTTGAAAGGGGCTTGGAAGGTACGACGGCGGCCGGCTGGCTTAGGCGCCGAATTTGGGGGTGTGGACGGTACCGAGCGTGATGTGCACGGCCTGCTGGTCGGTGTAGAAGTCGATGGAGCGGTAGCCGCCCTCGTGGCCGAGCCCGGAAGCCTTGACGCCGCCGAACGGGGTGCGCAGGTCCCGGACGTTGTGGCTGTTCAACCACACCATGCCGGCCTCGACATTCTGCGAGAAGTTGTGGGCGCGGGTAAGGTTCTGGGTCCAGATGTAGGCGGCCAAGCCGTACTTGGTGTTGTTCGCCAGGGCGAGGGCCTCGTCGTCGTTTTCGAACGGGGTGATGGCCACCACCGGTCCGAAGATTTCCTCCTGGAAGATCCGGGCGTCAGGCGCGACGTCGGCAAACACCGTGGGTGCAATGTAGTTGCCTTCGGACAGGTGGTCGGGGCGGCCGCCGCCGGCCAGGAGCCGGCCTTCGGACTTGCCGATCTCAACGTAGGATGCCACCTTCTCATAGTGCTCGGGGTGGACCAGGGCGCCCACCTGGGTCTTGGGGTCGTGCGGATCGCCTACCACGATGTTCTTTGCGCGGGCGGCGTACTTCTCGCAGAACTCGTCATAGATGGCGCGCTCAACCAGGATGCGGGAGCCGGCCGTGCAGCGTTCGCCGTTGAGGGAGAAGACGCCGAACAGGGCGGAATCGATGGCGGCGTCCAGGTCGGCGTCCGCGAAAACGACGCACGGGGACTTGCCGCCAAGCTCCATGGAGAGGCCCTTGAGGTTGGCGGCGGCGTTCCGGAAGATCGTCTGGCCGGTGGTGGTCTCGCCGGTGAAGGAGATCAGCGGGACGTCCGGGTGCTTCACCAGCGCGTCGCCGGCTTCCTCGCCCAGGCCGTTGACCAGGTTGAAGACGCCGTCGGGAAGGCCGGCGTCCTTGAAGATGGTGGCCCATAGCGACGCGGAAAGCGGCGTGAACTCGGCCGGCTTGAGGACCACGGTGTTGCCGGTGGCCAGCGCAGGGGCCAGCTTCCAGGACTCGAGCATGAATGGGGTGTTCCACGGGGTGATGAGGCCCGCGACGCCGATCGGCTTGCGGTTCACATAGTTGATCTGCGAGCCCGGGACCTTCATGGCGTCATCAAACTGGGCCACGATCAGGTCAGCGAAGAAGCGGAAGTTCTCGGCGGCGCGGAGGGCCTGGCCCTTGGCCTGCGTGATGGGCAGGCCGGTGTCGAAGGTTTCCAGTTCGGCGAGGCGCGCTTCCTGGGCTTCGACGGCGTCAGCGATCTTGTTCAGGATCCGGGCCCGCTCGCGGGGCTTCATCTTCGGCCAGGGGCCATTCACGAACGCTTCGCGGGCTGCGGCGACGGCGAGGTCGATGTCTTCCTTTTGGCCGGCCGCGGCGGTGGCGTAGTTCCGGTTGGACACCGGGTCCAGGACATCGAAGGTCTTGCCGCCCACGGAGTCAACGAACTGGCCGTTGATGTAGTGCTGGATGTGGGTGGGCAGGTCCTCAGGGACGTAGTGCTTGGAAGTTTCTACTGAGGTCGTCATCATTGAAGTCCTTACTGGTGCTTTGCTTGGGCGAGATATGCGTCAAGGGTTGCCGAGCGGTGGAGCCTGGCGGCTTTTTCGATCTGCTCTGCGTCGGCTCCGGTTTCGATGAGCTTCAGCAGGTTTTCGTGTTCATCCACGGACTCGCGGGCGCGGCCCGGGACGAAGCGGAACGTGGAGGACCGGATGGCTGCGAGCCGGTTCCAGCCGCGGTGCACCAGGTCCAGGATGTGCGGGTTGGGGCAGTGCTCGAACAGGACGCTGTGGAAGTCCTGGTTGAGCTGCGTGAACCGGACGGGGTCGAAGTGGTCCAGGCACTCGCGCATCTCTTCATTCACGGCGCGGGCCCTGGCCACGGCTGCGGGATCGATCAGCGGGGCGGACAGCGCTGTGGCGGCGCCTTCCACGATGCTGAGGGTCTGCATGGTGTAGAGGTATTCGGTGGGATCAATGCCGGCCACGGTGGCGCCCACGTTGCGTTCGAACGTCACCAGGCCTTCGGCTTCCAGCCGCCGGATGGCTTCGCGGACGGGGACCACGCTGAACCCCAGGTCCTTGGCGATGGAGCCCAGGACCAGCCGGTAGCCGGGGGTGTAGATGCCTTCCACGATCCGGGCCTTGACGGCCTGGTAGGCCTGCTCGGACTTGCTGCCGGCAACCATGGTGGCCTCACTCATTGGTGCCTGCCCATTCCTTGTACTTTGCCTGCCATTCGGCGTTCATGGGGTAGAGGCCGTCCACGCTGTTACCCTGCTTGACCATCTCGAAGATGAAGGTTTCCTCCTTCTCCTGCTGGATGCAGTCCTCCACCAGTTCTTCGGCGATGGCCGGGGGGATCACCAGGATGCCGTCGGAATCGGCCACGATGATGTCGCCGGGCTGGACGGTGGCCCCGCCGCACGCGATGGTGATGTCCGTGTCCCACGGGATGTGGCGGCGGCCCAGCACGGCCGGATGCGGATTGGCGAAGTAGGTGGGCATCTCCAGGTCCGCCACGGCGGAGTAGTCGCGGACGCCGCCGTCGGTGATGATGGCCGCGGCACCGCGGACCTGGGCACGGAGGGCCAGGATGTCGCCCACAGTGCCGGTTCCCTTTTCACCGCGGGCTTCCATGACCAGGATTTCGCCTTCGTTCACGGAGTCGATGGCCTTCTTCTGGGCGTTGAAGCCGCCGCCGTGGGTCTTGAACAGGTCCTCGCGGTTGGGGACGTAGCGGAGAGTGCGGGCCAGGCCCACCACGCGGCGGTCCGGACGGGTGGTCTGCAGTCCGTCGATGCTGACGTTGTTAAGGCCCCGCTTGCGCATCTGGGAGGACAGGGTGGCGGTGGCAACGGACTCCAGCTTGGCTTTCAATTCCGGGGTCAGAACAGGCCCGACGGCGGCAAGCCCCGCGGCTTCACGGGAACCGTAGGCTTCCTCCCGCTGCAGGTCATCGACCTTGGGCCGGGCACCAAAGTCCGCGAACGCCGTCGTGCCTTCCTCAACGGTGGTGACCAGCAGGCCGGTGGACAGGCCACCGTCGATCGTCTCCACTTCCACTTCCAGCACGTCGCCCGGCTTGGCGACCGAGGCACCGGCAGGGGTGCCGGTGAGGATGATGTCACCTTCCTCGAGCGTGAGGAGCTGGGAGAGGTCCGCGACGAGCCGGGCGAACGGGAAGAGCAGGTCCCCGGTGGTGTCGTCCTGGACCAGGTCCCCGTTGTGCCAGGTGCGGATGCGCAGTTTGGCGGGGTCGACGGCGTCTGCCGGGATCAGTGCCGGGCCCACGGGGGTGAACCCGTCGCCGCCCTTGGACCGGAGGTTGGAGCCCTTGTCCGCCCAGCGCAGGTCGTACACGCCGAGGTCGTTGCTGGCGGTGACGGCCGCGACGTGGTTCCAGGCGTCCTCAATCGAAACACGGCGGGCGGCCTTGCCGATCACCAGGGCGATCTCGCCCTCGTAGCCGAGCAGTTCGCAGCCGGCGGGCCGCTCAACGGGGCTTCCGCCCAGTGCCAGCGAGCTGGAAGGCTTGAGGAAGTAGGACGGCTGCGCCGGGGTGCGGCCCCGCTGGGCGGCCCGGCTGGGGTAGTTGATGTGCACTGCGATCACCTTGCGTGCTGCCGCCAGGGTGTCGCCGTTGACCTGCTCCAAAGCCTTCTCCTCATCAGGTACGAAATCGTATACGATCACTATCACCCATCCGGCGCGGTCCGTCAACCCCTGATTTTCCGGGCTTTTGACGAGCGGGCCGATGGCACTTGTCGCCCGGATCACATCGGGCGTACAGTGGAAGCCAGATCTATAGTTTCGATTATCGAATCGTGTGTTCTGATATAGAACACACTTTGGCCCCGATAGTCATCCACAACGAAGTGAGGAAAGCCCGTGCAGTTCCACCACCACGGATACGTATCCGGTGACCCGCGTGTCCAGCCGGCAGCCGGCGTCGGCCTTAACCGCCCCGAGGAACTTCCCGACGAAGTGGACGTCCTCATCGTGGGCACCGGCCCTGCCGGCATGCTCGCCGCGGCGCAGCTCTCCATGTTCCCCAACGTAACCGCCCGCATTATCGAACGCCGCCCGGGCCGGCTCGCAATCGGGCAGGCCGACGGCATCCAGGCGCGCAGCGTGGAGACGTTCCAGGCCTTCGGCTTTGCGGAGCGGATCATCGCCGAGGCGTACCGCATCACCGAAATGGCCTTCTGGAAGCCGGATCCCGCCAACCACGCGAACATCATCCGGACTGCCCGCGCCGTGGATGACGAGATGGGCATCAGCGAATTCCCGCACCTGATCGTCAACCAGGCCCGCGTCCTGGACTACTTCGCCGAATATGCCGCAAATTCACCCACACGGCTTAAGCCCGACTACGGCTACGACTTCCAGGGCCTCACCGTGGCCAATGAGGGCGAGTATCCCGTCACGGTGACACTCCGCCATACGGCCGGACCCGACGAAGGTCAGGACCGGATTGTCCGGGCCAAGTACGTGGTGGGTGCCGACGGCGCCCGCAGCAAGGTGCGCCAGGCGATCGGCTGCACGATGGCCGGGGACCAGGCCAATCATGCCTGGGGCGTCATGGACGTTCTTGCCGTCACCGACTTCCCGGACATCCGGACCAAGTGCGCCATCCAGGGTGCCAAAGGCAGCATCCTGCACATTCCGCGGGAGGGCGGCCACCTGTTCCGCATGTACGTGGACCTGGGCGAAGTGGATCCCAACAGCCACCACTCCGTGCGGGACACCTCCATCGAGGAGATTATTGCCAAGGCCAATGACATCCTGCACCCTTACACCCTGGACGTGCGGAACGTGGCCTGGCACAGCGTCTACGAGGTGGGCCACCGGCTCACGGACAGGTTCGACGACGTCCTGCCGGCGGAACGCGGCACCCGCACACCCCGGGTCTTCATCACCGGCGACGCCTGCCACACCCACAGCGCCAAGGCCGGCCAGGGCATGAACGTCTCCATGCAGGACGGGTTCAACATCGCCTGGAAGCTGGGGCATGTCCTGGAGGGCCGCAGCCCGGAGAGCCTGCTGAGCACCTACTCCGAGGAGCGCCAGGTAGTGGCGAAGAACCTGATCGACTTCGACAAGGAATGGTCCACCATGATGGCCAAGAAGCCGGAGGAGTTCGAACACCCCTCCGACCTTGAAGACTTCTACGTGCAGACCGCCGAATTCCCTGCCGGCTTCATGACGCAGTACACGCCGTCCCTGATCGTTGGCAGCACCGACCACCAGGACCTGGCCACCGGGTTCCCGGTGGGCAAGCGCTTCAAGTCCGCACCCGTGGTCCGGGTGGGGGACACCAACCCCCTCCATCTTGGCCACCACGCCACCGCCGACGGCCGCTGGCGGATCTACGTCTTCGCTGACCCCGCCCTGCCGGGCACCAACTCGGCAACGGACATGCTCGCCGAGTGGTTCGTGAACTCGCCGGAGTCCCCGCTGGCCGCCACCCCTGCCGGCGCCGACCCGGACGCGTGGTTCGACCTGAAGGTCATCTACCAGCAGCCGCACACCGCCGTCGACATCAATGCCGTGCCCGCCGTCTTCAAGCCGCTGGTGGGCCCGTTCAAGCTGACCGACTACGAGAAGGTGTACGCCACGGATCCCAAGGCGGACATTTTCGACCTCCGCGGCCTGGACCGCAGCGGCGTTGTGGTGGTGGTCCGCCCGGACCAGTACGTGGCCAATGTCCTGCCGCTGACGGCAACCGCGGAGCTGGGCGCGTTCTTCACGCCGCTGCTGAAGGCCGCCCCCGCGGCACCGCGTCAGGCCGTGGCGGCGGCGAGCCGGTAGTCGGCCGCGGCGTACACGCCGAGGATCCGCACCTCGGTGGTGAAGAAGTCCAGTTCCTCGAGGGCCAGCTTCAGCGGCAGGTCCTCGGGGTGGCCTTCGACGTCAGCCATGAACATGGTGGCGGCGAACTCGTTGCCCACCATGTAGCTTTCCAGCCGGGTCATGTTCACGCCGTTGGTGGCGAAGCCGCCCAGTGCCTTGTACAGGGCGGACGGGACGTTGCGCACGCGGAACACAAAGCTGGTGACTGCCGGTTCGGGAAGTTCGTCCCGGGCCGGCAGTGCCTTTTCGCGCGCCAGGACCACGAAGCGGGTGGTGTTGGAGGGGTCGTCCTCCACCCGGGAGGCCAGGACCTTCAGGCCGTAGATGTCGGCGGCCAGCGGGGGAGCGAGGGAGAGCTTGCGGGGATCGTTCCATTCCGCCACCTCCCTGGCCGAACCCGCTGTGTCTCCGGCGATGACGGGCTTGAGGCCGTGCTCGCGGATCAGCTTCCGGCACTGGCCCAGCGCGTGGATGTGGCTGTGGACCTCCGTGGCGCCTTCAATGGTGCTGCCCGGGATGCCCAGCAGGTCGAAATGGATAGGCAGGAAGTACTCGCCTACGATCTGCAGGTTGGACTGCGGCAGCAGGATGTGGATGTCCGCCACCCGGCCGGCGATCGAGTTCTCGATGGGGATCATGGCCAGCTCCGCCTCGCCGCTGGTCACCAGCTCAAAGGCATCCTCGAAACTGGCGCACGGCACGCTTTCCATGTCCGGGAACATCTGCTGACACGCGATATTGGAGTTGGCGCCGGGCTCACCCTGGTACGCAATCTTGGAGGCCATGATCCGTATGGTTTCACGGGGGTGCGTCCGATAAGAAAACAAGCCCGCGATGCTACGCCGGCGTGACGCGCAGCCAGAGGTATTGCCGGGGAAGGAGCGTCACGCCGTCGTCCAGCTGCAGGGCTGCTTCGGAGAGAAGGTCGACGGCGGCAGGGGAGAATCCGCCGAATGTTTCCGCCGGAAGGGGCTGGGCGGAGTCACTGAAGTTGGCGAGGGCCAAAACCGTGCTGTCCCCGGACTCGCCGGGCCGCTGGTAGGCGAGGACCGAGCGGTTGTTGGTGCCGAAATCGATCAACGTGGTCCCGGCCAGTTCCGGGGTGGCAGCCCGGACCTCGATCATCCGCTTCAGCCCGGCGTACACTGCACCCTCCGGTGTGGAGGGATCCAGGCGGCGGGCGTACTGCTCCGCGGGGAAGTGTGGCCGGTGCACCCAGCGGCTGTCCTCCTCGTGCCCGGGCTCGGACGCGTAGCCGTAGTCGTTGACCTGCCCCACCTCGTCGCCCAGGTACAGCAGCGGGATGCCGCCGGTGCTGAACGGCACCGAGTGGGCCAGGAGGATCCGTTCCACCGCCTCAGCCGGGTCAACCTCCATGCCGCACAGGGACGCCGTCGTGCCGGAAATCCGGCAGTCACCTGTCTTGGGGTTGTCCTGGAAGGGGACGCCGCGGGCGAAGCTGCCGGGGAAGCGGTTGACGTAGAAGGAGTTCAGGAACCGGCGGTGGTCGAAGCCGTTGATGCCCAGCTCGGCGGCGTCTTCGTCGGCGAAGGTCCAGCCGATGTCGTCGTGGCTGCGCACGTAGTTCACCCACGCCGTGCCGTCCGGGATGTTGTGCCGGCGTTCCAGGGCCTGGCCCAGCAGCGAGACGTCCCGGGTGGCCAGGGATTCCCAAATAAGAGCCATCTGCAGGGGGTTGTAGGAGAGCTGGCATTCTTTGGGGTCGATGTAGAGCGCCACCTCGTCCGGGTGCACGATGGCCTCGGACTTGAACAGCAGCGACGGCGCGGCCAGCCGGCACACGGCGTTGAAGGCCCGGAGCAGGGTATGCGCCTGCGGCAGGTTCTCGCATGGGGTGCCCAGCTGTTTCCAGATGAACGCCACTGCGTCCATGCGCAGGATGTCCACCCCCTGGTTGGCCAGGAACAGCATCTCTCCTGCCATGGCCCGGAAGACCTCCGGGTTGGAGTAGTTCAGGTCCCACTGGTACGTGTGGAATGTGGCCCACACCCAGCGGCCGTCATCCATCTGGATGAAGGACCCGGAGTGGTTCTCGGGAAAGATTTCGCGGACGTCCGCCTCGAAGGCGTCCGGCATGGTCCGGTCCGGGAAGATCCAGTAGTAGTCGCTGAATTCGGGGTCCCCGCCGGCTGCCTTGCGGGCCCACTGGTGCTCGTCCGAGGTGTGGTTGAAGATGAAGTCCACCACCAGGCTGATCCCGTTGTCCTTCAGCTCGGCTGCCAGGGAACGCAACTGTTCCATGGTGCCCAGCTTCGGGTTGACCTGGCGGTAGCTGGAGACCGCGTAGCCGCCGTCCGAGTGTGGTTCCGGCGCCAGGAACAGGGGCATGAGGTGCAGGTAGGTCAGGCCCAGTTCCTTGAAGTACGGGATGCGGGTCCGGACCCCTTCCAGGCTTTCCGCGTAGCGGTCCACGTAGCAGACGCCGCCGAGCATGCGGTTGGCCTGGAACCAGTCCGGGTTGCCTTCCCGCTCCGCATCCAGGGCCTTCAACGCCGTTGGGCGGTCCTGCCAGGACCGCGCGCATTGGAGGACCAGGTCCGTCAGCTGGGCCAGCCAGTCATTGCGGTCGCCGTAGAGGGAGTGGAACAGGCTGCGGAGCGTGGGAAAGCGATCCTCGAGGCGCCGGTCGAAATCCGGGTCCGGGCGCAGCCCCCGTTCCCGGGACACGGCGGACAGCACGTGCCGGCGTGCCTGCTGATCCTCGTTGACCGTTTCCTGCATCCCTTTGCCGCTCACGCCATTGCCCCTTCCGGCCCCGCCGGTACCTCCGGCGGCATGTGTGTCGAAGTATTCCACGTCACTTTAGCTGCGCAGGGTCCTTCGGCTTGATGAGTGGTGGTCATGCGGATGGGATCGTCACTTGACCGCACCCTGGGTGAGGCCGGACATCACCCATCGCTGGGTAAACAGGTAAACGACGATGGCCGGCGCCATTGCCATCAGGTAGGAGGCGAAGGCAACGTTGTAGCTGTTGCTGAACTGCGTCTGGAAGATCTTTTGCAGCACGGGAATGGTCTGCATTTCGGGATCGGAAATGATGAGCGACGGCATCATGAAGTCATTCCATGAGGCGATGAAGGCGAAGATGCCGACGGTTGCGCTCATGGGTCCCAGCAGGGGGAAGATGAGCCGCCAGAACACCTGCCATGTGCCGGCGCCGTCCATCCGCATGCTTTCCTCCAGTTCCAGCGGGATTGAGCGCAGGAACGCCGTAAAGAGCATTGTGTTGAAGGCCAGGGCAAAGACGATGTGCAGGATTGCGACGCCGAGCGGATTGTCCAGTCCCACAAGGCCCGTGAGCTGGATTTGCGGCAGCGCCACCACGGGGAACGGGATGAACATGGCGGCAAGCAGGTAGAAGAACGACCAGCGGAACAGCCGGCGGTCCCAGTTGCGGACGATCGCGTAGGCTGCCAGCGCCGACACGACGATCTCCCCGACTACTGCGGTGGCGGACACGAACACGGAGATCGCGAAGCCGCGGGGAAAGTTCGTCAGCGTCCAGGCCTGGCCGAAGCTTTCGAGGCTCAGGGGCGACGGCAGGGAGAATGCATTGCCGTCAACTGCCTGCCCGGTGGTCTTGAAGGCCATGCTGACGGTGACGTACAGCGGGACGAGCACACCGAGTGTACAGACGATGAGGATGACCGTGGCGGCCCAGTTGGTGCGTTCGTGGCCGGTGCGGATCCGGCGCTTCCCGGCGCGGCTTCTTCCGGCGATGCCTTGCCCGGCATTGAGTGGTCCTGGGCTGGCCGGTCCTGCCGGGGTGGTGCGGGTCGCGTTGCTCATGCGATCCCTCCTTTGCCACGTGTGAAGCGAAGCTGGATGAGTGCGATGGTGATGCTGATGAGGAAGAAGATCACGGCGTTGGCCATCTGGTAGGCGTAATCGCCGCCCTCGAAGCCCCGGAAGATGGCCATGGCAACGCTGCGGGTGGACACCCCGGGGCCGCCGTCCGTGAGACCCACGATGATGTCGTAGGCGTTGAGGTAGTTCTTGAAACCAAGCACGGTATTGATCACGGCGTACCCGGCCACCAGCGGCAAGGTGATGTGCCGCAGGTTGTGCCAGGGGCTGGCGCCGTCGAGGGAACTGGCTTCATAGACCTCGGGAGGGACCGTCAGGAGCCCGGCGATGTAGATCAGCATGGCACTTGGAATTGACTGCCACGCGGTGACGAAAACGATTCCCAGCCAGGCGAGGTCGGGGTTGGCGAGGATGCTCGTCGCCAGGGGTTCGATGCCCAGGCTCTTACCCATCAGCGGCAGTGAATTGGAGAAGAGGTACTGGAAGACGAAGGCGATGACGATGCCGGAGATCACCATGGGAATCACGAACACCGTGCGCAGCGCCGTCCGGAACCGGACCCGGGACGTCAGCCCCAGCGCCAGGAGGAAAGCGAGGACGTTCACGACGATGACCGTCAGGAGCGAAAAGGCGAGCGTGAACCCGTAGGCGCCCAGGATTCCTTCATCCCGAAAAACCGCGATGAAGTTGCGAATGCCGATGAACTCGAATTTCCCGAAGCCGACTGAATTGGTGAAGCTGTAGACGAATCCGAGTATGGCGGGAAGCGTAACGGCAAGCGTGAAAATCACGAGCGATGGGAACAGGAAAAAGTAGTAGAGCGGGTCCACCCGGCTCTTGCGGGCGCGTTTTACCTTCGGCGCCGCCGCGGGAGTCACCGCCGCCCTGGCGGAATTTTTGGTCACTGATGACATGGGGGGTCCTCGTTTCGTGCGTCGGGGCGGAGGTGCGGTTACGCCCGGAAAGCCAGGCGCGCCCAGTCAGCGTCCATCCGGCGCAGGGTGCCTTCGGGATCGGCGCCACCGATGATCGACTGGATGTAGTTGGCCGCGGGAATCGTGTTGGGGATGAACTGCGAGGCGCCCATGTAGAAGCGGCCCTCGTCGTAGTACTTCTGCATTTCGACGATGCGCGGGTCGGTGACAGGAGGAGCGTCCTTGGCCGTGCCGAATCCCAGGAACTTGGCGTTGTAGGGGTTCTGGATTTCCGGCTGCAGAAGGTATTGAAGGAACGCGCGCGCCCCTTGCTGTCCGTTCGCGGCTTCGGGCACCCAAAGGGAGAGGTCGACGTTCACCCGGACTTTAAGGTCGGCAGGGTCAGAGGTCATTGGAAGCGGAAAGGTGCCAAGGTCAAGGCCGGTGGCCGCCTTCTCGATCTCTCCAAAGGCCCAGGGTCCCTGGAAATACATTGCCGCCTGGCCCTGCGCCATCGCGGTGTTGCCGTCACCGTAGCCCCGGCTGGCCGCATCGGGATTAACGTATTTGGTCAGCTGGACCATGCGCTGCACCGGTTCCAGCAGCGTCTTTTGGAATGACACGTCGGAGTCCGGTCCCACATGCTCACCGATTTCGTGCATTTTGGCGTAGAAGCCGCGCACGTCCACCATGCCGCCCACCGTGTAATCGAACAGGCCCTGCGCCACTGTCCACGGATCGCGGAAAGTGCCGTAGATGGGAGTCACTCCGGCGGACTTCAGCCGTTCACACACGTCAATCAATTCGTCCCAGGTGGTTGGAACAGCCAGGCCGTGCTCCTGGAAGATCCGGCGGTTGTAGATGACGGACGCGGCCATCACCGAATAGGGGATCACGCTGGTGCGGCCGGGATAGGTGGGGTACCAGTTGGTCAGGTCCAGCACGTCGTCCCGGATTGTTGCTGCTTCGGGCAGGTCTGAAAGGTCGGAGAGGGCCCCGCGTTCCATGAACCGGGCCATCTCCAGGTTGTAGTTCAAGCAGCCAAGATCCGGGGGGCTGCTGCGGACAAAGCTGGCGGACAGATTGGTGGCCATGTCGTGAAGGACCCGGAACCGGTCCTGTGATCCGGTGAACTTCGCCGCCAGGTCCCGGAAGTAGGGGACGGCTTCGGGTTTCGACTGGTGGAACGTGATGGTCGTGGCCGGCGCCGCACCGGCAGGGGCGCAGCCGGCCAGGCCGGCAGCGGTCAGGGCACCTCCCGCAGCGGCAAGGAAAGTACGTCGGGAAACGTGCGTCCCCGCGGACGTCAAAGGTGGCAACATTGGCTCCTGTGGGCGGTCGGAAAAGATTTTATATGGATCTTATATTTAGGTCCTATACGAGGATGGGGGACGGAAGGGATATCGTCAAGGGGTGGACGGAACTACGGCGAGCTCGACCCAACTGTTGCGGCAGATCAACTCGGAAGCATTGCTGCGCTTCGCCCTCCAGGAACAGGTGTTCACGGCCGGTGAAGCAATGGCTGCCACGGGCCTTACCCGCGCCACCGTGCTGGGTGTCTGCGACGGTCTTGTTCATGCGGGCTGGCTGGAGGAGGTGGGTGACGGCGGTGAGGCCAGCCGCTCTACCAAGGGCCGGCCGGCACGCCGCTACAGGCTGCGGGAATCTGCGGGTGTGGTGGTGGGGATGGATGCCGGCGAAAGCCGCCTGACAACCCTCGTTGCCGACCTGCGTGGCCGCGAGCTCGGCAAGCGCTGCGAACGCATTGACTCGCACACGCTGGGGTGTGCTGGGCGCGTTGCCGCCGCACGCGCGTTGATTGACCGGACGCTTTCGGATGCCGGATGGAATGCCGCCGATGTCCTGCTGACGGTCGTCGGGGTTCCCGCGCCGGTTGACGCCGACGGCATGTCTCCGGAAGGTGGAGAGTTCTGGCAGTTGATGAATTCCGGATTCGCCTCCGGGCTACCAGGCGAGGTGCTCATCGAGAACGATGCCAACCTCGCTGCCGTGGCTGAACAAGCGCAGGAGCCGTCCGCCAATGTCGCCACCCTGCTGTCCGGAGAGCGGTTCGGAGCGGGCCTGATCGTGGATGGACGCCTGTTGCGGGGACGCCAGGGCGGGGCCGGCGAGATGCGGTTCCTGGATGTCTTCGACACTAAGCTCGTGTCCGACGAGGGGGGCTCGGACGGCCTCGGGGCGCTTGCCCGGACATGGGCACGGGCGGGCGTAAATACCTATGACGGGGCCTCCTCCTTGCGGCGCATACCCGAGGGAAACATCAGCGCAGAGGATGTCTTCCGGGCAGCCCGCGAGGGAGATCCACTTGCGCGGGACATCATCGCCCGGCTGGGTGAACGGCTGGCGCGCATCACGGTGGCGCTCGCCAGCCTTCTCGACATCGAGCGGGTGGTCGTTGCCGGTGGGATCTCCAGCGCCATCGAACCAGTCCTGGAGCGTGCGCGCGATTTGCTGCCCACGGACTCGGGCCTGCCGCTGCCGCACCTTGTCGCGAGCACTCTGGGGGCAGAAGTTGTGGTCCGGGGTGCCGTCGAATCCGGACTGGCCGGGATCAGGCGTGAACCGGCAGCGTTTCTCCCGCGCGCCGCCCGTACCGGGAACCACGCCTTCCCGACTCCGAATTAAGCTTGACCCATACTCAGGAACGCCGGAAAGGCAGGAAGCACATGACCCGCACCTACACCATCGACTCAATTCCCGGTGACGGCATCGGCGTCGATGTCACCGAAGTGGCCATGGAATGCGTGGACGCGGCGGCTGAGCTGCACGGGTTTGGTGTCTCCTGGCGGGTCCGCGAGTGGAACAGCGATCTGTACACCAAGACCGGCAGGATGATGCCGGTCGACGGGATTGAGCAGCTCGGCACCGGCGACGGCATTTACCTGGGAGCGGTGGGAACACCCGACGTTCCGGATGATGTGACCCTGTGGGGACTGCTCATCCCCATCCGCCGCGAATTCGACCAGTACATCAACCTCCGGCCCATGAAGCTGCTGCCAGGCGTTAAGGGCGCGATGCCCGGCATCGAGGACCTGGATATCGTGGTGGTCCGCGAAAACGTGGAAGGCGAATATTCGCAGATCGGCGGCCGCTTCGGTTCAGGGACACCTGCCGAATTCGCAGTGCAGGAGAGCGTTTTCACCAGGGCCGGCGTCAGCAGGGCGGCGCGCTATGCAGCCGAGGCCGCCGCGAGCCGGGGCGGCACGCTGGTCTCGGCCACCAAATCCAACGGCATCATCCACACCATGCCGTTTTGGGACGAGGTGGTGGCGGAGACGGTGGCGGACTTCCCGGGCGTCACTGTCGACAAAGTGCTCATCGATGCGCTCGCGGCACGGCTGGTCATGAAGCCCACCAGCGTCCGCACCATCGTGGCGTCCAACCTGTTCGGAGACATCCTGTCCGACCTTGTGGCCGGAGTGGCCGGCTCCATCGGCATCGCCCCGAGCGCCAACCTCAACCCGGAGCGCCGGTACCCGTCGATGTTCGAGCCGGTCCACGGTTCTGCCCCGGATATCGCGGGCAAGGGTATTGCCAACCCGGTGGGTGCCCTCTGGGCTGCGGCCATGATGCTCGAGCATTTGGGGGAGGCGGAGGCAGCCCGGTCGCTGACCGGCGCCTTCGAATCCGCTCTTGGAGACGGAATCGCAACGCCGGACCTGGGAGGTTCAGCCACCACGCTGGAATTCGCGCAGGAGGTGCGGGCCCGGCTGCGCTAGCCGCGCCTGGACACGACGGCTAGAGCACGTTCCGGATGGCCTGCTCGAAACTGGTGACGTGCTCCAGGGCGAGCTTGCCGGCCCGGTCCGCGTCGCCGTCGGCCACTGCTTCCAGCAGCTCAACGTGCTCGGCAATGTGGGACGCGACGGACGGGACCTTTTCCAGCACCATGCACCAGATGCGCGTGGCCAGGTTGTCGTAGCGGATCAGGACGTCCTCGAGGTGCGCGTTGGCCGCGGCCCGGTAGATCAGCCGGTGGACCTTGATGTCGTGCCGCATGAGGTCGTAGGGATCATCGTCGTCGCCCATGGTGGAGATCGCGGCCGCGGTTTCCCGGATTTCCGCCCGCAGCGCCGGCGTTGCCAGCTTGGCGGCCCGGCGTGCGGCTAGGGGTTCCAGGGATTCGCGCAGCTCTGAGACGTCTGCCAGTTCAGTGATGTCGACGATGGTGGCGAACGTTCCGCGGCGGGGATAGGACACCACGAGGTGGTCGCTTTCCAGGCGCTTGAGGGCTTCCCGGACCGGCGTCCGGCCGATCCCGAGTTCGGCGGCCAGCTTGCCGTCATTGATTGCCTCGCCCGGCCGGATGTCCAGCATGATGAGCCGGTCGCGGAGGTGCCGGTAGGCCTGTTCGGAGAGCGAGAGGTCCCCGTCGCCGGTCAGGTGGTTCTCTAATATGACGCTCATTTCGAGCCTTCCCAGGAGTGCTATTGACGTCCAAGTGATCTGGAACATACTATTACGACAGTTCTAATATATCAGTTACAGATCAGTTATAGGTCAGTAACTCCGAAGGGTCATAAGGAGAACAATGCAGGACGTACTGAACGCCTCGCTTGCCACGGTCGACGCCGATGTCGCCGCCGCTGTGGCACAGGAACTGCACCGCCAGCAGTCCACCCTGGAAATGATTGCGTCGGAGAATTTCGCTCCGTCCTCCGTCATGGAGGCCCAGGGCTCGGTGCTCACCAACAAGTACGCCGAAGGATACCCGGGCAAGCGCTACTACGGTGGCTGCGAGCACGTGGACGTCATCGAGCAGCTGGCCATCGACCGCGTGAAGGCACTCTTCGGCGCCGAGTTCGCCAACGTGCAGCCGCACTCAGGCGCCCAGGCCAACGCCGCCGCCATGTTCGCCCTGCTGAACCCGGGCGACACCATCCTGGGGCTCTCCCTGGCGCACGGCGGACACCTCACGCACGGCATGAAGATCAACTTCTCCGGCAAGCTCTACAACGTGGTTCCCTACCACGTCCGCGAGGAAGACCTCCGGATCGATATGGCCGAAGTGGAAGCCCTGGCGTTGGAGCACAAGCCCAAGCTGATCGTGGCCGGCTGGTCCGCCTACTCCCGCCAGCTGGACTTCGCCGAGTTCCGCCGCATCGCCGACCTCGTGGGGGCCTACCTCATGGTGGACATGGCGCACTTCGCCGGACTCGTCGCCGCGGGCCTGCACCCCAACCCCGTCCCCTACGCGGACGTGGTCACCACCACCACCCACAAGACCCTCGGCGGTCCGCGCGGCGGCGTCATCCTGGCCAAGGAGGAATACGCCAAGAAGATCAACAGCGCGGTGTTCCCGGGCCAGCAGGGTGGTCCGCTGGAGCATGTTGTGGCAGCCAAGGCCGTGGCGTTCAAGCTCGCTGCCGCCCCCGAATTCAAGGAACGCCAGGAGCGGGTGCTCCAGGGCGCCAAGCTGCTGGCCGAGCGCCTCCTCAAGGAAGACGTCGCAGCCGCGGGTATTTCCGTGGTCAACGGCGGCACCGACGTCCACCTGGTCCTGGTGGACCTCCGCCACTCCGAACTCGACGGCCAGCAGGGTGAGGACGCGCTCCACCAGATCGGCATCACGGTCAACCGCAACGCCGTCCCCTTCGACCCCCGCCCGCCGATGGTCTCCTCCGGCCTCCGGATCGGCACCCCCGCCCTGGCCGCCCGCGGCTTCGGCGCCGCCGAGTTCACCGAGGTTGCGGACATCATCGCGACGGCGCTCATCGCCTCAGCGGGCACCGGCACCCTCCCCGGGGACACCGCCGTCGAACTCCGGAAACGCGTGACGGCCCTGGCCGGCAAATTCCCCCTCTACCCGCACCTCTCCGCCGACGCCAACCTGGCCGGCATCGAGGCAGACCTGATTGGAGCCGCCCAGTGAGCACCCAGCACCTTCCGGAGCACCCGGACTTCCTCTGGCGGAACCCGGAACCCAAGTCCTCCTACGACGCCGTGATCGTCGGCGGCGGCGGGCACGGCCTGGCCACCGCCTACTTCCTGGCCAAGAACCACGGGATGACCAATATCGCCGTCCTCGAAAAGGGCTGGCTGGCCGGCGGCAACATGGCCCGCAACACCACCATCATCCGCTCCAACTACCTCTGGGACGAGAGCGCGGCCATCTACGAGCACGCTCTCAAGCTCTGGGAAATCCTGCCCGAGGAACTCGAGTACGACTTCCTGTTCAGCCAGCGCGGCGTGATGAACCTGGCCCACACCCTGGGCGACGTGCGCGAAAGCATGCGCCGCGTGGGCGCCAACAAGCTCAACGGCGTGGACGCCGAATGGCTTGACCCGCAGCAGGTCAAGGAACTCTGCCCTATCCTGAACATCAGCGACAACATCCGCTACCCCGTCATGGGCGCCACGTACCAGCCGCGGGCCGGTATCGCCAAGCACGACCACGTGGCCTGGGCCTTCGCCCGCAAGTGCGACGAACTGGGCGTGGACATCATCCAGAACTGCGAGGTGACCGGCTTCCTCAAGGACGGCAACCGCGTAGTGGGCGTCAAGACCAACCGCGGCACCATCAACACCGAAAAGGTGGGCCTCTGCGCCGCCGGCCACAGCTCGGTCCTGGCCGAGATGGCAGGCTTCGAGTTGCCCATCCAGTCGCACCCGCTGCAGGCGCTGGTCTCGGAACTGCACGAGCCCGTCCACCCCACGGTGGTCATGTCCAACCACGTGCACGTCTATGTCTCCCAGGCGCACAAGGGCGAACTGGTAATGGGCGCCGGCGTTGACTCCTACAACGGCTACGGCCAGCGCGGCTCCTTCCACGTGATCGAGCAGCAGATGGCGGCCGCCGTCGAGCTCTTCCCCATCTTCGCCCGGGCCCACGTGCTCCGGACCTGGGGCGGCATCGTGGACACCACCCTGGACGCCTCGCCGATCGTGGGCACCACTCCGGTGGAGAACATGTTCGTGAACTGCGGCTGGGGAACCGGCGGATTCAAGGGCACTCCCGCCGCCGGCATGACCTTCGCGCACACCATCGCCACCGGCGCCCCGCACAAACTGAATGCGCCGTTCTCGCTGGAACGCTTCGAAACCGGCGCCCTCATCGACGAACACGGCGCCGCTGCCGTGGCCCACTAGCCGCCGCCACCAGAAAAGGACTAACGCACATGCTGCTGATCCCATGCCCCAACTGCGGCCCGCGGGACGAAACCGAATTCCACTACGGGGGACAGGCCCACGTCCCGTACCCCGAGAACCCCAACGAGCTGAGCGACACGGAGTGGTCCCGCTACCTCTTCTACCGGGAGAACCCCAAAGGCATCTTCGCCGAGCGCTGGGTCCACAGCACCGGCTGCCGCCAGTGGTTCAACATGCTCCGCGACACGGTGAGCTACGACATCAAGGCTGTCTACCCGATGGGGGCGAAGCGGCCTGACCGCTCCCCGGACGGCGCACCCGAAACCGGGACCGCCAGCACCGGCCCTGAGAGCACCACCACGGGAAGTGCCGCACCCAGCACCTCCACCACGAGCATCCTCAGCACCACCGCCCCGGAAGGAGCGACCAAGTGACTTCCCAGAACGCCCGCCTGGCTACCGGCGGCCGCATCGACCGCACCATCTCCTGGCGCTTCACCGTTGACGGCGAGGAGTTCACCGGCCATCCCGGTGACACCCTGGCCTCGGCGCTGCTGGCCAACGGCCGCATCGCCGCCGGCAACTCCCTCTACGAGGACCGCCCCCGCGGCATCATGTCCGCCGGCGTCGAAGAGGCCAACGCCCTGGTCCGCGTGGAAGCCCGCTTCCCCGGCCATGTTGCCGAATCCATGCTCCCCGCCACCACCGTCTCCCTGGTGGACGGACTCCAGGCCACCCTGCTCAACGGCCTGGGCAAGCTGGACCCGGAGGACGACCGCGCCGAATACGACAAGAAGTACGTCCACACCGACGTCCTGGTGATCGGCGGCGGCCCCGCCGGGCTCGCCGCGGCCCGCGAAGCCGTCCGCACCGGCGCCAGGGTCATGCTGCTCGATGACCAGCCCGAACTCGGCGGCGCGCTGCTCTCCGGTTCCACCGCTCCGGGCCTTGCTGAGACCATCGAAGGAAAGCCCGCCCTGGAATGGGTGGCCGACGTCGAAGCCGAGCTGGTGTCCGGCGCCGAGTCCACGGTCCTGAACCGCACCACCGCGTTCGGCGCCTACGACGCCAACTACGTCATCGCCGTCCAGAACCGCACCGACCACCTTTCCAGCCCCGCCGCCCCGGGTGTCTCCCGCCAGCGGATTTGGCACATCCGTGCCAGCCAGGTGATTGTCGCCCCGGGAGCCCACGAACGCCCCCTGGTGTTCGAGAACAACGACCGCCCCGGCATCATGCTCGCCTCCGCCGTGCGCAGCTACCTGAACCGCTACGGCGTGGCCGCCGGCAAGCGCGTGGTCATCAGCACCACCAATGACAGCGCCTACGCCGTCGCAGCCGACCTCGCCGCCGCGGGCGTCAAGGTCGCCGCCGTGGTGGACGCCCGTCCGGCCCTGACCGCAGCGGCGACTGCCGCCGTCGAATCCGGTGTCCGCGTGCTGATCGGCAGCGCGGTGGCCAACACCTCGGCTGACTCCGCAGGCCGGCTGGACGGCGTGACCGTCCGCAGCATCAACGACGACGGCGAGCTCACCTCCGGCGTCGAGCAGATCGCAGCAGACCTGCTGGCTGTGTCCGGCGGCTGGAGCCCGCTGGTCCACCTGCACTCCCAGCGCCAGGGCAAGCTGCGCTGGGACGAGGAGCTGGCAGCCTTCGTGCCCAGCACTGAAGTTCCCGCCCAGCAGACCATTGGCGCCGGCCGCGGCTCCTTCGCCACCGAAGACTGCGTCGCGGAGGGCATCTCCGCCGGCGCCAGGGCGGCCATCGCCGCAGGCTTCGAATCCGCCGTCGAACCGTCCGTGTTCGGCGACCCGAAGGCCTCCGCCCCCACCCGCCAGCTGTGGCTGGTGCCGGGCGAGAGCGGCACCCCGGACGACTGGCACCACCACTTCGTGGACTTCCAGCGCGACCAGTCCGTGGCGGACGTCCTCCGCTCCACCGGAGCCGGCATGCGCTCGGTGGAACACATCAAGCGGTACACCTCCATCAGCACCGCCAACGACCAGGGCAAGACCTCCGGCGTCAACGCCATCGGCGTCATCGCCGCGGCCCTGCGCACCGCCGGCGAAGCCTCCCGCGGCATCGGCGACATCGGCACCACCACCTACCGTGCCCCCTTCACCCCGGTGGCCTTCGCCGCACTGGCCGGACGCCAGCGCGGGGAACTGTTCGACCCCGCCCGCGTCACGTCCATCCACCCCTGGCACGTGGCCAAGGGCGCGTTGTTCGAGGACGTTGGACAGTGGAAGCGGCCCTGGTACTACCCGCAGGCCGGGGAGGACATGGACGCTGCCGTGCTGCGCGAATGCGCCGCCGTCCGCGAATCCGTGGGCTTCATGGACGCCACCACGCTGGGCAAGATCGAAATCCGCGGCAAGGACGCGGGGGAGTTCCTGAACAGGATGTACACCAACGCGTTCAAGAAGCTCGCCCCGGGTTCGGCACGCTACGGCGTCATGTGCACCCCGGACGGGATGATCTTCGACGACGGCGTGACCCTCCGCGTCGACGACGAGACCTACTTCATGACCACCACCACCGGCGGTGCCGCCAAGGTGCTGGACTGGCTGGAGGAATGGCTGCAGACCGAGTGGCCGGAACTGGACGTGCAGTGCACCTCCGTGACGGAACAGTGGAGCACCATCGCCGTCGTCGGGCCCAAGTCCCGTGAGGTCATCGGCAAGGTGGCACCCGAACTGGCTGCCAACGGCGGCCTGGACGCCGAAGCCTTCCCGTTCATGACCTTCCGCGAAACCACCCTCGCCTCCGGCGTGCGCGCCCGGATCTGCCGGATCTCGTTCTCCGGTGAACTCGCCTACGAGATCAACGTCCCGGCCTGGTACGGGCTGAACACGTGGGAATCCGTGGCTGCCGCCGGGGCCGAGTTCAACATCACCCCCTACGGCACCGAAACCATGCACGTGCTGCGCGCCGAAAAGGGCTACCCGATCGTGGGGCAGGACACGGACGGCACCGTCACCCCGCAGGACGCGGGCATGGAATGGATCGTCTCCAAGGCCAAAGACTTCATCGGCAAGCGCTCCTACACCCGGTCGGACGCGCAGCGTGAGGACCGCAAGCACCTGGTCAGCGTCCTCCCCGTGGACGGCACGCTGCGGCTGCCGGAAGGCACCCAGCTGGTGGAAAAGGGCCGCTCCACCAACCCCGCCTACGGCCCCGTGCCGATGGAAGGGTTCGTCACCTCCAGCTACCACAGCGCAGCACTGGGCCGGTCATTCGGCCTGGCCCTGATCAAGAACGGACGCAACCGCATCGGCGAAACGCTGGTGGCAGCCGCCGGCGACCAGCTGGTGGACGTGGTTGTCGCAGAAACAGTGCTTTTTGACTCTGAAGGGACCCGTAAAGATGGCTGAAACAGCAGCATCCCCGACCTCCGCCAAGACCAACGCCGAAAAGAATCTCGCCGCCCGCGTCAGCCCGGCGCGCCAGCTGGCGGATGAGTTCGCGGCCGGCTCCCTGGCCGGCACCGTTGAAATTTTCGAGGTGCCCTTCCTGACCATGGTGGGTCTCCGGGCGCTGGCAGGATCCGCCGCGGCGGAGCGCCTGGCCGGTGTCACCGGTGGCCTCCCCACCGGCTCCGGTGCCGTGGCCGGCAACGGCGACGTGTCCGTCCTGTGGCTCGGCCCCGCAGAGTTCCTGGTGGTTGCACCCACCGAAGCGCACGAATCCCTTGGCGGGGACCTCATCCCTGCGCTCCGGGACGCGCTGGGCGGCGACGCGGGCCAGGTGGTGGACCTGTCCGCCAACCGGACCACGTTCGAATTGACGGGCCCCCGGGCCCGCGCCGTCCTGGAAAAAGGCTGCTCGCTGGACCTGCACCCGCGGGTCTTCAAGGCCGGCACGGCCTTCTCCACGGAAATCGCGAACATTCCGGCCATCCTGTGGAAGACCGGTGACGAGTCCTTCCGGATCTTCCCCCGCGCTTCCTTCGCCGAGTTCCTGGGCCGGTGGCTGCTGGACGCCATGCGGGAGTACGCCTCGCCAGAGGTCCCCTGATGGCGCTCAGCGTCCTTGACCTCTTTTCCGTCGGCATCGGGCCCTCGTCGTCGCACACGGTGGGCCCGATGCGGGCGGCGAAGCTGTTCGCGGACGGGCTGAAGGGCGATGGCCAGCTGGCCGCCACCGCGCGGGTCCAGACCGAACTGTTCGGCTCCCTGGGCGCCACCGGCCGCGGCCACGGCTCGGACAAGGCAGTGGTCCTGGGGCTGAAGGGCCTGGACCCGGAAACCGTGGACACCTTCACCGCCGACGACCAGGTGGCAGCCGCCGCGCTGGACGCCGAACTCCACATCGCCGGAAGCCACCGGGTGGACTTCAACTGGGAAGAGGACGTGGTGCTCCACCGGCGCAAGTCCCTTCCCGCGCACCCCAACGGCATGACGTTCCGGGCCCTGGACCACACGGGTGCCGTGCTGAGCGAGCGGAGCTTCTACTCCATTGGTGGCGGCTTCGTGGTGGACGGCGACGCCGAGGGCGGGGACAAAGTGGTGCCGGATGACACCGTGCTGCCGTACCCGTTCTCCACGGGGGATGAACTCCTGCAGATCTGCAGCCGCGAAGGCATGTCCATCTCCGATGTCATGCTGGCCAACGAACTTACCTGGCGCAGCGAAGCCGAACTCCGGGAACAGCTCCTGGGGCTGTGGGCCGTCATGCGCGAATGCGTGGAGAACGGCTGCAACGCAGAGGGCATCCTGCCCGGCGGCCTGAACGTGACCCGGCGGGCGCCCGCCCTGTTCCGCACGTTGACGGCCTCGGCCGCCACGGCTGAAGCCGCGGCAGCAACGCCGTCGCCCGTGCAGGCACCGGCGGATCCGCTGCTGGCGATGGAATGGGTGAACCTGTTCGCGCTGGCCGTGAACGAGGAGAACGCCGCCGGCGGGCGGATTGTCACCGCCCCCACCAACGGGGCAGCGGGCATTGTTCCGGCCGTCCTGCACTACTACATAAAGTTTGTTCCGGGAGCCGACGACGACGGTGTGGTCCGCTTCCTGCTGGCGGCGGCCGCCGTCGGAATCCTGTTCAAAACGAACGCCTCCATCTCCGGTGCCGAAGTGGGCTGCCAGGGCGAGGTGGGTTCTGCCTGCTCGATGGCTGCGGCCGGGCTCTGCGAAGTGCTCGGCGGGACGCCGGCGCAGGTGGAGAACGCCGCCGAAGTGGGGATCGAGCACAACCTGGGCCTGACCTGTGATCCCGTGGGCGGCCTGGTGCAGATCCCCTGCATCGAGCGGAACGCGATCGCCAGCGTGAAGGCGATCAACGCGGCCCGGCTGGCCCTGCACGGGGACGGCAGCCACAAGGTCTCGCTGGACAAGGCGATCAAGACCATGCGCGACACCGGAGCCGACATGAAAACCAAGTACAAGGAAACCTCCAGAGGAGGCCTCGCCGTGAATGTGATCGAGTGCTGAGCCATGACTGTTACTGAAACCCATATCCCCGCCCCCAAGGCGCCCACCACCGTGGAACACGTCCTGACCCTCGACTGCGCGGAAGGGCCCGGCATTGTGCACGCCGTGTCCGGCTTCCTGCTGGAGCACGGCTGCGACATTATCGACAACAAGCAGTTCGGTGAGCGCTCCGAAGGCCACTTCTTCATGCGCGTGCACTTCGTCTCCGAAGGCGACGAGTCCACACTGGAGACCCTGCGGTCCTCCTTCGCCCCGGTGGCTGAAAAGTTCGGCATGCGCTGGCAGCTGGAACGCCACGGTTCCAAGCGCAAGGTGCTGATCATGGTGTCCAAGTTCGGGCACTGCCTCAACGACCTGCTCTTCCGCGCCCGGATCGGCGAACTGCCTGTGGACATTGTGGCCGTGGTTTCCAACCACCGGGACCACCAGGCACTGGTGGAGTGGCATGCCATCCCGTTCCACCACATCCCGGTCACGGCGGACACCAAGCCCGCAGCGGAAACCGAGATGATGGAACTGGTGGACGGGCTCGACGTCGAACTGGTGGTGCTGGCCCGCTACATGCAGGTGCTCAGCGACGACCTGACCCGGAAGCTGGACGGCCGGGCCATCAACATCCACCACTCGTTCCTGCCCAGCTTCAAGGGTGCCAAGCCGTACCATCAGGCCTATGCCCGCGGCGTCAAGACCGTTGGCGCCACCGCGCACTACGTGAACGCAGAACTGGACGAGGGACCCATCATCTCCCAGCAGGTGGTGGACGTGGACCACACGTACGGGCCCGAGGACCTGGTGGCGGCCGGCCGCGACACGGAATGCAAGGCCCTCTCCAACGCGGTGAAGTGGCACTGCGAAGGCCGGGTCATCCTCCAGGGCAACCGCACCGTGGTGCTCCGGTAACGGAACAAAACGCCATATCAAAAGCGCGGCCGGTCGCCCTCGGGGTGGCCGGCCGTTGCAGCGTCAGCAGCCCATTTTGCGTTGACGCCGGACCTGGCAGGAGAGTTAGGGGAACACGAATCCCTTTGAGGAGACCCAAGGATGCACGAACGGCCGGCGGACCACCAGGTACTGGAACTCAACGATGTCTCGTTCCGACGGGACGGCCGGGAAATCATTAGCGGTATCTCCCTGAGCGTCAAGGCGGGAGAGCACTGGGCATTGCTCGGAGCGAACGGAGCCGGGAAGAGCACGCTCATGGGGCTGTGCGGAGCCGTCAACCACCCCAGCTCCGGGACCGTATCCGTCCTTGGTGAGCGCCTGGGGCGGGTGGAAATGAAGGCACTGCGCCAGTCAATAGGACACGTCAATCCGCGCCACCAGGTCCTGGCACCCCTCACGGTCCGCCAGGTTGTCCTCACCGGACTGACCGGGAGCAGCGAACTGTCCCCGCGGTGGGAGCCCACCCACGCCGAGTCCACCAAGGCCGACGCCCTGGTGGAGCAGTTCGGACTGGCCCACAAAGCCGCCCTGCGCTGGCCCACGCTCTCCCAAGGCGAGCGTGGGCGCGCGCTGATCGCCCGCGCCCTGATCGCCTCACCGGAGTTGCTCCTGCTCGACGAACCCTGCACGGGCCTCGACATCGCTGCCCGGGAGCAGTTGCTGGACACCATCGACGATCTCGCCTACACGCACCCGCAGATGGCGTCGGTCCTGGTCACCCACCACCTGGAGGAACTGCCTGCCACCACAAGCCATGCCCTGCTGATCGCCGGCGGACAGGCGGTGGCCGCCGGCCCCGCTTCCGAAGTCATCACCAGTGAGAACATCAGCGCAGCCTTCGGGCATCCCATCGACGTGGAGTACCGGCACCAGCGCTGGAGCGCCCGTACAGGCCGCAGCAGCAGGCGGGGCAACCGGCAGTACGCAGAAGCGGTCAGGATTCCCTAGGGGCTGCCCTGCTCGGCGAGACGGGCTTTAGTGCCAGCGCGCGCGCCACCACGAAGAGTACGGCCAGCAGGGCCGTGGCAAGCCATGCCATCCAGGCGCTGCGCGGCCAGACGCCGGCCAGGCCAAGGAAGGCCGGCACCGTCGCGGTCACCTGGCTGGCCAGGACCAGCGCCCAGCCCGCGAACGGTTCCAGCCGCACCACACCGAGGGCTGAGGAACCAAACAACAGGCCCCACAGCACGGACCAGCACACCCAGAGCACGGCAAGCAGTGGATCGCTGTCCAGCCAGGCACCCGCCAGCAGCAGGCCAACGAATGCCACCATGCCGCAGAACCAGCCCAGCCCCTTCGAGCCCAGCCCCATCAGGACGTCCAGCCCGGCATAAACGTAGGTCAGCCCGAACAGGAACATGCCGGCAGCCGTCAGAAGGGCGTGGACGCCGGTGCCAGCCCCGGCAAGATGCACGACGCCGAGCACCAGTTGGGTGCCGCCGAGCACCAGGCTGAAAACGGCTGCGTCGCGGCGGGGGAGTTGGCCGAGTATCGCCAGCCCGTTGACCAGCAGCGCGGCGCCGGAGAGGAGGAGGCAAATGAAGGGCATCAATTCCTCCTTCGGGTAGATGAACGGATCCGGAGGGATCTCGGATTGCGGAACCTGTCTGTCACATAACGGAGGCTAGCGGATGGAGATCACTCCGCCTATTGGTGCGTGGTCGTAATCGGATAGGTTGAAACGTGAACCTTCGGGACGACGTTGCTTTGCTGCGCCGTCCTTCGTTTCGGCAAAGTTAGGAACAGTCCATGGACGCACGGCTCGAGGCCATCAAGGACACTGTCCTCGCACGTAACCCCGGTGAAGCGGAGTTCCACCAAGCAGTGGTTGAGGTGTTCGAAAGCCTTGGCCCCGTGCACGACAGGCATCCTGAATTCCTGGAGGCTGCCATCCTGGAGCGCCTCTGCGAACCCGAACGGCAAATCATCTTCCGTGTGCCGTGGACCGACGACTCCGGCCGCGTCCAGATCAACCGCGGCTTCCGGGTGGAGTTCAACTCTGCGCTGGGCCCCTATAAGGGCGGCCTGCGCTTCCACCCCTCCGTGTATCTCGGCATCGTCAAGTTCCTCGGTTTCGAACAGATCTTCAAGAACGCCCTCACCGGTATGCCTATCGGCGGCGGCAAGGGCGGCTCGGACTTCGATCCCCGCGGCCGCAGCGACGCCGAAGTGATGCGTTTCTGCCAGTCCTTCATGACCGAGCTTTACCGCCACATCGGCGAGTACACGGACGTTCCGGCCGGCGATATAGGCGTGGGCGGCCGCGAGATCGGCTACCTCTTTGGCCAGTACAAGCGCATCACCAACCGCTACGAATCCGGCGTGCTCACCGGCAAGGGAATCTCCTGGGGCGGTTCCCTGGTCCGCCCCGAGGCAACCGGCTTCGGGACCGTCATCTTCACCCAGGAAATGCTGAAGACCCGCGGCACATCCTTCGACGGCCAGCGCGTGGTGGTGTCCGGCTCCGGAAACGTGGCCATCAACGCGATCGCCAAAGCGCAGACCCTCGGCGCCACCGTGGTGGCGTGCTCCGACTCGTCAGGTTACGTGGTGGATGAGGCGGGCATCGACGTCAAACTCCTCCGCGAGGTGAAGGAAGTGGAGCGCGGCCGCCTGAAGGACTATGCGGAACGCCGCGCGGGCGTCTCTTACGTGGACGGCGGGTCCGTGTGGGACGTGGACGCCACGGTGGCGCTGCCGTGCGCCACGCAGAACGAGCTCGACGGCGACGCTGCCGCCCGCCTGGTGCGCAACGGCCTGCTTGCCGTTGGCGAAGGGGCCAATATGCCGTCAACCCGCGAGGCGGTGGGCGTGTTCCAGGAGGCCTCGGTACTGTTCGGTCCGGGCAAGGCGGCCAACGCCGGCGGCGTGGCGACCTCGGCTCTGGAAATGCAGCAGAACGCAAGCCGTGATTCGTGGTCCTTCGAGCACACGGAAGAGCGGCTGACCGAGATCATGGTGGGCATCCACGACCGCTGCGCCGCCACCGCCGACGAGTACGGCGATCCCGGCAATTATGTGCTGGGAGCCAACATCGGAGGGTTCGTGAAGGTGGCCGACGCGATGCTGGCGCAGGGTTTGATCTAGCAGGTCCGGCCTGACTTTCCCGGCGCCACTGCTGGCGTCCTGTTTTTCCAGCGACGCCACAGCATCCCGTGCCATGATCGGCCCATGGAGTCCATGACGGCTGCCGGCGACCACCGCCGGAACTTTAACTCGCGCGCACACCAGTCCCGGCTCCGGATGCTGGTGATGCTCGCCGTCGGCCTCTTTGCAGGCCTGGCCTACGGGGCGTCGGGAAGCTGGGCCTATGCACCTGCGGTCGGGTGGGCCGCCGCCTGTGCGACCTACCTCATCTGGGTGTGGAGCGTCATCGGCAGGCTGGGGCCCGTGGCCACTGCTGCCCATGCCCGGAGGGAGGACCCGGGGCGGGTCTTTTCAGACGCCCTGATCCTTGGAGCCACGGTGGCAAGCTTTGCTGGGGTGGGGCTAATCCTGTTGAACGCCTCCAACGCGCAGGGGTCTGCGAAGGATGCCACGGTAGCCATGGCCCTGGGCAGCATTGCCCTGTCGTGGTTCCTGGTCCACACGCTGTTCACGCTCCGGTACGCCGCCATCTACTACCGCGACGGGACCGGCGTCGACTTCAACGAGGAGTCCCAGCCCCGGTACTCGGACTTCGCCTACCTTGCCTTCACCGTTGGCATGACGTTCCAGGTGTCGGACACCGACCTGAAAACCAACGCCATCCGCTCCACGGTTCTGCGGCAGGCCCTGCTGTCCTACCTCCTGGGAGCTATCGTGCTGGCTACCACCATCAACCTCGTCTCCGGGCTGATCCACTGAGCGCGGCAAGCCTGGGCCGGGACGGCGGACCCTGCCCCGCGGTCCGGGCCCGTTATCCGGCCGGAGCATAACCTCCAGGGCATACTCTGGGGCCATGGCAGACATCAGAGTTAACTGGCACCGGCGGCACAAGGAGGGCCTCAGTGCCGGTGAAAGGGCCGCGGATACCCTCCGGAACGGGATGGGCAGCTGGCCCTTCGTGGGCGCCTTCCTGGCATCCATGGGGGCCTGGGCACTGGTGAATACCTTCGTCCTGGCAACCAACGCTTGGGACCCCTATCCGTATATTCTCCTGAATCTTTTCCTGTCCATGCTGGCCGGCCTGCAGGGTGCAATTCTGCTGATCGCCGCCAAGCGCCAGGACGCCATCGCCTCTGCCATGGCGCAGCATGACTACGAAACAGATGTGCGCGCCGCGGCGCAGATAGAAATGCTCATGGACATCAATGCCGAGCAGTTACGACTGCTGCAGGAGTTGCGGGCTATCCGGGACCAGTCCTGAAAACGCCAATGGGTGCAACTCCGGTTGGAGTTGCACCCATTCGTTGAGGCGTCGAACTAATCCTTCTTGAAGGCGTCCTTGACGTGCTCGCCGGCCTGCTTCAGGTCCGACTTGGACTGGTCAGTCTTGCCTTCGGCCTTCAGGCTTTCGTCGCCACTAGCGTTTCCGGCAGCTTCCTTGCCTTTGCCGCCAAGCTTCTCTGCGGCATTGCCGATCTTGTCATCCAAACCCATGGAGTTACTCCTTACAGTTCGTGCTCGCTCCGGCATGCACCAGAACCTGACCCCTCAATAGTAAGCATACTTTCGAGTTTGTCGCCCATCCGCCGTCGTATTTTTGCCCAGCGATGTGATGAGGAGGCGGCAAGTAACGCCCGACGGCGTCACGCAGGGCATCCTTTCGGCCCGCCTTTTGCCCGGCAACCGCGCAAACCCGGCCTCCCGCCGTCGGCCGTCCTGCTAAAGGCTGCTCCGCGTGACGGCACGGTCCAAACGCTCAGCCTGCCGGAACTCCCAGCGGGCGGGCGACGTGCAGCCGGCCGTGGTCGATCAGCCATTGGATGGATTCGAAGACGGCCTGCTCCGGCTCATACCTGGGTGCGTAGCCCAGAACGGAGGCTGCCTTCTCGATGCTGAAGCAGTGGCTGCGGTAGAGGTGCTCCCAGCTCGACTCGGCGTACTCCCGGGAGGTGTCTTCACGGAACCGCTCCCAGCTGACCGTCTCCAGCACCGCGGCATGCCCGAACCAAGCCGCCGCGATGTCCGCGTAGCCGCGCACGGTCAACGCGGTGGGGGCGACGATGTTGAAGTCCTCACCGGCGGCCGCCTCACGCTGCGCGATGGCCTTCTCGAAAGCCTGGGCAACATCGTCGGCGTGCACGTGGTGCATCAGCTCGGCGCCGCTGCCGGGGACCCGGAGGGGCTGGCCGGCGGAAAGTGTCTGCCAGACGGCGGGGTCGAGGTTTCCGAGCGGACCGACCGGGTGCCATCCCGGGCCCACGATGTGGCCGGGGTGCAGGGACGTTGTGACCAGGCCGCCGCGGGCCGTCTCCTCCTGCAGCATCAACGCGATCCGGTTTTTCTGGACGCCGTACTCGCCAAAGGGTTCAGCGGCAGAATCAGAGCCTTCCCTGATGGGCAGCTTCAGGCTATGCCCGTAACGCCAGATGGAACCGCAGTGCAGCAGGTGCCCCACCTCGCCGCGAAGCCGTTGAACCAGCGACGTCGCCGATTCGAGGGTGAAGCAGACCAGGTCTACGACAGCGTCGGGCTTCAGGCCGGCAACCCGGTCACCGAACGTTCCGTCCCTCTCCGCCTGCTGGCGGTCTGCGCTGACCTGGTGGACCTGCTGCCATTCCGGCCCGTCCGTATAGGGCTTGCTGGTGCCGCGGCTGATGTTGGTGACCTCGTGGCCGGCGCGCACCAGCCGGGGGACCAGGTACGAACCGATGTGGCCGCTGCCGCCGATGATGGTGACTTTCATTGCTCTCCGATCGTTGTGTTCCCCTCAACGGTAGGCCCAGGCAGCAGTAAAGGGAGGTCCTGGCGGGCCTCCCTTTACTGCTGCTGCTTCGCCTGGCGCCCAGCAGTCAGTCCGGCTTGGCGTACTCCGCCGCGCTCATGACCTCAAAGCCAACGAACGTCTCGTCGTCTTCCACCCAGGCGTCATGCCCGGCGGGAATGGAATAGGCGTCGCCGGCATGGATGGTCTTCCGGGTTCCGTCGTCGAGTTGAACGGTGAGGGTGCCGGCGGTGCAGAAGCCGAGGTGGTTGTTCTGGCAGCTGTCCGTATGGACAACGGTCTTGACCGTCTCTGACCAGCGCCAGCCGGGCTCGAAGGTCAAACGGCCCAGGGTGGCACCGCCAATGCTGACTACATCAACCTGGGTCTTGGGCGGGCGGCGTTTCTCATCCGGCTCATTGAAGGATTTGGTGGCAAGATCCTTGACGGTTACTGCGGGCATGTCTTCCTCCTGGGGCAGGAGTGGTTTTTGAATTCATCCGTGGGCGCGCTGAGGTGCTTCGGGGATGCCCGGCAGGGAGGGTGATTCCGTCCAGAGCCTGCCGGACCCATCGCTTAACGATTTCAATATGCGCCCGTGCAGGCCCGAGGTCAATGACGCCCTTGCGGGCCGCCGCAGGGTCCTAGGAAGTGCGGAGTGCGGTGGAGAAGGCAAAGGCGGCGTTGCTCCACACCACGAACAGCAACGGGGCCGGCGCCAGGGCAACACCCAGTACCGGCTGGAGGAGCGCGGCCGAAGCGATGATTCCCAGCAGCACCAGCATGGCCAGGCTCAGGTACCAGCGCTTCACGGAAAGGTAGAGGGAGGCTTTGAGCAGGCTCTTCAGCCCGGCATCAGGAAGGATGACGACGCCGGCAACCGCCATCACTGCCACGCTGACCGTGACGGCTGCGGCCACCATGATCACGGGTAGCAGGATGGCCGCGGCCGGCATGGACTGGACGATGGCCAGGTCCACGCCGAGGAACAGCAGTACGGCGACGGCGGCCAGGCCCAGCGGGGCGGCCCGCCGGAAGCCGCGCCGGTAGCCCCGCAGGAAGGAAGTAACCGGCCTGGCCGCGGCGCCGTCGTCGTTCAATGCCTGGAAGGAGGCAAAGAGCCCGGCGAGCGACGGTGGCACCGTGACGGAAAGCGCCAGGAAGAACGGCCAGGCGGCGAGTGGGTCCGCCACCAGGGCCAGGCACAGCACCAGCGGGGCATTGGCCAGCGCCATCATCACGTTCCCGGCCAGGAAGGTGTAGATGAAGCCAAAGATGCCACCGAACGTTTCGAACCCCGGGCTGGGGATTCGCCCGGCAAGGCCGCGCCGGGGGCGGCTGGGGTGCTGTGCCACGGACGTCATCCTTTCATGCCGCTCGTGGCGATGCCCTGGATGAAGTACCGCTGGCCGAGCAGGAAGATCGCCAGGATGGGGATCACCGAGATGACGGAACCGGTCATGATCATGGCGTATTCGGCGTCGAACTGGCCCACAAAGGAGCGCAGGCCCAGCTGGACCGTCCACAGCCGGTTGGACGTGAGGTAGATGAACGGCCCCATGTAGTCGTTCCAGGTGTTCACGAACGTCAGCAGCGCCAGGCTGGCCAGTGCCGGCTTGGACAGCGGCAGGATGACCCGCGCCCAGATGCCGTATTCGCTCAGGCCATCGATGCGGGCGGCCTCGCACAGCTCATCAGGAATGGTCATGTAGTACTGCCGCATCAGGAACACGCCGAACGCGCCGAACGCCTGCAGCAGGATCAGGGCGTTGAAGCTGTTGGTCAGGCCCAGGTTCTGCATCATGATGTACTGCGGCACCATGTAGGCCTGCCACGGCACGGCGATGGTGCCGATGTATGCCAGGAACAGCACGTCCCTGCCGGGGAAGCGCACCTTGGAGAAGCCGTATGCGGCCAGCGAGCCGGTGAGCACCTGCAGGCACGTGATGATCACGGCCAGGTACAGCGAGTTCTGCAGGTAGCCCATCATGGGGATGCGGGTCCAGATGTCCGTGTAGTTGCTCCACACGAACTCGCTGGGGATCCACTGGATGGGGACGGTGAGGACCTGGTTGTTCTCCTTCAGCGAGGAGGACACCATCCAGATGAACGGCACCATCAGCGCCACCACCAGGACGGCGAGTACGGCGTAGATCACCACGTCCGTGGTGCGCTTCTTACGCTCGCGCGGAGAGCGCTTGCGGTCCGTACGACGGCGGTCTTCCGCGGCAGGGGCGCTGGATCCCAGGAAGGGTGCCTCGGCCTTGAGGTCTTCGGCCATGTTGGTCATCAGCGTTCCCTCCGCTGTTGGATCTTGAACTGCAGGACGGTGACCGTCAGCACGATGAGGAACAGCACCAGGGAGATGGCCGAGGAGTAGCCGAACTTCCCTTCGCCGATGCCCTCCTGGTAGATGAGCTGCGACAGCACCGTGGTGGAGCGTCCCGGGCCGCCGTTGGTCATGACCACGATCAGGTCGAAGACCTTGAAACTGGAGACGGTCAGCATGACCACCACAAAGAACGTGGTGGGCCGCAGGGACGGGATGGTGACGTTCCAGAAGCGCTGCCAGGCGCTGGCGCCGTCCACTTCTGCCGCCTCGTACAGCTCGCTGGGAATGGCCTGCAGGCCGGCAAGGTACAGGACCATGTAGTAGCCCATGTCGCGCCAGACGCTGGTGATGATGACGGCCGGCAGGGCCCAGTCCGAACTGGAGGTCCAGCCCGGGGCGTTGGCGATGCCAATGGCATGCAGGAACTGGTTGATGGGGCCGTTGTCCGGGCTGAAGAGCATGTTCCAGACCACGGCCACTGCCACCAGGGACGTGATGTACGGGAAGAAGATGGCCACCCGGAAGAAGCCGATGCCTTTGAGTTTGCGGTTCAGCAGCATGGCCAGCAGGAGGGCCAGGGCCATGGTGAGCGGAACGTGCCCGATGGCGTAGACCACGGTGTTCCGCAGTGCCACCCAGAAGGAGTCGCTGGCGAACATCCGCTGGAAGTTGGCCAGTCCCACCCACTTGGGGGCGGTGAAGGAGGTCCACTCCATGAAGGAGAGGGCAAACGCTGCCAGCACCGGAATGAGGGTGAAGGCCAGGAATCCCAGGAAGTTCGGCAGGATGAACGTCCAGCCGATCAGGGTGTTCCGCCTGGCCTGCTTCCGGTTGCCCCGGCTGAGGACCGGGGCAACCTTTGAAGGAACGGTTTCAGTAGTCATGACTGCTGTTACTGACCGAGGACTTCGCTCTTGACGCGCTTGCCCATCTCGGCGGTCCCGTCATCCACGGAGCGCTCACCCACCATGACGAGGTCGTGCTCCTGGTTGAGGACCTTGTCGGTAGCGGCGGACTTGTCGCTGACCGGCATTTCCAGGGCAATCTGGTCCGGGGTGAAGGCCTTCTTGGACAGGTCGTCGGTGGGCATGCCGTCCAGCTTGAAGTAGGCGTCCTTGACGGCATCGTTCTGCAGGGCAGGGACAACGCCGATCTTGGAGATTGCCTTGGCGCCCTCTTCACCGGCCGCCCATTCGATGAACTTCTTTGCCTCGTCTGAGTGTGCGGCGTTCTTGTTCACCGCGAAAGCCGTGGGGGAGCCGAACGTGGTGACCTTGCCGTCGCTGCTCTTCTGCGGCATGGGTGCCAGGGCCCAGTTAACGTTGGATTTTCCGTCCTTCTTGGCCTGCAAAATGCCGGCGATGTACCAGGTACCCATGGGCATCATGGCTGCCTGGCCGCTTTCAAACATGGTGCGGTAGCTGGTCTTCTGGCTCTTGGCCGTTCCGAAGTCCAGCGTGGCGCCGCTCTTCTGCAGGTCCAGGGCGGTGTTGTACTGGTCCTTGAAGAAGCTGTAGTCGCCGGAGTTCTGGTCGGCGCTGTTCTGCGCGGCGGCTATGGCCTGCACCACCGAACGCCAGATGTGGTGGTAGGTGCCGTAGACCTTTTTGCCGCCCGTTTCAGTGGTGAGCTTCTTGGCCAGCGCCGTGTACTCGTCCCAGGTCAGGTTCGCCGGGTTCTCTACGCCGGCGGCCTTGAGCAGGTCCTTGTTGTAGTACAGCAGCCAGAAGTCCTGCCGGTACGGTGCTGCGAAGTACTTGCCGTTGATGTCGAACGCGTCGATGCCGGCCAGGTTGTCCTTGCCCACCTTGTCCACCACGTTGTTGATTTCCTGCAGCTGGCCGTTGTTGGCGTAGCGGGCGTAGTCGATGACGTTCTTCATGGTCAGGACGTCCGTGGTGTCACCGCCGGCAAGCATGGTGGTGACTTTCTGGGGGTAATCGTCCGCCAGGATGTCGACGGGTTCAATGTCCACGGTAGGGTTGGCGGCCTCGTAGCTGTCGAACAGCGCCTTGAACTCCGGGGTGCCTTCGTAGTTCCACACGGATACGGTGAGGCGGGTCTTGCCCTCCTGGCCCTGCTGTTCGGCGGGGCCGGCTGCCCCGGCGCAGCCGGTGAGTCCAAGGCCGGCAGTTACTGCCAGGGCCATGGCGGCGAGGGTTGTGCGCTTCATTGCGGTCTCCTTACTAGGGTTTCAAATGTGCCGCGGGCTGCGGCGGTTATGTTGTCAGGCGCTGAGCGAAAGGTCCGCGGACACCACTTGCGCCGCCAGTTGCTGGCCGGTGAGGTACCGTTCCAGGTCATTCAGGGCGGCGTCGGACATACGGCGGGTTTCGGTGCCCAGAGAACCTGCGATGTGTGGGGTGAGCTCCACGTTGGGAAGGTCGTACAGCACCGAATCCGCGGGCAGCGGTTCGGGATCGGTTACGTCCAGCAGGGCCTGGATGCGCCCACTGGCGCACTCGGCTTCGAGGGCTTTCGTATCCACGAGGGATCCCCTGGCTGTGTTGATCAGGGTTGCGTGGTCTTTCATGGCGCGCAGCTCGGCCGCACCGATCATGTGCCTGGTCTCGGGGAGGGCAGGAGCATGCACCGTCACAATGTCTGAAGCGGCCAGCAGGTCGGGAAGGGACACCAATTGTCCGCCGGCCGCCGCCACGGCATCAGGATCCGCATAGGGATCGCTCACCAGGCAGCGGACATCCTGCAGCTGCTGGACCAGCCGCACCACCCGGCGTCCAATGCGGGAGAACCCGATGACACCGATGACCCGGCCGATGTTGCCCAACTCACCCCGCTGCGTCGTGTAGCTCCAGTCCTCCCGGTAGGTGCGGGCATCGTTGGCCAGCACGTGGGCCTTCTTTCCGGCGAGCACGATGGAGGCAAAGGTGAACTCCGCCACCGGGATGGCGTTGGCGTCGGCACCGTTGGTGACCAGGATGCCCCGCTCCCACAGTTCAGGAGTGACAAAGCTGCGCACGGTTCCAGCGCAGTGGAACACCGCGCGAAGCTTTGGCATGCGTGCCAGCGTGGGGGCGTCCAGCCGGGGTACGCCCCAGCTTGTGAGCAGGATTTCGACGTCGGCGAGGCGGCCCGTGAGGTCCGGCCGTTCGAGGGACTCGGTCCACGGCTCGGCGCCGAGGTCCACCAGGCCCGCCAAGCGTTCAAGTCGCGTGGAATCGAACTGGTCTGCAAATGTTCCACGGTTCATGACCAGCAGGGCCTTGGGTTTACGCGGCATTCGGGCCTCCTTTCTTTTCTGAGCGGGATGCGGGGATGCCGCGTTTCATGTCTTGCATCACATCTAACAATCAGTAGATACTCATAAACAAGACAGAACATCCAAGCTGGTCCTGATCGTTCTGAAACGATCGTAATCGAACAAAAGAATCGGTACGCATGTCATCTACCGCTGGCCTTCCTCCCGCTTTCACCACCTCTGCCCTGCTCGCCTCCTCGTGGGGTTCCGCCGCAACCGCTGCGGGACTCGTCCGGTCGCTGGAGGGAGCAACGGGACGTGTGTCCGTCCCGCCCGCCGGCGCTCCGGCATGGCGTTCAGTTCCCGGTGATGCCCTGGGCGCGCTAAAGGAACAGGCAGCCAGTGAACGTGGAGTGCCCTGGCCGCAGCCCCTGGTCTCCCACTACGCGCGCTACTTCCGCGACGGCAACCGCACAGCGTATGAGAACCTGGTGGCCGCACGGCAGCAGAGGCTCACCCGCGCGGTGGTGATGGCCCTGACCACAACGGACCGGGAAGCCGCCAGCGCGTGGCTGGACGAAGTGATCGACGGCGCATACCTCATGTGTGAACAGAGCTCCTGGAGCTGGGCTGCCCATGACGACGTGTTCAGCCGCTCCGCGGAGGTGGTTCCGGACATGGCCCGGCCCTTCCTGGATCTTGGGGCCGGCGAGGTGGCGGCCCAGCTGGGCTGGCTGGACCACCTGTTGGGCAGCGAACTGGACGCCCGGGCCCCGGGCCTGCGGCGGCGCATGCGCGACGAAGCGGCCACGCGGGTCTTCCAGCCGTTCCTGGAGCGGCTGGACTGGCACTGGCTGGGCCTCGACGGGGACGTCCACAACTGGAACCCGTGGATCCATTCAAACCTGATCGCGGCCGCGCTGTTCCTGGTCGGGGATCCGCACCTTCAGGCGGAGATCGTGGAGCGGTGCATCGAGGGCCTGGACCGGTTCCTTGCCTCAATCCCCGCTGACGGTGCCATCGATGAAGGATTCGCTTATTGGTGGAACGGCGCGGGGCGGGCTCTGGAGGGTCTGAAGCTGCTGGAGGAGGCCACCGGAGGCGCCCTTGACGCCGGACTGCCCCTGATCCGTGAACTGGTGTCCTTCCCGCACCGCATGCACATCGGCGGCGCCTGGTTCCTCAACGTGGCAGACGGTCCGGCACGGGCGGCGGAAGCGCTCCCCTGGGACATGCTGCACAGCTGGGCGGTGCGGCTGGGGGACCAGGATGCTGGCGCACCACGCCGCGTCAATGCTGGCCCCTCACCCTGGGGCCGCTGCCGGGCTGGGGCGCGTCCTGCATTCGCTGCTCGCCGCTTCGCCAGGCCCAACCGCCGCGGCACCGCTGGTTCCCTTCACCTATCTCGGGTCCGTGCAGATCATGGTGGCCCGCGAAACCGCAGGGTCCGTGGAAGGCCTGCTCCTGGCGGCGAAAGGCGGCCACAACGGTGAGCACCACAACCACCGTGACGTGGGGTCCGTAGTGGTGGCGGTGGACGGCGTGCCCCTCCTGGTGGACGCCGGCCAGCCCACCTATACGGCCAAGACCTTCGGCCCGGACCGCTACGACATCCGCGCCATGCAGAGCTCCTGGCACAACGTTCCGGCACCACATGGCCTCGAACAGGGCACCGGAAGTGAATTCACAGCGCACGTCCTGCGGCACCCCACCGCGGACCAGTCCCTGATGGAACTGGCGCTCGGGGCCGCCTACGGTTTTGAGCCGGGGCAGTGGGTGCGCACCTCCGGCCTGGACAGGGACAGGGGCCACGCCACCATCGCGGACCGTTGGGAGCTTCCGCCGCCCACCGCTGGAGGGACGCCCGACGTCGACATCACCTACCTCACGGCAGGCGCCTTGCGCCGTGGACCGGACGGCACGGCCACCGTGGAACCAGCCGGTGTTCCCGTCTCCGGAACCCCTGGAAAGCCAGCCGGCCGCGGTGCCGTGCTGCGCTGGGAGCCGGCCTCCGCCGTCGTCCTGGTGGACGAATGGGAGTTGGAGGATCCGCTGCTGGCGGACATCTGGGGAGCCAGGCTGACCCGGCTGCGGTTCCGCATGCCGGCATCAACAGGCGCCGATGGCGCATTCACCCTCACTGTGGAGGCAACATCATGAGTCCTGACCAACCCGTCGAGTCCGCAGGAAAGTCCCTCTTCTCGCTCCAGCGCAGGGAGCGGCTCATGGAGGAGTTGCGCGCCCACGGCGCTATCACGGTCCGTGATATCGCCATCAAAATGGGTGTCAGCGAACTCACCATCCGCCGCGATGTGAACCTCCTGGCGGATGAGGGGCTGGTGTCCCGCGTGCACGGCGGAGCCACGCTCCCCAGCCCGCTGGACCGGGCCGCGACGGGGCGGGCAGCTACCAACAGCTACTCAATCGGCATGGTGGTGCCGTCGCTGGATTACTACTGGCCGCAGGTGATCAGCGGCGCCCGCGCCGCAGCCGAGGAACAGAACCTGCGGATCCTGGTCCGGGGTTCCACGTATGACGCCGCGGACAACCGCCGCCAGGTACAGGCCCTGCTGGACACCCAGAACATTGACGGACTGATCGTGGCGCCGGACATGGGCGGCGAACACGGACAGGATCTGTTGCGGTGGCTGAACGCGCTTCCCATTCCCGTGGTGCTGGCCGAACGGCGCGCACCCGCGGAGGTTCCGGCCCACCGGCTGGAGTGGGTGGCCACGGACCATGCCTTTGGTGCCGGCATGGCGGCGCGCCATCTGTGGCAGGAAGGGCACCGGCGGATCGGCTGCCTGACGGACTCATCCAGCCCCACCAGCCCACATGTGGTGCGCGGCTGGCAACAGGCCCTGGCGGCACTGAAGATCCCGCTCAAGGACACCGTTCACGAGGATTCGGTCAAACAGGCCAATGGCGGGCGCAGTGCACACTTCGACCATGTCCTGGAGCTCTGCGGCAAGACCGGCACCACTGCCATGCTGGTCCACTCCGACACCCAGGCGGTGGCATTCGTGCAGCACTGCGTGGACAAGGGACTGCAGGTGCCCGGGGACATCGCCATCGTGGGCTACGACGACGAGGTGGCCTACCTGGCAGAGCCGGCCATCTCCGCGGTCCGTCCGCCCAAGCAGTACGTAGGCAAGGTGGCGGTGCAGCTGATGGCGGCCCGGCTCGCCGAAGGGCGCATGCGGCCGGTGCACCGCGTGGAGCTCAACCCCGAGTTGATCCTGCGGGACTCATCCATAGGAGCTCCGCGGGTTCCCGCCACGGGCGTGCTGCAGGATTCCCTGTGACGGCCACGCAGGACAACGCGCCCGCGGCCCTGCTCCTCAGCGGGGAAGGGCGGTACGCAGACCCCTGGCACCCGTTTACTGACACTTCCGGTGCGGTGGCGGGCCTGCTGCGGGAGGCGGGGTTCGGCGTCGTCATGTCCGGTGATGTGGACGGAGCCCTGGCGGACCTTGCGCATGCGGACGCCGCTGACCTCCCAGCCTTGCTGGCCGTGAATGTGGGGCTGCCCCGCGACGGCCGCCCCTCGCCGGGGACACCCGACGCCTCGGCAGGACTCGCCCGGTGGCTGGGCACGGACCGGCCGCTGCTGGTGACTCATTCAAGCTCCACCAGCTTCGTGGACCTGCCCGCCTGGGAGGAAGGACTGGGTGGCCGCTGGGTCCGGGGCACGTCCATGCACCCGGACTACGGGCCGGCCGCCGTCAATGTGCTTCGTGCTTCCGGGCCCGTTGTTGCCGGCGTTCCCGATTTTGTGCTGCCCGATGAGCGCTACAGCCATCTCCGCACCTGCCCGGACATCATCGTTCACGCCACCCACACTCACGAGGGACGGGACCATCCGCTGATGTGGAGCTTCGAGCGGCCGCCCTCCGGCGGCCGGCCGGGGCGGACCTTCTATGACGCCCTGGGCCATGACACCGCCTCCTACCGATCCCCGGAACACCGCGCCATCCTCCTGCGGGCCATCGCCTGGCTCGCGGGCGCCTGACAAGACCAAGGAACCCATGCCCACCTCCGCCCTTTCCACTGCCCTGGCACTTCCGCCGCTGGATCATGAGCTTTCCCCGTTCACCGGCCTGACGCGTGAGCACTGGTGCGCCTACGCCGACCAGCTGCTCCGGTCCGCGCACCGCTTCGCCACCGATGACCATGCAAACCTCTACCTGCCAGGGGCCACCAGCAACTACGGTCCCCGGAGTGATTCCCTGGAGGCATTCGCCCGGACGTTCCTGCTGGCGTCCTTCCGGATGGCCGGCGACCCGGAGGGAACCAGGTGGCTCGCCGACTGGTACGCGCAAGGGCTCGACGCCGGCACCGACCCGGCCAACCCGGACCGCTGGCCCACGCCGGGGGAGCTGGGCCAGGCGAAGGTGGAGGCGGCCTCGCTCGCGGTGGGCCTGGCGCTCACGCGGGAGGTTTTGTGGGACAAGCTGCCGGAGCGGGTCCAGGAGCAGCTGATCGCGTGGTTCGAGACGGTAATTGGCGAGGATTACCCGCCCATCAACTGGGTGTGGTTCCAGATCGTGGTCGAGATGTTCCTGGCCGGCGTTGGCGGCCGCTACTCCGACGCGGACATCGACGCCGGCCTGGCCATCCATGATTCGCTGTACCGGGGCCACGGCTGGTTCGCGGACGGGCCCGAGCGGGCCTACGACCACTATGTGGGGTGGGCCTTCCAGGTCTACCCGCAGCTGCTGCAGCTCATGGCACCTGGTGATCCACGCGTCCAGGCCCGGGCCGCGCTCGACGGTGAACGGCTGGCGGATTTCCTTGACGACGCCGTGCACCTGGTGGGAGCCAGCGGCGCTCCACTCATTCAGGGCCGGAGCCTGATTTACCGGTTTGCCGCAGCCGCCCCGTTCTGGTCCGGCCAGCTTTTAGGAAACACCCGGCTCAGCCCCGGCGTTTCACGGCGGGCGGCGTCCGGAGTCCTGGGCTACTTCCTGGAGCGCGGGGCCGTGAACGACGACGGCCTGCTGACTATTGGTTTCCACGGCGAGTTCCCCGGGATGAAGCAGGCCTACTCCGGGGCCGGCTCGCCGTATTGGGCGGCCAAGGGCATGATGGGCCTGGTCCTGCCCGCGGACCACCCCGTCTGGACCGCTGTGGAGGAGCCGTTGCCGGTGGAGGTCGCGGACACACAGCGGTTCATCGCCGCCCCGGGCTGGCAGGTGGACGGCACAGCGGCCGACGGCGTGGTGCGGGTCCGAAACCACGGAACCGACCATGCCAACCCCGGGGCAACAGTGGCCGATTCGCCGCTCTACGCCCGGCTGGGCTACTCCACCGCCACCTTCCCTGACCTGGAACCGGAGTCCCAGGACAACGCCGTGGTCTTCGTTGATGCCGCAGGCCGGCTGACGCACCGCACCGGGTTTGAGTACCTGGGCCAGGTCGAACGGGGTGGCGTGCAGATTGGTGCCTCCCGGGCGGCCACAAACTGGATCACCGTTGATCCGGACGCCGGCCCCGACCACGGCAGCGGTGCGGCCGGAACAGCCACGCCCGGCCCCGAGATGACCGTGGTGTCCCTGACGCGGGGAGCCGTGGAACTGCGGCTGGTCCGGGTTCGCGGTGCCGCTGGCCATGGTGGGAGGCTGCAGATTGGGGGCTGGCCCGTGGATGCAGGGTGCGCGCTCGCCAGCGAAGTGCGGCCGGTTCCCTGGGGAGGAACGCTCGACGACGGCGGCAGCTGGGAACGGGAAGCGCCGCACCCGATGGGGGAGCACCTGGGGATTCCCTGGATTGGCACCTCAGGCGAGGCTCCCGACGGGGACTATGCCGCCGTCGTCGGACTCGGTGGCGAAGGCCTGCGCGCGGAGCTGGACGGCGCACACTTCCTGCCGGACGGGCGTTTTGCCTTCGCCGACGGCAGCGTGGTGGACCTTAACGAGGTTTGGACAGTGTTGGCCGGTTAGGACCCCTCGGCCCCCTGGAACCACTCCCGGGCAGGGTTGGTCACGGCGGGAGCGGAACGGTCCAGGCCGGGCTGGGCCGCCCAACGCACGCCGTTGGCCAGGACGCGCTGGATCTGCGGGTGGTGGTACACCGGGTACTCCTGGTCGCCCGGGCTGAAGTAAAAGATGCGCCCCTTGCCGCGGGTGAACGTGACGCCGGAACGGAACACCTCCCCGCCCGCGAAGGAGCTGATGAAGATCAGGTCGTCGGGGTCTGGAATGTCGAACAGCTCGCCGTACATCTCCTGCTCGGGGATGACGATGGGGCTGTCCACGCCCTCGGCGATGGGGTGCGAGGGCTTGACGGTCCAGACCAGCTCGCGTTCGCCGTCGTTCCGCCAGGCCAGCGAGCAGCTGGTGCCCAGCAGCTTGGTGAAGATCTTCGAGAAGTGCCCCGAATGGAGCACCATCAGTCCCATGCCGCCGAGCACGTGCCGGTGGACACGTTCGACGACGGCGTCACTCACCTCGGCGTGGGCCATATGGCCCCACCAGAGCAGGACGTCCGTCTCCGCGAGCACCTCCTCGTCGAGGCCGTGCTCGTCGTCGGTGGCCAGGACCGCCGTCGTAATTTCTGCTTCCGGATAGTAGGAACGGAGGCCTGCGGCGATGGCGCCGTGGATGCCGTCCGGGTAGATCTCGCCGATGTGGGACGGCTCGTTGATGGCCTCGTGGACACCCTCGTTCCACACACGGATCCTCAGTTTGCCGTTCATTAGAGACGAACCTCCCTCTGCTCAAACGCGGACTGGTAGCACGCGTCAATGATCTGTGCCCGGTAAAGGGCCAGGGACCCATCGTGTCCGCCCCAGACTGCCTCGCCTCCGCGCACTGCCGTGACGAAGTCTTCCACCACTGCATCGTGCGCGCGGCCGGGCAGCACCGGAGGCACGAAATCGGCACTCTCACCGTCCCTGTCCGTAAACACCCGGAGCTGGCCAACCGGCGGGAAGGGCGCGCCCTGCACCTTGAGTTCTGCGCCACCGTCGGTGCCGTAAACCGTAAAGTCGAGCAGGTCATCCGTTTCCCGGTAGGTTGCCCAGCTGGCCTCGATCAGCAGCGTCCCGCCGCCCTCAAGCCGGAGGAACGCGGAGGCGAAATCCTCCACCTCGAATGCGTGGCTGGTGGCCTGGGCAGAATAGCGGCTCCCGCCGCCCCTTCCCTGCGGGCCCAGCTCGGAATGCGTGGCGGCGGAGACGGCCACCACTTTCGGTTCGCCGAGGAGGTGCAGGGCGTAGTCAATGGCGTGCACGCCAATGTCCGCCAGCGGTCCGCCGCCTGCCAGTTCGGGGTTGGTGAACCAGCTGCCCAGCGTGGGGATGCCGGAGCGGCGGAGCCAGGATGCCTTGGCGTAGTAGGGCCGGCCCAGGGCGCCGTCGTCGATGATCTCCTTGAGCGCCTGGATGTCGCCCCGGCGGCGGTGGTTGAAGGCGACGTCCAGGACGCGACCCGCCTTGCGTGCCGCGTCCACCATGGCCTGGCCTTCGACGGCGTTACGCGCGATGGGCTTCTCGCTCAGCACGTGGAGTCCCCGGTCCAGGGCCGCGATGGCGATGGGTGCATGCAGGAAGGTGGGCACCGCCACGCTGATGGCATCAAGGCCGCCGTGATCCAGCATCTCCTGCCAGTCAGCGAAGGCGTTGGGAATGGAGTATTCGGCCTGCAGCGAGTCCCGAAGCTCCTCCTCCATTCCCGCCAGCGACACGATGCGGACTCCGGCAAGGTCGGCGTAAGCCTTCAGGTGCTGCTGGCCGGCCCAGCCGATGCCAACGACGCCGACGCGGAGTTCCTGGGCCGGGGCTTCTCCCTGCCCATTGGGCTGTGGGGAGGACTGCTCGTAGTTCAAGGGTGCTTCCTTTTCCGTGCCGGGTCTGATGTGTGGAGAACTTTGGAAACGATTCCATGGCGGCTTATAACAACTTGCTCCTGGCTTTTGGAATCGATTCCAAAAGTTTGTCAGGAACTGCGCCGGGACGTCAACCCCTCCGTCAGCCCTTCGTCGAGCCCCGGACCACGAGTTCGTGGGGGAGGAAAGTGCGGCCGCGGCGGTGCCCGTCAGCCTGGGTCATCCGGGCGAAGAGCGCTTCGAAAGCCATCAGGCCCATCTCGTAGGCCGGCTGCCGGATGGTGGTCAGTTCAGGGACGCACATCTCCGCCTGGATTGAGTCGTCGAAGCCGGCCACGGCGATATCGTCCGGGACCCGCAGCCGGGCGTTGGTAATCTCGCGGACGCAGCCGGCCGCCACGGTGTCGCTGCCGCAGAACACGGCATCGGGCAGGTGGTCCATGGCCAGGAGTTCCCGGGTGAGCCGGCGGCCGGTGTGAAAGTCGAAGTCGCCGGTGGCGAAAAGGCTGTGGTGCGCGTCAAGGCCCGCTTCGGACAGGGCGTCGCGGAACCCCCGCTCGCGCAGCCGCCCGGAGCGGGCTACCCGGTTGCCAATCATGGCGATCCGGCGGGCCCCGGTGCTGATGAGGTGCCGCGTGATGTCGTATGCGGCCTGCCGGTCGTCAATGGATACGCCGAACGCTGCGTCCGACTCCGCGATCTCGCAGAGCTGGACAACACTCAGTTGGGTGGCGAGTGCTTCAATATCGTCATCAGGCATGGCGGGCGAAAAGAGGATCAGCCCGTCCACGGATCCGTTCCGGAGCATGTCCACCAGCTGCTGCTCCCGTTCCAAACTCCCGGACGTGGGGGCGATGAGGCTGACATAGCCGGACAATGCCGCGGCGTCGCCCACCCCGCGGAACGCTTCGCTGATGATGGGGGACTCAAGGTTCTTCGAAAGGGCCAGAATGCGCATGGTCCGGTCGCGGCGGAGGTCCCGCGCGGAGGCCAGCGGCCGGTAGTTGAGCTGCCGGATCGCTCCTGCCACCTTTTCCCTGCTGGACGCGCTGACTGCCGGACTTCCGTTCAGTACGCGCGACACCGTGCCGACGGACACTCCCGCTGTTTTGGCGACGTCCTGCACAGTCGCTCGAGCCATATGCCTTCCCTTCCGCGGCCAGTGAGTGGGTCTTCACTGCCGTGCCATGCCCGTGCCGGGCCGCGGCAGGTTTCCACAGCATAGCGCGGAGGCAAAAGTGGAAGAGGCCGTTGGAGCCGCCAGTTGCCTGGCGGCTCCAACGGCCTCCCCCCGCCGTTTCCCTGTTCGGGGAAGAACGCGGTGCTAATTCGAGACGAAGTAGCTCACGCACTTCCCCTGGTTGTTGAACACTGGCGATGCACTCATCTTCCACCCATCGCTCTTGCACGCGTCCTTGCCCGTGGACACGGACACGCGGTAGACCTTCGTGGTGCCATCAGGCGCAGTCACGGTGATTACCGCCGTCGGGCTTTCTGCCGTTGCCTGCTGGACCGACACCTTCGCGTTCGTGTCCAGCGGGTAGCCGACGACGGCGGGAGTCGCCGATGTCGACAACACGCGGTAGTCGGTGGTCGCCGAGGTGAAACCGGGGACGGAGAACTGGTCTACGAGAAGCCTGCCGAGATCGGCGAGGCCTGCATCGGCCAGGCGGGAGCCTGAAATGGCCATCTCCGCGACCTTGGTGTACGAACCCGTGGTCACGAACGAAACCCTGATCCCGCGGGCCGTCACCGGGTCAAAGCGAACGGTGGTGGGGGAAGCCGTCGAGAGTCCAGTGATGGTTCCCGCGGACGTGTCCTTCCATGCGCCGGAGCCATCCTGGTACTGGACCTTTAGGCTCTGGGCGGCCTTCTCAGCGGAGGTCACTGTCACGGAGTCCACCGTGTAGTCGCGGCTGAAGGTGTAGCTCAGGCTGTCGCCGCTGCGGCCGCCGCTCACCCAATTGGACCAGCGGGTGGAGGTGTTGCCGTCGCAGGTGTTTTTCGCGACGTAAGAGCCCTCGGTGTAGCTGGCCGTAGCAGCGGTGCCGGGATCGTCCATGCAGATATTCGTGGTTGGGACCCGGTCCACCACCACAACGGTGAGCGTCGCGTCCACCGTGCCGGCTTTGCCCCTGACCGTCACCGAACCCACAGCCTGCAGAGCGGAAGCATCAACCGAAGCCCAGTCCCACACCACGGAAATCGGGTTGCGCGCAGGACCGTCGCCGATCTGCCCGGGAACAGTAGCCGGTGCAGCAGCTTTGACCGAGTCCAGCGTGGCACCAACACCTACCGTGACCGACGCCGGGTCGGTTGCCAGGTACTGGCCGACGGTCACGGTCAGCATGGCGTCATCAAAGGCCTGTCCGTAGGGATCCACCCCCGAACCCCGCAGCGTCACTTTCCCTTCCTTCTGCCACACAGCGGGGTCAACAGAAGACCACGTGACGGCGAGCGGCTTGGCCGGACCTGCCTTGTACAGAGGGGTGACAGTGCTGGGCAGGGTCGGTGCGATGCCAGTCAGCGTGCTGAGCGCGACGGGCGAAACTCCGAGGAGCTTAAGATCCGCGATGTCCGTGAAACCCCACGCCTGGTGAGGGCTGGCCGAAGCCGTGGCCGTGGTGCCTGTGGACGATGCCAAGGCCACAGCAGTCCCGGCCGCAGTCTGGTTGCCCGAAACCTGCAGGGCAATCGCTGCGCCCCCGTTTACCAAAGACCACTGCTTGCCGTTCTCCGTAGTCACTATCCACTGTGCAGAAGGATCAGCCTTGGCCTGCTCAGCGGTAAGGGAGGCAAGCGAAGCAGTGCCGGCCTGGCTCCCGTTAAGCACGCCTCCGTTGCCAGTGAGCACCCGTCCGTCCGACGTGGAAACAACCCACCGGCGATCATTCGCAGACTCGCCCCCGCTGTTCACGGCGGTGAACGTCCACATCTGTGGAGCCACACCAGCAGCATCCGTACCCAATTCCTCAATCGAGGCAGAGCCATTCGTGCGCGCCGTCAGGAACTTGCCGCTCGCCTCACCACTGAGGTGGTACTTGTGGCCGTCACGCACAGGGGCGGCGTCGTCAGAAACCCCACTGACGCCGTCGACGACGAACGTCACCACGGACGCGGCGGGAACCTCAAGCGTCGCTGACTTAGCTGCGGTGTCGATGCCAACCGGTGCACCTTTGACCAGGGCGTTCCGTTCGATGTCGTCCAGCGGTGACTTGGTGGTGACCACCGGGGTGACGGTGGCGCCGCGAGCGATGCTGCCGAAACGGCTCAGGTCAATGGTGACCTTTTCCGGCGTCGGGGTGTCATTGAAGTGGACCAGGGTGGCACCGTTGCCGTCGGCGCGGAGGGCGCTGGCGGTCTTGGCGTTGTCATTCCCGATGAGGAAGTCGCCGGGACGTATGTAATGCGTGAAGTTCCGGGTGGTGTTGTACTTCTGGTTGGTCAGGACTTTGCACTTTGCTGCGTCCAGCGCAGCGCCGTCATTGAGCCGTCTGTTCGAGTAGCCCTCTCTGCCGGCGTAGTTGCAGTCGAAGTCGACATAGATGGAGCCCCAGCCTTTGTCCGCCTTCTCCTGTTTGTATGTGTCCTCTACGGGTTGCCAGAAGACCCACGCATTGGGGTCGAGTTCGCGCAGGTCGTTGACTATGCGGCCTGCGATGCCCAGGCCGTTGGTGATGTTGGAGCGGTCCCAACCGCTGGTGGAGTCCCCGAGCGCCGGGTTGCCGGTCCAGAAGCCGCCCACCTCGCTCATCCACAGTGGCTTGTCGGTTGCGTTCGCCAGGTCACGGACCCGGCGTCGATCATTGGTGCCGTAAGTGTGGACATTGAGCTGCGAAACGGCATCCTTGGCTTCCTGGCTGTAGCCGTTCCAGTTGGTCATGAACTTGGTGGGATCGGTCTCGTCCATGGCGGAGATGACGGCGTCCGTGCTGCCTTTGGCGAGCTCCCCGGCGAGCAGTTTAGTTACCCGGTCCTGCGCGGCCGGATAGATCAGAGCGCCCTCCTGCTTTTGGGTATACGTGGTTGGCGGCTTGCCCGTGGCGGCGTTGATGTCCGTGCCCCAGTAGCCCGAGTTTGGCTCATTGAACGGATCGATGGTGTCCACCTTGATGCCGCTGCCGGTTTCAAGAAGTTCGACGGCGTGACGCATGTAGGCGGCGAACTTGCTTTCCGCCTCGGGCAACAGGTTTTCACCCTTGCTGGTGTTGACCTGGCCGGACACATAGCCGCTCTTCGTCATGAACCACGGCGGCGAGTTGCTGAAGGCTTCCCAGTGGGTGATCTGCTGGTCCGCGGCGAGGCGTTCAACCCACCAACGCTGGTTCTGGTCAGCGGCGGGGTTGTAAGACGCGGGGTCGTCCGGGTTCCAAGCCTTGAGGAACGCGAGCTTATTGGCTTGGGTCTTGTCGACACTTCCGTCCGGATTGTAAAGGTTCGACGCCGGCTGGTCTGGGGCCGCGTCTGTGACCGGCTTCCACCATCCCTCCACCGCGCTGCCGTCGTTGAGGTAGTTGGCCACGTCCGACGCGTTGCCGCCGCCCACGTTGTAGCGGGCGATGTTGAGGTTGAGTCCGTCTTCGCCGAAGACCTTCTGGTACAGCTCCTCGCGCAGTTCGGGTGAGTAGCCCGCCGTCGCGTTTGCAAACCAGACCAGACTGGTTCCCCAACCTTCGAAGGCTTCGCCGCGGCTTGCCGGGTTGGGGGTGATGGTCACCGGCGTGGCTTCGGCCGCCGTCACCGGCCCGGACAGCAGCAGAGCCAGGCCTGCTGCTGCCGTGGCCGCGGCCGCCAGCGCGGCCACCGGCCTTAGTGTTCGTCGGTAAGAGAACGTCATCGTTGTACCTCACAGTCTCGGGTGCGTTTCCGGCGCCGGCGCCCGCCCCGGAAGCTGGGGTATCGGGAAGCGGCGGCACAGCGAGACTATGGGCGGGAAGGAGCCGCAACAAGGCACTCGAACACGCTCGCTCGTGATCGAACAAAGCTGCTCTCAGGCGACGCTGGGCCCGAAGCTGTGGCAGGAGGCCGCGCAGAGGCCAGCCGCAATCCGTGGGGCAGCTGGGGCTGGCGGGCGGATGACTGAAACCACCATTTAACACGCCGGAAACCCAACCCAAAACGACCGCCATACTCTGATAGCAGACGCCAACAGCCAACCCCCGCTGAACGTGGTTCCTGATCCCGCGTCCCTTCCGGCGGAGCGGCCCTAACGGCAAGTTACCGTCCTGTCTTCGCATCTCGAAAGGGGTTTCCCATGGATTCGGGAAATGTCGCTTGGACTTTGGCCAGCTCGGCGCTGGTATGCATGATGATCCCCGCCCTGGCCTTGTTTTACGGGGGCATGGTGGGGTCGCGCCGCATTCTGAACATGATGATGATGTGCTTCGGCGGTGCCAGCCTGGTGGCCGTCCTCTGGGCACTCTTCGGGTACTCGATGGCCTTCGGCAACTCCGTGGGCGGACTGGGGCTGACCGGTGACGTTACCGAGTTCCCGGGCATGGGGCAGCTGCTGGCCAAGGATGATTCCGCGTCCATCCCGGTCATCCTGTTTGCCGTGTTCCAGCTGTTCTTCGCCTGCGTCACCACCGCACTGGTTGCCGGGGCTGCTGCCGGGCGCATGAAATTCGGCGCCTGGATGCTGTTCGCCGGCATCTGGGCCACGGTGGTCTACTTCCCCATCGCGCACTGGGTGTTCGCTTTTAACTCCGCGGACGGAAGCACCGTTGGCGGCTGGATCGCCAACGGCATCAAGGCCATCGACTTCGCCGGTGGAACCGCGGTCCACATGAATGCCGGTGCCGCCGCACTGGCATTGGCCCTGGTACTGGGCAAAAGCTCCGGCTGGCCCAAGGTGGAACACGCCAAGCCCCACAGCCGGCCGTTGGTGCTGCTGGGCGCCGGCCTGCTGTGGGTGGGCTGGTTTGGCTTCAATGCCGGTTCCGCCCTCGCCGCCGGCCAGTCCGCGGCGGTGGTCTTCCTGAACACAGCAGTAGCCGCGTCCGCGGGCCTGCTCGCCTGGGCCCTCGTGGAACGGGCCCGCCACGGCGCAGCCACCAGCATGGGCGCCGCATCCGGCCTGATCTCCGCGCTGGTGGCCATCACCCCGGCCTGTGGTGCGGTCAGCCCGCTGGGCGCCGTGGCCATCGGTGCGCTTGCCGGGGCCGTCTGCTCGCTGGCCATCGAACTGAAGTTCCGGCTGGGCTTCGACGACTCCCTGGACGTCGTGGGCGTCCACCTGGTGGGCGGCATCCTGGGGACTCTGCTGATCGGCCTCTTCGCCACGGACAAGGCCCCGAACGGTGTCAGCGGCCTGTTCTACGGCGGCGGGTTCGCGTTGCTGGGCGTCCAGGCGATCGCAACCGTCAGCGTTCTGGCCTACTCCTTCGGGGCCACCTGGGTCCTGGCGAAGATCCTGGACAAAGCCATGGGCGGCCTCCGCATCAAACCTGAAGACGAACTGCGCGGCATCGACCTCGCAGCGCACTCCGAGCTGGCCTACCTGACGGACGAGGATCCGGTGCAGCTGGGCGCGCCGCAGCGGGTCTAGCGAAAACTGCCGGGCGCCCGCCTGCTGGGGGCGGCGCCCGGTACGCGTGTCCCGCGTGGCGGGACACGCGTCCCAGCGCACGAGTCAGGGCCAAACCTTGGACCGGTGCCGGCAGCTGCCGGCTTATAGTTCCAGGGTTTGGCCCTTCGTCGCGCCCTGGGTAGCTAATGCTCGACGCACACCAGGTTTCCGTCGCGTACCTCCAGTACCGCCGCCCGGACATGGCTGAGCCGGATGCGCGGGTCCGCCGCCATCGTGTCGATGTCCTCACCGCCCCAGTAAGGGTGCGTGAAGTACACCAACAGCGCACGTTGCCCGCCGCCGTCGGACGTTTCACCGGGCGGCCCGTCCAAGAGGGGCACCACGTCCGCATGGCGTCCGACGACGGCCCTTCCGTCCACAGTCTCCGGCGCCGTGAGGATCAGGCCGCCAAGGTGCTCCTGCCGGACCCAGTTGCCGGCCGCGTCCGCGGAGCGGTAGATGGCCTGGCCGCGCCACTCGTCCACGGTCATCCAGTAGCTGCCGCCGAGCCGGAAGACCTTGGGTCCTTCATGGGGCCTGCCCGGAATCGTCAGCCCCTCCAGCTTCCACGACGACGGATCGTCCGGGCAGTCGCTGACCGCGCTGTAGGTGTTGGAACCGCGGGCCTCGTCCTTGTACCAAAGCCGGTACCGGCCGTCCCCGCACCTGCCGACGGCGGCGTCGATCACGCGGGGCGAGTCCAGTCCGATCCTGCCGAGGTACTCCCACTTCTCCAGGTCGTGGCTGGCGAACTGGACGATTTCCGCCTGTCCGGTCCAGTCGGTCCGGCGGCCCCCAAGGACGGTCAGGTACATGATCCAGCGGTCGCCAATGCGTACGACGTCGGGCGCCCACAGGGTTGCCGGCAGTTCCGTTCCCGGCGGGACGAGTCCCTCCACGGTGCCCTGGTAGCGCCAGGTGGCGCCGGCGTCGGAGGACCGGGCGACGCCGATGCCGGTTCCGTGCACCCATTCCACCCCCGTCAGTCCCGGCGCGGTGGCGCGGCGCTGGGTGTAGAAGAGGACCCACTCGCCCTTGAGGTGGTCGGCGACGAGGATCGGGTCCGTGGGGCCGTCCCAGACGGGGTCGCGGTATGGAACCCGGAATGCACCGGGGCGCAGGGGCGGCGTTGGTGCGGCTTCTGTCGTTTCAGTAGATTGCTGCTGGGACGTCTTCTGCTGTGCCACGCCTTCTCCAACGTTGTACTTTTGTGTTGGCAACCAGCATAGGCGCCGAACGCCCGGCGCGCCCTACTCCTTGAACAGCCCGGCCAGGTCCTCGGCCGTGATGGCTCCGCCGGACAGTGCGTCGCCCTCCATGACGTCCGCGAACAGCTGCGACTTCCGCGTCTTCAGCGCCATGACCTTTTCCTCGATGGTGTCCTTGGCCACCAGCCGGTACACCATCACGTTCCGTGCCTGGCCGATCCGGTGCGTGCGGTCCACGGCCTGCGCCTCGGAGGCCGGGTTCCACCAGGGATCGAGCAGGAAGACGTAGTCGGCCTCGGTGAGGTTGAGCCCAAAACCACCGGCCTTCAGCGAAATCAGGAACACGGGGGCGCTGCCGTTCTTGAACTCGCTGACCACGTCGGCACGGTTCCGGGTGCTGCCGTCGAGGTAGCAGTACTCGATCTCCTCCTCGTCCAGCCGCTCCCGGACCTTCCCCAGGAACCCGGTGAACTGGCTGAAGATCAGCGCGCGGTGACCCTCGGCCACCAGGTCCTCCAGCTGTTCGAACAATACGTCGAGCTTGCTGGAGCGGACGGCGGACAGCGCAGGGTCCACCAGCGACACGTCCAGGCTGAGCTGCCGGAGCAGGGTCAGCGACTGGAAGATGGTGAACCGGTTCTTGTTGACGTCCTCGATCAGGCCCAGGATCTTTTGCCGCTCACGCTGCAGGTGCGTCTGGTACACCTTCTGGTGCCGCGGATTCAGCACCACCTCAAGGATCTGCTCCTGCTTGGGCGGCAGGTCCTTGATCACCTGGTCCTTGGTGCGCCGCATCATCAGGGGCCGGACGCGGCGCCGAAGCTTCTCCAGCTGCCCCTTGTCGCCGTTCTTCTCCACCGGCTTCTGGTAGTACTCGGCAAAGCGCTTGGGGCTGGCGAACAGGCCCGGCGCCACGATGGACGTCAAAGCCCAGAACTCCATGAGGTTGTTCTCCAGCGGGGTGCCAGTGATGACCAGCTTGAACGCCGCCGGCAGCTTGCGCGCGCACTGGTAGGCCTTGGACTGGTGGTTCTTCACGAACTGCGCCTCATCCAGCACCAGCCCGGCCCAGGTCCGGGAGGCGTAGGCCTCGTAGTCGATGCGGAACAGGGCGTAGGAGGTGATGACGACGTCAGCCCCGCCAAGTGAGTCCGCCACGTCCTGGCCGCTCTTGGCGAAGGTCTCGCCGACCGTGCGCACCGTGAGGCCAGGGGCAAAGCGCGCGGCTTCGGCGGCCCAGTTGCCCACCACGCTGGTGGGCGCCACCACCAGGAAGGGCGCGACGGCGGCGGGCTCGCCTGCAGCGCCGGCGGCAGCCCCGGCGTCGGCCTGGTCTCCGGACGAAAGGGCGAGGTCCTTCGCGGCGCACATCAATGCCAGCGCCTGGACGGTCTTGCCCAGGCCCATGTCGTCGGCCAGGACGCCGCCCAGCCCGTGCTTGTACAGGAAGCTGAGCCAGTTGAAGCCCTCCAGCTGGTACGGGCGCAATTCGGCATTGAGGGAGGACGGCAGCGGCAAGCCGTCCACTCTGCCTTCCAGGAGCCCGCCCACCGCGGACCGCCAGGCCGCGGCCTGTTCGTCCACGATGCCCAGCTGCGCCAGCTCATCCCACAGCCCCGCCTGGAACCGGCTGATCTGCAGCGGTGCGTCCTTGTTGTCCTGCAGCGACCTGGCTTCCTCGATCAGCGCCCGCAGCTGGTGCAGCTCCGGCAGGTCCAAAGAGAAGTAGGCGCCGCTGGGCAACAGCATCTTGGTCTGGCCGGCCGCCAGCGCCGAGAACACGGCGGCGAAGGACACGGGCTGGCCTTCGAGCGATATCTGGATGCCCAGGTCGAACCAGTCGCGCTGCTCCGTGGCCTTGGTGGAGATCGACACCACCGGCGCTTCCTCGGCCTCGCGGTAGTCGGCGATATCGCCCACTGTCTCCACGTCCACGTCCGGGGCCTCCCGCAGCCGCGGCAGCACTTCCTCGGTGAAGGCCAGCGTGTCCAGGCCCGTGAGTTCGGCGGAGGCCGCCAGCCGGGGAGTGCCCCAGCCGCCCGTGGCGGATTCGCCCAGCGCGGGCACCACGTCCCACGGCTGGCCGATGCCTTCCAGGATGCGGGACTCCGCCGTGTCATCGCGGTAGCCCTGGTCGCCCGGGTGCCGCCACAGGGGCTGCGCGGTGACCAGCTTGCCGGTCTTGTAGTGCCATTCCCAGTGCAGCCGCACCCGGTGGTCCGCCCCGTAACTGGCCAGCAGCGACAGGGTGGGGACCGCCAGTTCGGGCAGCTCCACCGACTCGTCCCGCGCCGTGACCCGGGCCGTCTGCTTCAGTTTCGGGTAGAAGCCCGTGAGGAACCGGGATTCGTCCCTGGCCGGAATGTGCAGGGTGCTTGCGGCGGTGACGAACGCCAGCAGCTCCTCGCTCAGGCCGTTCTCCAGCGGCGCCAGCGTGATGGTTCCGTTGGGGTCGGGGACGCCGGGAAGGGCGGCCTCGCCGGAGGTGAAGAACAGGCCGTGCGCGGGGCGGCCGATGGTGCCCACGGATGACGGATCAACCTCAGCCCCCTCAACGGTGATGGTGGGCGAAAGCTCCAGCCCGCCGTCGGACTCCCCGTCCCTTGCCTTTGCGCCGGGATCCGCCGCGGAAGGTTCGGCCACCTGTGTGCCGTACCGGCTCAGGGAAAGCCCGACGGCGGCAGGGGCCTCCGCGAGCCGGACCGGCTCGGTGCCGCGCGAGTGGACCAGGGCGAGCCCCATCTTCCTGGCATCGGTCAACAGGCTCCACAGGTTCCTGCCCGCGTAGGAGTTCAGGCTCAGCCACAGGCCCGCGGAGTTGTGCATCCGGCTGGCGGCGGACGAATGGGCGGCCAGGAACTCCTGCAGCCATTCCACGTGCGCCTGGTTCGATTCACGGCGGAAGTTCAGGTAGCTCAGGGTGTTCCAGGAAACGTCACCGCGGATCCACTTGCCCTTGGCGCCCATGATGACGGGCCGGACCTTGAGCTGCCGGACCCCGCGCACCGGGTCCCGACGGCCGGTGTAGGAGAAATGCGGCGGCGGTTCCTCCACCTCGAACTGCAGGGCCAGGGGGACCCCGCCGGTGGAAGCGGTGGCACCGGGCTGGGAGATCAGCGGGCTGAGGGCCTGCTCCCAGTCGGAGAGGGCGGCCGACGGGGCACGGGATACCTGCGTGGAGGTGGACGGCGCCAGCAGCTGCACCCGGATGGACGGGTTGTCCTCGGCGGCGAAGAGCAGGGCAGCCACATGCTTGCAGTCCTTGCGGACCGGGCAGCTGCAAACGCCCACGGTGCAGCTCCAGCCGCCCGCCTTCCGGACCAGCTTGGCCGTGGTGGAGTAAGGAACCTCCGCGCCGCCCCGGACCTTTCCCAGCAACAGCCCCGTACCGCCGTCGAACGATATGCCCGAAACCCTGCTGGCCATGGCATACGCCAACCCGGCCGCCAGGGAGCGGTCATTGATGGCGGGTGTCTGTATCGCCAGGTCCGCACTTTCGTCCGGTTGGGATGGCATGTACGCACTACTTTCGGCAGGTCACGGCGGAGCAGGGTCCGGTGGGTGGCTATCTGATCCATCTTAGTTCGCCTCAGCGCACGTCCTTGCCGCCGGGCGCCGCAGCTCCACGGGTCGCGGGAGCGCTGCGAAACAGCTGGAGCGGAACGGCGAATCCGGAACCCTTCCGGCGATTCGGGCGCAGAAAAAGAAAATCCGTGCCCGCCGTAACCTTTCCGCAGCCGTAGGCGATGTAGTCCGTGATGGGCCCGCCCGGCGGGTCCAGCCCAATGTGTTGTCTAGGTTTTGGAGAAGTAAATGTCTGTGTTCACCGTTCTCGCCACCAGCAAAGTTGCCGCCGGAGTCCTGGCCGCCGGAACCCTGGCAGTAGGAGGAACCGGTGCCGCCGCCGTCTCTGGCGTCCTCCCCGCCCAGGCCCAGCAGGCCGCGCACGAGGTTTTCGGTGCACCCGCCCCCAAGCTTGCAGCGGAAGCAGCTGCTGACGCCCAGGCCACCCCGGCTCCCGCCGCCACCGCCGCAGTGACCGACGCCCTGAAGACCGCAGAAGCCACCGCTGAAGCCACCGGGGAGGCCACCGCCAAGGCTTCCGCTACGGCTGAGGCCTCTGACGAGACGGTCAGCGCAAAAGCAACGGAATCCGCAGAGGCCAACACCGCCGTTGACGCCGCCGGCCCCGCTGCCCTGGGCCTCTGCACCGCCTTCACCCACGGCGGCCTGGACGCTTCCTCCAAGGCGTTCTCCTCGCTGTCCATCGCTGCCCAGGGCGAGGCGAACATCAAGAGCTACTGCGCCGATGTTGTCACCAAGGTTGACGCCGCCGCGAAGGCCGGCACCGAAGCCAAGGGTTCCGTGTCCGTCCAGGCTGAGAAGCCCGAGGTTCCTGCTGTTCCCGCCGTACCGGCCGTCCCGGGCATCGACGGCAAAACCACCGTTCCTGCCGTTCCCGCTGTTCCCGCTGTTCCGGCTGCGGACGGCAACACGGTGCACGTGCCGTCAGTTTCGGCCCGCTAAGGGACATTGGCTAGTCTGGACTGCGGCTTCGGCCGCAGTCCGGGCAGCCGAGCGCGGGTGCGCCACTTTGGCAGAGCGCCCCTGAAAGGCCCGCAAAAAGCAGCCGCATGACCACGGGGACTGGCAGTCCGTACCGGAAACCGGGACAAGGCGTGAGCCGGATCCCGGGATGGAGGAGCCGCTGGTGCTAGACACTTTGGCCCAAGAAGAGATCGATATATTCGACAACGCAGCCGGAACCGATCCGGCCGCGTTGTTTGCTGCTGCCTATCGAACCTTCGCGGGCCCGGTGCAGGGATACCTCAAGGCGCGCGGACTTGATGACCCGGAGGCCGTCACCCAGGACGTCTTTCTCGCCCTATACCCCAGGATCAGCAACCTCACGGGCGGCCTGCAGGGCGCGAAATCCCTGATCTTCTCCATTGCCCACGCCCGCATGGTGGACCACTACCGCCGGCTGGAGCGCAGGCCGCAGATCACACCATACGACCCCCAGCACGACGGCCGGACCACGCCGTCAGCCGAAGACCACGCCGTTGAACTCACCGGCGGAGCCGCGGCCATGCTGGAAGGACTCAGCGAGGAACACCAGGAGGTCCTGGCCCTTAGAGTCGTGGCCGACCTGTCCATCGATCAGGTGGCCGCCATCATGGGCAAGAGCGCCGGAGCCATCAAGCAACTCCAGCGCCGGGCCCTGCAGAACCTCAAGGCACAAACGCTCAAGAGAAACCAGGCGAATCATGAGTGATACCGCAGGATCCCACAACGACGCCGCCGTCGACCAGTTCCTGCTGGAGGCAGGAATGGACGACGACGGCCAGCTCCGCGATACCCTGGTCAACCTGCGTGCCCTCGCAGCAGAGGCCCCGGCACCCTCCGCCGAGATTGCGGCCTTGATGGCAGGCGCAGCCACTGCGGCCACCACGGCCACCACCACCGTGCTTCCGGCCGCCGGCCCTGCTGCTGCTGAAGAAAGTGCTCACGCAGGGGCAGGGCAGCACTGGACGGCCCCAAACAAGGCAGGGACAAAAAGCGCGGGACAGCCGGCCGATGAACTCGCTGCCCGCCGCAGGGCCAAGCGCCGCATCACGTTTACCACTTTGTCGGTGGCCGCGTCGCTCGCGGCCGGCGGCGCTGTCGCCGCCGCATCGGACCAGGGGTTCCGCGAATCCTTCACCCAGCTGAACCACGCCGTCACGTCTTTCGTGACCGGACCCAAGGCGGACCCCGCCGGCCACGGCACCCAGCAGGTGCCCGCGCCCCTGCCCGCGCCTGCCCGGCCGTCGGCAACCAGCAGCCCGGCCGCCGTCCCGGCGGCACCCGCGCACGCTTCGGCACCCGCTGCCGTGCCGCCGTCGAGCACTCCGGCGCGGCCGGGGAACACGCCCAGCCATGGCACGGCCGCGCAGAAGCCGGCGCAGGCCCCCACCGAACCGTCACTGCCCAGCAATGTTCCGGAGGACGTCAGGAAGGGCCTGGAACAAGGCCCCAAGCTGCCCGTTCCCGTGCCCACCGAAATCCCGCTTCCGGGCAAGGCCCAGGACGTTCCGCTGAAGTAGGGGCGAACCGCACTCTAGTAGCCCTGGCCGGCTGCCTTGATCATCGCGCCCGACGGATCCGACAGGTACCACACGCCGCCGACGCCCCTGGCCCAGGGTGTCGCCCGGCTTGGTGTCCTTTGCGAAGTAGTACAGCGGCATGCCGTTCAGCGTCACCTGCTTTTTGCCGTCAGGGGTGCTGATGGTGCCCAGTTTCCCGGTCACGCCCTCTGCCGTTGGCGTACCCGCGGCGGTGGTCAGCGGCGGCCACTGGACGAGGCAGGAGCCGGTGCAGGCGCTGGTGCCGGAGTCCTTGGTGTCCTTGGTGAAGAAGTAGAGGCTCATCCCCTTCGCGTCCACCACAATGCTGCCTGCCGCAGAGGAAGCCGTCTTAAGGTCGACGGCGGAACTTGCCTGCGACGGTGACGCGGAGGTTGCGGAAGGGCTCGAGGAGGATGTTCCGGAAGAGGTGCTGCCCGCTGCGCTGCTTGAGTTCCCTGCTGCCGGGCTGGTGGCTGCCGGGGCTGTACCGCTGCTGCTGCCGCAACCGCTGAGGGTTGCCGCCAAGGCCAGGATGGCAAACCCTGCCCCGAGATGATGTTTCATGGTGCGCTCCTATGCTGTGTGCTTTCGTGGCTTGTGCCCCGTCGGTAGACGCCCGGCCCCTCATTACCGGACGCCTACCCCTAGGACGCCTCCCGGTAAAGAATGGTTCACACGCACGCGGGGGTGATGTTCGATTGAACCGAATCCTGCGTCCTGTCGTGGTAACAGCCGGGAGTGCAGGAGCGAGGGGAGGAGTGGGATGCCGCTCGACGACGACGTGGTGGAGGCCATCTACCGTGAGCACGGGAGTGCCCTGCGCCGTTTCGTGCTCAGCGCCACCCACGATCCGCAGCTTGCAGAGGACGTGGTCCAGGAAACGGTGCTCCGCGTCTGGCAGCACGCCCCGGACGTCAATGGCAGCTTCCGCAGTTACTTGTACCGCACAGCCAGGAACATCATGATCGACAACTACCGCCGGAGCCAGCGCCGCCCGCTGGAAGCGCTGGAGGGCAGCCCCACCGATCCGGTCGAGGTGATGGGCCACGTGGATGAGCTGCTCAACCGGGTGCTGATGGAGGAGGCGCTGCTGCGGCTGGGCAAGGAACACCGGGATGTCCTGGTGGCCCTGCATTACCGCCGCTTCACGGTTAACGAGGCAGCCGTCCAACTCAACATCCCCAGCGGCACGGTCAAGTCACGCGCCTATTACGCCCTCCGGGCGCTGCGCACCATCCTGGACGAAATGGGGGTGGAACGGTGAGCACCAACCCGCACCACCTGCTGGGCGCCTATGTGCTGGGCGGCCTCGATCCTGCTGACCTCACCCTTTTCGAGGGGCATCTGCAGGGCTGCGCCGGCTGCCGCAAGGAACTCGCGGTGCTGGAGAAAGTACCCATGCTCCTGGACTCCCTTCCGGTCCCCGACGCGGTGGCGCTGACCGCAGCACCCGGCACAGCGGCGGCCGGCCCCGGCGTTCCCGCCCGGCTTTTCGACGAACTGACCCACCGCCGTCGGACATTACGACGGCGGTGGGCAGCACTGGCAGGCGCGCTCGCCGCCGCGTGCCTGGCGGTAGGCCTGGCGGTGGGGCCTTTGCTCGTCAGGCCGCCGCACCCGGACGCCACCTATTCCGTGGCATCCGGGGGAGGGCTGCAGGTGAACATCGATATGGCCCGGAAGACCTGGGGAACAGAGCTTGCGGTGAGCGGCAGCAGCCTGCCGGCGGATGGGACGCTCTCGCTGTGGGTGCGCGACCGCGCCGGCGGGGAGGACCGCGCCTGTGCCTGGACGGCCACCCCCAGCGGAAAGGTCAAGGTCACCGGGGCAACGCCCATCCAGCTGGGGAGCATCTCGAGCGTGGAGCTGCGTGACGGTGCCCAGCATGCCGTGGCGGTGATTACGGTTCCCTAGGCGCCCGCGGAGTGGCCCGGCTTCCCCGTGTCCTGAACTCGGCGTGCCCTGAACTCCGCCACCAGCGCCTCGTCCTCGCAGGCGCGGGCGAAGGCCTCGATCCGCCGTTCGATCTCATACCCCAGCAGCCAGGTGCCGATCCGCTCCATGACGGGCCGGAGCAGGGCCGGACGGCAGGAAAAGGTGTACTTCCAGACTGCCCGGGTGCCGCCGTCGTCGGACGTGAAACGCCAGCCGCCGCCGAAGTTGGTGAAGAACCACGGGCCGGACAGCATCGTCATGCCCACGTTCCGGGGCGGCGCGTAGGAGACGTACTGGCTCACCATGGCCAGGCCAAGCCGCGACCTGGTACGGGTGCGGACGCCCTTACCTGGCGCCTGTGCTCCATCGAGGAAACCCTGAGCGGAAATGAACGGATCCCACTTGAGCCGGAACTCACCGGTGGTCTGCGAGAAGGCGAACGCAGTCTCCGGGTCAATGCGGATTAGGCGCTCGGCACGTACCTGGGGCATGTTTCAACCTAACCACGCGGCGCGCGGTTACTTGGTCATTTTGGCCAGCCGGGCCCGCATGATCATGTACGCGCCGTAGCAAACCAGCCCGGCTCCCACGGCCGCCAGGAGATAGGGGCCCATCGGCTGGTCGCGGAGTGCCCGCAGGCCGCCGTCCAGGCCCGTGGAGTCCTCCGGATGTTCCTTGATGGTGGCGATGACGATGAGCAGGCCAGCCAGCAGCAGCACCGTTCCCTTCGCCACGTACCCCGCCACACCCAAGGCTGTCACTGCGGTCCTGGCCGGTCCGGGGGACGGCATGCGCAGCTGTTTTTCGAATGATTTCTTCGGTCCCCGGATGCCGTACACCACGCCCGTCACTGCCACGGCCAAGCCGATCAGGACCAGCAGAGCCACTCCACCGGGGGCCTGCATCATGGCGATGGTGAAGTCGCTGGTGGCCTTGCGGTTGTCCCCGCCTGTCCCCGTCCCCGTAACAAAGTGCCAGACGGTCAGGGCCAGAATGGCATACACAATCGCCTGCAGCGTGGGCTTGGCCTTGTTCTTGACCTTTTTCCTGGTGGGCTGGTGGTTGAAGTCGAAGATCGCATCGCCCGCCTGCCAGAGTGACAGCGCGGCGCAGGCGGCGAAGCTGCCCCACAGCAGGAAGGGGCCCACCGGCATGGTCGCCAGCTCGGCCACCGCACCGCTGAAGTCGGCGCTGCCCGTACCGCCCACGGCCAGCCGGACGGCAATGGCACCCACCAGCAGGTGCAGGATGCCGCTGGCCGCAAACCCGGACCGGGCCAGGATCTCGAGGACTCGGGAATTCGTGACGTCCTCGGCCTTGTCGACCACCTGTTTGATTTCTTCTTTTATTGTCTTTCCTTTGAGCAGGCGCGGTAGTGCGCTGGTGTGCGTGCCCTTCTTACAAGGGAAATCGTGCCACGCCAACCGGGTCCGGAACAGTTCGCTCACGGACCTGTGGTGATGGGGAGGGATCCCCATCGCGGGGTTCCGTTACCTGTGCAACCATGAGGACCAGCGATTGACACGAACCGCACTCTTTCCCGGGGGAACCATGACTTTTTACGGCGCAGACATCAGCCAGCTGCGGGCGCTGGCCAAGGCGGCGGACCAGGCAGCGTCCTTGCTGAGCAGCGCGTGCCGGCTCACTGCAGAGCCAGATCCAGTCGGCGCCGTGGAAGGGCCGGGACAGCGAGCGCTTCCGCCAGGAGTGGAGCGCCAGCCACCGGCCCAGCCTGGACAAAGTGGTGGCAAGCCTTCGGGAAAACTCCAAAATCCTAATGAAGCACGCCGATGAGCAGGAGAAGGCTTCCACTGCCGGAAGCGGCGGCTCCGGCGGCAGCAGTTGGAACCGGCTGGCTACCCTGGCCGCGCAGGCCAAGGAATGGTTCCAGGAAAAGGCTGAAGCAGCCAGGGAGCTCGCGGAGCACCGCCGGGACCTGGCGTCAGGGCTGGACCGCATGCTCAACGCCACCCCGGAGGAGCAGGCAAAGTGGTGGGCCGGGCTGTCCGACGCCGACCGCAAGTACCTCATCCAGGGCGAAGGCAGCGATGGCCCCTTTGCCGAGGACCTAATGCGCATGGACGGCGGCATCCCCGCCTCCGCACAGCAGCTGGCCAAGCAGCACCTGCAGGAACTGGCCAAGGCGGACATTCCGGTCTACTCGGAGACGGGCAAGGCCTCCATCGAGGCGCGTGTCGCCTGGGTCCACGGCGGTGCAGAGGTAGGCACCGAGGTGGTGGAGAACGCGGACGGGTCCGCGACCATGAAGGTGTACGGAAACCTGGGCCTGGGCGTCAATGACACCACCGGCACCGCCGGTGCCACGCTGACCGGTGAGGTATCCCGGGAGTACACGTTCGGCAGCGTCGAGGAAGCGATGGCTGCCCGGGAACAGATGTACCGCGACCTGCCGCCGGACAGCATCGGCGATATCAAGGATGTGGCGGGCAATCCGCCCGGGTACGTCCTGGACACCATCAATGACGCTGCCAAGGACAACGGTTCCATGGGACAGGCTGACAAGGCCAAAGGCACGTTCTCCCTCGACGCAAAGGGCGAGGCCGGCACGGCGTCCGGCGGGGCGAAGCTGGACCTCGCCTACGAGCGCAACCTGACTGACGGAACCTCGACGGCCAGCGGCGAGGTCTCCGCGCAGGGCCAGCTCAAACTTGACGGCCGGGTCTTCGAGGCCTCCGGCAAGGGCGGGCTGCAGGTCAACATGGACAAGGGCAACAACATCGACTCCGTCTCGGTGTCCATGGAGGGGACCGTGGCGCAGGGCGTCACCTCCGGTGTGAAGACCGAGGCCGCCAAATTCGATTCCACCGTCACTGCCGGAAGCCAGGGCACTGTCAGGATCGACGTGGATTACTCCCGGGAAAACCGCCCCATCATCGACAGCTACCTGCGCAACGTTGCCCTGGGCAATGACACCGGCGCCGCCCGTGACGCGGCGCGGCTGTACGAGGCAGGCTCCGCCACCGTCCAGGTCAACACCGTTGTCACCGCTACCAACGAGGCAGGCTTCGACCTGAAGGCGGGCGAGGTGGAGGTCAAGACCGAAAACCAGGCCACCACGAACGTCTCCACGTACTATAAGGTCCCCAACGACACCAAGCTCGAGAGGCTCTGAAACCAATGTCAGTGCACATCGAATCCCCGCTGGGCTTCACCGCAGACTTTCCCGAGCACACCCAGGTCCTGGACGACTCCACCGCCGGGCCCAACAGCGAACAGTACGGGCTGCTGAACGGCGTCCTGGTCACCGTCATCAAGGACGACACGTCCGTGCGGGATGCCCCGCAGGCCAACGGCTGGGCGCACCTGATGGCAGGCTTCTACCTTGAGGAACGCGGCGGCACCCTCCTGGCGGAGGGGGAGCTCAACCTCCCCGGCAAGGCTGCCTACGCCGTGGTGGTGGGATATGACGACGACGGCGGGCCGGCCAAGGTGGCCGCCACGGCAGGTATCTGGGAGAGCGGGCGCTTCATGGGCGTGGTGGTCATCTGGCCCTACCTGAACGCGGAGACAGAACCCCGGCTGGACATGCTCAAGGAGATCGTGGGCTCAATCAGCGTGGGCTGAGCAGCCTTCACCCTTTGGTACCTGGCGGCGGCGGTAGCACAGGTCGAAGATCAGCCTGCCGGCTTCATGGGCCTTCGCCTCGAAACTGGTCCTGATCCGGCCCTCGAAGCGCGGAGCCCAGCCGCCAGTTTCGTCCACGCCTTCATTAGGACCGGTATGTTCGGTGCTCACGGGGGCGCGTCCTTCGCGGACGGGTGCTCCGCCCACCACGGATTCAACGCCCGACTGCCACACCTGTGTCAGCGGGCTTTCGGGGCCGCGGCGCTCGCCGTTGTGCAGGTTCTCGAAGTCGGCCGACGCAGCCATGACGTCCCGGACGTGGACGGCATAGTTGGACCAGTCGGTGGCGATCCGGAACAGGCCTCCCGGTTTCAGGGCCCGTGCCGCCAATCTGGCGAACTCAGGCTGGATGAGCCGGCGCTTGTGGTGCCGCGACTTGTGCCACGGGTCCGGGAAGAAGACCCACAGTTCGCTGACCGAGCCTTCGGGGAGCATGGTGGCCAGCACTTCAGGTGCGTTGGCTTCCACCACGCGGACATTGTTCAGGCCCCGGCTGTTGATTTTGATGATGGTGTTGGCCAGCCCCGGGGTGTAGACCTCCACCGCCAGGAAGTTGGTGTCCGGGTTCTGTTCCGCCGCGTGGCAGATGGCGTCGCCAAGGCCGGAACCGATCTCGACGATGAGCGGGGCCTCGCGGCCAAATTCTGCAACTGCGTCGAAGGTGTAGTCGGGGTGGACCGAGGTGTTGGCTACGTGCCGTGGAACGTCAACTGCCCACCGCTCGGAGTGCTCTGCCCAGGCAGCCTGCCGCCGGCCCTGCAGGCGGGTGCCGCGGCGGACGAAGCTGACCGGGCGGCCGCCGTAGGTGCCGAAGGAGGCCTGGGTTCCGGGCGTGACAGGCCGCGGGACATGCGGCTGCTGGGGGTTTTCAGGGGATTCGCTCATCCCTTCCAGAATAGCGCCGGGGCGGGGTGCCAGGAGCAGCAGGGTCAGGGCTGGGGCGGGGTGGCAAGAGCAGATGGGTCAGTGCTGGGCCGGCTTGCAGCCGTCGTGCACCAGCTTGGCACCACACAAATCAGCAGTTTGGCGCCACTCAGATCCGGTGCGCGGTCAAAACAGCCCCAAGTTGTCCAGCGCTGGACCCAATGCCAAAGCGAAGACCAAGCCGCTGAGACACAGCGCAACGGCCGCGGCTGACCGTTCACCCGATCCCGGTGGCGACCCCTTCAGGGCGGGGATTGCCAGCCGCAGGGCGAGCGAGGCAAAGAGGAGCGGAAGGCTGAACAGCACCAGGGGAGTTACCCAACGCCTGCTGGAAGAGCCATCGTCCGAATACGTCATCAACATGGCGAACATGGAAACCGGTGCGGTGAGAATCATGCTTGCAGGGGCAATGATCGCCAGGACCAGGCTGTTAGCTCCTTTACGTTTGGGTGCACCCGGCTGCGGCTGGTCCGGGCCGCCCTGGACGGGAGGCGGCCCCACCCCGTCCAGCGGTACGGGTTCCAGCGATGTGTTTTCCCGCAGTCCGCTGTCCGGCGGCCGGCTCTCCCGCCGTGCGCTTTCCAGCTGTGCGGGGCGGGGTTCTGGTGGCGGTGTGGTTTCCATGGTGCTCCCGTTGGTTGGTGCGGCCAGGTGCGTGGCCGCGGCTGGTTACAACGTATGAATCCGGGCACGCGCGCCGGAAGGAGCGCGGGCCCGTATGTGGATAACTCCACACCGCCGCCCGCCTGCAAGAATGGGCGGATGACTGACGCAACGAATGCCGAAGTGGGCATGCAGCAGCGACGGGCTGACTCCGGGGAACCGCAGGGCCGGGCCAGGGCGGGCAGCAGCCTGGTGGAGCTCAGTACCCTGGTGGATGCAGAAATCGATGAACTTCCGGCGCCGGAGCCCACCCGGGTGGGCAGCCGGCGCGCCCTGGCCTACCTGGGCGTGTGCCTGGTCCTGATCGGACTGAACCTGAGAAGCGTCTTTTCCAGCCTCTCCGCAGTCCTTCCGGAGGTGACCTCCCAGGCGGCGCTGCCCGGCTGGTCCGTGGTGGTGCTGACCACGGTTCCCGTGACACTGCTCGGCGTATTTGCGCCGCTCGCCCCGGTCCTGGCACGCCGGTTCGGGGCCGAGCGGGTGCTGCTGGGCGCCATGGCCTTGCTGACCGCAGGGCTGCTGCTGCGGCCGGTGGACACCGGGGCCGGTCTGGCAGGCAGCGGACACCTGCCGGCCCTCCTGGTCGGCACGGCGGCCTGCGGCGCGGCGATCGCGCTGTGCAACGTGCTGCTCCCCGGCCTGGTGAAGCGCGACTTCCCGCACCGGCTGGGGCTCATGGGCGGGCTCTACACCACCGCCATCTGTGCCTCCGCCGCGCTGGGAGCCGGGTTCACCTACCCGGTCTACACGGCGACGGGGGAATGGACCAAGGCACTGTGGGTCTGGGCCGTGCCCGCCGCCGTCGTCCTTCTGTTGTTCCTGCCCGTGGCACTGCGGCAGGGGACTGTCAGGCACCAGGCGGTCAGGGATGGTGTGAACGTGTGGCGCTCATCGGTCGCCTGGCAGGTGACCATCTTTATGGTGCTGCAGGCCATGATGTCCTTCAGCGGTTTCGCATGGCTGGCGCCCATCCTCCGTGAGAGGGGCGTGGACGGCGCCACCGCCGGACTGATCGTCGCCGTGTGCATTGTCCTGCAGATGCTTGGCTCGCTGTTCGCCCCCGCCCTGGCTGCAAGGTTCCGGGACCAGCGCGCCATCAACACCGTGGTGGCGCTGATGACCGGCGGCGGATTCGTGCTGAGCATCCTGGGACCGCTGGACCTCATTTGGGTGTGGGCCGGACTGCTGGGGCTGGGGCAGGGAAGCCTGACCGCCGCCGCGCTGACCCTGATCATGCTCCGCACACGCGACGGGCACACCGCTGCCCACCTTTCGGGCATGATGCAGGGGGTCGGCTACGGGGTGGGCTCCACGGGGACGCTCATGGTCGGCCAGCTGCACCAGGCCACGGGGTCCTTCGTCCCTGCCGGCATCCTGTTCATGGTGGTGGGCCTGCTCGCGGCGGTCTTCGGCTACCGCTCCGGCCGGAACCGCTACGTGGGATAGGAACTGCCGTGCAGGATTCCACGCTCTCGGGCCCCCGTACCGCCAGCGGAATCTTCCGGGCCCCGTACCTCTGGGTAACGGTCGGTACGTGCGCCCTGGTGTTCCTGGTTGCCTTCGAGTCCCTGGCCGTTACCACCATCATGCCCGTGGTCAGCAGGGAGCTGAACGGCGGAAGCCTGTACGCACTGGCCTTCGCCGGGCCGCTGGCAACGGGCGTAATCGGCATGGTGGGAGCCGGCAACTGGTCCGACCGGCGCGGGCCTGCCATGCCGCTGTATGCCTCCGTGGCGCTGTTCGTGCTGGGCCTGCTGATCGCGGGCACGTCGGTGTCCATGCCTATGCTCGTCGCGGGCCGCCTGGTCCAGGGCCTCGGCGGCGGCGCCCTCACGGTCGCGCTCTACGTGCTCGTGGCCCGGTTCTTCCCCGGCACGCTGCACCCCCGGATCTTCGCCGCATTCTCGGCCGCCTGGGTAGTCCCCTCCCTCGTAGGGCCTTTCGCCGCCGGCGTGGTGGCCCAGGTTTTCAGCTGGCACTGGGTGTTCCTGGGCGTGGTGGTCCTGGTCATCCCCGCGCTGGCGATGATCGTGCCGGTGCTGCGTGGCCTGGATGAGCACGCAGGCCTGGAGGAGCGCGAAGGAAACGGCCAGTCCCACGAGGCCGGACGGCCGAAAGACCCAGGCCACGCAAAAGACCCGGGCCAGTCACCCCAACCGGTGCCGCCGTGGGCGTTGGGCCGGCTGGGATGGGCGGCACTGGCGGCGATAGCGGTGCTGGCCCTCAACCTCTCGGCCGACGTCAGCATCCCGGCATTTCCCGCCGCCACGGCACTCCTGGCCTCCGCCGCCGTCGTCCTTGCCCTGGTGGCCGTCCGGCCCCTGGTGCCCCGCGGTACCCTGGCTGCCCGGCGGGGGCTGCCCAGCGTGATCCTGGCACGCGGCCTTGCCTCGGCGTCGTTCTTCGGTGCGGAGGTCTACCTTCCCTATCTGCTGATCGACCAGTACGCGTTCCCGCCCACCCTCGCGGGCCTGACCCTCACGGGAGGTGCACTGGCCTGGGCCGGTGCTGCGGCGGTGCAGGGCCGGCTCGGTTCCCGGCTGCCGCACCAAAGTGCGGTCCAGGCCGGCTCGCTGATGGTCCTGGCTGCGGTGCTCCTGGCGCTGGCCACCGCGGCGCTGCACTGGCCGCCGGCCGTCGCCATTGCGGGGTGGGTCCTGGCCGGCGGCGGCATGGGCCTGCTCTACCCGCGCCTGAGCGTGATGACCCTGGCACTGTCCACTAAGGAGAACGAAGGCTTCAACAGCTCCGCCATGTCCATCTCCGACTCCCTTGGCGGCGCGCTTTCGCTGGCCACGACCGGTATTGTCTTCGCAGCATTCACGACGGCGGTCCACTCCTTTGCGGGTGTCTTCGCCTTCACCGCGGTCATCGGCGTCGCCGCGGCGCTGGCGGCGCCGCGCGTCACCGACCGCCCCAGCACCTGACGGTCAGGCGAGGCGGGTGGCGCGCACCACGACGTCGGCGATGGTTGTTTCCTGCCCTTCGGGTCCGGTCACCGGACGCTCCCGGCTGGTGAGGACTTCAAGCTGCCACTCCGGACCGCCAAGCCCCAGTTCCCGCACCAGGTCGTCCGCTGTGTAGAACATGTCCCGGTGCTTGTGGTGGTCGTTGCCCCATGGCGGCAGCCGGTCCGGGTGGTGGCCCACCACCAGTAAGGTTCCGCCCGGCTTCACCGCTGAGGCCGCGGTCCGCAGGGGAACCCGCCAGTCGAGCTCCTGGGAGTGCAGGAACTGCGATGTCACCAGGTCGTAGGAAGCCTCCGGCTGCCATTGCGTCAGGTCTGCCAGCTGCCAGCTGATCCGGCTCCCCACCTCCCCGTTGGACGCGTGGACGCTTTCCCGTGCCAGCTCCGCCAGCTCGTGCGAGTGCGCCCGTTCCAGGGCCACGGCGGAAACGTCGACGGCGGTCACGGACCACCCCTGCTGGGCAAGCCAGATGGCGTCGGCGCCTTCGCCGCAGCCCAGTTCCAGAGCCTTCCCCGGGCGCAGGCCGCCGGCTTCACGGACCAGTTGCGGGTTCGGCTTGCCGCTCCAGAGCCGGGCCTTGGTGCGGTAGCGTTCGTCCCACACTGAAGCGGCATCCATTCCGCCGCCGGCCGCCTCCGGCGGGCCGCCGCCGTCGTGCGCATGATTACCGTGCGCTTCGTACCCCTGCGGCTGGTGCCCGTGTGCGTCCTGCTGGTGCGTGTCCTGGTGCTGCTCGGGGTGTTCGTTCATGCGTCAACCCTGCCCCTCCCGGCCCCTGATGGCAACGCCGGGCACGGGAACCGGGCGGCGGGATGCTAGACTGATGGAACTTGATGTGCAGTGATGCCGCCTGCTCCGCGTCTGGAGATCCTTTCCGGGGAGTGGGCTTTCTTCATGTGAGAGGCACATCCTGCGTCGATGAACGCGTTCCATTTGGTCCCGGCCGGCTGTCCTTATTTACAGCGCCCGGTTTGATCACCTGACTTTTCTTCGGCGAAACCCCTGGTCCAACCGGCATCGGGGGCCGATATCCGCCCGGATACCGCCAGAAAGACCGTAAAAAACTACATGACTACTTTTGCTGCCCTCGGTACTCCCAAGGCCCTTGCAGACACCCTTTCCGCGCAGGGAATCGTTGAACCGTTCCCCATCCAGGTCAAGACCCTTCCGGACACGCTGTCCGGACGTGACGTCCTGGGCCGCGGCCGGACCGGATCCGGTAAAACCATCGCTTTCGCTATCCCGCTTGTAGCAAGACTCGCTGAGCGGGAAGCCAAGCACTTCCGCAAGCCCGGCCGCCCCATGGGCCTGGTCCTGGCACCCACCCGTGAACTGGCAACCCAGATCAACGCCACCATCGAGCCGCTGGCCAAGGCCGCGGGCCTGAACACCACCGTGATCTACGGCGGCATCTCCCAGGCACGGCAGGAAAAGGCGCTGCGCGCCGGCGTCGATATCGTCATCGCCTGCCCCGGCCGCCTGGAGGACCTGATCCGCCAGCGCATCCTCACCCTCGAGGCCGTGGAAATCACCGTCCTGGACGAGGCCGACCACATGGCAGACCTCGGCTTCCTGCCCGTCGTGAAGAAGCTCATGGACATGACGCCCAGCCAGGGCCAGCGGCTGCTCTTCTCCGCCACCCTGGACAACGGCGTGGACAAGATCGTCCAGCGCTACCTGTCCAACCCGCTGACCCATTCCGTGGACGATCCGCAGGCCGCGGTGACCACCATGGAGCACCACGTCCTGGTGGTCAACGACCAGACCGTCAAGAAGCAGCTGATCGTGGAGCTCGCCTCCGGCGCCGGCCGCCGCGTCCTCTTCATGCGGACCAAGCACCACGCCCGCAAGCTGGCCAAGACCCTGACCGACGCCGGGATCCCCGCCGTCGACCTGCAGGGCAACCTGTCGCAGAACGCCCGTGACCGCAACCTGGCTGAGTTCTCCAACGGCGACGTCCGCGTCCTGGTGGCCACCGACGTCGCAGCCCGCGGTGTGCACGTTGACGACGTCGAACTGGTCATCCACGTGGATCCGCCCACCGAGCACAAGGCGTACCTGCACCGTTCAGGCCGCACCGCGCGTGCCGGTTCCGACGGCACCGTGGTCACGCTGACCCTGCCCGAGCAGCAGACCGACGTGAAGAAGCTCATGAAGGCCGCCGGCGTGGACGTCAGCTTTGAACGCGTCACGGCCAGCTCGCCCATCGTGGCGGAGCTCGTTGGTAGCATCGCCGAGAAGGTCGACCCCCGCACCCGCGCCGCACTGCTGGCAGCGAAGGCCCCCAAACAGGGCGGCGGCACCTCCACCGGCGCCAACGCGGAGCGCAAGCGCGCACGCCGCCAGGCTGCACCCACCGCCGGTGGACGCGGCGGCCGTGGCGGACGCGGCAAGGTTGCAGCCGAGGCAGTTCGGACGGACGTACCCCGCGCCGAGCGCCGCGCCGTTGCCTTCGAGGGCCGCACCGAAGCCCGCGCAGCATTTGACCGCAACGCGGAGCAGAACGAGGACCGCGCAGTGGCAGCAGCAGCTGCGCGGCGCAATGCCCGCGGCCGCGGCACCGCTGCCGGCACCCACCGCAACGACGTCCCCGCAGCAGGTGGCCGCTCATCGGCCGGCCGCGGATCGGACGGACGTGCAGCAGAGGGCCGCGGCGATTCCCGCATCACCCGCAGCGCCGCTCCCCGCGGCGGCACCGGCCGTCCCGCCTCGGGCGGACGCCCGGCGTCCGGCGGTGGCCAGCGCAGCGGGCGCCCGGCCACCGGACAGCGCGCAGCGGCAAGCGGTGGCAGCAAAGCCGTCTGGTCTTCCAACACCGGCGGAACCTCAGGCGGTTCCTACGGCTCGGGCAGCGGCAGCTCAGGCAACGGCGGTTCAGGCCGTCCGGCCCGCAGCGGCCCCCGCCGCGCGTCCGCACCGGCGTCCAATGAGCGCCGCGGCCGCTAGCAACGCCTAGCCCATCGAGTGCTCCGCAACTGTCGTTTAGGAGGTGGAAAGTCAAGTGGTCGTTGCAACGGTTAGGCTGCTGCGGCGAGGAGGAGTTCGTTGAATTTCTGCTTGGGTGTTGCGAGGCCGAGGGTGGGGCGTGGCCGGTTGTTGAGGCTGTCCTGAACTCGTTTGATGTCCTGGGCGGTGTGGATGGACAGGTCGGTGCTTTTGGCGAACCAGTGCCGCAGGAGCCGGTTGGTGTTCTCGTTGGTTCCGCGTTGCCAGGGTGAGTGCGGGTCGCAGAAGTAGATGTCCGTGTCGATCGCGATCTGGATTTGGGCGTAGCGGGCCATCTCAACGCCGCGGTCATAGGTAAGGGTTTTGCGCAGGTCCGCAGGCAGTGCGGCGAACGCGGTGATCATGGCCTTGGCGACCTCGTCTGCGCTGTGGCCGTTGGGCAGGTGCAGCAGCATGGTGTACCGGGTGGAGCGTTCAACGCAGGTCCCGATCGCTGAGTTGCTGGCCACTGAGCCGAGGATCAGGTCGCATTCCCAGTGTCCGGGAACGGCCCGGTCCGCGGTTTCAGCAGGGCGTTCGGAGATCTTCAGGGCGTCCTTGAACGGGCTGTTGTTCCGGCCCCGGCCCTTTCCGTCAGTGACCCGTTTGGCCCGGCCGGTGCTCAGCTGCCGGTACAGGTCCTGGCGGACATGACCGCGGCCCTGGACGTAGATGGCCTGATAGATCGTCTCGTGGCTGATCTGCATCCTCTTATCGTCCGGGAAAGCACCGGCCAGGACCAGCGAGCACAGCTGCGGGGACCAGCCCTCGTCCATGGCGGACTCCACGAAGCGGGCCAGCGGTTTATGGGCGAGTTTGTGTTCCCTGGGCCGGCGGGCGTTCTGACCTGCCTTTAGCTGTGCGACGTCGGACTGGTAGGTTCCGTCATCGCAGCAGTTCCGCCTGGCCTCGCGCCAGATCACTGACCGGTCCCGGCCCAGTTCCCTGCCGATCGCCGCGTAGGACCAGCCATCTCGCAGGCGCACCATGATCACCGCCCGTTCCGACAGACTTAACCTGCCCGAGCCAGGGGCGCCATCCGGAAACGGCGCCCCTGCCGGCCCTCCACGATTGCCCTTGGACATCTCCACAGGGCCCATCTTCCGGACCCAATGCCGCACCGTTGAGGACCACAACCCCGACACGCGGCACGCCTCTTGGATTGAGGCTCCTTGCCGCAGCAAAGCAAAGAAACCGTCCCGGATCTCATTCCCAAAAACATATCCCGCTGGCACCGCAACACCCCTTCAAATGGCCCTGTTGCAATGACCATATGAATCCGCCAGGTTCTGAACGACAACTGCGGAGCACTCGATGCTTTTAACGGGGACTTGGCAGCCGGGATCAGAGGCCGCGGGTGCCGGTTGATCAGGTCAGTGCGGTCATGGCGAGCGCGCCCACCAGACCCATGCCCATGACGGCGAGCCCCGTGGCTACGATGACCCGGCCGGGAAAGGCCGCGCGGACCATGAGCATCGAGGGCAGGCTCAGGGCCGGCAGGGTCAGCACCAGCGCCCCCAGGGGTCCCATTCCAACGCCGGCAGCCATCAAGGCACCGATGATGGGGATTTCCGCCGCCGTCGGGATCACGAACAGGGTTCCGACGACGGCGAGCAGGACGGCTGCGAGAACGCCCCACGATGCGAGCGTGCCGGCGTCCGGGAACAGTAAGCCACGGAAGCCGCCAAGAAGCATCACCACCACCGCGTACTCCGGCAGGAGGCGCACCGCCAACCCGACCAAGGCTTTGGCGAACCTGCCCACCGCGTCGGCGGCTGTTCCGGCGTCGGCGGGTTCGTCCTCCGGCTCGGCGACGCTGGTCCCGCCCGCCAGGCGGCCAACAAGCAGCGTGATGCCAAAGACGAGGATCACGCCCGTGCCGACGCGGACGGCGACGAACTGCCAGGGGAGCACGAAGGCCATGAATGCCAGTGCTGCCGGATTGAGCACCGGGTTGCCCAGCCAGTACGCCAGCGCGGAGCTTACGGGAACCCCTCTGCGGCGGATGTTCAAGGCGACAGGTGCCGCGCAGCACGTGCACATCATCGACGACATCGACAGGAGCCCGCCGGAGACCGTGCTCACGGCCGGGCCACGCCTTGCCTGGAAAAGTGCGAGCAGCCGGCTGGCTGGAAGAAACGCCTCCACCGCCGCGGCCACGAGCAGGCCTGCCACGAGCGCCTGCCAGATTGACCCCATGTAGGCGAGGCTGTACTCGACGGTCGAAGTCCACGACGGGGACGGCGGCGCGCTTGCCTTGCCGGACAGGACGGAGTTTCCCAGCGAGTGGCTGTCGGCCACCACCGGGATCTTGAAGGCGTAGGGATACCACTTGGCCCAGGTGAGGACCGCGATGGCTATCCCGGCCGTGGCCAGCGTGCCCACAAGCACGCCGCGCCGGCGATGCCGGGCCGCTTCGGCGGCGCTCCTCTGGTCCAGCTGCCCGATGTCTTGGGGTTCGACGCCTACGGCAATGTCCTTCATACGTTCCCGGAACCTTCCTTGTGGGAGCTGGTGGCAGCTGGTTGAGCGTTACCAGCCCCTGGCGCGCCACTCTTCCAGGTGCGGCCGCTCGGCACCCAAGGTGGTTGGCTTGCCATGCCCGGGATGGACGACGGCGGAGTCCGGGTAGGCGCCGAACAGCCGCTCCGTGACGTCGGACAGAAGCTGGTTGAACCGTTCAGGGTCCTTCTGCGTGTTGCCCACCCCGCCCGGGAACAGCGAGTCACCGGAAAAGATGTGCGCCCGCCCTTCCGGATCCTGGTACACAAAAGCGATGGAGCCAGGCGTATGTCCCCGCAGGTGCAGTGCGGTCACATCAAAACCATCGAAGTTGCCGACGTCGCCATGGCTGAGCCGGACGTCCACGGGAACCGGCAACGCATCGGCGTCGTCCGCCCCTGCAGCTGTCCGCGCCCCCGTAGCCGCCACCAGTTCCTCCAGCGCCCGGACGTGGTCCCAGTGCTGGTGCGTGGTGGCGATCAGGGCCAGCCGCGGAGCTGCGGACGTGTCCGCGGCCCCGTCGGCCAGCAGCTGCTGGATGGCGGGCAGGTCGTCGGCGGCGTCAATCAGCAGCTGTGCCCCGCTGGCCTTTGCCGTCAGCAGGTACACGTTGTTGTCCATCCCGCTGACCGAGATGCTGCGGATGGTGAGGGCCGGCAGGTCGTAGAGAAGTGACTCCATGGGCTCAGTCCAGGGACGGCTGCAGGTCGAGCGGCAGCGTTTCCGAATAGACCTGCTTGGACGGCGGCCCTGCAAGTACCTCGTGCAGCGCGCTCTTGCCCTCCGGCGTCTGACGCCACGCTGCGTAGTCGTCATGGTCCTGGGTGGTGGCCCAGGTCTCCACCACCAGGAAGTGGCAGGGATCGGCGTCGTCCACCAGTGCTTCGATGCCCAGGTTGCCGGGCCAGGCACGGGTGGCGGCAAGGGTTTCGGACAGGTACTTGGCGGCGTCAGCGCGGTAGTCGGGGTTGAACCGGACTTCGAAGTGGACGATGGCAGGCATGGGGCTCCTTGGGGTCGGTCAGGATTGGCGGTGGAAGGGACTGCTATTCCCGGCCCTCGGACACCCACTTGGGGTCCGCGGAACGGGAGCCGACGACGGCGTCCGAGGCCGAGTCCAGCACCTCCAGGTGCGCCGGGGTGAGGTCCAGGGACAGCGCACCGAGGTTTTCGTCGATACGTGCGGCTTTGCGGGTACCGGGGATCGGGACCACCGGCAGGCCCAGCCGCTTGCCTTGTGCCAGCAGCCATGCCAGGGCCACCTGCGCGGGCGTGGCCTGCAGCTGGTCTGCCACGGAGCGCACTGCGTCCACCACCGCCTGGTTGGCGCTTGCTGCATCGGGGGCGAAGCGTGGGATGCTCCGGCGGAAGTCCTTGGCACCCAGGCTCGAGGTATCAACGGTTCCGGTAAGGAAGCCGCGGCCCAGGGGAGAGTAGGGGACGAAGCCGACGCCCAGGGCGGCTCCGGCGGGAACCACGTTGCGTTCCACGTCGCGGCTCCAGATGGACCACTCGCTTTGGACCGCGGCGATGGGGTGGATTGCCGACGCATCCCGCAGTTCCTGTGCCGTCACTTCGGACAGGCCCAGGTGCCTGACCTTGCCCTGCTTCACCAGCTCGGCCATGGCGCCCACGGTCTCCTCGATGGGGACACGCACGTCCCGGCGGTGCATGTAGTAAAGGTCGATCACGTCCGTGCCCAGCCGCTGCAGGCTCCGCTCCACGGCCTGGTGCACGTATTCAGCATCACCGCGGATGTCCGTGTAGCCGTCAGTGGGTGTGCCCACCAGGGCGAACTTGGTGGCGAGCTGGACCTCGTCCCGCCGGTCCTTGAGCAGCTGGGATATGAGTTCTTCATTGCTGCCGCCGCCATAGATGTCCGCGGTGTCGATGAAACTGACGCCGGCGTCGACGGCGTGGTGCAGCGTCCGCAGCGCCTCGGCGGGGTCCACCTCGCCGTACACCGGGGTGAGGGCCATGCCGCCGAAGCCGAGGGGGCTGACGGCCAGGCCGTCGCCGAGCGGGACAGGGTTGACGGGATTGGTGGGGACGTTAGCCATGGGTGCTCCTGTTCGTTTCCTGATGATGACGTTACAGCCAGGGTATGACGCGGTCGGCGGCCGGGCGGGTGGCCTGGATCAGCCGGGCATTGGCTTCGTCGGGCCCGGTGGCCCAGGCAAGGGCGGCCGCCCGCTCCATTCCGAACGACACGTGCCGGTCCACCAGCCGCTGCAGCCGGAGTTCGGGCGGGGTCTCCAGGAACCACACCTCGTCCAGCTGGGCCCGCACCTCTTTCCAGGGCTCCAGGTCCGCCAGCAGGTAGTTGCCTTCGGTGATCACCAGCGGGATGTCGGCGGGGACGGCAATGGAGGCGGCTACGGGCTCATCAATGGTGCGGCGGAACTCCGGCGCGTACACCACTGCCTCGTCCCGCCGCACCAGGCGGCGCAGCAGCGAAAGGTACCCGCCGCCGTCGAACGTGTCGATGGCCCCTTTCCGCTCCCTGAGCGGCGTTCCCTCAATGATCGCGTTGCCCAGGTGGAAGCCGTCCATCGGCACCACAACGGAGCTTTCCGGGCTGAACTGCTCCTGCAGCCAGGCGGCGAAGGTGGACTTGCCGGACCCCGGCGCCCCGGCAATGCCCAGGATGGTCCGCGTGCCTGGAACCATTCTGCGCCGCAGCGCGTCGACGGCCTGGGCGATCTCGGGGGAGTCCATGGCAAAAGCCTAGTCACTGCCGGGCCGGCTCTGCGGGTGTGTCCTTTCCATGCGCCGCGTCCTTTGCCGGCAGTGCCTTCAGGCCGGCGGCGCAGCCCACGATGCCGGCGATGAACAGCAGCTTCACCACACTGAACGGTTCCACCCCGGTGGCCATCGCCCAGCTGACCGTCAGTGCCGCGCCGATGCCCACCCAGATGGCGTAGGCGGTGCCCAGCGGAATGCTGCGGATCGCCATGCCCAGGCCCAGCATGCTCAGGGTCGCAGTGACAGCGAAGACCACGGTGGGCAGGGGCTTGCCGAAGCCTTCGGACAGGCCAAGGGCCGTCGCCCAGACTGCCTCGAGGACGGCCGACGCCAGAAGCACCAGCCACGGAAGGGTGCGCTGCAGCATCACGCCACCACCTTCAGGCCGACCACGCACGCGGCGATGCCGGACAGCAGCAGCAGGCGCGCCGCCGTCGGGCGTTCCACCCTGGTGGCCATGGCATAGGCGGAGGTGAGGACCACGCCCACACCCACCCACACGGCGTAGGCGGTGCCGGTTGGTATGGTCTGCATGGCCACGGCAAGGCCGCCGGTGCTCGCAGCGACGGCCGCGAGGAACAGGGCGGCGGGGGCGAGGCGGCGGCGCCCGGAAACCTGGGCGGCCCGGTGCAGCGCTGCTGCCCAAACGGCCTCAAGCGCGCCGGAGAGAATGAGGATGATCCACGACATGACAGATCCTTTGGCCAGTCTTGTCGCGTGCCGGGTACTGAACCGTCGTCCGGAGGCTCGGGTGCCGAGCCTTGGTTCCCAGCGTAGCAACGCACGACGGCGGCGGGCCAGCAGTGGTGCGCGACCCCACCACCTGCACTGCTGCTTAGGCCGCAGGATCCATCGGGTCGATGGACACCACTGCCAGGAAGCCGCGGCCCAGAATCTCCGGGGAGTCGGCGTCGGAGCCCATCACGGCGTCATAGCGGCCCAGCACCACCGGCTCCCCGCCGCCCTGGCTTGCTTTCGCCTGCCCCTGCAGCAGGACGCCGAACTGCCCCTCAAACACGGGGTGGGCGCGCTTTTTGGACAGCTCGATGATGGAGGTGTAACCCCTGTAGGCAGCCGTGCGGGTAATGACGTTCAGGTCCCGGATGTCCCCGGTGGGCAGCTTGGCCGTTGTGGCCGCGCCGCCGTCGAACCTGTACGGGCGGTATTTCTCCAGGGGGTGCTCGGCGCCGTCTACGGTGAGCAGCAGCAGCTCCCCGTCGATCACGGTCAGGACGCGCTCCATGCCGAGGAACGCCGAAAAGTCCCCTGCCTTGGCCACGTCCGCGATGCTGACCCGCCAATCAAAGCCGCCGTCTTCCGAGCCCTGGCGTGCGATTTCCCTGGTCACCCCGCCGCCGTTGCGCCATGGTTCGGCCCTAAGCTCTGCGAAGCGGATGATCTGCATCAGCCCAGCCTAGTTCCCCACCAGGCCCGCTCGTCGCAGTTGCGTCCCGTCCCTGCTACTCTCCTCCGGGGGGTCAACACGAAAACAGCCTGAAGGAGCCCGGGAATGTTCGTCAAAGTGTGTGGTCTCAGCACGCCCGAATCGGTCCGCGAAGCAGTGGACGCCGGCGCTGACGCTGTGGGGTTCGTTCTCACCGCCAGCCCCCGGGTTGTCACGCCGTCACAGGCGGCCTCCCTGCTGGCCGGGGTTCCGGAGCGGGTCACCCCGATCGGAGTCTTCCGCGACGAGCCCGTGGCCGACGCCATTGCCATTGCACGGGCCGCCGGGCTGGAATGGATCCAGCTGCACGGTGCCCGGTCGCGCGCGGACGTGGCAACAGTGCACGACGCCGGCATGAAGCTGGTCAGGGCCATCACCCTGGATGCCGGCCCGGATGAGCTCGAAGACTGGGGTGAGGACATGCTCCTCATTGATGCCGCCGTGCCAGGTTCCGGTGAGTCCTGGGACTACGCCTCCGTGGCAGCCCTTCCGGTGCTGCAGGGCCGCAGCTGGCTGCTCGCCGGCGGCCTCGAACCGGCCAATGTGGGTCAGGCATCAACGGCAGCACATGCCTGGGGCGTGGACGTCTCCTCCGGTGTGGAAGCGTCCCGCGGTGTGAAGGATCTGGCCAAGGTCCGCGCGTTCGTGCAGGCTGCCAAGGCCGCTGCCACGGTTTAGCGGACCTGCCCGCAGCCGCGGGGTGTAGCGGGCACGCCCGCCCCCGTAAGGTGGCATGGATCAGTATCAGGGCAGGATCAGGGGAGTCCCCCACCTTTTTGTCAGAGGGCTGGGGGCACAATGGGTGCATGAAGACACTTCTGAACATCATTTGGCTGGTTTTCGGCGGCCTGTGGCTGGCCCTGGGCTATTTCCTCGCCGGCGTGGTCTGCTGCCTGCTGATCGTCACCATCCCGTGGGGCATTGCCTCGTTCCGGATCGCCGCCTACACCCTGTGGCCCTTTGGCCGGATGGTGGTGGACAAGCCCGGCGGCACCGGTGTCTTCTCCCTGCTGGGCAACGTGATCTGGCTGGTGGTGGCCGGAATCTGGATCGCGATCGGGCACGTGGTTACGGCGTTCGCCATGGCCATGACCATCGTCGGAATTCCGCTGGCCATCGCCAACCTGAAGCTCATCCCGGTGTCCCTGATGCCGCTGGGCAAGCAGATCGTGCCCACCAGTACGCCCTTTGTGAGCAGCTATACCGTCAGGACGTACCGCTAGGAACCGCCCTTCCGTCAAAGCGGCCGGAAGGCCCCGTCGCGCAGGATCGCCACCGAGTCGCTCTGATCCAGCTCAGCGGCGATGTCCACGTCCCCCGCGTAGCCCGCCCCGGACAGTTCCCGGCCGCTGGAGCACTGCTGCAGCATTTCCCGCAGGCGCGGCTCGGCCGATTCATACACAGCCATGGCCGCCACGGCCTCCGGTGCATACCCGTGCCTGCCGTCCCCGGCCTCATAGCCGCCCTTGCCGGCAGCTGCCAGCCCGGCGATGAACGCACCGGCCCCGATCTGGTCCTCCACGGCAGGCCGGAGGGTGCCGTCCGGCCAGCGTTCACCGGCCGCAACCAAGGCCACCACCGCGTCCTCCGGGAGGTTGGCGGAAACCCAGTCCGCCGTGGCCGCCGCGTTCCGCAGGCAAACTGCGGCCACCAGGGGCACTTCCCCTGCCAGCGCGTGGCACAGCTCAGAACCGTTGGGGGACGGCAGGACCACCCGTTCCGGCAATCCCGCACTGCGGAGGCTTGCGGGGGACAGGCTGAGGCCACCGCCGCTGCGGGGGCCGGCCAACTGTGCCTGGTGGTGGGCCGCGAAGTCCTCGGCGCTGGTGTCTTGCCACCGGTAGGGGAACACCTCGATGCCACGGTCCAGTGCCACGCTGACGCAGGTGGTGAAGGACAGCACGTCCACCACCATCGCGATGTCCGCCCCGGGTGCCACCGTCAGGGCCCCGGCGAGCCCCCAGTCCAGCCTTACCGCGAACGGGAGCTGCCGGTGGGCCGCGTTGGCGGAGTAGGCGTGTCGTGGGCTGGAGCCGGGCCCGTTCACGTCAGCTCGCTTTCCAGGTTGCGGTGTGCGGCGTCCAGCCACAGGTCCCGGGCGCGCTGGTGGTGGAAAAGCGGGTCCAGTTCCAGCAGTTGGCGCACGACGGCGGCCCTGCCGGCTGCGAAGTCGGCGTCGCCGATGTGCGCGTAATCTTTCCGGACGGCGGCCACGTAGCGGGCGTACTCCTCCGGTTCGCCGCCGAGGATGGAAAGGTCGGCGTCGCAGAGGAGGGCGCCGTCGTCGTCGCCCGGTTCCGGCCGGTGGTCCGAGGTCAGCCGGACCAGCCGCGCCGTTTCCGCCACCTCTGCCTCGGGCAGGCCGGCGTGGGTAAGGCGTTCCTCGGCGAGCCGCGCGGATTCCTCCTCATCCTGGCCGGCGCTGCCCCGGTACACGGCGTCGTGGAACCAGGCCGCCAGCAGCACGGTGCGTGGCGCCTCTTCCGGCTCGGTGAGCAGGTCGAGCGCCTCCAGTACGGAGAGCAGGTGGGTGCAGCCGTGGTAATGCCGCTGCGGTTCGCTCCACCGGTCCAGCAGATCCAGGAACAGTGCGTCGCGGCCGGGCATGATGGCCTCCCAGCGGTTCAGCAGCGGGACTTTCAGTGCCTTGTTCCGCCGGCGTGCCGGGATCCGGAGTCCGCTTCCAATGAGTTTGCGGACCAGCACCCTGGCTTCCACTGACACCGCGCCGGCTGCCACCAGCTCGTCGAAGCGCCGTTCCGGTACGTCGTAGTGGTCGCCGTCGAACGCCCGCTCCGGGATCCCGGCGTCAGCCGCGAAGGCATGCAGCTCGTCCAGAGAAGCATCCGAGACCAGATGGGAAAAGTGGGTTCCGTGGGCAGGCCAGAGCGGCGGGTCGATGTAGATGGCCATGGAAGGAGTCTAGTGCTGAGGTCCTTCCCGGGAGCCTCAACCCGCATAGGTGGGCGTAGGTCCGTCTGTGCGTCTCTATGCGGTTCCTGATTCCGCATCTGCGGACTAGAATCGGCAAATGTCCCTTATTCGCGTTTCCGAAGCCGCCCGTTTCCTGGGCGTCAGTGACGATACCGTCCGCCGTTGGACCGAGAATGGAACCCTTACGCCGCTCCGGGACAGCTCGGGCCGGCTGGTGGTTGACGGGCTGGAGCTGGCGGCCCATGCGCAGAAGCTGGCCCAGCTGCCCGACGACCCGAAAAGCGGCAGTAGTTCCGCGCGCAACCGCTTCGTGGGGCTGGTGACAAACGTGATCACGGACAAGGTGATGGCACAGGTGGAACTGCAGTGCGGCCCGTTCCGTGTGGTGTCGCTGATGAGCAGCGAGGCGGTCCGCGACCTGGGCCTCGAACCGGGCGCGGTGGCCACCGCCGTTGTAAAGGCAACAACGGTCATCATCGAATCCCCGAAAGGAAAGGCCACGGCATGACCCAGGCGTCGGTCCGGTCTGCGGGGCCAAGGTTCCGCGCGCACGTCCTTCGGATTGCCGTCCTGCCGGCAATCCTGCTGCTGGCCGTCCTCTCCGGCTGTGCCGCAGGCGGTACCGGCGGCCAGCATGTCGGCGCGGGAAACAGTGCCGATACCAAGCCCGGCGGCACCATCACCGTTTTTGCGGCTGCCTCACTGAAGCAGTCCTTCACTGACCTCGCCCGCACGTTCGAAGCGGAAAACCCGGGAACGAACGTGACCCTGAGCTTTGCGGGATCCTCCGACCTTGCCAGCCAGCTCAGCCAGGGCGCGCCTGCCGACGTCTTTGCCTCGGCGGACACCACCAACATGAAGAAAGTGCAGGACGGGGGACTCGCGGACGGAACGCCGAGGGATTTCGCCACCAACACCCTGGCCATCGCAGTGCCGCCGGACAATGCAGCCGGAATCGCGTCGCTGAAGGACCTGGTCCGGCCGGACCTGAAGCTGGTCACCTGTGCCCGGCAGGTCCCCTGCGGGGCTGCTACTGCCAAGGTGGCGGAGGCGGTCGGGCTTACGCTCAAGCCGGTGAGTGAGGAAAACGCGGTTACCGACGTCCTGGGCAAGGTCATGTCCGGGGAGGCCGATGCCGGGCTGGTCTACGGCACGGACATCAGGGCCGCCGCATCGAGGGTCGCGGGCATCGATTTCCCGGAAGCAGGGGCTGCCGTCAACACGTATTCCATTGCAGGCATTGCCGACGGCCGGAACAAGGCCACCGCCCGGGCCTTCCTTGACCTGGTCACAGGACCGGAAGGCCAGCGGGTCCTGGCCGCCGCAGGATTCGATCCGGCCAAGGCTGGTGCAGGAAGCAAGTGATGCGGAAACGGAATGGGACGCGGCAGGAGGAGGCCCAGGAGCAAGAGACACAGCGGCTGCCGGGGCGGCAACGAACGCTGCCCCCGGCACGTCTGCGCACCCAGGCCGCGGCGTCCTCCGGCATCCCCGCCTGGGTGCGGGTCCTGGCGGTCCTGGCCGCCGTCGTCGTGGTGCTTCCGCTGTTGGCCATGGTGCTGCGGGTGGACTGGGCACAGTTCATTCGGCTGGTGACATCGGGGCCGTCGCTGACGGCGCTGGGACTGAGCCTGCGGACTTCTGCAGCGAGCACCCTGCTGTGCGTCGTGCTGGGCGTCCCGCTGGCTCTGGTCCTGGCCCGGGGCACCTTCCGCCTGCAGGGCCTGCTGCGCTCGCTGGTGCTCCTGCCGCTGGTGCTTCCGCCGGTGGTGGGTGGCATCGCCCTGCTCTACACGTTCGGGAGGCAGGGGCTGCTGGGGCGGACCCTGGACGTGCTCGGCCTGCAGATCGCCTTCTCCACCACGGCGGTGGTCCTGGCCCAGACGTTCGTGGCGCTGCCTTTCCTGGTGGTGAGCCTGGAAGGTGCGCTGCGGACGTCGGGTTCCCGGTACGAGGCAGTGGCCGCAACCCTGGGGGCCGGGCCCGGCACCGTCTTCCGCCGCGTCACGCTGCCGCTGGTCCTGCCCGGCCTGGCGTCCGGCGCCGTCCTGTCCTTCGCACGCAGCCTGGGTGAATTCGGCGCCACCCTGACCTTCGCGGGCAGCCTGCAGGGGGTGACCCGGACCCTGCCGCTGGAGATCTACCTGCAGCGCGAAACGGACCCGGACGCCGCCGTCGCCCTGTCCCTGGTGCTGGTGGCGGTGGCCGTGGCGGTGGTTGCCCTCGCCTACCGCCGCCCGGCAGCGCGCCCTGCCGTACCAGTGCAACGGACGACGGCGCCCGCCCCCGCAGGAGGGAACGTCCAGTGACGCTGTCCTTCCAGGCGGCGGTGGCCGGGCGGGATTTCGACGTCACCCTGGAGGTGCAGCCGGGTGAAACCGTGGCGGTCATGGGGCCCAATGGCGCCGGCAAGTCGACCCTGCTGGCAAGCATCGCCGGGCTGCTGCGGCCGGACACCGGCCGGGCCGAACTCAACGGCAGGACGCTCTTCGACCTCGACGGCGGACAACGCACCTGGCTTCCCCCGCACAACCGCGGCACCGCCCTGCTCGCCCAGGAACCCCTGCTCTTTCCCCACCTGAGCGTTCTGGAAAACGTCGCTTTTGGCCCCCGCAGCGGGGGCGCGTCGAAGCGGGAGGCCAGGGAGCAGGCCCTGCGCCTGCTGGTTGATGTCGAAGCGGAACATCTTGCCGGACGCCGTCCTGCCGAACTCTCGGGCGGCCAGGCCCAGCGGGTGGCCGTGGCGCGGGCGCTCGCCGCGGATCCTGCGCTCCTCTTGCTCGACGAGCCCCTGGCCGCCCTGGACATTCACTCCGCGCCGCTGCTGCGCCGCGTGTTCAAACATGTCCTCGCCGGGCGGCAGGCCATCATCGTCACCCATGACGTGCTGGATGCGCTGATGCTCGCGGACCGCGTGGTCATCCTGGAACGCGGAAGGGTCGCGGAGGAGGGGTCAACCCGGACCGTGTTGGAGCGCCCGCGAAGCTCTTTTGCTGCCGGCCTTGCCGGCCTGAACTTCCTGCCCGGCACCCTTGACGGTGCTGGGGTCCGGACCAGTGGCGGCCTCAGGATCGCCGGCCACGACGAGGAACGCGACGGGGAACCCGGCCAACTGCCCAAGCAAGGGGGTCCCGGCGCCGCCGTGTTCCCGCCGTCGGCCGTTTCCGTGTTCCTGGCAGACGCACACGGGAGCCCGCGGAACTCGTTCGCCGTCACCATCAGCGACCTTGAACCGCACGGGGACCAGGTCCGTGTCCGCGCCGGAGGCCTTGCCGCAGACATCACCCCCGCCGCCTCCGCAGACCTGGGCCTCGTTCCCGGGATGAGGGTGCACTTTGTCGTCAAGGCCGCTGCCGTTTCGGTGTACGGAACCTAGGCCCACCCGGGGCCTCTTCATCGCACAGGCCTTCGCCGAACCCCCGAGGTGCGCCGCCCTCCCGAAAGGACCTCAGGCTCTGGACAGTCATTTCGCCGTGGGCAAACATGGCTAAAGGACCTCGCCGTCCAAAGTTGAGCGTAGTAGACTCAACTTAGTCAACAAGCCCCCGAAAGGAGCTCTCTTTGGACGTCAAATTCACCACCAAGAGCCAGGAGGCTCTTTCGGCCGCGGCAATGAACGCCTCCACGGCCGGCAACCCGCAGGTGGAACCGGCCCACCTCCTCAAGGCGCTGATGGACCAGCGGGAGGGTGTCGCCGTCGCTCTTCTTCGCGCCACCGGTGCCGACCCCGATTCCGTCAGCGTCCAGGCCAGCAGCGCCATCAAGGCCCTGCCCGCAACGTCCGGTGGTTCCAGCCAGCAGGCGCAGCTGTCCCGGCCCGCCCTGCAGGCCATCCAGCACGCCAAGGAGGAAGCTGACCGGCTGGGCGACAGCTTCGTGTCCACCGAGGTGCTCCTGGTGGGCCTGTCTGCCGGCAATGATGCTGCTGCGCGGCTGCTGCGTGATGCCGGCGCCTCCCACGAGGCCCTGCTCGCTGCGTTGCCGGGCGTCCGCGGTGACCGCAAGGTGGACAGCCCGGACCCGGAAAACACCTTCCAGGCGCTGGAGAAGTACGGCACGGACCTCACGGCCGTGGCCCGCGCCGGCAAGCTGGACCCCGTGATTGGGCGTGACTCCGAAATCCGCCGCGTGGTGCAGGTGCTGTCCCGCCGCACCAAGAACAACCCCGTGCTGATCGGTGAGCCCGGCGTTGGCAAGACCGCGGTGGTGGAAGGCCTGGCACAGCGGATGGTGGCCGGCGACGTCCCGGAGAGCCTGCGCGGCAAGACCCTGATCTCCCTGGACCTGGGCTCCATGGTTGCCGGCGCCAAGTACCGCGGTGAGTTCGAAGAACGGCTGAAGGCGGTCCTTGAGGAAATCAAGGGCTCCGATGGCCAGATCGTCACCTTCATTGACGAGATCCACACGGTGGTGGGAGCCGGTGCCACCGGCGATTCCTCCATGGACGCCGGCAACATGCTCAAGCCCATGCTGGCCCGGGGAGAGCTGCGGCTGATCGGTGCCACCACCCTGGATGAGTACCGCGAGAACATCGAAAAGGACGCGGCCCTGGAACGCCGCTTCCAGCAGGTGTATGTGGGCGAGCCCAGTGTGGAGGACACCATCGGCATCCTCCGCGGCCTCAAGGAACGCTACGAGGCGCATCACAAGGTATCCATCGCCGACTCCGCCCTGGTGGCGGCAGCCACCCTGTCCAACCGGTACATTTCCGGCCGGCAGCTGCCGGACAAGGCCATCGACCTGGTGGACGAAGCGGCCTCACGCCTCCGCATGGAGATCGATTCCGCCCCCGAGGAAATCGACCAGCTCCGCCGCCAGGTGGACCGCCTCACCATGGAGGAGCTGGCCCTGAGCGGGGAATCGGACCCGGCCTCCGTGGAGCGGCTCGCGGCCCTGCGCGCGGACAAGGCTGACAAGGAAGAGGAACTGTCGGCCCTGAATGCCCGGTGGGAAGCCGAGAAGGCAGGCCTCAACCGGGTGGGCGACCTGAAGGCGAAGCTGGACGAGCTGCGGTCGGCAGCCGACAAGGCCTACCGTGAAGGTGATCTGGAGACGACGTCCCGTATCCAGTACGGCGAAATCCCCGCCCTTGAACGCGAACTGAGGGCCGCTGCCGAAGCAGAGGCTGCCGTCACGGACAAGCCTGCACAGATGGTGGCCGAGGAGGTGACTGCGGAAGACATCGCCGAGGTCATCTCGGCCTGGACCGGCATCCCCGCAGGGCGCATGCTCCAGGGTGAAAGCCAGAAGCTGCTGCACATGGAGGAGGAGCTGGGCCGGCGCCTGATCGGCCAGGCCAAGGCCGTGCAGGCCGTGTCCGACGCCGTCCGCCGTGCGCGTGCCGGGATCAGCGACCCCAACCGGCCCACGGGTTCCTTCCTGTTCCTGGGCCCCACCGGCGTGGGCAAGACTGAGCTGGCCAAGGCCCTGGCTGACTTCCTGTTCGACGACGAGCGCGCCATGGTGCGCATCGACATGTCCGAGTACAGCGAGAAGCACAGCGTCGCCCGCCTGGTGGGGGCGCCTCCCGGCTACGTGGGCTACGAGGAGGGCGGCCAGCTCACCGAGGCCGTCCGCCGCCGCCCGTACTCCGTGGTGCTGCTGGACGAGGTGGAGAAGGCGCACCCCGAGGTGTTCGACATCCTCCTGCAGGTGCTCGACGACGGCCGCCTCACCGACGGGCAGGGCCGCACCGTGGACTTCCGCAACGTGATCCTGGTGCTGACCTCCAACCTGGGCAGCCAGTTCCTGGTGGACCAGTCGCTGAACGCAGAGGCAAAGCGCAATGCCGTGATGGCCACGGTGAACGCGTCCTTCAAGCCGGAATTCCTGAACCGGCTGGACGAAGTGGTGCTGTTCGACGCCCTCACGGTGGAAGAGCTTGCGCACATCGTGGACCTGCACGTGGCGGAACTGGGGCGGCGGCTCCACGAGCGGCGGCTCACCCTCGACGTCACCGACGGCGCCAAGGCGTGGCTGGCACTGTCCGGCTACGACCCCGCCTACGGTGCCCGGCCGCTTCGCCGCCTGGTGCAGCGCGAAATCGGCGACCGGCTGGCCAAGTCCATCCTGGCCGGCGAGATCAGCGACGGCGACACAGTCTTGGTGGACACCGCACCGGACTTCGGCGAACTGACCGCATCCGGCGTCGATACGCTGACCGGCGCTCCCAGCTCAGGGCTGTCGGTGCGGCGGAAGGACTAAACCTCCCGTTTACGCGAAGTGTGCTGCCTTGGCGGGTGACCGTCAGGGCAGCACGCTTGCGTTGATCACATTGCCGCCGTCGGCCGCGACGTAGCAGTCCACCCGGCGGTCGCCTGATCCCCAGCTGGTGGTGCTTGGGTAGCTGCGCTGGTAGTTGAGCGGGAACTGCTTGGCCGCCGGGCTGAGTTTCGTCGCCTGGCAGACCTCCAGCGCCTTGGCCTTCAGCGGGTCCGCGCCCGGGTACTCAGCGTTGTCCGGGTAGTGGAGGGTGGCGACGAGCTGGGCCGAATGGGGCGTGTCGCACGGTACCAGCGTGGACGCAAGCGCCTGGGGATCGAAATCCTTGAAGCAATCACCTACCGCATACGCCGCGGGCGCCACCCCTTCGCGGGGGAGGGGCTGGGGAGTAGCAGGCGGGGTGACGGCGGTCTGCAGCACGCCCGGCGCCGCGTTTTTGGGCGCTTCGGCGCCCGGCGAAGAGTTCAGCCACACGGCAAGCCACACGAGCGAGCCCACCACGGCCAGGATCACGACGACGAAGGCCGCCTTCCAGAGCGCGGGGCGCCGGTTGGGGCGCTTCTCCGCGGCGGGCTCGTGACGCGGCTGGGACCAGGTGACGGAGTCCGGGGCGGGGGCCGAGGCACCGTCCCGGGTGGGGATCTTTGGCAGGCTTCCGGTGCGTGGGGGCGAGGAGGGTTTTGGCGGGATGTCCTGCTGGTTCACGGGTGCGCATCCTCCTGGTTTTGGTTCCGCGGCTCGCCCACGGCCAGATAAAATTGGCGGTTCCTAAGCGACTCTACCGAAGAAAAATGCCGGAATCCTGCGGGCGGAGCGCGTCATGGTACCCCACCCGGCCGTCCGGGCGTCGCGGCGGCAAGCGGGGCCCGCCGAAAGCATGTAATCTAGGTGTACGACAAATTGACCAAACATTCCGGGGCCTCACCGATCGCCAAGGTGACCACCTCCGGTCCAAGTACAAAAGGGGGTCACGCCATGGGGCGCGGCCGTCAAAAGGCAAAAGCTACCAAGCAGGCTCGGGACATTAAGTACTACTCCCCGAACACTGACTACTCGGCACTTCAGCGTGAGCTGACGGGCCCGGCCAGTCGTTCAACGAGCCGTTACTCGAATGAACCGGTCGAACCGGACTATTCGGCTTATGTGGATAAGTACGCGGATGATTTGGATGACGATGACGACGAGGTAAACCACCGTCGCATCGGTTAGTTGTCGCAAGCCGGTCTGGCCCTTGGCCCGGCTGCTGTGATCTCTTTTTTCTAACCTGATTCGGGTGACCGCTTACGTCATGGAGCCCGTTGCTATGCCGGATTTCCGGTGCGGCAGCGGGCTTTCCGTGTTTGTTTGCGGCGCCTGTTGGTAACCTGTCCGGATGACTGTTCGGACCATGTACGCCACCGGTGAGCCCTGCTGGGCGGATCTGCAGACGCCCGATGTTGCAGCCGCGAAGGACTTCTACCACCGAATTTTCGGCTGGACGTACCAGGACTTTCCCACTCCGGATGGCCGCAGCTATGCGCAGGCATTTCTCCGCGGGCACCTGGTGGCCACCATCGCGCCGCAAAACCCCTTGCAGTTGCAGGCGGGGACGTCAGCAAAGTGGAACGTCTACTTCGCCGCCAAGGATGCCGGGGATGTGCTCGAGGAGGCGCGCCATGCCGGCGGTGCTGCCCAGTTTGGGCCGGAGCAGGTGGGCGACACGGGCGTTCTGGGCTTCCTGGCCCCGCCGGGCGGCGGAACCACCGGAATCTGGCAGGCCGGTAGCCACTACGGCAGCCATCTCCTTAACGAGCCGGGCGCGCTGGCCTGGGCGGAACTCTTCTCACCCGAGCCGCGGGCCGCCGTCGGCTTCTTCCAGCAGTTGTTCGGGCATGAGGTCACCGAGTATCCCCAGGACGACGGCGGCAGCTACAGCACGCTGCTCATTGACGGCAAAGAGGTGGCCGGCGTCGTTCCTGCCGACGAAGGCGAGGAGGCTGACTGGCAGATCTACTTCGGGGTGGCAGATGTTGCGGCGGCGGCAGCGGCAGCCCAAGCAGCAGGCGGCGAGGTCCTGGTGGAGCCGGACGAGGAACCCGCTGACGGTTCGCTGGCCACCATCAGGGACCCCCAGGGCGGCATCCTCAACCTGATCCAGGTCACTTAAATGCATCGAGTGCTGAGTATTTGTCGCTCCCGAGCGTGAAAACGACAAATACTCAGCACTCGATGGGAGGCTTTAGGCGTAGGAGTTGACCAGGCGGACTGCGCCGCCGTCCACGCCCTTGGCGCCCTGCACGTAGTCGGGCCCGGACTTGTCAATCGCGTCGGAATCAGCAGCAACCGTGCCCATGATCCAGGACGGCAGGCCCCGTTCGTTGAGGCGGGCGACCGCAGCATCCGCTGCTTCGGGGGACACTATTGCCACCATGCCGACGCCGAGGTTCAGGGTGCGCTCCAGGTCGGCCAGCGGCACGTTGCCCAGCTCGGACACCAGCTTGAAGATCGCGGGCAGTTCCCATGTGGCGCGGTCCACCGTGGCCACCAGGCCCTGGGGCAGGACGCGGGCCAGGTTGGCGGCCAGGCCGCCACCGGTCACGTGGCTGAAGCCGTGGACGGCCGCGCCGGCGCTGACCGGGAAGGTGCGGGCCAGATCCAGGCAGTCGGCGGCGTAAACGCGGGTGGGTTCCAGGAGTTCCTCGCCCAGGGTGCGCCCCAGTTCGGAGACCTGCCGGTCCAGGGCCCAGCCGGCGTGGTTGATGACGCGGCGCACCAGGGAGTAACCGTTGGAGTGCAGGCCGGAAGAGGCCATACCGATCACCACGTCGCCGGCACGGACCCGGTCCGGGCCCAGCAGCGCGTCTGCTTCCACGACGCCGGTGGCGGCACCGGCAACGTCATACTCATGCTCGCCCAGCAAGCCTGGGTGCTCCGCGGTCTCGCCGCCCACCAGGGCGGTGCCGGCCACGGAGCAGGCTGCGGCGATGCCGCGGACGATCCCGGCGATGCGCTCGGGAACCACCTTGCCGCAGGCGATGTAGTCGGTCATGTACAGGGGCTCGGCGCCTACCACCACGATGTCGTCCACCACCATGCCCACCAAGTCGAACCCGATGGTGTCGTGGATGTCCATGGCCTGCGCGATAGCGACCTTGGTGCCTACGCCGTCCGTGGAGGTGGCGAGCAGCGGCTTCTTGTAGGTCAGCAGCCTGGAGACGTCGTAGAGGCCGGCGAAGCCGCCCACCCCGCCGATCACCGACGAGTTGTGGGTTGCCTTGACGGCGTCCTTCATGAGCTCGACGGCGCGGTCCCCGGCTTCGACGTCCACGCCCGCGGACGCGTAGGTGATGCCGGCGTTGTCTGCGGCGGTGTTGGCGGAGGTCATACGGAGTCCTTCTTGTCGGCGCTGGTGGCGGCGTGTACGTCGGGCACGAGGTCGGCTTCGGTCAGCAGGTTTTCAAACTCGGAATCCGGTCCGGGATCGCAGCCGGTGGCGCCGGACTTTTCCGCCGGGTCCTCATGGGAATCGACGGAGAGGGCGGCGGTGGAGCCGGGAAGGGCTGATGGCGAGGGCTTCAGGCCGCCCAGGTCGGTACGCTCCAGCAAGTTCTTGCCCAGCTTGTCTGCGTCGGGCAGCTTGATGGGGTATTTGCCCGTGAAGCACGCGGTGCACAGCCGTTCCCGCGGCTGCCGGGTGGCTTCGATCATGCCGTCTTCGGAAATGTAGGCCAGCGAGTCGGCGCCGATGGCCTGCGAGATCTCCTCAATAGTGGCGCCGTTGGCGATCAGCTCGGCGCGGGAGGCGAAGTCGATGCCGTAGAAGCAGGGCCACTGGACGGGCGGGGAGGAGATCTTGACGTGAACGGACGCGGCACCGGCTTCGCGGAGCATCCGGACGATGGCGCGCTGGGTGTTGCCGCGGACGATCGAGTCATCCACCACCACGACGCGCTTGCCGCGGATCACGGACTCCAGGGCGTTGAGCTTGAGCCGGATACCCAGCTGCCGGAGGGTCTGCGAGGGCTGGATGAAGGTGCGGCCCACATAGGAGTTCTTGACGAAGCCGTGTGCGAACGGAATGCCGGATTCCTCGGCGTACCCCACGGCTGCCGGGGTGCCGGATTCGGGCACGGGGATGACGATGTCTGCCGCCTGGGTGTTCTCCCGGGCCAACTGCCGGCCCATCTCCACGCGGGACTCATAGACGGATCGGCCAGCGATGGCGGCATCCGGACGCGCAAGGTAGACATATTCGAAAACGCAGCCGGCCGGCGTCGGCTCCGCGAACCGCTGTGAGCGCACACCGTCCTCGTCAATGGCGATGAACTCGCCCGGCTCAATCTCCCGGATGAAGCTGGCGCCCACCGTGGCCAGTGCGGACTGTTCGGAGGCGACAACCCAGCCGCGCTCCAGGCGGCCCAGGACCAGCGGCCGGATGCCGAAGGTATCACGGGCGGCGTAAAGGGTTCCTTCATCCATGAAGACAAAGCAGAAACCGCCCTTGATCTTGGGCAGGAGTTCGATGGCGGTTTCTTCGAGGGTCTTGCCCGGCTCGCCCTCCAGCAGGGCGGTGACCAGGGCGGTGTCCGAGGTGTTGCCCTGCTTCATTTCGCCGGTGAGCTGGCCACCGGTGCGTTCGGTGATCATGGCGTTCAGCTCGGCCGTGTTGGTCAGGTTGCCGTTGTGCGCCAGGGCGACCGTGCCCGTGGCGGTGGCGCCGAGCGTGGGCTGGGCGTTGGCCCAGTGGCTGGCGCCGGTGGTGGAATAACGGCAGTGGCCCACGGCCAGGTGCCCGGTCAGGGTGTTCAGGGTGGTTTCGTCGAAGACCTGGGACACGAGGCCCATGTCTTTGTAGACGTTGATCCGCTTGCCGTCACTGGTGGCTATGCCAGCCGACTCCTGACCGCGGTGCTGCAGTGCATACAGCCCGTAATAGGTAAGTTTTGCTACCTCTTCACCGGGTGCCCAGACGCCGAAGACGCCGCAAGCGTCCTGGGGGCCTTTTTCGCCGGGGAGAAGATCATGGGAAAGTTTTCCGTCGCCGCGTGCCACTGATCGATTATCGCACGATATGCGGTATGTCTTTTCCGGCCACCGGTTTGTGACCTGCTATCCCTGGGGATCGGTATCGGGCTCCGAATCCGGAACAGCTTCCACCACGGCCCTCTCCTGCCGCTTGACGCTGCGGCGGTCCAGCACCAGCGCCAATGCGGCGCCAAGGATGGCACCTGCAGCAGCGAACATCACCAGGAAGAAACCAAAGACTGCGCCGGGGTCGAAGGTGGCGTCGCCCGGAACCGCATACGCCACCACTGCGGCAGCAACAACGCCCACCAGGGCACCCAGGATCAGGAAAGGAACGTACTTGGGTGCACGGCGCACGGTCACTTCGCGCCGCTCGGCAGGGGTTTCTTCAAAAGCCATGCCATCCAGCCTACCGCCGGAATTTTCGGGCGCGCAGCGGGATGTCGGCTCCGCCGGAAGCCACGCTTCTTGTCCAAGAGACCGCGGCAAGGGATCTGGAGGGGTGCTGCCGCTGGCCTGCAACTGATATATCTATTGACATGGAGTGTGACCACTGCCATATTCTCCATAGGCGCTATGTGCATCTTGTTGTGTAATACGCAATTGTATGCGGCCGCCGAAGTGGCGTGACGTGGTCTCCCGACGTGGCATGTCAGCTAGATTGGCACTTGGTGCCCACTCACCGGATCCGGCCGGATCCAGGAAAGGAACACAAGAACCATGGTCCACAAAGTTCAAGCCGTCGTTGTCCGGGAGAAGAATGCCCCGGTGTCCCTGGAGACCATCCTGGTGCCGGATCCGGGCCCGGGGGAGGCGCTCGTGGACATCCTGACCTGCGGTGTGTGCCACACGGACCTGCACTACAAGCAGGGTGGCATCAACGATGACTTCCCGTTCCTGCTCGGCCACGAGGCCACCGGTGTGGTCAGCGCGGTTGGCCCGGATGTCACGTCCGTAGCGCCCGGGGACCGGGTCATCCTGAACTGGAGGGCCGTCTGCGGCGAGTGCCGCGCCTGTGCCAAGGGCCAGCCGCAGTACTGCTTCAACACCCACAATGCCACCCAGAAGATGACCCTGGAGGACGGCACTGTCCTTTCCCCGGCGCTGGGCATCGGTGCCTTCGCGGAGAAGACGCTGGTCGCCGCCGGGCAGTGCACCAAGGTGGACCCGGACGTCGACGCAGCCGCGGTTGGGCTGCTGGGGTGCGGCATCATGGCCGGCATCGGTGCCGCGATCAACACCGGTGAGGTCAAGCGCGGCGAGTCCGTTGCAGTGATTGGCTGCGGCGGCGTAGGCATCGCCGCGATCGCCGGCGCCAAGCTGGCGGGCGCGACGACGATCATCGCCGTGGACATCGACGACAACAAGATTGAGATGGCCAAGTCCCTCGGCGCCACCCACGGCGTGAACTCCAAGCAGGAGGACGCGGTGGATGCCATCCGGGCCCTCACCGGAGGCCACGGCGCGGACGTGGTGATTGACGCCGTCGGCCGTCCCGAAACCTATAAGCAGGCCTTCTACGCCCGCGATCTCGCAGGCCGCGTAGTCCTGGTGGGCGTCCCCACGCCCGAAATGACGCTGGAACTGCCGCTCCTGGATGTCTTTGGCCGCGGCGGGTCCCTCAAGTCCTCCTGGTACGGCGACTGCCTGCCCTCCCGTGACTTCCCCATGCTCGTCTCGCACTACAAGCAGGGCAACCTGGACCTGGACGCGTTCGTGTCCGAGCGCATCACCATCGACCAGGTGGAGGAGGCCTTCGGCAAAATGCACGAGGGCAAGGTCCTGCGTTCAGTGGTGGAGATCCAGGCTGCAGGGGCGTCCGCATGAGCGTCACCATCGAGAACCTGGTCACCTCGGGCACGTTCTCGCTCGACGGCGGCACCTGGGACGTGGACAACAACGTCTGGATCGTTGGCAACGACGAGGAATGCATCATCATCGACGCGCCCCACGACGCCGCCGCAATCATCAACCAGGTCCGCAGCCGCAAGGTCAAGGCAATCCTGCTCACCCACGCGCACAACGACCACATCGGCGCCGCCCGGGAAGTCGCCGCCGCCCTGGGCGCGCCGATCCTCCTGAACCAGGAGGACCTTGTCCTGTGGGAGCAGGTCTACCCTGACACCAAGCCGGACAGCTACCACTCCGACGGTGACGTCTTCGAAGTGGGCGGGGCAACCCTGAAGGCGATCCACACGCCCGGCCACTCCCCGGGGTCCACCTGCTTCTACTTCGAAAGCGAAGGGACAGTGTTCACCGGGGACACGCTGTTCAATGGCGGCCCGGGTGCCACCGGCCGGTCCTACAGCGACTATCCCACCATTCTGAAGTCCATCCGCGAACGGCTGCTCACGCTGCCGGCCGAAACCGTCGTCCGCACCGGCCACGGCGAGGACACCACCATCAGCGCGGAGCAGGAAACCCTGGCCAAGGTTCCGCAGTAGCGGCAGGAACCAACGCAGTAAGCCAGTGAAAGGCGCGCCGGAAACGTCCGGCGCGCTTTTCACTGCCGATCGGTAAGCATGAGTCGGTAAGAAAGTTGGAACGATGAAGTTCGGCAAGCAGCCTGCCCCCGTCGCGGACATCAACGAGGACAACCTCGAAGTCCACAAGCCCAAGACCGAGGCCGCCGGGGTCAAAGCCGTCATGGTGGCCCTGGAGCGCGCGGTGGCGCAGGCAGGTGTGGCCCGGACGGCACAGTCCCTGCTCCGGCTGAATCAGCGCGGCGGGTTCGACTGCCCGGGCTGCGCGTGGCCGGAGTCGGACAAGAAGCGCAAGACTGCCGAGTTCTGCGAGAACGGTGCCAAGGCCGTGGCCGAGGAGAACACGCTGCGGACCGTGGGCGCGGAGTTCTGGGCCAAGCACTCCATTGCCGAACTCTCAGGGAAGACTGAGTACTGGCTGGGGAACCAGGGCCGGCTCAGTGAACCGATGGTGATCCGGGAGGGCGACACCCACTACTCACCGATTTCCTGGGCTGACGCCTTCGAGCTGATCGGAGAGCACCTCCGGGCGACCACGCCGGACCGCAGCGTCTTCTACACCTCCGGGCGCACGGCGAACGAGACCGCGTTCCTTTACCAGCTGTTCGCGCGGTCACTGGGCACCAACAACCTGCCGGACTGCTCCAATATGTGCCACGAGTCCTCCGGATCGGCGCTGAATCCGACCATCGGCATCGGCAAGGGCACCGTGTCCCTGGATGACATCCACGACTCCGAACTGATCTTCGTGGTGGGCCAAAACCCCGGCACCAACCACCCGCGCATGCTGTCGGCGCTGAAGGAATGCAAGGACAAGGGCGGCAAGGTGGTGGCCGTGAACCCACTGCCCGAGGCCGGACTGTTCAACTTCAAAGACCCCCAGACCATCTCCGGCGTGGTGGGCGGCGGCACCCCGCTCGCCGACGAATACCTGCAGATCAAGGTGGGCGGGGACCTGGCGCTGTTCCAGGCGCTGGGCCACCTGCTCCTGGAGGCTGAGGAACAAAACCCGGGAACCGTCGTCGACCATTCCTTCATTGCCGCGCAGACCGACGGGTTCGACGCCTACCGCGTGGCCCGTGCGCAGCTTGACTGGGACGAGACGGAACGGGCCACCGGCCTGTCCCGGACCCAGATCGAAAAGGTGGCGGGGATGTTGGTGGCGTCCAAGGCCTCCATCTTCTGCTGGGCGCTCGGCGTGACCCAGCAGCCGCACTCCGTGGACACCATCAAGGAGATGGTCAACGTCCTGCTGCTGCAGGGCAACTTTGGCAAGCCCGGCGCCGGCGCCTGCCCCGTCCGGGGACACTCCAACGTGCAGGGCGACCGGACCATGGGCATCTGGGAGAAACCCAAGGAATGGCTCCTCGCAGCGCTGGATACGGAGTTCGGGATCACTTCCCCGCGGCACCACGGCTACGACGCCGTCGAATCCATGGAAGCGTTCGAACGCGATGAGGTGGACGTGTTCGTCTCGATGGGCGGCAATTTCTCGCTTGCCTGCTCGGACACCGAAGCCCTGGAAGCGGGGATGCAGCGGATCGGCCTCACCGTGCACATTTCCACCAAGCCCAACCGCTCGCATGTGGTGCACGGGCGCACGTCCCTGATCCTGCCCACGCTGGGCCGGACGGACAAGGACGACAAGCACCCCAAGGGCGCGCAGTTCCTGTCCGTGGAGGACTCCATGTCCGTGGTCCACTCCACCCAAGGCCGCCTAACGCCGGTCTCCGAGCACCTGCTGGCCGAACCCGTGATCGTGGCCCGGATGGCCGAGGCCACCTTTGGGCCGGAGCACCCCGTGGACTGGCGGGGCATGGCCGAGGACTACGACGTGATCCGCGACCACATCGCCCGCGTCCTGCCTGCCTTCGAGGACTTCAACGCCCGGGTGCGCACCAGGAACGGGTTCGTGCTGCCCAACCCGCCGCGCGACACCCGCTCCTTCGCCACGGACATTGGCCGCGGCCGCTTCACCGTCAGCCCGCTGGAATACCTGACGCCGCCGCCGGGCCACCTGGTCCTGCAGACTATCCGCAGCCACGACCAGTACAACACCACGTTCTACGGCCTGGATGACCGATACCGGGGCATCTCCGACGGCCGCCGCGTGATCCTGATCCATCCGGAGGACCTCGCCGAGGCCGGCTTCCAGGACCGGGAACTCGTGGACGTCATCAGCACCTTCCAGGGCGTTGACCGCAGGGCAGACAAGTTCCGCCTGGTGGCGTACCCCACCGCAAAGGGCTGCGCCGCCGCGTACTTCCCCGAGGCTAACGCCCTGGTCCACAAGGAAAACGTGGCCCGCGTGTCCAACACCCCAGGTTTTAAGGCCATGTTTGTCCGCTTCGAGCCGCACCGGGGTGAGGTGGCGGAGGCCCTGGCGTCTGCAGGGGAGCTGGCAGGGACGCCGGCTTAGCCGCGCTATTACATCCACATCAGAAGGCCCGCGACGGCGGCACACCGGTAGCCCGGTGTGCCGCCGTTCTGATGCTGGTGGGTGGCACTGGTTCTGGGGCGGTACGCCGCTAATCCGACTCTTTTTCGTCATATCAGAAATTGATTGACACCCGAGCGTGGCAGGAGTCACACTGTTGCATATGGTGATTGGTGTTGCGTTGGGTGCTTCCAGTTTTCTTCTGGAGTCATCGCTTCTGTTGCTGATGGACCTCCCCACATTCAGGAACAGAACGTCCTGACACCCCCTGTTGCCCTACCTGCTCCGTAATCACCGCAAATCGCTCACTACCCAGCCCTATCGGGAGGAAACCCATGACTACCTCAGTGAACGCGCCCCTCAGCGCACGCGGAAAGCTCGCGTCAACATTGCCTGCCGAGCAGCTGGCTGAGATTACGGAGTTGTTCGCCCTGCGGCGCACCGGCTACTCCCTCGATGCCCCCTTCTACACCGACCCGACGATCTTCAAGCTCGACATGGAGGCCATCTTCGGCCAGCACTGGATCTTTGCCGGCAGCGTTGCCGAGCTTCCGGAGCCGGGGGACTACATCACGGTGGACTACGGCCCCTACTCCCTGATCGTGCTGCGCACCGACGAAGGTGACGTCAACGTCCTGCACAACGTCTGCCGCCACCGCGGTGCACGTGTCCTGACCGAAGCTGCCGGCTCCACCGGAAACCTGGTCTGCGGCTACCACTCCTGGACCTATTCCCCCGAGGGCAACCTGATCCACGCCTCCGCCCCCGGCGAAGCCAAGTTCGACAAGAACTGCTTTGCCCTCAAGCGCGCCCACAGCCGCGAGGTTGCCGGGCTCATCTTCGTCTGCATCGCAGACGTTCCGCCCGCAGACTTCGACGAAACCGCCAAGATCTTCGAGCCCTACCTCGCACCCCACGACCTGTCCAAGACGAAAATTGCCTACCAGCAGAACATCATCGAAGAGGGCAACTGGAAGCTCGTCATGGAGAACAACCGTGAGTGCTACCACTGCGACGGACACCCGGAACTCGCCTGCTCTCTCTTCCCCACCTGGGGCCTGACCGAGGGCCTGATCCCCACCCACCTCGAGGAAGTATGGGACCGCAACAAGGAAGCACAATCCTCCCTCGAGGAGCGGTGCCGCCGCTACAGCCTGCCCTACGAGGTGGTTGAGGAACTCGACACCCGCATTGCCGGAATCCGCATCTCCCGCGAATCCCTTGACGGAGAAGGCGAATCGTTCTCGGCTGACGGCCGCAGGCTTTCCAAGAAGCTGCTCGGGGACCTGCGGGACTTCCGCCTGGGCCGCTGCTCCATGCACCTGCAGCCCAACAGCTGGTTCCACTTCCTGGGCGACCACGTCATCACGTTCGGCGTCTTCCCCATCAACGAGCACCAGTCCCTGGTCCGCACCACCTGGCTGGTGGCCGACGACGCCGAGGAAGGCGTCGACTACGACCTCGACAAGCTCACCTACACCTGGAAGCAGACCAACATCCAGGACAAGGCATTCGTTGAGCTGTGCCAGCAGGGTGCCGCCAGCCCCGCCTACGAACCCGGCCCCTACATGAAGAGCGAATACCAGGTGGAGGCCTTCATCAACTGGTACGTCCAGCGCGTGCAGGAGCACTTGGCATGATTGACGTCCTCACTGAGACGCCAGTCCAGGAACCACAGCGCATCCGCGGCCTTGAAATGCCGTGGAACCGGGTGATGGGCAGCATCGAAGGACCGGCCAGCGCAGCCAAGGCGCTGGGGCCGTGGCATCCGCAGGAGTTCATGGCCGAATGCGTCGAGACCGTTCCCGAAGCGGGCGGCATGATGACGTTCGTGTTCCGACGCAGCGACGGCGCCCCGCTGGCGTTCCGTCCAGGCCAGTACGTGAACATCGCCTTCCCCGTAAACGGCGAGGACCAGGAACCGGTGGACCGCAGCTACTCGCTGTCCAGTTCGCCCACGGAACCGTGGACCTTCAGCGTCACCGTCAAGCGCGACGCCGGCGGGCTGGTTTCACCCTGGGTGCACCAGAACGTCAGGCCCGGCACCGTCCTGGACATGCTGGGACCCGTGGGGGCGTTCCACCTGCCTGATGCCGACCGGCGCGCCCGGTACCTCTTCCTGGCCGCCGGCGCCGGCATCACGCCCATCATGTCGATGGTGCGGACCATCCACTCCCTGCCGGGAACGGCCGACGTGGTGGTGCTGTACCACGGCGCGGAAGCAGGCGGTTTTGCCTTTCACCGCGAGCTCGCCTACATCGCTTCCGTGGACTCGAGAATCAAGGTCTTTTACGCCCTGGGCGACCGCGGCAGGCCCCAGGACTGGGAAGGCTTCAGCGGACGTCTGACCTCAACAATGATCGATGAGGTGGCGCCCGACGCCAACGGCCGGCAGGTGTACGCCTGCGGACCCGAGGGGTACCTGAACACTGCCACCGAGCTGCTCAGGAACGTGGGCGTCGACGACACCTCCATCTACATGGAGTTCTTTTCCGGCGACCGGCAGACCCTCCTTGAATACCAGGCCGAACTCGCCCTGGCGGCGGACATCGCAGGGGAGATCGCCGAGGACATTGCCGAGTCCGCCGAGGACTACTTTGAAAGCCAGCCTGCGGCGTTCGGGATGTATGAGCCCGGCTACGACGAGGATGGAACCCTGCAGGCCACCGGACTCGCGCTGGAAGCCGCCACCCCGGAGGCCCCCGCCGGCACCCCGGCTGTGGTCCCGGAGGCGCAGACCCCCGACGCCTCAAGCTTCGATACCGTGGGAACGGGCAGCCTGACGCTGTCATTCATGCGCACCGGGATCAATGTGCGGATCGACCCTGAGGAGCACATCCTTGAGGTGGCACAGCGCGCGGGTGTCCGGATCGGCGCCAACTGCAAGGAGGGCATGTGCGGCTCCTGCAAGGTGGTCAAGCTGTCCGGGGAGATCGACATGAACCACCAGGGCGGAATCCGCAAACGGGAAATCGATGCCGGTAAGTTCCTTCCCTGCTGCTCCACAGCGCGCACCGACATGGTGATCGACGCCTAGCCCTTGAAACGGCGGGAGCCGTGCGCCCCCAAGATTCACCGCAAGTGAAAAGTAGGACCACACGGAAGGCCTGAGGCATTTAGCGTCAGGCCTTCTGCTGCAATCGAACGCCAACCAAAGGAGCATGCCCATGTCAGGTAACAAAGCCGTTGCGTACAAGGAGCCCGGAGTCGTCGAGGTCATCGACACCCCGTATCCCTCGTTTGAACTGAAGGCCGGGCCCGGCGTCAATCCCGCCAATATTGGCAGGAAGGTTCCGCATGGCGTCATCCTGCGCACCGTGAGCACCAACATCTGCGGGTCCGACCAGCACATGGTCCGCGGCCGGACCACCGCCCCCGCCGGCCTCGTCCTGGGGCACGAGATCACGGGCGAGGTCATCGAGACCGGGCCCGACGTCGAGTTCATCAAGGTCGGGGACATCGTCTCGGTACCTTTTAACATCTCCTGCGGGCGCTGCCGGAACTGCAAAGAGCGCAAGACCGGGATCTGCCTGAACGTAAACCCGGACCGTCCTGGCTCTGCCTACGGCTATGTCGACATGGGCGGCTGGGTCGGTGGCCAGGCGGAGTACGTCCTGGTTCCGTACGCCGACTGGAACCTCCTGCGCTTCCCCGACCGGGACCAGGCGCTGGAGAAGATCATGGACCTGACCATGCTTTCCGACATCCTCCCCACCGGCTTCCATGGCGCCGTCACGGCTGGCGTCGGCGTTGGATCCACCGTCTATGTGGCCGGTGCCGGACCCGTGGGCCTTGCCGCGGCCGCCAGCGCCCAGCTGCTGGGAGCTGCGGTGGTCATCGTGGGCGACCTGAACGAGGACCGCCTGGCCCGCGCCCGCTCCTTTGGCTGTGAGACCGTCAACGTGGCCAACGGCGACCCCGCCGACCAGATCGAGCAGATCCTCGGCGTCCGGGAAGTCGACTCCGGCATCGACGCGGTCGGTTTCGAGGCCCGCGGACATGGCCACGGCGCCCAGGAAGCACCGGCCACGGTGCTTAACTCGCTGATGGACCTCACCACTGCCGGCGGCTCCGTGGGCATTCCCGGCCTCTACGTCACGGGCGACCCGGGAGCTGCGGACGAGGCCGCCCGGAAGGGAAGCCTCTCCCTGTCACTGGGCACCGGCTGGGCCAAGTCCCTGTCCTTCACCACGGGCCAGTGCCCGGTGATGAAGTACAACCGGCAGCTGATGATGGCGATCTTGCACGACAGGATCCAGATCGCCAAGGCGGTCAATGCTACGGCCATTTCGCTCGACGATGCCCCGCGCGGGTACGCGGAGTTCGACGCCGGTGCCGCCACGAAGTATGTCCTGGACCCGAACGGCTACCTCAACAACTGATGCCTGGTTTCCGTTTGTAAGGAACGGCAAGGTTCAATGGCGGCACCCCGCTCGGTACGGGTGCCGCCATTGTCATGCCGGGACCAATACGGCGGTTCGGAATTGGGGTGTTCGGGGGCAACAAAAAGGTGGTTGGGCCTGCCGGTCTCAAGCAGGCCCAACCACCTGGTTTGGTTGGGGAGGTCAGCCGCGCAGGCGCTCCATGCCGGGGTCCACCAGCGGCTCAGCGCTGACGGTGGCGGCTACGCGCCGGCCGAAGTACTCGATCTCCACGGAGTCCCCGATCTCCACGGCCGGTGGGCAGCCAGGCGTAGGCGATGGGCTTGCGGACGGTGTAGGCGTAGGCCGCGCTGGTGACGTACCCAACGGCTTCCCCGGCCACGAACACCGGTTCCTTGCCCAGCACCACTGACGTGCCGTCGTCGACCGTCAGGCAGCGCAGCGTCTTGGCCGCCGGCTGTTCCTTGCGCACGGCCAAGGCCTCGGCGCCTACGAACCCGGTCTTGTCCTTGGCCACGGAGAAGCCCAGGCCGGCCTGGTACGGGTCGTGCTCGGTGGTCATGTCCGTGCCCCAGAGCCGGTAGCCCTTCTCCAAGCGCATGCTGTTGAAGGCGCCGCGTCCGGCAGCGATGATGCCGTGCTCGCGGCCGGCCTCGAACAGCAGGTCCCACAGCTTCAGTCCGTATTCGGCGGTGGTGTAGAGCTCCCAGCCGAGTTCGCCAACGTAGGAGAGCCGCATCGCGGTGACAGGGATGCCGCCCACCGAGATTTGCTTGGTCCGGAAGTACTTCAGGCCGTCGTTGGTGAGGTCGTCGTCGCTGACCTTGCCAATGACCTCGCGTGCCAGCGGGCCCCACAGGCCGATGCAGCAGGTGCTGCCGGTGATGTCGGTGACGTGCGCCCACTGGGAGGGATCGGCCGCTGACTGCCGGCGGGCCTCCACCCGGAGGTAATCGAAGTCCACGTTGCTGTTAACGCCCAGCTGGAACTCTTCCTCAGCGAGCCTGGCCACGGTCACGTCGCTGCGGATGCCGCCGTCGTCGGCCAGCAGCAGGCAGTACGTCACGGCGCCCGGCTTCTTGGCGATGTTGCCCGTGCTGAGCCGGTGCAGCAGTGACTGGGCGCCGGGGCCGGTGACGGAGAGCCGCTTCAGCGGCGTCATGTCATAAAGTCCGACGGCGGTGCGCGTCTTCCACGCCTCGGCGGCGGAAATGGGGGAGTGGAACATGGCGGACCACTCGTCGCGCTCCGGGGCCTGCCATTCTTCCGGCAGTTCGGCCAGGAGTCTGCGGTTGGCTTCGAACCAGTGCGGGCGCTCCCAGGCGGCGGACTCCAGGAAAAACGCCCCGAGCTCCTTCTGGCGGACGTTGAACGGGCTGACGCGCAGGTCGCGCGGCGATTCGCGTGGCTGCAGCGGGTGCATGACATCGTAGATCTCCACGAAGTTCTGCTGTGAGGTCTCGCTGACGTACGCGTCGGAGGTCTGCACCTTCTCGAACCGGGTCAGCTCGCAGCCGTGCAGGTCGGTTTGCGGCTGGCCGTCGATGATCAGCTCTGCCATGGCCTTGGCGACGCCGGCCGAGTGCGTGACCCAGACGGCCTCGGCCACGAAGAAACCCTCGAGGTCCGGTGTCTCGCCCATGAGCGGGCCGCCGTCCGGGGTGAAGGAGAAGATGCCGTTGAAACCGTCCTGGATTTCGGTGCTGCGCAGTGCCGGCAGCAGGTCCTGGCTGTCCTCCCATGCGGGCACGAAGTCTTCGAGGGTGAAGTCCAGGCGGGAGGGCATGCGGTGGTCGGACATGTCCTCGGCAGGGACCTTCGGCAGTGCCGACATGTCCACGGGCATCGGGCGGTGGGCGTAGCTGCCGATGCCGATGCGGTCGCCCCATTCGCGGTAGTACAGATCCTTGTCCTGGTAGCGCAGGATCGGCTTGCCGGCGCCGTTCGGAAGCTCGTTGACGTTCTCGAGTTCGGCAAGGGGAGTGGTGACGGCGTACTGGTGGGCGAGCGGCAGCAGGGGCACCTCCAGGCCCACCATCCGGCCGAGTTCCCGGCCCCAGAACCCTGCGCAGGACACCACGATGTCAGCCGGGATCACGTCGTCGGACGTCTCGACGCCGGTGACCTTGCCGCCCTCCTGCGCGATGCCGGTGACGGTAGTGGAACCGCGGTAGGTGACGCCGCGTTCGCGCGTGCGCTCGATCAGCAGTTGCACGGCCCGGGCCGCCAATGCGAGTCCGTCGGTGGGGATGAGCAGGCCGCCCAGGACCTCGCGGCCACCGGTGAGCTTGCCGGTGTTCAGCAGCGGGTAGATCTTTTCGCATTCGTCGGCGTCGACGATCCTGCTTTCGACACCCCAGGAGGTCATTACCCCCATCTTGCGCTTGAGGTCGGCCAGGCGCTCGGGAGTGGTTGCCAGCTCCAGGCCGCCCACCTGGTTGAAGCAGGACTGGCCGTCCTTGCCCAGGGCGAGGAGCTTGTTCACGGTGTAGGTCGCGAATTCCGTCATGGTCCTGGACGGATTGTTTTGGAACACGAGGCCCGGGGCGTGGGACGTGGAGCCGCCTGCGAGCTCCAGCGGACCCTGCTCGACGACGGTGATGTCGTTCCAGCCGCGGCTTGCCAGCTCGTCGGCGAGGTTGGTGCCGACGATGCCTGCTCCGATGATGACGACACGGGGTGATGCGCTCATAATGTTGGGTTCTCCTGGTTGGTGCTGGAATCCGCCTGACCGGGTGATGGAGTTTGCTTCGCCATGAGCAACGCGCATCACTATATGCAACAGGGTGTCGCAGCTCACATCGGATGTCAAGGATTTCCTGCTTTGTTGCGAGGGCAGGCAATGCTGTGTCGAAAGGCAGCAAAGAGGCCTCCGCCGCTGGTGCGGCGAAGGCCTCTTTTATGCAGGTCCGGTTATCCGGTGGCGTGTGACCGTGCGGTCCCGGTGTCAGTGGGAGAAGTCTGCTGAGATCTCGGCGAGGGTGCGCCCCTTCGTCTCAGGCGCGAGCCATTGCGAGAGGACTGCGCCGAGTAATGCGACGGCGGCGGCTACGACCATGGTTGCGCCCATGCCGATGTTGGCGATCGCCCATGGCAGGGCGAAGGTGCCGAGTGCGGCTCCGATGCGGCTGAAGGATGCGGCGAAGCCCATGCCGACGCCGCGCAGGTGGCCGGGGAATACCTCGGCCGGATAGACCTGGGTCATCGTGGTGTAGCCGGCATTGAAGTAGGAGAAGGCGAGAAACAGGACGAGCACGAGGATCGCTGGTGCGTTCCCCCATACTCCGATGACCAGCAGGATGCCCGCGCAGAGCCACTGCCCGGGCACAGTGAGGATTCGGCGACCGAGCTTGTCAATCAGAAGTACGCTGGTGACAACGCCCGCGACCGCAAGTGCGGACAGTCCGACTCCACCGGCCCAGCCGCCGCCGAAGCCGAATTGGTTGAGCACCTCGTCGGCGAAGGTCGCGATCGCGAAGTACGGAGTGACCGCGCAGAACCAAAAACCTGCAGTGAAGACAGTGGCGCGCCAGTACTGCCTCGAGAACAGCATTCCGAAGGAGGCGTTCTTGATTTTGGTCCCACTCTCCGCGGCTTGGGCCTCCTGGAGCATCCTCAGATCCATCTCTCCGGTGATGCTGTCGTGCATCTGCGGCGATTCGATATATCGGTGTGCGATCGTGAGTGCTTCCTTGTGCCGACCCTTCGTAATGAGCCAGCTCGGCGATTCGGGGAGGCCTATGCGGGCGAGGAACAGAACGAATGCCAGTATCGTGCTCGTGCCGAGTACTAGGCGCCATGGGGTGCCGGCGTCGTGCAGGAGCGTGCCGATGATGAATGCCGTCATGAAACCGACGTACCAGGCGATCAGGGTCAGCCCGAGCAGCCGCCCGCGGAGCTTGGGCGGGGAGAACTCTGACAGCAGTGGCCCACCAATTGAGTATTCGCCGCCGATCGCGACGCCCATCATGAACCGGATGATGGCCAGCTGGATCACGGCGCCGTCTCCAGAGGTTACGAAGAATTGGGCTCCTGAGGCGAGCAGGAACAGGCCCATGTCCACGAGGAACATTGGCTTGCGTCCGAACTTGTCAGTAGCCCAGCCGGCCAGCGGGGAGCCGACGAAAATACCGGCCAGGGGGCCTGCAGCGATCATGCCCAGCGATAGTGCGTCGAGCTGGAGATCTGACCGCATGGATCCGGTGACGGGGCCGATGATTCCGAGGATGTAACCATCGAGGAACATTCCGCCGATGAAGACCGCGACAAGCCGCACCATGAAGCGGCGTTTGAACTTGGAGCTGGTCTCTTTTGATGTGGAGGTGTCGACGGAGGCCGTCGTCCTGGTCGGATTGATCATTGAGATTCGTTCCCTTCTGGCTTCAGCGCAAAGCGCTGACGGCACCCGAGGGCCGTTTCCTGGACACACAGACTGATTTCGGCGCCGCCCCCAGGTTCCGGCGCTCCGCGCTGCTTTGATCGATGGTGCTGCCACCTTTGATAGTCATAGACAGTTTCCTTTGGTGATCTAGCGCTGCCGCAAGGATGCTGACAACGTTGTGCGGCCGATGGGGGGCCAGGGCCCCTTTCCGGATCGGCCATCATGAATTCGTTCGGCTGTTTCCCAAGGCCATCACGGGGGAGCCGGGGGACTGGAGGAGCATCTCCGGGCGAGTTTCGTTCCGGGATGATCAACAACGTTCGCTTTATGCAACAAAAGCGTGCGCCAGCTCACACTCAATGTCAAGAGTGTTACCCGTGGAAGGCAAAGTACGTAATCCTTTCTGCTGAGTGCTTCGGCGCATGCCGAATGCCCTACCCATGGGGATAGGGAGACCGCCCCGGTTTGTCGTACCCAGCGCCTGGTGACGGGTAAGCAGGGCAAACCTCTGCGTCACGGGATGGTAGCCTCCGGGCGTGGCCGGGCAAGGCGGAAGCGGTGGATCTTCCGGCGTTGGGTCATGCGTGCCATGCGATGCTTCGTCCTTGCGCCCCGGGTGTTCCTGCGGTTTCTGGTTGTGCTGCCCACGGAAGCGGGAGCACGGGAACCGGTCCCCCTGAGTCAACGCCCTGGGGAGGAACGGCCATGACCGCTTCGGCCCAGGCAAGCCCCCGCATCATGCCGGGGCCGGTGTGCCCGACCGGGAATGCAAGGCCGGACAGGAACCGGCAGGGGAGGAGGCGTGTCCTCCCCGTGTCCCCCTCGACGTCGCGGCCGGACATTACAAGCTGCAGCGGAGGCAGCTGCGCGCCCCCAAGCGAAGCGATCAGGGGTGCGCCGAGAGTGAGCAGGGCCATCACGGCTGCAAGGGGATTGCCCGGAAGACCGATCACGAACCGCCCGTCAGGAAGCCTGGCGAGCACGGCCGGATGGCCGGGACGCATCGCTATGCCATCCACGAGCAGCTGTCCGCCCAGGGCACCGACGGCGGCACGGAAATGGTCCGTGCCGGATTTCCCGGTGCCGCCGGTGGTGATGATGACATCAGCATCGCCGGTGGGCAGGACGGGGCTGTCCAAGGCATCCAGCCAGCTGTCAAAGGAGTCACCGATTCTCTGCGGGCTGCCGGCACTGCCACCCAGGAGGGAAACCACGTTTCCGAGCTGCGGGCCAAAGATGTCCCGGACCTGCCCGGGAGCCGGAACCCCCTGCGTCACCACTTCAGCCCCGGTTAATACGACGGCGACAGCGGGCCGGGAGCGGACCTGCACAGCGTCGTGCCCTGCCGCCGCAGCCAGGGCCACATGCGCGGGATTAAGGACAGTGCCGGCAGGAAGGAGGACGTCCCCTGACCGGGCTTCCTGCCCAGATGGACGGACGTGTTGGCCGCTGCGCGGCTCGCCGGCCTTCGCCTCCGGGCGGAGTGTCAGGACGTAGTTGCCGTTGGTGTCCCGTGCAGCCAGGCCGCTATCCTTCCGCAGGACGGCATCGGCACCGTGGGGTACCAGGCCGCCGGTGGCAATCACGGCCGCACTGTTTGCAGGTAAAAATCTGTTGCCCTCACGGGGCAGGGCTATGTGCTGGCCGGGTCCGGCCAACAGCCAGGGGCCGGGTCCGTTCACGGCCCAACCGTCCATCGCGGACGAGGCATAGTGCGGCAGGTCCTGGAGTGCGGTGACGTCCCGGCTCAAGGTCCGCCCAATGGCTTCAGCGAGCGGGACGGCCACGGGCGGGAGCTGATTGGCCGAGCCGAAGGCGACATGGCGCGCCTCGGACCACGGTATGCATCCAGTTTCCGGAACAGGCCCCGGGGCGGGACCCGGCACGGCGGTACTCCTGGAAACGATGGCTGTCGTTCCATTGGCAGGCATCCGGGCCTCCTCCTTGCTAACTCGCCGGCAAGTGCCGGCTACGGGGCCCCGTTTTCCGAAAACGGTGCTTCGATGAGGAATACCTCCCCAGGTCTTAGGCCCACCGAAGCACCTTTTACGAAAAACGGGACACCCGTTGCTGACGCTGTGCCTTTCCTAGCCCGCGGCTTCCAGGACCTGGGCCTCCACGGCTTCGGCCGGCAGCGGCACGGAGGACGATTGCCTGCGTGCGGCCTCCACGGTGTGCAGGAGCAGCAGCGCGGTGGTCACGGAGCCGACGCCGCCGGGAACCGGAGTGAGCGCCGCGGCGGTCCCGGTGACGCTGGCTTCGTCCACATCTCCCACCAGCGAGCCGTCGGCAAGGACGTTCGTGCCGACGTCGACCACTACTGTCCGGGAGGAGACGTGGCTGCCGGTCAGCAGCCCGGCGCGGCCGGCTGCGACCACCACGACGTCGGCATCCTTGGTGTAGCGCTCCAGCGGGCCTGACCTGGAATGGCAGACCGTCACGGCGGCATCGCGTGCCAGCAGGAGGAGGGACAGCGGCTTGCCCACAACGGCGGAGCGGCCCACCACCACCACGTCCTTGCCCGCGACGGGAACCTGGTAGTGGTCGAGGATTTCGATGACGGAGCGGGCGGTAGCGGGAGCAAAGGCCGGCTGACCGACGGCCAGGCGTCCCAGGCTGACCGGATTGGCGCCGTCAATATCCTTGTCCGGGGTGATAAGGCCCACCAGGTTGTCGGTCCGGACCCCTGCCGGCAGCGGGGTTTGCAGGATGATGCCGTTCACGGACGGTTCACCGCTCAGGTCCCGCAGGACGCTGGCCAGCACCGGTTCCGTTGCATCATGGCCCAGGTCGATGGTCCGGCAGGTGACTCCGGCGCGCTCCGCTGCCCGCTCGATGGAACGGACGTACCAGCGCGTTGACTCATCGGCGGTCGCCATGACCACCGCCACGACCGGACGGACGCCGTCCAGTTCAAGCGACCGGACCTGGTCCTGGACCTCCTGTTGGAACAAACCGGCCAAAGGCTTTCCGGAAAGTACTGCGGTGCTCAACCCAGGATCCTTTCGCGAACACGGGCCGAGAGGGCATCTGCCGCCAGGACCACCTTCTCTTCAATGCCGTCCGTCTGTTGGGCAAGCAGCGCGCGTGCCTCCGGATCCTTGATCGCCACGACGTTGATGTCAATGTTGACGCGCGCCGTGGTGGCAGCTGCGCGGGCGGCATCGGCGGCCGCTGCCACGTCACTGATGACATTGGCGTTGGCGACGTCGAACAGCTCGCTGGCAAGGTCAACGATCCCGCCCGACAGCTTGACGAGCTGGGCAGGGGTTTGTGCCGCCTGGATGAGTGCGGACTGGATCCCGGCCGCGCGGGCGGCCTTGAGCTCGTCAGTGTCAGACGGGAGTTTGTAGGACTCGATGACTGCCTGGAAGGCTCGTTCGTCCGCGTCGGCCAGGCTTAGCGCCTCACCGACGAGATCGTCGGCTGCCGTGGTAATCCGGTCCACCAGGGCGGAGTGCCGTTCGTACTTGGCTCCCGTGGTGTACCGCGCCACCATGGCCACCAGGGCTGCGCCCTGGGCCGCGTGCAGGGCCGCAGCGGCACCACCGCCCGGCGTCGGCTGCTTTGCGGCCAACCGGGTGAGGTAGCTGCTGACTGTCTCTGAACTGATCATGGTGCTAGCCGCGCAGCCGGGACATGGTGGGGTCGTACAGCGGGTCCTGGGTCACGGTAGCCACGATCCGGCGGCCGAAGTACTCGATCTCCACGGAGTCACCGATGGAGACCTCGGCGGGCAGGTAGGAGTAGGCGATCGGCTTCTTAACCGTGTAGCCGTAGGCGGCACTGGTAACGTACCCGACTGCCTGGTCCTTGTAGAACACCGGTTCCTTGCCCAGCACCAGGCTGCGGCCGTTGTCGACCGTGAGGCAGCGCAGGCGGCGTCCGGAGTTCTCCTCGGTGCGTCCCTCCAGCGCCGCCTTTCCGACGAAGTTCTCCTTGGCCATCTTCACTGCGAAGCCGAGGCCGGCCTCGAAGGGGTCGTGCTCGGTGGTCATGTCCGTGCCCCAGGAGCGGTAGCCCTTTTCCAGGCGGAGCGAGCTGAACGCGGCACGCCCGGCGGCGATGACGCCGAACGGCTGGCCGGCCTTCCAGAGCGCATCCCAGAGGCGTTGGCCGTTGTCAGCGCTGGTGTACAGTTCCCAGCCCAGTTCGCCGACGTAGGACAGGCGCATGGCGGTGACCGGGACGCCCCCTATGACGACGTTCTTTGACCGGAAGTACTTCAGACCGTCGTTGGTGAAGTCGTCGCTGCTGACCGCTCCGACAACCTCACGGGCCAGCGGGCCCCAGAGGCCGATGCAGCAGGTGCCGCCGGTGGTGTCGCGGACCTGGACCCAGTCTTCGGCGCTGCCGCTTGCTGTCTGGTGCCGGGCCGCCCGATCGAAGTAGGCGGTGTCGATGTTGCCGTTGGCGCCGAGCTGGAAGGTCTGCTCGTCCAGGCGGGCGACGGTGATGTCGCTTCGGACGCCGCCCTGCTCGTCCAGCAGGAGTGTGTAGGTGACGGCTCCGGGCTTTTTGTTCATTTCCGCGGTGGTCAGTTCCTGCAGCAGCTTCAGGGCGCCGGGTCCGGAGATTTCGAGGCGCTTCAGGGGCGTCATGTCGTACATCGCGACGGCGGTACGGGTCTTCCAGGCCTCGGCCGCGGCGATGGGGGAGCTGAACATGCCTGACCAGGCGTCGCGGGCCGGCGGCTGCCATTCGGCAGGCATTTCCTTGAGCAGATCGGCGTTAACCTCGAACCAGTAGGGCCGTTCCCAGCCGGCGCCTTCGAGGAAGTAGCCGCCGAGTTCCCTGTGCCGGGCATGGAAGGGGGACACGCGCAGGTTGCGAGGGGAGAGCTTGGGCTGGAGCGGGTGCAGGACGTCGTAAATCTCCACGAAGTTCTGCTGCGAGGTTTCGCTGACGTACTCGGGGGTCAGCTGGACGTCCTCGAAGCGGTGGATATCGCAGTCGCCCAAATCGATGGAGGACTTGCCATCCACGAGGAGTTCGGCGACGGCGCGGGCGATGCCCGCCGAGTGGGTGACCCAGACGGCTTCGGCGACGAAGAAGCCATCGAGTTCCTTGGACTCTCCCACCAGCGAGCCGCCGTCGGGGGTGAAGGAGAAGATGCCGTTGAAGCCGTCCTCGATCTCGCTTTCGCGCAGGGCCGGCAGGATCTGCTTGGTGGCCTCCCAGGCGGGGAGGAAGTCCTCGAGGGTGAAGTCCAGCCGGGACGGCATGTTGTGCTCGCTGATCTCGTTCGGCTTGAAGCTGCCGAGTTCGTCCAGGTCCACGGGCATGGGCTTGTGGGCGTAGGAGCCAATGCCGTAGCGGTCACCGTGCTCGCGGTAGTAGAGGTCCTGGTCCTGGTGGCGCAGGATGGGCAGCGAAGCGCCGTTGGGCAGCTCGTTCTTGCCCTGCTGCGCCGGGACCGGGGTGGTTTTGACGTACTGGTGGGCCAGCGGGAGCAGCGGGACGGACATGCCGATCAGCTCGCCGACCTTTGCACCCCAGAAGCCGGCGCAGGAGACAACGATGTCTGCCGGGATCACGCCGTCGGGCGTCTGGACACCGGTGACCCGGCGGCCGGACTGCTCGATGCCGGTAACTTCGGTGTTGCCGATGTACTTTACGCCGGCCGCCTCGGTGCGCTTGATCAGCAGCTGGACCGCGCGGGCGGCCAAAGCGAGGCCGTCGCTGGGAACGTGGAGGCCGCCGAGGATGTCCTCGTCGTTGATGAGCGGGTAGAGCTCCTTGCACTCGGCCGGGGAGAGGATGGAGCCCTCAATGCCCCACGCATGGGCGTAGCCGAGCTTGCGCTTCAGGTCCGCCAGGCGGGTCTCGGTGGTGGCAACTTCGAGGCCGCCGACCTGGTTGAAGCAGCTGATTCCGTCCTCAGTCAGGGACAGCAGCTTTTCCACGGTGTACTTGGCGAACAGCGCCATGGACTTGGAAGGGTTGGTCTGGAAGACCAGCCCCGGGGCATGCGAGGTGGATCCTCCGGGCATGTTGAGCGGTCCCTGGTCAAGGACCGTGATGTTGTTCCAGCCCCGCGTGACGAGTTCATCCGCGAGGTTGGTGCCGACGATGCCGGCTCCGATAATGACAATGCGTGGCGACGATTCCAAGGGGGTCTCTCCTGCTGCTTTACGGGTTCTGTCTGCGTGCGCGCCGGTGCTCACCGGAACACCACGGTGCTGGTCTGGTCCTTCAGCACCCTGTGCTGGCAGTGCCAGCGGACGGCGCGGGAGAGGGCCAGCGCCTCGGCGTCCTGGCCCACGGTGGACAGTTGCGCCGGGCCATAGGTGTGGTCCACGCGGATGACTTCCTGCTCGATGATCGGGCCCTCGTCCAGGTCCGCCGTGACGTAGTGGGCGGTGGCGCCCACCAGCTTGACGCCGCGGTCGTAGGCCTGGTGGTAGGGGCGGGCGCCCTTGAACCCGGGAAGGAAGGAGTGGTGGATGTTGATGGCCCGTCCTTCCAGTGCCCGGCAAAGGTCGTCCGAGAGCACCTGCATGTAGCGGGCCAGGACCACGAGGTCGGCCTCGTACTCATCCACCAGTTCCAGCAGCCGGCGCTCCGCATCGGCCTTGGTGTCCGGGGTGACGGGGACGTAGATGAAGGGGAGCCCGGCGGCTTCCGCCATCGCACGGTGGGTCTCGTGGTTGGAAACGACTGCCACCAGTTCGCCGCCCAGGCTGCCGCCGCGCCACCGGAAGATGAGGTCGTTGAGGCAGTGGCCGAACTTGGACACCATGACCAGGACGCGCTTGGGGGTCTGGTCGTGGAAGCTGAACTTCATGTCGAACCGGCTGGCGATGCCCGCGAACTCTTCCTCGAGCATGGCAGGCGTGTGGTTGGGGGAACCGGAGAACGCGGTGCGCAGGTGGAGTGTCTCGCGCAGGCTGTCGTCGAACTGCTGGTGCTCGTCGATGTTGAAGCCACGCTCGAACAGGAATGTGGTGACGGCTTGCACAATTCCTGCTTGCTCCTTGCAGGAAAGGGTCAGCACGAACTTCTGCGTCTGCTCTTCCTTGAGCGCCGGCAGGGTGATGGTTGCTGAGGTTGCTTCGATGAGGGTCATGCCCCTCCTCCTTCTAGATATATTCAAAAGTGACGGACTGATATATTAGATTGGGTGCCAGCGTATACTGGTCCATAGGCGAGGTCAATAGTTTTTTTCTGGTCGCGGAAGAAGGGGCTCAGCGTGGCATTCGAAGCTTTGGCGGTGGCGGACGACATGGGGAGGAAATCCCTGGCCGACGTCGCCTATGAGAGCATCCGCGACTGGTTGCTGACCCTTCAAATCAAACCCGGCGAGCTGCTGAACGACGAACTCCTGGCCAAGAACCTGGGTGTGGGGCGGACTCCGGTGCGCGAAGCCCTGAAGCGGCTGGAACTGGACCGGTTGGTGAAGACCTATCCCCGCAGGGGCACCTTCGCCACCAGGGTGGACGTGACTGACCTTTCCTTCATTTCGGAGATCCGCGCCCAGCTCGAGCCCCTCGCTGCGGCGCGTGCCGCACGGGTGGCTTCCCCTGCGGTCCGGGACGAGCTGCGTGCCACGCTCGAAAAGGTTGAGGCGTTCGATGTGTCGGCGGCAACCGTGACGGAGACACTGCAGCTGGATTCCCGGGTGCACCAGGGCATCTACGCCGCCGCTGCCAACCCGCACCTCGAGGACATCCTGATCCGCTATGACAACCTGGCGACGCGCATCTGGTGCATGGTCATCGACCGGCTGCCGGACTTGTCCCACCATGTTCGTGAACACCTCGATCTGCTCTGCGCCGTCATCGACGGGGATGAGGAGCGGGCCGCAGAACTTGCCCGCGTCCACGTCAGCGGATTCGAGCGTGCGGTCCGGGAGGCGCTTTTCAAAGCCTGACGGCATTTGTCCACGGGCACCTGTTGACACGAAGTGTGACCTGCACCATACACTGGGTCCAGATTGATATATCAATCAAATATCAGCGATTGGATTCGAGCGGCGACGCTGCCGGTGATCGGAGTGACCAGTGAATTCCCAGGCAACCCTTGAAGCCCAACCTGCGGCCACGGGCCTCGACCTCGAACAGGATGGGCAGGCCGGGGGTACGTCGAAAAAGGCTCTCGGCCTCCGGGCCGACTGGGCGCGCCTGCCCGGCCGCAGCGTGGAGGTGTGGTTGAAGGGGGAGCACGTGGCCAGCGGGGTGGTGGACCAGGCTGCCGAGGACGGCTCGGTGCTCTGGATAGCCGCCGAGGGCATCAGCACCCGGCGCATCTTCGACAAGTCATCCGGCTACCAAATCTGGGTTTAGCCCTCCCCGGCGCCTTGGGAGCTGCAGCTCCCAAGGCAGGCCATAACCATGGAGCCCCGGCGCTGCACGTGCCGGGGCTCCAGTCGTTCCACGTTGCTACCGCATGGCGGCCTTTTCCGGCTCCGGCTCTTCCACGTCCGGGCCTGTACCGGTGCAGTTTGTGCCTTGGGCGCATCCCTCGGCACATTCATGCTTTGTCACAAGCTCAAACTGGACACCCCGGTGCTGCTCGACACCGGTCCGGATAGCCCGCTCCACCACGGAGTCCGCCAACCGGCGGCGCAAGGAAAGAGGGTCCCTGCGCAGGTCCTTGGTGAGGGCGAAGCAGAGCAGCAGCATGACGATGACGAAGGGCAGGGCCGCGACGATGGTGATCCGCTGCAGCCCTGATAACGCTTCGGAGGGCTTGTCACCGCCCGCCAGAAGCATGACGGCGGCCACGGCGCCGGTGAGTGCACCCCAGAAAATGACCAGGGCGCGCTTGGGGTCGGAACTGCCGTTGGAGCTCAGCGACGCCATGATCAGGGAGGCGGAGTCGGCGCCGGTGATGAAGAAAATTGCCACCAGGACCATGGCCAGGACGATCACGGCCGCAATCATCCACCCGGGCAGGGGGAGGTTCTTCACCAGGTTGAACAGGGCGCCGTCAAAATCGATGGTTCCTTTGCCGTCGGTGACGGTCATCAGGCCAGGAGTGCCGGCTTTGTCCGCTTCCTGCTGGATATGGAAGGCGGTACCGCCGAAGATGCCGAACCAGATGACACTGACAACACTGGGGACCAGCAGTACGCCGGTGACGAACTGACGGATGGTCCGGCCCCGGCTGATCCGTGCGATGAACATGCCCACAAAGGGCGTCCAGGAGATCCACCAGGCCCAGTAGAAGATGGTCCAGCCGGACATCCAGGTCCGCAGGGCTTCATCGCCCACGGCTTCGGTCCGGGAGGACATTTCGGCCAGGTCCCGCAAGTAGTCGCCGACCGCCGAGGGGATCAGATTGAGGATGAAAAGAGTGGGGCCAGCCACGAACACGATGGCGGCGAGGACCACCGCAAGTACCATGTTGACGTTGGACAGCCACTGTATTCCGCGGCTGATGCCGGACACGGCGGACGCGATGAAGCACGCCGTCAGGATCGCCACGATGCCCACGAGCACGGGTGTTCCAATCTCGCCTGTCCAGCCGTTGGAGGTGAAGCCGCTGCCAATCTGCAGGGCGCCGAGACCCAGTGACGCGGCGGTGCCGAAGAGGGTGGCGAAGATGGCCAGGATGTTGATGACCTTGCCCACCGGCCCCTCTACGGTCCTGATGCCGAACAATGAGGTGAAAGCAGTGGAGATCAGTTGCCTGCGTCCCAGCCGGTAGGTGCCGTAGGCCATGGCAATGCCCACCACCGCGTACATGGCCCAGGGGTGCAGGGTCCAGTGGAAGATCGAAGTCGCCATGGCCGTCTGGATGGCTGCGGGGGTGCGGCCGTCAACGGTCCCGGGCGGGGGAGAGACGAAGTGGTACAGCGGCTCGGCCACTCCGTAAAACATCAGGCCGATGCCCATTCCGGCGGCGAACATCATGGCGATCCACGACACTGTTCGGAATTCGGGTTTCTCGCCGTCCTTGCCGAGCGGAATGTTGCCGAACTTGCCCAGGGCCAACCACAGGACGAAGACGACGAACAGGGACGCGAGGACCATGAAGAGCCAGCCGGTGTACTCCATGACCCAGTCCAGGGCGTCCTTTGAAGTGGTGGCCAGGCTGTCCTTGTCGGCAAACCCCCACACCACGAAGGCCAAGGCAATGGCGCCGGTGATGCCGAACGTTGCCTTGTCCAGCGTCAGCTTCCGGTTGCGGCGCTGGGAGACGGCCTGCTCCCTGTTGCTTTGCCTCAGTTCCTCCAGAATCTGCTCGTGTTCGTTGACGGCGGGAAGGGCCGCCGTCGCTTCCTTTTGATAGGCGTCCAACGGCTCGGGGGAAACGTCCCCTGACGGCGGCACTTTTGGCTTGGCGGAGCTCAGGTCACTGTTAATGGCCATGAAAGCGGGTCCTTTGGCTAGTCCATGGGCTTGCGTTTAGTGCTGGCTGTGGGCAGCGCAATCCGAAGAGGAATTGCCGGTTGGCCCGGGCGCCAGCGGGGTCAGGGTCTTTAGCCCTGTGGGGGAGGTGTTCCGCAAAGATCAACAGAGTTCGCGCTAAGCAACAAGAGTGCTGTACGTCACTTTCAAAGTCAAGGATGCCGTGCCGTGAACCCTTTTTACGCGGAATATATGTCGGTCAAGCCCCGCTGCGTGAAGTGCACTTTGTTCCGGCACCGCTAAGACGGCAATGACCCCGGGTCCAAACGAACCCGGGGTCATTGCCGTGTTGAATCTGGCGGCTCTCAGCGATGCGTGTAACCCATGTTGGCGCTGACTTTGAGTCCCGCGTCCTTGAGGGTTTTCAGCAGGCCCGGGATCTTCTCCGGGTCGAACCGGAATGCCGGCCCCGAAATGCTGAGGGCACCGATCACGACGCCTTGGTGGTTGTAGACGGGCACTGCCACGGCATTCAGGCCGATCTCGAACTCCTCCCGCACCACCGCATACCCCTTGGCCGCTACCTCGAGCAGCTGTGCGTCCAGCTCCTTGCGGGAGGTAATGGTGCGTGCGGTGCGGGCAGTCAGGCCCGTCTCCTTCAAAATGCGGTCCCGGTGGTCCGCCTCCAGCGCCGCCAGGAGGACCTTGCCGCTGGAGGTCGCGTGCAGCGGGGTCAGGCTTCCCACCCAGTCGTAGGTGGCCAGGGTGGACGGGCCCATGGCCTGGTCCACGTTTACGGCGTAGTTGGAGCGCAGGACAGCCAGGTTGACGGTTTCCTTGAACTCTTCCGCCAGGCTCTCCAGGACGGGCCTCGCCTCGCGGACCAGGCTCAGGCGGCCGGGAATGGAGCTGGCCAGGCGAAGAATTCCAAAACCGAGCTGGTACTTGCCCCGTTCACTGTTTTGGTGGACCATCTCGCGCGTGACCAGCGAACCCATCAGCCGGGACACGGTGGACTTGTGGATCCCCATTTCCTCGGCTATTTCGCTTACACCCGCATGTCCCTCCCGGGCCAGGATCTCCAGGACGGTCAGGGCCCGCTCCACGGACTGCACGCCGCCGGACTGTCCGCCTTCCGCCTCGGTATCGGATTCAGTGTCTCTATTCGAAGCCATACTTCCTGATCCTATGCCGGTTAATGTGATGGCCGTGACATTCGGGCAGGCCGGCTGGGCTGCGGCAGCCCGGGAGGGCCCGCTAGCTGCCGCGGTAGGTGGAGTACGCGAACGGGCTCAGGAGCAGGGGCACGTGGTAGTGCTCGGGGCCCGTGACTTCGAAGACGAGGTCCACTTCCGGGAAAAATGTCTGCGTCTGCAGGCCCGCGTAGTAGGCGCCCGTGGCGAAGTTCAGTTTGTAGTTTCCGGGTTCCAGCTGCTCCGGTCCCAGGTCCTTGGCCCGGCCGTCCGCGTCGGTGCTGGAGGTTGCCAGCTCACGCCAGGCGCCGCCGTCGTGCCGTGAAAGGACGACGGCGACGCCCGCCGCCGGGCGCCCGGCGCCGGTGTCAAGGATGTGGGTGGTCACATGGGAGACGCTCATTCGCTGATCAGTCCTTCGAGCCGGAGTACGGCGATTTCGCGCAGCTGCTGGGCCACGATGCTGTCTTCTTCTTCGGGGGAGTTGGTGAGCCGCTGGTTCAGCGCCGCCAGGATGTCCTGCGCGCTGCGTCCGGCTGCCCGGATCAGGAAGACGCGGCCGAACTTCTCCTCGTACTCCCGGTTCCCGCGTGCCAGGGCGTCGGTAACAGCAGTATCTTCCGGGTCCACCCCGGCCTGCTCGGAACGGGACATGGACGCCTCGGTGCTGGCCGCCGTCGGGCGTTCCCCGATCCTGGGGTGGTGGGCCATGGCGGATTCCACCTCGGCCGGGGTAAACGGGGTGGCGGCCTGGGCGGCGAACTCCAGGAGCTCATTGCGGCCGGCGAAGGGCCGGGCTCCGGCCACCGCCTCCACCCAGCGGCTGATGTCGATGCAGGGCCGAAGGGTGGCCTGGGCGGCGGCGGAATCCGCGCTGTTGAATTCGGCAAGCTTCATGCTGGTCGTAATCCTTGAAGGTGATGCTGGCATCCATGGTGACGGCTATGCGGAGGCCGGAGTACCCGGCGCCTGTCCGGCACGGCAGGCTTCCGCATCATGGAACTGTTATTTCAGCATACGTAATATTCAAGTGCAGGCACGTTGCCCTGTCAAGCGGTCCCGCAGACCCTAATCCTCCGATGAGGTCCGGGATAGAACCCAGGTGTTGGTGCCGTCCTGCCGCTCGAACGTCACCGTGGTTACCAGCGCCTCGATCAGTGCCAGGCCGCGCCCGGATTCGGCGTCCTCGCCCGGCGTGGCCGGCTCCATGGGGCCGAACGGCGGCTTGGCGTAGTAGGCGCTGACCCGCGCCTGCAGCAGAGCCGGTTGCACGGTGGTATCCACACCCAGTTCCACCTCCCTTTCCCCGGCCGGCTGGGCGTGCTGGACGATGTTGGACGCGGATTCGATGACCGCCGTCGTGAACGTCATCTGGTCCATCTCGTTGACGAAGGGAACGTCGAGCCAGAGGCTGTCGAGGTCGTTGTGGACATCCTCGATGGCGTCCTCTGCCGCGGGTCCCCGGAAGCTGCGCGAAGCCAGGACCTCAGTCATTGCTGAACGCCTCCCCGGCCGTCGGGTAGGCGGTGAGGACCTTGTCCATGCTGGTCAGCTTCAGGACCATGTTGACCTGTGGCTGCACCGCCGCGATCCGCAGGTCACCGCCGGCCTGGCGGGCAGCCTTCAGGCAGCCGATCAGTGCGCCCAGGCCCGAGGAGTCCATGAACGCGGTGTTTTCCAGGTTCACCACGATCCGGTTGGATCCTCCCGCGATCACATCCGTCACGAACTCGCGCAGCTTGGGCGCGGAGACCATGTTGAGCCGCCCATCCGCCTTGACCTCCGCGTACGAGTCTTTGACCTCATAACTGAACTCCATCAGGATTCCTCTCTGTTTGCAGGTGCTGCGGCCGGCTCATATCCCTTGTAGAGGACGGCGCGGACCAGGATGCTCATGACCACCAGGTCAAAGACCACCCACACGACATTGACCAGAGTGCCCAGCGGTTCCGCCAGGCCGGTCACCAGGCGGGCAATTCCGACGACGGCGGCCAGCGCCAGCAGCGCGGACACCACAACCTGGGGCCGGATGAGGCTCCAGCTGGGTCCCCCGCTTTGGCGCGCCTTGGGGGTGACGGCAAAGCCCAGGGGACGGCCGAACCAGACATTCCGGGCCGCCGTCGTGCATGCTTTGATCCAGGTGGGGAACAGCGCAAGGCTGTACTGCTGGCCGCGCCACGTGGGGATGCCCCGGCCCGCCACGGCAAACAGCAGCTGGTTGACCACCATGAACGGGATGAACCGGATGAAGAAGTCCCAGCTGAGGCTGCTGACCGGCAGGATGCCCAGCAGCAGGTAGATGATGGGGGCCGCGAAGTAGATGACCGCTGCGAACCCGCTGAGGTAGGTCCACATGGTGGCAAAGTACATCAGGCGCTGGCCCAGCTTGAGGCCCTTCTGCACCAGCGGGTTCTCCCGCAGCAGCACCTGGATGGTGCCCTGGGCCCAGCGGAGACGCTGCGTCAGCATGGTCGCTATGTCTTCCGGCGCCAGGCCATAGGCCAGGATTTCGTGGTGGTAGACGCTCTCCCAACCCATGGCGTGCATGCGCATGGCGGTGGCCATGTCCTCGGTGACGGAGATGGTGGCCAGGGGCATGACGGGCTGGGCCTCGTTGCTGCGTTCCACGGTCAGGGCGTCCAGGACGGCCTGGACGGATTCCAGGGCGCCCAGCGGGGACCAGTCGCGGGCGGACATCCGCTGGACGGCGTCGTCCGCCACCACCGGGACGCCGGATTCGCCCACGTGCGCCAGTTCCATGGCGGCGATTTCCTTGAGGTCTGCCTGCAGGGCTGCGACGTCGGCCTGGACCAGGGTCTGGACGGCGGCGTCCACGCGGCGCCGGACCCGGTAAGTGACCTCGCTGAGGGGCCGGCCGGCGTCCACTTCCTCCTGGGCTTCGCCGGTGGCGGCCTCCACCTCGTCCAGGACCTCCGCCACCAGGGGTGACTCCACGTCCGCGGACTTCCGGGCCTGCTTGATGGCTGCCCGGGATGCGGCCAGCGCGCGGCGGATGCTCTTCTCGGTCTCCTTGACGTAGCCCACCAGGCCCAGCTGCATCAGGGCCTCGCGGCGAAGGATGGCGTTGGAGCCGCAGAAGAAGGCGGCGTTCCAGCCGTCCTTGCCCTGCTGGATGGGGCCGTAGAACAGCGGTGCCTGGCTGCCGAGCGGATCGTCGGCGGGTACGTTGCTGAAGTACTGCGGGGTCTGGACCAGGGCAACGCGGCGGTTGTTGAAGTAGCCCAGGGTCTTTTCCAGGATGTCCGGCTCCGGGATCTGGTCCGCGTCCAGGATCAGCAGGAACTCGCCGTGGGTGACCATGAGGGCGTTGTTCAGGTTGCCGGCCTTGGCGTGGCGGGGCAGGTCCTTGGTCCAGTCCCCGCTCCGGGTGACGTAGCCCAGGCCGTGCTGTTCGCACAGGTCCTTGAGTTCCGGCCGGGCGCCGTCGTCCAGTATCCAGGTGCTGTGCGGGTGCCGGATTTTCTGGGCCGCAGGGGCGGTGGTCAGGACCATGTCCAGGTCTTCGTTGTAGGTGGTGATGAAGACGTCCACGGTGGCATCGTGCGGTGGCTGCGGCGCACCCTTGCGGATCTTCAGCTTCCACACCGTCATGCCGAAAAGCATGACGTCGATGAGGCTGTAAGTTTCTGCCACCACCAGGGGGAGGGCAATCCACCAGGCATCCCAGTTGAGGGACGCCGCCCATCGCCAGGCGATGTAGTTCAGGCCGGTCAGGACGGTCAGCACCACCACCAGGCGGGTCCAGAAGCGGGTCACTCGGCCACCTCCGCGCGGAGCCGGCGGACCACAACCACTGTCACGTCATCTTCGGTGGTTTCGGCCGGGGCGAGGGCGAGGATTGAGGTGCTGGCTTCCTGCGCTGAACCGGCCGCCTGCGTGGCCTGCTGGACAGCGTCGGTGAAGTCTTCTACCGACTCAAAGACGTCCAGTATGCCGTCGCTGACTACCACCAGGGAATCGCCCTCGGCCAGTTCCAGCTCTGCCTTCGGCCACTGGGTCCCCGGCCAGGCGCCCACCGGTGGCCCGCCCGTGGGGAGGCGGTTCGCCGGGCCCACGGGCTGGACGTGCAGCGCAAGGCCGTGTCCGGCGTCGACATAGCTGACCTTGCCGGACGCTGCGTCCAGTCGGGCGTGGAAAAGGGTGACGAAGGAGTTGGAGGAGTCCAGGTCCGCAGCGATCGCCTTGCTGGCTGAGGCGAACCCGGCGTCGAGGTCCTGGCGCAGGCCGGTGGAGCGCATGACGGCTCGGACGGTGGCAGCGATCAGTGCCGCGCCCATGCCCTTGCCCATGGCGTCGGCGAAGGTCAGGTGGAGTCCGTCCGGGGTTTGGTACCAGTCGTAGAAATCACCGCCCACGTTGCGGGAGGGCCGGAAGAGGCCTGCAACGTCGTAGCCGTCCACACGGATGTCCTCCTTGGGCAAGAGGCTTTGCTGCACCTCCGTGGCGCGTTCCAGTTCGCCCCGGGCAGCGGATTCGGCCGCGGGGGAAGGCCGCCGCCGGAACAGGGCATTGATCCTGGACTGGAGTTCGCGGGGGCTGAAAGGCTTGCTGATGTATTCGTCGGCGCCGTTATCCAGGCCGGTCAGTTTGTCGAGTTCGTCTGCCCGGGCGGTGAGCATCACAATGAAGGCGTCCGAGAACTCCCGCAACAGCTTGCACACCTCCAGTCCGTCAAGGTCCGGGAGGTTCAGGTCCAGTGTCACCAGGTCCGGCTTGCGGCGGCGGACCTCCTCCACGCCCGGCAGGCCGGCGCCCGCATGGGTCACATCGAAGCCCTGCTTGACCAGGACGCGGACCAGCAGTCCGCGGATGTCCGGGTCATCTTCGATGACAACCGCACGGCGGGATTCGGAGGGAGAGACCATAGCTCTACTTCTACAGTATTAAGGTGCACAGGGCATGTCTTAGGCTTCACAGTTTCCGGTGACTTCGCTGACAGGTGCAAATGCAGGACGACGCACCCAGCAGATCTTGCGGAAATCTTGGCGCCTGCTTGCCGGGACGTTGAGGAACGCCGGTCACACTCGAAGGACGGCAGCAACTCTCCAGGCAACAGGGTACGACGACGATCCGCGGAGGCTGCACGGCTTGCGGAAGGCGGGGAAGCCAATGGAATATGTCAAAAGGAACGGGACGGACAAAGCCAAGGCGCTGCTGCGCGTCCTATTCCACTCCCGGAAGGTGCGCGCCGCTGCCAGGGAACTTGAGCATGCGCTGGCCGAATCGCGGGAGGTATCGAGCTGGCCCGGGGACCGGCTGCAGGTGGGGGAGGACATGTCCAGGCAGGTGGAAAGGCTTACCCACAGGCTCAAGCTGGAGACCGAAGCGCACCACCGGCTCGAAGTCCTCTTCAAAACTGCGGGTGGAGGGCATTCCATAGCGGCGCTCTAAATGCCACACTTAGTCCAATCGATTGGCTGGGGGATACCAGGTCAGGAGATTGCGGTGGGTGCTTTGGCAGGTTGGGCGTACCTTTTGGCGGGGCTGATGACCATGGACGCGTTGCTTCTGGCGTTGTGGGCCATGGAGGTTGACTGGGGCAAGTACTGGCGCCGGAAGTAGGGGCGCCACCAAAGTAGGGACGCCACAGATAGGTTCAGGGTTCCGTTGAAGCCGCTGCCTACGGCAGTTCCAGCCGCATCAGCACCCGTGGAAAGCCGTTCAGCACCGAGGCGGTGTCCGCGGCCTTCGTGAAGCCTGCGTCTTCGAAAAGTTTGCGTGTTCCAACATAGGCCATGGTGAGGTCCACTTTGCTGCCGCCGTTATCTACGGGATAGCCCTCGACGGCGGGTGCCCCATAGGAACGTGCCATGTCCACGGCGCCGGCCACGAGCTGGTGCGAGATGCCCTTTCCGCGGTGGCCGGGGCGGACCCGGAGGCACCAAACCGACCAGACATCCTTGTCGTCAACGTGCGGGATCTTACGGTTGCGCGCGAAACTGGTCTCCGCCCGCGGGTGGACTGCCGCCCACCCGACTGGTTCGCCGCCGTCGTAGGCCAAGACTCCGGGCGGCGGATCCTGGGCTACCAGCTGCCTGACAAGCTCCCCGCGCTCCTCTCCCCGGAGAGACACGTTCTGCTTCGACGGAATGCGGTAGCTCAGGCACCAGCAGACCGTGGCGTCGGGCCGTTTGGGACCAACCAGCGTTTTGACGTCCTCAAAGTCCGTGGCTGGGCCCACCTCGATCACCATGCGGCCATCCTGTCACCGGGCTGGACGCGGCACAACGTCCGGCGTGATCCTGGCGGGTGGTAGTCGCAGCTCCCTGCGCGACTGCTTTGCTACAGAAAGGTACGGTGGCGAAGGAGCAGCGGTAAACTGGGCAACCAAGCAACGGCAGGAAGGCACGGCAGGTTCAATGGGCGAAAAACTGCACCTCACCCCGGAAGACCAATTTCCGGAGGACCTGGTATCCGTATCGGACAACGAGCTACAGGTCCTGGACAGTCGGATCCAGCGTCAGCTTGACCACGAAATGGTGGTCGACGGTGAGTCGAACCGCGAAACTGAGTTCCGCCACTATGAGCTGGATGAGGAATTCCAGGACCGCGACAAGCGCTGACGCATTCACTGATTCTGACCGTGTCCGTGCGGCCGGGGCGTCACTACACTGGGACGCATGACCCAGCAGGAACCGGGCAACGCCGCTGCGGATCCAGGAACCTCGGACACTTCCGTAAGAGGCCCGGCTGAGCGTGCCCGCACTTTCGCTGCCATCCTGGTCAACACCGCCCTGGCCAACATCACCACCAGCTACCTGTGGTTCGCTCTGACGTTCTGGCTGTACCTGGAGACGCGCAATGTGATCGCCACCGGGGTGGTGGGCGGCGCCTACATGCTTCTGATTGCCTTGTCCAGCATCAGCTTCGGCACGTTCGTGGACCGCTACCGGAAGCTGGCAGTCATGCGCTTTGCTGCCGGCTTCAGCCTGGTGATGTTCGTCCTGTCCGGGGTGATGTTCCTGCTCACGCCTGCGGCCTCATTGCTGGACCTGGGGCAGCCGTGGTTCTGGATCTTCACCTTGATCATCCTGATTGGTGCCGTGGTGGAAAACCTGCGGAACATCGCCTTGTCCACCACCGTCAGCATCCTCATCGAGCCTGAACGCCGCGCCAATGCCAACGGGTTGGTGGGGATGGTGCAGGGGCTGATGTTCATCGTCACCTCCCTGCTGTCCGGATTGTCCGTCGGGTTGCTGGGCATGGGGTGGACCATCGCCGTAGCACTGGTGCTCACTGCGCTGGCCGCGGCGCATCTATTGACCCTGCGGATGCCTGAGGAGCTGCGGGCGGCGGCCACTGACGCCCATGGCGGATTCGACCTTCGGGGCTCGTGGAGGGCGGTGCTGGCCATCTCGGGGCTGTTCGCCCTGATCCTGTTTTCCACGTTCAACAATTTCATCGGCGGCGTCTACATGGCGCTGATGGATCCGTACGGGCTGGAGATGTTTTCGGTGGAGATGTGGGGCGCGGTGTTTGCGATCGGGTCCACTGGGTTCATCATCGGCGGTGCCCTGATTGGCAAGTTCGGGCTCGGGGCCAACCCGCTGCGCACCCTGCTGATAGCCGTGGCGGCCATGGGGGTGCTCGGTGCGGTCTTTACGCTGCGCGAATGGGCCTGGCTCTACATCCTGGGAATCTGGCTGTACCTGGTGCTGGTCCCGTTCGTGGAGGCGGCGGAGCAAACCGTCATCCAGCGGGTGGTGCCGCTGGAGCGGCAAGGACGCGTCTTTGGCTTCGCCATGGCGTTTGAGTCCGCCGCGGCACCGGTCACGGCGTTCGTCATTGCTCCCGTTGCCCAGTTCTGGATCATCCCTTATGCGAGGTCCGCGGACGGTGCCGCCGTCCTGGCGCCGCTCCTGGGTGAGGGAACCTCCCGGGGAATAGCCCTGGTGTTCCTCGTGGCGGGGCTCATCATGATTGCGGCCGCCCTGCTGGCCTTCCTGACCCCGGTTTACCGCCGGGTCTCTGCGTCTTATGCGCAGGTGGCGGCAGAGACAAAGGCCGCAGGTTAAACACCGGACGCCCCAGCATTATGTGCTGGGGCGTCCGGGGAAAAGCTGCAGGAAGTGATGGAGGGTTTAGAGTCCCAGGGCTTCCTTGAGGCGGGCAACGTGGCCGTCGGCCTGGACCTGGTACTGGGCCAGGGTCACGTTTCCTTCAGGGTCCACCACAACCGTGGAGCGGACGATGCCTTCGTGGATTTCGCCGTGGACCAGCTTTTCGCCCCAGGCGCCATAGGCCAGGGCAACCGCGTGGTCGGGGTCGGAGAGCAGCGGGAAGGTCAGGGAGAAGTCGCCGCTGAAGCCGGCCAGGGCTTCCTGAGCGTCGGGGGAGACGCCCACAACCTCATAGCCCTTGCCCTGCAGGGAGGCGAGGCTGTCGCGGAAGTCGCAGGCCTCGGTGGTACAGCCAGGGGTAGCGGCCTTCGGGTAGAAGTACACAATGACGTTCTTGCCGCGGTAATCGGCCAAGGAGGTCTCCCGGCCCTGGGCGTCCCGGAGGGTGAAATCAGGAGCCGGGGTGCCGGGCTGAAGCTTGGTGGTCAGGGTGGGGCTCATGGCGTTCCTTTGTAAGACTCGGTCAGTGATGGCCAAACATCAAGTGAAGCGGGTTGCCGCTTACTCATACAAACCAGCGCGTCATATGCAGTATTCCGCAGGTCCCCGAACGGCCGCGTGCGGGCCCGGGACAAACTGGTATCCGCCCCCGCGCACGGTGGCGACGGAATGGCGGGCATTGCCCAGTTTCTTGCGGATCCGGCCCACGTAGACGTCGATGGAACGTGCGGTGGCGCCGGGAAAATCCAGCGATTCCAGGAACTCCTGCAGTTCCTCGCGGCCTACTGTGCGGGACAGGTGGGTCACCAGGTAGCGCAGCACCTTGTATTCGACGCCGGTCAGCGCCACCGGCCGGCCGTCCAGCAGGACGGTCTCGGCGGCAAGGTCCACGGCCACCCGGCTGACGGGGCCGGCCGACGGCGGCAGGCGCGTGCCGCCGTCGTCCTCTGCAAGTGCCGGGCCGGCTGCCTCCGCCGCGGAAGGAAACGGAGAGGAGTCGGCTACGGCTCCCTCCGCGGCGGACGTGGGGGCTCCGGCGGCAGGCCAATGGACTTCCGCCTCCGGAGCAGTTTCGAGGGCCCGTTGGAGGACCATTTGGGCGGCGTGGCGCAGGAGTTCCGGGCTGGTTCCTTCGGCTGGAACCACCCATACGGCGAGGCCGCGGGCAGCGGCCTTGCGTGAGACAAATCCTGGCCGGCCCCCCGCCCCCGGATAGTGCGCTTCCACTGCCATGGCGCGCCCTTTATACGCCGCCGCGGCGGATCAGCCTGCCCGTGGGGGTCTGGCCGTCCACTGCGGCGCCGCGGAGGAAGGTCTTGCGCACCACGCCGGACAATGCCTTGCCGTCATAAGGCGTGATGGGGTTCTTGTGCTTGAGCTTGGACACGTCCACCACGAACGCCTCGTCGGGGGCGAAGACGGCGAAGTCGGCGTCGTAGCCCAAAGCCAGCTGGCCCTTGTTGGTGAGCCGGGCCAGGTTGGCGGGCTTCTCTGCCATCCAGGACACCACCTGTTCCAGCGGGATGCCGCGGTGCCGTGCTTCCGTCCAAATCAGGGACAGGCCCAGCTGCAGGGACGAGACGCCGCCCCAGGCCACGGCGAAGTCGCCGTTTTCCAGGTCCTTGAGGTCCAGCGTGGAGGGGGAGTGGTCCGAGACGATGCAATCGATGGTGCCGTCCTGCAGGCCCTGCCACAGCAGTTCACGGTTGGAGGCCTCACGGATGGGCGGGCAGCACTTGTAGGCGGTGGCGCCGTCCGGGATTTCCTCGGCCATCAGAGTCAGGTAGTGCGGGCACGTCTCCACGGTGAGCTTGACGCCGTCGCGCTTGGCGCTGGCAATCATGGGCAGTGCGTCCGACGACGACAGGTGCAGGATGTGCGCACGCGCACCGGTCCAGCGGGCCCGTTCGATAACCTCTGCGATGGCCTTGTTCTCGGCGCCGCGGGGGCGGGAGGCGAGGAAGGTTTCGTAGTGGTCGCCGCCGGGGTGGGGTGCGCGGTCGATGGCGTGCGAGTCCTCGGCGTGGACGATCATGAGCGAGTCGAAGGACTTCAGCTCCGCCATGTCCTCTTCCATCTCGTCCGCATCCAGGTGCGGGAATTCGTCCACGCCGGAGTGCAGGAGGAAGCACTTGAAGCCGAAAACGCCTTCGTCGTGCAGGGGGCGCAGGTCCGCCTTGTTGCCGGGGATGGCGCCGCCCCAGAACCCGACGTCGATGAAGGCCTGGTCCTCGGCCACCTCGCGCTTGAGCTTGAGGTTCTCCACCGTGGTGGTGGGCGGGACGGAGTTCAGCGGCATGTCGATGATGGTGGTGACGCCGCCGGCCGCAGCTGCGCGGGTGGCGGAGGCGAAACCTTCCCATTCGGTGCGGCCGGGTTCGTTGACGTGGACGTGGGTGTCGACCAATCCCGGGAGCAGGGTTTCATCATCGGCGAGTTCGATGACCTCGGCGCCGGCCAGGCCATTGCCCAGCGGCTCAATGGCCACAATCTTGCCGTTGCGCACGCCCACCTCCCGCGGGGCGATGCCGGCGGTGGTCAGGATGCGCCGGCCCCGGATGACCAGGTCAAAACGTTCTTCAGACACGGAGGTCCTCCTTGGTACTTGCGGCGGCAGTCCTGTCGGCTGCCAGCTCCGCACTGATCTGGGTGCCCAGTTGCTCCAGCAGCGGTCCTGCCTCTGCTATGCACCTGTTTACATCGGTTTCGAGCGCCGTCAAAGCATGAATGTCCTCGAAGCCGGCGGCTTCAGCCTGGCCCTGGTCCAGCGTGGTCCGGCCGCAGACGGCGATGACCGGAACGCCCTGGGCTGCCGCCGCGCGGGCAACACCCATGGGGGTCTTGCCGAGCAGGCTTTGCTCGTCCAGACTGCCTTCGCCGGTGATCACCAGGTCGGCGCCGGCCAGGCGGTCCGCCAGCCCCGTGAATTCAAGGACGACGTCGATGCCTGGCCGCCGCGTTGCGGCCAGGACGGCGATGGCGGCGTAGCCCACGCCGCCGGCTGCCCCGGCTCCGGGAGCTTCGGCTGCCTTGACGGCGCGGAATCCGATTTCCCTGGCCAGGACTTCGACAAACCTGGCCAGGGCGGCGTCGAGCATGCCGACGTCTTGGTGTGTGGCGCCCTTCTGCGGACCGAACACCGCCGCAGCGCCCTGGGCGCCCAGCAACGGGTTGTCCACGTCGGATGCCAGCACAAAGCGGGTGTCCACCAGGCGGGGCTCGAAATCCGTGAAGTCGATGCTGTGCAGGTTTGCCAGAGCCGCCCCACCCGGCGGAAGTTCGTTGTTCCTGCTGTCGAGGAGCCTGGCGCCGAGCCCCTGAAGGAGCCCCGCACCGCCGTCGGTATTGGCACTGCCGCCCACGCCGAGGATAATCCTCCGGGAGCCGGCGTCGAGCGCTGCCCGGATGAGCTGGCCGGTCCCAAGGCTGCTGGCCGCGGTGGCATCCGTGGAGTCCGGGCGACCGCCCTTCCGGACGCTTGGCACCAGGGCGAGCCCGGATGCGGCGGCCATCTCGATGACTGCCTCATGCCCGCGGACCGCGAACTCGGCCTCGACAGGCTGCCCGGTGGGGCCGCTGACCGTTGCCGTGCGGCGGGTGAAGCCGGAGCCGACGGCGGCGTCGAGGGTGCCCTCGCCGCCGTCGGCCACCGGAATCCGGACCACGTCCAAAGGATTGTTCGCTGCTGCCGCCGCCCACTTTGCCCTAAGGCCCGTTTCCAGGTGCCTGCACACCTCCGGGGCTGACAGCGATCCCTTGAACTTGTCCGGGGCAATCACGATCCGCATGGTTATGCCTGCAACGCCAGGATGGCGGTGGGAGCGTCGGCGGCGGATTCCGCCAGTTCCTCGAACTCGTTCACGGCATTGATTTCCACGCCCATGGAGATGTTGGTGACCTTCTCCAGGATCACTTCCACCACCACGGGAACCTGGAACTCGCCCATCAGGGCCTTGGCCTTGTCGAACGCGGCGCCCAGGTCATTGGGGTCCTCCACGCGGACGGCCTTGCAACCCAGGCCCTCGGCCACCTTGAGGTGGTCCACGCCGTAGCCGCGGGTCTCCTCGGACAGGTGCGAGCTGTTGATGTTCTCGAACGCCAGGGACACGTTCTGCTCCATCTTGAAGCCGCGCTGGGACTGGCGGATCAGGCCCAGGTAGGAGTTGTTCACCACCACGTGGATGTACGGCAGGTTGAACTGTGCGCCCACGGCCAGTTCCTCGATCATGAACTGGAAGTCGTAGTCCCCGGAGAGGGCCACCACGGTCTGGTCCGGGTTGGAACGTGCGACGCCGAGCGCTGCCGGGGCGGTCCAGCCCAGGGGGCCTGCCTGGCCGGCGTTGATCCACTTGCGGGGGCCGAAGACGTGCAGCATCTGGGCGCCGGCGATCTGGGACAGGCCGATGGTGGACACGTACGTGGTGTCGCGGCCGAAGCACTTGTTCATCTCCTCGTAGACGCGCTGCGGCTTGATGGGGATGTTCTCGAAGTGCGTCTTGCGGTGCAGGGAGGCCTTGCGGTCCTGGCACTCGGCAACCCACGCGGTGTAGTCCGGCAGGGACCCTGCCGCCTTGCGCTCCCTGGCGAGCTCAACCAGCCCGGCCAGCGCCGCACCGGCGTCGGACGCGATGCCCAGGTCCGGCGAGAACACGCGGCCGATCTGGGTGGGCTCGATGTCGATGTGCACGAACTTACGGCCCGCGGTGTAGGTTTCCAGGCCGCCGGTGTGGCGGTTGGCCCAGCGGTTGCCGATGCCGATCACGAAGTCGCTCTGCAGGTAGTTCTCGTTGCCGTAGCGGTGCGAGGTCTGCAGGCCCACCATGCCGGCCATCAGCTGGTGGTCGTCCGGGATGGTGCCCCAGCCCATCAGGGTGGGGATGACCGGAACGTTGAGGGTCTCGGCCAGCTCCACCAGCTGCGCGGAGGCGCCGGCGTTGATGATGCCGCCGCCGGCCACGATCAGCGGGTGCTTGGCGGCGAGCAGCATGTCCAAGGCCTTTTCCAGCTGCTTGCGGGAGGCCTTGGGCTTTTCGACGGGCAGGGGCTCGTAGGTGTCGATGTCGAACTCGATCTCGGCCAGCTGCACGTCAATGGGCAGGTCCAGCAGCACGGGGCCGGGACGGCCGGAGCGCATCAGCTGGAAGGCCTTCTGGAAGGCGCCGGGAACCTGGCCGGGCTCCAGGATGGTCATGGCCATCTTGGTGACGGGCTTGGCGATGGACTCGATGTCCACGGCCTGGAAGTCTTCCTTGTGCAGCTTGGCCACGGGGGCCTGGCCGGTGATGCAGAGCATAGGGATGGAGTCTGCCCACGCGGCGTAGAGGCCGGTGATCATGTCGGTGCCGGCGGGGCCGGAGGTGCCGATGCAGATGCCGATGTTGCCGTCCTTGGCGCGGCTGAAGCCGTCCGCCATGTGGCTGGCACCTTCAACGTGCCGGGCCAGGGTGTGGCGGATGCCGCCGTGGGCGCGCATTGCCGAATAGAAGGGGTTGATAGCAGCGCCTGGCAGGCCGAACGCCTCGATGGCGCCTTCCTTTTCCAGGATGGCCACCGCGGCATCAACGGTACGCATCTTGCTCATGGGGTGCTCCTTGAAATCTGGGGTTCGCCCCGCGGTTGGGGCTGAAAAAGGGTGTGGTGGGGGAACCGCCGTCGTTGATGATGTTCGCCGGCGGGTTCCCGCTGTGTTGCTGTGGTCCGGCTTTTGCCGGGGTGCCCTACTTCAGGCCGGTTCTATTTCCTGCCACTGAGCTGGAGGACCTGCTTGAAGAGTCCGGAGTGGTCCAGTGCCCCGTCGCCCTGGTTGACGGTGGCGGCGACGAGCTGGGCGGCGATGGCGCCGAGCGGGATAGCGACGTTGGCTTCGCGGGCGGCGGAGGTGACGATGCCCAGGTCCTTGTGGTGGAGGGCGAGGCGGAAACCGGGGTCGAAGTTGCGGTCCAGCATCTTCTGGCCCTTCTGCTCCAGGACCTTGGAGCCGGCCAGGCCGCCGCCGAGGACCCTGAGGGCGGCGTCGGTGTCCACGCCGTAGGCCTCGAGGAAGGCGATGGCTTCGCCGAGGACCTCGATGTTGACCGCGACAATCAGCTGGTTGGCAGCCTTGACGGTCTGGCCGGAGCCGGACGGTCCGACGTGGACGATGGTCTTGCCGACGGCCTTGAGGACGTCCTGGGCGTCGTCGAAGTCGGCCTTGTCGCCGCCGACCATGATGGACAGGACGGCGTCGATGGCGCCCTGTTCGCCGCCGGAAACCGGCGCGTCGAGGGGGCGGATGCCTGCTTCCTTGGCGTCTGCGGCAAGCCGGACAGCGACGTCGGGGCGGATGCTGGAGGCGTCGATCCACAGGGCGCCCTGCTTCGCGTTGGCGAAAACGCCGTCCTTGCCGCCGACCACACCTTCGACGTCGGGGGAGTCCGGCACCATGGTGATGACGACGTCGGCATCCTTAACGGCGTCCGCGATGCTCGAGGCGCCCTTGCCGCCCTCGGAGACCAGCTTGTCGATCTTGTCCTGGCTGCGGTTGAAACCGGTGACGGCGTGGCCGGCCTTGACGAGGTTGATGGCCATGGGCAGGCCCATGATTCCGAGTCCGATGACTGCAACGTTGCTCATGATGGTTCTCTTTTCTTGAAAGTCTGTGGTGGGGACTAGTTGCTGATGCGCTCGCGGATGGCCCAGCTGAAGGCCGTTTCCTGCGGTTCCTTGTACTCGAGGCCGATGTAGCCTTCGTAGCCGAGTTCGCGGCTCCGGGCGATCCACTCGCCGAGCGGGAGGGTGCCGGTGCCAGGTGCGCCGCGGCCGGGGTTGTCCGCGATCTGGATGTGGCCGAAGTCCTTGGCGTGGGCTTCGATGACGGCCTGGACGTCGTCGCCGTTGACTGCCAGGTGGTAGAAGTCGGCGAGGAGCTTGATGTTGGCGGCACCAGTTTCCTCCTTGACGCGGGCGATGACCTTGAGTGCGTCGTCGGCGGTGAGGAGCGGGTACTTGGGGGCGCCGCTGACGGGTTCGAGGAGGACGGTGCCGCCGATGCGGGCGACGCCTTCGGCTGCTGCCGCCAGGTTCTTGACGGCCAGTTCGTCCTGCTCTTCGGGCGTGAATTCGTCCTGCCGGTTGCCGTAGAGGGCGTTGAAGGCTTTGCAGCCCAGGCGCTCGCCGATGCCTGCCACGACGTCGATGTTGTCCTTGAACTCGGAGCAGCGTCCCTTCCAGGAAACCAGGCCGCGGTCACCGCCGGGCATGTTGCCGGCGTTGAAGTTCAGGCCGGTGAGCTGGACGCCGGCGTCCCTGATGGCGTTCTCGAACCTGGTGATCTCGCTATCCGCCGGGACGGAGGTCTCGAAGGGCCACCAGAACTCAACCGCGTCGAAGCCTGCCGCCTTGGCGGCCGCGGGGCGCTCGAGCAGGGGCAGCTCCGTGAGGAGGATGGAGCAGTTCACTGTGTACGTCATCGTAGGTCCTTCCGAGGGAGGGGCTTTGATCTATCTTCCAGTGCTTCCGGCTTCGTCACCGTTTCCGCTTTGTGGAATTTAGATTCTGCTTTATGAAAAGTGTAGGGAAGGTGGGGTGGGGTAGTCAAGGGGAGGCTCGGGCAGGACACTGGTAGGAGGAAAGCCCCGTCTCCGGGAATGGAATTGGAGCGACTATGACCGGCGCCCGTCTGCGTCTCCTGGCCTGGCTCGTTTCTTTGGCGGGGTTCCTTGCGGCGTGCACCCCGACGGTCGGCCTCCAGGAGCAGGTGAGCGCCCCTGCCACGCCTGCTGCTGCCGCAGAAGCCCCACCCTCTGGCGCCGCGTCAGCCCCGGCAGGCACCGCCGCGGCAGCCCCTCCGGCACCCATTGAGGCGGCAACTCCCGCAGCGCCGCTTCCCACGCCGCTCCCCACGCAGGTCCCGGCGCCCGTTGCTGCTCCCCAGCCGTTCGCGCTCAATCTCTACCGGGAGGGGGACTTCGTTCCGCAGTACACCTTCGACTGGTGTGTGGCCGCGAGCATCCAGATGGCACACAATCTCATCGACGACACCGGCGGGGGAACCTGGGCTGACAGTGGCCAGCAGGGTGAACTGTGGGAAATGGCCCGGGCCCGCTCGTCCGACTCGTTCAACGGTGCCAACCCGTTTGGCTGGGCGCAGGTGCTGACTGCATCGGGGATGGGGCCCTATGGCGTCGTCAGCATTCCTGACTATCAGGAGGCACTGCGGACGGCTGCGCGTGCCATTGCTGAAACGGGGCGGCCTGTTGGGCTTGTGATGTGGAGTGGCCGGCATGCGTGGGTGATGAGCGGCTTCGAGTCGGTGGGAGATCCCCGGGAGTTCCCGGAATTTTCGGTGACCGGCGTTCATGTCCTGGACCCGCTGTATCCCTATGGCAGCGGGCAGTGGGGTCCGTCGCCCGCGCCGAATGCGCTGCTGGCGCCGGAGCAGTTGGCCACGCAGTTTGTGGTCCGCGAGCCGCGGCGGTGGAGCAGCGGCCTGCCCGTCGGCTACCTGCTGGTGCTGCCGCAGGCGGGCTGAACTGCGTTAGGCATTCCGTTCCTGGGTACTTGCTCTTTGCACCTAGGAGTTGCTGTGACCCAGTACTTTGCCCACGCGAACGGAGTTTCCGCCATGATCGTCCCCAACGTCGCAGACGGCGTCCACCTGATAACCCACGCGAACGTCAACTGCTACATGGTCGAGGATGACCACGGTGTGACCCTGGTGGATGCGGGCCTGCCCAGCATGTGGCCCATGCTCACGCAGCTCCTGGCGGAACGGAACCGGCGCCCACAGGACGTCAAGGCGCTGGTCCTCACCCACGGGCACTTCGACCACGTCGGCTTTGCGCTTCGCGCACGCAAGCAATGGGGGATCCCGGTCCTGGTCCACGCGGAGGACGCCCGCCTGGCAGCACACCCCTACCGGTACAAGCCGCAGCGCAACCGCTTCCTCTACCCCTTCACGCATCCCAAATCCCTGCCGGCACTGAGCCGGATGGCGGCAGCCGGCGCCTTGACGGTGAAGGGTGTCTCCGACACCAGGCCGCTGGGCACCGGGGTGGCCGACGCGCTCACCGGGCGTCCCGACGTCGTCCATACCCCTGGCCACACGGACGGGCACTGCATCCTGCACCTGCCGGACCGGGGCGTCCTCCTCACGGGCGACGCGCTGGTGACGCTGGACCCGTACACCGGCAAGGCCGGTCCGCAGATCGTGGCATCCGCCGCCACCAAGGACACGGAGCAGGCGCTGGCCTCACTGGAGGCCATTGCGGCAACGGGTGCCACCACGCTGTTGCCCGGGCACGGCGAGCCGTGGAAAGAAGGAGCGGAAGCAGCGGTTCGTGAGGCATGGAGGATCGGCGCGCACTAGGCCGGACGCCGCCACGCATGAACAAAAAGGTCCCCGGCGCAGCAAAGCGCGCCGGGGACCTTTTGGCAGGCCGAGAGTCAGTGCAGGTCCTTCCCCTTGGTCTCGGGGATGGTGAAGACGAACGCCGCGCTGACCACCAGCAGCAGCACCGCGTACACATTGAAAACCTGCGGGGCGCCCAGTGAGGAGCCCAGCCACTGCTGCAGGTACGGGGCCGTGCCGCCAAACAGCGCCACGCAGATCGAGTAGGGGACGCCCACGCCAACGGTGCGGATGGACGTCGGGAACAGCTCGGCGTACACCGCCGGGACAATGGCGGCGCTCGCGGCGATGAATACCAGCATCACGGACATGCTCACCGCCAGCTGCCACGCTGAGTCCTTCAGCAACCAGGTCATGGGGAAATGCAGCAGACCCGAGCCAATGGCGCCGGCCCACAGGACCTTCTTGCGGCCAATCCGGTCGGACAGCTTTCCCCAGACCGGCAGGGCGGCGATGAAGACGATGTTGGCGACGACGCCCGCCCACAGCGCCTCGCCGCGGTCGATCTTCAGGGCAGTGGTGGCGTAGCTTGGTGCCACGACGCCCCAGATGTAGTAGATCACCGTCAGGCCCACCGTCAACCCGATCACCTGCAGTGCCTGCTTGCGGTAGCGGACAATCTGCGGCCAGATCGGGGCCCGCTTTCCGGTGGCAGCTTCACCCTGGAAGGCCTCCGTTTCGTGCAGGCGGGACCGCATGATCAGGGCGTACAGGCCCATGGCCGCGCCGATCAGGAACGGCACGCGCCAGCCCCAGGCGTTCATCGCCTCGGTGCTCAGCGCCATGTTGAGTACGGCCCCCAGCAGCGTGCCGAACAGAATGCCCACCGTCCCGGACGTGTAGATCAGGGTTGCCCAGAATCCGCGGTGCTCCTTGGGTGCCATTTCGGACAGGTACGTTTGCGACGACGGCAGCTCACCGCCGTGCGCCAGGCCCTGTACCAGCCTGGCCGCCAGCAGCATCAGCGAAGCGAACGCGCCGACGCTGGCGAAGGTGGGTGCGATGCCGATCATCAGGCTGCCCAGCGAGGCCAGGCCGACGGCGAGGGTCATGGAGGACTTGCGGCCAATCCGGTCACCGATCCAGCCAAAGAGGAATCCGCCAAAAGGCCGGGCCACGAAGCCGACGGCGAAGATCGCCAGGGTGGACAGCACGGCCGACGCCGGGTCCTCCTTGCTGAAGAGCTGGCTGGCGATGAAGGGGGTGAAGGTGGCGTAGATGGCCCAGTCGTACCACTCGACGGCGTTGCCGATGCCGGTGCCGACGACGGTCTTGGCGGTGGACATGCGTCCAGTCTGGGGCTTGGTTACTGCAACGGACATGGTCTTCTTCCTGATCGGGTGGTTTGAAGGCGCCTGCACTGCTGGCGGTTATGGGGAGGGGGAACTTAGGCGGTCCGCGACAGCGTGGCCAACCGCGAGATGGCGAGTTCCGCGTAGAGTGCTGCCCCGTCCGCCAGCACCGCGTCATCGAACGTCGCATACGGCGAGTGGTTGAACGGCGAGGCGGCGGGGTCACCCCCGGGCATGACGGCGCTGAGCCCCACGAAGGTGCCGGGCACCTCGGCCAGCACGCGGGAGAAGTCCTCGGAGCCGCTGAGCGGGGTGGCCCAGCGGGAGAGGCGGCGTTCGCCGAAAAGCTCCGTGATGACCTTTTCGGCCGTGTGGGTTTCGTCCTCATCGGTGATGGTGAGGGGGTACTCCTCGATATACTCGACGGCGGCGTCCACGCCGTGTGCGGCGGCGATCCCCTTGAGCAGGCGGGGCACGGCGTCCTTCATCTTCTGGCGGGAGGCTTCAGAGAACGTCCTGATGGTCGCCTCGATTCGGGCCGACTCCGGGATGACGTTCCGCTTGGTGCCGGCGTGCAGCACGCCCACGGACAGGACCACGGGATCGAACATGTTGAACTGCCGGGTGACCATCACCTGCAGGGCCGTCACCATTTCTGCTGCCACTGTGACCGGATCCTTCGCGGAGTGCGGTGCCGAACCATGGCCGCCGGCGCCGAGCACCGTAACTTCCAGCCCGTCGGAGGCGCTGAGCATGACGCCGGACTTGGTGCAGAAGGTGCCGTGCGGCTCCAGCGAGGAGAAGACATGCATCCCGTAAGCTGCCTGGACCCGGGTTCCGGTGGCGTCCAGGACACCTTCCCGGAGCATGTAGCTGGCGCCGTCGAAGCCTTCCTCGCCAGGCTGGAACATGAGGACGACGTCGCCACTAAGCAAGTGCCGCTTCTCCGCCAGGAGGGTAGCGGCCCCGGCGAGCATGGACGTGTGCAGGTCGTGGCCGCAGGCGTGCATGGCGCCGTCGGCCTGTGACGTGAAGTTGACTCCGGTCTTTTCCTGGACGGGCAGCCCGTCCATGTCTGCGCGGAGGAGGACCGCGGGACGCTGCAGGGCGGGGTCAGGATTGGCGCCACGCAGGACGGCGGTGACCGACGTCGTCTCTTTGCCCAGAGGGTGATCTCGAAGGGGAGTCCGTCCAGCGCCTCCAAAACCTTCTCCTGGGTGCGCGGAAGGTGGAGCCCGATTTCCGGCTGCCGGTGCAGGTCATGGCGCAGGCGGACCAGGTCATCCTGCAGGTCCTTGGCGTCGGCGGTTATGGTCACTTGTTACTCCTTGGCAATGGGCATCAGGGCTTGGGGACTATTCTGAAGTGGCGTGGTTCACATTCCGGAAAAGCGCTGGAATTATTCTGGAAGGGCACGACCGCGTCAGGATTCATGCATTGGGAAGGAGGCATGGGTGGAACTCAGTGAGGATGACCTTGCCCTGATCCAGGTGCTGCAGGCTGCGCCGAGGCTTGGCTGGGCTGACGCCGCCAAGGTGCTGGACGTCCATGCAACTACCCTCGCGGCCCGCTGGGACAGGCTGGCCTCGCAGGGCGCCGCGTGGGTGACGGCGCACCTCGCCGGCGACCCGAAGCAGATGCTCCTGGCCTACGTGGCGGTGGACTGCGACATGAACCTGCGGGACAGCGTTACGGCGGAGCTGGCGGCCGTCCCTGAGATCGTCACGGTGGAGGAGGCCGCCAGCAACCGCGATCTGATGCTCACCGTCATCACACGCTCGCTGGAGGAGTTCAGCGCCAAGATCATTTCCCGCCTTAAGACCGTGGAAGGGCTGACCAAGTACCAGGTGGCCTTGTGCACCCGCCTGCACAGCAGTGGTGACGACTGGCGGCTGAACGTCCTGAGCCGTTCCCAGCTTGCCACCCTGCGGACGCTGGTTTCCCCGCCTGCGCCGGATTCCGCGCAGGCGGCCCAGCTTCCGGACAGCCATCTTGATTTGCTGCCGTTCCTGGCGCGGAACGGACGGACCACCGCGGCGGACATCGCCCGCGCCTTGGGCCGCCACCCGGCCACTGTCCAGCGGCAGCTGAACCGGGTGCTCGCCAGCGGCATCCTGTCCTTCCGGTGTGAGATCGCCCAGCGCTATTCATCCTTTCCGGTGACCTGCCAGTGGTTCGTGAACGTGCCGGCTGGCCAGCACGACGCGGCCGCCGCCGAGATCCGCACCATCAGCAATGTCCGGTTGAGCGCCTCCACCACGGGTCCCACGAACTTCGTAATCATCATGTGGCTGCACACGCTTGCCGACGTGATGTCCGCGGAACTGGCGTTGCAGCAGAAGGTGCCGGGCATTGAGATAGTGGAGAGCGCAGTGATGTTGCGGACGGTCAAGCGGGTGGGCTGGATGCTGAAGGAAGATACGACGGCGAGTGGCGCCGTCGTCCATGCCGGAAGCCTGGGTGCCGCGGACTGAAGCCGGCAGACACAGTGCGGAACCAGGCACCTTGGTCCCTGGTTCCGCACTGCATCTGACCTGAAAGGTCTACTTCCCGCCGCGGTGTACTTCCACTACGGCGCTCTTCTCCCATGGCGTCCAGTCCGACCAGTGTCCGCCCTTGTTCTCCACGCGGAATGAGACGAGGTGGTAGACCTCTTCTGAACCCCGGCGGTCAAGGTTGGGCACGCGGTCAACGCTGAGGAGGATCCTTGAGCGGTCGTGGCGCTCAAAGCTCTCAGTAAAGACTGTTCGGCCAAGGAAGTCGTCAGTGCGGCGTGGACCAGCATCGTCCTCGTAACGCAGCTGGCGGATTTGAACGGTCTTTTCGCCGTTGCAGTCCACCTTGATCCGGAAATCGACCTTGTTCCCTCGGAGATCCTTTGGATCCTGGGGGTCAACAGTGCAACCGGAGCGGCTTGTTTCCGCGTTGGCCGGTGCGGCCAACGCCAGGGAAGCCCCGAGCAGACCCAGTGAAAGGACCGGAACCATGGCAACCTTTGCCCTGGTTGAACGGTTGATGTGAGTGTTGGACATTTCTTGTTGCTCCTCAAAGGGCGCGATTGACCTTTGTGGGCAGCCTTAGGCCGTCGATAATCGAGCATGTTCGTGAAGGACCAGTGTGGCGTCCGCAGCCTGCCCTTCCAACTTCAAACAGCGCGCCCGCCAAAGCGGGTGGCTTCGACTCCGGATCCTTCCGCTTGATCTGATGCGGTGACCCGGTGGTTTAATCTTCCGCCTACCACCCAGGGGGCACTAGGGGACCATCTCCCCTACTTAGGGGTTTTCCGGTGGCTACGGAGCGGTTCCCGCTTGGCTTGCTCTTGCCCCACACTGTTCGTATGACATTTGCGAACGTGGGAACTCTTGGGACCAAGCCGGGGCAGCGCGACGCCCTCGTTGCCATCCTGATGCGGCCAAAGCCGGGGATGCGGGAAGCCGGCTGCCTGCTGTATGAGGTGGGCATCAACGATGACGTCCCGGACACCGTGTTCGTTTCTGAGCTCTGGGAATCCGCGGAGGCCCACCAAGCGTCGCTGCAACTGGACAGCACCCGGGCTGCGATCGCTGAGGCCATGCCGCTGCTGTCCGGGGACATGGGAGGGCACCGGTTCACGGTCCTGGGGTCGCCACTGCGGTGACCCTTGGGCCCAGCGCTGTTCACCTGGTTACCACGGCACGCTTCCCCCAATGCCCTTGCCACAAAACGGGGTGTCCATGACGAGTGGATCGCGTGCATCGGGGTAAGGGAGGTCACATGAAACCCTTGCCTGCACTTGAGCTTGTCACCCGCCTCGAGGACGCCGAATGGCTTGACCCGCTGGCCAAGAGCGTCAGGAAAGCCGTCAAAAAGGTCATCAAACCGCAATGGGCCCGCGACATCCTGCACGGCGTCCCCATCGGGCACCCAGTGCACCCCCTTGCCGTGCAGGTCCCCATTGGTGCCTGGGTGTCAGCCGGTGTGCTTGATGCCGTTCCAGGTGGTGAAAAATCTGCCAGGCTGCTGATTGGCGTGGGCACTGCCAGCGTGCTCCCGTCGGCCCTGGCAGGGCTTACTGACTGGACCCAGCTGCACAGCCAGCAACAGAGGGTTGGCCTGGTGCACGCCGCGGCCAATGTCACGGCAACGGGCCTCTACATCGCGTCACTGGTCCAGCGGGCCAAGGGCAGCCAGGGCAGCGGCAAGGTTCTTGCCTACCTTGGACTTGCCACGGTGGGCGTCGGCGGTTTCCTCGGCGGCCATCTCTCATACCGCCAGGCCGCAGGGGTAAACCACAGCGAGGACGTCCCGCACAGGTTCCCTGCCGGCTGGCATCCACTGGCACCGTTGGCGGAACTGCCCGAGGGCGGTCTCCACAAACGCGACGTCTCCGGTATCCCGCTGCTGGTGCACCGCGAGGGCGGCACCGTCAACGTACTGTCCGACGTCTGCAGCCACCTGTCCGGGCCGCTTCACGAGGGCAAGATCAAGGACGACGGCGGGGACCCGTGCGTCGTCTGCCCATGGCACCGGAGCACTTTCTCCCTTCGTACCGGAGAGGTGAAAGCCGGCCCGGCAACCTCCCGGCAGCCCCTTTTTGAGACCCGCGTCAGTGGGGAGCTTGTGGAGGTATGCCTGCCCGGGGCAGACGGCTAAAAAGGCCGTTCGGCACTACTTGCTGACCGTGGGCGGCGCAAGACTGGGTCCATGGCGGGGTCCAGGGGAGTGCGTGCCAGGTGAAGCTCCGAACACTGATTTGTCACCCTGTCGTGTGAAGGCCCAACGATGCGCGTAACCGAACCGCGGGAGATTGCCTCCGGTGTCATGATGATCACCGCCGGGTCCGGTCCCCTGGCGTCGAACCTTTACCTCGTCCGGTCCGGTGGCGCTTGGGCGATGGTTGATTGCGGATGGGCCGGCAGTGCGGAACCTGTACGGCGGGCTGTGGACGAAGTGCTCGGACCCGGCAATGCACCCTCAGCGATTCTCCTGACGCACGTCCATCCTGACCACTCCGGCGCTGCTGGTGCGCTTGCGCGGCATTGGGAGGTGCCGGTGTACGTCCACAAAGCAGAATTGCCCTCGGTGGCCGGCAAGTACATCCCTGAGTTTTCGGTACCGCTGGACCGATGGATCATCGCCCCGTTCATGTGGTCACTGCGGCCCGAGCGCGGCGGCGGATGGAAGCCGCCGGCGACATCACGGACGTAGCCTGCAGTCTGCCACTGAGCGGGGAAATACCGGGTCTACCGGGGTGGGTTGCCGTTCCCACCCCCGGCCACACCCCGGGGCATGTTGCCTACTGGCGATCCAATGACGGTGTCCTGATGACCGGCGATGCAGTAGTAACTGTGAACTTGAACTCGCCCTACGGGTTTCTGCTCGGAGCACCGGATCTGGCCGGGCCCCCTTGGTACACCACTTGGAACTGGAAGCAGTCAATGGATTCCGTCACACGGCTCGCCGAGTTGGGCCCCCGGTTGCTGGCGCCGGGCCATGGACAGCCCCTCGCCCTCGGTGCTGTTTCCCGGTTGAGGGCCCTGGCCAACAAGGAGCGGGCGCAACGGATGTCGGTTCGCCGGCGACTGGCGGGAGCGCCCAAGCCAATCTGAAGCACCGCGAGCCCGCCCGCATGCGCGTCGAATTAGCGCGCGACCCGTTGTAGGAGCGCCTCCTCCAACAGGCTGCGGCCGGACGGGATGCTGCGGATCGATGGGAGGACGTCCCTCGACGGGCGGCTGGGCTCGGACAACAGGCTGCCCTCGGCTGGCAGGATGCCGGGTGGCCAGTGGGTTGGTTCCGGGTCGGGTTGTTCGGGTTTGTAGTGGCGGCCGGTTGGTGAGGTCCAACCGGGCGGGTCTTTCTGGGTGACTGGATCTGGTTGCCATTGGCTGTGGTGTTTGAGCCGGTGGTGTTTGGGACAGAGTTGTGCCAGGTTGCTGATCCCTGTGGTTCCTCCGTGTTCCCAGGCGGTGAGGTGGTCGGTTTCGTTGTCGGGGGTGCGGTTGGTGCAGCCGGGGAAGGTGCATTTGGCGTCCCGCAGTCTGATCCAGCGTTTGATGGCCTCGGTGAGCCGGTAGTTTTTCCGACCGATCTCCAGTGGCGCCCCGTCCCGGGGATCGACCAGGACCCGGTAGAACGAGTCCGCCCCGTCGCCGACGAGTTTGCGTGCCATGGACGCCGGGATCGGTCCGAAACCATCCAGGATCGCGGGCTCGTCGGTGACGCCGAAGAGGGCGAACACGGGAACCATCACCAGGACATCAGCCCGCGGGGTGGGGACCTGTCCGACCTCTGTGGGTTTCCCGGTCTGTGTGGTGTGCCCGGCGCCGAGGAGCAGGGATGCTGCGATGTCGGGGCGGAGTTGGGCGAGGGTGCGGGGCTCATCGGGGCCCTGCAACCCGCGGGCGGTGGCGGTGGCGCGGTTCCAGATGGCGCACGCGGTGTCTCCGGGGAGGTAGAGCGAGACCCAGGCCATGCCGTCCTTGTCGGGGGTGTATTCCATCCGCCGGTCAGCCACGCCCTTGGCATGCCGCTTCTCGATCGACTCCGGGTGGTGCCGTTCCCGCCAGGCACGGACCTTGGCCCGGAACCGGGACGGCACCAGCTCACCGGGTGCCGCACCCCGGGCCGGGCTGGGGGCGTCGGGGTCGAAGAAATGCGCCACCAACCCGGCCGCCCCCGCAGGGTCAAGGCCCTCGGACTCGTCCGCAACAACGCGGGCGTGCTGCCACGACATCGCCCCGGCGGACAGGGCCTCGAACACCCGCGGCAGGGAGCAGACCCGCCGGGACTGGTCCACGAAGGCGCCGGCCGCTGCGGAGCTGATGGTCAGGACCCCGGCGATCTCCTCAACGACGGACATTTCGGTGTAGGTGCGGTCCTGCACCGAGGCGTCCGGCGGGGTCATGGCCTGCTGGAACCCGACAGCTTCGGTGACGTCCCGTGCCTTCACCGCCGCGAGCTGTGCCTCTAATCGGGAGATAACCTCCAGCCGTTCCAGCCGGATCCCATACCGCCGCTCCAGCACATCAACACCGGAACCAACACCGACACCGGCGCCCAGGAAAGCATCTTCACGGTCCAGCGAATCAAGGACAGCAAGCGCATCAAGGGCAGCAACAGAGGCAGAAACACCCTCCGAAGCCACCCCTACACCGCTGCCAATTCCCATGAACACATCATCCAACGAGGCACTGACATTAAAAGGGACAGGGTACTCAGGAGCTTGGAATTACGGGCCGGAACACCGTGTCACCCGGCCTGGCGTACCCACGCACCCCCACGCAGCACGCCACCCAACTGCAGATCCTGGTCCAGAACCACCACGTCCGCGCGCATGCCGGCACGCAGGTCACCTGCCTGCCCGGAAAGTCCCAGCACCGACGCCGGCACAGCCGACGCGGAAGTTATGGCGTCACGAAGGGGAACTCCCGCCGCCACGGTTGCGCGGACGACGTCCAGCAGCGTAGCGGTACCGCCGGCGATGGCACCTGTACCATCCAGCCGGGCCACGCCGTCGCTCACGGTCACGGAGAGCGCCCCCAGACGGTACTTCCCGTCGTTCAGTCCCGTTGCGGCCATCGCATCGGTCACCAGTGCAATATTCCCGGCACCAACAAGGTCGAAGACCAGCTTCACCACGTCGGGCGCCACGTGCACTCGGTCGCCGATCAGCTCCACCACTGCCTGGCCGGCCCGGGCCGCACTGAGGCTGGCCGAGACGGGGCCGGGGGAGCGGTGGTGCAGCGGAGGCATCGCATTGAAAAGGTGCGTCACAGTGGGCCGGATCCCGCCATCACCACGAACCGAAGAATCCAGTCCAGCCGCCGAGCGCGCAAGAAAAGCGGCAGCTGTTTCATGATCTGCTGCGGTGTGGCCCAAGGACGGGATGATGCCGCGGGCGCACAGCAGGTCAACCAGCTGCAGGGCGCCAGGCAGTTCGGCCGCCAGCGTCATGGACGCGAGGGAACCCCCTGCCGCTGCCAGCAGCCGTTCCAGAAGGTCCGCATCCGGCATGAGCAGCAGGTCCGGATCGTGGGCGCCGCACTGCTGGCGCGAGAGGAAAGGACCCTCGAGATGGGAGCCAGCCACCAGGCCCCGCTCCGTCAGTTCCTTGAGCACCTGGAGGGTGGTTATCAGCTCCCGGGGCTTCGCGGTTACCACACTGGCCAGCAGGGTGGTGGTGCCATGGCTATGCAGATAGTGGGCGGCCCTGGTTGCGCTGTCCAGGTCGCCCTCTGAGAAGTCCGAACCATAAGCCCCATGACAGTGCAGGTCCACCAGTCCTGGCACGAGGATCTGGCCCGCTGGGCCAGCCTTTGGAAGAACCCCGGAAAATTCTGATGCCGGACCCGCGAAGGTGACCAGGCCGCCGTCGACCGCTACTACCCCGTCCGGTATCTCCAAAGTGGCGGTGACAATCCGCCCGCGAAGGACCAACTCGTTGTTCATGGTTCACCCGCCTCCCGCCACGGATTATTCCACTGCAGGTTAGTGAGGGAACGCCCACAACTCCCGTCTGCGGCATCAGCCCAAGTTGTGCCCGTTATTTCACACTCCCAATGGGAACCTCTACAGTGGAAGTACTAAGCATGCTGTCTATTTCGGAGGTTGACCTGATGCGAAAGATTTCTGCGCTTGGAGTAGTTGCTGCGGCGATGCTGGCGTTGGCCGGCTGCTCGGGAGGAGGCGGCGGTACGGCCAGCCCGTCAGGCACGGCAACCACCTCGGCATCCGCGTCGGCCTCTGCCAGCAAGACCGCGGAGGCAAAGGTGTACTCGGAAGACCAGCTCCGGGACCTCATCTCCGGCATGAAGGATGACGACGGCAATGAGCTCAAGCTGTACTCAAAGGAGCAGGTTGACCAGGGCGGAAACATCGCCAACCTGCTGATGAGCACCGCAACCATTGATCCCAAGGACTGCAAGGACATTGCCACCGCGGGCCTGCTCGACAAAGTGGAAAACGGTGATGTTGCCGTGGCCCTTTCCGAAGGCAACCAGCCGCGCACCCTGTCCGCACAGTCCGGCAGCGACGGCCCCGACGCCGTCAAGACCCTGACGGACATCAGCGACAAGATGGACCAGTGCGCCAAGTTCTCCGTCTCGGCTTTGGGGCAGAAGTACGACGTCTCCAGCGAGGAACTGCAGGCTGACACTGATGCAGAGAAGACCTTCGCCACGGTCAGTACCCGCAGCGGCGACAACCAGCAGAAGCTGATGCAGGTCTCTGCCGCCCAGGGCCGCCTGCTGGTGGTTGCCACCAAGAGCGGCAGCGACCTGGGTGACAAGGACCAGAAGGAACTTGAGGGCCTGATTAACGACGTGCTGAAGAAGGCCGAAAGCGGCGGCGCAACATCCAGTGCCACCTCCACCAGCTCGTCCAGCTCCACAAGCACGTCCTCGCCGAGCAGCTCGGCCTCGTCGACCGCCTCGCCCACCTCTTCGTCGACGATGTCCACCGGCAGCGGCGCCTCGTCGTCGGCCTCCCCGACTTCCTCGCGGTAGCCGCCAAACCAACCATTCAAAAGGGGCGGGCCGGGACTTCACAGTCCCGGCCCGCCCCTTTCAGTGCTCCGCGGCCTATTTGGCTTTGCCGCCCAGCCCGGCGCTGGCACCGGCATCAACCGGAAGCTCGGCAACAACATCGCGGGCAGGTGCGCCGCTGAACCGGGGCGAGGGTTGTTGCCCCTCCGAGAGCCGCTGCAGTTCCTGGCCCTCAAAATCCTCTTCCTTGCCAAGCAGGATTGCAGAGTCATGGTTTGTGATTTCGCCCTTGAAGGCGCGCAGCATGACGCTGCGGTCGAACTGGCCCTCCCACTTGGAGACGATGAAGGTAGCGACGCAGTTGCCCAGCAGGTTGACCACCACGCGCATTGAGTCCATGAGCCGGTCGGCTCCGAGGAGAAGCGCGACGCCGGCGACCGGGAAGATGCCGAGGGCCGCCGCTGTGGCGGAAAGGGCCAGGAAGGACGAACCTGGGACGCCTGCCATGCCCTTGGATGTCAGCAGCAGCACTCCGAGCGCCGCCAGCTGCTGGCCGAGATCAAGGTGGTGGCCGAAGGCCTGGGCCAGGAACAGCAGTGAGATCGAAAGGTAGATCGCAGCGCCGTCGAGATTGAATGAGTAGCCGGTGGGGACCACGAGGCCAGTGGTGGCCCTGGAGCAGCCGGCGTTGGTCAGCTTGGTCATGATCCGGGGCATGACTGCTTCGGTTGACGCAGTGCCCAGGGCTAGAAGGAATTCCTCCCGGGTGTACTTGAGGAACTGCCAGAGCGGCACCCGGGCGAAACCCCATGCCACAACGAACAGCAGGCCGATGAACACCAGCGCCGCGCCGTAGCAGGCTGCGATCAGGACCGCGTAGGTGCTCAGGGTGTCCAGCCCGTACTGGCCGATGATGAATGCCATGGCTCCGAAGGCGCCGAGCGGGGCCACCTTCATGATCCAGGCCATGATCTTGAAGATCAGTTCCAGGACGGTTTCCATGACGTTGATGACCGGCAGGCACTTCTCGCGCCCGATCACCACGATTGCGGCACCGAAAAAGACGGAGAAGAAGAGGACCTGCAGGAGGCTATTGCTCGCGAATGCCCCGATGACGCTTGCGGGGATGATGTCGAGGATGAAGGACGCGGCATCTTTGGGGGCTGCGGAGCCGGTCTTAGCGTCCAGGTCAGCTTGGGACAGTGTGGACGGATCTATATTCAGGCCTGCACCGGGCTGGACGATGTTCCCCACGATCAGTCCAAAAACCAACGCAAACAGTGTTGCAACCGTGAAGTAAAGCAGGGCCTTAACCCCGACCCTTCCAACCGCCTTGACGTCGCCTACGGCTGAAATTCCGGTAACGATCACCAGGAAGATCAGCGGCGCGATGATCATCTTGATGAGTTTGATGAAGCCATCTCCGAGCGGCCTCAGTTGGGATCCGAGGTCCGGCCAGAAATGCCCGATGAGGACACCTGCCACGACGGCGATCAGAATCTGGAAGAAGAGCGACTTGTACAGCGGCTTCCTCTTCGCGGGCACCGAACTCGCCTTCAGTGCCTCAGGGTTGGGGATCTTCATTGACCTTGCCTATCAATTGGGAACAGCCCGTTTGCGGGGCTGTTTCCAAAGTAATCCTCGTCACATTATTCCGCAAGAGGAAAACCTATTTCCGCTATGCGGAACTCTAATGTGGGTTTGTGACTGATGCAGCCGCCAACCGCGTGTCCAACTCCGCCGCAACTTCTTCCGCGGTGCCGGACGCGGGTACATGAATAAAGCCCCCGAATTCCGGCAGTTCCCGGTACCCCCTGTCGAAAGCGGCAAGGTCATCGAGGCTCTCGGCATCCGTTCCGCGGGCAGCGACGCGCCGGTGCGCCTCGGTGGGTTCAAGGACGAAGTGGAAGATTGCGTCTGGTTGCGGCAGGCGGGTCAGCAGCCAGGGAAGGAAGCGCCCGCGCGGCAGCCCTTTTGCGTGCCGCAGTGCGAGCTGGCAGTGAAGGTGGCGGTCCATGACCACCAGTCCCTTGAACCGGCTGGCGCGCAGGTGTGAAAGCAGCACGTTGCCCACCCGGAAGATGGTTTCGACGGCGTCAGTCAGTCGGGCGGGCAGCCGCACTCCCAGCCTGGCAGAGGCCAGGGACATGACCCGCCTGCCTGCATGGTTGTTCACCAGCAAAGCCCGCCCGCCCCGGGCCCGCACCGAGGCAACCAGGGCGCGTGCCGCCGTCGACTTTCCCGAGCCGTCGATGCCCGTCAGCACAATGATCATCCGGCCTCCTCCCGCCGCTCGGTTTAACGCCGGAGGCAGGCCCAATGTCCCGGAAAAGGAACAAACGGCTAGGCAGGATGCGGGCGTCCTAACCGGGCAGACAACCAAGCGGCCCGCCAGCAGATGCTGACGGGCCGCCCGGTTATGAAAGAAGAACTACATGATGCCGGTGGGAACCAGCAGTGCCCAGGCCAGGGCCGGGGCCACCAGGACCACGCCGCCCGCGTAGAACATCAGCTGCTTGTAGACCCGCTGCCGGTCGTCCTCGCGGGCGTTGGCCACCACCAGGGCGCCGTCGGTGGAGAAGGGGGAGACGTCGACGACGGTGGCTGCGATGGCCAGTGCTGCAACGGTTCCGGAGGCGCTGAGCGAGCTCGTAGCCAGGAGGGGGCCGGCCAGCGGGATGAACGCGGTGAGCAGGGCGGTGGAGGAAGCGAAGGCCGAACCGACGCCGATCACGTAGCAGAGGACCAGTGCGATCAGCAGCGGGGCGCCCAGGGCAAGGGCCTGCTCGGCGAGGGTATCGATGACGCCCACGTGCTCCAGCAGGGAGACGTAGGTGATCATGCCGGCCACCAGGAGGACGGTGGACCAGGAAATTCCGCCGATGAAGGTCTTGTGCTCCTTGATGTTGATGAACGCCAGCAGCAGTCCGGCCGAGAGGGCCACGAAGCCGATGGGCAGGTGGAAGCCGAGGGTGGCCACCAGCATCACGGCGATCAGGACCAGGGTCAGGATCTGCTGGCCGTGCGGGCGTCCGGTGGCGGAGGTATCGATGTCCACGTGCTGGCCCGCAGCGCCGTCGCGCAGCTTGCCGATCAGGGCGAACAGGACGATCGTGAGCACCGAGAGGATGAGGTTCAGGGCGAAGCTGGCGATGAACAGGCCGCCCTGGGAAATGGGGAAATCGTTCTTCAGGGCGATGTCATGCACCAGCACGCCGGCAACGGACAGCGGGGAGAACCCACCGGCATGGGCGCCGTTGATGATGAACGCGCCCATGACCACGGGGTGGATCCGGGATTCGTAGGCGAATCCGATGGCTGCGGGAGCGAGCAGTGCGATGGCAGCAGGCGAGAACGTGCCCAGCGAGGTCAGTGCGGCGGCGATCAGGAAGAACACCCACGGCAGCAGCAGGGTCTTTCCGCGGACCATCCGTACGCAGCCCTTGACGATGATGTCGATGGTGCCGTTCCGCTGCGCCATGCTGAAGAAGTAGGTGACGCCGATGATGGTCAGGACGATGCTGGCCGGGAAGTCCGCCAGGATCTGCTTGTCCGACATCCCCAGCATGAAATAGCCGACGCCGAATGAGGCCACCAGCCCCATCACACCGATGTTCAGCGGCCATTTGGTGGCGACGACGAACATCACCACGAGGATCACCAGCGGGATGATCTGGACAGCAGTCATGGAAGGCTCCGGGCTCGGGGCGGCCGCCTGGTTGAACACGCCGCCGAACACGAGGGCAAGCACACCCAGGATGGCCACACCGGCCACCGTCCACAGCAGGATACGACGCCGGGAGGAAGTGCGCGCGGGGCGCTCCTTCCGCGTTTCCTTGGCAGGAGCCGTTTCCCGCGCAGGATCCACGCCGAGTTCCGCCTCTTTGATTGGAGCGTCTTTGGCCGGCGAGTCTTTGGTCAATGCAGTCTTAGTCATGATGGTCTCCTCAGAGGGTAGCGCCCGCGAGGGAGGCAGCTGCACCGCTGCCGGAAACCTCGGGGAGATGGATGATGGTGGTGGCGATGGTGCGGGCGGTGCGGTCGACGCCGACCAGCAGGCTTCCGCCGTGGTCCTCGCTCCACGTCTCAATCACCCCGGCCGGGGTGCGGAGGCGCAGCGTGGCGCCCACGGCGTCGCCGGTGATGGCATGAAGGACAGTTCCCGGCGTCCGGGCGGCCAGGGTCAGGGCGATGCTCCCGGTGATGGCCAGCGCGGGGTGCGGCTTGCCCATCGAAAGCATCATGACGCTCAGATCGCACCCGCCGTCGGTGGCAGTGGGAGGTCCGACGACGGCGAGCTTGGGAATGGCGCGGGCGGCACCGGCGGTGGTGGCCGCCAGCCCCATCCGCACTGCTGCCTGCCGGCGGATCTGCTCCAGGACGTCGAGCTGCTTCTCCACGGCGGCCTGCCAGCTCTCGTAGCTGGCCAGGTCCAGGCCCAGGTCAGCGGCCTGCACTATCACCACCGGGGCGCCGGCATCGACCATCGAGACGGTCCAGCCCGTCCCGCCTGCTGCAATGGTGTCGGTAGGAGCACCGGTGGGCAGAAGCGAGCCCGTGGTCTTCCCGGCAGGATCCTGGAACCCCAGCCCAACCTGGTATCCCGGGAAGGGAACGCCCGGCATGTGCGCCGCCGGAACGTCCGGCAGCTCACCTGATGGAGTGGCAACACGCTGGACGATGACCTGCCCGGTGTTGGTGTTGCGGGTAACCACCCGGGTTACATCGCCGTCGGGCAGTACCCAGCCTTTTTCAATGGCGTACAGGCCCACCACCGCTGAGCAGTTGCCGCAGTTGCTGCCCCAGTCCACGGCGGCTTCCTCGATGCCCACCTGGGCGAACGTGAATTCGATGTCCACGCCGTCGCCGGTGGGGCGGTGCAGGATCACTGCCTTACTGGTGGTGGAGGTGGCTCCGCCCACGCCGTCAATCTGCCGTGAATCGGGGCTCCCGAACAGCCGCGGCAACAGCACATCCAGCCCGGCGCCGCCTTCCTGAAGGTGCTCGGCTTCAAACACCCAGCACTTGCTGGTGCCGCCGCGCATCCATTCCGCTTCAAACCTCATTGTTGTCCCACATCTCCTCGTGCCTGATTTTCGTTTGGCGCCTGAAACGAGAATGAGCCAGCTCACAAATTAAGACAATGTTCAATAGTTGAAGAGGGATGTAGCATTGCTTCAATCGTTGAGGATTATGGCGATCCTGCACGGCTAACCGGGTAGTTAGGCTGCAGACATCCCGCAGGAAGACGGCGATTAGCGTCCTCCTTCAGCGCTTGAACAAAAACCGGAGAAGGAATAAGCGTTGCTTCACGATGAAGAAGACCATTTGTTCGACATCCGCCGTCTGGCCCTGCTGCTGGAGGTGGTGGAGCAGGGATCCATCACGGCCGCGGCGGAGCTCAAGATGTACAGTCCGTCGGCCGTGTCGCAGCAGCTCCGGAAGTTGGAGCAGGAGGTGGGACAGCCGCTGCTGAACCGACGTTCGCGTGGCGTGGTTCCCACCGAGGCTGGCCAGATGCTGGCAGGACACGCGCGCAAGATCGTCAGGCAGATGCAGGCAGCGCAATCTGACCTGAACCAGTTGGCAGGGCTCAACCGGGGCTCCCTGACGGTGGGGACGTTTCCCACGCTGGCAGGGTCTTTCCTGCCCATCGTCATCCGGGCCTTCAAGAAGCGCTATCCGGCCATCGGCCTGTCGCTGCGCAGTGCCCGCTTTGACGAACTCGTGGCGGACCTGGAATCGGGGGTCACCGGGCTGTGCCTGCTCTGGGACTACCCCTGGAATCCCTTCCACGACGACGCCATCCGGGTCACAGAGGTGTTCCAGGAGAGCACTGTGGTCCTGGTGGCCCGCGGCCACCGGCTCGCTGACCGGGAGCAGGTCAGCATGGAGGATCTGCGCAGCGAATCCTGGATCGTCCGCGCGGAGGCCCACCCAGTGGTTGAGGTACTGCAGCGGTCCGCCCATGACGCAGGCTTTGAGCCAGCCATCGCCTTCCAAGCCAATGACTACCAGGAGGCGCAGGCCATGGTCAGCGTGGGCATGGGAGTGGCGATGGTCCCCAAGACTGCCGTGGCGCTTCAGCACCCTGATGTCCGGGTGCTGAGCCTGGGCGAGGCCGCGCCGCTTCGCCGGGTATTGCTGGCCCAGCGGCAGGACAAGGTCTACGCCCCGGCGGAGGTCGCCTTTCACTCGACGCTGCTGGAAATCGCGCGGGAGCGGGCCGGAGACTACCTCTAGACCGTAGGCTGAGGGTCTGGCTGGGATCGCCCGGCCGAACATGCCAGTTTCAGAACAGGCACCGTTTCAGAGCAGTTCCCAGGTGAAAGGCAGGACCATGACCGTTTCCAGCGACGATCCCCAGAACACCGCAGACCTCCGCGGGCCAGGCGACCCGGACGAAGCTAAAAACGAGGGCAGGGACGAAGCCACAAAGGCACCCCAGTCCGGCCAGCACCTGGAACAGCCGGGCGCGCAAAACATCCGGGAGGAACAGCAGACCCATGCCGCCGGAACCGTGCCGGCCTCCTACGTGGGCGGTGAAGAAGCGGCCACGGAACCCGAGCCGGAAGACGCCCTCAAGGACCAGGGGACCTGGGACGACGAAGTCTAGGCATGATCAGCCACGCCGACATCGACCAGGCGGCACGCCGGACCGCGGGCCTCATCCGCAAAACGCCCCTGCTGCAGGCCGACCCCGGAGTATTCAACGGCCAGGTCTGGTTCAAATGCGAGTTCATGCAGCACACCGGAACGTTCAAGGCCTGGGGCGCCCTTAACCGCCTCCTGGCCAGCAAGGAGCGCGGGGAACTGCGGGCGGACGTGGGCATCGTGGTGGCCTCCGGCGGAAACGCCGGACTGGCCAACGCCTATGCCGCGAAACAGTTGGGCGTACCGGCCACCGTCTTCGTCCCGGAAGCCGCGCCAGCCGTCAAAGTGGCCAAACTGAAGGCCATCGGCGCCACCGTGGTCCAGGGCGGTGCGGAGTACGCGGCCGCCTACCAGGCCGCCGTGGCCCACTCGGAGGAAACCGGCGCGGTCTATTGCCACGCCTATGACCAGCCCGAAATCGCTGCCGGCGCCGGCACGGTGGGCTCGGAGCTGCTGGAACAGCTGCCGGACGTCGATACCGTCCTGGTGGCCGTGGGCGGTGGCGGGCTGATGGCGGGAGTGGCAGCCGCCGTCGAAGGCTCCGCCAAGGTGGTGGCCGTTGAACCCGAAGCGGCGCCCACCCTGCACGCTGCGCTCGCTGCGGGCGCACCGTTGGATGTGGCTGTATCCGGTGTTGCGGCGGACTCCCTGGGTGCCCGCCGCGTAGGTGGGATCGGCTTTTCCGTCGCGGTCCGCTGCGGCGTCGTCAGCGTCCTGGTAACGGACGAACAGATCGTTGCCGCACGTTCCGCACTATGGAACGACTACCGGATTGTGGTGGAGCATGGAGCGGCGGCCGCCTACGCAGCCCTGACGTCCGGTGCATATGTGCCGGCCGGGGATGAACGCGTTGCCGTTGTCCTGTGCGGCGCCAACACGGACCCGGCAACGCTCTAGGCAACGATCAAAGGGGCCGGCCACCTGGACTGGCAGCCGGCCCCTTCGCTAAGACGTCTAGCCGCCTGCCTGGCCGCAGAACTTGCTGTAGGTGCTGCCCGCTTCCTGGTAGCCGGACTGGAGATCGGCCAGCTTGTCCTTGTCCGGGTTCTCCTTGGCCTGCTCGTCCGTGTAGGCCAGGATCTGTGCCAGGGCGGGCTTGAGGTCGTCCGAGGCCACGGCGTGGATGGGGCGGATCTGGTTGGCGAGGTTGTTCATGCCCGTCTTGCCGGCGTTGTTGGCAGGGTTCGACACAACGGCCTGGATCCGCTCGCAGGTTTCAGCGGTGGTCAGTTGGTGAGTGGCGGTGCAGGCCGTGGCAGAAGCGACGAGGCCGGCGGCAAACAGGGCTGTGGCGAATTTCTTCATGGGTCCCTCGGTAGTGGTCAGAGGGTTCGATTGTAAGCAGATTGGGTAGCCCGATGCCTTCGGACGACCTCCACCCGGGCTTAAACTGGCAGCACCAATCGTGCGGAGCCTGCCGCAGGTGGGCCCCGTGCGCATCACGCCAGACTAAGGAATAAGCATGCGCCGAACAGTCCGCCGCCGCGCCGCAGCCGGCCTTATTGCCTCTGTTTCATTGCTCCTTGCCCCGGCACTTCCGGGGTGGTCGGCGCCGCCTTCAGGGGAGATAGTGCTCGACGGCGCCACCTCCGCCGAGGGCATCGCGGCCGGGGAGGGCAAGACTTTCTATGCAGGGGAACTCACCACCGGCGACATTTTCCGCGGCGATATCCGCGACAGTACCGCCACCCGCTTCATCGACGCTCCGGCCGGACGCGCCGCCGTCGGCATGAAGGCCGATCCCTGCCATGACCTGCTGTTCGTCGCCGGCGGAGGCACGGGCAAGGCCTTTGTCTACAACACCGACACCGGCAAGCCCGTTGCCGACTTCAACCTGGCCCCGGGGTTCATCAATGACGTCACGCTCACCAACGACGGTGCCTGGTTCACCAACTCGGCTGCCGCAGAGTTCTACTTCCTGCCCGTGGGAGAGGACGGCGAACTGGGCACGGTTGAGACGCTCAAACTGAGCGGGCCGGCCGCGGACCTCACGCCGGGCTTCAACCTCAATGGCATTGCCTCGGCTGACGACGGCCAAGTGCTGATTGTGGCGCACACAGCTGACAGCGCGGTGTACACGGTCAACCCTGAGACAGGGGAGAGCGCAGCCATCGACGGAGTCAGCGTTCCCTTCGTGGACGGCATCCTGGTGCGCGGCGACACCCTGTGGGCGGTCCAGAACCAGCTGAACCAAATAGCGCGCATCGATCTGTCCGGGGACCTGTCGTCCGGCACAGTGGAAGACACCATCAAGAGCGGCGCCTTCAACATCCCCACCACCGTGGCCCTGTTCGGGAACACGCTCGCGGCGGTGAACGCACAGTTCAACCAGCCGCCCAGCCCGTTCGAAGTGGTCCTGGTACGTGCCCGGAAGTGAGTACTTAGAGCAGGAACTGGCTGGCAGGGGTGACTGCCAGCCAGTTCCGTGGGGGCTGAAACCCAGCCGGAATCAGATGGTCCGGGGCGCCTTGGCCAGGTTGCCCTTCAGTTCCGCAGCGTTCTGCCGCTTCACGTAGGCCGGACGGTCCCGTTCCACGCGCCAGCTCTCGGAGAGCGGCCCGACGTTGACGGTGTCGAAACCGAATTCGTCGTAGAGGCGTGTCACCAGGTCGGCGGCTTCCGGAAAATCGCTGGCGGTGGCAAGGGCGCGGCGGTTGTCCGTGCCGGCCGGAGCCCCGTCAGTGGTGATGTCCTTGGCCATGATGTGGTTAAAGCCCTTGGCCACCTTGGACTGGGGGAGGTGGTCCTGCAGCATCCCGGAGGTGGTTGCTTCGCCGTTGTCCAGGGCGGGAATGTGGCCGTCCCGCTCCCAGTAGTAGTTGTTGGTGTCGATCACAATCTTGCCGGCCAGCGGCTCCACCGGAACGTCCTTGTAGTTCTTCAGCGGCACTGTGACCACGGCGAAATCGCCGGCGGCAGCCGCTTCCGCTGAGGTGGCTGCGCGGGCCTTCGGGCCAAGCTCGGCCACCAGGTCCTGGAGGGTTTCCGGCCCCCGGGAGTTGCTGATGACTACGTCGTAGCCGAGCTCCACTGCCTTCCGTGCAACCTGGCTTCCAATATGTCCTGCACCGATGATTCCGATTGTTGTCATATGGGCGGCAACACCGGCCCCTGCTTAGATATTTCACACGGTTGGGAAGTAAGAGGCCAGGCCGTGGCCTACTTTCCCGTGTACCGCCCGGGCCGGTGGTTCAGGGCGAGGACCAGGTTCAGGAGGGTGGCGCCGGCTGCGGACAGCAGCACCATGAACGGAGTCACGAGGACGAGTGAGGCCAGCACGATGGCCACGTCCAGCACCATCTGCACGTACCCTGCCCGCCATTTCAGCTTCTCCTGCAGCAGCAAGGCCAGGATGTTGAAGCCTCCCAGGCTCGATTGGTGCCGGAACAGGATCAGCAGCCCGACGCCGGCCAGCAGGTTTCCGCCCAGCACGCCATATGCCGGGTCGATGTGCAGTGGCCCCAGGGCCGCCGGATGAAGGCTGGCCATCAGCGATACCAAGGCGACCGCCGCACCCGTGCGCAGGGCGAAGTTCCACCCCTTCTTCCACACCGCCAGCGCGAAGAACGGCAGGTTGACCGAGAAGAAGATGACGCCGAACGGCAGCGCCACCGAATAGCTCAGCAGCAGCGCCAGCCCGGCGGTACCGCCCGTCACCGCCCCGCTCGCCTTGAGCAGGAACAGCCCCAGTGATGCGGCGAAGGTGCCGGTCAGGATTCCCAGGACATCCTCAACCGGGGAGTGACGGGCGGCCGACGGCGGCGCGGAACCTCCCGCCGTCGGCTCTTCCCTGTGCCGCGCCGGGGCAGCGGTGGTTGCGTCAGCGGGTACTTCCGTGGAGGTGCTCACCGGGCCGCAAACCTTTCCCGATTGGCCAGGACCGCGAGCACGCGGTCATTGGTGACCGGATCCGCCAGGGTGATCCGAACACCGTCAACGGCATAGCCGCGGGCAAGGATGTCGGCCTGGGACAACGCTGCGAGGAGTTGTTCCCGCAACTCGTCGGAGGCGCGGAGCCAGTAGAAGTTGGCCTGGCTGTCCGGCACATCCAGCCACAGCGGCGAAGGGCCCCGATCACCCGTGCCCGTTCCTGCGCCACCACCTCGGTCCGCTCCAGGATCTCGTCCCCGGCAGCCAGCGAGGCAACCGCAGCGGCCTGCGCCATCCGGTTCACGCCGAACGGAATGGCGGTCCGGCGGAGACCCTCCGCAATGTCCGGGCGGGCGATCGCATAGCCGATCCGCAGGCCTGCCAGCCCGTACGCCTTCGAGAAGGTCCGCAGGATGCAGAGGTTGGGGTACCGTCGGTAGAAATCCAGCGAGTCCAGGCCGGGCCCGCGCTGGAACTCGACGTAGGCCTCATCCAGCACCACCAGCACCCGCGGGGGCACGGACTGCAGGAACTCTTCCAGTGCCTGCGGGCTGATGGACACGCCGGTGGGGTTGTTCGGCGAGCAAAGGATCACCAGCCGGGTGCGCCCGGTGACGGCAGCCGCCATGGCCTGAAGATCGTGGTGCTCGCTGGCCAACAGCGGCACGGGGACCGAAAGGGCGCCGGCCACCGCCACCAGGATGGGGTAGGCCTCAAAGGACCGCCAGGCGTACACCACTTCGTCGCCGTGCCCGCAGACGGCGGAGATGATCTGCTGCAGTACGCCGGAGCTTCCGGGGCCGGCGGCAATCTCATCGGCGCTGACCCCGATGTGCCGGGCGATGGCCTCCCTTGCCTCCACCGCACCCATGCTGGGATACCGGTGGATCCTGCCGGTCTCGGCGGCGATCGCGTCCACGACGGACGGCAGGGGAGTGAAGTGGCTTTCGTTAGAGGCCAGCGCAGCGGTCAGCTCCGACTGCGCGCTCTTGCCGGCCACGTAGGCGGGGAGTAGGGCGACGGCGGCGCGGACCTCGGGTGCCGCGGCTTCGGGAAGGGTGCTGGTCATGGACAGCATGGTGCGGTAATTCAGGACGTCTGCGCAACAGAGACGGACCGAGCAGGACAGATCCCGCTGCTCCAGGGCTTTCCAGTGGCAAAATGCTCACTATGCACCTTATTGACGCGCTGGACGCAGAGATCCTCCTCACACTCGACCGGGACCCGCAGGCAACCGTCCTGTCCCTCTCAAGGACGTTGGGCGTGGCCCGCAATACCGTGCACGCCCGGCTCCGCCGCCTGGCCAGCGACGGGAGCCTGGCCCCCTTCAGTCAGCGGGTACGGACGGAGGCGCTGGGCCTGCCGCTCATTGCCTTCATCTCGATTTCCATCAGCCAGTCCTCCAGCGACCTTGCCGTGGCGGCGCTGCAAACCATCCCGGAAATCATCGAAATGCATGCCACCACCGGGGACGCCGACCTAATGGCCAAGGTGGCCGCGAGGGACCCGGCCGACCTGCACCGTATTACCAACGCGATGCTGGCGATTGACGGCGTCGTCCGGACCAGCACTGCCATGTCCCTGGTGGAAGTGATGCCCGCCCGCACGGTGCCGCTGCTTCAGGCAGCCGCGCGGAAGTAGCGGCCCTTAGCAGCCGGGCCCGCCCCTGCTCACCTATGACGGGTTCTCCTGGGACGCCGCGAAAGGTGAGCGGGCGTGCGGGAAATGGGGGTCAAAGGTGAGCGGGCGTCGGATGTGCAGAAGCAATCGTAATAGAACAAATTCTCCCAATAACTTCCTGTCAAACTCTTGACCGCGTTTGTCAGGCACTGATAAACCTGAAGGGCAGAAAGCGTTTCCTCGTAGCCCGCACCCCTCACATCACTCGCGAAGGGTGTGTAGCCCGCTACTAATGAAACGTTCCAAAACCAGCTGCAGACTCAGCTGCCGCTGCATCAAAGGAGATGTTCTTTTGGCAAAACCCTCAATGTGTTCCCCGAAAACCCCGGCAGGAAGGGCATGGAAAGCGGCTCCCGCTGCAGCAGCGGCGACCCTCACCGCGGCTGCCCTGGCTTTCACCGCAGTCCCGTTCGCTGCCGCTGATCCCGGTGCCGGCAGCCCTGCCGCCCCGGCCGGCACCGCAAAATCGGGCCTTTCGCGGCAGGTGGAGAACCTGGACCGCGCCCCCGTTGCCGTCCTGACCGACCAGGGCGTCACCCTCGGATGGCGGATGCTGGGCCTGGACAAGGACAGCGTCGGCTTCCAGGTCCTCCGCGACGGCGTCATCATCACCGGCGAGCCCATCCGGGACACCACCACCTATGTGGACCCGGAAGGCACGGCCGACTCCAAGTACGTCATCAAGACCGTGGGCAACGGCAACGGGCAGGACAAGCTCAGCGCGGAGTTCAGCCCGCTGGCGCAGAACTACCTGCCCATCAAGCTGGACAAGCCGGCCGACGGCGTCAGCAAGGACGGAAAGCCCTACACCTACAGTGCCAATGACTCGAGCGTTGCGGACCTGGACGGCGACGGCGCCTACGAGATCATCCAGCTCTGGAACCCGTCCAACGCCCAGGACAACTCCAAGTCCGGCTACACCGGCAACGTGTACGTCGACGCGTACAAGATGGACGGCACCAAGCTGTGGCGGATCGACCTGGGCCGCAACATCCGCGCCGGTGCCCACTACACCCAGATGCTGGCGTATGACTTTGACGGCGACGGCAAGGCCGAAGTGGCGTTCAAGACCGCGGACGGCACCACCGACAATGCGGGCACGGTCATTGGTGACCCCGCTGCCGATTACCGCAGCAGTGCCGGGTACATCCTGTCCGGTCCCGAGTACCTCACGGTGTTCAACGGTGCCAGCGGCACCATCATGGATACTGTTCCCTACGATCCGCCGCGCGGCAGTGTTGCTGCCTGGGGTGACAACTACGGCAACCGCGTGGACCGTTTCCTGGCCGGCGTGGCGTACCTGGACGGTGAACACCCGTCCATGATGTTCAGCCGCGGCTACTACACCCGCACAGTGCTGGTCACCTATGACCTGGTGAACGGCAAGCTGGTCAAGCGCTGGAAGTTCGACTCCGACGTGGCCGGAGCCGAGTACAAGGGCCAGGGCAATCACAACCTGTCCGTGGCGGACGTGGACCAGGACGGCAAGGACGAGTTCGTCTTCGGCTCCATGACCATCGACGATGACGGCACGCCGCTGTACAACACCAAGCTGGGGCACGGTGACGCCATCCATACCGGCGACCTGGACCCTTCGCGCCCCGGCCTGGAGACCTTCGCCGTGCACGAGAGCATGAGCCAGAGCGGCAACCGCGGAGCCACCTTCCGGGACGCCGCCACCGGTGAAGTGCTGTGGAGCATCCCCGCCGTCAAGGACACCGGCCGCGGCGCCACCGGGGACATTGACCCCCGGTTCCCCGGCTCCGAAAGCTGGGCCGTGGGCGGCGACGCCGCCTGGAATTCGCCGGTCGGCTACCTGATGTCTGCCAAGGGCGAGCGGATCGCGGACAAGATCCCCGCCGCCAACTTCATGGCCTGGTGGGACGGCGACCTGCTGCGGGAAATCGTTGACCACGACTTCGACGCCGCCGCACAGGTGGGCGTTCCCACCATCTCCAAGTGGAATTGGGAAACAGAAACCAGCGACAGGCTGCTGACCGCCACCGGCGCCCGCACCAATAACGGCACCAAGGGCAATCCGTCACTGCAGGCGGACCTGCTGGGTGACTGGCGCGAGGAACTGGTCTTCCCGTCCTCGGACAGCACCGAACTGAGGATCTACACCAGCACCTCGCCCACCGAAATCCGGCTGCGCACCTTGATGCACGATTCGATGTACCGCACCGCGGTGGCCCGCGAGACCGTAGGTTACAACCAGCCGCCGCATCCGAGCTTCTTCATCGGCGAGGGCATGGAGACCCCTGCGATGCCGGCTGTCTTCTACGCAGGCAGCAAGACCAAGTAAGCCTGCTCCGGACAGCAAAGCGCCGCCCGCCTTGGGGGAAGGCGGGCGGCGCTTGCTTTGGGGCCGGGTCAGCAGCCGGGCGGGTCAGTGGCCGCCGAGGTTGCCGCCGACGGGCGGGAGTCCGCCTTCGGTTCCGCGGTTGCCCTCGCGCCGTTCACCGGCGCTCAGGTTTTCGCCTTCCAGCGTCTCGTCGGACTCGCCGGTGGCATCCACCAGGCCGTTGGTCTGATCGAACTGGTGGCCGATCCGGCTGTCGTCCAGGTCGGCAACGGAACCGGTGGAGCCGGCAGCCGCCGTCGTACCCGCTGCAGGTACTCCGGTGCCCGCGTCCGCTGCACCCGTGGTGGCCCCGGTGGTGAGGGGCTCTGCGGGTACAACCGGTTCTGCCGGGACCACGGGGGTGGTTTCCGTAACCGTCACGTCAGCGGTCTCCGTCTTGTCCTTGTTGCCGCTGGCCGCCATTGCAGCTGCCGCTCCCGCAACCGCCGCAACGCCAACGCCGGCCGCAACCTTGCCGGAGACGCCGGCCTTGCCGGAATCGCCGCGGGAGGCACCTGCGTGTTCTACGCCCGGCGTCCCCACAGTGGCGCCGGGGTTGACGGCGCCGCGCCAGGCGCCGCTGGCGTAGCCCTCGTCCTCAATGAATTCCTTGAACTTCTGCAGGTCCGATTCGGCCTGCCGGTCCACGACGTTAAGCTTGTCGCCCACCTTCTCGATCATGCCTTCGGGCTCGTATTCGAGGGTCAGCTGGATGGAGGTTTGGCCGCCTCCCACGTCCTCGAAATCCACCGCGCCGGCGTTTGTGGCGCCTTCGGTGGCGGCCCAGGCAACCCGGCGGTCCGGGACCTGCTCCAGGATCTTGGCCTCCCACTGCCTTCGGATTCCGCCGATCTCGGCCACCCACTCGAGCCGGTCGTCACTGAGCTGCGTGACGCTCTTGACGCCGCCCATGAAGTGCGGGAACTCCTCGAACTGTGTCCACTGGTTGTAGGCCGTGCCCACCGGTACGTTCACCAGAATGCGTTTTTCCACCTTCGTGCTCATAACGTCTCCTTTGCTCTGTTACCGGAAGCTGATGAGTGTTAGCCAAATTCATCAGCATGCTTACCAACATACCTTTTGGTCGTTCCGGTTTCCAGAGCGGGCGGTGCAAAAGGTGAAACCGCCGGTGCCGGGCCTGCCTAAGGCGCCACCACGACGCCGTAGGAACCCTCGTTCAGCGCGCTGGGCTTAGAGGAAGGAGCCACGACGCCAAATTCGTAGCCCTCGGCCCGGATTGCGTCAATGGTGCTGGACAGGTAGTTCCACTGCGACGCCGGGCAGGACAAGACGTCATTGCCGTCGTGGAGCAGGATGATTGCACCGGGGGCAACCTCATCCAGCACGTACTTCTGGACTCCAGCTGCGCCGGGGCACTCGTAATCGCCGGGTTCGCCGACCTCCCAGTGCCATTGGATGCCGCCGCTCATGCCGATGTTCCTGAGGTAGTTCAGCGCGTAGGAGGTGCTGTTGCCGAACGGGAAGCGCATCAACGTGGGTGTGGTGCCGGTGATCGCTTTGATCGCGGTATTGGTACGGTCAACCTCCTGCTTCTGGTTCGCTTGGGTCAGGTCAGGGAAGTTGGCGTGGTCCCAGGAGTGGTTGCCGATCACGTGTCCCTCGGCTTTGATCCGCCGGACGAGGTCGGGGTACTGCTGCACGTGGGAGCCCTGGAGGAAGAACGTGGCCTTGACGTTCTTCTCCTTGAGGACGTCGAGGACAAAGGCGGTGCGCTCGGCCGAAGGCCCGTCATCGAAGGTCAAGCCGATCAGCGGTTTGTCTGCAGCCTGGGCCGAAGCGGCGGGGCCCCCGGCGATCAGGGCCAGGATCAGACTCAGGGCAGCCAAAGCCATGACTGCAATCTTGCTCTTCATGGTGCTCTTTTCCCTTCCCAAGGTTGCTTTCAACCTTGTTTAGGTGAGCACCATAGGGCTGCCTTAAAGGGGGTGTAAACAGGCGCCGTGCGTCGACTGCGTAACTTCTGTTAGCGCGCAAGAGCTCCGTTACCCAGCCGTTACCTTCCGCTTCCAAGGGCGGGGAAGACGGACGACGGCGGCACTTGGCCTGGCGGGGAATGGCAAGGCGGGTGCCGCCGTCGTTGGTTCTGGCCGGGAATGCTGCGTCAGTCCAGGTGGTCGCCCACCAAGGCGAGGTTTTGGATGACTGCAAGGCCGAACTGGGCGGTGTCGTTGGTGGAGACGGTCGGCGCCTCGTCCACGGGCAGCAGCACGCAAGGCGGCTCAATCTTCCTCAGGGAGAACGCTGATTGGTGGTTCAGGTGCTCACCGCCCTCGGCGAAGCTCTCCCAGGCCCGCGCTGCAAGGTCACGGTCCTGCAAACGTGCGGCCGCATACGCGGTGAGCCGGCTGTGCGCCTGCGTGAGATAGATGCCTTCGAGCGGCTGGCCCACCGCTTCCACCTGATCCTCCTTGGTGGCCAGGAACAGGCGGCAGTACTGCAGCCAGGCCCGCTCGAACTCCGGATCATCCACCAGGTCCACCAGCTCGCTGCAGATTTCCACCAGTCCAAACACGGCGCTGAGGTGTGAAACGGAAATCTGCTCCCGCCCGGTATCGAACCGGCCCGTGTCCAGGTCATACAGCGCCTCGCCGGTGAGGAAGCCGTACTTCAGCGCGCCGATGTCCGCCATGGTGCCCAGCAGCCGGTCGCGGGAGCGGGGGTTGCCGGTGCGTTCCCAGTCAGTCAGCCACGTGGCCGCGAGCGAACCCCAGTCCGTGCCGAGACCCACGCCCAGGGCGCCCCGGTTGGGGCGGTAGGTGGCGGCGTCCGGGCGGACCTTGCGGACGGGGTCCAGGCCCAGGAAGTTCTGGTCGCTGTCCACCAGCTCGGTGAGCAGGTCCCCGGTGCGCTCGTCCGCGGTCAGGTAGTAGTAGAAGCGGCGGTAGGCCGGGGTGCTGATCCGCAGCTGCTTGGCGCTGCAGCCCCAGTGCTGGACGTTGTGCCGCGACCCCAGGCCCTTCCATGGGCCCAGGTGGTAGACGTCCACTTCGCCGGTGTGCCGGGTCATGGCCTCGGCAAAGCGGAAGATGTCCGCCCGGCCGGAGCGAAGGTAGGAGTACCACAGCCAGAGGTCAGGGGAGAGTTCGGAGTTGTCCCAGGCGTAGCCGCCCACGTCGTAGCGCCACACGTGCCGGTCAAAGTCGTACGTGTGCATCACGTCGCCGTAGTTCCAGAACCCGTACCACCGCCGCTGCTCCACTTGTCCGGCGTAGAAGTCGAACAGGAAGTCCAGCCGGTCTTCCAGGCTCGCCCGTGCCGGGGTGCTGCGGTCCACCGGGGCCCAGTCGCCGAACACGCCTGCGGAGTGCAGGTACTCCGGGGTTGCCTGCAGCAGGGCGGGGGCGGACGCGGAAGCAGCGTCCGCGGCCAGGCTTTCGGTTGGCGGGGTGGCTTCATAGGCGAACAGGGTCAGCTCATGGGTGCGGGCAATGCCGGCCGGGTTGCCGAACCCCGGCTCGTAGTCCTCGTACGTTATTTCCAAGCCTTCGAGCTGTTCCTCGAACGTGTCCTGCCCCAGGCCATCGTGGTAGAACCTCAGATCCATGGGCTGCGCTTCGGGTGAGTACAGCCAGGCCGTCACAGAGGCTTGGCCGGTGGCGGCGCCGCGGATATCCAGCTGCCCCGGGTGGGACTGCCAGAAGTCCTTGACCCCCACGCCCAATCCGCCCCGGGTGTCGCTGAGCGAGCAGAAGCCAGCCGAGCGGGTCCCGCCGGAAATCCCCACCCAGCCGTGGCCGGCGGCGGTCCGCTTGCGGAGCTCGAAGCCGTCCGCACTGAGCTGGCTGAGCGTGTAATCGCCCCACGCGGGAATCAGGTGCAGGCGGTTGGAGACTTCCGGGTTCCAGGTGTCCAGCTGGGGAGTGGGGCGGCCGGTGATCTGGGCCTCGCGCACCTCCGCGCCGGGGTCGCGGCGCAGGCCGGTGAGGCCGCGGACCGCCTCAGTGAGGAATCCGCCGTCGGCTCCGGCAATACGGATGTGGCGGTTGTGCAGCTCGTCCTCCAGCGGCACCGTGAAGCGCACGCCGAGTCCGGCAAGGAAATCCCGCTCCGCGTCCCCGTCCCAGATAAAGGAGTGCACCATGCGGACGCTGCGGGCATTGGCGTGGAAGTAGAAGCGCACGGTGAACGGCAGCCAGGCCCGCCTTCCACTTTCAGGCGTGTCGGGGCGGTGGTTGCCTTCCAGCCGCACCACGGCGCGGACCGGTCCGCTTTGTTCGAGGACGACAGCGGTGACCTCACCGGTGAACGGATTGCGGCCCACCGTTCCGGCGCCTTCCGGAATGCCGTCCTGCAGGAGGCTCACAAGCGTGGCGTCGCGGGCAACTTCCCGGCCGTCCCGGGTCAGGCTGGTGAACAGGGTGGATCCGCTGCGGTGGATCACCATTTGCAGGACCCCGGTGTCCACGGTCAGGGCGTCGGCACCTTCGGTGACCGTGACTGAGGAAGCGTCCGACGGCGGCCGGCTGGCGGCGGTGGCTGTCCCGCCGTCGGCCGCCACGCGGTAGGTGTCTGACGGTGAATCTGTCGCCGGCAGGGCAATGCCTGCCCACTTCAAGGATCCATCAGGCCAGGTTGCCAGCGGCCACGCCTGGCTGGGGACGTTCGTGCCGGTAGCGTCCGTGACTGTCAGGGCCTCTGTCCCGGGCACTGTGCCGCGGGCGAATGGCATGCCCCATGTGGTTCCGCCGCTGATTTCCGTCGGGGCCTGCCCGTCGATCCACCTGATGAGGGTGCTGTCCGTCATGTCATCCAATTCCACTGGTGATTGCTGCTGCGTGTCTGAGCCTGAGACAATGGGAAAGCGCTTTCTCGGCCCGAGTTACAACGTAGTAGATCAGTGGAAGGCGTGCAAGGGGTCTATCAATCCCGGACAGTAAAAGCTACTTGCTGGCGCCGCCGTCGCCCGCCGTTCCGTCTGCGGGATCCGCTCCTTCTGCGGGGTCCTGGGGGTGGACGCGCAGGCCGTTGGGGTCAGCGTTGGGGTCGCCTTCCGCCGGTGCCTCGTTGTGGACGCGGTCGTCGTCGTCCTTGGCTGGATTTTCAGTCATGGCTGCTCCTGGCATGAGTAGGGCTGGGAACGTTCGTTTGCGGCATCCTCATTCAGCGCCCCGCACCCGGGCCTGTCAAGCACCATCCACCCACTCTGGCCGCAGCTGGCCCCGTATGCCGGGCGCCGCTTTTCGTTGCGGGCGTCAGTCCAGCGGCAGGGTGACTGTGACGCTGGTGCCCCGGCCGGGGCTGGAGGTGATGTCCACCGTTCCGCCGGCTTCCTGGACGGCGACCGACATGAGGCGGAGTCCATACCCGTGATGCCGCCCGCAGGTGGCGAGGCTGCTGTCAAAGCCCGTGCCGTCGTCGGACACCACCAGACGGATGCCGTGGTCAACGGCTGCAAGCTGGATGCCCAGAGTGTGAGCCGAGGAGTATTTGAACGCGTTGCTCAGTACCTCACGGGCGGACTGGTACAGCAGGGACGCGGAATCCGCCGGGATCTCAATGCCCCAGTGCGGGGTGTCCCAGTGAACCACGGTCCCGCGCTGCCGCAGGGGTGCTGTGAGCCGGTCAATGCACCCGGCCACCCCCAGCGTGTGGAAGTCCAGCGGCCGCCGGTCTGTCAGCACGCCGCCTACGGTTGTGACTTCGTTGTCCAACGCTGTTCTGCTTCCCATGACTTCCTGCTCCCCAAAAGCTTTGTCCTATGGCTCAAGCGTGGACCTGCAACGTCTAGGGTCGGCAAGGTTTACCTCAAGATCCCATCAATTCCGGGTGCGGCGTGTGGCCTACGGCGGAGCCTGTCCCAGAAGCACCGGGATGGCGGCCCGGCTGCTCCTTGTGTTTCATTTCGGCCGGGCTGGGGACGGAACATGTATGCCCAATTGGTTGATGTCACTTGTATGGGGCACCGGCGCCGGCGCGGCCCTGGTGCTGGGAGCCGCTGTGTCCTGGCGGTGGTCCATACCGTCAAAGGTCGTTTCCACCATCATGTCGTTTGGCGCGGGTGTGTTGATTTCCGCCCTTGCCTTTGAGCTTGTTGACGAGGCCGTCAAGGGCGGCGGGCTGTGGCCGACGGCGGCCGGCTTCCTGGCCGGCGCAGTGGTGTATGTCGGTGCCAACATGCTCCTGGCCAGGGCAGGCGCCAAGCACCGCAAGCGGTCCGGCGCCCAGCAGCCCTCCGAAAAGGAGGACCCGGGCAGCGGCACGGCCATCGCCGTCGGAGCATTGCTGGACGGAGTGCCCGAATCCGTGGTCCTGGGCGTCGGCCTGCTTGCCGGAGGAGCGGTGAGCCCGGCCATGCTGGCGGCCGTCTTCATTTCCAACGTGCCGGAGGGGTTGTCGGGTACCGCCGGCATGAAGAAGGCCGGCCGGAGCCGCAATTACGTGTTCGGGCTCTGGGGCGTCATCGCGATCCTGAGCGGGGTGGCCGCGCTGCTGGGGTACGTGGCCCTGGAGAACGCGCCGGATGAACTGGTGGCGTTCATAACGGCTGTTGCCGCCGGCGGCATCCTGGCCATGCTGGCGGACACCATGATTCCGGAGGCCTTCGAGGAGCACCACAACCTCACCGGGCTGACCGCATCGGTGGGCTTCCTGACGGCGTTCACGGTGCACCATTTGGGGTGAGTGCCAGGGCCGGGGGCCGTCAACCGGCCATCCCGCATGCTGGCCACCAGGTCCGTCAGCGGCACGAATTCGGTGTCATGCGTGACCATCACCGTGGCCACCGAGAACTCCGTGGTCACCTGCCGCAGCAGACGGACCACCGAGGCGCTTCGCTCATGGTCCAGGGCCGCCGTCGGCTCGTCCACCAGCAGCACTTTCGGACTGCCCATGAGAGCCCGGGCGATGTTGGCTCGCTGGCGCTGGCCGCCGGAGAGCTGGTGCGGGAGCTTGCCCGCGCTCGCTGAAAGCCCGACGACATCCAGCAGCTCGCCTGCCCTGGTCCGGGCCGTTTTGGCGGACCGCCCACGCAGGTGGTCGCTGATGATGAGCTGTTCGACGGCGGTGAGTGACGGGAGCAGGTTGGGCTGCTGGAAGATGATGCCCACTTTCGCCCGCCGCAGTGCCGTGAGCTCCTTGTCCTTCAGGCCGGCCGTGTCGGTGCCGTCGATGATCACCCGGCCGCTGGTTGGGCGGACCAGGGTGGCGGCGGTGGCCAGGAGGCTCGACTTTCCGGACCCCGAGGGGCCGACGAGTGCCACAAGCTGACCGGCTTCCGCTGTGAGGCTGACCCGGTCCAGGGCAGTGGTGGTGCCGCCGCCGTCGGGATATTCGAGGGTGACGTTGACCAGGTTCAGGGGAACAGTTGTGGTCATGATGAATTCCTTTTCAAAGGAGGGATGAGGGGTTAGTTGCCGCCGAGCGCCAGGAGCGCGTCGACTTTGGTGACGCGGCGGACGGCCAGCGCTGCACCGGCCAGGCCCAGGGCAACGATCCCGACGACGGGAAGCACCGTGGTGCCAACGTTCAGCTGGAAGGGGGCAGCCTGGGCCGCGAAAACCCCCGCGGCAACTCCCACGGCTCCGCCGACTCCGGCGCCCGCCAGCAGCACAATGGTGGCCTGGGTCATGGCATCCCGGAGGATGTAGGAACTGGGCGCGCCCATGGCTTTCAGGACGGCTATGTCGCGGGTGCGCTGGATGGTCCAGACGGTCAGGAAGGCGACGATCACCAGCGCCGAGATCCCATACAGGAACGCCTGCATCAGGGTCAGGGAGCCGTTTTCGCTCTTGAAGGAGCCAAGGGCCTGGAAGGATCCAGTGCGGGACTCGCTCACCGTGTTTGCCGCGGCGTTCGCGGCGGCATCATCCACGGTGGCTCCGTCCGCATAGGTGATGGCGACGACGGTGGCCAGCTGGCGGCCGTCGGTCACGTGTGCCGCCTTGGCCCAGGCAGGCAGTGCCGTCCACACCACGCTGGTGTGCGCGTACCACTGGTCCGGCACCATCGCGGCGACCGACAGCTCCACGCCGCCGACGGACACCTTGTCGCCCTGGCCCACCGACAGCGCCTTCGCCACAGACGCCCCCACCGCAGCCGTGCCCGCAGACACCTCCACAGGCGCCAGCGGACTGCCGGCCGACACCCCGAACACCGCCACGTTTGCCGTGCCGGAACCCCCGCCCGCCTGCGCGCGGGTCTGAGTGATGCCCACGGGCTCGGCGGACTGGACGCCGGGCCGGTCCTTCCAGCTGTCCACCTGGGCGGATGTCACAGAGCTTTCGGTGTAGGACGCCTTGGGGGCGCCGGAACCGGGGGCGCCGAACGCGATGCTGTCCACCGGCTTTGCGGCTGCTGCCCCCAGCTTTCCGATGGCGGACGTGGATTGTTCGGCCAGGCCCGCGGTCAGGCCGGACAGCATGACCAGCAGCAGGGTGATCAGGGCTACGACGCCGCCCATCATGGCGAACCGGCCTTTGGCGAAGCGGATATCGCGGATTGCCAGGAACACGTTGTTTCTTCTCTCAGCAGGGGTTTCTTCTCGTCCTTCCACTCTTCCGGCCGGAGCCTGCGCGGGCATCGCAGGGACGGTTGATCCGCGGGAGTGGAATGGTTGATGCGTGAGTCAACCTTTCGGTTGATCCCCTGCACGTGCTCCCGGCATAAGCTGGGGAAATGCCTGCCACGCCCCTGCCGCCGTCCGTCGAGACGGCCGGCGGCAGCAAGTCCAGCGGACCCTTGGGCGCCTTGGAAAATGCGTCGTCGGCGGCCATCCTCCGCGTCCTGCGCGTCACCCTGCACACCGGATTCGCCCTGCTGCTGGCCGTAGCCCTGGCCCGGACGCTGATGGCCGGGGGTTCCCTGCGCTGGGTCTGGGCGGGCGCCGCCGTCGTCCTCGCTGCTGCGTATCTGGCCGGCACCGTGGTGGAAAAGCGCCACGCGGAAGGACGGCTGGTATTCAACCCACGGCGTTACGCCCTGCCCTGGCTGGGCGTGGTCACCGGGCTGTGGGCATTTCTGCTTGCAGGCAGCGCCGACTTCGCCTGGCTGGCCTTTCCCATTTTCTTCCTGCACCTGCACCTGCTGCCCCGGCGGCCGGCGCTGCTGATCATTGCGCTGATGACGGCGGCGGTGATCGCGTCGCAGTGGGCTGTCAGCGGTGCCCCCGTGCCGCATGCAGCGGCTGTCGTCGGGCCTGTGCTCGGCGCAGTATTCTCGGTCATCACCGGCCTCGCCTACGCAGCCCTGTACCGCGAGGCCGAAAACCAGCGGCGGGCCGCGGACCAGCTGCGCCGCACTCGGGAGGAGCTGGCGCGGTCCCAGCATGAGGCCGGCGTGCTGGCGGAGCGGGAACGGCTGGCCCGGGAAATCCACGACACCCTGGCGCAGGGACTGTCCAGCATCGTGCTGCTGGGACGCGCAGCCGGGCAATCACTTACGGACGGAGACACCGCCACCGCGTCCGGCCAGCTGGCTCTGGTGCAGCAGACTGCGGCGGACAACCTGGCCGAGGCGCGCAGTTTTGTCCGCGGCCTGACCCCGCCCCAGCTCGAAGGCACCTCGCTGGTGGAGGTGCTGCGCCGGCTCTGCGACAACACCGAGGCCGGCGCGGCGGCTTCCGGGGTGCCGCTGCGTTGCCGGCTTGAGGTGGACGGCGAGCCGCAGGAGCTCCCCCAGACGGTGCGGGTCACGCTGCTGCGGGCGGCGCAGGCGAGCCTTGCGAACGTGCGCGAACACGCACGGGCGACGGCCGCCGTCGTCAGCCTTGCCTTCCTTGGTACCGAGGTGACCATGGACGTGTACGACGACGGCACGGGTTTCGATCCGTCCGTTGCGGAAGGTGCCACGGACGCAGCGGACGGCAGCGGCTTCGGGCTGCGCTCGCTGCGGGAGCGCGTCACGGCCCTGAACGGCTTGCTGGCCGTGGAGTCGGCGCCGGGCGAGGGCACGGTGGTCGCAATCCGGCTGCCTGTGGAGGAACGGTGAGCGAGGTCCGGGTCCTGCTCGTGGACGACCACCCCGTGGTCCGCGCCGGGCTTCGTGCCATGCTCACAGGGTTCGAGGGCATCTCGATTGCCGCCGAGGCTGCTGACGGCCAGGCTGCGCTGAAGGAACTGGCACGGTTGGTGGCTTTGGGCGAGGCGCCGGATGTGGTCCTCATGGACCTGCAGATGGGGGAGGGGATGGATGGTGTCACAGCCACTGCCGAGATCCGGAAGCTGGATACTCCGCCGCCGGTGCTCATCCTCACCACGTATGACACGGACGCGGACATCCTGGCCGCGGTGGAAGCGGGAGCCAGCGGGTACATGCTGAAGGACGCGCCACCCGAGCAGCTGCGGCAGGCGGTCCTGCAGGCTGCCGCCGGCGGCACCGTGCTTGCGCCACGCGCCGCCGCGCTGCTGATGGACCGGATCAGCAACCCGGGAACTTCCCTGACCCCGCGCGAGGTGCAGCTGCTGGAACTGCTGGCCACCGGTCTGTCCAACCGCGCAATCGCCAGGCAGGTTTATATCTCCGAAGCGACCGTTAAGACCCACCTGGTGCACATCTACGGGAAGCTCGGCGTGGACAACCGAACGGCTGCGATCGCCGTCGCCACCCAGCGGCGCATCATCCGCCCACCGGGCGCCAGGGGCTGACTTTCGTCAGCGCGCGACGGCGGGGTCCCGTGCAGTACGTTTATTCCACTGCGTTTCCAGGTGCTGTTGTTCAAAGGAGAACGAATGTCCCGTCCGGTTCCAGCCGTTGATGCCCTTCTTGCCACCTACGGCGCGCCGGACGCCTGCGCAGCCGAGCTCCTCTGCGACAGCCACGATCCCAACGCCGTCGCCTTCACGGTGGTTGCCGCCGACCTCTCCGCGGAGGACATCACCTACGGGGAACTCAGGGAGCGCTCGGAACGGGGTGCCGCGGCCTTGGCAGAGTTGGGGATCGGTCCCGGAGATGCGGTGGCCACCCTGATGGGAAAGTCCGCAGACCTCGTGGTCATGCTCCTGGCCATTTGGCGGCGCGGGGCCGTCCATGTGCCCCTGTTCACGGCCTTCGCGTGGCCGGCAATCGAACTTCGCCTCACAGCGTCCGGTGCAAAGGCCGTGATCACGGACCCCGATCAGCGGGCGAAGATCCGGGAAACCCGGGCCGCCGTCGTGGTTGCCGGTGCAGAAGCATCGCAGCCGGACCTCGCGCTTACTCCGCTCCTGGCCAGACAGGAACCGGGGATCGCTGCAGAAACTGTGGGCGGTGACGGTGCCCTGGTGCTGATCTTTACGTCCGGAACCACCGGCGCCCCCAAGGGTGTGCCGGTGCCCGTCCGGGCGTTGGCCGCCTTCCGGCAGTACGTGGAACTGGGCCTGGACGTCAGTGAAGAGGATGTCTTCTGGAATGCCGCAGACCCCGGCTGGGCGTACGGCCTGTACTACGGGATCCTCGGGCCGATGGCGGCGGGGCGGCGGAACCTCCTGCTGCGCCCCGGGTTTTCCCCGGAACTCAGCTTCAAAGTGCTGGAGGCTTTCTCCGTCACCAACTTCGCGGCAGCTCCCACGGTGTACCGCACCATGCGCGCGAAAACCGGCGCCGGTACCGGGCCGTTCCAGCTTCGGCGCGCCTCCTCTGCCGGCGAACCGCTGACCCCCGAGGTGATCAGCTGGGCCCGGGAGGTGCTGGGTGTTCCGGTGCGGGACCACTACGGCCAGACCGAACACGGAATGATGATCATCAACGCCTGGCATGATGACGTGAGGTCGGAGCTGAGGCCGGGTTCCATGGGCCGCCCCCTGCCGGGATGGAGCTGCGCGGTGCTCAAGGACAACGCCGACGAGCTGGCCGAACCGGGTGAACTGGGCCGCGTAGCCGTCAACGTGGCAGAGAGCCCCATGATGTGGTTCAGGGGGTACCAGGACGCGCCGGAGAAGACGGCCGAAAGGTTCAGCGCGGACGCCAAGTGGTACCTGACCGGTGACGCGGGCATGGTGGACCAGGACGGCTACTATTTCTTCTCCTCCCGCGACGACGACGTGATCATCATGGCCGGATACCGGATTGGCCCTTTTGATGTGGAAAGCGTCCTGGCCACGCACCCGGCGGTCCTGGAAAGCGCCGTGGTGGGCGCTCCCGACGAACTGCGCGGAGAAGTCCTTGAGGCCTACGTTGTCCTGGCGGCCGGGACCACCGGCAGTGACGCATTGGTGGCCGAGCTCCAGACCATGGTCAAGACGCAGTTCGCCGCCCATGCCTATCCGCGCCGCATCCACTTCGTTGCGGACCTGCCAAAGACGCCGTCGGGAAAGCTGCAGCGCTACATCCTGAGGCAGCAGCGGACGGCGTCCCCCGGCAGCTAGGGGAGGGGAAAACTTCCCGGTACTCGGGCCCATTTTCCATTCCGGCCTGTTAGCGTGGAGGCCCAGCCACAGAAGGAGGAGCGATGTCCATCAATTCACCTGATTCACTGCCTGAGGATGAGCCGCAGGAGGGCGCGGCAGCCAGCAAGGGCAACGCCGACGGCGGGATCCCGGGCGGGAAGGACGGCGTCGGGATTTCTGATGGCGCTGCGCCCAACACCTTCGAACCGGAAGAGGACCCGGACGCTGCGGCCGATCCTGCGGACTAAGGGTCCCTTGAGCTCGTGGCTCAAGGTTGAATCAAGAATGGCCCAACATCCTGCTTTCCGGCATTTGGCCAAGCTACTGGGCGGTAACTTTTTAACTGCTTCCGCGTCAATTCCCCGGCAGGAAGCATCAGGAGCCCTCGCGCTGGAGCCAGACTCGCGCGGGGGCTCCCCCCACTTTGCCTAATCTTCAGCGTGCTGGCACTCCACCGGGCTGAAGTGTTCAACCAGCGGAAACGGCTCATAGAAGCGGTGGAGCAGAGAGCGCCACTGCTGGTACTCGGCGGATCCCCGGAAGCCGACAATGTGGTCCTCCAGGGTCTCCCACTCTACGAGCAGCAGGTAGGTGCTGGGGGATTCGATGGAGCGAGACAGGGACAGCGAGACGAAACCCGGCATCGAAGCGATGATGCTGCGGGCCTGATCGAAAGAGGCTTCGAATTCCTCTTCCTGGCCCGGAACGACCGGGAGCAGGGCATGTTCAGTGATCACCCGGCAAGTCTGGCAGATGAGCACACCGATGCTTGATTAGGTGGTAGCGATCCAATACCTGCGCTTGCCTTTGCGCGTGTCCTCGTACTGGCCCCCGTTCTTCTCGATGGTTGCCCGTGAACCCGCATTATCGTCATCGCAGGTCAGCAGGACGCGCTCGATCCCCAGTGAACGCGCGACCGGAAGCGCGCCAGCCAGCGCCTTTGCGGCGTGGCCGCGGCGCCTGGCGGAGGGCCTGACGCTGTAGCCGATGTGCCCTCCTTCGTTCAGGAGGTAGTCGTTTAGCTCATGCCGGATGGCCAGCGAGCCAACGAATGTGCCGCCGTCGACCATCCAAAGGTAGGTGCAGGGCACGTACCCGGGCTTTCGCGCTGTCCCCGGCAGGGCATCTTTGACCAGGACGTCGACGAAGTGGGCAAAGGCCTCCGGGTTCCTGAGATCTTCCAGCGCCCAGCCTGCGGCGCCTGCACCGTCCAGGTGTGCACCTTGGAACTCTGCAGTTCCTTCCAGCCAGGAAGACTGGAGGGATGGGTCCGGGATGATGAGTTGGGCCATTACAGGATCCTACTGTGCTGGCCTGTACTATCTCCCCGGGGACCCTTTGGCGGTCCGGAAGGGGGACGATTAGTGGCGGACACTCACTCGACAACAGCAACTCTGATGGATCCGGCTGAGCGGGATGAGCTACTGAGTGAATACGGCCTTGCTACCCGGGTCAACGAGGCTCCGCTGGCAGCAGTTCCGGAACTGTCTCCTGAGCCCCTCAGGAATCTCGTTGAGCTCGCCGCCGAACTCTGTGGCGTCCCCTACGGGGTAATAAACGTTGTTACGTCCGACGAGCAACGCCAGGTTGCCGCCGTCGGGATTGACGCAGGGATCTGTTCACGGCAGGACTCCATGTGTTCGAAGGTCTTCCTCTCAGGCGAGTCGACCGTGGTTCCGGATGCCTCCCTGGACCCGCGCTTCGCGGCAAACCCCTTCGTCACGGGCGAGATCGCCGCCGTAAGGTTTTATGCCTCGGTTCCCTTGGAAACGCCGTCAGGATTCGTCATTGGATCCCTCTGCGTATTCTCCGATTCAACTGCGGCCCCAAGCGGTGAGCAGCAGGACATGCTGGAGATCCTGGCCCGCCAGGCAGTGCAGTTGCTTGAACTCCAGCGGCGGACGCTGCAGCTGAACACCGCCTTGACGGAGGTCCGCGAGAGCAACGCCAAGCTGGCAGAGTTCGCCGGCCGTGTCAGCCACGACCTGCGTGGCCCGCTCACCACCATGCTGGGGTACGTGGAGATGGGCGAGGACGACGTGGATGGTGACCATCCGGCCGCAGAATATTTCCAGCTCATCGGTGCCAGTGGGCACAGGATGCTCGCCATGCTTGAAGACGTCCTCAGCTACTCACGAATGGGCGGAAGCCTCCAGCGGCAGCACGTGTCCCTCCAAAATGTGGCTGCGGACGTGGCCAACGATCTGGGCTTGTCCTTGGGGCCCGGGTCCGCCTTGGACAGCGAGGACCTGAAGCTCACTGTGGACCCCGGCCAGCTGCGCACCCTCCTGCAGAACCTGGTGGCCAATGCAGTGAACTATCCGAGCCCGGACAGGGAGCTGAGAATCCGGATCAGCGGAATCTCGAACTATCACGGGGTCACCGTCATGGTGGCGGACAACGGCAAGGGGATAGCTCCCGAGGACCGGCAGCGCGTGCTGGAGCCCCTGGTCCGGCTCCGCCGGGAGGGCGACGGACAGGGTTCCGGCCTGGGTTTGGCCATCTCCCGCCGCATCGCCGGGGCGCACGGCGGAGTGCTGAGCCTCAGGGAAACCCCGGGTGGCGGAACCACAGCCGTGGTCAGCTTTCCGGCTGACCACTAAAGCACGTTAAACGGTCCGGGCCGGCCGCGGAATGCGGCCGGCCCGGCGCGTCAATCGTTGGGCTGGGCTCAGTTCAGGTCGAAGCGGTCCAGTTCCATGACCTTGGTCCAGGCCGCCACGAAGTCGTTGACGAACTTCTCCTTGGCGTCCTCGCTTGCGTACACCTCGGCCAGTGCGCGCAGCTGGGAGTTGGAGCCAAAGACCAGGTCCACTGGGGTGGCCGTCCACTTCAGATCACCGGTGGCAACATCGGTGATCTCGTAGACATTCTCCTCGGATTCGGAGACCTTCCACTTGGTGCCGGGGGAGAGCAGGTTGACGAAGAAGTCGTTCGTCAGGACCTGCGGCTTGTCCGTCAGCACCCCGTGGCTGGAGCCGCCCACATTGGTGCCCAAAGCACGCATGCCGCCCACCAGCGCGGTCATCTCCGGCGCCGAGAGGTCCAGCATGTAAGCCTTGTCCAGCAGGAGGGTTTCCGGCGGGAGCTTCTGGCCGGGGCGCAGGTAGTTCCGGAAACCGTCCGCCCGCGGCTGCAGATACTGGAAGGATTCGACGTCGGTCTGTTCCTCTGTGGCGTCGGTGCGGCCCGGACGGAACGGCACTGTGACGGGGAACCCGGCGTCGGACGCGGCCTTTTCCACGGCAGTCGCGCCACCCAGGACGATCAGGTCCGCGAGCGAAACCTTCTTGCCGCCGGACTGTGCCGAGTTGAACTCTTCCTGGACGCGCTCAAGCACCGGAAGTACCGTGGCCAGCTGCTCAGGTTCGTGGGCTTCCCAGCTGCGCTGCGGCTCCAGCCGGATCCGGCCACCATTGGCGCCACCGCGGCGGTCTGTCTTGCGGTAGGTGGCGGCGGAGGCCCAGGCGGTGCCCGCAAGCTGCGGGATGGTCAGGCCGGAGTCAAGGAGTTTCGCCTTGAGCTGGGCGATGTCCTGTTCGTCGATCAGTTCATGGTCGACGGCGGGAACGGGATCCTGCCACGGCTGCGCCTCGGGAACCCAGGGGCCCAGCATGTGCGGGCCCACGGGGCCCATGTCGCGGTGCAGGAGCTTGTACCAGGCCTTGGCGAACGCCAGGGCGAATTCGTCCGGGTTCTCCAGGAAGCGCCGGCCGATCTTCTCGTAGGTGGGGTCGAAGCGCAGCGACAGGTCCGTGGTCAGCATGGTGGGGCGGTGCTTCTTGTTGGGGTCGTGCGCATCCGGGATGATCTCGGGGCCGTCCTTGGCAACCCACTGGTGGGCGCCGCCGGGGCTCTTGACCAGTTCCCACTCGTACTCGAAGAGGATCTCCAGGAAGCGGTTGCTCCACTGCGTGGGCCTATCAGTCCAGGTGACTTCCAGTCCCGAGGTGATGGTGTCGCCGCCCTTGCCGGAACCGTAGGTGCTGAGCCAGCCCAGGCCCTGCGCCTCCAGGTCGGCGCCCTCCGGCTCGGGGCCTACGTGCGCATCGGCGGGGCCCGCGCCGTGGGTCTTGCCGAACGTGTGGCCGCCCGCGATCAGCGCAAAAGTCTCTTCATCGTTCATCGCCATGCGCTTGAACGTCTCCCGGATGAACGCGGCCGCAGCCACCGGGTCCGGGTTGCCCATGGGGCCTTCGGGGTTGACGTAGATCAGGCCCATCTCGGTGGAACCCACCTCGTCGGACATTTGTCCTTCGCCGACGTACCGCTCGTCGCCGAGCCAGGCGTCCTCCGGACCCCAGAAGATCTGCTCGGGTTCCCACACATCCTCGCGGCCAAAAGCGAAGCCGAACGTCTTGAAACCCATGGACTCCAGGGCCACGTTGCCCGCGAGGACCAGCAGGTCGGCCCAGGAAAGCTTCTGGCCGTACTTCTGCTTGACCGGCCACAGCAGCCGCCGTGCCTTGTCCAGGTTGGCGTTGTCCGGCCAGCTGTTCAGCGGGGCGAACCGCTGGCTGCCGTCCCCGGCGCCGCCGCGGCCGTCGTGGACGCGGTAGGTTCCGGCGGCGTGCCAGCTCAGGCGGATCATCAGGCCGCCGTAGTGGCCGAAGTCTGCCGGCCACCAATCCTGCGAGGTGGTGAGGACCTCGGTGATGTCCCTCTTGAGGGCGTCAACGTCGAGCTTCTGGAACTCCTCCCGGTAGCTGAAGGAGGGGTCGAGGGGGTTGCTTGCCTGGCCATGGGTGTGTAGCACGGAGAGGTCCAGCTGGTTGGGCCACCAGTCCTGGTTTGTCCGCGGCCGGTGTCCCTTGGGCTGCGGAGAATCGATCGCCGGGTTTTCACTCTCGCTGCCCTGGGCGGTGGCGCTGCCGTGGGCCACCGGGCACCCGCCTTCAACCTTCTGGTCCAGGCCCTGTGCGCTCCCGGGAGTGGGGACCGGGGGATGGTCTTGGGGTTCGGTCATGTGCTTTTTCCTTCCGTTGGGCCGAGGCCGCCGTTGGACTCGGGCAGCCGGTGCAACCCTCCTATTTGAACATGGACGGGTGACAGCGCAAGTCACACCTACGCCATGGGTGAAACCCTGCCTGTCGTCGCCCTGACCGAACAAATCCCGCCCAACGCTCCCCAAGACATTCCCACGTATGGAATATCTGCCGGACGCGGCGGCTTGTCGCCAGTGGGCCCTTGATGCCCCAGGTTCCCGGCGCGGCGCAGCGTGCGGCCTCCGCCCGAAGCGTGAGGCCGTGCTGACGCGCGGACACACCAGCACCCCAACCAAGAGGAGCACTATGACCATCGGATCAGGAACAGCAGCGGGCAGCGGACGAACGGCCCTGGTAGTGGGGGCCACCGGAATCGCAGGTTCCGCCCTGGTGGACAACCTGGTTGGCGAAGGCTGGACGGTCCTTGCTTTGTCCCGCTGGCCTGGACCCGACCGCGCCGGCGTCACGTGGCTTTCTGCCGATCTGACCTCGGCTGACTCCCTGGCCGCTGTGCTTGCTCCGGAGAACCCCTCCCACGTCTTCTTTACGGCCTGGTCGCGGCGGAACACTGAGGAAGAGAACATCGCCGTCAACGCCGCCATGCTGCGGGATCTGCTTGCCGCACTGCGGGGCAAGGAGGTGGCCCATGTTGCCCTGATGACAGGGCTCAAGCACTATCTGGGACCGTTCGAAGCCTACGCCGCCGGGGAAATGCCGGACACGCCCTTTCACGAAGAGGAACCGCGCCTTCCGGTGGCTAACTTCTACTACGCCCAGGAGGATGAACTCTGGGCGGCAGCGGCGGAGCAGGGGTTCACCTGGTCCGTGCACCGTGCCCACACGGTCATCGGGCATGCGGTGGGCAACGCGATGAACATGGGCCTGACGCTCGCCGCGCAGGCCACCCTGTGCCGCGACAGCGGGCAGCCGTTCGTGTTCCCGGGGTCTGAAACGCAGTGGAACGGCCTCACTGACATGACGGATGCAGGCCTGCTTGCCGAGCACATGCTCTGGGCCTCCACCACCCCCGCGGCCGCCAACGAGGCCTTCAACATCGTCAACGGCGACGTTTTCCGCTGGCGCTGGATGTGGCCGAAACTCGCAGCCTACTTCGGCGTGGAGTGGGAGGGGTTCCAGGGAGAGCCCCGTCCGCTCGAACGGTCCATGGCTGGCCGGGAGGACCAGTGGCGGCGGATTGCCGAGGAGAACAACCTCAGCGAACCGGACCTGGGCCGCGTTGCGAGCTGGTGGCACACCGACGGCGACCTGGGGCGGAACATCGAGGTGGTCACGGACATGGGCAAGAGCAGGGATGCAGGGTTTACGGGCTATCGGCGGACGCTGGACGCATTCACCGCACTGTTTGACCGCTACCGCGCCGATCGCTTGATTCCCTGATCACGCGGTCACGGCCGGCGAGCAGACCCATCAACGCCAGCACTGCCATGGCGCCGGCGGTGACGAGCAGCGGAAGGGTCCACTCTCCGGTCGCGTCGTGCAGTGCGCCGAAAGCCACCGGGCCCACCGCGGCCAGGCCGTACCCCACGGACTGGGCCATGCCGGACAGTGCTGCTGCCTGCGGGTGGTTCACGCTCCGGAGGCTGAACAGGGACAGGGCAATGACAATAAGGCTGCCGCACCCGAGGGCGCCGAGAACGACCCACAGCAGGATGAGGTCCGGTGCGAGTGCCAGGCCAAGAAAGGTCACGAACGCCAGCGCCCCGCCCGTGAAGGATACGAGCCGTTGATCCGAACCCCGGTGCAGGATCCCGCCCGCCCCAAGGCTGGCGAAGACACTGATCAGGAGGAAAACAGACAAGTGCACGCCGGCCGTGGTGGCTGCCACCCCGCGGCTTTGCTCGATGGTGGGCAGCCATGCCATCAGGACGTAAAAAGCGATCGATTGCAGTCCCATGAACAGCGTCACCTGCCAGCCCAGGGCTGAGCCCCAGGGTGACCGGTATGCGGCTTCCGCTTGGGCAGCATGCGCGGCGCTTGTCCTGTGCCGGCGCAGCCAGGGGAGGAGCACCGCCATGGCGATGAGGGCGAGTCCCACCCAGACTCCCAGGGCAAGCCGCCACCCCGCCGGGGACGTTTGGGCCACGGGAACGACGACGGCGGCCCCCACCGCTGCGAAGGCCGCCTGGGTGGCGGTGTAGCTTCCGGTGACCTGGCTGACCCGCAACGGAAAGTCCCGTTTGACGAGGGAGGGCACCAGGACATTGAGGAACGCTATGGCCACGCCGATCAGTATCGTTCCCGCCCAGATAAAGCCAGGCACGGGCAGGGAACGAAGCACGATGCCCGCGGCGAGGATCAGCAGGGACAGCCACAGTGCCCGGTCCAGGGCCCAGGCGGGAAGCGAATCCGGGGGCCAGGGGCGAGAAGACCGCGAAGGCAATAAGGGGGAGGCCGGTTAGGAATCCCGCTGCGGCACTGGACAGGCCAAGGTCGCTGCTGATGTTGACGAGTACCGGTCCCACACTGACAAACGACACCCGGAGGTTGACCGCGATGAGCAGGACGCCGATGAAGGCAAGGCCGAACCTGGCAGTGCGGTGCGGGGCATTCCGTGTGGTGGCAAACATGCGTCGGTTCTTCCATCCTTCGGTGCGGTGGCGCGTTCATGACGCCCCCTCCAGTTCTCTCACACTGACGTACCCACCGACACCTCCTAATCCTCGGCGCGTCCGTTGACTACGCCGTGGGAGAACCTGCATTTTTCCCAGCCAACTGCAAGGATCAACTGCTCCTCCCGGACGTAAACTGACCCTCGCACCACGTATGTGGACACTCCGTCAGGTTGGAGCCGCCTTGCTCTGGAAGTTGCTCGTCGAATACCTGCGGCCGCACCGGCCGCTGCTGGCCGCCGTCGTGGTTTTCCAGCTGGCGCAGTCCATCGCGTCGCTGTACCTGCCCACGCTGAACGCGGACATCATCGACCAGGGCGTGGCCCGGGGCGATACCGGCTACATCATGTCCACCGGCAGCGTCATGCTGCTTATCACGCTGGCGCAGATCGCGTGCGCGGTGGTGGCCGTGTACTTCGGTGCCAAGGCAGCGATGGGGCTGGGCCGGGACCTGCGCGGCGCCATCTTTGAGCGGGTGGGGGAGTTCTCGGAGCAGGAGGTCACCAGGTTCGGCGCCCCCAGCCTCATCACCCGCTCCACTAACGACGTTCAGCAGGTCCAGCAGCTGGTGCTGATGTCCGCCACGCTGATGGTGGCCGCGCCCATGCTCAGCATCGGCGGCGTGATCATGGCCATCCGCCAGGACGCTCAACTCTCGTGGCTGATTGCCGTGTGTGTGCCGGTGCTGCTGATCGCCGTCGGGTTGATCGTCATCCGGATGGTGCCGCTGTTCCGGAAGATGCAGGCCCGGATCGACACCGTGAACCGCGTTTTGCGTGAGCAGCTCACCGGCATTCGGGTGGTGCGCGCGTTCGTGCGCGAGGACATGGAAACGGAACGCTTTGCCGGCGCCAACACCGACGTCACCGATGTTGCCCTCCGCGCCGGGCGGCTGATGGCGCTGATGTTCCCCACGGTCATGCTGGTCCTGAACGTCTCCAGCGTGGCGGTGATCTGGTTCGGTGCCTTCCGGATCGAGGACGGGTCCATGCAGGTGGGCACCCTGATCGCGTTCCTGAGCTACCTGATGCAGATCCTGATGTCCGTAATGATGGCCACGTTCATGGCCGTAATGATCCCGCGTGCGTCGGTGTCCGCGGACCGGATCGGCGAGGTGCTGGGGACCAGCTCCAGCGTGGTTCCGCCGGAGCAGCCGGTCACCAGCGCGGTCCGGCGCGGCGAGCTGGAAATGCGCGACGTCGGATTCGCCTACCCGGGTGCCGAGCACCCCGTCCTCTCCGGCATCAGCTTCACCGCCCCCGCAGGGCAGACCACGGCGATCATCGGCAGCACCGGCTCGGGCAAGACCACGCTGGTGAACCTGATGCCGCGGCTCTTCGACGTGACCTCGGGGGCGGTGCTGATGGACGAAGTGGACGTCAGGGACCTGGACCCGGACCTGCTGTGGGGGCACATCGGCCTGGTGCCGCAGCGGCCCTACCTGTTCTCCGGGACCGTGCGCAGCAACCTGCTGTACGGCAACCCGGACGCCACCGAGGAGGAGCTGTGGACCGCGCTCGAGATTGCCCAGGCGCGGGACTTCGTGGAGCAGATGGAGGAGGGGCTGGACGCGCCCATCTCCCAGGGCGGCACCAACGTCTCGGGCGGGCAGCGGCAGCGGCTGGCCATCGCCAGGGCGCTGGTGAAACGGCCTGAGCTGTACATCTTTGACGATTCGTTCTCGTCCCTGGACACCGGCACCGACGCCAGGCTGCGCCAGGCGCTCAAGCGCAGCACCGCCGGCGCCACGCTGGTGATCATCGCCCAGCGCGTGTCCAGCATCGTGGATGCGGACCAGATTTTAGTGCTCGACGACGGCAGAATCGTTGCGCACGGGACGCACCATGAGCTGCTGGAGACATCCGGGACGTACCGGGAGATCGTCTCGTCCCAGCTGGCAGCGGAGGAGACGGTATGAGCACGCACCGCGGAGGAACCCGGCCCGGTGGAGCCAATCCGGGCGGAGGCGGACCCGCTGGAACTGCAGGCGGGGGCAACGCCGGCCAGGCCGACGTCGTACGCATCCCAAGGCCCCGTGGCGGCCCCGGGCATGGCGGACCGTTTGCCGGGATGAATGTTCCGGCGGAGAAGGCAATGAACTTCAGCGGCTCCGCGAAACGCCTGCTGGGCACGCTGCGGCCGGAACGGCTCTGGCTGGTGCTGGTGCTTGCTATGGCTGTGGCAGGCGTGGTGCTGCAGGTGATCGGGCCGCGGCTGCTGGGCGAGGGCACCAACCTGATCTTCTCCGGGGTGGTGTCCAAGCAGCTGCCGCCGGGGATGACGCAGGCGCAGCTAATTGCGATGCTGCGGGCGTCGGGGGAGAACCAGAAGGCGGACATGCTCAGCGCCATGACGCTGACGCCGGGCGCAGGGATCGACTTCGCTGCGCTCGCCAGTGTGCTGACGTGGGCGCTGGTGCTGTATGTGCTGGGGTCGGCATTCATGTGGGGGCAGGCTTATGTGCTGAACGGCGTGGTGCAGCGGACGGTGTTTGGGCTGCGCGAGCAGATTGAGGCGAAGATCAACCGGCTGCCGCTGCGGTATTTCGACTCGATCCAGCGCGGCGAGCTGCTCAGCCGGGTGACCAACGATGTGGACAACATTTCGCAGAGCCTGCAGCAATCCATCAGCCAGGCCGTGACATCGGTGCTGACGGTGCTGGGTGTGCTGGTGATGATGTTCATCCTGTCGCCCACACTGGCGCTGATCGCGCTGGTGACCATTCCGCTGACGCTGGGGATCACCACGCTGATCGCCAAGCGCTCGCAGAAGCTGTTCGTGCAGCAGTGGAAGAACACCGGCGAACTGAACGGGAAGATCGAGGAGACTTACACCGGGCACGCGCTGGTGAAGGTGTTCGGACGGCAGCGCGAGGTGGGGGAGCGGTTCCGGCAAAAGAACGCAGAACTGTATTCCGCCAGTTTTGGGGCCCAGTTTATTTCCGGGCTGATCATGCCTGCCATGACGTTTATCGGGAACTTGGTGTACGTGGGGATTGCCGTGGTGGGCGGCCTGCAAGTGGCGTCCGGGGCGATGCAGCTTGGCGATGTGCAGGCGTTCATCCAGTACTCGCGGCAGTTCACGCAGCCGCTGGCGCAGCTGGGGTCCATGGCCAACCTGCTGCAGTCCGGCGTGGCCTCCGCCGAGCGGGTGTTTGAGCTGCTGGATACGGAGGAGCAGTCAGCGGATCCTGCTGTTTTGCAGAGTCCGGACGGTGCTTCCCGCGGGCGGCTGGTGTTTGAGGACGTGTCGTTCTCGTATTCGCCGGACAAGCCGCTGATCAGTGGGCTGTCCCTGGTGGCGGAGCCGGGGCAGACGGTGGCCATTGTTGGACCGACCGGGGCTGGTAAGACCACGCTGGTGAACCTGATGATGCGGTTCTACGAGCTGGACGGCGGGCGGATCACGCTGGACGGCGTGGACATCACCACCATGAGCCGGCACGACCTGCGCTCGCGGATGGGGATGGTGCTGCAGGATACGTGGCTGTTCGGCGGGACCATTCGGGACAACATCGCGTACGGACGGCCGTCTGCTTCCTCTTCAGAGGTGTTGGAGGCCGCGCGGGCGACGTATGTGGACCGGTTCGTGAAGTCCCTGCCGGAGGGGTATGACACGGTGCTGGACGACGAGGGGTCCAACGTATCGGCGGGTGAGAAGCAGCTGCTGACGATTGCGCGGGCGTTCCTGGCTTCGCCTTCTGTCTTGATATTGGACGAGGCGACGTCCTCCGTGGATACCCGGACCGAGGTGCTGGTTCAGAAGGCGATGAGCGCGCTGCGGTCCGACCGGACTTCCTTTGTGATCGCGCACCGCCTGTCCACGATCCGCGACGCCGACCTCATCCTGGTGATGGAGAACGGGCAGATCGTGGAGCAGGGGACGCACGCTTCACTGCTCGCCGCAGGTGGCGCTTACGCGCGGTTGTACGAGGCGCAGTTCGCGGCGCCTGTGGCGGAGGTTTAGGGGGCTCGCTTCCGCTCGTCGCCGCGGTGGGCATCAATATCAAAGGCCCCGTTCTGTCTGTCCGACGGCGGCTGGGTCGGCCTTGCAGGGCGATGGAAAGGCAGCCGGGGCAGCGGGGCCCTCCGGCACTATCGGGATGACACGGGAAGGCCTATTTTTGCCTGACCCAGCCCGAAGAAAGGAATAATGATGTTCACCTTGCAGATCAGCTACCCAGTCCGGGATTACGAGGCCTTCAAGAAGGTATTCGACAGTGATCCTGCAGGCCGCGCTTCCTCTGGCGCCAGGTCTGTCCGGCTTTTCCGGGATACCCAGGAGCAGAACAGCATTGCCGTACTCCTTGACTTCGATACCAAGGAAGCTGCGGACGGCTTCCTGAATGGGCTCCGTCGCGACGTGTGGGACAACCCCGACGTGATAGGGCAACTGATGACCGCAGCGCCGTCAGCCAGGATCCTGGAGGAGACGGCGCACGAGGGCCAGGGCGCGGGCTGACCGCAGAACAGGCGGTGGCCCGCCGTCGTCCGCCTACTCGAACCCAACGGCGTTCCACTCCAGGGTCCGTGGATCGGCAAGTCCTTCTGTAATCAACGCCGCAACCTATGTTTGCGGTTGGAGGTAGCTCTTGACCGTCGCCCGCAGTGCTTCCGTGTGCTCGTAGATCTCCTCAAGTGAGTTGATGGGCACTCGGCGCTCTTCTTTGTTGTTGTCGAAGATGCCGATGTACTTCTGGGTTCGGTTGAAGTGCAGTCGCGCAATGGGCTTGCGGTTGTTGTCGTCGAGGAGCACAGCAAAGTACGACTTAGCGTCACGCTGCGCTATACGGACTGGCTTCACCTCGCTGCAGACGATAGCGCGCACAATTTGGTAGCCCTCGATTTCCTCAAGCGTCGTCTCCAAGCCGTCGGCCTCGGCAAGATCCGCCTCCGCGACTGGTGCGCTGGTGACGGCTGTCGGCACGGTTGTGTCCTCGGTCTGCGGGAATCCCGGATTGCCAAGGGCCTTCTTCAACCGTTCGTTGACTTGGTCATTGAGGAATTGCTTCGTGGCCTTCCCCACTAGCGTGGTGAACTGCTCCCGGACCTTCTGCGTGTACGGTCCGGAATAGACCCTTGCCGTCAGGAACTTGACCCAGTCATCTTCAGGCTCTTTGAACTGTGCAGCGAGTGTTCGCTTCAGTTCGCCGATGTACTTCAGTTCACCGGCGGCACTGATGATCGAATCCAGGTCGAAGACATCCTTGGACAGTTTTTGCAGTTCGGGGATCAGTGATTGGTCGATATCGTTCAGATCCAATACGAGAAACGGCTTGGCATCCATCCGATTTGGTGCGTCCAGATCCGTGAAGAACTGGTACACCTCGCCATTAGTCAGGATTGCGATGCGTGCGTTTGTCACAGCGAAGTACCGGAAAAGCTGTGAGGCATGTTCAATCTTTACGGGCTCAGTGGACTTCTTGCACTCGATCAAGATCTGGACTTCGCCATCTTTCACGATGGCGTAGTCGATCTTTTCGCCCTTCTTTAGCCCCACATCGGCAATGAACTCTGGGACCACCTCCAGAGGATTGAATACGTCATATCCGAGAATCGTTGAAATGAACGGCATCACAAAGGCGTTCTTAGTCGCCTCCTCCGTTTGAATCACTCCGCGCTGCTGCCGCACCTTTGCCGCCAGAGCCGAAAGCTTTTCCGCAAATTCCATGTCTTACCCCCAGTAAGGCCTCTACCCGGACACCGCCTCGTATCCGGTGGCATTTTCAAGCTGATGTTGCAAAACCTACATCCGATCGGCGACATTTACACGCAATCGGCTGGTGCTGCCTTCATGTTGCACTCTTCCTCAACGAAGGCCAACTGACCGTGGGCATTGAATGTCCCAATTCCAGAAGGAGCATAGGGTCCCCGGTTGGTATCCTCCCGCCGTTGTTTGCTCCGGCCTACCCTCCGCCGAGACAGCGTCAAAGGCACCCAACTCAAAATGTCAGACCCCCGTGACAGTCTTTTAGTTATGGAAACCGGAACGGTTGTGGATGCGAAGGGCGCGGCCGGACTCGCCGGTGCCGTCGCATCCCTGACCGGGCTGGTGGACGAACTAACAGGAGCCCTGAGCGGTTCTTCGGAAGCTGCGGATAGTGCTCACGGCGTCGACAGTGATGATCCGCTTCGGGAACTTGCCGGTTCCTGGCTGGACGGCCTGGGCATCGTGGCCCGAATCGAAGCTGCTACTTCGGCCGTGAAAGTGCGGCTGCTCGCAGAGTATTCGGAGGCCGCAGCGGCCATGGAAGCGCCGGCGGAAAGCGCTTCTGAATCATCGGCGCGGGACATGAGTGTCGTCGCCGAAGTCGCCTGCACGCTCACTATCGGCGAAGGTGCCGCATCCGCGCTGTTGGAGGACGCCCATGCGCTCACCACCTCTCTTCCGGCGACGCTCAACGCCATGGAGGCTGGCGCCGTCTCCTGGCGGCATGCCCAGATCATGGTCGACGAAACCAGCAGCCTGGACGCTTCAGCTACAACTGCCTTGGAAGCTCACTTCCTGGACCCGGAGGCGCCTAACGCGGCACGGGGGGCATCTGCCGGAGAGTTGGTCCCGGGCCGTTTCCGTCGGAAAGTACGTGCCTGGCGGGAACGCCATCACCCCGAGTCCCTGACGATCAGGCATGTGAAGTCCGTTGCGGATCGGCGGATGGAGTACTCGCCGGACCGGGACGGTATGGCCTGGGTTTCGCTGTACATGGCTGCGGACAAGGCCTGTGCAGTCTGGAACAGGACGTCTGCCCTGTCCCGTGGATTGCAGGGACCGGAAGAGCCGAGAACCCTTACCCAGCTCAGGGCAGACGTGGCTGCAAAATTGCTGCTCGGTGACACCGGGGACCTCGCCGGGCCTGGGCCATCCCTCAAAGCTGATGTGCTGGTCACAGTGCCGGTCTTTTCCCTCCTCGGTGCAACGGACCAACCCGCAGAACTCGACAACTACGGGCCCATCCCCGCATCGATGGCGCGCAAACTGGTCGCGGAAGGGGCCAACTCGTTCTACCGGGTTTTGGTGGATCCCCGCGACGGAGCTCCGCTTGAACTTGGCCGCACCAACTACCGGCTCACCGAGTCGCTCAAGCGGTGGCTGAGGATGCGGGATGGAAAATGCACCTTCCCCGGCTGCAGCAACCACAGCCAAGACAATGAGGCGGACCATCTCAGGGCCTGGGAGCGCGGAGGCACCACGGGGATCAGCAATCTGGGACAGTTGTGCCCCAAGCATCACCGGCTCAAGCACCGAACCCGCTGGAGTCCTGGTCCAGCTTCCAGGAATGAGCCACCGGGCTGGACTTCTCCAAGTGGCCGTCAGTACAACACCGAGCAACCGGACCGGGAACCGACACTCTGGCCGCCGGGCTGGCTTCCGGAAGAGGCCAGCGTGCTGGAGGTATTGGTTGTGGATTATCTCGCGGTCTCCTAGCGAACGGTTAGTTGGGCTGCCCGGGGACACACCCGCCAGCTCCATCACGGCTGGGAAACTCATGCCCACCCCGATGTTGATGTTCCCCTCCGTTCACCACGACGCAACCAAGACGCCCTGAACCGTTTCGCCAAGCACAGCAGTCTTTTCACGCACCCTCACGCCCGGAACACCCCAGCACCGGGCGGACATCCCCGAGGTACCAGGAGTACTCCCGTGTTCGTGAAAAGCACCCTCGCCGCCGTCGCCATCCTCGGCTCCCTGGCCGGGACAGCCGTAGCCCCCGCCCAAGCCGGGGCCGAGGCACCCAATCCGGCGCCCGTCGTCGGCCAGCCACTCGCCGGCACCCATGCCCACAACGACTACGAGCATGACCGCCCTCTGTTCGACGCACTGGAGCACGGTTTCACCAGCGTCGAGGCTGACGTGTGGCTGGTGGACGGCGAGCTGCGCGTAGCCCATAACCTGGCGGACGCCAAACAGGGTGTCACGCTGGAAAGCCTCTACCTCGACCCGCTCCAGGACCTGGTCCGCAGCCAGCCCGGCCACAGCGTCTACCCCAAGTGGGACGGCAGCCTGCAGCTCCTGATCGACATCAAGAGCGAGGGCGAGTCCACCTACGCCGCCATCGAGCGCGAGCTCGCCGAGCATCGCGACATCATGAGCCGCTACACCAACGGCAACGTCAAGACCGGCCCGGTCACCGCCGTCATCAGCGGCAACCGCCCGCTGGCCACCATGCGGGCGCAGACCCAGCGCTTCAGCTTCTACGACGGCCGCGCCACGGACCTCACCTCGGGCCTGCCCGCGGCCCTGATGCCGCTGGTCAGTGACAACTGGACCAAGCTCTTCACTTGGCAGGGCGTCGGCCCCATGCCCGAGGCGGAGCGCGCCAAACTGCGCGACTTCGTGTCCACGGCCCACGCCAACGACCACCGCGTCCGCTTCTGGGCCACCCCGGACCAGCCCGGCGCAGCCCGCGACGCCGTCTGGACCGAACTGGCCGACGCCGGCGCGGATCACATCAACACCGACGACCTCGCCGGCCTGCAGCAGTTCCTCACCGCCCGCACGTTCTAACCAGCCCCCGAATCAGGAGCATCACCATGCGTTCAAAGACAGCGAAACTTACGACGGCGGCACTCACCCTGGCGATCGGCCTCCTGGCGTCCCAGCCCGCCTTCGCCGAATCAGCCAACACTGCGGACAACAGCACCGACGGTAACCAGGCCTTCACCTTTGCCGCCATCGGCGACATCCCCTACGGCGCCGCCGAGATCACCAAGTTCCCGTCCCGCATCCAGGACCTCAACGCGGACAAGGAACTGAAGTTTGTAGCACATGTGGGCGATATAAAGAACGGTTCCTCCGTCTGTTCGGACGAGTACTTTTCCTACATCCGCAGCCAGTTCGACACCTTCACCCACCCGCTGGTCTACACGCCCGGCGACAACGAGTGGGTGGACTGCCACCGCACCAACAACGGCGCCTACAATCCGCTGGAGCGCCTGGACAAGATCCGGGAAGTCTTCTTCAACCATCCCGGCAAGACGCTGGGCGCCACCATGCCGGTCAAGTCGCAGGAGAACCTGGGCCTCCCGGAGGACGTCCGTTTCGAGAAGAACCGGGTGGCTTTCTCCGTCTTGAACGTCCAGGGCAGCAACAACTCCCTCCTGCCGTGGAGCGGGCTGGGCAAGACTGAACCCACGCCGGAACAGCTCGCCGAGGTGGAACACCGCACGGACGCGGTCATCGCCCAGATCCACCAGACCTTCGCTGAGGCCAGGCGCAGCAACGACCGCGCCGTGGTCCTCATGCAGCAGGCCGACATGTTCGATCCGTCGCTCCTGGCCGACGCCACCGCAAACCCGGCGACCGTCTCCGGCTTCCGCGGGATCGTGCAGACCATTGTTGAGGAGACCAACCACTTCGACGCCCCGGTCTACCTGGTCAACGGCGACAGCCACGTCTTCGCCGCAAACCAGCCCCTCGCCGCGGGCTCACCCTGGCTGGACATCTACGGCTCACCCGCCGCGGACAACCTGCAGCGCATCACGGTGGACGGCGCCAACAACGCCGTGGATTACGTCCGCTTCACTGTGGCTGGCAACAGCGCCAAAGGCGCCGACGTGCTCAGCTGGGAAAAGGTCCCCTTCAGCCAGTAGGCACTCAACGAAAGCGGACGACGGCGGGCGCCCACCCGCCGTCGTCCGCTTTCGTTTTAGGGTCTGGACACGGGTAGTCGCCGGATTTATCGTGCAAAGGTGGCGGCTGCCCGACTGGCAGGCTGGCCCATGCTGCCAGTCCGCCATTGCGGCCGTCCGTCATAAGGAGGAAGCAGATGGCACACGTTGAAGAGGTTGAAGAGACGGTGGAAGTCGCTGTTCCGGTGCGGACCGCGTACAACCAGTGGACCCAGTTCGAATCCTTTCCGCAGTTCATGTCCGGCGTCGAGTCGGTGACCCAGCTGACCGACACCACCAACCACTGGGTTACCAAAGTGGGCGGCGTCCAAAGGGAGTTTGACACGGAAATCGTCGACCAGGCGCCTGATGACCGGATCGCCTGGCGCAGCACCGACGGCAAGTCGCACGCCGGCATCATCAGGTTCACGCCCCTGGACGCCACCCACACCAAGGTCAAAGTCCATTTCGAATGGGCGCCGGAAAGCGCCACTGAAAAGGCCGGCGCAGCACTGAAAATCGACGACATGCAGGTCAAGGCCGACATGCGGAAGTTCAAGGACTTCATCGAATCGCGCGGCAGCGAAACCGGCGGCTGGCGCAAAGAGGTCTAGGACGTCGGCGCGCCGGACAGTCATGGACAGCGGAACGGGACGACGGCGGGGGCGCACCCGCCGTCGTCCGTTCGTCCCAGCTCAGGGCTTATGCTGCTAGAGCCGCGCCATGAAGTCCTCGGCGAACCGCGTCACGCCGTCCCACTCGGTGTACACGTAGTCCCTCGAGGTATCCGTATCCAGCGCCCCCTTGCCGCCTGCAATTCTCTTCATGACCAGGCGCTTAATGAAGTTGTACTGCGTGTAGAGCAGCGCGCCGCCGAACAGCGCCACCTGGGATGGGCGCCAGCCCGTCTCCTGCTCGAATGCCTCCACATAGCTTTCGGCGTTTTCCGCGTCGCCGTGGGCGGCCAGGCTGACGGAGAAGAGGGCGGACGGGAGACGCTCCAGGGTCTCCCGGTTCTTTTGGACAAAGTCCTTGACGTATTCCTCGTGCTTGCTCATGTGGACGGACGCCCCCACCATCACCGCATCGCACCCCGACGGAATGGCGTCCCCCGCGTCCTTGATGTCTGCAGTTTCAGCTTCATGCCCGTGCGCGCGGAGCACGTCGGCAATGAACTCGGCGATCCTGGCTGTTTGGCCTTCAGTGGTGCCGTACGCAATGTAGATGCTGGCCATCTTGGCCTCCTCGTGGTGTCCGGACCCGACCCGCACCACTTTGCCAAGTCGAACTTGACGGGCGTAGGGGCTAACGTCCCGGAGCGGACGACGGCGGGCGCCCACCCGCCGTCGTCGCCTTCCTACGTGCCGCGCAGGTCTTAGAGCCGAAGCTCCATAAACACGCTGTTGGGGTCCAGCACGTAATTGGCAAACGGCGGGCACTCCGTAAACCCGTGCCGGGCATACAGCCGCCGCGCAGGCGCAAAGTAGTCCTCGGTTCCGGTCTCCAGATAGGCGCGCTCAAGGTTCCGCGTACGGGCGTCGTCAAGGATGTACCCGAGCATGAGCGTGGCCACGCCGCGTCCCCGGGCCGTTGTTGTGGTACGCATGGATTTGATCTCGCCGTGCCTCCCCGGGCCGGTGGGGGAGGTCAGGAGCTTGAGTGCGCCGCACCCCAAAAGGTTGCCGTCCTCACGAGCCGTCCAGAACGTGATGGAAGGGGCGGACAGGGCGGCGTGGTCCAGGGCGTGCACGCTTTCGGCGGGCGAGGTGGCGAACATGTCGGCCAGGTGTTCGCTCAGGAGCTGGTGAACGTCAGCGCGCGCGGGGCTGTCCCGGTCAATCGAAATTATCGCTTCAAATTTACCCGTTGCGTCCCCGGTCAGCCGTATGCCAAGATTCCCCTGATCGTGACCCGACTCCAGGAGGTGAGACCCATGAACGCTGTATCCGTAATGGGTGCTCCCTCGCAACCCACGATCCACGGCTGAACCAGCCGCCACCGGGAGCGCCGAACAGGCACATTCGCGAAAGGCGACTCCCATGAACACAACATCAACTTCAACTCTGCGCACTGCTCCGGCTGCTTCTTCAAAGCGCGCCCTGGTCCTCGGTGGCGGCGGCTCCACAGGCAACGCCTGGCTGATCGGCGTCCTGGCCGGCCTGGCAGGCGCCGGGCCGGACATGACCAGGGCCGACAGGGTTATCGGAACCTCTGCCGGATCCACGGCCGCCGCCCAGATCGCCGGCGCCAGCCTGGCCGAACTGTATGGCGCCGTCCTTGACACTCCGCTCCCGCGGCGGCCCTGTCCTCTGGGAACGCAGGCTTCCGCTCGCCCCGTGCCCAGCCACCTCGAGCGGACCGGCAGGATCATCGCGGCCTCCACGGACGCGGCCGACATGCGCCGCAGGATGGGCGCGGCGGCACTCGACCTCGCGGCGGACTACGACGGCTCAGAGCGGTGGCGGGCCACCGTCGCGGCGCGGCTTCCCCGGCAGGAATGGGCAGAGCATGAACTGCTGATCACGGCGGTGGACGCGGGAAGCGGCGAGGCCGCAGTCTTCAACCGCTACAGCGGCATCGGCCTGGTGGACGCCGTCGCCGCCAGTTGCTCCAGCGCCTCTGCGTACCGGATAGGGGACAAGAGCTATATCGACGGCGGCTACCGGTGCAACGAGAACGCCGACCTGGCCGCCGGGTGCGGGCGCGTGCTGGTCCTGTCGCCCTTCGGAGGCAGGACCAGGATGCCGCTGGAGTGGGGCATGCAGCTGGCTGTCCAGGTCGAGGAGTTGCGCGCCGGAGGGAGCAGGGTTGAGGTGATTTTCCCGGAAAGCGAAGACGAGCACATGTTCGGTGCCAACGCGATGGACCTGTCACTCCGGCCAGCCGCCGCTGAAGCCGGATACAACCAAGGCAAAGCCCGCGCCGGGCAACTCGCCGAATTCTGGCGGTGACAGTCGCAGCAAAATAAAGCGCTGTCTTTGTTCACTCTTGTAAGGCTTTCGGTACTTTTATCGGCTATTTCAAAAGAAAGGCCAAAAATGGCATCGCAGTCGATTTCGTGAAACCTCCTTGACCAGTTCCGTGATGCCACCGCGGCGTCCCTCACGTAGCCAGCATCCGCGGCGAGCGCGGCCCACACAGGACTAGATAAAAAAATAAAAGTAGGTATGGTATCCGGTAACGCAATGCACGGAAAGGTGTGATTCGGATGTCCGGAAAATCCCCCAAAAGCGGCGCCGCGAAAAAAGCCGGCAAATCGATCCTGCAAAAACGAGCCGAAAAAAGAGCAAAAAGCGAAGACAACGAACTTAATTTTGTAAAACCGCGCAAAAACCAGCGCTGACCATGCCAGCGGGCGGCCGCCCGGGACTCCTAGCCCGCGGCCGCCCGCGCCAACCGGCAGCTTCACCGGCGCAGCCGCAGACCGCCGCACAACGCCGGGGATCAGCCGAAGGATACGAACCATGATGACTTCCCACAACGCTTTAGTGGTCCCTACCCGACTCACCCAGCCGGTGCACCTCAGGCCGATCGAGCTTGATGAGACGGCCTTCCAGAAGGTTGCGTCAGGAGGTGTCGGGCTCCTTGCCGGCACTGATTGGCTCGTCTATCTCGACACCCACGCAAACAGGCTGGCCACCAATCCCCGCGCCGAGGTGCTCATCCGCGAGGCCGGAATCGACCTGGACGGAACCATCCGCGGGACCGCCCTGTTCCTGGGCCGCGACAAGCGGGACGGAGAGTGCGGCGCTCCAGGTCACCTCATCAGGCTTGCCGAGCAGCTGTTCGACTCACCGCTCGCCGCATAGCCGGCCCGGCGCTCAATGGCGCGCGCTGGGCCACAACACCGGTGGAGCGGACGACGGCGGGTGCCCACCCGCCGTCGTCCGCTTATTCCGCCTGCTGGTCCTCGATGGTGACGCCGCGCCAGAACGCGATCCTGTCCTCAATGTGCTTGGCCCGCGGCTTCGCGTCCGGGTAGTACCAGGCCGCGGCCTCGTTCAGCTCGCCGTCAACCTCCAGCGTGTGGTAACTGGCCGTGCCCTTCCACGGGCAGAACGTGTTCTTGCCGCTGTCCCGCAGGTAGTCGGCGTTGACGGCGTCGCGCGGGAAGTAATGGTTGCCCTCCACCACTATGGTGTCCGCGGATTCGGCGATGACTCTTCCGTTCCAGATAGCCCTGACCATGAGTTCCCTTCCGTCGCTTCCGTCCCGCAAAAGGTGACGGTTGTAGGGATGCCAACGGCCTGGGAGTCGCGCTTGTTCCCCGCAGCCCCCTAGCGCGGGCTCTTGTCGATGACGCAGAACCGGTTCCCGTCCGGATCCTCAAGGACCACAAAGTCTGGGTCCTCCGGGTACGAGTCCCAGTCCACCCGTTTGGCACCGAGGGTGACCAGGCGCTCCACCTCCGCGTCCTGGTCACCCGCATAGAGGTCCAAGTGGATCCGCGGGTGGTCCTGGACAGGGGTTTCGCTGAGCATGAGCGACAGCTCCGCACCAGGGCCCGACGACGGCACAAGGGTCACCCACGTTTCGTCGCCTTCTTCCCGGGGGACATAGCCAATGGCGTCATGCCAGAACTTGGTGGCGGCGGCGACGTCGTTGACGCCAAGGACGATGGTTCCGATGGTCAACATCCGCCCAGCCTAAACCTCGCCGCAGCGGCCCGGCTAGGCAGGAACGGCGAAAGGGAAGGTCCGGTTCCGCGGCGGAACCGGACCTTCCCTTCCATAACTAGGCGACCGGCACCACGCTGCAGTCCGCCGTCGACCCTTCAAGCTGGGGCGCCCAGCCGTCCGTTCCCTGCAGGTACGTCCTGACCGTGTAGCTGCCCGCCTCCGGCCCGGGCAGCTGCGGGCGGTCAGGCGTCACCTGTGCACCCGGTCCGCGGTTGTTGAACTCGTGGAACCGGGCCTCGCGCCAGGAGAAGCCGCTCATGTCCGTCCACGGCGTACCCGAGATGTGCGCGCCAAGCCAGGAATCCCTGACCAGGACCTGGGCCACCGCCTTCGGGTCGCCGCTGGGATGCCACGGCCTGCCAAGGTGGACGGAGCCGGCGGCCGCGTCCGAGACAAGCCGGCACCGGTCAAAAAGGTACCCGTACTTGATGGACAGGTCCTGGCTGCCGGCCGTGACGTAGCCATTGTTGGTCGTGGAACCCCGGTCCAGGCTCTTGATCTGGCAGCCGCTGAAAACGGCGGTGCCGCGGCCGAAAATGAAGTCCACGTCCCCTTCCACATAACAGCTGTCAAAGTAGAAGCGGGCCTGGACGCCCGCGCCGGGGGAGTTGACCAGCAAGGTGTCCTGGTTGCCCAGCAGCCTGACATTGGACAGCGCCGACCGGTCCCCTGTGATGTGCAGGGCGACGGCCTGGCGGTCCTTCATCCCCAGGTTGGCGGCCTCGTCGAAATCGTTGCTGATGGTCAGGTTCCGTGCCACGAAATCCGGCCCGTCAACCCGCACGGACGCGCTGCCCGAGGTGCCGAAGTTCCCGCTGCCGTCCGGCTTGGGCGTCCCGGAGGCGTTGTTGTAGACCAGCACCACATCCTCCGGCCGGGCACCCTGCCCAGCGAAAGTGATCCGCGGCTTGGTGGCAGGGATCCGGACGGCTTCCCGGTAAGTGCCCGGCTGGATCCTGATGACCGTCCGCTGGAGGCTGGCATTCGGGACCGAATCCACCGCGGACTGTACGGTCGTGAACGCCTTGCCCGGACCGACGTCGAGCGTCACCGGCAGGTCCACCGGACGTTCGCTGGGCCAGTACATCTCCAGCAGGGGATCGGTGCCGGCGCCGATGTTCAGGAAGTAGCCCGGCGGGACGATCTGCTTGGATTGCAGTTCGCGGGCCACCAGGCGGGCCACCTCCACGGCGCCGAGGGCCTGGAAATGCGTATTGTCCTCCGAACCCTGCGGGTACTGCGGGTGCTGGCCCGGGGCGAGGAAGAGGAAACGCGACTTGGTTCCTTCCGGCCCCAGCTCCTGCCACAACTGTTTCGAAGAGGCCGTCAGGTCCACCAGCGCAGTGCCGGACGCCGCAGCAAGTTCGCGGACGGCCCGCGGATACTCACCGTGGGAATCCTTGGCATTGCCGGAGGCATCAAAGCGGCGGCGCTCCACCGGGGTGACCAGCACGGGCTTGCCCCCGCGTGCCCTGGCACCGTCGATGTACCGGCCCAGATACTCCTTGAAGGTGGAATCAGGGAGAGTCCCGCGGGCCGGATCGGCAACCTTTTCGTCGTTGTGGCCGAAGCTGATGAGCAGGTAGTCGCCCGGCTGCATCAGTGCCAGCACCCGGTCCAGCAGGCCTGCGTCGGCGAAGCTCTTGGAGGACGCGCCGGACCACGCGTAATCGAAGACGGTCGCCTGCGGTCCCAGCAGGAGCGGCAGGGCCTGTCCCCACCCCGCGCGGGGCCGTTCGGACTGCTGGTAGGCCGACGACGTCGAGTCACCGACCACAAAAATGACCGGCTTGGTGCGGGGCTTCGAGGGGTCGGGGCTGGCTTGGGCGACGGCGGTTGCCACCCCTGTTCCGGAGAGGGCCGCAGTGCCGGCAGCGAGGGCCAGGGAGGCCAGGACGCTGCGCCGGCTGGGCAGGATTGCGGCCATCAGGAGTCCGTCCCGGCGGTGAAGATGGGGCCGGTGGAGTCCTTGAGCAGGGCCGGTACGGCCTGGGCCGGGTGGACCTGCGTGCGGAAGGTGGGCGTCCAGGAGGTATCCGCTGCCAGCTGGTCGGCGGGCGCAGCAGCGGCGTTGTACTCGGCGCGAATGTCCGTGATCTTGCCGTTGACCGCATTGGCGATGGTGGTGATCTGCGTTCCCTTGTAGCGGCCGATGATGTCAGCGGCGGTGATCCCCTCCGGCAGCGTGAAGGCGTTGGCCTCCGCGTACAGGTGGGAGCTGAAGCCGGCGCCCAGGCTGTACTCGTAGGGGATAGCGCTGTCCGCCGCCACCTTGTAGTGGTTGTTGTACACGTCCACCTGGCCGAAACGCACCCGCGGGGCACGCTGGCCCACGTTCTCGAAGACGTTGTGGTGGATGGTGACGCGCAGTTTGCCGGGGTCGCCACGGGTGGCGGAGTCGGTGGAGCCGATCAGGAGCAGTTTGTCGTGGTCGGAGAACCGGTTGTAGGACATGGTCACCAGGTCCGAGCCGTTGGTGACATCCACCGCGCCGTCGTGCACCTGGTAGGGGCGGCCGAAGTAGAGCGGCTGGGAGCTGTCCAGGCTGGGGGCGTCGGTGAAGGCGGAGTGGTCGATCCACACATGCGTGGCTTTGTTGATGACCTGCAGCAGATCGTATTCGCTGTTCCAGTTGCCTTCAGCCCCGTCGGTGGGGTCCCAGGCGGGGAAGCAGTCGGCGGAATCCTGCAATGTCAGGTTCCGCACGATCACGTTGGTGGCGCCGTTGATGCGCATCGCCGCGCCGGTGATGCTGCTGTCCGGGGTTGCTCCGACAATGGTGGTGTTGCTCGGGATGTCCCAGCGGATGGTCTTCGCCTGCTTTGCCGCGGCCAGGCGGCGGGCGTCCTCCTGCGGGCCTGCGGGCTCCTGGCTGCGTCCGTAGGTGGCCGGGTCGAAGTCCCGGAGGTACTGCTCCAGGCTGTAGCCGGTCCCCTCGGCGTAGCCTTCGCAGGTCAGCTGAGTTCCATCCGGTGCCGTGTTTGCGTTGATGGTTCCATGGACCCTGACGATCTTGGGTTGGGTACCGGCTTCCGCGAAGGCCGCCAGCATCTCAGCTTTGGTGCTGACATCGTAAACATGGGCGTCTGTGGCTGCTGAACCGCCCGTCGTTCCCGTCCCTTCTGACGCCCAGCCGTTGCCTTCGGCGAGGACTTGGCGCTCCAGTGGTGTCTGGGCGGTTTGGGCAGTGGGGTCGGCCGCAGGGTTTGGAGCTGCCCCTGCCTGGGTTGGAATGATGAGGGCTCCGGCTACTGCCAGTGCTGCGGATAAGGACACGTAGGCACTGCGTTTTCGCATGTTATCTCTTCCGTCATTGGAATGAACTGCGCCCCGGTCCGCGGTCCACTATGACGCCGATCACTGGAGGGCGCTGACAAGGACAATATCGAGAAAGCGGTTTCTCAACAATAGGAGAGGCTGATGTTTTTGAAGTGCAGGAAGTTTCAGGAGCCGCATTTGCCGGCAGCACGGCGCCCGCAGCTAGACTCGCGTTCCATGGGGGAGAACGCAACACCTGGGAAACGCCAGCCGTCCAAACGCGCCAAAGTTCCTGCCGCCGTCGTGCCCTTGCTTGGGGTGGTGACCATGGTGGTGGGGTGCTTCGTCGCGTGGAGCAACCGGAACAGCTACGTGGGGTGGTTCGCCTACGCTCCGCTGAGCAATGAGGTCTTCACAGCCAACGGCATGGCATTCATCAGCCCGGGCACCCAGATCGGCCTGGCCATCATGGTTGCCGGACTGCTGGTGCTCGCGTTCTGGGCGGGTTACCGGGTGGGCCGGAGAGGCAGCTCCGGCTGGCAGTAGAGGTTAAAGCGCCAAGAAAACGTCGCTGGCGACGTGCCTTAGCGTTCGGGTTTGTTGATGGGCTTGTCCAGTGCCACGCTGATGGTCTGGCCTGGTGCCAACTCGCCGTTCGGCAAGTCTGCAAACTCGTACCACGCCCCACCCGCGCCCTTACTTGGGCGGTTGGCCGACCTTAGGTCTGTCACGCCGAAGCGGAAGGCAACCTGGAGTTCGATGTCGCCGGGCGCCGTGGTGTAGGTCAGCGGAATCCCGTTGGCATCGGCGGTGAACGTTCCCTGGGCGCCTTCAATTTTCACATCGCCAGGAATCAGCTGAACTTTCGTCCCTGCGGGGATGGGCTCATTCGCTGCCAGTGAAGGGTTGTACAACAGGATCTGTGCCGTGGTGGACCGGAACTTGTAGCCAAGGCTGTCGAACGAGTCGCCGTCCACCGTGGTGTAAAAGATCGTCTGGCCAAACGAGTTGTTGACCTCTGTCCCGGACCCGGAGCCCCTGTCTACCGGCTTCTTCTGAAGCTGGATGAGCCTTCCTGCCTGAATGTAGAAGACGTTCCCCCGCTCATAGGTGAAGGGCACCTTGTTCGCCTCGGCCAACTGCTTTTCGGTGAGGTTGAAGCGGTAAGTGATGCCGCTCAGGGTGTCGTCGGGTTCCACCAAGTAGCTGGTCGGGATGCCCTCTGCGTCAACGGTCACAGGGCCGCTTGCGCCGGTTCCCGGCCCGGCCGGAATCAGGCGGAGCCGTGTGCCTGGGGCGAGGGGTGTTCCGGGCTGGAGGCCGTTAAATGCGGAGAGCTTGGCCTCGGAAAGCTTGTATGCGGCAGCCACCGCCGCAGGGGTGTCGCCTCCCACACTGGTGTAAAAGTCCACATTGCCAAAGGAGTCGCGCACGGTGTCCCCGGCCAGGGGCGTCTTTGCGGCGGGGGACGAAACTGGGGACGTTGGCGCAGCTGCGGCGGCCGGTTCCGCAGGGGCTGGAGCCCCCGTGTATGTGCACCCTGCCAGTCCCAGCGACAGCACAACGAGGAGCGCGGCTGGCCGAAGCGGGGCCACCCCTAACGGCGTCTTTGATGTACTTCCAGTTCCCACCATGAAAATGCCCCCAAAAAGTCCGGCCCAGCCGGGTCAAGGTCCAGGCGGACCAAAAGCGAGCCTGGTGGATGAACCGTGAGCGCGCCGCAGCAGCCGTCAAAAAAGCAAGCGGACGACGGCGGGACGCGCCCGCCGTCGTCCGCTTGCGAAAAGGCGTGGGAAGTCAGTCCTGGTAGACAGCGATGAAGCGGCCCACAACGCCGCCCTTGCGCAGCTTGTCGATGGCGTCCGGTATGTCTGCCTGCTTGATGAGATTCATCGGCGGGTTCAGCTCGCCGGACTTCATGAGGGCATACAGGTTCTCGAGGTCCTCTTTGGTGCCGGACTTGGAGCCCTTGATGGACAGTTGGTTGATGATCAGCGGGTAGGTGTTGATGGTCGCTTCGAGGCGTCCCATGCCCACCTGGACCAGGGTGCCGAATTCGGCCAGGGTCTCGAGGGCTTGGGACGTGGTGGTTCCGAAGCCCGCATAATCCACGATCAGGTCCAGCTTCTTGTCCTTGAAGGCGGTGATTGAGTCAGCCACGCCGGCGAGTCCGATTTCGTCGGCGAGCTTCTGTGTTTCCGGGTTCACCTCGGCGCCATACACTTCTGCGCCTGCCAGCACTGCCACGCGGGCACCGATGTAGCCCAGTCCGCCCAGCCCGATCACACCAACCTTCATGCCTGCCTTGGCGCCGCCCACGGCCATGATGGCGTGGTAGGCGGTAAGGCCGGCGTCGGTCGCCATGGCACCAAGCTCGAAGGAGACTTCATCGGGCAGCTTTACCAGATTGTCGTCCGTGGCGAGCAGCTTGGGGCCGAATCCGCCATCCCACTTGCCGTAGCCCAGGGCGTCCCCGTCGCTCATGACGGGCGACAGGCCCACCCGGTCGCCCACTTTCCAGTGCTCCATGCCCTCTCCAACTTCGGTGATGACGCCGGCATTCTCGTGACCCATGGTGCGGGGAAGTTTCGGGAACAAGGGCATCCAGCCGGCGTCATCGATGGCTGTCACGTCCGAGTGGCACACGCCGGCCGCCTTGACGCTGACTGCTACCTGCCCTGGGCCGGCAGTGGGTTCGGGCACTTCATTGAGGGTGAGTGGGTTGTTGGTGCCGGTGAACTGCCATGCCTTCATGGGGCATTCTCCTTTGGATCGCTGGATTAGTTCATGCATTTGCATGCAATTTCACGTTACTCCTGGATGCGTCCAGCGTAGGCCTCATGTGACGGAGGGAACATGGGCCGTTTGGATGTAAAGTACGTCGGAAAATTCCGACATATAGTGGAATCGTGCTTCCCGATGTCTTCGCCGCCGTCTCGAACCCGGCCCGGCGCGTCATCCTGGACGAGCTGCGCCAGGGGCCCAGGACGTCCGGTGAACTCACCGGCCTGCTTGAACTCAGCCGCCCGGCCGCGTCAGAGCACCTTGCCGTGCTCCGGGATGCGGGGCTGGTCAGGGAAGAGCGGCAGGGCAGGAACAGGGTGTACCACCTGCAGCCGGCGGGACTGGCCGAGATCGGCGGATGGGTGAAGCACTTCGAGCACTACTGGAACCAGCGGCTTGACGCCCTGGCAGACCTTCTGGACGAGGAGAAACCGACATGACCGAGAACGCCATTCGGCTGGAACGGCACTATCCGCACCCTGCATCGGCGGTGTGGGCCGCCCTGACCAACCCTGAACTGCTGGCCCGCTGGTGGGCGCCGGGCAACATCGCACCGGCGGTGGGTCACCGCTTCACCATGGACATGGGCGCCTGGGGCCAGCAGCAGTGCGAGGTCCTCGCCGTGGACCCGGGCGAGTACATCAGCTTCCTCTTCTCCGAGGGCCAGTTGGACACCACCATCACCTGGCGCCTTGAGCCGGTGGACGGCGGCACCGTCCTCCACCTCGAACACTCGGGCTTCCAGCTCGACACCCCCATGGGCCGCCAGGCCATTGAAGGCATGGGCAGCGGATGGCCCGGCCTGCTGGCCCGAATCGACGGGCTCCTCACAGAGGTGTCCTGACCGCTCTGACTACTGCTACGCTCCACGTAGTTGGCCCGTCGCTGCGCCTTCGGGTTGGCCTTTAGCTTCGGTTGTTAGCGAAGGAACCACCATGACGGTTGCCCAGATCCAAGTGGACCAGCGTGTGATCGGGATTGATTCCCGGCGCTTCGCATCTGTTGAGAAGGCGCTGGTGGAGCTCATCACCAACAGCGATGACAGTTATGCGCGGCTGGAAAGTGCCGGCAGCGACGTGGCCGGCAAGATCCTGGTCGGTTACCATCGGCACCACACCGGGGCAGTACTCATGGTCAGCGACCAGGCGGAGGGCATGTCCTTCGAACAGGCTGGCAGCATCATCAGCTACGGCGGCGCCCACAGTCCGCTGGCCCGAGGTGAGGGTGCAGGCCGCGGCTACTTCGGGCGGGGGCTTAAGCAGGCAATTTTCGGCCTGGGCCACGGCTGGATCGAGACCATACGCGACGGCCGCTTCACCCGGATCGACATCTTCCGGGGCAAAAACGGCGGCTATCTTTACGACGACGACGGCGCTGATCGTCTGGCCTTCCCCGCGGACTTCGCCCGGCTCGGCATTCCCGACGGCGGCAACGGTACCAAGGTCACCATCGTGGTCGATAACCCGCACGCCACGATCACCCAGCAGGCGACTCTGCTGCAACTCCTTGCGGACAACATTTACCTGCGGGAAGTACTGGCCCGGCGCGAAGTTGAGCTGTTACACGGACACCCTGGCAACGAGGAATACAGCAGGAACATCATCCGCTTCCAGGAGCCCCCGGCCACCACGCTGGTGGGCCCTGACCAGCCCGGCAGCTTCAACGTCGACGGCGCGGAGTACGCGTTCACGGTCACGCTCAAGCGGGCCCAAGGTGTTGAGTTGACGCTGAAGGGCGACGAACGAACCGCCGGCCTGGTAGTGGAGTCCGGCATGGCCGTGCTCGACTGCCAGATGTTCGAGTATGAGAACCAGGTGGGTACGGAATATCTGTTCGGCACGGTGCGGTGCCCGGCGCTGACCGAAATGCTGGGCAGGGGCAAGGCCATCATCAGCGATGAGCGCGAGGGCCTGAACATGAAGGACCCGTTCGTTGCGGCGTTTTCGCACGCGGTAAGCCTGACTGTTGCTACGGCCGTCCAGGCCGAGAAAGAAAAACTCACCCATCTGGAACGTGCCACCACATCCGGGCGCACCGCGGAGATGATCGAGCGTCTGCTTCAGCATATGAATGAGGCCGCCGTCCTGGACCTGGGGCTGGAGACGGCACCTGTTGTCCCGAATGGGGACGGCCCGCGGGGGCCGGGGACACCACTGCCAGCGGTCCTGCGGTTCACAACGCCCTTCTATTACCGTCCCCCGGGGCATCCATTCCACATAACACTGCTGCTGGATCCGAACCGGCTGCCCGGGAGCGAGACCCTGGAGTTCGAACTGGGCCTTCCGTCCTCGATCGGACTGGACCCTCTGCCTGCTTCGGTTCCTGTCGGTACTCTGGGGGACACTCACAGGCTTCAATGGACTGCAACAGGGGAGCAGGCCGGAGAGCGTGGCGAAATCACTGCCCGGGCGGGTGATTACTGGGCGCTTTGTGAAGTTGTCATTGCCGAGGACGCCTCCCGCCGCAGCCCAGACCAGCCGCCGCACCAGGCCGTCGCAGCCGCTGGAACGCCCCCGGCCCCGCACCGCCGGGTCCAGCGCGCGAGCCACGATCACGGGGTGGACCTTTTTACCGGCTATGACTTCCGCAACCTCCACAACAGCACCGACCGCGCCGTGTACAGCGAAGAGGAACGAAAAGTCATCATCAACACGGCAGCCCCAACCGTCCAGCTCTACGTCGACGGCCGGGGCCGCTTCCGCGACTCCGCACGTCTCCTGCTCGCCGAACTCTTCCTTGACGTGATCTCGGATGAGCTGGCAAGGCGCCGGGTTGAACAGCGCGGGCGCTCCGGAGATCTGGAAGCCTTCAGGAACGCCAAGAGGACCATCATTGGCCGCTACGGCAGCGAAGTGCACCGCACCTTCCTGGGTTGAGGCCGGGCACTCTCGAGCCGGCGTCGGAAGCCGGGGCGTTTACCGCCGGAAGGAGAAGGGTAACGATGGAGTATGACTGATAGCGGAGATGGCGGCGCCCACGACCCCTTTGACGGCAACGACGAGCTCATGGCGGGAACGGACCCCGACGCGACACCTGAAAGCATCGCCGAGGATGTCCGCGACGACATCCAGCTGGGCCATGTCCAGGACGACGTAAGCCACGTCCTCGAGGAGCGCTTCGAGGAGGCCGGCATCAAGGCACGGCCTGAGGAAGTGGACGACCTTGCCGAGGACATCGAGCGCGACGCATCGAGCTAACCAGAGCGGGCGGGCCTGAAACGGCGGGTAACGACCTGAACCAGTGCGCTGGCCGTGTTGGGCGCATGGCTCCCAGGAGTCATACCGGTGGTCCAGGTGGCCCGTCCCCTTACAGACGCGGCAACTGCTAACGAAGCTTCATTGGGGAGAACAAACCACATGTGCGGCAGATACGTAATGTCAAAGGCCACCGGTGACCTTTTGAGCTACTTTGACGCCAAAGAGGTTGAAGGCACCCCGCCACCACCCAGCTGGAACGTGGCCCCAACCGAGCCCGTGCCCATAGTGGCGGAACGGCTGGACGAGGGCAGCATTGAGCGGCACCTGCTCGTGGCCCACTGGGGCCTGGTCCCGTCCTGGGCGAAGGACATCAAAATCGGGAACAAGCTGATCAATGCCCGCAGCGAGAGCATCCTGGAGAAGCCGTCGTTCCGCAAGGCGGCGGTGAAGAGACGGGCAATTCTTCCCGCTGACGGCTACTACGAGTGGCAGAAGACCGAGGACGGAAAGAAGATCCCCAACTACCTGTACTCGGAGAAAGAGCCAATGCTCGGCTTCGCCGGCCTGTATGAGTGGTGGGCCGATCCTTCAGTTCCCGAGGACGACCCGGGCCGTTGGCTCCTGAGCTGCACCGTGTTGACCACCACCGCCCAGGACGCCCTGGGGCATGTCCACGACAGATCCCCGGTGATCATTCCCCGTGAACGTTTTTCCGACTGGCTGGACCCGGACCTCACAGACAAAGCAGACATCCAGCACCTGCTGGACTCGCTGCCCGAGCCGGTACTGACGCCGCGGGTGGTCAGCACCAGGGTGAACAGCGTGCGGAATGACGGGCCGGAACTAATCGAGCCGGCTGAGTGACTGCGGAGCAAGAGCCGGCCAGCTGGCGCCTAGGGCCAGTCCGCCCGGGTGAAGCGGACAGGGCTACGCATCGTGAAAAGGCAATCAGACGTCCACTCCGCCACCTTGCGCTGTCCGTCCAGCGAATCCGGCGCTGCAACCTGCTGCGCGTCCTGGCTCGTGGCGTCTGAAAGACCTTCAACCGTGCTTTTCATTTATCCCCCTTGGCAAAACCTGTGTGCCCACCCTAGGCAGAGCGGAATCCCAAGGGAAGAGGGTTAATCCAGCAGCAGGATAAACTGCGCAAATCTTGAGGATGGCAAATCCGCCGGACGCCGGCGCCCCTTGGCCTACTTTCCGGCACGTGAAAAAACAGCGCCAAAAAAGGCGGCGAGTGCGTCTGCCTTGGCCTGTGTTTCTGACTGGGCCGCTGTCCTGCTGCTGGCTTCGATCGAAAGAGTCCCCCTCCGTGCCCCGCTCCGGACGTGCCACTCCCCGGTGCCGTCTGAGAGCTGGTAGGCCACGGCGTAGCTCGCATCAGCGGGGAGCGCCATGGTCAGCTCGGAAACGGCGGACCAGGGCCAGCTCCCGCCGCCAAACGAGCTTTCCTGAACGCTGGTACAGCCCCGCAGCTGTTCGGACCGGGCGTCGAAGGGGTAGGGCGGGGCTGCCGTGGAGGGCATGCTGACCACCATGAAATCTGTGTAGTCGATCTTGCTGGCTCCCTGGATCATCCCTTGGCCGGAGACCGAGCCAGTCAGGGATTTGGCGTACGACTCCTCATTGAAGGTACAGGGAGGGTCGGGCGGCTGTGATGATGCACCAGGTGTGAAGCCAGGGGATGCTCCGACGATCATTGCCTGCGGCAGGGACACCGGTTCTCCGCCCGGTCCGGTCATGCCCCGGAACAGCGCCACCAGTTGGTCAGGGGACAGGGAGTTTGCAGGCGGTGGCGCCACAGTCGGAAGGTCCTTCCCGGCCTGGGCCATGAGCTCATTCGCCAGGCCGTTCATCGCGTCGAGGGCAGGCCTGGCGTCGGATCCCGAACTGAGGTTGGCAACCCCAAGGGTGAGTGTGACGGACAAAGTGCCGTCCAGCACGCGCAGCCCAACGGAGCCGAAGTCCCCCGGGCCTTTGGGCTTGGTGACCTGCATGAAGGCGTGCTGCTTCTCCCCGAGCGGGGGAGCCGCCAGCAGTTGCACAGCGTACGTGGAGGTGCGGCCGGACTCTGTGTAGGCGAGGTCGAACTGGCCACAGCGGGAAACGAGGTCATCCGGGTAGCCGAAGTCGGCCTTGGCGATGGCCGCCTTTTCCGCACTTCTCAGCACGACCATGATGGTGCTGGCAGGCCCGGACTGGCCTCCTGCCGGGGGCATGGCACCTTCGGCGAAGTTGATGTCCTTGTCGGCCCAGCGAGTGAAGGGATCCTGGGGCATGAAGGCGATGCAGTCCCCGGGCGTTGTCTCGGTCTTGGCTGCGGGAACGGACCCGCCGGCCGCACCGCTGCGCAGGCGGGTGGAGTCCTGGGCTGCAGGAACCGGAAGGTTGCGGCTCTTGCCCACTCCGTTGATGATGGCGGCGAGTTCCGCATCCGTGAAGGGCCTGGACGGCGGCGCCGTTGCTCCCGGGCCGGAGGTTGCCGGTGATGGGCTCCCATGTTGCGGGCTGCCGGAGGGACTGCCTGCCGGCGTGCTGCCTCCAGGCGAACACCCGGCCGCGGCGAGCAGGACGGCGGCCAGGCAGCCAAGGAAGCGCCTGCTGACATGTTCCGAGGCGGCACCACAACGCTTCGCGATTCGACGAGCAGCCATCGCCGGCCTCCTTTGCCAACCAACGGTAGGCTTGCGCTTTCCAATGCCAGCTAGGGCCGTAGGACCCGGCCGCGTGCAGGACCGCTGGCGACGGCAGCGCCGCCGGGAGCAGCCAACGGGATCACCTCCAGCCGGTTCCCTGGCCCGGCCATGACCAGGACGTGCTGCGCCGCACTGGCTTCCAGTTCGGTAGCCACCTGCCGGATGACGTCCCCAACCAAGGGCGAAGGCTCGGACGACGGCAAAAGTCCGGCGCCGCCGTCGTCTGCCCTCAGCCAGGTGGTCACCTTGGCGCCGGTGGCCTCAGCAATGCCGCGCGCCAGTGCTTCGGGGTCCACGGAACCCGGCGGATAGCCGGTGACCAAGGTGACCCGCTCGATCACCCTCCTTTGCGTGGGGGCCGCGGCGGCAAGCAGTGCCCGGTCGTGCCGCCACAGTGCGAAGTGGTAGCCCGCCACGAGTCCCGCTGCCACCAGGAGGCCAAAGGGTGCGCGGATGCGGTCAAGGACGCTGCCGCCGGTGACCTCGCCCAGCAGGAACTCGAAGAGCCGGTAGCCAATCACCAGCAGGGTAATGAGCGCAACCACCGCACTGACACCGAAAAACGCCACCAGGTACACGCGCCGGCCCGGCGGAATGCCCTCCGCAGTCCGAGGCTGGTGCCGGGGCTTCCACGCCAGCCACCACACCGGTGCTCCCACCAGCAGGGAACTGATGCCGCCCAGGAGCAGGGTCCTGGCCGCCCCGCCGGCCAGGGGAGATGCGGCCGTGGCCAGCAGCGCATTCACCACCACGCCCACACCGGACGCCGCCGCGGCAAGCGCCACTGCGGACGTTACCAGGAGGCTGGCCCGGCGGGTCCGGGTGGAACGGTGCACGGACGCGCTCCGGTGGTAGCGCCATACCAGTGCGCCGATGGCTGTGGACGCGAGGGCCGGGGCCAGGGGCTCAAGCAGGTCGTTGAGCGGATCGCTCCGGTCGAACGCCAACCGCAGGAGGACAAACAGGATGACGCCGAGCCCGCCCACGGCGGTGATACCGGCAACGAAAATGCCCACGGCGATGATGGTGACGTCCACCAGACCCGTCTGGAAGCGCCGGCCGCCTTCCCGGAACCAGTGCCACCACCACACCACCGCCCCACCAGCGGCCCAGATCAGGGACCTGAGGACGCCGAACCACCATGGCTCAAACATGGAGGTTGCGGTGAAGCCGCGGATGGCGACATCCAGCAGCGCACTCAGCGCAGCGATCGCGGCGCCGGCACTTAGCAGCAGCCCAAAGACGGAGCCGACGACGGCCCGCACGTCTTCGAGGTGTGCCGACGGTTTGCGGGGGTGCTTCCACATCCACCGGTGCCACCACCAGATGGCCGACCACACTATCGCGTTGGCCAGCGGGGACTGCCACGGGGTCTCCCGCGTGCCAACAAAGGATGCAGCAAGATCCAGTAGGGAGGTGGTGGCGATAATGAGGGCGACGGCGTACATGCCCGTCAGGTAGAGGCCCCAGCCGGGAGCCCTGCGCTCGGCTTCGTCGTCAAGCCGCCGCCAGACGAACCACCACAGCAGCAGTGCCAGCGGGCCGCCGATCAGGGTGAACGCCAGCGACAGGGCCAGGCCGGCAACGTCACCCGTAACCAGGGTGGTGGCCGTACGGAAGAGGCGTTCCAGCAGGCCACCCACCCCTGACGCGGCGATGACCACCAGCGCGAACAGCAGGACGTACAGGATCAGCCGGCGCAGGGTGGCCAGCCCCCCGGCCGGCGCCGCGGCCGTTGAGGCTGCGGCGGCGCTCATTGCTTCACCGGCACTACGGTACAGGCCATCAATGGATACGGTGGTTGGTCAATCTGCCACTTCCCGTTGACCCTGAGCAGCGAGAAGGCATCCTGCGTCTCATACTCAGACGGGCCGAACGGCCCGCCCTGGGACGACCGCACGATCGAAACCTTCACGGTGGCCGAATCGGTGCGCTCCGTCGTCGATATCAGGACAACGCGGGCAGGTGCCGGCTCACCGGTATACGTGCCGCGGCACCGGCTTTTGGCGCCCTCGGTGAGGTAGGACTGGGCGGTGGGAGTGTCGCCGTCGATCACGGCCTTGCTGTACCGCTGGACCACCCCCGCGGGACTCGCCTCATCCAGCGAGGCAGGCTCCCCGCGGGTGAAGACCACTGCCAGGGCCACCACCACCAGCAAAACCACCACGCCCACCAGCGTGAGGAGGATCCGATCAGGTCTTCGAACGGTCTGCTCCACGGCTGGGGTGTCGTCCATGGCGCAAGTATGGGGCCAGTGCGACGCGTTTGGCGCGTGTCTTTCGCCCTGTCTGCCGAAGCGAAGCCGAATCTTCAAGATAATTAGGAAAAAGGGTTGTTTGAGCGAAAATCTTCACTATAGTTGTGTGAGTAAGCTCACCCAGTGAAAGACAACCGATGACCACCGAGAGTAGCACCACCGCACCGCCGGCCACCAGCGAACTGCTGGCAACGGTGGGCAACAAAGTGCGGGCCATGCGCAAGGAAAAGGGCATGACCCTGGCCAAACTCTCGGACGTCACCGGCCTCAGCCAGGCGATCGTCAGCCAGATCGAACGCGGAATGGCCAACCCGTCCTTCACAACCCTCGCCCAGCTGGCCCATGGACTGGACATTCCCGTGGGAAGGTTCTTCATCGGCCAGGAACAAACCAAGTCACCCGTCGTCCGCAGATCCGCACGGCGGAACCTGAAAAACGTCACCCGCGAATCCGTGGGGGAGGCGGTTCACGAACTGCTCACCCCGGACCGTGACGGCACCATCGAAGCGCAATGGATCATGACGCCCCCAGGGCATGACACCAGCGCAACACCCTTTACCCACAGCGGGGAAGAGTTCTGCTACATCATCTCGGGCCGGAAGGACGTCTACTTGGACGGCGTCTGCTACAGCCTGGAAGAGGGCGATTCCATCACCTACCCGGCAGAAACCCCCCACTGGTACAAGAACAGCTACGAAGAGGTATGCGTAGCCATCTGGGTGAACGCACCACACAAGTGGTAGGCCTGCCGGTTCCCGCTGGCGCCTGCGTTTCCCCTTAACTGTCTGGACCCAATCGTGGCCCCGGGCAATCCTTGCCACCTTCGCATCATGCGCCTCCTCCAACAGGCGTCGCTGCGTCATACCCTCCTGCGCCCTCCCCGGCGCCAGCGTAAGGACACTTCCATGCTAGACATCCAAGCGACGGACAATGCCGTACCGTCATCCCGTTCCACCACCACATCCCCCCGCAACCGCGATAAATTCACCCCCGAGGTCCGCAAAGGCCTCCTGGGCCTCGGCCTGGGCAATGCGCTCGAATGGTACGACTGGATGGTCTTCGGACTCCTGTCCGCCTTCATCGGCCCCAACTTCTTTCCCAGCACCGAACCCCTCTCCGCCACGCTGAATGCGCTGGCCGTGTTCGCCGTCGGATTCGCCTTCCGTCCCCTGGGCGGCATCCTGCTCGGCACCCTGGCGGACCGCATCGGCCGCCGCCGCGTGATGCTGCTGTCCATCATGCTGATGGCCGGCACCACCCTGGTCATCGCCGTCACGCCCAGCTACGCCACCATCGGCGCCTGGTCCGGTTTCATCCTGGTGGCCTGCCGCATCCTTCAGGGGATTTCCACCGGCATCGAAGCCCCGCTCTCCACCTCCCACGCCGTTGAACTGGCGCCGGAAGGCCGCGAAGGCTACGTGGCCGGCATCATGTCCTTCTACGTCAACATTGGCATCCTGCTCGCCTCCCTGGTCAGCTTCGTCTGCAGCCTGGCGATCGGCGGCGCGGCGATGGGGGAGTGGGGCTGGCGCGTACCATTCATCATCGGCGCCGTGTTCGGCTTCGTGGTGCTCTACCTGCGCCGCTCACTGCCGGAAACCCTCAAGGAAGAAGAGCGGGCCTCCAACACCGCCAAGACCGTTTGGTCCGGTGTGGGCAAGCATTGGCTCTCCGTCCTGGCCATCATCTTCGTGGTGGGCGCCGCCCAGGCCTACAACTACGCCTGGAACGTGGGGCTGCCGAGCGCAGCCCGCAGCGGCTTCAAGGAAGACCCCACGGCCGTCTTCGCCCTCACCACCGTCCTGGGCGCCATCCTGGTGGTGGGCAGCTGGATCATCGGCAAGCTGGCCGACGGCCGGTCCATGTCCCGCTGGTTCCTGGTGACCAGGATCCTCGCCATCCCGTCCGTCTTCCTGATGCTCCTGTACGTCCAGCCCGGTATCGGCGGATTCGCAGCGGTCCTGCTGGGCGGCTCGATCGTCCTTGTCCTGAACATGACCCTCTACAACGTGGTCAGCTCGTCCCTGATGCCCAAGAACATCCGTGGCACCGGTGTGGCCCTGGGCTACGGCATCGGCGTGGCCGTCTTCGGTGGCACGGCCTCCTACCTGCTGGTGTGGCTGCAGTCCCTCAACCTCACCTGGGTTTTCCCGGTCTACGTAGCAGTCCTCTCCATCCTCAGCATCGTTTTCTACCTCGCCGCACGCCGCTCCAACGGCATCTTCGTCGGAAAGTAAGGACTTCCCCATGAACAACACACCCAGCTTCGCCGCGCCCAAAACCAGTTCCCTGGAGCTCAGCACCACCACCGCTGACCTCACGGCCCCGGTGATCTCCCGCTCCAACGTCCTGGTGGTGGGCGGTGGCCCCGCAGGCGTGGCCGCCGCCGTCACCGCCGCCCGCTCCGGCGCCAAGGTCACGCTCCTGGAGCGCTACTCCTCCCTGGGCGGCCTGGCCTCCGGCGGCATGGTGCTGGTCCTTGACGACATGATCAACGGCCAGGACATCACCGTCACGGGCATCGTGTCCGAATACGTTGAACGGCTGCAGAAGCTTGGCCTGGCTGTCGTCCCGCCGGCAGAGGACCGACGCACCTCCGAGGAACTCTGGAACAAGTGGGGCCGCTACGGCACCTTCGACTTCCACTCCCACACCAATCCCAAGCCCATCTGCTACGCAGCAGCGTTCGACCCCGACGGCTGGAAGCGCGTCTCCAATGACCTGGTCCGTGAGGCCGGCGTGGACCTGCGCCTTCACTCCTGGTTCTCCCGCCCCATCGTGGACAACGGCGTCATCAAGGGCGTTGTCTGCGAAACCAAGCTGGGCCCGCAGGCCTTCATGGCGGACGTGGTCATCGATACCACCGGTGACATTGACGTGGCCTCCCGCGCCGGTGCCAGCTACGCCAAGGACAACTACCTCACTACCCTGGTCTTCCGGCTGGGCAACGTTGACACGGCCGCCGCCGAAGCGTTCGAACAGGCCAACCCCAAGGAAGCCCGCGCCATCAACCGCAAGATCAAGCGCCTCCTGGGGGGTGCGTGGGAACTTTGGTGGCTCAAGACCCCCATCGACGGTGTGGTCTGGTGCAACGCCCCGCACATGACCGGCTTCGACGGCGTGGACCCGGCGGACATGACCGCCGCCGAATTCGCCGCCCGGGACAAAATCTCCGAGGCCGTGGACTACGTCCGCGCCAACCTCCCCGGGTTCGAGAAGTGCTACATGCTGGACGTCGCCTCACAGATGGGCGTCCGCCAGACCCGCCTGCTGCAGGGCGAGTACGTCATGACCAAGGACGACGTCACCTCCCGCCGCCACTTCCAGGACAGCGTGGCCCGCGGCCGCGACTACTACTACCCGTACCGCTCCCTGCTGCCCAAGGAAGTTGACCAGCTGCTGGTGGCTGGCCGCCACTACTCCGCCACCCCGGAGGCGCAGAAGATGTCCCGCGAGATCCCGCCCTGCATGGCCATGGGCCAGGCCGTCGGCGTGGCCGCCGCGCTCGCCGTCGAATCCGGCGTGCTGGTCCGCGACGTGGCGGCAGTGGACATCCAGCAGGGCATGCGCCGGCACGGCGCAGACCCCGGCGACGTCCCGTCGTCGAACGCCACCCTGGACGCCGACGCGGCGGTCCTGGCATGAGCGCCGCAACAGTGGAGCGCACGGAAGAATGCACGACGGCGGCGGGGGCCAATGCGGCTGCCTCGCCGGTGCCCCTTCCGCTGGAGGGCATCCGGATTGTGGACTTCACCCAGGTGTTCATGGGCCCGTCCTGCACCCAGCTGCTGGGCGACTACGGTGCCGACATCATCAAGGTGGAGCGGCCCGGCGCAGGGGACATCTCCCGCAACTCGTTCCCGGACCAGGACGGGCAGGACAACCCGATCTTCCTGTCCATCAACCGGAACAAGCGCAGCGTCTCGGTGGACACCCGGACCGACGAAGGCCGGGAAGTCCTGCACCGGCTCCTGGCCGACGCCGACGTGGTGGTCAGCAACTTCCGCTCCGGCGTGATGGAGCGGATGGGCTTCGGGTACGAGGACCTCAAGGCAAAGAACCCGGGGATTATTTGGGCCTCCGGCACCGGCTTTGGCCCGGTGGGACCGTACTCGCACAAGGGCGGGCAGGACGCCATCGCCCAGGCCTACTCCGGCGTGATGTGGCGCCGCGAATCGGATGACCAGAAGCCGGCAATCTACCCCACCACCCTCTGCGACTACATCACGGGCATGCACCTCATGCAGGGCATTCTGCTGGCACTGCGCACCCGGCAGGCATCGGGCGTGGGGCAGAAGGTGGAGGTGACCATGTACGACTCCATGCTGCACCTGCAGATGCAGGAGGCGTGCATGCAGCTCAACCGCGGCTACGAGGTCAACTGGGGCGCCATGCCCTTGAGCGGCGTCTTCGAGACCACTGACGGCGCCGTGTGCATGGTGGGCGGCTTCACCCCGGACCCGTTGGCCCGGATCTCCGACGCCCTGGGCCTGGACGAGGACCTCACCCAGCGGCCCGAGTTCGCCACCCTGGAGCAGCAGTTCAAGAACAAACCCGCCCTGCAGGCCATCTTCCGCGAGCACATCGCCACCAACACCACCGAGTACTGGACCGGGAAACTGGAGGAACAGGGGCTGCTCAACGCCCCGGTCCATACGCTGGAACAGGCGCTCGCCGATGCCCAGACCGAGGCGAACGGCATGATCGTGGAGGCCGAACACCCGCTGGTGGGGACCGTGAAAATGCTCAATGCGCCCATCCGGCTTTCCGCCACGCCGCCCAGCATCCGGCGCGCTGCCCCGCAGCTGGGCGAGCACAACGTGGAGGTCCTGCTGGAGAACGGCTTCGACGCGGACACCATCGCCCGCCTGCAGCAGCTGGGGGTCCTGCGGTGACCGCCGTGGCAGAGCGGGTTGACGAGGTCACCCTCAGGGTCAGTGATGGCGTCGCAACCGTGACCATTGACCGCCAGCACGTCCTCAACGCGGTTGACGGCACGGCGCAGGCCCGGCTCAACGGGATCTGGGAGCAGCTGGAACAGGATCCGTCCGTGCGGGCTGTGGTCATCACCGGTGCCGGACCCCGCGCCTTCTGCGTGGGCGCGGACATGTCCGCCTCCGCCGTGGACAAGACCGGCCTGGAATACTGGGCCGGCCTGGATCCCAACGGCTTCGGGGGCCTGAGCCTGCGCGCCACCCTGGACATTCCCGTCATCGCCAAGGTCAACGGCTACGCACTGGGCGGCGGGATGGAAATCGTCCTTGGCGCGGATATCGTGGTCGCGGCGGATAGCGCGAAGTTCGGGCTGACGGAGCCCCGGGTTGGGCGCCTGGCGCTCGACGGCGGCATCCACCAGCTGCTGCGCCGCGTCCCCTATACGCAGGCCATGGGCATGCTGCTCACCGGCCGGAAAGCGGGCGCCGCCGAGATGCAGGCCATGGGCCTGGTCAATGAAGTGGTTCCGGCTGACGAGCTGGACGCCGCGGTGCAACGCTGGCTCGACCAGATCCTGGCCTGCGCCCCTACCTCGGTCCGGGCCGTTAAGCAGATGGCTGCCCGGACTTCGCACCTGACGGCCGCCGAAGCACGCGGCCTCCGGCTGCCTGCCCTCATGGCCGCCCTGGACAGCGAAGACTCCGCCGAAGGCGTCCGTGCATTCCAGGAAAAACGGCCCCCGGTATGGCCGGGCTGCTGACTGGAACCTTTGGTACTGGCCCGGCCCGCCGCCGTCGAACTTTTCCTTCCTACCTCCTCCTGAAAGGGAACAACCATGCCGCAATCCGCCGCGCCTGAAAAGCGTGAATCCCTAGCCCCCGGAGTGTGGGGCGTTGTTGCCACGCCGTTCCAGGGCAGCACCCTGGACGTGGACCTGGACAGCCTCTCGGACCTCGTGGAGCGCTACCAAACCATCGGCGCCACCGGCCTGACCGTCCTGGGTGTGTTCGGTGAGGCAGCCGCACTCACGGCAGAGGAGCGCCGGCAGGTCCTGGAGATCGCCGTCGAATGCACCAGCCTGCCGCTGGTGGTGGGCGTGACCGCGCTGGCCACCCGGCCGGCCATCGAGGAAATTCGCGCAGCCCAGGAGGCAGCCGGCCCGTGGCTCGCCGCCGTCATGGTGCAGGCCAATTCGCCACGACCGGACGTGGTGGCCGCCCACCTGGACGCCATCCACCGCGCCACCGGAGCCAAGGTGGTGCTGCAGGACTACCCCCTGGCCAGCGGTGTCACCATCTCCACCGATGTGCTCATCACCGTGGTCAAGGCAAGTCCCTCGGTCATTGCCATCAAGGCCGAGGCGCCGCCCACCAGCGTGGCCATCGCATCGCTCAGCGCCGGCACGGGGATTTCGGTGTTCGGCGGGCTCGGGGGCCAGGGCCTGCTGGACGAACTGCTGGCCGGAGCGGCAGGCGCCATGACGGGATTCTCCTACCCCGAAGCCCTCATCGCCTGCCACCGCGCCTGGCAGCGGGAGGGCTACGCGGCTGCGGCCGCCCAGTTGATGCCTTACCTGCCGCTCATCAACTTCGAGCAGCAGGCCAAAGTGGCCTTGGCCATTCGCAAGGAATGCCTGCGGGAACGTGGCTGGATCAAGGAGTCCGGCGTCCGGGCCCCGGCAGCGGGGTTCCCCGAGAACCTGCGGGGCGCCATGTCCGCACACCTCAGCGAAGCCGCCACCGCACTGCAACTGTCCAGTGCCCTTGCCCCCGCCGGGAGCCTCTGATGGATTTGGGCATTGCCGGACGGACAGCGCTGGTGGCCGCCTCCACCGGGGGCCTGGGGCTCGCCGTTGCGCGGGCACTCGCTGCGGAAGGAGCCAAGGTTGCCATCGTGGGCAGGCGCCGGGACCGGGCCCAGGAGATCGTGGGTGGGCTGCAGGCGGCCTACGGAAACCTTCCCGGATTTGGCGCCATCGCCGTCGAAGCCGACCCCACCGCTCCCGGGGGAGTGGAGGCAGCAGTAGCGCAGACCGAATCCAGCCTGGGGCCGATCGACATCCTGGTCCTCAACGGACCCGGACCCAAACCCGGCGCCGCCGCCAGCCTGGGGGCCGAGGACATCGCCGCGGCGTTCGACACCCTGGTCAAGCCGCACCAGGCGTTGGTGTCCCTGACTCTTCCCGGCATGCGCGAGCGGCGGTGGGGGAGGATCCTGGCCGTTGGTTCCAGCGGCGTGGCGGCACCACTGCCCAACCTCGCCATCTCCAACACCGGGCGCGCCGCACTGGCCGCCTACCTCAAGACCCCTCGCCGCCGAGGTGGCGCTGGACGGAGTCACCGTCAACCTGCTCCTGCCCGGCAGGATCGCCACGGACCGGGTCACCGAACTGGACCAGGCCGCCGCCAAGCGCCGCGGCACCACACTTGAGGAAATCCGGCTCGAATCCCGCAAAACCATTCCCGCGCGGCGGTATGGGGAACCCGCCGAATTCGGCGCCGCTGCCGCCTTCCTGTGCAGCGCGCCGGCGTCGTACATCACCGGCGTGGCACTGCGGTGCGACGGCGGCCTCATCCGCAGCCTCTAGCCCCACCCACCATTTTCCAAAGGAACACCATGACCTCCACCGCTCTCGACCCCACCATCACCGCCCACGCACACCTCACCGCCCAGCACCTCATCAACGGCCAGTGGCTGGGCGAGGCGGAAACCCGTCGGATGAACCCCGCCCGGCCGGACGAGCTGGCAGCGCTGTCGCCCAGCGGCACCGCCGACGACGTGGACGCGGCCATCACCGCCGCCGCCGCAGCCCAGCTCTCCTGGGCCGCACTGCCCGCACCCTCCCGCGGCGCCATCCTCCTCACCGCCGGAAACCTGCTGATCGAACGGCAGGCCGCCATCGCCGAGGACCTGGTCCGTGAGGAAGGCAAAACCCTGGCCGAGGCCAAGGGCGAAGTGAAACGCGCCTCGGACGTGCTGCGCTTCTTCGGCTCACTCGGCTGGGCCGCCACTGGTGAGGTGCTGCCCAGCGGCCTGCCGGACACCACCATCACCACCCGCCGCGAACCGCTGGGCGTCGTCGCCCTGATCACGCCCTGGAACTTTCCCATCGCCATCCCAGCCTGGAAGGCAGCACCGGCCCTGATCACCGGCAACACGGTGGTGATCAAGCCGGCCGAAATCACGCCGCTGTCCGCCACCCACCTGGCCCGCGCCCTGCAGGACGCGGGACTGCCGGGCGGCGTGTTCAACGTGGTCCACGGCAAGGGCCGCGTGGTGGGCGACGCCCTGGCGCGCGATCCGCGCATTGCCGGATTGTCCTTCACCGGGTCCACCAAGGTGGGCCTTGGCCTGCAGGAGATCCTCAACGGCCGGCGCGCCCGCGTGCAGCTGGAAATGGGCGGCAAGAACGGCGTTCTGGTCCTGGATGACGCGGACCCGCGCAAGGCAGCCCAGGTGGTGGCGGCCGGCGCCTTCGGCCTTACCGGCCAGGCTTGCACTGCCACGTCACGCGTCTACGCAACCCCCGGCATCCGGTCAGCGTTCCTGGATGCCCTGGTGGCGGAAGCTGCCAGGTACACGCCCGGTGACGGGCTGGAGTCCGCCATGGGGGCCGTGGTAAGCCAGCCGCAGTTCGAGCAGGACCAGGCAGCGGTGCGCGGCGCCGTCGAGCGCGGTGCAACCCTCCTGCACGGAGAGTACGACGGCGATCCCTCCGGGGCACTATCCTTCCCCGCCGCGGTGCTCACCGACCTGGCCTTCGACGATCCGGCCGTGACAGAAGAAATCTTCGGCCCCGTGGTGGCCGTCCTGGAAGTGCCCGACTATGAGGCAGGCCTGGCCGCCATCAACGACTCCCGGTACGGCCTGACCGCCGGCATCTGCACGGATTCGCTGGCCCTGGCCACCGACTTCTCGGCCCGTGCCCAGGCAGGGGTCATCAAGGTCAACCGGCCCACCGCGGGGCTGGACCTGAACGTGCCGTTCGGCGGCGTGAAGGACTCCTCCACCAACACGTTCCGTGAACAGGGCAGGTCCGCCCTGGATTTCTTCACGTGGGGCAAGACGGTCTACACGGGCGTGTAGCTGCCATGACGTACGTGATCGCCCAGCCCTGCGTGGATGTGAAGGACAAGGCCTGCATCCAGGAGTGCCCCGTGGACTGCATCTACGAGGGTGAACGTTCGCTCTACATCCACCCGTCGGAATGCGTGGACTGCGGTGCCTGTGATCCCGTGTGCCCGGTCGAGGCCATTTACTACTCCGACGACGTTCCGGACGAGTGGGCAGACTACGTCCGCGCCAATGTGGAGTTCTTCTCCGAGCTGGGCTCACCGCAGGGCGCGTCTGTCCTCGGAAACCTGCACCGGGACCATCCGGTGATCGCTGCGGAACCCGTGCCAGCGCGGTAGCAGCCGTCCGTGCCTTAGCCCTTCAGTGGCCGCCAAGCCTTCCCGCTTGGCGGCCACTGTTATGTTAAGCCGCCAGACTTGGCTCTGATTACAACCATGTTGCTTTGAATGCAACTTAATCCATATTTGAGACTTGAGGGTTTGGAAGCCAAGCTGAGGCAGGCAGCAGCGAGCAGGAGGAAATTAATGCTTCCAAAAGCTATTGACTGTGCTGCACGTCACGGCCTATCTTGAAACAACCACGTTGCAAGCAATGCAACTCCAACTTTTATTGGTGGTTTCATGAGTACCGAACAAAACTCACCCGGGGCGGGCGTGGTTGCCGCTGACGCCAACCCTTCGGCCCGGGCAGACCAGGGCGCAGGCAGTGCTGTGGCCAGCAAGGATGTCCGACCGCCGGGTGGTCACCGCGAGCTTCATCGGCAACTTCGTCGAATGGTTCGATTACGCGGTGTACGGCTACCTGGCCGCAGTCATTTCCTCCGTGTTCTTCCCCGAAGCCGACCGGCAGACCGCGCTGCTGGCAACCTTCGCCGTCTTTGCCATTTCCTTCTTTGTCCGTCCCCTGGGCGGCTTCTTCTGGGGTCACATCGGCGACAAGCTCGGCCGGCGCAAGGCTCTGTCCTTGTCCATCGTCATCATGTCCGTCTCCACCTTCTGCATCGCCCTCATTCCCGGTTACGGAACCATCGGCATGCTGGCACCGGTCCTGCTGCTCCTGGTCCGCGTGGTCCAGGGCTTCTCGGCCGCAGGGGAGTACGCCGGGGCATCCGCCTTCCTGGTGGAATATGCACCGGCCAACCGCCGCGGCCTCTACGCCGCCGTCGTCCCCGCCAGCACCGCCGCGGGCCTGCTCCTGGGCTCACTGATCGCGGCGCTCCTCAGCTCGGTGCTCACCACGGACCAGCTGCACGAATGGGGCTGGCGGCTGCCGTTCCTGCTGGCCGCCCCCATGGGCCTGATCGGCCGCTACATCCGCACCAAGCTAGAGGACACCCCAGCCTTCCGTGCCCTGGCTGACCAGGAGGAATCCGCGCCCAAGGCTCCGGCGCTGGACATGTTCCGGACCTACCGCAAGCAGCTGGTGATCGCCTGCGGCGCGGTGCTGCTCAACGCCGTCGGCTTCTACGTCATCCTCAGCTACATGCCCACCTACCTCTCCGAGGAACTGGGCTTCGGACCCACGGAGTCCTTCCTGGCCACCACCATCGCCCTGGCCAGTTACATCGGCTTCATCTTCCTGACCGGCCTCGCGTCGGACCGCTTCGGCCGCAAGCGCATGCTGATCACCGCGTCCGTGCTGTTCATGCTCCTGACCGTTCCCGCCTTCATGCTGCTGGATACAGGCAACTTTCTGGTGATCGTCCTGGTCCAGATCCTGCTGGGCGGCATGCTCACCCTGAACGACGGAACGCTGCCCAGCTTCCTGGCCGAGCTGTTCCCCACCAAGGTCCGGTACAGCGGCTTCGCGGTCAGTTTCAACCTCTCCAACGCCCTGTTCGGCGGTACGGCACCGTTCATGGCCACCCTGCTGATTGGCATGACCCAGAGCAAGCTGGCCCCCGGCTGGTACCTCGTGGCCGCAGCCGCCGTATCCCTGACGGCCGTTTTGTTCGCCGCCGAAACCTCGCGGAAGCCCCTCAAGCACCTCTGACCAGCCAGAGAGCCACGCCAACCCGGCGACTAAGACCACCTTCATCACGCAAACCAACACCGGCTGCACAACAGCAGCCGGCACCCATTAGAAAGGCACACCTACGTGACTATCACCGCTGACAACGCGTCCTCCATTGCCGAACTTGAGCGCCTCAAGGTCCTGCACATCGGTTCCAAGGGCAAGCTCACGTTCTCGGATGCCGAGTTCGAGCGCCGCCTTGGCGGCCTCCGCAAGATCATGGCCGCCAAGGACCTGGACGCAGTCATCCTGACCAGCTACCACGGCATCAAGTACTACTCCGACTTCCTCTACACCACGTTCGGCCGCAACTACGCCCTGGTTGTCACCGCCGACGACTCCGTCACCGTCACCGCCAACATCGACGCCGGCATGCCGTGGCGCACCTCCTACGGCGAGAACATCGTCTACACCGACTGGCGCCGGGACAACTTCTACTTCGGCCTGCAGGAAGCGCTGCGCCAGCGCGGCGTCAAGGCCAACCGCATCGGCGTCGAGGATGACTTCCTCCCCGGCCTGACCCGCGAGAAGATTGCCGCCGCGTTCCCGGGCGCAGCACTCCTGGACGTCTCCCAGGACGCCATGCGCCAGCGCATGATCAAGTCCGCCGAGGAAATTGAGGTCATCAAGCACGGCGCCCGCATCGGCGACCTGGGCGGCGAGGCCATCCGCAACGCCATCCGCGAGGGCATCTCCGAGTACGAGGTCGCCCTGATCGGCACCGAGGCCATGGTGCACGAGATTGCCAGGACCTTCCCTGACCGCGAGGTCCGCGACACCTGGGTGTGGTTCCAGTCCGGCATCAACACCGACGGCGCCCACAACTGGGCCACCACCCGCAAGCTGCAACAGGGCGACATCCTCTCGCTCAACTGCTTCCCCATGACCTCCGGCTACTACACCGCCCTGGAGCGCACCCTCTTCCTGGGCCAGCCGGACGAACGCTCACTGGAGCTGTGGAACATCAACGTGGAGGTGCACCGCCGCGGCCTTGAACTCATCAAGCCCGGCGCCGTCTGCAAGGACATCGCCGCAGAACTCAACGAGATCTACATCAGCCACGGTCTGCTGGCCAACCGCACCTTCGGCTACGGCCACTCCTTCGGCGTCCTCAGCCACTACTACGGCCGCGAAGCCGGCCTTGAGCTGCGCGAGGACATCGACACCGTCCTCGAACCGGGCATGGTGGTCTCCATGGAGCCCATGATCACGGTGGCTGACGGCCTGCCGGGCGCCGGGGGCTACCGCGAGCACGACATCCTGGTGATCGGCGAGGACAACTCGGTGGAGAACATCACCAAGTTCCCGTTCGGTCCCGAGCACAACATCATCGAGGGATAACCAACTGAACAGCCAAAGCGGCGCCGTGGACCACGGCGCCGCTTTCGGCGTCTGCCGCCACCGATAGGGAAAGATGGTGCCCACCATGACTCCAGCAAAAATTTCCGACAGCAACGGCAGCGGGACCGGCACCAACGGCGGACCGGATGCGAAAGGCGCCTCCGTCGTCGTCAATGCCATCGCCGTCCTGCGCACCTTCACCGCCGATGAGCCGCTGCTGGGCGTCACCGAAATCGCCAACCGGGTGGGGATGCACAAGAGCAGCGTCTCCCGGATCCTGGCCACCTTCGAGCAGGAAAACCTGGTGGAACGCGACCCGGAAACCAAGCGGTTCCGGCTGGGACTGGGGCTTATCGCCGTCGCCGGACCGCTGCTGGCGGAGATGGAGGAACGCCGCGTCGCCTATCCGGTCCTGCGGCAGCTGACCGAGCAAACGGGGGAAACGAGCGCTCTGATGCTGTGGAACGGCGACGAGGCCATTTGTGTGGAGCAGATCGCCAGCCACCACCAGATCAAGCACACCACGCCCCTCGGCGCCCGCTATCGGGACGCCATGAGCGCCTCGGTCCAGGTCTTTCTGTCCACCCTGCCGGCGGAGCGGGTGCGGGAGTTGCTGCGGAGCGGCACCATCACCTTCCCGGGACTGGACGACGCCGGCCTGGCAGCGTACGAGGCCCGGCTCCAGGATGTTGCGCGGCGGGGATGGGCGGGGAACTACGGTGAGTCGTCCATGGACGAGGTGGGCGTGGCTGCGCCCGTCCGTGACCACCGCGGTGATGTGGTGGCCGCCGTCCTGATTCCGGCACCCCGGTTCCGGGTGTCCAAGGAGCAGTTCGAGGGTCTGGGCGAGGCCTGCATGGCCGCCGCCGCGAAGGTGACCACCCGGCTGGGCGGCCGGGCGGCAAGTTAATGCTTTCGACGGGCGGTCAGCGCTAAACAAGCTAGGCAACGGGCGCGGGTGGGCGTTACGGCAGCCCTGCCATCCTGGCCGCCAGGTGGAGCGCCGCCAGCCGCCCCGTGCCCCGCGGATCTCCGCCGCACAGCTCGAAAATCCGCTGCAGCCGGTGGTGCATCGACTGCCGCTCCAGGTGCAGTTCGCGTGCCGACTGGGCGGTGTTGCAGCCGGAGTCCAGCCACACCTGCAGGGTCTCCAGCAGCTGTGACTGACGCTGCGCATCATGTTCCAGAACCGCCCGCAACTGCCGGTTGACGAACGCCTCACGGGCGGAGGCGTCGAGGCAGGTCAGTGAGAGGCTCTCCACGGCGGTGTCCTGGGCATCAACCACCACCAGGCCGCGGGCTGCCGCTGACCGCCTGCGCGCCGACAGATTCCGGCGCCGGATCTGGCGGACCTCAAGGGCGCGGCGGGCCTCCGCCAGTGACCAGGCCGCCTCCGCCACCGCACCTGCCGGCGGCCCCACGGCGATCACGGCATCATGGTCACCTTCCAGCCCCTGCAGGGATTCCAGGAGCTGCCGACGCACGCCGGCAGTCCCGGTGCACGGCAGGCCGATCATCACCACCAGTTCGGCCTCGTCAAGATAGGCGGCGCAGGGGATCCGTTCCGAGCTCAGGAAGTTTTCGACGGCGCCCCGCAGCTCCTGTGGGGCCGCCGCATGGATGGCCGCCACGACAAGGGGTGAGTCCGTGGGGAAGCCGGCGCCGGGGGCGAGCTGCTCAAGTCGCCACTCGGGAGCGGAATTCAGCACAGCGCGCATCAGTTCAGCGCCGGCCAGGGCGTGCAGTCCCGGAGGCGTGTGCTGCAGCAGCGCCAGGCCCAGGATGTCCACGGCGCGCTCGCCGGCCACCTGAGCCAGCGCCGGGTCCGCGACATCCGGCACGTGCACCTCGAGGCGCCCCATGAGGACCCCGCGCACGGGGATGTCCACGGTGATGACTGTTCCGTCAACAGTCCCGTTAAAGCCCACGTGCGCGCCCTGGCCTGGACCGCCGTCGTCCGCTGCTCCCTCCTTGGGCGGTACCTCCCGCGCGTCCGCACCCACCCCGCTGCCCCAGCCCTCCGGCGCCGCGCTGCCCATGGTGACGCCCCACGGGGAGGTGAGCTTCACCGCGGAACCGGTGATCCCTGCCAGCACGCCCAGGATCTTGTCCAGTGAAGCCCCGTGGGCCAGCTCGGCAGCCATGGCGCGGGTGGCGGCATCGGCCTGCTGCAGGTGCCCCACCGATTCGCTGACCAGCATGGAGTTGATGGCCTGCATGACGCCCACAAAGGGCACCACCTTGCGCAGCTCAACGACGGGCAGACCGTACTCCTCCGCCTTCTGCAGCATCTCCGGCGGAATTTCAGGCAGCGCGCCGCCGGTCTCAACGGCCAGCGCGGCGATGCCGCGCTGGGCCAGTTCGTGCACATAGTCCTCGCGCTTGGAGGGCGTGGCCGTAGCCAGCGTGATTCCGCCGCACAGCAGCAGCTCGCCGCCGCGGAGCAGGGGGGCGATATCCAGCACCTCGCTGGAATGGACCCAACGAACCGGCTGGGCATCGGCATCCGCGCCCGCGGGATGGAGGACCGGATTGGCGGCGGCTAGGGCAGGGTGGGCGAGTATTTCGCCAAGAAACACTGACACGACAGTCCGTAACGTAGAAGAAGAATTTGTTCGACAGATTGTATCTTGTTGGTTGTGATGAGGGCCACATAGCCTTGTTTGTACTTATCCACCTCACGGAGGCCCCCATGCAAGAAAAGCTTTCAACAGCCACGCACGGCCAACCTGACCAGGCCACACAGGACCACAGCGCCGTGGACCATGAAGCCTGGCTGCAGCCCATCCCCGAATCAGCACGCACACGCAAGGTATCCGGCCAGTTCTGGATCTGGGCGGGCGCCAACCTGGCACCCATCAACTGGGTGCTGGGGGCACTCGGTATCCAGCTGGGACTCGGACTCGCGGACACCATTACCGTCCTGGTGCTGGGCAACCTGATCGGCATGCTGCTCTTTGGCTGCTTCGTCCTCCTGGGCCAGAAGACCGGAGCCACCGGCATGGTCCTGGCCCGGGCCGCATTCGGACGGCGCGGCAACTACCTGCCGGCCGCCATCCAGGCCCTGCTGGTCATCGGCTGGTGCGCGGTGAACACTTGGATCATCCTGGACCTGGTCATGGCGCTCTTCGGAACCCTTGGCTGGGTTGACCCGGAAGCCCCCAACTACGCCTGGAAGATCGGCGTTGCCACCTTCATCATGGCCCTCCAGGTTGCCATTGCCTGGTTCGGCTACAAGGCCATCGCCGCCTTCGAGAAATGGACCGTGCCGCCCACCATCCTCATCCTGGCCGTCATGTCCGCGGTGGCATGGTTCGGCATGGACATCAACTGGGGCTACGCCGGACCGGCCGGCGCCGTCCTGGAAGGTTCCGAGCGGATCGCCGCCATGAGCGCGGTCATGACCGCCATCGGCATCGGCTGGGGCATCACCTGGTTCACCTACGCAGCGGACTACTCCCGGTTCGTCAGCACCAGCGTTCCCAAGAAGAAGGTCTACCTTGCCTCAGTCCTGGGCCAGTTCATCCCCGTGGTGTGGCTCGGCGTCCTGGGCGCCAGCCTGGCCACCAACAGCGGCGAGATCGATCCCGGCAAGCTCATCGTCATGAACTTCGGCGCCATGGCGCTGCCCGTGCTGCTGATGGTCCTCCATGGCCCCATCGCCACCAACATCCTGAACATCTACACGTTCTCGGTGGCCACCCAGGCCCTGGACATCTCCATCAGCCGCCGCAAGCTCAACCTGTTCGTCGGCGTCTTCTCGCTCGCCGCCGTCGTCTTCTTCATCTTCCAGGAGGACTTCGCAGCGGTCCTCGACGCCTGGCTGATCGGCCTGGTGGCATGGGTGGCCGCCTGGGGCGGCATCATGCTGGTGCACTACTTCTGGCTGGACAAGCGCTGGCCCGGTGAGCCGGAGCGCCTGTTCGACGGCGTGGGCACCAAGCGGCTGCCGGTGGTCAACTTTGCCGGCGTCATCTCCCTCGTGGCCGGGATCTTCGCAACGTGGCTGTTCATGTACGGCCTGATCCCCATCATGCAGGGCCCCATCGCCGTGGCCCTGGGCGGCTGGGACCTGTCCTGGCTGGCCGGCGGCCTGACCAGCGCCGGGGTGTACGCCATCCTCGGCCCGCGGCAGCACATCCGCTACCTCGCACTTGAGCCGCGCGCCACGCAGAAGGTGGACGCCACCCCTGGCGCGACCGCTCCGGAAGCAGGGAGCTCGGAGAGCACGCCCGCCCTTCCCGCCCTCTAAGCTCACCATCCCGAAGAACCTGGCGGGCGCCCAGCGCCCGCCGAAAGGATTTCCCGTGAACAAGCCCGCCATCGCGGACGCCCTGCACCCCATCACCTGGCCCGAGGGCTTCAAGGCCGCAGCGTCCTTCACCTTCGACGTGGACGCCGAGTCCTGCACCATCGCCCACGATCCCACCAGCACCCGGCGCATGTCGCTGATGAGCCACCAGTCCTACGGCCCCAAGATCGCGGTGCCCCGGCTGCTGGCCATCCTGGCCCGCCAGGACATCCAGGCCACCTTTTTCATCCCCGGCTTCACAGCCGAGTCCTACCCGGATGTGGTCCGGCAGATCGTGGACGGCGGGCACGAGGTGGCCCACCACGGCTACCTTCACGAACCCATGCAGGGCATCAACGCCGCCACCGAGGCCAGCTACATTGACCGCGGCCTCGAGGCCCTGGCCAAGGTGGCAGGGGTCCGGCCCGTGGGTTACCGCGCACCGTGGTGGGAACTGAACTGGCACTCCCCGGGCCTGCTGGCGGACCGCGGCTTCCTCTACGATTCGAGCCTGCTCGACGGCGATGCCCCCTACCGCTTCGCCGTCGCCGCCGATGATCCCCGGGACATCGTGGAGATCCCCGTGGACTGGACCCTGGACGACTGGGAGCAGTACGCCTTCTACCCCGGCGTTACGGGCAGCGGCGTGATCGAGAGCCCGGCCAAGGTCCTGGAAATGTGGACGCTTGAAGCCGAAGCCCACCACTCCCAGGGCAGCTGCTTCGTCCTGACCAACCACCCGTTCATCTCCGGCCGGCCCTCCAAGGCCGTGGCCCTGGAGCAGCTGATGGAACGGGTGAAGTCGATGGATGGCATGTGGGTGACCACCATGGAGAACATTGCCCGGCACACCAAGGCCACGGTCGGCGAGGTCCACACCCACGCGCGGATTGACGTGCCGGTATTCCCGGGCGCGGGTGCACAGTTCAAGCCGGCCGTGGTGCGGCAGGGGGTGCTGGCCTAAAGTGGCCGAAGGGGCGGGCACGGCCGGCCGGGAGGAGCACTCACATGGATGTCACAGACAGCGGTATGGAGCAGGAACTTGCCTGGCAAATACCGCTCTACGAGCGGCTCCACGCGAATCCTGAGCTCGGGCTCGCTGAGCACGCAACGTCCGCCGCGGCAGCGGACCTTCTGTCCGGCTGGGGCTTTGACGTCCGGCACTTTGGCGGTACCGGCGTCGTGGGCGTTCTTGCCAACGGCGCCGGTCCCTGCGTCCTGGCCCGGGCGGACATGGACGCGCTGCCGGTCACCGAGGCCACAGGCGCCAGCTACGCCTCCGCCGTCCCAGGGGTGATGCACGCGTGCGCGCATGACATGCACGTCGTGGCGCTCCTCGGCGCGGCGAAATACCTCGCCGAACACCGGGGCGCCTGGCAGGGCACCTACGTTGCCTTGTTCCAGCCGGCGGAAGAGACGGCGGCGGGCTCGCAGGCAATGCTCGACGACGGCCTGGCCGCAGGGATCCCGCGGCCGGACGTCGCGCTGGCCCAGCACGTCATGCCCACCGAGGCTGGAACGATCGGCACCACCCCGGGTCCGGTGCTCTCGGCCGGCGACTCTGTGCGGATTACTATCCACGGCCGCGGCGCCCACGGCTCCATGCCGCACAAGTCCGTGGATCCGGTGGTGCTCGCCGCCTCGATCGTCCTCCGCCTGCAGACTGTGGTGTCCCGCGAAACGATTCCAGGGGAGTTCGCAGTGCTGACTGTTGGCTCGGTGAGCGCCGGAGCCACGGCCAACATCATCCCGGACCGGGCGGAACTGTTGCTCAACCTGCGGACCTACAGCATGGCGACCCGCGCCGCCATGATCGCCGCCATCGAGCGGATCGTGCGAGGCGAGTGCGCAGCTGCGGGCTCCCCGCAGGATCCGGAGTTCGAGTACTACGACCAGTACCCGTTGACCAGCAACGATCCCGAGGCCAATGCCAGGGTCACGGCGGCTTTCACCCGGACGTTCGGGGCGGACGCCGTCTACCGCACCGCCCCGCAGACGGCGTCCGAGGACTTCAGCCGCATCCCTGACGCTTTCGGCATCCCGTACGTCTACTGGGTGGTCGGCTCCGTGCCCCCGGAAACCTACCGGCGGGCCGTGGCGAACGACACGCTGGACGCCGACATCCCTGCCAACCACTCGCCGTCGTTCCTGCCCGCCGTCGACCCCACCCTCCGCGTGGCTTCCCAGGCGCAGGCCGTGGCGGCGTTTGCTTACCTCGCAGCCGAAACCGGCTAGCTGGAGGCGGAGAGCAGCGACTGCATCTGCGCTGCGGCGTCGCTGCCCGGGGCCGGCGTGTACACCACAATGTGCAGGTCCGGCCGGTCCGACGGGGACACCTGGTGGTGCTCCAGCTGCAGGACTCCCACCGCGGGATGGTGGAACAGGCGCTCGCGGGACTCAAAGCCCAGGATGTCGTAGAGGTCCCAGCCCTGCCGGAACTCCGGGCTTGCTTCCTTGAGCCGTTCCACCTGGTACTGGATGTCCGGGTCGCCCAGCCGCTGCCCGGCTTCGGCCCGGAACTCTGCAAGGAACCGTTTGCTGGTTGTTTCCCAGTCCGGCAGCAGATTCCGGACATAGGGGTCGGTGAATACCAGCCAAAGCAGGTTCCGGTCCGCGGGCGTCGTCGTGGCGATGTTGGGGTAAAGCGCCGCGTACGCCTTGTTCCAGCCGGCCACGCCCCAGTCCGGAAACAGGGCGAAGGACGGGTTGGGGTCCAGTGCATCCATCAGCCGTTGAATGTGGGGCGGGGCGGAGTCGGCCGCCGGGCTGGCGGGTGCTGTGGATGCGTAGCCCCCGAGGGACAGGACGTAGCCAAGGCCCGTGCTTGAAAGGTGCAGCGCCCGGCTGACCGCTTCGAGGACCTGCCGGGAGGGGCTGATGTCCCGGCCCTGCTCCAGCCAGGTGTACCAGGTCACGCTGACGCCGGAAAGGAAGGCCACCTCCTCGCGCCGGAGCCCCCGCTCCCGCGTGCGGCCGACGGGCGGCAGGCCATAGTCGGCCCGCAGCGCCTGGTCGCGGCGGGCCCTTAGGAAAAGGCCGAGTTCTTTGCGCCGCCCGGGATTGTTCACCCGCAAATACTATTACTCTGGTACTTCTACTACTAGTAGCAGCGCTGTCTTCCACCGCGGGGGCCGAACCCGCAGGATGGTAAGCATGCCTGCACTCCGCTCTAAAACAGTCACCCACGGCCGCAACATGGCCGGAGCCCGCGCACTGCTGCGCGCCTCCGGCGTCGCCAACTCCGACATCGGCAAGCCGATCATCGCCGTGGCCAACTCCTTCACCGAGTTCGTCCCCGGCCACACCCACCTGGCCCCCGTGGGCCGGATCGTGTCCGACGCGATCCTCGCCGCCGGCGCCGTGCCGCGCGAATTCAACACCATCGCCGTGGACGACGGCATCGCCATGGGCCACTCCGGCATGCTCTACTCGCTGCCGTCCCGGGACCTGATCGCCGACTCCGTGGAATACATGGTCAACGCCCACTGCGCCGACGCCCTGGTCTGCATCTCCAACTGCGACAAGATCACCCCCGGCATGCTCATGGCAGCCCTGCGCCTGAACATCCCCGTGGTCTTCGTCTCCGGCGGCCCCATGGAGGCCGGCCGCGTGACCCTGACCGACGGCTCCGTCCGCTCCCTGGACCTGGTGAACGCGATCGCCGACGCCGTGGACGAATCCATCTCCGATGCGGACATCAACCTCATCGAAGAGAACGCCTGCCCCACCTGCGGTTCCTGCTCCGGCATGTTCACTGCCAACTCCATGAACTGCCTTGCCGAGGCCATCGGCCTGGCCCTGCCCGGCAACGGCTCCGTGCTGGCCACCCACACCGCGCGGAAGGCGCTGTACGAGAAAGCCGGGCGCACCGTCGTCGAGCTGGTGAAGCGCTATTACGACGGCGACGACGACTCCGTGCTGCCGCGCTCCATCGCCACTGCGAAGGCCTTCGACAACGCCATGGCCCTGGACATTTCCATGGGTGGCTCCACCAACACCATCCTGCACCTGCTGGCCGCGGCCCAGGAGGCCGGCGTGGATTACGGCCTGGCCGAGATGGACGCCAAGTCCCGTCAGGTTCCCTGCCTGGCCAAGGTGGCCCCGAACGTCGCCAAAGACAAGACCTACTACATGGAGGACGTCCACCGCGCGGGCGGCATCCCGGCCCTGCTGGGTGAGCTGAACCGCGGCGGCCTCCTGCACAAGGACGTCCACTCCGTGCACTCCGCCGACCTGGACGGCTGGCTTGACGACTGGGATATCCGCGGCGGCAAGGCCACGGAGGAAGCGAAGGCCCTGTGGCACGCTGCCCCCGGCGGCGTCCGCTCCTCCACCGCGTTCTCCCAGTCGAACGAGTGGACCTCGCTGGACACCGACGCTGCAGAAGGCTGCATCCGCTCCGTGGAGCACGCCTACTCCAAGGACGGCGGCCTGGCCGTGCTGCGCGGCAACGTGGCCGTCGACGGAGCCGTGGTGAAGACCGCGGGCGTGGACGAGTCCATCTGGACCTTCTCCGGCCCGGCCGTGGTCTGCGAGTCCCAGGACGAGGCCGTGGAGAAGATCCTGAACAAGCAGGTCAAGGAAGGCGACGTGGTGGTCATCCGCTACGAAGGCCCCAAGGGCGGTCCGGGCATGCAGGAAATGCTCTACCCGACGTCGTTCCTCAAGGGCCGCGGCCTGGGCAAGAAGTGCGCACTCATCACTGACGGCCGCTTCTCCGGCGGCACCTCCGGCCTGTCGATCGGGCACATCTCGCCGGAGGCCGCCTCCGGCGGCACCATCGCCCTGGTGGAGGACGGCGACGTCATCAGCATCAACATCAGCCAGCGATCCATGCAGCTGGAGGTCTCCGATGACGTCCTTGAAGAACGCCGCGAGAAACTCCTGGTGAACGGTGGCTACAAGCCCAAGGACCGGGACCGGCAGGTTTCCGCCGCACTGCGTGCCTATGCCGCGATGGCGACTTCCGCAGACAAGGGTGCCGTCCGGGACGTGTCGCTGCTGGAGCGGTAGCGCCAACCCCAGGGCGGTACCGTCAACCCCGGCGGGGGAGGGCAGGCCTTCCGGCCCTCCTCCGCCCGGCAGGACGGCGGCACACTTAAAGGGTCAACGTCCGGCCCAAGGAGGGTGTGGTGCACAGGTTTCCAGCTGCCCTTGTCGTGGTCACCATCGCCCTTGCCGGGTGTTCGCCACAGCTGGGAAGCCCGCAGGCAACGCCGTCAGCGTCCGGCCCTGCCGGCACCCCGGCAACGGCGACGGGAACACCTGGCGCGCCAACGCCGTCGGACGTTCCTTCAACGCCGTACCCGACCGGGCCGGCCAGTACTTCCGCGGCTGAGTGGACCACGTTTACGACGGCGGACGGCACCATGGCGTTCGACCTGCCGGCCGCATGGAGCGTCAAGGATCCGGCAGGGGAACTGGCCGAAGGAGGCGGGGCGTTCGCGGAGGTCCGGAACCAGGCCGGAAAGGTGATGGCGACGCTGCGCACCAACATGGCCACCGGATCCACGTGCACCGAGAGGTACCCGTACGAAGTCCTGGACAGCGCGGACATCCCGGCGCTGGCCCAGGACGGTGCGGTGCCGCAGTTCATTTTCGAGACGCGCGGGAACGCCGCCACCCCGGGTCCGCCCAACACCCCGGCGGCAGGCTACGGCATCACCTCCGGCCCGGTGCCAGGCGGGCCGGACGCCTGCCCCATTTTCCAGTTCTTCAGGTGGCCGCCGAACGCTGCCATGTTCGGCGCGTTCTACGACCCCTCCAACAACACCACGCCCGGCGACCCGTCGCTGCCCTACCTTGAGCAGGCAAGGAAGTACCGGGATACTGCTGAGTTCGCGGACATCAAGCAGATGATCACCTCGCTGCGGCCCGCACGCGGGCATGGGTAGTAAATGACGGACCGCTAACCGCGGCAGGGCGGAAGGGCAACGGGCCGAAGGGCCCCACCCACCGTCCGGCCCCTCCGGTAGCCTGTTCACATGGTGCAGCGGGTTGCCGATTATCGGGCGGAAGGCATCCTGCTCGCCGGGGCAGGAAGGGCTATTCTGCTGCAGCTTGCCAACCCCGCCGTCGGTCGCGGCGTGGCGGCACACAGCACGTTCACCGAACGGCCCGTCAACCGGTTGAAGGGAACGCTCACCTACGTCTACGCCATCATGTACGGAACCGAGGAACAGGCCCGGGAAGTCCGCCGCCGGGTGAACCAGGCCCACGTGCCGGTGCGCCGTACTGCCGATGAATCCACCGGCGGCTACAACGCCTACGAGCCTGCGCTGCAGCTTTGGGTAGCGGCCACGCTCTACGACACAGCGCGCACCATCACCGAGAAGATCCGCGGCCCGCTCGACGACGACGCCGCAGACGCGATGTACCAGGACTATGCACGGATCGGGACCGCCCTGCAGCTTCCGCCGGACATGTGGCCGAAGGACAGGGCAGAGTTCGGCCGGTACTGGGAGGAGCAGCTCGCCGCCCTCCATGCCGACGAAGAAGGGGTGCGCGTTGGACGCGGCCTGCTTTTTCCCAGGCACACAGCACTTTGGTACCGCGCCATCATGCCTTTCGCGAGGTTCCTCACCGCCGGGCTCCTTCCCGCCCAGCTGCGGACTGACTATGGGCTTGCCTGGAGTGACCGCCAGCAGCGCAGGTTCGACCGGACATGGCGCATCCTTGCGGTGGCCTACCCCAGGCTCCCGCAGGGCATCAGGCACTGGTTCAAGGACTACTGCCTGGCGGAACTGGAAAAGGACCTGCGGGGGAACCGCCACCCAAGCCAGCGTCAGGGGATCAGTGCTTAGCTCAACCCCCGTGGAGCAGCGGATCGACGAACGCGCCCGCCGCTTCCTGGCTACGGCCCCTGCCGGCGGTGCCAGGGCCAAACTCACCGAGTTCCTGGTCTTCGGCCTCAAGCAAGGCTGGGCGTGCATTTTCGGTGTCGCACTCCTGGCTGTGTTGATGGCGGCCAGGCTCTGGTACCCGGACTCCGCCGGGCTGGCGCGAAACGACTTCCTGACCATCGCCGCCGTCGTAATCCAAATCCTGATGGTGGCATTCAAACTTGAAACCCTGCGGGAGCTGCGGGGTCATTGTCCTGTTCCACCTGGTGGGGACGGTGATGGAGCTGTTCAAGACGGACATGGGTTCCTGGTCCTACGAGGCCGAAGGGTTCCTGCGTGTCGGCGCCGTGCCGCTCTTCAGCGGGTTCATGTACGCCGCCGTGGGCTCGTACATGGTGCGCGTCTACCGGCTCTTCGACCTGCGGTTCGCGGCGTACCCCCGGCGCTGGGTCACCGCCATCCTCGCCGCGGCGATCTACGCCAACTTCTTCACCCACCACTACATCTGGGACCTGCGCTGGGTGCTGCTCGCCGCCGTCGTGGTGATCTTTGGCCGGTGTGTCATGCACTTCCGCGTGTTCCGGCGGGAGTTCCGGATGCCGCTGGCGGTCTCGTTCCTGCTGGTGGCGCTGTTCATCTGGCTCGCCGAGAACATCGCCACCTGGTCCGGCGCCTGGCTCTACCCCAGCCAAGTTGGCGGCTGGCACCCCGTGGGCCTGGAGAAACTGGTGGCCTGGTTCCTGCTGATGATCATCTCCGTGGTGCTGGTGGCGTGGGTGTACAAGCCGCAGCCGCCGGCAAAAGGCAACGCACGACGCCGGGAGGTTCCGTCCGGAGCGTTGCTGCCGTAAGGGGGTCCTGGCAAAACCCGTTTCAGCAGGGCCCTCGCTAGGACTTTGAGGGCCCTGTTTGATGGAGGACATGGCCTCCGAAACAACCGTCACCAGTACCAGTGCGCCCCAGGAAACCGTCCGCCCCGGGCACCACCCGGCCAACTGGGGCGGCGTTTACGCCATGTCGCTCTGCGTCTTTGCGCTGATAGCCTCCGAATTCATGCCCGTCAGCCTGCTCACGCCGATGGCCGCCGAACTCCAGGTCTCCGAGGGAATGGTGGGGCAGGGAATCGCGATTTCCGGTGTCTTTGCCGTCCTGACCAGCCTGTCAGTCTCCACGCTTGCCCGAAACTTGAACCGCAGGACCCTGTTGCTGGGCCTCACCGGTCTGATGGCGGTTTCCGGGGCATTGGTGGCCGCGGCGCCGGGGTACCTGCTCTTCATGGTCGGCCGCGCCCTCATTGGTGTGGTCATCGGGGGATTCTGGTCAATGTCGGCCGCGACCGCCATGCGTCTGGTGCCGGCCCACCAGGTGCCGCGTGCCCTGGCGGTCTTCAATGGCGGAAATGCCCTCGCCACGGTCCTGGCTGCGCCGCTGGGAAGTTATTTGGGTTCTGTCATCGGATGGCGCGGTGCGTTCTTCTGCCTGGTGCCGGTGGCCGTGCTCGCTCTGGTGTGGCAGTGGATCAGCCTGCCCTCGATGAAGGCGGAGAAGCGCACCCAGGCGTCCGGAAGTGTCTTCGGGATCTTCAGGGAGCTCAGGAGCGCACCGGTCGCGTGGGGCATGGCAGCCTGTGGTTCCTTCTTCATGGGGCAGTTCATTCTGTTCACCTACGTCCGCCCGTTCCTGGAAACGGTGACCCGCGTCGACGTGGCCACCGTGTCCCTGGTCCTGCTGGTCATCGGTGCGGCGGGTTTTGCCGGCACCATGCTGATTGGCCGGTTCCTGGGGACGGGTCTGTATCGGACGCTGGTCATCATTCCCGCGCTTATGGCGGTCATCGCCGCTGTCCTCGTTCCCACCGGCGGCTGGTTGGCCACCGTCGTGGTTCTCCTGGGTCTGTGGGGCCTGTTGGCCACGTCCGCGCCCGTCGGCTGGTGGAGCTGGATCGCGAAGGCCATGCCGCACGACGCTGAGGCCGGTGGGGGCCTGATGGTTGCTGTGGTTCAAACCTCGATCGCCGTCGGATCAACCCTGGGCGGCGTGCTGTTCGATTCCGCCGGCTATGGCGGCGCCTTCCTGGTGGGTGCAGCCGTACTCGCGGCCGCGTCTGTCCTCGCGTTCGTGACAGCGCGGGTCACAGGCAAGACCGCGTGAGCAACCACAGATTTTGCCAATAAGAGATAGCAGGAGGAGAACATGAAGTACACGAAGAGCGGCGGGCAGACCGGGGCCGGGCCGAAGGAATGGTTCACCGGAACAGTGCAGATCGATGGGATCCGGAACCCCGATGAGCAGTCAGCGATCGGTTGTGCGCACGTCCGGTTTGCCCCCGGTGCCCGCACGGCCTGGCACCACCACCCCAAGGGCCAGACCCTCTACGTCACCGATGGCATCGGGCTGGTGGCGCGGCGCGGCGGGGATGTCCAGGAGATCCGTCCCGGCGACGTGGTTTACATCGAGCCGGGGGAGGAGCACTGGCACGGTGCCGCCCCGGAGCGCTTCATGGCACACGTCGCCATGCAGGAAGCCGATGGGAACGGGCAGGTTGTGACCTGGCTCGACCACGTCACCGACGAGGAGTACGGCGCCTGACCACACAGCCAAAGCAGAAGGTGGGCGAACGACGGCGGGAGGTCCCGCCGTCGTCCGCCCACCTTCTTGAGGCGTCGGCTCAGTCCTCGTAGGTGTTGGCGATGTACACATCGCACGGGGCGTTGTGCGCCACGCTGTTGGCGACGCTGCCCAGGAGCCGGCCGATACCGCGCATCCTGCGGTTGCCCACCACGATCACCCGGGCGTCCAGGCGGATGGCCTCCTTGATCAGCGAATCCGCGGGCTTGCCGCGTGCTGCGAAGTGGGTGATCTCCACTCCGGGCCGGGAACCTCCCAGGGACTTGGCCACCATCTCCGAGCTGTCGGCGTTGGAGATCCTCACCTTGTCCGAGCCCACGCCAAAGGTTTCGGCATTCTCCAACTCAAAGGCGGTCACCACATGGAGTGACGCTCCGAGCGACTGAGCGAGGTCCAACGCCACTTCTGCAGCCTTCCGTGCGGACGGGCTTGCATCCACACCTACAACAACTACTCCACTCATCTTCTTTCACTCCTCCATCAGTCCGGGCATAAAACATGCACTGGTCAGTCTAAGGATTACCCTCGTGGTGCCCGGCTAACCGTAGACTCTCGGAGGCGAGTCGGTACCGGGGTAATGGGGGAATATGGGTGCGATAACCAACCACGCTTTGCAGGACCTGACGGGCCTGCCGCCGGTCTATGTGGACGTGCCGGACAAATCAGGCCTTCCCGGCGCGGGCACCAGCAAACTCCTGAACACCGGCCTTACTGAAGCCAGGGCGCTTGCTGCCGCCGAACCGGCTCCGGCCCTCCACCCCACCAAGGCGCAGGGACGTCGCAGCACGATCCTGGGCGTCACCTGGATCCTGGGCTGCATTACCGGTGGAGTGATGCTTGGACTCTACAGCGATGCTGTTCAGAACGGGGACGCAGGACAAGCGGCCGGGGCCTTGGCAGTGCTGGCGGTCCTCGTCCCATGCGTGCTCGTGTTGACCGCCTACCCGAATTGGACGAGGCGGCGGTTCATAAGGGACTACAGGCAGCGGCACCAGGCCTGGGTGGCACGCTTTGTCGCTAACTGGCCACTCCGGGAGCGGCTGGTGGATGTGGATGGCATCTCTGACGTCTGGCAGCGGGTCAGCACCAGAACCATGGCGGACACCCTGGCCAGGGACCGGGAAGCGATCCTGGCACAAGGAATGCCCGTCGGACAGGATCCTGCCACTGTGCTGGCCGGGGCCCTGTCCGCCGTGGGCGCCTGGGCGCGTGCACCCTGGTCAGATCCCGCCCTGTACCGTGACGCCCAGCAGGCCGTCGATCGTTTCGGCGAGCTGGCAGGACGACGGAGGGCAGACGCTGAGCCGCCTGGGCCGCCGTCGAACGTTTAGCAGCCTCCCCACCTCCTAAAGGAGGCCGCCATGCCAAGGCCTCTGTAGGCTGGCCGAATGACCGCACCTCAGGTTTATGTCAGCTTTCCGGGCACGGCGCGTGAGGCGCTGGGCTTTTACGCAGCTGTTTTTGGCGGCGAGCTTTCCCTCCACACAAATGAGGATTTCGGCCGGACGGATGGCCCTCCGGATGCCATAGCCCACGGCGAACTCAGCGGCACCGTTGCCTTGGCGGGCTCGGATACCCCGCCGGGCGGCACGAGCGTCCGGCTTGAAGGCGTCATGCTGTCCTTGCTGGGTACCGCTGAACCTGAAATCCTCCACGAGTGGTTCAACAAACTCAGTTCCGGCGGCCGGGTGGTGGACCCCCTTGCCCCCAAGCCTTGGGGCGCCTCCGACGGCCAGGTCATCGACCGCTACGGGCTCCACTGGCTCATCGGCTATGAGCCCGGCGCCGACGCCTGAAGCCAGGCGGCACCGGCCCAAACAGCCTGCTAGCCAGCCACCTTGGCCTGCGCCGTTTCCACAATGTTCTCGGTGACGGCCCAGGAGGCCAGGAGCTTGAGGGCTTCCTCGGAGGGACTGCCGGGGGTGGCGGGATAGACGGTGAGGGTGTGCCCCGGGTCCTCTTCCAGCCCGAGGACCTGGTAGTTCAACTCGAGCAGTCCCACAACGGGGTGCTGGAAGAACTTGGTCCCGGCGTAATGGCGCCGGACGTTGTGCGCAGCCCACAGCGTGCGGAACTCGTCGCTGCGCATGGACAGTTCCCCGATGAGTTCGGCAATGCCCTTGTCGTGCGGATTGCGGCCGGCTTCCCGCCGGAGGATGGCCACATTTGTGTTGGCGGCCCGGTCCCAGTCCGTGTAGAAATTGTGCGCGCGGGGGTCCAGGAAGATGAACCGGGAGTGGTTGGCCGGCCGGGACGGGGTGCGGTACATGTCCGCGTAGAGGGCGTGCCAAGGGTGTTGGCGGCCACGATGTCCAGGCGGTTGTTGCCGATGAAGGCCGGGGCCTCCGTGATGGCGTCCAGGAGGTACTGCAGCTCCGGCCGGACCTTGGATGGTGTGGAACCGGCCGCGCTCGCGGCACGTTTTCGGCCCGAGGTGTTGGCTGCCCGGGCCAGGTCATAGAGGTGGTCGTGCTCGGCCCGGTCCAGTTCCAAGGCACCGGCGATGGCGTCCAGCACGCTTTCCGAAACACCGCTGAGGTTTCCACGTTCGAGGCGTGTGTAGTAGTCCACGCTGACGCCTGCCAGCCGCGCCACTTCCTCGCGCCGCAGCCCCGGCACCCGGCGGCGGCCGCCGTACGGCTCGATCCCTGCCTGCTCAGGTGTGATGCGGCCACGGCGGGAGGACAGGAACTGCCGGACCTCGGCTCGGTTATCCATACGGAACACGTTACGACGATCGGTGCAACGCTAAGGAGGTTCTGCCAGAACCAGTTACAGCAGGACCCTCCACATGGAGTCCGCCAAAGGTAGGACTCAGAAGACCAGGCACAACAGGACCACCCTTGCCCAGCCGTTTCCGGGGTTTGCCCCGAACAACCCCGGTAACCTTTAAAAGTCCCCCCAACAGATCACAGGAGAACCATGACTACCGTCAAGGCTTATGCATCCCCGTCCGCCACGGAGGACCTGGTGGCAACCACCATCGAGCGCCGCGAAGTGGGTCCGCACGATGTCCTGATCGATATCAAGTTCGCCGGCATCTGCCACTCGGACATCCACACCGTCCGCGGTGACTGGGGCCCGCAGCAGTACCCTCTGGTTCCCGGCCACGAAATCGCCGGCATCGTCACCGAGGTTGGCTCCGAGGTGACCAAGCACAAAGTAGGCGACCGCGTTGGTGTTGGCTGCATGGTCAACTCCTGCAAGGAGTGCGTCAACTGCCAGAAGGGCGAGGAACAGTACTGCCTCAAGGGCAACGTTGGCACCTACGGCGCCGTTGACCGCGACGGCACCATCACCCAGGGCGGCTACTCCACCCACGTGGTGGTCACTGAAGATTTCGTCGTGAATATCCCCGAGGGCATCGAACTCGACGTCGCCGCACCCCTGCTGTGCGCCGGCATCACCACTTACTCCCCGCTGCGGCACTGGGGTGCCGGCCCGGGCAAGAACGTTGCCGTCGTCGGCCTCGGCGGCCTGGGCCACATGGCCGTCAAGCAGGCGCACGCCATGGGTGCCGAGGTTACCGTCCTGTCCCAGTCCCTGAAGAAGCAGGAAGACGGCCTGAAGCTGGGCGCTGACCACTACTTCGCTACCAGCGACGAGAACACCTTCTCCGAGCTCGCGGGCAGCTTCGACCTGATCATCAACACCGTCAGCGCCTCACTCGACATCAGCTCCTACCTGGGCCTGCTGAAGCTCGACGGCGCACTGGTCAACGTCGGCGCTCCCGCCGAGCCGCTTCCCGTCAACGCCTTCGCACTGATCGGCGGCCGCCGGTCCTTCGCCGGCTCCATGATCGGCGGCATCCGTGAAACCCAGGAGATGCTCAACTTCTGCGCCGAGCATGGCCTGGGCGCAGAAATTGAGGTCATCCCGGCTGAGAAGATCAACGATGCCTACGAGCGCGTCCTCGCCTCGGACGTCCGGTACCGGTTCGTGATCGACACCGCCACCCTCTAAGGCACCGCCAACGTTCGGCGGGCCGGTTCCCACAGGGGGGCCGGTCCGCCGTCGGGCTTTAACAAGCGGACGACGGCGGGCCAAGCCGTACGTGCCAAGCCTTTACGGGGCGAGGCTTTTCAGAATCAATGCAGCCGGTCCCTCCGCACAGTTCCGGTAATTGATGCCAGCCCACAGGTTCAGCCAGTCCGGCTCCCCGGCGGCCGCGGATGCGGCGCGCAGGGGAGTGGTGAGGTGGTGGATTTCCGGGTAACCGTAAGGGGCGTCGCCGTCATGGCGGCGCATGAACTCGTTGTGCAGGCCTCGCGCGTTGCGGCCAGAGAAGGCGCGGGTGATGGCCGTAGTGGTGAAACGCTCCGACGACGACAACGCGGTCCGGTGCGCGGGCTTGGTACCGGCTTCATCAGCGCAAAGGAACGCGGTTCCCGCCTGGACTGCTGCGGCGCCAACGGCGAGCGCAGCCCGGGTGTGCTCGGCAGTGGCGATGCCGCCGGCCGCGATGAGGGGCACCTCCAGGTCGGAGAGCTCTCCCAGGATGCCGTGAAGAGGCACCAGCGGAGGGGGTGCATCGGCCGTGAAGGTGCCGCGGTGGCCGCCGGCCTCGGGGCCCTGCACGCAGAGGGCGTCGGCGCCCGCCGCCAGCGCCCTAAGGGCTTCTTCCCGGCCGGTGACCGTGGCGATCACGTACACCCCGCGCTGGTGGAGTTCGTCCACCACGGCCGATTCCGGGAAGTCGAAGGTGAAGGAAACAACAGCCGGTGCGAGCTCCAGTACTGCTTCGAGCTTTTGGTCCCAGCCATCATCGTCATGCTTCGGCTCTCCCAGGCTCACTCCGAAACGTTCAGCATCCGGGGCCAGGGAAGCGGCATACCGCTGAAGGTCTTCGGGGCTGATGACTGACGGCTGCGGCACAAACAGGTTGACGCCGAAGGGCTGCCTTGTGAGCGACCGGACGGTCCCGATCTCTGCACGCATGGTTGCGGCGCTCTTGTAGCCCGCCGCAAGAAAGCCCAACCCGCCGGCGGAGCTGACCGCTGCCGCCAAGTGCGGGGTGGAGGGTCCGCCCGCCATCGGTGCCTGGATGACGGGCAACGCCAAGGAGTCGGGACTGAACCTGTTGGCCTGGTGCTGCACCCTATCCATCTGTCTCCCCGTCCTTCCGCGCCTACCTGACGAATGCTACGCCGGTCGGCGTTTCCGTTCGATGTGGCAGGTCAGTTGGCAGCAAAAAGGACGCGGACAGTGGCGGGTGGGTCCCGCCGTCGTCCGCGTCCTTTTAGTGGGGCTGCTTACAGCGCCAGCGCCGGCTGGTCCCCGCGCACGCTGAGCGTGAAGGTGTTGGGCCCGCTGCAGGTGACGGCGATGCGGCAGGTGGTGGTGTTGTGGCGCGAGGAGAGGTCGGAGACCGCGGAATCGAGGGTCTCATGGAGCGACGCCCGGTCCCAGATTTTCAGCGTCACGGATTCGGCAGTGTTAAACGTCATTGTTCAGTACTTTCCTGTCTGGCCGGTTTTCTCGCCGGCGGTGGCCTGTCCGCGCTCGGAGGGTCGGTGGCCTGCGCTCACCGGTGGGCCTCGTTGCGTCACCAGGATGTTTAGGGCGGATGGTTTCCGGCCCTGCCCATCAATAGTGCCCATGCGGAACGGGAGTACTCAACCAAATGCGGCTTTTATTGCACGTGAATCTCGTCACGTGTGAGCGGGACCACGGCTACTCGTCGATGTGCGTGCCGATCCCTCGTTCACCGGAAATGGACGTGATGACGATTGCGGCCACCTCACGAAGCTTGACGTTCCTGGCGCTTGAGGTGCGGGTCAGGATGTTGAAGGCGGTGTCCCGGTCGCAGCGGTTCTGGGCCATGATTGCCCCGATGGCCATGTCAATCACGGTGCGGGACTGCATGGCGGCGGACAGATCGTTCCTGGCTTCGCTGAGCTGCGTGATCCGCAGGATCAGCCGCAGGGAACTCGCGGCCTGCCCTGCGAACATCTCCGCCGTTGCCACATCCTCGCTGGTGAACCCGTTGCTGCAACCCGAGTAGAAATTCAACACAGCTTCGGCATCCCCTGCAAGATTAAGCGGGACCGCGAGGATTGACGACACGCCATGCTCCATGGCGGTTCGGAGGTAGGGCCGCCAGCGGCTCTCGGCAGCCAGGTCGGGAACCAGGAGTGTGGTCTTACGCCGGAGGGCGGTGAGGCAGGGGCCTTGGCCAAATCCGTTCTGCAGCTCGTCGAGCGCCTTGGCCGCGGCATCACTTGCGGCCACCGCCTCGGGCTTTCTGTGTCGCAGGACGGTGACCCCGCTGTGGATGGTGTTGCCCGGGGCGGAAAGCCGCGAAGACGCCAGGATGGCCAACTCCGTGAGGAACGCCTGGATGTCCCGGCTTTCCAACACCAGCTGTTCGAACGGGGGAGCGGTTGCTGGCGACGCCGGGCCGTCAAGATTCCGGGCCGGGCCCTCATTGCCGGTCATTCGTCCCCATCCGAGCTTAATTCGGTCATGGCAGTGGAGATCAGCCCCACCTGAGCGGCCGGCAGGTGAAGGGCCTCGTTGAGGTAGGCGTCCAGCGACATCTCGTCGGCATCACCGCCCAAACCGTAGTAATACGTCCACAGTTTGATCAGCGGGACCTCCCCTTGGCGGAAACGCTGGGCCACTGCCCGCCGCTGCTCGTCTGCCTCCAGCAGGTTGTCCGGGCCGCCGGTCCAGTCGGCGTTCATAGCCTTCCCTCCGCGGGGGCGGCCTCAGCCGGAGGCTGGCGTAACGCGGTGCCGTGGAGGATGAAGGCGCCCTCTGGCAGAAAGTCTCGGCGCTCGTCAAAGACCGGTGGTGGATGGTTTGCGGCCATGAGGCCTCGATCCCTGATTACGCCCGGAGTTGCGGATCCCGACTGGTGGCCGCCGCTCTTGGCGCGGGACGGCCGGTGCATTCAACCTCCGGACCCTGTCCCCCATCCCGAAATCTCCTACCTTTGACACTACGCGGTTCTGCCCATTTCTGATATAGCGACTTTCTGGAATGCTGGTTTCGACGCACTGACTGCTGCTCCGGCGTTACCGGTGCTGCTGGTGCCGCGGCAAGTAATTGCGGCAAGGCTGACCCTGGGGGGCGGGGGTCCGTATGATGTAACCCATGTTGAATGCTGCCGACAACGAGAACAACCAGGACCTCCAGGACCTCCTGGTGGGTGCCGGGAATGCCGTTGAATTCCTGTCCGGACTGTCAGGGTTGGCGGCGGCGGCAGTATCTGAAGCCGCCGGTGATGCGATCGAGTGCGCCGTTACCCTGAAGCTCCGCCGACGTCCCGCTACCGCGGCCGGCAGCAGCGAACGCGCCGTCGAGCTTGACCATATCGAGCAGGCTGTGGGCGATGGTCCGTGCATAAGGGCCCTGCAGGAGATGACTCCGGTCATTATTGACGATGTCAGCAAGGACCCGCGCTGGCCACCGTTGAACCGACAGCTGATGGGGCATAACGTCCACAGCACCTTGGGTGTGCCGCTGGAGATCAGCGGTGACGCACGTGCTGCCCTGAACTTCTTCGCCACCAGACCTGGTGCTTTTACCGCCGACGTCTACGACAAGGCGGTAGGATTCGCCGCAGCTGCCCACAACACCCTGCACCTCTCCGTCCGCATCGACACCGCCCAAAACCGGGCAGATGACCTCGAAGCTGCCTTGGAAAGCAGGACCGCAATCAACCTGGCCTGCGGCGTGATCATGGCGCAGAACAGGTGTTCCCAGGAGCAGGCCATGGCGATCCTCACCAAGGTCTCCAGCAACCGCAACCGAAAGTTGCGGGACGTCGCGAAAGAGCTGATCGAGCAACTGTCCGGCAGCACCGTCCAGACCCACTTCGATTCCTGACCCAAACCTCCCTGGCTATGCGGCAGGGCCAAGAGGACCGATCAGGGAAGAGGGGCCATCAGCCAGCCGTCCGGACGGACACGACGGCGGTCCCGCCTTCACGGCAAATGTCCCAGCAGTTGCCGGTGCCGATCACCCCGTAACCCTCGCCTCCCACTGATTCCAGCACCACCGCTGTGTTCTCGTCGACGGCGACGACCCGCTCCGCCAGGCCAGCCGCCACGGCTCCCACGGCCCTGCTCAGCGTGCCGGCCTGGGCAGCATGAACGTCCACCGCGAACGGGACCAGCCCCAGTCCCTCGCGCATATCCACCGGATCCAGGCCTTCGGAGCACTCCTCCCCGCAAACCTCCACCCCGTTGATCCGGTATCCGCCGATCAGCGCCAGGCGCGGCGCAACCATGGCCCCGGCGGAAAACCCCAGGTACGGTAAGCCGGCAGTGGCCAGACTGGAGATGGCGCTGGCTGCAGGGCGCAGGCCCTCCCAGTAGCCGGGCGTCAAACCGCCGCCCACCACGATGCCATGAACGCCTTCAAACGCGGCCGGATCAGCCGGCCTGCCCGGCTCCAGGGAAACAGCCACAGCTTCGCAATTGATCCTGGCGTGCAGGGGTTCCGCGTAACCCTTCAAGATCTCCTGCAGGTTTCCGCCCTGGTGGTGCACTGCGATGGCAACGCGGGCAGTTTGGCCCTGCCCTGCACGCTCCCGGACGTCCGTTGCGAACCTGTCAAAGACGTCCGGAAAAGCCAGCGCATCCGGGCCTGCCCCGGCGAGATAGATGCTCATGCGCCCCAAGATACCGGTACGGCCACAGTCTTCCACGCAGGGGGCGCGTCCCCGTCAAAAACCATTGACGCATGCCCGTGGCGGGACTAATCTACAACCAAATGGTTGTAGATCAGCTCCGCGAAACCGAAACAGACCGCCTCTTCCAGGCGTTGGCCGATTCCACACGCCGGGACATTATCCGCCGGGTCACCGGGGGGGAGTACTCCGTCTCGGGTCTCGCAGCCCTCTACGCCATGAGTTTTGCCGCCGTACAAAAACATGTGGCGGTGTTGGAGCGCGCATCCCTGGTCACCAAGGAAAAGCGCGGAAGGGAGCAGATCGTGCGGGGCAACCACGAAGGAGTGCAGGAAGCCCGGCGGTTGCTCGACGAATATGAACAAATCTGGCGGCAGCGGGCCGACCGGATAGCCCGGATTCTCACTGAAGGTTAGGAAGGCATTGCCATGACAGTCATCAGTTCCAACAAGAACCCCGAGGCGCTGAGCCTCACCCTGGTGGCCGAGTTCGACGCCGGGGTGGAGCGCGTCTGGCAGCTCTGGGAGGACCCGCGCCAGCTGGAGCGCTGGTGGGGGCCGCCCACCTATCCCGCCACGTTCTACAAGCATGACTTCGTGCCGGGCGGCCGCGCAAGCTACTACATGACCGGGCCCGAAGGGGACAAGGCCCACGGCTGGTGGGAATTCACCTCCATCGAGCCTCCGCGGAAGCTGCAGTTCAACGACGGGTTCGCCGACAACGACGGCAATCCCACCGGCGAGTACGGCACCTCCCATGCCACCGTCACCCTCGAACCTCTGGGGGAGCGCACCCGTATGACCATCCAGTCCATCTTCGAATCCGAGGAACAGCTGGAACAAATGATTGAGATGGGTATGGAGGAGGGCATGAAGGAGGCTATCGGCCAGATCGACAGCATCCTCGCCGAACACGCGAACGCCTGATTCCCCAGCATCAGCAGGGAACCTTGCAGCCAACCTTTCCACAGCGCCAGGTGAGCCGACGACGGCGGGACGTCCCGCCGTCGTGCCCTCACCTGAGGCGTTGAACGTGTCAGCCGTGCCCTGAATACTGGAAGGTGGGACCAAGCGAGGGAAGGCGGTGGCAGCAATGGGCGGCGGCGCAGGGGATTTCCGGAAGCGGCTGGAGCGGGCAGCCGAGCTGCGTTCCTACCGCGGTGCCGGCATCAGCGCCGAGGAGGAAGCCGCGCTGGATGACCTTGACGCGCAGGAACGGGAGAAACGCAAAAAAGTCAACGACGCCGCCCGCGCGGAATACCTGGTCCGGGACGCCATGGCACAGGGCAAATTCGACAACCTCAAGTATGCGGGCAAGCCGATTCCCGGGCTGGGGGAATCCTACGACCCCGACTGGTGGGTCAAAGGGCTGATCCAGCGCGAGAACATCAGCGGTTTGGGCCCGGCGGCCATCCTGCTCCGCAGCGAGGACGCCGAACTTGACACCAAGCTGGATGCCCAGTACACGGAGCAGCAGGTCCGGGACCTCCTCCAGGACTTCAACCGGCGGGTGGTCGACGCCCGCCGCCAGCTGCAGGGCGGACCTCCGGTGATCACCAAGACCCGTGACGTGGAGGAGGAAGTGCAGCGCTGGCGCGGGCGGCGTGCGGCCCGGGTCGAGGAGGCTCCTGCCGTGCCGGAGCCGGAGCGCTCCTGGTGGAAACGGCTTTGGAAGGGGACGGGCTAGGAACTGGAGTTGAGGCCCTCATACAGCTCGCATACGGCGTTGTAGTACTGGTCTGTCTGTCCCCGGTGGCGCAAGCCCTGTCCCCAATGGTCCGGGTGGAAGTGCCACTTGAGCAGCAACGTGCCGGCGAGCTGGGGGTTGGCTGGCTTTGGCTGGGCTGGCCGGGGGTGGACCGTTGCCCTGAGTTGAACAGCCCAGAATCCGTGGACGGCGTGGTCCATCGCGCGCCATCTGTCGATGCTTACGGTTTGTAATTCGGGTTGGGGCCGATCATCGAAGCGGGAGGCGGTGCAAAGGGGCCTGCGTGATAGAGCGGCGCCACCTTGAGCATGTAGTTGGCCCACTGCGGGCCGGCAATCATGTACCCGTCCAGCCGCGGGTAGAAGGTGCCGTTGATGGTCACGTTCTGGCCTGCCCGCTTCTGGCCTTCCAGCGCGTCGCCAAAGAAGGACGCGGTGACCAGGCCGGTGGTGTACCCCACCACCCAGGTGGACCCGTTGTTGTTGGAGGTACCGGTCTTGGCGGCGGTGGGAACCTTGTCCTGGACTTTCGGGTTGATCCAGACGCCCGAACCCTTCTTCAAAACGTCCTGCAGCACGGAGTTGACCCCGCGGGCCACATCGGGTTTGACGGCGTCGTGGCAGTCCGTGGGCTGGGCGGGAAGCTTTGCCCCGGCTGCATCCGTCACATCAACCAGCGCGATGGGAGCGCAGTAGCGGCCGTCCGTGGCGAAGGTGGCAAAGGCGTTTGCCAGGGTGAGCGGAGCGACGCCCGTGCCGCCGAGCAGGTTGCCCAGCTGGTGCATGTTCACGGGGGAGCTGTCCAGGCCGCTGTGCAGGCCGACGGCATCAACCATCTTTTGGATGCCGCAGAAATCCAGCTGGGCGGCCGACGCGAAGGTGGCCGTGTTGATCGAGTTGTAGAGGCCGTAATTGACGGGCATGCGCCGGTAGAACCCGTCTTCGGCATTCTGCAGGTCATCTGCAGCGCCAAGGGCAGGGTTTGCCTGCGCCGTACTGTAGGCCCCAAGCACCTTTCCGCAGCTGTCCTTCCAGGGGAACCCAAGCGGATAAACCCGCTTTGAAGCGTCCACCTCGGCAGTGAGCGTCTTGCCCTCGTTCAACCACTCGGCGAATGTGAAGGGCTTCATGGTGGACCCGGGCTGGAAGCCGCCCGCACCGTTCAGGTCGTTCCCCTTTGCGTCCTTCGCATCCACGTTGAAGTTCAGGTTGGTGTCGAACTTTCCAGGCTGCGGCAGGAACACCGTGTTTTGGGCCATCGCCAGGATCTTGCCGCTGCCGGGCTGGATGCTCAACAGTGACGCCGCCCAGCGGTCCGGGTTGGCCCCGGCCGTCCCGTCTACCTGTGCCTGGGCGGCGCCCTGAAGCCTGCTGTCCAGGGTGGTGACAATGGTGAGGCCGCCCCGGTACAGGCGCCGCTCACGTTCAGCCTCGGTGGGGCCATACGCGGGATTGTTCAGGATCAGGTGGGAGATGTAGTCACAGAAGTATGGGGCCATGGCCGCATTGGCGCAGCCCTGCTGCTGGGGGCTGATCTTCAGCTGGATGGGGGTGGCCACAGCCTCGTCGTGCTGGGCCTGCGTGATCTTGCCCAGGCGGAGCATCTCGCCAAGGACCTGGTTGCGCCGCACGATGGACTTGTCCGGGTTGGTGGCAGGGTTGTAGAGGGTGGGACTGTTAACCACGCCGGCCAGCAAGGCTGCCTGGGGGAGAGTGAGGTCCTTCGCGGTGGTGCTGAAGAAGTGGCGGGCTGCGGCTTCAATGCCGTACGCGTTGCTGCTGAAGAACACGATGTTGAGGTAGCCCTCAAGGATCTGGTCCTTGCTGTACTTCTTCTCCAGTGTGATGGCGAGCTTCATTTCCCGCAGCTTGTCCCCGAGTGTCTTCTGCCCGTTCAGGACCACGGCGTCAGGCCGGTCCTGGGACAGTTGTGCCTCGTTCAGGACATTGGTTACGTACTGCTGTGTGATGGTGGACGCGCCCTGCTCGCCGCCCTTGGTCAGGTTGGACACCACCGCCCGCAGTATCCCCTGTGGATCAACGCCGGCGTGCTCGTAGAACCGGCTGTCCTCAATGGCGATGATGCCGTCCTTGATGAAAGGCGACATCTGGTCCAGCGGGACCCGCACCCGGTTCTCCGCATAGAAGGTGGCGATCTGCTGGCCGTCCGCGGTGAGGACTTTCGCGGCCTGTGACGGCGGCTGTACCGTAAGGTCTCCCGGCAGCTTCTCAAAGAAGCCGATGGACGAACTGACCCCCATCCCTGCGGCCGCGACGGCCGGGACCACCAGGCTGGCCACCAGGACCCCGCACATTACACTTGCCGCCAGGAACCCCAGGATCCTCCCCAGGGCCGCATTGAAACCACTCCTGCGTTGCCGCTTCTTCGCCATTCCTCAGCCCTCGTCCTCGAAGGTGGGATCAGAATACGCTCCTGCCATGGGTAGAAACAGGTGCCGAAAGGTCAGGATTTGGTCACGCCAGGCCGTTGACCAGCGATAGTTACCGATATATCTTTTAAGTATCGCTGAATATGCAGCGACTACCGCATTAATGAAAGGACGATGCCACCATGAAAGGCATGATTGATGACAAGAATCCCGGCCCTGAGTTCGGCGGGGGACGGTTCGAGCGGGGCAGGGGCCGCAAAGGTCCGCACGGGCACAGGGGTCCCGGCTTCGGCCCTGGGTTCGGTCCGGGTTTTGGTCCAGGTTTCGGCCCAGGATTTGGTCCGGGTTTTGGCCCTGGCTTCGGGCGCGGTGGCCGGCGGGCCAGCCGTGGTGATGTCCGCGCGGCCATCCTCTCGCTGCTGGCGGAGGCGCCCTCGAATGGTTACGGACTGATCAAGACCATCGCCGCCAAGACCGGCGGAATGTGGCGGCCCAGCCCCGGCTCCATCTACCCCACCCTGCAGCAGTTGGTGGACGAAGGCCTGATCGAGGCCCTCAGCGAGGGCCGCGGAACCGAGTTCGTCCTGACGGACGCGGGCAAGGCCTACGTTGCCGAGCACGCTGAGGAGATGGAGAACGCATGGAACGCCGAACCGGACAGTGCCGACAGGGACTTCCACCAGAGCATTGGCAAACTGATGGGTGCCATCCACCAGTTCCGCAGCGGAGTATCAGAGGAACAGCGGGCTGCCGCCATCCAGAAGATGGATGAAGCGCGGCGCGCGCTTTACAAGATCCTTGCGGACTAGCTGCTGCTACGCGAAGGAGTCTTCCTTGGCGGGCCGCGTCGCGTGTACCGAAGCGGTGGGGATGTGGGCGGCGGCCTGGCGCAGGGGGTTAAAGGCTGCACCGATCTCCCCGAACGCGTAGGCAGTCTCGGCGTGCTCGGAGAGGTCCACGCCGGCCGTCTCGGCCTCGTGGCTGACGCGGAAGCCGACGGTTTTGTTGATGACCCGGGCGATGACCGCCGTCCCGATTCCGGACAACAGCAGGGTGATGACGACGGCGGCTGACTGGGCGATGAGCTGCTGGGCGCCCCCGCCATAGAGGAGGCCCCCGCCTTGGCCGTCCTCGGGGAGGGCGATGAAGCCGAGCGAGAGGGTGCCGATCAGGCCCGCGCCGAGGTGGACGCCCACCACGTCAAGGGAGTCATCCAGGCCAAAGCGGTACTTCAGGTCCACGAACACGCAGCAGGCCGCTCCCGCCACCAGGCCCAGGCCGATTGCTGCCACCGGGCTGATGTTGGCGCACGAAGGGGTGATGGCCACCAGGCCGGCAACAACGCCGGAGGCAGCGCCAAGGGAAGTGGGGTGCCCGTGGCGGACCTTTTCGGTCACCAGCCAGCTCAACATGGCTGCAGAAGGGGCTACCAGGGTGTTGATCCAGATGAGCCCGGCCTGTTCGGCGCTGGTTGCTGCGCCGCCGTTGAAACCGAACCAGCCAAACCAGAGAAGTGCGGCGCCCAGCATGATGAAGGGCAGGTTGTGGGGCCGGTGGTTGGGGTCCTTCGCGAAGCCGTGGCGCTGGCCCACGATGACGGCGAGCACCAGCGCTGCCGTTCCTGAGCTGATTTCGACGACGGCCCCGCCGGCGAAGTCGATGACCTGGCCGAAGATTTGGGTCACTGCGCCGCCGGCGCTCATCAGTCCGCCACCCCAGACCATGTAGGCAAGCGGGCAGTAGCTCACCGTGATCCACGCTGGTACAAACAGGGCCCACGCGCCGAACTTTGCACGGTCGGCGATGGCGCCGCTGATCAGGGCCACGGTGATGATGGCGAAGGTCGCGCTGTAACCGGCTTTGAGGAGGTCCGGCGAGCCCATCAGGTTCTGCAGGCCGAAGCTCGCGAAAGGATTGCCGAAAAGACCCAGGACACCGGTGCCGGTGGTCATCGAGTAACCCCAGAGAACCCAGACAACGCCAACGATCCCTGCGGAGATGAAGCTCATCATGATCATGTTGAGGGCGGCCTTGGCACGGGTCATGCCGCCGTAGAAGAGGCCAAGCCCGGGGGTCATCAGCAGTACCATTGCGGCCGAAATCATCAGCCAGACGTGTTGGGCAGTGATTTCCACCGGTAGGTCCCTTCGCAACGAACGTGGTGCGGGACCCGAATGGATCCCGGAGTATTTCCCCCGGGATCCATTTTTGGCGCGGCGTGTTTCAGCCAATGCCGCTTAAAGTTGCGCACACGTTACACAAGCCGCTCCGGCGTGAAGTTCACGTATCGAACATGTTTCGGAAATGTAAACAGCACCTCACTGCAGTCGCCCACGAAAGGCGCGTACGGCTCCACTTCCCCGTGCCGACGGGCCAAGCGGCCCGCTGAAGGTGAGGAACGTCGTCGCACTTTGTGTCTCTTCTGTTTCGGCGCCATGAACGACGCTTCACCGGCGTCAGAACCTGCGCGCGTTGGCCAAAACTGGCAGCTTGGCGCGGACGTCGTCCACAGTTGAGGGATCGATGTCGACGACGGCGAGTTCGGGCTTTCCGCCCAGGGCCACCAAGGTCTTGCCCAGGGGTGTGACCACCGCGCTGTGCCCGATCCCTGTGGGTGCTGTTCCTGCGGGGCCTGCACCGACGGTTTCGGGGTCACCTTGGCCGCACGCCACCACAAAGGTGGTGCTGTCCAGCGCCCGGGCACGGACCAGCAGGTCCCACTGCTCGTCCTTGCCCGGGCCCGCACCCCAGGAAGCGCACACAATGTTCACCTGGGCCCCTGCCGTGGCATTGGCCGTGAACAGGCCCGGGAAGCGGACGTCGTAGCAGGTGGCCAGACCGAAGACGGTCCCGTCCAGTTCGAAGGTCACCGGCGCTTCCCCTGCATCCACGGTCCTGGATTCCGCGAAGCCGAAGGCGTCGAAAAGGTGCACCTTGTCGTACGAAGCGTCCACCCCGGGGCCGGTGACGAGCAGCGTATTGCGGACGCGGCCGTCCTGGCCCGGCGTGAACATGCCGGCCACGATGGTGATTTCCAGTTCCTTGGCAATCCTGCGGACCTCGCTGGCCCAGGGGCCGTCAAGGGGCTCGGCGACGTCCTTCAGGGGGTGGCCGAAGGCGCGCATCGTCGCCTCCGGGAAGACCACCAACTGCGCGTCGGCATTCTTTGCCTGGGCCGCGTAGTCCCACACCAGTTCAAGGTTGGCGGCGGTGTCGGCGCCGCTGATGATCTGCGCTACTGCGATACGCATTACTGCCTGTAGCCCTCAACTTCACTGATGGGACGGGCCTCGGCGTCGTCCGGGTCTTCGCCCAACTCCTTCTTGGCACGGCGCTGGCGCAGCAGGTCCCAGCACTGGTCAAGGCTTTCTTCCACATACTTGAGCCGCGCCTGGTCCGGCGCCTCTCCTTCGCCCGTGCCCTCGCGCAGCGAGTGCTCCTCCTCCACCAGGGCCTGGATGTGCGTCAAAATATCCTGATCATTCATGGTTTCCCCTTACTCCGGTCCGGTCTCCTTCAGGGTACGTATCAGGTGCTGAAGCCACCAGTCCCCGCGCTGTACCATCACTTCATGCCCACTGCGCTCGATATGGCAGGACCCATCCTGGAAGTGCTCACCTGGTTGTGCCTGCCCGCCGGCCTGGGACTCCTTTTTTACACCGGGTTCCTGCGCCGCTACGTCCATCCATGGGACGTGGCCGAGGCCGTGGTGTACTCGGATTCCACCGGGGTGGGGTTCCGCTGGTTCGACCGGAAGCACCAGGTGCATAACGCACCCATGTCCCCTTACGACATCAGGGACATGGCGGTGGGGGATACGCTGCCCATCTACTACCACCCCAAGCGCCCAACACAGTGGCAGACCGCCACGCCGGAGGAAGCAGGCAGGACTGCCTCCGTCCTTGGCCGCTGCCTGACCGCGATCGGCTCGGTGGCATTGTTGGCCGGCTTCGTCCTGCCGATGTTCTAACTGACGAAGACAACAACGATGCCCAGTACCCCCAGGGCAACTCCCGCGACAGCGGTCCACAGCACCGCCGGCAGGTCCGCTTCGATGCTCTCGCTGGCCAGGCCGTGGGACCTCGCCTGGTATCGACGGCGCTGGGTGAGGTAAATGGCAAGGGCTGCGCCGCCGGAAACAACCGGCAGCATCAGGATGGGCGCGCCGTACGTGGGAAGCCAGCGCAGGAAGAAGGCGCTCGCCGTTACCAGGGCCAACATGGTCCGGCCCCAGGCAAGGGCGGTCCGTTCGGGCTGCAGGCCGGGATCACCATGGGGGCCGGGGATGCGGGATGCCACGGCGTCAGCGCCAGAGGGTAAAGACCAGTACGACGGCGGCGGCCAGCGCTCCTGCCCCGGCCAGCAGGGGCACAAAGAGCGGCAGCGGCAGCGGGGCTTTGTTGCGCATGCTCCGCTCCACCCGAAGCCAGCGCACGGCCGCACCGCCACTGAGCATCATTCCCAACAGCAGCAGGAGGACGGCCAGGCCTTTGCGGACCGGCTCGATGAAGACGCCGGACGTAAACGCCTCGATGGCGATGCCGCCCGCCAGCAGCGCGAGTGAGGTGCGGATCCAGGCCAGGAAGGTGCGCTCGTTGGCAAGGGTGAAACGCGGGTCCGGTTCCTCGCCGCCCGGCAGCAGCCGTTCGGCGATTCTTCCGCGCGAGGGTGGGACCGCTGGCCTGGACGGCTGCTCACTGTTGATCACCGGGCCAGTTTAGCCGCGGCCGTAGTGCCAGGCCCGACGGTGGATTTGAAAACTAAGCATGCTTGCTAATAGTTTGGTTCCAGCCTCTCCGTTTGGCCCCCCAAACAAGCGGAGAGGCTTCCATCCTCATGCCGCGTGGCGAAGCAAGGCCCTTTCCGCCAAATGTTCGCCGATGGGCAGGGCAGCGGTGGCAGCCGGCGACGGCGCATTCAACACGTGGATCATTCGGTCCGTCTCGACCAGCAGGAAATCATGGAGGAGCGTTCCGTCCCGGCGCACGGCCTGCGCCCTGATCCCGGCCTCGTACGGCTGCAGATCCGCTTTGGCCAGGCCCGGCGCATACTTGCGGCACTCCTGCAGGTAGCTGCCCTTGAACAACGAGTTCCTGGCCTCACGCACGGCGGTGGCGGCGTTGGACCTTGCCACCTGCCACAGCCCGGGGAACCGCAGATAGCGGGCGACGTCCTTTAGATCCACGGAAAACTTGGGGTACCCCTCACGGGCCAGGCCCAGCACCGCGTTGGGGCCGACGGTGATGCCGCCGTTGATAGTCGGCGTCAGGTGCACGCCCAGGAAGGGCAGGTCCGGGTCAGGCACCGGATAGATAAGGTGGCGCACGTAGTCTGATTTGGCCGCCGGCAGCTCAAAGTACTCGCCGCGGAAGGGGATGATCTGGACGTCGATTGCCATGCCCGCCAGCTCCGCCAGCCGGTCCGACTGCAAGCCGGCGCAGGCCACCAGTTGCCGGCAGGAATAGCGTTCCTGGCCGGCGCCCACTTCCACGTGGTCGGCATGTTCCGCGATGGCGGTCACCCTGGCTCCCGTAATGACTCGTCCGCCGGCCTCCGTTATAAGTTCCGCCAGCCTGCGCGCCACTTCCTGGTAATCCACGATGCCCGTGCTGGGAATGAACAGTGCGCCCAGGCCGGAAACATTGGGCTCGCGCCGGGTTAGTTCCGCCTGGTCAAGGCGCTCGCAGTCCAAACCGTGGACGGCCGCGCGTGCCTCCAGGTTGTCCAGCCGGGCCAGCTCCACGGCCGACGTGGCCACCAGCAGCTTGCCTGGCTCGGCGAACCTGATGCCGTGCTCCCGGCAGAAGTCCTTGGTCTGTTGGGCCCCGGCCTTGCTGAACCGCGCCTTGAGACTGCCTGGGGCGTAGTAAATTCCGGAATGGATAACCCCGCTGTTGTGCCCCGTCTGGTGCGAAGCCGGCGTTTCGGCGGCCTCGAGCAGGACCAGCGAGGCCCCGGGCTGTTTCCGCAACAGCTGGTAGGCGGTAGCCAGGCCCACAATTCCGCCGCCAATAACGCAGTAATCCGCCCGCTCCACAGCTTCCGCCTTTCGTCGTGGCTCGATCTTAGCCACCGCCCGGCTGCTTTAGGCGGTCAGGCTGGTTATCAGCCGCCCGGCTGCTTTAGGCGCCGCTCCGCGGGGCAAACATAATCACGGCAACGCCAAGCAGGCAGACCAGCGACCCGGCGATGTCCCACCGGTCCGGGCGGAAGCCGTCAAAGGCCATTCCCCAAGCCAGAGACCCCGCCACAAACACTCCACCGTAGGCGGCAAGGATCCTGCCGAAATGCGCGTCGGGCTGGAGGGTGGCCACGAAGCCGTAGGCGCCCAGGGCGATCACGCCGAGCCCCGCCCACCACCAGTCCCTGCCCTCGCGCACGGCCTGCCACACCAGCCAGGCCCCGCCGATTTCCACGGCGGCGGCCAGCACGAACAGCACGATGGTCTTGAAAATGTTGACGGTGTCTTCCGGAATGCCCACGCAGCCATCATGCCAGCCGGGAATGCCGCCACTGGCAGGACAGTTGGGGGAGGTATGGAGCGTATTGGATTCCTTTCATTTGGCCATTGGGGTCCCGGCCAGGGTTCCCAAACCAGGACGGCGGCGGACGCCCTTCTCCAGGCGATTGAACTGGCCGTGGCCGCTGAGGAACTGGGGGTGGACGGGGCGTTCTTCCGTGTCCACCACTTCGCCCGGCAGCAGGCATCGCCCTTCCCCCTCCTGTCAGCCATCGCGGCCCGCACCAGCCGGATCGAAATCGGCACCGGGGTGATCGACATGCGCTACGAGAATCCGTTGTACATGGCGGAGGAGGCCGCGGCGGCGGACCTGATCAGCGGCGGCAGGCTGCAGTTGGGCATCAGCCGTGGTTCACCCGAGCCCGCCCGGGAAGGCGCATCAGCATTTGGCTACCGTCCGCAGCCGGGAGAGACGGATGCGGACATGGCCCGCCGCCACACGGAGGTCTTCCGTAAAGCCATCGCTGGAGCAGGCATTGCCCAGGCTGATCCACGTTTTGCCGGCGCTGCCTCCGGCCTCCTCCCCATCCAGCCCCAGTCACCGGGCCTGACGGAACGGATCTGGTGGGGTGCGGGCAGCAGGAAAACGGCTGTGTGGGCCGCGGAACTGGGCATGAACCTGATGAGCTCCACCCTGCTCACTGAGGACACCGGGGTTCCCTTCCACGAACTCCAAGCCGAACAGATCCAGTTGTTCAGGGATGCTTGGGCCGCGGCAGGACATTCCCACACCCCGCGCGTCTCGGTCAGCCGCAGCGTCCTTCCGATCGTTGATGAAGAGGACAAGTACTACTTCGCGGGCAGCGTCCTGCGTGATGGCCGCGACCAGGTAGGCATCATCGACGGCACGACCGCAAGGTTTGGCAAGAGCTACGTGGGCCCGCCCGACCTCCTGGCGGAACAGCTCGCGGCCGACACTGCAGTGCAGGCGGCGGATACCCTGCTGCTGACCATTCCGAACCAGCTCGGCGTGGATTTCAACGCCAAGCTGCTGGGCAATATCGCGGACCACGTGGCCCCCGCCCTGGGATGGAGCCGATAGAACGCTGGGAACCTTTTGTGAGACCTAACCGTTACTATTAAGGTGCGTGTGGGGGCTTCGTGCACCCAACTACACTGTGACTGCTGAACGGTCATATGACGGAGAGAGAGAAATATGGCTCGCGCCGCCCTAGGCTTTAACGCATGATCCGGCTACGACAGCTGGCCCAGGCGGCCTCAGTCCTCACCACGCCCTTGACGCCTGAAGACGTTCTTTCCCTGTTCAACCCTGTCTACTCCGCCCGGCAGCTGCGCGGCGTGGTTACCCGGGTGGTCCAGGAGACCGCCCAGTCGGCAACCATCTTTTTCCGCCCCGGCCGCGGATGGAAGGCCCACCTTGCAGGACAGTGGGCCCGCATCGGCGTCGAACTCGACGGGGTCCGCCACTGGCGGTCGTACTCCCTCAGCGCCCCGGCGGGCAAGGACCCCGCCATCACCGTCACGGACGTCGGCGCGGTCTCCGGCACCCTGGTGCGTACCACCAAGCCCGGCGATGTCCTGTTCCTAGCCCCGCCGCAGGGTGACTTCGTGCTTCCCGAGCATCCGCGCCCCCTCCTCATGGTCACCGCCGGCAGCGGCATCACTCCGGTGATGTCCATGATCCGCACCCTTGTGCCGCGGCGTCCCGATGCCGACGTCGTGCTGGTCCATTCAGCCCGCACGCCCGGCGACAGCCTGTTCCGTGAGGAACTTGCCGAGCTCGCCGACCAGTTCCCCAACTTCCGCTTGGCGCACTGGTACACCGGTGAACAGGGCCGGATGGACTTCTCCAGCACCCGCGAGCTGGACGAGATCTGCCCCGACTGGAAGGAACGGGCGGCCTACGCCTGCGGCCCGGACAGCTTCCTGGACGACGCCGAGGCGTTGTGGAAGCGCGCGGCCTTGACCACGCGCGCCCCCGGCACCGACGTCGCGGTGGCCGGCGATGCCGGCAACCTGATGATCGAACGCTTCAACACCACCTTCAACGCCGGAGTTGGGCACGACGGCGGCCTGGTCACCTTTGAAGCCAGCGACCGGGAGGTGGAGGCCGACGGCGACACCCCCATCCTGGACATCGGCGAGGACGCCGGGGTGCTGATGCCCAGCGGATGCCGCATGGGTATCTGCCACAGCTGCCTCACCCCGCTTCTGGCCGGGCAGGTCCGCGACCTCCGCACCGGCGAAATCCACGGCGAACCCGGCCAACTGATCCAAACGTGTGTCTCGGCAGCCGCCGGACCCGTCAACCTCGAACTCTGAGGAGCAGCACCGTATGTCTGTCATCTCACCCGCAAATACCACTGCCGCCGCAGGTGCCAACGCCGGCACCTCCAGGACGCGTCCCGGAAAGCTGGCCGAATCGGGAAGTCCCACCGTCCGGCCGCCGGCTGCCGCCCACCTCACCGACGAACAGGTGGCGGAGCTGGGCCGTGAGCTCGACGCCATCCGGGACGAGATCCTGGGCAAGCGCGGCGCGGAAGACGCCGCCTACATCCGCCGCATGATCAAGATCCAGCGCGGCCTGGAACTTTCCGGCCGTGCTGCCCTGCTGGTGGGAAAGAACAAAGCCGCCTGGGTCACGGGCACCACGCTGCTGAGCCTGGCCAAGATCCTGGAAAACATGGAACTGGGCCACAACATCCTGCACGGCCAGTGGGACTGGATGCGGGACCCGGACATCCACTCCACCACCTGGGAATGGGACTTCGTCACGCCGTCGCGGTCCTGGCAGCACACCCACAACGACCTGCACCACCGCTGGACCAACGTGGTGGGCAAGGACAACGACGTCGGATACAACCTCCTGCGCATGGACGAGCAGCAGCCGTGGAAGCCCATCAACCTGGCCAACCCGCTGTTCAACGCCATCCTGGCCCCGGTCTTCGAGTGGGGCATCGCAATCTATGACCTCGAGCTGACCGAGTACAAAGAAGGCACCAAATCCAAGGAGGCCCTCCTCAAGGACCTCAAGGCCCTGGGCAAGAAGGTTGTCACCCAGTTCACCAAGGACTACGCCGCCACGCCCGCGTTGGCCATGATGACCGGCTCGGCCAAGCAGGCCCTCTTCGGCACTATCACGGCGAACGCGGTGCGTAACGTCTGGGCACACGCGGTCATCTTCTGCGGCCACTTCCCGGAAGGAACGGACACCTTCACGGAGGAAATGGTGGACGGCGAAACCCGCGGCGACTGGTACGTGCGCCAGATGATCGGGTCCGCCAACATCTCAGGCTCCAAGTTCATGCACCTGATGACCGGCAACCTCTCCCACCAGATTGAGCACCACCTCTTCCCGGACCTGCCCTCCAACCGGTACGCAGAGGTGGCACCCAGGGTCCGCGAGATCTGCCAGCGCTACGGCCTGAAGTACACCACGGGGCCGCTGCTGAAGCAGGTAGGTTCCTCGTGGGCCAAGGTCTTCAAGCTGGCCCTGCCTGGTAAGACTGCCCGGGCCTAGGCCCGGAATCCTCACAACGCAGAAGTGACCCGGCCTCGGCCGGGTCACTTCTGCGTCGCGCTACCGCCGGGTGCCGGGAGCCAGGAGCATATGGTCCAGCTTGGGCAGTGCCTGCCGAAGCCGGTGGTCGGCGCGGTCAAGGACCTCCTCAGCCTGCGACAACTCTGTGTCTGCCAGTTCTATGCGTGCCGAGCCCTGCAGCCGGTGGCCCGACCACCGCAGCTGCAGGTGCTGGACGCCGAGGACGCCCGGCGTCCCCTCCAGCGCGGACTGGGCACGCGACACCAGCTCCGGTTCGATGCCATCCATAAGCCGCCGTCCGATACTCCGGACAGTGCCCCACAGCAGCACCATGATGGCTGCGGAGATGACCAGCCCCACGATCGGGTCCGCCAGCGGAAAACCGAGCATGACGCCGACGGCGCCGATCACCACCGCCAGTGACGTGAAGCCGTCCGTCCGGGCATGCACGCCGTCGGCAACCAGCGCCGCGGAACCGATCCTGCGGCCCACCCGGATGCGGTAGATGGCCACCGCCTCATTTCCGGCGAAGCCGATCAGTCCTGCGGCCATGACCCAGCCCAGGTTCTGCAGCGGCTGGAGATTGATCAACCGGTCCACGGACTGCCAGCCGGCAACGACGGCGGAGAGGGCCACCACTGCCACGATGAACAGGCCGGCCAGATCCTCCGCCCTGCCGTAACCGTACGTGTACCGGCGGGTGGCTGCCCGTCGGCCCAGGATGAAGGCAACCCACAGGGGCACAGCTGTCAGGGCGTCGGAGAAGTTGTGGATGGTGTCCGCCAGCAGGGCCACTGAACTGCTGAACAGGACCACTACGAACTGCAGCACGGTGGTGGCCAGCAGGAGGAACATGCTGATCTTCAGCGCCCGGATGCCCTCGCTGCTGGCCTCCATGGCGTCGTCAATGGAATCGGCGGCATCGTGCGTGTGCGGAACGAACAGTTCGAACAGCCAGCCCTTGAAACCCGAATGGTGATGGTGGCCGTGCCCGTCGTGGTCATGGTCGTGGTGGTGCTCATGGCCGTGGTCGTGCGGGTGGTCGTGGTCATGCTCGTGGGGGTGCTCATGACCGTGGTCGTGCCCGCCGTGCCCCTCCGCATGGGCGTGGCTGTGGGTATGCGTTGACTCCTGGTGCGGCCCGCTCATGAGGCACTCCTTTGCGCAGAATGGTTGGTGATGCGGTGGTGTGCTGGCTCTCCGCCAAGGGCGTGTTCGGCCTGGAAGATCGCATCCGCCACCAGCTGCCGTGCATGCTCGTTTTCCAGCCGGTAGAGCACACGCGTCCCGTCCTGCCGCGTGGACACCATCCGGGCCAGGCGCATTTTCGCCAGGTGCTGGGACACGGCGGCGGGTGACTTGCCCACAACGTCCGCCAGTGCGCCCACCGCCATCTCGCCATCCCGCAGCGCCAGGATGATCCGAACCCTGGTGGCGTCCGCGAGCATGGCGAACACCTCCACGGCCAGTTCCACGTACTGGCTGTCCGTTCCCAGCGAGCAAGCACTGTTATCTGCATTCATGCGCATATATTGTCACATTGTCAGGCTGGGGGCGCACAGCGGCGGGTGCCGCCGTCGTCAAATTACCGCCTGCCCACGGGCAGCCGGGCACCCTAGAGTAGGACGTGCACGGCACGGCACTCTGCCTGCCGCCTGGTCAGTCTCGAAAGGAATTCGCCCCGATGGCTTTCATCACCGTAGGTACTGAGAACAGCACCGACATCGAGCTCTATTACGAGGACCACGGCTCAGGCCAGCCCGTGGTGCTGATCCATGGCTACCCCCTGGACGGCTCCTCCTGGGAAAAGCAGACCGCAGCCCTCCTGGCTGCGGGCTACCGCGTCATCACGTACGACCGCCGCGGTTTCGGCAAGTCCAGCAAGCCCACCGAGGGCTACGACTACGACACCTTCGCGGCGGACCTCAACACCCTGCTTACCGCCCTGGACCTGAACGACGTGGTACTCGTCGGCTTCTCCATGGGAACCGGCGAGGTGGGCCGATACCTTGGCACCTACGGCTCCGGACGGGTGGCCCGCGCCGCGTTCCTGGGCTCGCTGGAGCCCTATCTGCTCCAAACCGATGACAACCCCGACGGCGTCCCGCAGGAGGTGTTCGACGGACTCACGGAAGCGGTCACGGCCGACCGCTATGCCTTTTTCACCGAGTTCTTCAAGAACTTCTACAACTCCGAAACGTTCCTGGGGACCCCGCGCCTGAGCCAGGAAGCGGTCAACGCCAGCTGGAACGTGGCCACGGGTGGAGGCGCCACGGCCTCCGTTGCCGCCCAGCCCACCTGGCTCACGGACTTCCGCCAGGACATCCCCAAGATCGATGTCCCGGCCCTGATCGTGCACGGCACCGCGGACAACATCCTGCCCATCGACTCCACCGGCCGCCTGTTCGCCAAGGCACTGCCCACTGCAGAATACGTGGAGATCGAAGGCGCGCCGCACGGCCTGCTGTGGACGCACGCCGCAGAAGTGAACGAAGTACTGCTGAAGTTCCTTTCGAAGTAGCACCCGTGCGCGTCCGACGGCGGCACGGGCCGCCGTCGGACGCGTCACCTCTGCCGGGAGTTACGGATCATGTCCCGGCGGCCAGCTCAGCAGTGGGATTTGCCCGGTGTATGTGGCTCCCGTGAAACAGCCGCCGCAGGGCACAGCTGCCCGGCGAGCTCCTTCAGTTCCCCGGGGCGGAAAGGCTTGGTGAGGTAGCCTGCGGCCCCTGACGCCATGCCTGCCAGCACGTCATCCTGCTCCGACCGGGCGGTCAGGAACAGCAGGGGAGCGGTGCTGAGCGCACGGATGGCGCGGGCCACCACGTGCCCGTCCATGTCCGGCAGGCCAAGGTCCAGGGTGACCAGGGCGATGGGGGGATCAGCAGCGGCAGCAATGGCCTCTGCCCCCGTTCCCACGGGCAGGACATCGAAGCCCGCGCGGGACAGGATCACACTGATCAGTCCCCGGATATCGTCGTCATCCTCCACGACAAGGCAAACACGCTGCTGTTCCATTCAAGCCCCCCGGCGAAAAGTTGGCACCAGTCTACTGGCGGCGGAACGCTTCGCAGCAGGCCGCCGCCCTAACCGTCATAGTGTGTACGCGCAGGTCCCTGGCCCAGGGCGTTCACCACTGCAGCGGCCACGTCGTGCAGTTTGGTGTTGCGGGTGCTCGACGCAGTCTTCAGGATGTCGAACGCGTCCTGCTGGCTGCACCGGTTCTGGGCCATGATGATTCCGACAGCCATATCAATGACCGTGCGGGACTCCAGCGTGGCGCGGAGGTTCGCGGCTGTTTCGCTGTAGTGCGCAAACCGCACCGCAAGGCGGAGCGCCAGCGAGGTTTGGCTGACGAAATCCTCGGCGAACTTCAGTACGCGGTCCTCAAACCGGTGGGGGCGGCAGGAATACAGCAGCAGTGCGGCCTTGGTTTCGCCTTCCAGCCGGAAGGGCATCGCCGCGACCGACCGAACCCCCTGCGCCATTACGGCTTTGGAGTATTCCGGCCAGCGGTCGTCCTCGCCGAGGTCGGGGGCATAGACAGTCTCCTGGCCGGTGATTGCTGCCAGGCTGGGGCTCTCAGTGAAGCTGTGCTCAAGCCTGCCGATGGACTTTGCTTCCTGGCTACTGCTGGCGATGGTCGCCGTTTTACGCTGCCGGAGCAGGGTGATGGCGCACAGCATTGCATCGCCCGGCTCGGAGAGGTTGCGTGCGGACACATGCGCCAGCTCGGTAAGGAAGTCCTCAACGTCGGGGCTGTTGAGCACCAGTTCATGCAGGTGCTCGGTAATGGATGTATCGGTTTTTGCTATTGACTTGCTGGCCACGGTTTCTTGGTGCCATTCGTTCAGGTCAAAACGAGCCTGCAACACACAAACGCCCCGCAACTGGGCGGGGAGCCGGTGATGGTCGCTGGATCGACGAACTTTCCAACGGCCTGCTGCTAAACCGATATCCAGATTATATACATTCCGCCGCCCAACCTGGCCCCACAACGGGCAGGGCCGCATGGTGGCGAATGCTGGCGCCGGAAGGGGCGACCCGGCACAATGAAGCGGGTATCGCCTCGGGGAAGGGCAGGAACATGACCAGGCTCCTCATCATCGGCCCACCAGGCTCCGGCAAAGGAACGCAGGCCGGCCAAATCGCGCGCCACTTCGGGGTGCCCGCCGTGTCCACCGGGGACATCTTCCGGAACAACGTCAGCCGGCAAACGGAGCTCGGGAACCAGGCCGCAAGGTACCTCGACGGCGGCCACTTCGTACCGGACCACCTCACCAACGCGCTGGTAAAGGACCGCCTCCTTGACAGCGATGCACTGCAGGGCTTCCTGCTGGACGGGTATCCGCGGACAGCGCAGCAATCAGCCGAACTCGACGCCATGCTTGCAGCCCAGGGGCATGCACTGGATGCCGTCATTGAACTGCAGGCGCCGGATGCTGAACTGGAGGAGCGGATGCACCGCCGCGCCCTGGACCAAGGGCGCACGGATGACACCATCGACGTCTTCCGGCGCCGGCTGGACCTCTACCACCGGCAAACGCATGAAGTAGTCTCGGTGTACGCGGGCCGGGGCATCCTGGTGTCCGTCAACGGCAGCGGCGACCCGGGAGCCATTACCGGCCTGGCGATCGCCGCCGTCGAACAATTCCTGAAAGCCCCGCGTTCCCCGTCCTGACCTGAACACCGCACGGAAAAGCACTCGAACAGAAGGAAACCCTGATGAGAATTGCCGTTACAGGCGGAAATGGAAAACTGGGGCGGCACGTGGTGCGCCGGCTCACCGACGACGGCCACCAGGTCCTCACCCTGGACCGCGTAGGTGCCCGCAGCCCGGAGCTGCTGGTGGTGGACCTGCGAAACTACGGCCAGGTGGTGGACGCACTGCTGGGCGTTGATGACCGGCATGCCGGGTTCGACGCCGTGGTGCACCTTGGTGCCATTCCCGCCCCGGGCATCCTTCCGGACGCAGCAACATTCGAAAACAACATGCTGTCCACCTACAACGTGTTCCAGGCTGCGCGCCGCGCGGGCATCAAGAAGGTGGTGTACGCCTCCAGCGAGACAGTGCTGGGACTGCCGTTCGACATCGATCCGCCGTACATCCCGGTGGACGAGGAATACCCGCCGCGGCCGGAAAGCACCTACTCCCTGGTGAAGCGTCTGGAAGAGCAGATGGCGGTGGAAATGACCAGGTGGGACCCTGAGCTGAGCATTACGGGGCTGCGGTTCTCCAACGTCATGGACGAGGCCGACTACGCTAAGTTCCCCTCCTTCGACGCGGACGCCACACTGCGGAAGTGGAACCTGTGGGGGTACATCGACGGCAGGGACGGTGCCCAGGCCGTGGCACGGGCGCTGGAAAACGCCAAGCCGGGGTTCGAAGCCTTCATCATCGCCAACGCCGATACCGTCATGAGCCGGTCAAGCGCCAGCCTGGCGGCCGAGGTCTTTCCCGGTGTCAAAGTCACCAAGGACCTGGGCGAGCACGAGACCATGCTGTCCATCGACAAAGCCCGCCGCCTGCTGAATTTCGAGCCCGAGCACAGCTGGCGGAACCACGTGGCCGCGGTCTCCAACGCCGGATAAAAGCAGAAACAAACGCCAGCCCGCAGGAATCCCCAAGAGTTGGCCCAGGATCATCCAAGGAGCCGGAAGCCCAGCGCTTCCGGCTCCTATCCTTTTGGGACAGCCACCGTTTGCCGCTTCCCTGGACGAGTCCCGGTCAGAGCCGGCAGCCAAGCCACCACGAGGACCCCAAAATTCGTACCCCATCCTTCCTGCTGCATGCCCTCACGGCGCTGCTCTCCGCCGTCGCCCTTTCCGCCGCGTCCCTGCCCGCAGCCGCTGCCCCACCTGCCACTCCCGGCGGAGCCGGCAACGCCACCGGCCGCTACATCGTCCAGTACGCGCGGACTGCCGACGTCGCCGCCGAGGTGACCGGGCTGCGCGCCCAGGGCATCGCCGTCGGACGTACTTTCGAGCACGCAGTCCGCGGCGCCGTTGTCACCGCCAACCCTGCCCAGGCGGCCGCCCTTGCCAAATCCGGGAAGGTGTTGTCCGTCGAGCCCGACGTCCCCATCACGGTATCCGCCACCGAGCAGCCCGCCCCCTGGGGCCTGGACCGCGCCGACCAGCGGGCGCTTCCCCTCTCCGGTTCCTACTCATGGACCACCGCCGGCGCCGGCGTGACGGCCTACGTGGTGGACACCGGCATCCTTGCCTCGCACACCGACTTCGGCGGCAGGGTGGCTGCCGGCTGGACCGCCGTGGCGGACGGCAACGGCACCACTGACTGCAACGGCCATGGCACCCATGTGGCCGGAACGGTGGCGGGCGCCGCGTACGGCGTGGCCAAAAACGCCACCCTGGTGCCGGTCAGGGTGCTGGACTGCAGCGGGTCCGGCTACAACTCGGACGTCATAGCGGGCCTGGACTGGGTCGCTGCAAACCACACCGCCGGAACGCCGGCGGTAGCCAACCTCAGCCTGGGCGGAGCCGCCAGCACCGCAGTGGACACCGCCATCCAGGCGGTGCTGGACGACGGCGTCACCACCGTGGTTGCCGCCGGCAACTCCGCTGTCGACGCCTGCACCGCATCCCCCGCCCGCGTGCCCGGCGCGGTCACCGTGGCGGCCAGTGACTCCTCCGACAAGCAGGCGTCCTTCTCCAACTTTGGATCCTGCGTGGACCTGTATGCTCCCGGCGTCGGCATCACCTCCGACTACTACACCTCCACCACTGCCACGGCATCCATGTCCGGAACCTCGATGGCCGCCCCGCACACCGCCGGGGCCGCAGCCGTCCTGCTGTCCCAGAACCCGGCACTGACGCCGGCCGAGGTAGCCGCTGCCCTGGTGTCCAATGCCACGCCCGGAGTGATTACCGGGGCCACTGCCGGGACCCCGAACCGCCTGCTGTATTCGGGCGCAGATGCAACTGTTCCGGCGCCTGCGCCTGCTCCCGCTCCGACGCTCGCGTCCGTTGCGCCGGGCGGTAGGGCCACGGCGGTGGCGGTGGGCACTAACGTGTCGGCCACGTTCAGCACTTCCGTGCAGGGCGTGTCCGCGGGGACCTTCGTCCTGAGGAATGCTGCCGGCAGCAGCATCACCGCCGCCGTCAGCTACAACGGCACCACCAGGACTGCCACCCTTGACCCGGCCGCAAACCTGGCCGCCGACACCACCTACGCCGCAACCCTGGTGGGTGGAACGTCAGCCATCCGGGATGCGGCGGGCACGCCGTTGACCACCACGAGCTGGACGTTCACCACCGGTCCCGCGCCCACGGTCACCAGCTACAGCCCGGGCAACAATGCCCTCCTGGTCCGCAGGAGCAGCAACGTCAGCGCCACCTTCAGCGAAGCGGTCCAGGGTGTCGGCACCACCACACTCACCCTGAAAAACGCCTCCACAGGGGCAGTGGTGGCAGCGTCGGTCTACCGCAACGGCACCACCAACCAGTGGATCCTCGATCCCCAGCAAGCACTGGCCGCGAAAACCAGGTACACCGTGACGCTGACCGGCGGCGCCACCGGCATCCGGGATCTGGCCGGAAACCCGCTCGCCTCCCGAAGCGGGCAGTTCACCACCGGCTCGTTCTAGCTGCCAACCTGCCGGACCTGCTGCGGCGCCCGCCCTGGACCACCGCTCCGGGACGGGCGCCGTTGCGTTCCGCCGCTTGATGGAGTGAAGTGCCCTTCGCCGGGATAATCTTCAGCCTAGGCATTCACCACGGCATGCAAAGTCGGCATGCGGTCTACTGGGCACAGGGATGGGCAGCACATTGGCACAGAAATCAGCAGGTTCCGCTGTCACGGGAGAAGGCACCGGCAGGTGGCATACCTTCCACGAGAAGTTCGTGGTGGAGGAGCGCTACATTGACCCTGCTGACCGGCGCCGCCTCTACCGTACGTCGGTGATCCTTGCCGTGGTGGGGCTGGCCCTCTTCATCGCCACGCTGGCCAGCGTGGTGCAGTCCGAAGGGCTTTCCGTTGCAGACCATCCCGTGCACGACTGGCTCCTGACAACGCGGTCAGCAGCAATGACCGCCATCATGATTTTCCTGGCGGTGTTCTTTGGCCCCATCGCACTGCCCATCATCGTGCTGGTGGTGATCCTCATTTGGGGGTTCGCGGCCAAACACGCCTGGCGCCCCATCCTGCTGGCGTCCGCCATGCTGACCGGGGTGATCATCTCGCAGATCGTCCTGCACATCGTCCAGCGCTCACGGCCGCCGGTGGACCAGATGCTGTTCGGTGCGGACCAGACTTTTTCCTTCCCCTCCGGGCATGTGCTGGGAGCCTGCGACTTCCTGCTGGTGGGCGCCTACCTGATCTTCTCCCGGCGCAGAAACCCCCGGGCTGCCGTCTTCGGATTCATCGGCGCCGGGATCGGGATCCTCCTCGCGATCGCCAGCCGCCTGTACCTGGGCTACCACTGGCCCACCGACACCCTGGCATCGTTTTCCCTGTCGCTGCTCATCCTGGGCGGCGTCATCGCCCTGGATACCTGGCGGACAGCCAGGATCCCCGGGGAACGCATCACCGGAGAGCTGTCAAAGGCCGAATCACCCCGGGAGTGATACGGCCGCCCGGGAACTTCAGTCTGGGCCGGTTGGGTCGCCGCGCCTGTCCTTGCGGTCGCGACCCGCTACTGGGGCCAGGCCCGCTACTGGGGCCGGGAGCGGGCACGCTTCAGGGCACGATGAAGCTTGACGTTTGCTGCCTCCAGCTCCAGTACCTTGGCAACGCCGGCCAGGTTCAGCCCCTCTTCAAGAAGTTCGCCGATCCGCTGCAGCACCGCAATATCGTCATCGCTGTACTGGCGGGTGCCCCCGGCGGTACGCGACGGAGTCAGCAGGCCCTTTGTCTCATAGAGCCTGATGTTCTGCTGCCCGGTTCCCGTAAGCTCAGCCGCCACCGAGATGGCGTACAGGGCCCTTGAGCCGGGGGAGCGGCCACCGTGTCCTGCAGCAGGTTCTGCCATGTGTTCTCCCAAATTCTGTCCGTCCGGCGTCTTGCTTCAGTTTCCCACGAGTGCTATAAAAAATCTATGTCCACCACCATAGATTAAGGGGTGGCGGATAGGCGCAGATCCAACACCTGGAAGCTGAAGGAGTGGGAAATGATGTTGATGCGTACTGACCCGTTCCGTGAGCTGGACCGGCTCACGCAGCAGGTCTTCGGGACCACAGCCCGCCCGGCGGCCATGCCCATGGACGCCTGGCAGGAGGATGGCGAATTCGTGGTGGCGTTCGATCTTCCCGGCGTGAAGATCGACTCCCTGGACCTGAACGTTGAGCGGAATGTCCTGACCGTCCGGGCGGAGCGCCAGGACCCTGCCCAGCCCAATGTTGAGCTGGTGGCGTCCGAGCGCCCGCGCGGTGTGTTCAGTCGCCAGCTGATCCTGGGCGACACCCTGGATACGGAGAAGATCAAGGCCAGCTACGAGCAGGGCGTCCTGACCCTGCGGATTCCGGTGGCCGAGCAGGCCAAGCCGCGCAAGATCGAGATCCAGACCCAGCAGGGCGACATGCACCAGATCGGTACCTAGGTCCACGCTTTCCGGCCTGCGCCCTGCCTTTCCGGCAGGGGCGCAGCGCGGAACAGGGAGGCTGGAATGACTGACAATCCCGACTACTACACCATCCTGGGGGTGGGGCGGGACGCCACCCGGCAGCAGATTTCCCACGCGTACCGGGCACTGATGCGCAGCCATCATCCGGACATGGACGGCGGCCACGCGCCCGGGGGCGCGCAATGGAAGGGGGGAAAGCCGGCGAACACCACGGATTCCGCACCGGGGGACGAGCTCCTGCGGATCATGCAGGCGTTCAACGTGCTCCGGGACCCGGAACGGCGTGCCGCGTACGACAGGAGCCTGCCTGCAGCGGCGGCCACCAGCATTCCCGTACGGAAAGTCCGCGGCACCGCCGGACCATCCGGGCCCGCCATCCGCATCACTCCGGTGCGGTGGGAAAGCGGGCCCTGGTCCTGAGCGCGCCGTGTGACCCTAATCCATGCAGGCACACCCAAACAGGGCCATCACCCAAACAGGGCCATCACCCAAACAAGTACTCATCCAAGGAGGCGGAACACTGCATGAGCGAGTGGCGGCGCTACGATTCACACTTGATCCCGGCATTCCACGAACGATTTGAGCAGCGGTGGGGCGCCGGGACCGCGCCCTTCCTGGATCCCGAGGCGCATGAACAGCCGTTGCCGCGGGCACAGTGGATCAACCCGGAAACCGGTGCCGCCTTGGCGGTGGTCCCGGTCTGGACCACCGAGGAGCGGCAGCAACGTTCGTTCGGCGTGTTTTACCTGCCGCCGTCGGGGGACATCTGGGTCCTGCGGCCCGGCTACACCGGCTACCTGGAGCCATCCGACGGCGACACCGAGCACCTGGTGACCCTGCGCAATGACGCCTTCCGCAAGGCAGTGGCCCACGCCAAGGAGTTCCTCTTCGGCTCGCAGTAGCCGCGAAGCGGTTACGGAGTTGCTGCTCGTCAGCCGCCCGCCGCTGTGAGATTGTGGGACGTACCTAACCACCGTGAGCAAAAGACTGGACCGCTATGCACATCACCGCCAAGGACCTGGCAGCACTCATCCCTCCGGGATTCACCCTTGGCGTCGCAACCGCAGCATTCCAGATCGAAGGGGCGCTGGAGGAGGACGGCCGCGGGCCCGCGGGCTGGGATAGGTTCGCTGCCAAGCCCGGCGCCATTGTGGAGGACCACAGCCCGGTGGTGGCCACAGACCACTACCACCGGATGCCGCAGGACGTGGCCCTCCTGAAACAGCTTGGCGTGGACTCCTACCGGTTCTCCTTCTCCTGGCCGCGCATCCAGCCGGGCGGCACCGGCCCGGCCAACGCCCCCGGCCTGGCGTTCTACGACAGGCTCCTGGACGAACTCCTGGCCAACGGGATATCGCCCATGGCCACCATCTACCACTGGGATACTCCCCTGGAATTGGATGAGGCCGGCGGGTGGATGAACCGCGACATGGCGTACCGGCTGGGCGACTACGCGGCGCTGGTGGCCGAGGCGTTCGGGGACAGGGTGGCCCGGTGGGTCACCATCAACGAACCGGCAACAGTGAGCGCCAACGGCTATGCATTTGGCCTGCATTCGCCCGGCAAGGAGCTGGCCCTGGGCGCTTTCCCCACCGTCCACCACCAGCTGCTGGGCCATGGGCTCGCCGTCCAGGCCCTGCGCGCGGCGAAGGTGCCGGGCGAGATCGGGATGACCAACGTGTACTCGCCCATGGTCCCGAACTCGATCAACCCGCTGGACAGGATCAGCGCCGGAATCATGGACCTGGGCCAGAACAGGCTCTACGCGGACCCCGTCCTCACGGGCAAATACCCTGACCTGATCCGTGCCGCCAAGTTCTTCAGTTCTTTCGAACATCCTGAAGAGGACATGGAGATCATTTCCCAGCCCCTGGACTTCTACGGGCTCAACTACTACATGCCCACCAAGGTGGCGGCGGGACCCGGCGGCGGCACCGTACCGTCAAGCATGGCCGAGGCGATGGGCAGCGACCTCAGCGCAACCGGCAGCGGGACAACACCGTTCCACGTGGAAGCCTGGCCGGAAGCCGACATCACGTCCTACGGCTGGCCGGTCAAGCCGGAGTACATGGCGGTGGCGCTGAAGGAGATGGCGGAGCGGTACCCCAACCTCCCTCCCGTAATCATCACCGAGGGCGGAGCGAGCTTCGAGGACATCATCGTCCGCGACAAGTCCACCAACACCCGCTTCATCCCGGACGAGCGCCGGCTGAAGTACCTCTCCGACCATCTGGAAACCGCGCTGCGGGCCACGGCGCCCGGGGGCGTGGCGGAGTCCATGGACCTGCGCGGTTATTACGTGTGGTCCTTCCTGGACAACTTCGAGTGGTCCGCCGGCTACAATCAGCCGTTCGGCCTTCTGCACGTGGACTTCGAGACGCTGGAGCGCACGCCCAAGGCATCCTTCTTCTGGTTCCAGGAGCTCATCGAGGAACGCGACCTCGCTGCAGCAGCTGACCTTGCCATCGCCCAGGCGGTGGTCCCGGATGTCCTGGCCGAGGAAGGCGCAGAGCCCACTGAAGCGCCCGACGGCGGCGCGGCGCTGGGTGCCAGCGCCTAGCAACCGAGGGCGGCCGGGTCAGCCCCGGAGCAGGTCCAGCATGGCGAGCTGCTTTGCGATGCCGGCGCCGTCGGGGGAGTAGATCCACGGCACCCTGGACGTGGTGTGGTCGCCGTCTTCGGAGTGGCCGCCGGCGAATACCGACTCGCTGACGGACAGCTGCCGGATGGCGATGGCCGCAACCTTGTCCGGGTTCCCGGCCGCGAAGGCGGAGTAAATGGCTTCGTCGTGCTGGCCGTTGTCGCCGATCAGGAGCCACCGCATATCCGGAAACTCCTGCGCCAGCCTCTCCAGGTTGCGGTGCTTGTGGTCCTGGCCGCTGCGGAACCAGCGGTCCTGCGTCAGCCCCCAGTCCGTCAGCAGCAGCGCGCCCTTGGGATACATGTTGCGGGTCAGGAACCGTGCCAGCGTTGGGGCGGCGTTCCATGGTCCGGTGGACAGGTAGATGACCGGCGCGTCCGGGTGCTCGATGGTGAGCCGGTCCAGCAGCACGGCCATGCCGGGGGTGGCCATGCGGGCCCGTTCACTGAGCACAAACGTATTCCACAGTGCCAGGAAGGGCCTGGGCAGCGCGGTCACCATCACGGTATCGTCGATATCGGAGACGATTCCGAATTTCTCACCCGGGGCAATTACCTGGATCAGCGCCTCCGCCGGCTCCGTTCCCTCGGCGCGCAGGACGGCGGTGTGCCAGCCGGGGGAGAGCTGGACGTCCACCTCGGTGTCAATCAGCCCGCCCCGGTCCGCCGTCACGGGGGTGACGACGTCGCCAATGGTGATTTCGACGTCGCTGTACTGCAGCGGCACCCCCGTGAAGGCGCGCCAGCCCCGGACGTTCTGGGTGCCGTTTCTTGCCTCGTGTTCCGCCCGGCTGCCGGGAAGCGGCTTCTGCGTCAGCAGCACCCGCCCCAACACCCGCACCCGCGTGGTGGAACCGTAGCCCTGGTAGGCGATGGTCTGCGGCACGAACTTCCACCGCTTGGCGAGCTGGATCCGGACATCGTTAACCGCGTCGGAGAGCCGGTGTGCCAGCCGGAAGAACTGGCTTCCCGAAAGCGCGGCGCGGCCCATGGTGTTCTGCCGGGGCAGGCGGGCCTTTTCCTGGGCGGGGTTCTGCGGAGCCGTGTCCATGGAACCACTCTGCCACAGGGCGGCAGCCGCTATCAGCCGTTGCCCAGGATTCCGCGCAGGGTCTGGGCGTTACGCACTGCGTTTCCGCCGCCGTCGTTATTGAAGTAGGCGTAGACGTCCACGCCGGCCCCGTCCCATTCCCGGATCCGTTCCGCCCACCAGTGGAGGCCGGCGTCGGAGTAGGAGCCGCCGTACAGGTGTTCCTGGTCCGGGCCGTGCAGGCGGACGTACGTGAACGGCGCGGTGGTCCGCAGGATGCAGGGCAGGTTTGCCCCGCTCATGATGCAGTACGCCGCCTGGTGGCGCTCCAGCAGGGCATATACCTCTGGGCAGTCCCAGCTGGCGTGCCTGAACTCGACGGCAACCCTGATCCAGGACGGCACCACGCCCAGGAAGTAGTCCAGCCTCGCATCGTCCCGCTCCAGTTGGGGCGGCAGCTGGACCAGGAGCACGGCCCGTTTGTCCCCAAGTTCGTGCCAGCACCGGACGATGCGCTCCACCCAGACCTCAGGCGAGTAGAGCTTGCGGGAGTGGGTCAATCCACGGGGAGCCTTGACTGACATGCTGAAACCGGGCGGCAAGCGTCTGTTCCAGCCGGCGAAAGTGGTGTCCCGCGGCCACCGGTAGAAGCTGGCATTCAATTCAACCGTGCTGAACGTGGCGACGTAGCACTGGAGCCGGTCCCGGACGGGCAGCCCGGGCGGGTAGAGCACGTTCTCCCAGTGGTCGTAACTCCAGCCGGAGGTACCGATATGGATTGCCATTTGCCTCAGGCTACACCCGGACATTCCCCTTCCGTTCGGGGCGCTGTATGGCAGGGTAATGTCATGGCGCGAATTGAGGATTATGCGGTAGTTGGGGACCTTCAAACCGGGGCCCTGGTCAGCAAGGAAGGTTCCATCGACTGGCTGTGCCTGCCGCGGTTCGATTCCCCCGCGTGCTTTAACGCGCTGCTGGACACCCCCGACGCCGGCCGCTGGCTGCTGGCGCCGGCTGGCGGAGGGGTATGTACCCGGCGCAGCTACCGGGACGGCAGCCTGGTCCTGGACACCGAGTGGGACACACCGGACGGAACCGTCCGGGTCACCGAGTTCATGCCGCCCCGCGACTCCGTGGCTGACATCGTCAGGATCGTGGAGGGCGTCAGCGGCAGCGTCAAGATGCATGGCGAGCTGATCCTGAGGTTCGACTACGGGCACATCATTCCGTGGGTCCGCAAGGACAAACGGGGGCTGCATGCCATCGCGGGCCCGGATGCGGTCTACTTTGTCACCCCCGCACCCCTGCACGGCGAAAACATGCACACCGTCAGCGACTTTACGGTCAACGCCGGCGAGAAGGTCCCGTTCGTGCTCACCTGGGCACCGAGCCATGTAGGCCGGCCGGTCACCGTGGAGGCCGAGGACGTTCTGGACAGCACTTTCCAGTTCTGGCGGGGATGGTCCTCCCAGTGCACGGTCAGGGGGAAGTACCAGGAGGCGGTGGTGCGCTCGCTGATAACGCTCAAGGCGCTGACCTACGCCCCGACCGGCGGGATCGTGGCCGCCGTTACCACGTCGCTTCCCGAGCAGCCCGGCGGGCAGCGCAACTGGGACTACCGGTACTGCTGGCTGCGGGATGCCGCCATGACCCTGCAGGCGCTGCTGGCCGCCGGGTACACCGCCGAGGCCGCCGCGTGGCGGGACTGGCTGCTCCGGGCGGTTGCCGGCGACCCCGCCGACCTGCAGATCATGTACGGGATCCACGGCGAGCGGCGGCTGCCGGAGATGGAGCTGCCCTGGCTGAAGGGCTACGAAAACTCAGCACCCGTCCGGATCGGAAACGCGGCGGCCGAACAGTTCCAGCTGGATGTGTGGGGCGAGGTCCTTGATTGCCTGGCGCTGACCCGGAACTCGCTACTGAAGCACACTGACGAGGCCTGGGATGTGCAGATTGCGCTGATGGAGCACCTCGAAACCATCTGGGACCAGCCGGACAACGGACTGTGGGAGATGCGGGGGCCCCGCCGGCACTTCACCCATTCCAAGGTCATGGCATGGGTGGCGGCGGACCGCATGGTGAAGGGCGTCCGGGAATCCGGCCTGCCCGGTCCGGTGGAGCGCTGGGAGGCGCTGCGGGACCAGATCCGCGAGGACATCATGGCCAACGGTTTCGACGCCGGGCGCAATACGTTTGTCCAGTCCTACGGCCGCCCGGAGCTCGATGCAAGCCTGCTGCTGATTCCCAGGGTGGGATTCCTGCCCAACGATGACCCCAGGGTCATAGGCACCATCGAGGCCATTCAACGGGAGCTGACGCAGGACGGATTCGTGCTGCGGTACAAGCCGGAAGAGAGCGACGACGGCCTGCCCGGCGATGAGGGCGTCTTCCTGGCCTGTTCATTCTGGATGGTCGAGGCACTCTTGGGCGCCGGGCGCCATGAGGAATCGCAAGAACTCTTCGAGCGGCTGCTGGAACTGCGCAACGACGTGGGGCTGTTAAGCGAGGAATGGGCTGTCAAGGCAGGACGCCAACTGGGAAACACCCCGCAGGCGTTCAGCCACTTCGCCCTTGTGACTAGCGCTTTGGAGCTCCATCAGGATACGGTTCGGCGCAGTGACACTCCCCTTCCGTCCAACCAGGCGGATTCGCGCTGAGGCGGTGCGGACCGGGACGGGAACTTCTCCTTCGCGGGATAGATAAGTATACTTACTAACACCTCATGGAGTGCTCCCAAGCACAGCGCCGTGATTGATGGAGGAGTGATAGTTATGGCCGGCTTTTTTGAGCTCGTTGATGCCCCTGACGGTGGCTACCGGATCAGGATGATGGACGGAAGTGGGAACCTGATGGCTATCTCGGTGACCTTCCCGACCAAAAGGGCTGCTGTGGCAGGCGTCGCGATGGCCCGTGAAATCGCAGGAACCGGCCTCATCCGGGACAAGAGCCTGGACGGCGCAGGGTCCGTGATCCGGGAACGCGTACGCCCTGTCAATTCCCCCAAGGAGGAAGCGGCCAGGCGGAAAAAGGCCCCGGAAGTACGACGGGCAGCGGTCGGCTGATGGCGGAGTCCCCGACACTCCCTGGCGGCGACCGCCGGGGGGTCCTCTTTGACGTTGACGGCACCCTTATCGACTCGTCGTACATCCACACCATCGCCTGGTGGGGCGCGTTCCGCCAATACGGGTATGACGTGCCGATGGCGGCCATCCACCAACTCGTTGGCATGGGCGGCGCCCGGCTGGTGGACACCCTCCTCCCGGACGGGCGGGACCGTGATGAGGACCAGGACATCATGGCCAGCCACGGCGCGCTGTATGCCTCGCACTGGCCATCGCTCCGCCCTCTGGACGGGGCAAAGGAACTGCTGGGCCAGTGCCACGCGGGCGGGCTGGCCGTGGCACTTGCCTCCTCTGCACGGCAGCGGGACCTTCAGGTCATGCGGTCCGTCCTGGACGCAGACGCGTTCATTGACGCCGCCACCAGTGCGAACGATGCGAAGGAAAGCAAGCCTGCACCGGACATCCTTGAAGCAGCCCTGGATGCCGTTGGTATCGAGCCCGGGAACGCGGTCTATGTGGGCGACGCCGTATGGGACATGAAGGCAGCGGGCGCCCTGGGTATCCCCGCTATCGGGGTCACCTGCGGCGGCATCCAGGCAGCGCAGCTGCGGGAGGCGGGCGCCGTGGAGGTTTACGAGGGGCCCCGTGATTTGTTGGAAAACCTTGGCTCCAGCGCCATAGGCCGGCTGCTTGCGCTGCGGCCGAACGGCTGAATCACAACGACCGGTAACTCACAGCGGCCCGCCGCCGGGCACTGAATCGTCCTGGCCAGCGACCGCCGGCTTTGGCCAGGACACCACTACCTTCACTGACCCGTCGTCGCTCCGCTCAATGTCAGTTGCCACCTCAGCCGCGGGTGCGCCCATCTCCTCCACGCGTGTCCGGTAGGTGCTGACCAGTTCCGCCAGGCTTTCCTCCGTCCATTCGCCCGGGCGCATGCGGGTGGAGATCTCGACCGGTTCCGGCTGGTCCAGCGACATGGCGTTCCTCTTTCGCATCGTCTTCCTGGTGTTCCGGGACCCTTTCTACGCTAGAAGCAGACGGCGGCCGCCACAACCTATTGATCAGCATGCTTACTTTTTTCCCGCAAAAACGATACGGTCGAAGAAAGGGTGCCCGCGGGTGCCCTGCCCCGCCCAGGGAGACCCCATGGGCAAAGCAGAGCGAAAGGGAGACTGTGAAAGCACTGACGTGGCAAGGAAAACGGTCGGTAAGCGTAGAAGAAGTGCCCGATCCCGTCATCCAGGAACCGACGGATGCGATTGTGCGGATTACCTCCACCGCCATCTGCGGCTCAGACCTGCACCTCTACGAGGTCCTGGGCCCGTACATGCACAAGGGCGACATCGTTGGCCACGAGCCGATGGGTGTTGTGGAAGAAGTGGGCAGCGGAGTCACCAACCTCCGCAAGGGCGACCGCGTCGTGATCCCGTTCAACATCTCCTGCGGCCACTGCTTCATGTGCCGCCAGGGCCTGCAGTCGCAGTGTGAAACGACGCAGGTGAAAGAGAAGGGCTCCGGCGCAGCCCTGTTCGGCTTCTCGGAGCTGTACGGGTCGGTTCCCGGCGGCCAGGCCGAATACCTTCGCGTCCCGCACGCCGACTATGGCCCCATCAAGGTGGGCAGCGAGCTTCCCGATGAACGCTACCTGTTCCTCTCGGACATCCTCCCCACCGCCTGGCAGGGGGTGGAGTACGCCAATGTTGAACCCGGCGGCGTCCTGACGGTTTTCGGGCTCGGGCCGGTGGGCCAGTTCGCGGCTCGGATCGGAGCGCACCGCGGCTACCGGGTCATCGGCGTCGATCCCGTCCCGGAACGGCGCGAGATGGCCGCCCGCCATGGAGTCGAAACGCTTGATTACACAAAAGGCGTCGCCGACGAACTGCGGGAGATGACCGACGGGAGGGGCCCGAACGGAATAGTTGACGCCGTCGGAATGGAAGCGCACGGTTCACCGGTGGCAGGGTTTGCGCACCAGGCGCTGGGGCTCCTGCCGGACAAGCTGGCGCAAAAGGCGATGGAGACCGCGGGCGTGGACCGGCTTGCGGTGCTGCACACGGCCATTGATGCGGTGCGCCGCGGCGGCACCCTGTCGCTGAGTGGTGTCTACGGCGGCCAAGCCAGCCCCATGCCGCTGCTGACCATGTTCGACAAGCAGCTTCAGCTGCGCATGGGCCAGTGCAACGTACGGCACTGGACCGACCAGCTGCTTCCCTTGGTGGAGGACGACGCCGATCCGCTGGGCGTGATGGACCTGGTCACCCACCGCTCGGGCCTGGACGGGGCGCCCGCCCTGTACGAGAAGTTCCAGAAGAAGGAAGACGGCTGCATCAAGGTGGTCCTCAACCCGGGCGCCTGACCAACAGCACCAAAAAGCAGAGGCCGCTATGGAACTCCATAACGGCCTCTGCTGCTGCCTGAAGGCGGAATAGCCTAGGTGAGCTTTACCTGGCGGTTCATGTCCTTGTACAGCAGGTAGCGGAACTCGCCGGGGCCGCCGGCATAGCAGGCCTGCGGGCAGAAGGCGCGCAGCCACATGAAGTCGCCGGCCTCCACCTCCACCCAGTCATTGTTGAGCAGGTACATGGCCTTGCCCTCCAGGACGTACAGGCCGTGCTCCATCACGTGCGTTTCCGGGAACGGGATCACGCCGCCGGGCTGGAACGTCACGATGTTCACCTGCATGTCGTGCGCCAGGTCGTTCGAGTCCGTGAAGCGCGTGGTCTTCCAGACGTCGTTGGTGTCCGGCATGGACGTGGGCTCCACGTCCTTTTCGTTGGTGACGAAGGACTTCGCCTCGAACCCTTCGAGCCGTTCATAGGCCTTGCGGATCCAGTGGAACGACACGACGTCGTCCGAGACGTTTTCCAGGCCCCATTCCGAGCCGGCGGCGAGGTAGGCATAGCCGCCCTCCTCAAGTGGGTGCAGTTCGCCGTCGAGGGTCAGGTTGACCTTGCCCCTGGTGACGAAGACGACGCCTTCGACGCCGGCCTCGAACTCTGCCTTGGGTGCCCCGCCGCCCGGGCCGATCTCCACAATCAGCTGGGAGAAGGTGGTGGCGAAACCTGAAATCGGGCGCGCGATGATCCAGGAACGGGTGTTGCTGAACCCCGGCAGGTTGCTGGTCACGATGTCGGTCATGACGCCCTTGGGGATGACCGTGTAGGCCTCGGTGACGATGGCCCGCTCGGTGGTCAGGTGGGTCTGCGGCGGCAGCCCGCCGGTCGGGGAGTAGTACTTGCCCATGGGTGAATCCTTACTTAAGAGTTGAACGTGGTGGCCAGCCGCGGGTGCGCCAGTGCAGTGAGCTGGGGAATTCCGACGCCGGCAAGCGCCTGGACTTCCTCGGCACCCACAGCGCCGCACTGGACGCCGCGGAGGACGAAGGCGGCCAGGGCGCGGGCGGTGGCGGGCTCGTCCATGACCCCGCCTTCGGTCCGCTCCACGTAGTTGCGCAGGCGGGCCGCGGCAGCCGGCAGGCCCTCGCGGTAAAACGCATAGGTGGCGGCGAACCGGCTGGGCAGCTGGGCCGGGTGCAGGTCCCAGCCCTGGTAGTAGCCGCGCTCCAGCGACCGCCGCACCAGGCGGCCGTGCAGCTGCCAGGCGTTTTCCACGTTGTCACCCACCGGGATGATGTTGGTGGACCCGTCGGAGAGCCGGATGCCGGTTCCGGCCACTGCCAGCTGCATGACTTCCTTCGCGAAGTCCGCCACCGGGTGCTCCATCGACTGGTACTCCGCGGAGATCTGCAGGGACGCCGAGTAGTCGTAGGTGCCGTAGTGAAGGCCACTGATCCGCCCGGGGACGGCGTGCGGCAGCTGTGCCACCGGCGAGTTTCCTTCCGGGCCCAGGATCAGCTGCGGGGTTTCCACCTGCACTTCGAAGCGGAGCCGGCCAGCGGGAAGCGAGTGGACTTCCTCAAGCCGGGACACCGCGAAGTCCATGGCCCGCACCTGCGCCACCGTGGTCACCTTGGGCAGGGTCAGTACCAGGCCTTCGGGCAGCTCCCCGGCGCCGGCGAGCCCTGAGACGAACAGGTCCAGGGTCCGCAGGCCACGGGCCCGGGTGGCAGCCTCGAAGCACTTGAAGCGGATGCCGATGAACGGGGGAGCGGACCCGGCCGCGACGGCCTGGGCCACCGCGGAAGCCGCGGCAACCGCGGCGGCGTCCTCGGCGTCGTCGCCCCTGTCCCCAAAGCCGTCCTCAAAGTCCAGGCGCAGGTCCTCGATGGGCTCGCTGGCGAGCTTGGCTTCCACACGGGAGGCGACGGCCTCGGCGAGGGCCGCGTCCTGGCCCAGGAGCCGGCCCAGCTTTTCGAAGCCGCCGTGTGCTTCCGCCGTCGCCGTTGCCTGGGCGCCCCAGTCAGCCGCGAGCGACGGTGTGAACCGGTCCGCGGGCACGTACACCGTGTGCACGGGCTGGCGGGAGCCGTCGTCGCCCGGGTAGTTCTGCTCCAGCAGCCGGTCGGTGGCGGCAAGCTGCCCGTCGATGGAGGCCAGGTCCCCTGCGGAGAGCGAGGGTTTGGGTGCTGCCATCTCAGTCCACCAGCTCGTAAGCGGGGGTGGTCAGAAAGTCCGTGTAGTCGTCGGACAGGCAGATATCCGCGATCAGGTCGCCAGCCGGCTTGTAGTAGCGGCGGAACGCTTCGTCGCCGAACTCGGTGCGAAGCCGTTCGGTCTCCTCGCCCAGGATCCGCTCCACCAGTTCCTTGGTCACCGTGTTGCCGGTGTCCGCCAGGATGGACTTGTTGCGGATCTGCTGCCACACCTGGGAGCGGGAGATCTCCGCGGTGGCGGCATCCTCCATCAGGTTGTGGATGGCCACGGCGCCGTTCCCGGACAGCCACACGGCCGTGTAGGCAACGGCAACGTAGAGGTTCAGGCGCAGGCCGGCTTCGGTGACCTGGCCGCCGGCGGACTGGACGTCCAGCAGTTGCTCCGCGGTGACCGAAACCTCCGGCCGCTGCTTGTCCACCTGGTTGGGCTTGTCGCCGAGCACGGAGTCGAAGACTTCCCGGCACGTGGGCACCAGGTCCGGGTGGGCAACCCAGGAGCCGTCGAAGCCGTCGTTTGCCTCGCGGGTCTTGTCCGCGCGGACCTTTTCGAAGGCTGCTTCGGTGACCTCCGGGTGGCGGCGGTTGGGGATGACCGCTGCCATGCCGCCCATGGCGAAGGCGCCGCGCTTGTGGCAGGTCTTGACCAGGAGCTCGGTGTAGGCGCGCATGAAGGGGGCGGTCATCACAACGGAGGCGCGGTCCGGCAGGACGAACTCCTCGCCTGCGTCGCGGAAGTACTTGATGATGCTGAACAGGTAGTCCCAGCGGCCGGCGTTCAGGCCGGAAGCGTGGTCCCGCAGCTCGTACAGGATCTCGTCCATCTCGAACGCGGCCGGGATGGTCTCGATCAGGACGGTGGCTCGGATGGTGCCCTGGTTCAGTCCCAGGTAGTCCTGCGCAAACACGAAGACGTCGTTCCACAGCCGGGCCTCGAGGTGGCTCTCCATCTTGGGCAGGTAGTAGTACGGGCCCTGTCCGTTGAGGACCAGCTGCTTGGCCACGTGGAAGAAGTGCAGGCCGAAGTCCACCAGCGCACCCACAGCCGGTTCGCCATTGACCAGCAGGTGCTTTTCCTGCATGTGCCAGCCGCGGGGGCGGGCCACTACGACGGCGAGGGGCGCGTCGGTGCGCAGGCGGTACTCCTTGCCTTCATCCGAGGTGTAGCTCAGGGTTCCCTGGGCGGCGTCACGGAGGTTCAGGATGGCGTCGATGACGTTGGCCCACGTGGGTGTGCTGGCGTCCTCGAGGTCAGCCAGCCACACCTTGGCGCCGGAGTTCAGGGCGTTGATGGCCATCTTCGCTGGTGACGCGGGGCCGGTCATCTCCACCCGGCGGTCCTGCAATGCCGCCGGTGCCGGCGCAACCTTCCAGTCGCCGTCGCGCACGTCCTTGGTCTCCGGCAGGAAGTCCAGCTTGCCGGTCTCGGCGACGCGCTGCCGCTTGACGGCACGCGCGGCCAGGAGCTCGTTACGCGTGCCGGCGAACCGGGTGTGGAGCTCCTCCACGAAGGCCAGTGCCTTGGGCGTGAGGATCTCCTCTGCACGGTTGATCGGCCGGGGATCTGTGACGGTGATGGCCATTTCTGGTCCTTTCCTTGGGCTGGGAAGTCGGGCGGGTCAGGCGGAGGCGAGTGCCGGCTCCGCTGCGGAATCGGCCGGTTCGGCAGCCGTTGCAACGTTTGAGGCCTGGGCTGCGGCCGCAACGGCGGCTGCGACGTCGGCGGTCACGTGCGGGTCGAAAATGCTCGGGATGATGTAGCTCGCATTGAGCTCATTATCATTCACACGGTTTGCGATCGCCTCTGCAGCAGCCACCAGCATTTCCGGGGTGATGTCGCTTGCCCCCACGTCCAGGAGCCCGCGGAAGAGGCCGGGGAAGGCCAGGACATTGTTGATCTGGTTGGGGAAGTCGCTGCGGCCGGTGGCCACCACGGCGGCGTGCCGTGACGCGACAGCCGGGTCTACCTCCGGGGTGGGGTTGGCCATGGCGAACACGATCGCGTCCTGTGCCATGGAGGCAATGTGCTCTTCGCCCAGAATGTTCGGTGCGGACACGCCGATGAAGACATCCGCGCCCACCAGGGCCTGGTGCAGGCTGCCGGAGAAGCCCTCCTGGTTGGTGTTTTCTGCGATCCAGGTGCGGTGGGAATCGTTGTAGGTCTCGCCCTTGTGGATGGCGCCGGAGCGGCCGGCGGCCACGATGTGCCGGGCGCCCTGGGCCTTGAGCAGTTGGATGATGGCGGAGCCGGCGGCGCCCACGCCGGACACCACGATCTTGACGTCCGCGATCTTCTTGTCCACCACGCGCAGGGCGTTGACCAGGGCGGCCAGGGTCACGATGGCGGTGCCGTGCTGGTCGTCGTGGAAGACCGGGATGTCCAGTTCCTCGCGCAGGCGGGCCTCGATCTCGAAGCAGCGGGGAGCGGCGATGTCCTCCAGGTTCACGCCGCCGAAGACGGGGGCCAGGAGCTTGACGGTGCGGATGATTTCCTCCGTGTCCTGGGTATCAAGGCACACGGGCCATGCGTCGACGTTGGCGAACTGCTTGAACAGGGCGGCCTTGCCCTCCATGACCGGAAGGGCCGCGGCGGGGCCGATGTTGCCCAGGCCGAGCACGGCTGACCCGTCGGTGACCACGGCGACGGTGTTGCGTTTGACCGTCAGGTTGCGGGCAGCGGCGGGGTCCTCTGCGATGGCCAGGCAGACGCGGGCGACGCCGGGGGTGTAGGCCCGGGAGAGGTCGTCGCGGTTGCGGAGGGGAACCTTGGGGACGACTTCGAGCTTGCCGCCGAGGTGCATCAGGAAGGTGCGGTCCGAGACGTGCTGGACCGTGACGCCGTCGAGGGCGTTGAGGGCGTCCTTCACGCGTGCGGCGTGGGCGTCGTCGGTGGTGTTGCAGGTGACATCGACTACCAGGGTCTCGTGGTGGGACTCGGTGACGTCAAGTGCGGTGATGGCCGCGCCGGCTGCTCCGACGGCTGCGGCAAGCTCGCTGGTGGCGCTGAAGCTTGAAGGCGCTTCGACGCGCAGGGTGATCGAGTTTCCGGGGCTGGGGTTCGCCATTGAATGTCCTCCTGTAAGGGCCTGGTCCGGCTGCTGCTTTTGATTCGAATGTTTTCGTATTATGGATATTATTATCTACTTTATGGAAAGACAAGCCCCTCTGATTGCGACTGGGGGCCAGCGTCGCGATGGGCACCGGTGTGCGGTATGTTGGGTGTTCTAAGCAATTCTTTTCACGATGCGGATAAGAGTTGTCAGATTCCGAGGCGTAGGAGACGACGGAATGGCAGAAAAAGCCTCTGGTGGGGTGCAGTCGGTAGAGCGTGTCTTCGAGCTGCTCGAGCTCATCACCGACGCCGGCGGTGACGTCACGCTCAGCGAGCTGTCGTCCTCGACGGACCTCCCTTTGCCCACCATCCACCGCCTGCTTCGCACCCTGGTGTCGCTCGGCTACATCCGCCAGCTGCCAAACCGGCGCTACGCCCTCGGCCCCCGGTTGATCCGCCTCGGCGAAGGTGCCAACAAGCAGCTCGGCGCCCTGGCCCAGCCGCAGCTGAAGATCCTCGTGGACCGGCTGGGTGAGACCGCCAATATGGCGGTGCTGGACTCGGACATGGTGATCTACGTATCCCAGGTGCCGTCGCTGCACTCCATGCGCATGTTCACCGAGGTGGGCCGGCGTGCCCACACGCACGCCACCGGCGTCGGAAAAGCCATTCTGGCCCAGCTCGACGACGACACCGTTCGCGGCATTGTTGCCCGCGCGGGGATGCCCACCCCGACCGTCAAGAGCATCGGCGACGTGGATGACCTCCTGGCGGACCTGAAACTCATCCGCGAGCGGGGCTACTCCATTGACGAGGAAGAACAGGAGCTCGGCGTCCGCTGCTTCGCCATGGCGGTGCCCAACGCCCCAACACCCTCTGCCATCTCCGTCTCCGGCCCCGTGTCCCGGGTGGATGAAAACTTCGCCGATAAGGCCGTGCCCATTCTCCGGGAAGCCGCCGAGGCCATCTCCCGCGAGCTGAACCGCACCTGAGGCACGCAAGCGGCATCCCGCCGTCGTTCCCCAACTGCGAAATGGCAGTTCGCAGCAATGTTCCCAGAGAACACTGCCGTGAACTGCCATTTCGCGTCAGGTCTTAGTGGTCTGACGCCTTCTCGGCTGACTGGATGGGGACTTCCTTGCCGTTGCAGTCGATGAGCTTGCCGTCTTCAAAACGGTCGCCGTGCTCAAGGCATGTCAGGTCCTCTTCCCGGATGACCCTGCCGGTGCCCGCAGCGAAGACGGACTGGTACTCCGAGTTGCCGGCCTTGAGGTGGTTGAACAGGAGGTTCAGCAGGATGGCCATGACTGCGGCTGAGCTGATCCCGGAGTGGAAGATGGTGCTGAACCAGGACGGGAACTTGTCGTAGAAGGTGGGCGCGGCGATCGGAATCATGCCGAAGCCGATGGACGCAGCCACGATGATCAGGTTCATGTTGTTCTTGTACTCGACCTTGGCCAGGGTACGGATTCCGCTGGCGGCAACCGTACCGAACAGCACGATGCCGGCGCCGCCAAGAACCGCCGTGGGGACTGCTGCGACGACACGGCCCATGACCGGCAGCAGGCCCAGTAGGACCAGGATCACGCCACCGGCTGCGACGACGTAACGGCTCTTGATCTTGGTGACTGCCACCAGGCCCACGTTCTGGGCAAATGCACTCTGGGTGAAGGAACCGAAGATCGGTGCAATGAGGCTCGAGCCCATATCAGCGCGAAGGCCGGCTGCGATCCGCTTCGAATCAGTGCGGGTACCAACGATTTCGCCCACGGCCAGGATGTCCGCCATGGTTTCTGTCAGGATCACCAGAACCACAATCAGCATGGAAATGATGGCTGCGATCTCGAATGTGGGGGCACCGAGGTGGAAGGGGGTGGGGAACGCAACGATCGGCCCGTTGCCCACCTTCGAGAAGTCAGCCATCCCGGTCACCACGGCGATCACCGTGCCGACAATCATGGCCAGGAGGATGGACAGCCGGGAGATGGTGGCGCTGCCGACCTTGCTCAGCAGCAGAACCAGCGCGAGGGTCACTGCAGCCAGGCCGACATTGGCCATGCTTCCGTAGTCCTCGGCCTTCTTGTTGCCGCCCATGGCCCAGTTTGCCGCGACGGGCATCAGGGTCAGGCCGATCGTGGTGATGACGGTGCCGGTAACCACCGGCGGGAAGAACCTGACGATCTTGGAGAAGACTGGAGCAATGATCAGGCCGATGGCGGCCGAGACCATCACCGCACCAAAGACTGACGGCAAGCCTCCACCGCCGCTGACGATCGCCACCATGGTGGCCACGCTGGCGAAGGACACCCCCTGCACCAAAGGCAGTTGCGAGCCGAAGAACGGAACGCCGATGGTCTGCAGGAGGGTGGCGAGTCCACCCATGAAGAGGGCCGCGGCAATGAGGACGCCGATATCGGCGGATCTCAGGCCCGCGGCCTGGCCCACGATGAGGGGTACGGCAATTATTCCGCCGTACATAGTCAGGACGTGCTGGAAGCCGTAGGCAAAGCTGCTTCCGATTGAGAGCCGCTCATCTTCGGGGCGGTTGAAAGTCGTGCGCTTGCTGCGTTGCTTAGCGCCGGCTTTGAGGGGGTTCTTGATGTTCATGGCAGACTTTCTGGTTCATGGCAGACGTCCTCGTCTGGCTAACGTTGTCTGGCTAACAGGTAAGGCTGTGGGTGGTGCTGGATAAGTTTCGACGGGCTCAACCACCGGTGGTTGAGCCCGTCTGGCCGAGTGGGGCTTAGCAGAAGCCGGCGATACCGGTCCAGGCATTTTCGGCCGGAACGGCATCCTCGCGCAGGACCGTAGCCTCGATCAGGCCGTAGGGGCGGTCGGCTGCGAAGAAGACCTCGTTGGGGTTGTCGAGGCCAAACGGCGAGAGATCCACGAGGAAGTGGTGCTTGTTGGGCATGGAGAACTTGATCTCGTCGATCTCCGGGTGTGCCTCCAGGACCTTGGCGCCCATGTCGAACAGGGTCTGCTGCAGGGCGTGGGAGTAATTCTCCGTGAACCCTTCCAGCAGGAGGCTCTTGACGTCGTCGTAGTTCTTGTTGAAATCGAAGCCGGAGAAGTCCGTGCCGGCCTTGAAGCGCCAACGTGCGGAGACATCAGTTGCCAGGATGCGGTCGGTGGTTTCCGCCAGGGTGGTGTACTTGTCCTTGGGGTACCCGACAAAGCCGGACTGGGTGGACTTCAGCACCGTGAGATCCTTCAAGCCGGAAATAAGGTGTTCGGCGTCACCGTCGCGGACCAGGACAGCGGTCCGGACTTCCTGGCCGTTTCGCACGAAGGAGTGGTCGTGCTCGCTGCCGTGGGCCTGGATCCGATCCCAGGCATAGGACTCGGCGGCCCAGCGCCCGCCGTCGACCCAGCTGAAGTTTGACGTGAAGTGCTCGCCGAGGCGAAGCAGGAAGGCTTCGGGAGAGCCGATGCCTTCCCGGGCGAAGGCGTAGACGGTGTTCTTCTGGGTATCGGTGGGCACGACGTGCCCGTTGTCGCCTTCGAGGTGCGCAGCCTCAAAGTCGCCGCGCAGCTGCGAGGTGACATTGAGGTCTTCGATCTGGTGGCGGTCGGTATCCCGGGTGATCTTGACAACCCGAACCTCGGCCTTGCCGAACTGGTTCCTGCCGAGAATGATCTTGCTGCTCATGGTCTTTTCCCAACTTCCGGTAAGTGGAACCTAGGTTCCATCACTGAAATTAAGCGCGCGTTTCATGCGCGTTCCGATGGAGCCGACCCAACAAAAAAGAGCCGGCATCCTTTGATGCCAGCTCATTACGACCCTGCCTGCTGCTCCCAGGTTACGTGACCTGCGCCACGAGTTGCATATCAGCGTACCTCCCGAAACCGGTGGTGTACATCACAAGTTTAAAAATTGCTTTGTGACCGGTTGTGCCTTGCCGAGGGTGACTGGATTCATGGCGCCTCTATTGACCGCACCTTCCACGCTGCCGTAGCCTTTTCGCATGGTAGAAAATGCTTTTCATAATACGAAATAAGGAGGTTTCAATGTACCAGCAGGACAACCATTCTGTGCCGGCAGCGCCGTCTGCAGGAACCAGTGCACAGGAGTTCTACCTCCCGTTGGGAGGCGGCGTGGACCCCGACCTGTATGTTCCGGAGGACCGCCTGCACGCCACCGGCCGCTTCTCCCGGTGGATCCACTCGTTGCGTACTCCGGCAGTGAAAGCGGGTAAAAGCCGTCCCCAAAGCTGAGTAGGTGCTACTCGGGATTTGCGGAAGCAGGCCTCCTAGGCTTGCACGATAGGCAGCCGACCGCGGGCCTGCAGGCTTCGTCCATGGTCTGGCCACTGCCACCGTGTGCGAGGAAAGGACAGCGATGCCCCAGGCCACAGCCCGCTTGTTGCAGGTCCTGTGCTGTCTGCTGGTCCTTGCAGGGCTGTCGGGAAGTGCCATCCGGTTGCAGGGCCCGCCGGAAGACTCAGCGCCCGGACAGGAGGCATCGGTGTCCGGTACTGACCCCACGGCGGGGCCGGCACTTTCGGAGTCCGAAGATGGCGCTGCGGCGGAGCAACCGGCCGCTACCGGCGGGACAGATGAATCCGCTGCCCAGTCATCGGGAACCGAAGGATCCAGCAAGCCGACCGATGCCCCCGTCGGGGACACGGCAGTTGGTGGGAAAGCCCCAGTGGGTACTCCGGTGGTTGAGGATAAGGCTGCCGGTCCCTTGGGCCCTCCTGGTCCGTGGCGGTTGGTATTCAACGAGGAATTCAACACCTTGAACCGCGCGGTCTGGACGCCCTATTGGTTCCGCGACTGCAATCCCGAATCCAAAAAGAACGGGGTCAAAACCTGCTCAAGCAATGTCACTGTTGTGAACGGCGAAGCCCGCCTCCAGCTTTCTGACCCGAGCTCCGGCTCGCTGCTCTCCACCAATCCGAAGGACGGCGTTCCCGGGCATGCGGGTTTCGAATACACCACGGGTTACGTTGAGGCGCGCATCTTCTTCCCGGGAACCTGCTCGGGCGGCATCGACAATTGGCCCGCTTGGTGGACCACCGGGCAGGACTTTCCTGCGACGGGCGAAATCGACATAGCGGAGCCGCTCAAAGGCACCATGAGCACGGTCTACCACTCCCCGAGCGGGCATCCCGCCAAGTGGTTTATTGGGTGCTACGGGGGTGGGTTCCACATTTACGGTGTGCACCGCAAAGTGGGAAGCAACGACGTCTACTTTGACGGCAAACTTGTATTCTCCTACGCCACGAATGACGGAAATGCGCCCCACTACCTGATTCTGAACGTGGGCCTGTGGGGAGACCGGCAAACCCTTGGCCCGGCCGGAGCCGTAAAGGTGGACTGGGTGCGCGCCTGGCAGTAACCCGGGCGGGACTCACGAGCCGTATTCAGGAACCGGGACGCCCGGGCCACTCCTTGCCGGCCCACGGATCGTAATCCGCAATGAGCTGTTCCTGGCCGGGGCGTTCGGCCTCGGGAACGTGCTGCAGGTTGACCCGCACCCGGTACCAAAGCGAGCTTGAGCCCCGCATGCCATCCACCAGGATGTCGGCGGGCTGCAGGGCATTCACGACGGCGGCGTGCCCGGACTTCCATTCTTCCAGCGCCGCCAGGGCCTCCGGCTTGGTCTTGGTCCGGGCAACCTCGATCAGCGGCATCAGGGACTGCCGGCGGCCGGACCCGTTGCCGCTGCGTGGTGCCTTCTCGGCTGGGCCGAGCTTTTCGGCCAGGGCCAGGAGTCCGTCCAGCCTGCCCACTGCACCATCAATACCGGTATGCGGGTCGCCGATCTCCGCGTACCGCTTCAGCACGGTGGAAACAGTGAACTGATCAGGCCGGACGGTGCGCATCTCGTCCCAGGTGACTGGCGTGGACACCCGGGCATCGGGCAGCGGCCGGACAGAGTAGGCGGAGGCCACCGTCCGGTCCTTGGCGTTCTGGTTGAAGTCCACGAACACGCTCTCACCGCGCTCCTCCTTCCACCAGCGCGCAGTGGCCAGGCCGGGAGCCCGGTTCTCCACCTCGCGGGCCAGGGTTTCAGCCGCCAGCCGGACGTCCTTGTAGGACCACTCGGGAGCAATGCGGACCAGGATGTGCAGCCCACGCGAACCGCTGGTCTTCGGCCATCCCACCAGGCCTACGTCGTCCAGGACCTCCTGCGCCACGTAGGCCACGTCCACGATCTGCGACCAGTCCACGCCCGGCATGGGGTCAAGGTCCACCCGCAGCTCGTCCGGATGCTCCAGGTCCTCCGCACGGACCGGATGCGGGTTCAGGTCCAGGCAGCCGAGGTTGATGACCCATGCCAAACCCGCGGCGTCCCGGATGACAGCTTCCTCGGCCGAGGTCCCGGAGGCGTAGTGCAGGGTGGTGGTATCGATAAAGGGCGGGTGGTTCTCGGGCACGCGTTTCTGGAAGAACGGCTCGGCATCGATGCCTTTCGGGAACCGTTTGAGCACCATGGGCCTGCCGCCCGCGCCCCGCAGCGCACCGTCCGCCACCGCAAGGTAGTAGCGCACCAGATCGAGCTTGGTCAGCCCCGGCTCCGGAAACACCACCTTGTCCGGGCTTGAAATCCGGACTTCAATCCCATCGATATCCAGAACCTCGGGCGGCGTCTTAGACGGAGTCATGGCGCCACGGTAGCAGTTGGGCCCGTGGCCGTCAGCCCTTCACCAGGCGCTTCGCGGCCGCCGAGTGCTCCGCGACGAGCCCGGCCACGTCAAGCCCCGGGATCCGGCCATCCACCACCCGCCAGTGCCCGCCCACCATGACGCGGTCGGCCCGGTCCGCGGCGCACAGGAGGAGGGCAGCGACGGGGTCGTGGCTGCCGGAGAAGCGCAGATCGTCCAGTTTGAACAGGGCCAGGTCGGCCTGCATCCCGGGCGCCAGCTGGCCGAGGCCGGACCGGCCCAGGACGGCGGCGGATCCCCGGGTGGCCCAGCCGAGCGCACGCTCCACCGGCACGTCCGCGCCGTAGCGGAGGCGCTGCAGGTACAGGGCCTGGCGCGCCTCGAGAATCATGTTGGAGGCATCGTTCGACGCCGAGCCGTCCACTCCCAGCCCCACCGGGACTCCGGCGTCCTCCAGTTCCAGCACCCGGGCGGTGCCCGAGGCGAGGCGCATGTTGGAGGTGGGGCAATGCGCGACGCCGGTTCCCGCCGCGCCGAGGCGCGTGATCTCCGCGTCGCTGAAGTGGATTCCGTGCCCCAGCCAGGTGCGCTCCGTCAGCCAGCCCACGCTGTCGAGGTAGTCCACGGTCCGCAGCCCGAACATCTCCCGGCAGAAGTCTTCCTCGTCCAGTGTTTCGGCCAGGTGCGTGTGGAGCCGGACGTCCAGCCGTTCCGCGAGTGCAGCGCTTTCGGCCATGATCTCCTTGGTCACGGAGAACGGCGAGCAGGGGGCCAGGGCAATCTGGACCACCGCGTCCTCGCCGCACTCGTGGTAGCGGTCCACCAAGCGTTCACTGTCCTCCAGCACCACCTCCGGATCCTGCACGGTGGACTGTGGCGGTAGGCCGCCGTCGTCCTGGCCCAGGGTCATGGAACCGCGGGTGAGTGTGGCGCGCATGCCCATCCGGCCGACGGCGGCAACCTCGATGTCGATGGCGTCCTCGAGGCCCGCGGGGAAGAGGTAGTGGTGGTCGGCGGCGGTGGTGCAGCCGGAGAGCAGCAGTTCCGCAAGCGCAACGGTGGTGGCAAGCTCCAGGTCCTTCGGTGCGAGCCGGGCCCACACCGGATACAGGTTCTGCAGCCAGGGGAACAGGGGGGCGTTGGCCACCGGACCCCACGCGCGTCAGGGTTTGGTAGAAGTGGTGGTGGGTGTTGATCAGCCCGGGCAACAGGACGTGGCTGCCGGCGTCGAAGGTCTCCGTGCAGGGTGCGGACGGCTGCTGGCCTGCGGCGAGGACCTCGGCGATGACACCGTCACTAATGACCAATCCACCGGAGGCGTCGAGGCTGTTGGCGCTGAATGCGGCCAGCGGATTCCGGATCCAGAGACGTGCAGGGGAGGGGAGGGGCATGGGCTGTCCTTGTCTGAGCGCAGTTGCAGTAAATCCAGCTCAGTGAGGCCCTGTCTGCTGATCCAGGTTCCCGTGTCCCTCAAACGGGACGGGTGCGACCCACATTAGGTAAGCGGCCGCAGCTGCGCCAACGCTGCTGTTTGTGACCATTTGGCCTGGGCGGCCGTGTGAAGGGCCGGAAACAGGCATTTCACATAGCGAAAATTTAATTCCAGAAAACTATGGCGTGGGCCACAAACCGGTGCTAATCTCAATTCTGCCAAAGGCGGGCACCCGAACCCGGGAAGCTATCTACCAGGCGCAACTTAACCTTCACAGCACATGCTGAAGCCTGGTAACCGTTCGCACCTGGTTCTACTGGTCCTGCGCGGCAACAGGCTTCCCGGCAAAAGGAAGTCGCATCATGAGTACCACCGTCACGGCCGAGCAATTCCTGGCCCGCTCCATCCGGCTGGCAACAGCCAACGTCCTCAACAGCGGCGGCCCGTTCGGCGCCATGATTGTCACGGCGGACGGGCAAACGTTCGACGGCGTCAACCGCGTCACCGCGGACAACGATCCCACCGCCCACGCCGAAGTTACCGCCATCCGCACCGCCTGCCGCGAACTGGGCACCTTCGACCTCAGCGGCGCCGTCCTCTACACCAGCTGCGAGCCATGCCCCATGTGCCTGGCCTCCGCACTCTGGGCGCGGGTCAGCCGCGTTGTCTACGCGGCGGACCGCCACGATGCCGCGTCCGTCGGCTTCGATGACGCCGTCTTCTACGAGTACTTCGACAACCAGGACAGGGATTCCTTGATGCCGGTCTCCAAGCTGGAACTGGGCGATCCCCAGGCACCGGCACCGCTGGAGCCGTTCAACACCTGGAACACGCTCGAATCCAGGATCGACTAATAGGCCCGGCGGCTTCGATGACCATCCTGGACCATTCCCACGAGGAGCATTCGGCTCCAAGCACCACCACCTCCCGGCGGGCGCCGCGCACTTCCACGCAGGCAACCGGAACACCCCGGCCGTCGGCTCCGGAATCCTTCCTGGACCGCTTCTTCCAGGTCACCCGGCGCGGCTCCACCCTTGCCCGCGAATTCCGCGGCGGCCTGGTCACCTTCTTCACCATGGCGTACATCGTCATCCTGAACCCCCTCATCCTGGGCGGGTTCAGCGCGGACAACGCGCCCACCGACGTCGCCGGGGGCTGGCTCTCCGCGGCCCAGGTGGGTGCCGTTACCGGCCTCACCGCCGGCGTCATGACCATCCTCTTCGGCATCATCGCCAACCTGCCGTTCGGCCTCGCCGCCGGCCTGGGCATCAACTCCTTCCTGGCCGTCTCCATGATCCAGGAAGTCACTTGGCCCGAGGCCATGGGCCTGGTGGTGATCAACGGCATCCTGATCGTGCTGTTCGGCGTCACCGGCGCCCGGACGGCCATCTTCCGGGCCGTCCCCAAGGAACTGAAGGCCGCCATCACCGTGGGCATCGGCCTGTTCATCGCCTTCATCGGCTTCGTGGACTCCGGCTTCGTCCGGCCCACCGCTGGCGGCCCGCCCGTCCAGCTGGGCGACGGCGGCTCCATCACCTCCGTGCCCACGCTCGTGTTCGTCGTCGGCCTCCTTGCCATGGGAATCCTCGTTGCCCGCAAGGTTCAGGGCGGCCTGCTCATCGGTATCGTCGGCACCACCGTGCTGGCCGCCGTCGTCGAAGCCATCATGAAACTGGGACCGGCCAGCGCCACCAACCCCGGCGGCTGGCACCTGAACACCCCCGTTCTGTCCGGCCAGCTCGTGTCGGCCCCTGACCTGGGGCTGGTAGGCCAGTTCGACCTCTTCGGCGCGTTCGCCAGGATCGGCGGACTCGCTGCCACCATGCTGGTCTTCACCCTCGTCTTCACCAACTTTTTCGACGCCATGGGCACCATGACCGGCCTGGCCAAGAGCGCCGGCGTCGCGCACAAGGACGGCACGTTCCCGCGGCTCAAGTCCGCCTTCATCGTCGAAGGCTTTGGCGCCGTGGCCGGTGGGGCCACCTCCGGCTCCTCCAACACTGTCTACATCGACTCCGCGGCAGGGATCGGCGAAGGCGCCCGCACCGGCCTGGCGTCAGTGGTCACCGGTGTGCTGTTCCTCGGCTCGATGTTCCTCACCCCGCTGACCAGCGTGGTGCCGCTCGAGGTGGCCGCCGCGGCCTTGGTGGTGGTGGGCGCCATGATGATGGCCCAGATCCGCGAGATCAAGTTCACCAAGTTCACCGTGGCGCTGCCGGCATTCCTCACCATCGTCACCATGGCGCTGAGCTACTCGATCGCCAACGGCATCGGCGTCGGCTTCGTCAGCTGGGCCATCATCGGCGCGGCCTCCGGCAAGGCGAAGAAAATCCATCCGTTGATGTGGGTGGTCAGCGCCGGTTTCCTTGTGTACTTCGCCCGCGGACCAATCAACGCCCTCCTGGGCGGCTAAGCGTTGCCCATTCCCTCCGGGGGCCGAACCAGCCCTTGGCCCGGCCCCCGGAAGGACCGACAATTGACACCACCGCTGCGGAAGAAGGAGCGCCGCCAATGCTTGACTTGATCCCTTCGCTCGGCCCGTGGGTGCCCCGGCTCGCAACCAGGCAGTTCGCCGTAGTCACCATCGTGTCCGCCTCCGGGTCGGTGCCGCGGCCCGTGGGCACCTCCATGCTGGTCGCCGCATCCGGTGACGTCCTTGGCAGCCTGTCCGGCGGCTGCGTGGAAGGCGCCGTGGTGGCGCTCGCTCTTGAGGCAATGGACGACGGCGTCCCGCGCCACGGGACCTTCGGCTTCAGTTCCACCGACGCCTTCGCCGCCGGTCTCACCTGCGGGGGAGAGCTGGGCATCCATGTACAGCCGGTACCCGCCACCGGGCCGGATGCAACCCCACACCCGCTCCGGACGGCACTGCTGCAACTCGCCGAATCAGGCCCGGACCGTCCTATCGCGCTGGTCCGCCTGCTGGGCACTCGAGGAGGTGCCGCCGTCGTACTTTCCGATCCAGGCGCCTTCCGCCTGGCAGCCTCACCGCAGCTGGCCGCGCTGCTGCACGGGGAACCGGCACTGCAGGTGGAATCCCTGGTGCGCAGCGGGGGTGCCGGGCTGGTCCGGCTCACGCAGCCGGGAGAATGCGCCCGGGAGACGTCCGGCCACGCGCAGGCCTCCGGAGAGGCCGCCATCCTGGTGGAGTCCCGGCTGGCCCCACCACGGATGCTCGTGTTCGGCGCCAACGACTTCGGTGCCGCATTGGTCCTGGCCGCCAAGCTGCTGGGCTACCACGTAACCCTCGTGGATGCCCGGCCGGCCTTCGCGTCCCAGCCCCGGTTCGCGGCCGCCGACCAGGTGGTCACTGACTGGCCGCACCGCTACCTGGCAGCGGAAGCGGCCGAGGGCCGGACGGACAGCCGCACCGTGGCGGCCGTTCTGACCCACGACCCCAAGTTCGACCTCCCCCTGCTGGAAGCCGCGCTGGCACTAAACCTCGCCTACGTGGGCGCCATGGGTTCCCGCCGGAGCCACCTGCAAAGGGTTGACCAGCTCCTCAACGCGGGCATCGCGCCGGAGCGCATTGCCCAGCTGCATTCGCCCATCGGACTGGACCTCGGTGCCGTCACCCCTGCCGAAGTGGCGGTGTCCGTCACCGCGGAACTGATCGCCGCCCGCACCCGCGCGGCCACCTGTATACCCCTGCGGGAAACGTCCGGCACCATCCACCACCACCCGGCTGCCCCACGGCCCACAGACCTCAAAAAGCAGGAGATCGCATGGACCTGAACACCATCGAGGCGGTGGTCCGCACCACCGACCCCGCACAATGGCGCGACGGCGACGCCTGGCTGGCTGGCGGCACCGTCCTTTTCTCCTACGGCAGTTACGCGTTCGGGCCGGAGCCGCTCAGGCGCCTGTTGGACCTGGGCGCGGCCGGCTGGACGCCCCTCACCGTCAACGATGACGGGATCGAGCTGGCCGCCACCTGCACCATCGCGCAGCTGTACAGCCTGCCCGTTTCCCCGGAGGTGTCCGGCCATACGTGGCCCGGGCTGGATCTGGTCCGCGCATGCTGCGATTCCTTCGTGGCGTCCTTCAAGGTGTGGAACATGTCCACGGTCGGCGGCAACCTCTGCACCTCGCTGCCCGCCGGGCCCATCATCTCGCTCTGCGCCGGGTTGGACGGGGTTGCCACCATCCTCAGCCCAGGCGGAACCACCCGCAGCATCCCGGTGGCGGAGTTCATCACCGGGGATGCGAAAAACTGCCTGGCACCCGGTGAACTGCTCCGCAGCGTCCACCTGCCGGCGTCGGCCCTTTCCGCGAGGGTGGCCTTCCGCCGCCTGTCGCTGAGCAACCTGGGCCGGTCCGGGGTGCTCCTCATTGGAAGGCTCGACGGCGGAACCTCCTTAACGCTGACCGTCACCGCCGCCACCAAGCGGCCGGTCCAGTTGCGCTTCGACGTACTGCCGGATGGGGACCGGCTGGCCGCCGCGCTGGACGATGCCATTGCGGCAGAGCTCTACCATGACGACATCCATGGCCTGCCTGACTGGCGCCGCGACATGACCTACCGGCTGGCAGAGGAGATCCGCGCCGAGCTTGCGGTGTCTGACGGGACACCGGGTCTGGCGGTCTCCGGCGACTTCTGGCCGCCCCGGCCTGGCGTTGCGCCGGGAACCGGGGCAACCATACTTTCGAAAGGGGCCTGAGCATGGCCATCGACATCAACGGAACCCCTGCCGATGCTGACCCGCGTCCGGGGCAATGCCTGCGCACGTTCCTGCGCGAGCAGGGCAACACCGGCGTTAAGAAGGGCTGCGACGGCGGGGACTGTGGTGCCTGCACAGTGCACGTAGACGGGACGCCGGTGCACAGCTGCATCTATCCGGCGTTCCGGGCCGAAGGACACGCAGTCACCACCATCGAGGGGCTCGCTGGTGCCAGTGGCGGTGACGGGGAACTGCATCCGGTGCAGCAGCAGTTCATGGAACGGCAGGGTTTCCAGTGCGGCTTCTGCACGGCAGGCATGGTGATGACCGCGGCTACGTTCGACGACGAACAAAAGGAGAACCTGCCCCGGAACCTCAAGGGCAACCTGTGCCGCTGCACCGGATACCGTGCCATCGCCGATGCGGTCTGCGGGGACGCCGGCCACCCGAACCCTGCCGGACAGGGTTCCGGCATCGCAGGGGAGCGGCAGCCTGACCCGGAGCCCGGACGCTTGGGCGACGACGTCCCGGCGCCTGCCAGCCGCGCAGTGGTCACCGGCGCCGCCCGCTACACCCTGGACCTCCCAAGGGACCAGCAGCGGGCGCTGCTGCACCTGAAGATCCTGCGCTCGCCGCACGCGCACGCCCGCATTGTCTCGATCGATAGGGAAGCAGCGTTGAAGGTCCCTGGCGTGGTTGCCGTCTTCACCCATGAAGTCGCGCCGGCCCAGCTGTTTTCAACGGCCCAGCACGAACTCTTCACCGATGACCCCGACGACACCCGGGTGCTCGATGATGTGGTGCGGTTCATCGGGCAGCGGGTGGCCGCCGTCGTCGCGGAATCCGTGGGCGCTGCGGAAGCCGGTGTCCGTGCCCTGCGGGTCGAGTATGAAGAGCTTCCGGCGGTCTTCTCACCGCAGGAGGCGCTGCTTCCCGGGGCGCCGCTGGTCCACGGCGATAAGGACGGCACAACGTCCCGTATTGCCCGGCCGGACCACAATGTGGTGGCGGAGCTGCACTCCGAACTGGGGAACGCGGCCGATGGCTTCGCTGCCGCCGACTTCATCCACGAACAGACCTACCGCACCCAGCGGGTACAGCACGTGGCGCTGGAAACCCACGCGGCCACCGCCTCCGTGGACGCCGAGGGGCGGCTGCAGGTCCGCACCTCCAGCCAGGTCCCGTTCCTGGTCCGACGGACCCTCTGCCGGGTGTTCGGGCTGGAGGAGGAGAAGGTGCATGTGGTGGCCGGCCGGGTGGGCGGCGGCTTCGGCGGGAAGCAGGAGGTGTTGACCGAGGACCTCGTGGCGCTCGCGGCCCTTAAACTGCAGCAGCCGGTCCAGCTGGAACTGACCCGCACCGAGCAGTTCACCGCCACCACCACCCGGCACCCGTTCAGCATCAAGCTGAAGGCCGGGGCCAGCAGGGAAGGGCGGCTGACTGCGCTGGAGCTGGACGTGGTGACCAACACCGGCGCCTATGGCAACCACGGCCCCGGCGTCATGTTCCACGGCTGCGGAGAATCCCTGGCTGTCTACAATTGCGCCAACAAGAAGGTGGATGCCCGTTCGGTCTATACCAACACGGTCCCGGCAGGGGCGTTCCGTGGTTATGGGCTCAGCCAGATGATCTTCGCGATCGAATCCGCCATGGATGAGCTGGCGGCCGGGATCGGGATGGACCCCCTGGAGTTCCGCCGCCGGAACATGGTCCGCGAGGGCGACCACATGCTGTCCACCCAGCCCGACCCGGAGGAGGACGTCCACTACGGCAGCTACGGGCTGGACCAATGCCTGGACCTGGTCCGCGACGCGCTGGACCGGGGCAAGGCCCGGTACCGGGAAGCAAGCCTGGACGATCTCGGCCCGGACTGGGTGGTGGGTGAGGGCACTGCCCTGTCCATGATCGACACCGTCCCGCCACGCGGCCACTTTGCCCATTCCCGCCTCCGGCTCCTGCCGGACGGAACGTACCAGGCCGACGTCGGAACCGCCGAGTTCGGCAACGGCACCACCACCGTCCATGCCCAGCTCGCCGCCACGGCACTTTCCACGGAAGCCGCCAGGGTGGTGGTGCGGCAGTCGGACACGGACCTGGTGGAGCACGATACCGGCGCGTTCGGTTCCGCGGGCACCGTGGTGGCCGGCAAGGCCACCCTCGCCGCCGCGGAGGAATTGGCTGTTCGCATCCGGGCTTTCGCCGCGGGAATCCATCAAACCCAGGCCTCCGCCTGCGTCCTTGACGGCGACGCCGTGGTGATCGACGGAACTCCTGTGGCACTGGCTGAACTGGCGCAGGCCGCTGCGGATGCCGGCGTCGAACTCGCTGCCGAGGGGCGCTGGGGCGGTACACCGCGCTCCGTCGCGTTCAACGTGCATGGCTTCCGGGTGGCGGTGAACCGGGGCACGGGCGAACTGAAGATCCTGCAAAGCGTGCAGGCGGCCGATGCCGGCGTCGTCGTCAACCCGCGCCAGTGCCGGGGACAGATCGAGGGCGGGATCGCCCAGGCCCTTGGCGCCACCCTGTACGAGGAAGTTGTGGTGAACGACGCCGGCAAGGTCACCACGGACATCCTGCGGCAGTACCACATTCCTACTTTCGCGGACGTGCCGCGCAGTGAGGTGTACTTCGCTGACACCAATGACAAAGTGGGGCCGCTGGGGGCGAAGTCCATGAGCGAAAGCCCGTTCAACCCCGTGGCGCCGGCGCTCGCCAACGCCATCCGGAACGCCACCGGTGTGCGCTTTGCGTCCCTGCCCATTGCCCGGGACCGGATCTACCTGGGGCTCAAGGAGGCGGGGCTGGCGTCCAGGACGGAACAGTTCTTTCCTAGGCCAGCCGGCGTTAACACTTCCGCTTGTGCGGGCGCAACCCGGGGTCGGATCTGACCCGGGGTTGCATCGTTGCATATAGTCATGGGATGGAACAGCGGATTTTAGGCAAGACCGGACGGAACGTCTCCATTGTGGGACTCGGTACCTGGCAGCTCGGCGCGGACTGGGGCAACGTGGACCCGGCCCAGGCACAGGCCATCCTCGCAGCCTCGGTGGAGGCAGGCGTCACCCTCTTCGACACCGCCGACGTGTACGGCGACGGCAAGAGCGAGCAGGCCATCGGGAAGTTCCTGGCGGATAACCCTGGGCACGGCGTCACTGTTGCCACCAAGATGGGCCGCCGGATGGAACAGCGGCCGGAGAACTATACGCTGGCCAACTTCCGCCAGTGGGTGGACCGTTCACGGAAGAACCTGGGCATGGACACCCTGGACCTGGTCCAGCTCCACTGCCCGCCCACCCCGGTCTACAGCAATAACGAGGTGTACGACGCCCTCGATACCCTTGTGGCCGAAGGTGCCATCCGGAACTACGGCGTTTCGGTGGAGCGTACGGACGAGGCCCTCGAGGCCATCCGCCACGAGGGCACGGCTTCCGTCCAGATCATCCTCAACGCCTTCCGGCTCAAGCCGCTGGACGAAGTGCTGCCTGCCGCAAAGGCTGCAGGGGTTGGCGTCATCGCCCGCGTGCCGCTGGCGTCGGGGCTGCTGTCCGGAAAGTACTCCAAGGACACCACCTTCGCTGAGAACGACCACCGGAACTACAACCGGCAGGGCGAGGCCTTCGACGTCGGGGAAACCTTCTCCGGCGTTGACTACGAGCTGGGGCTCAAGGCAGTCAAGGAGTTCGAGCAGTTGGTGCCGGAAGGTGCCAGCACTGCCCAGGCGGCCATCGCCTGGATTGCTGCCCAGGACGGGGTCACCACCGTCATTCCCGGTGCCCGGAATGTGGACCAGGCCCGGGCCAACGCCGCAGCCGCCGGCGTCGGCGTTGGCAAGGAGTTCGACGACGGCGTTCGCTGGATCTACGACCACTACTTCCGCGAGGCCATCCACCCGCGCTGGTAGCGTTCGCCGCCTGCCCCAAGCCTCGCTTCGCTCGCCACGGGGACCCCGGGCGGCTCTCTTACCCACTCCGCTCGGTGGCACGCCGGCGGCAAGGAGTTCACCGATGGGCAAACGGTCGGATTACCGGGCGGTGCTGGAATCGCTTCCGCCCGGGGAGTGGACCGCCTATCTGAATGCTGAGTCCGGGCTTCCTGGACCCCGCGGCAACCTCGAACTGGCAGCGGCCTTTGCCGACGTGGCGGAGCCGGATCTGGTGCGGCTGTGCGCCGGGAGCCTGGACGAGTACCTGGCCATGTGCGGCGCCATTGGCTTGGGCCGCCTGCTTGTGGAGGGTGGTTCTGACGCAGCCGCAACGCTCCTTGCGCTGGCGGAAGATGACCGCTGGCGGGTCCGGGAGGGTGTTGCCATGGCGCTGCAGCGGCTGGGTGATGCCGATATGCCCGCATTGTGGGCACTGTCCGCTGAGTGGCTTGGTGATGGACCGTTGGTGAAGCGCGCCGTGGCTGCCGGTATCTGTGAACCCCGGCTGCTCCGCGCTTCCGGGGATGCAGGCAGGGCACTCGATGTCCTGGATAAAATCACCACTGCCGTTGCAGGAACCGATCCCGACTTGCGGCGGACCGAGGAGTTCCGCGTGCTGCGGCAGGGGCTCGGCTACTGCTGGAGCGTGGCTGTCGTCGCCGCTCCGGACAAGGGATTCGAGTACCTGGAGAAGTGGGCCGCAAGCCCGGACAAGGACGTGCGCTGGATACTGCGCGAGAACCTTAAAAAGGCGCGCCTTGCCAGGGCTGACCCGGTTGGGGCGGAACGTCTTTCCGCCCGCCTGGAAGAGGCCGGCGAATGACCGACCGTGCCATCACGTCATTCGTAGAGCGGCTTGCAGCCGTGGACCTGGGGCCTGACTGCAACAACTTCTTTAACCACGCGGTTGCGGAGAATGCCCTGCGCCGGCGCAACCTGGAGCTTTACCTGCAGGAGATGCTGGACAGGCGGCCTCAGGTGCTGCTGGTAGGGGAGGCTCCGGGTTTCCGGGGGATGAGGATCACCGGGGTACCGTTCACCAACCGGGTCATCCTCGGAGGGCCAGCCAACAGCTTCGGGCTTTTCGGGCCCGGCAAAGGTTATGTGCTTCCGCCCGAAGCTGCTGGGGTAGCTGCCGAGCCCACGGCAACAGTGCTGTGGCAGGTATTGGAAGAGTTGGGGCTTCTTCCGTTGCTGTGGAGTGCTTTCCCCTGGCACACGCACCAGCCGGGTAAGCCCTTGTCCAACCGCACGCCCAGGCCTTCAGAGACGATGCTGGGGACTCCCTTCTGGCAGGAACTTGCGGCGCTCTTTGGCGTCGATTCCATCGTGGCCGTGGGCAATGTAGCCCAGCACAGCATTCAGCGAAGCGGCCTGGACGTGCCGAAAATCCGGCATCCGGCCCACGGCGGGCGTGCGCGGTTCAAGCAGGGGCTGGAGCAACTGCTGGCTGGTGGGATGCAGGGTTGAGTTGAACCCTTCGCAGCCTCAATGTCGTACCCCCTTGCCATGATTAGTACATGGGAACACAGGCGGTGGTGAGGGCCTTTGAGGACATCAAGGCTGCCCTTGCTGTGCTTAGTGCGGAGGTGGACGGGGCCGGTTCGGAGCCGTTCTCTCAGGCTGATCCGTTGGCTGGCCTGGCGGATGGGTGCCTGGACATTCTTGCCGGTTCCCGGGAGGTGGAGGCCGGGATTGCTGCGGTAAAGGCCAAAGCCGCGGTGAAGTACGCGGACAGTGCCTGTGCAGTCGCGGGACCCGATGTTCCGGTGCACGCGCAGGAGATGGCGGTCGCTGCGGAGATTGGGTGCGTTTTGGCGCTTGGGCCGCGGGCGGCGTCGTCGTTCCTGTCGACCTCCTATGCTCTGAGGTCGACGTTGCCGAGGACGCTTGAAGCTTTGCAGGCAGGTGTCCTGTCGTGGCAGCACGCGGTGGTGATGGCGGATGAGGCGGCCGGTCTTGATGTTGCCGGTGCCGCTGCGTTGGAGGGGCATTTCCTGAATCCTGATGCAGCTGACCCGGCCCGGGGGTGCCCGGTGGGGCAGATGCCGGCGCACCGGTTCAAGGCCAAGGCCCGGACGTGGCGGGAACGCCACCATGCGGAGAGCATTGAAGTCCGGCATGCGAAGGGGGTGGCGGACCGGCGGGTGGAGTTCCGGGCGGACCAGGACGGGATGGCCTGGCTGTCCGCCTGTCTACCCGCGGACCAGGCGTTGGCCGGGTGGAACCGGCTTACGGCTATCTCGCGTGCCATGCAGGGACCGGAGGAGCGCCGCGGCATGCCGCAGTTGCGGGCCGACAACTTCGCCGACGCGATTCTTGGCAGCGGTGCCACGGACGACAGACATACCGCAGCGGGGGTCGTGGAAGGAGCGGGTTTACCGTCGTCGCCGATCCGGGCGCAGGTGTTGGTCACGGTCCCGGTGTTCTCCCTGATGGGTATGACCGATGAGCCGGCGATGCTGGACGGGTACGGCCCCATCCCGCCGTCGATGGCCAGGGACCTGGTCGCGAACGGTGCCGACTCGTTTTACCGGGTCTTGGTGGATCCGCGGGACGGGGCGCCGCTGGAGATCGGGCGGACGGGCTACCGGGTGACCGGCGCGATGCGGGCCTGGCTTCGGATGCGGGACGGGAAATGCCCGTTCCCGGGCTGCAGCAACAACTCGCTGGACAACGACGCCGACCACATCCTCGCGTGGGCCAAGGGCGGCACCACCGGGATCGCCAACTTGGGTCAGCCCTGCCCGAAACACCACAAACTCCGGCACAGCACTGGCTGGCAACCCACCCCGGCCACCAAAAACGAACCACCCGGCTGGACCTCACCCACCGGCCGGCACTACCAAAGCGAACACCAGGACTGGGAACCACCACGCTGGCCGGAGGGTCTGTCAGTTGGCGGCATCGACGTCGTTCATCACCGCGGGTCCCCTTGGGAGGATGCCCTTGATCGGTTCCTCCGCGCCCACGCCTGACCGTCTTCGCGTGCTGCTGGAGGTGGCCTTCTGGTGGTGGTCGGGTGCCAGTGGATCTCGGCTGCTACTGGAGAAGGCCCAGCTGGTCCGGGGTATCCACATCTTCCCCGGTGGACTGGTCGCTGCAGTCCACTTCATCCACTAGTTCCGGATGGCTCCGCAGGAAGCCACGCGCCCCGGCGTCGCCCGTAACCGTTGCGCACACGGCCTCCCGCAGGGAGGCATCGATGAGCAGGGGGTGCCCGCGGCGAAGCTGCCCCGCTTGCCCGCGGTTGTCTTCGGGGCCGGCGATATCTTCGCGGCCGCGAATGTCAGGCAGCGCGCCCTCGGGCAAGAGGCGGCGGTACGCTGCGGCGGTGATCCGGCCGGGACCGTGCCGGGCCAGTAGCCGTTGCACCGTCGCCGCGGTCAGCCCGGGTTGGTCCACGAGGGCGATCAGCAGGTGGTCCGCAGGGTCCGCGGATTGGTTGCCGAGCAGGAAGGAACTGCCCAAGCCGGACTGCCACTCAGGGTTGATCACCACCCGGTAGCCTTCCAGCCCGGCGGTCGCTGTCACCTGCGGCGCTCCTGCCCCTAGGACCACCACCACTTCCCGGCAACCGCCGTCGAGCAGTGTATTGGCGACGGCTTCCACCAACGGCCGGCCCTGGTACGGCAGCAGGGCCTTCGGTCCCAAACCCAGACGTGTCCCGGCCCCGGCCGCAAGGAGTACTCCTGTGACGGACCGGGTGGGCACGCCCAGATGTTCCGTGTTCCTCATAGCTGCACCCTAGCCAATGCCAAAGCAGTCGGGGCAGGCTCCCCCCGGAAACTGCCCCGACTGCTGCCGGCGGTGGTTGTCAGGCGTCTCCGCCTGCCCCGCCGGTGGTGCCGGCCTTGACGTCCAGGAGCTTGTAGCGGTCCATGGCGTACGACGGCGCGTCTGCCGCAACTTCGCCCCTCGCCGCGAGCATTTGCAGCACTTTCACGACGATGGAGTGGGTGTCGTTCTTGAAGTAGCGGCGGGCTGCTGCGCGGGTGTCGGAGAAGCCGAAGCCGTCGGCGCCGAGGGTGGCGAATTCGTTGGGGACGAACTGCCGGATCTGGTCCGGGACGGCTTTCATGTAGTCCGAGACGGCGACGATGGGGCCGGTGGCTCCTTCGAGTTGCTGGGTGACGAAGGGGACGCGGGTGGGCTGGCCGGGGTTGAGGAAGGCTTCTTCTTCGGCGGCGAGGCCGTCGCGGCGCAGTTCGTTCCAGGAGGTCACGGACCAGACGTCGGCGGAGACGTTCCAGTCATCGGCCAGCACGCGCTGGGCTTCGAGGGCCCAGGGCACGGAGACGCCGGAGGCGAGGATCTGGGTGCGGGGACCGTTTTCGTTCAGTCCTGCGGCCTGTGCCGGGGCGAGCAGGTAGATGCCCTTGATGACGCCTTCGACGTCGAGGTTCTCGGGTTCTGCGGGTTGGAGGATGGGTTCGTTGTACACGGTGAGGTAGTACATGACGTTCTTGTCGCCGTTGTGTCCTTCGGACCCTTCCCCGTACATCCGTTCGAGTCCGGAGCGGACGATGTGTCCGATTTCGTAGCCGTAGGCGGGGTCGTAGGTGAGGACGGCGGGGTTGGTGGAGGCCAGCAGGGGGGAGTGGCCGTCGGCGTGCTGGAGGCCTTCGCCGGTGAGGGTGGTCCGTCCTGCGGTGGCGCCGATGATGAAGCCGCGGGTCATCTGGTCTCCGGCGGCCCAGAAGGCGTCGCCGGTGCGTTGGAAGCCGAACATGGAGTAGAACACGTAGACCGGGACCAGCGGGATGCCGTGGGTGGCGTAGGAGGTTCCGGCGGCGGTGAAGGCTGCCACGGCGCGCGGCTTCGTTGATCCCGGGGTGGATCAGCTGGCCTGCGGGGGATTCCTTGTAGGCCAGGACCAGGTCACGGTCCACGGACAGGTAGTTCTGGCCAGCCGGGCTATAGATCTTCGCCGTTGGGAAGAACGCATCCATGCCGAAAGTCCGGGACTCATCCGGCACGATGGGCACGATCCGGTTCCCGAAATTCTTGTCCCGGAGCAAATCCTTGAGCAGGCGCACAAATGACATGGTGGTCGCCGCCATCTGCTTGCCTGAGCCGCGTTTGGCCACTTCATAGGACTTCGGGTCCGGAAGAACCACAGCCTGGTATCTGCCCCGGCGCTCGGGAACAGAACCGCCCAGGGCCCTTCGCCGTTCAAGGAGATAGGCAATCTCGGGCGCATCGAAGCCCGGGTGGTAGTAGGGAGGCCGGTACGGGTCGGCGTCGAGCTGTTCATCCGAAATGGGAATGCGCAGGTAATCCCTGAATTCCTTAAGATCCCCGATAGTGAGCTTCTTCATTTGGTGGGTGGCGTTGCGGCCCTCGAAGTGCGGGCCGAGGCCATAGCCCTTGACGGTGTGGGCGAGGATGACGGTGGGTTTGCCCTTGAATTCGGTGGCGGCTTTGTACGCGGCGTAGACCTTGCGGTAGTCGTGGCCGCCGCGTTTGAGGTTCCAGATCTGGTCATCGGTCAGGTCCGCGACGAGGTCCTTGGTCTGCGGGGTTTTGCCGAAGAAGTGTTCGCGGACGAACCCGCCGGATTCGGCCTTGTAGGTCTGGTAGTCGCCGTCGACGGTTTCGTTCATGATCTTTACCAGGGACCCGTCGGTGTCGCGGGTGAGCAGGTCATCCCATTCCCGGCCCCAGACGACCTTGATCACGTTCCAGCCCGCGCCGCGGAAGAACGCTTCGAGTTCCTGCATGATCTTGCCGTTGCCGCGCACCGGGCCGTCCAGGCGCTGGAGGTTGCAGTTGATCACGAAGTTCAGGTTGTCCAGGTTCTCGTTGGCGGCAAGCTGGAGCAGGCCGCGGGATTCGGGTTCGTCCATTTCCCCGTCGCCAAGGAACGCCCAGACCTGCTGGTCCGAGGTGTCTTTCAGGCCCCGGTTGTGCAGGTAGCGGTTGTTCTGGGCCTGGTAGATCGCGTTCATCGGCCCGATGCCCATGGACACGGTGGGGAATTCCCAGAAGTGCGGCATCAGGCGCGGGTGCGGGTAGGAGGACAGGGCGTGGCCTTCGCGGGACTTTTCCTGCCGGAACCCGTCCAGGTCCTCCTCGGACAGGCGGCCTTCCATGAACGCCCTGGCGTACATGCCGGGGGAGGCGTGGCCCTGGAAGAAGACCTGGTCCCCGCCGCCGGCGTGGTCCTTGCCGCGGAAGAAGTGGTTGAACCCCACCTCGTACAGGGTCGCGGCCCCGGCGTAGGTGGAGATGTGCCCGCCGACGCCGATATCGGGCCGCTGCGCCCGGTGCACCATGACCGCGGCGTTCCACCGCATGTACGCCCGGTACCGGCGCTCGTATTCCTCGTTCCCGGGGAATTCGGCTTCCTGGTCCACCGGGATGGTGTTCACGTAATCGGTGGTGGTCACCATCGGGACCCCCACGCTCTGCGCGCCCGCGCGCTGCAGCAGGCTCCGCATGATGTATTGGGCACGCTCGGTACCCTGTTCCCTGATCAACGCATCCAGGGACTCAACCCACTCGGCAGTTTCTTCCGGATCACGATCAGGCAGCTGGTTAGTCAACCCGCTGAGGATATGGGAGGTCTCTTCTCCTGCAGCCACGTCCAACCTCTTTTCATCATTGAACAAACGGGGACATGTTTTCATATTGTGAGAAAACAATTCTGCTGTTCGAGATTAGGTGAGCGGGGCGGTACGATGCAATTATGACCGCTGCAGCCAAGGAGAACCCGATAACCACCCCTGCCGAAAGGCGGAAAGTCGCCGTCGTCACCGGGGCCGGATCCGGCATCGGTCGTGAGGTAGCCCGGCAGATGCTGGCCGACGGCTACGGCGTGGCACTTGCGGGACGCCGGGAAGAACAACTCGCTGCAACGGCGCAAGGGCACCCGGACGCGCTCGTGGTGCCCTGCGACGTCACCCGGCCCGGCGACGTCGAACGCCTCTTCCAGGCAGCCCTGCAACAGTGGGGGCGCGTGGACGTGCTGTTCAACAACGCTGGGGTGTTCGGCCCGGCAGCGGCCGTGGACGAGATCAGCCTCCAGGAATGGAACGACACGGTCGCGGTGAACCTCACCGGGTCCATGCTCTGTGCCGCCGCTGCGGTCCGGGCCATGAAGGCGCAGGAGCCGCAGGGTGGGCGGATCATCAACAACGGCTCCATTTCGGCCCACTCTCCCCGGCCCCGCACCGTGGCGTACACGGTCACCAAGCACGCCATGACGGGCCTCACCAAGAGCATCGAACTGGACGGCCGGGGCTACGGCATCACCTGCGGGCAGATCGATATCGGCAATACCGCCACCGAGATCATGGACACCATCGGGGTCGGTTCGGGGGCGCTGCAGGCCGACGGGAGCCGGAAAATCGAGCCGATGTTCCCCGTGGCCGATGCGGCGCGCGCAGTGCTGATGATGGCCAACATGCCGGCCTCGGCCAGCATCGGGTCAATTGTGGTCACCGCGGCCGGCATGCCCTTCATCGGCCGCGGGTAGACGCGCGGTAAACCCGCGGACTAAAGAGGGAGCAGGGCCGACAGGTCCGCGCGCAGGCCGGATGCCGCAACTTTGCCGGCAGCAACAGCGTCTGCCCACGCAGTCTGGCCCGTGACCATCGCAAGCCAGGTGGCGGCGTCGCACTCAATCACGTTGGGTGGGGTGCCGCGGGTGTGCCGCGGGCCCTCCACGCACTGGGTGACGCCAAACGGCGGCACGCGCACCTCCACGGAGTTGCCCGGGGCCCGGGCGGTCAGTTCCTCCAGCGAGTACCTTACGGCTGTGGCAAGGACGGCCCGCGGCAGGGGAGCGTCCGACGGCGGCTGGGCAGCTCCCAGCCAGGCCTTCAGTGCTGCTTTGCCTTCCTGGACGTCAATACGACGGCGGGCTACGGCCATGCTTGCAGTCTTTCCTTTTGAGTCAGTTGGGGAAGGGGGTGTCAGTCCAGGAGCGCGGAAACGGCAGGACCCAGGCGGATCTTGCCCACGGGGCGTCCGCCGCCAAGCACAGGTTCAACCACCTTTTCCAGGGCGCTGGCCACGCCCGGAATTTCCACGGCCCCTGCTGCCGCCAGAAGGGTCAGGGCCACAAGGGAGGTGGCGCGGATGTTTCCGTCGAGGATTTTGACGGCCACGGAAACGCCTTGGGGTGTGGCCATGGCCAGGACGCCCTCGGCCCCGATCTTGGCGATGATCTCGAGTTCGTCCATCACCAGGGTGTTGGCTTCCCCGCGGCCCTGCACGGCCCACGGGTAGTCGAGCATCGAGGTGGCGATGGTGGCGGCCCTGGCGCTGAAGCTCTGGTCACCCGGCGCCTTGGCCAGTTGGGAGTACGCCCTGGCGAGCCCCTTCAGGGAAACAGCGGCCACGGGCGCGCCGCACCCGTCGATGCCCAGGTGCGCGATCTGCTCACCCGTGTATTCCTCGATGACGGTGCGGACCCGCTGCTGCAGGGGGTGGTTGGGCTCCAGGTAGCTGTGCGTGTCCCATCCGTTCTCAGTGCAGGCCCAAAGGAAGGCTGCGTGCTTCCCGGAACAGTTGTAGGCCAGCCGGGATTTTCCCTTTTCCGAGCGCACCAGCCAGTTGCGGGCAGTTTCATCCTGTGGCCACGCTTCCGGGCACTGCAGCTGGTCTTCCCGGACTCCGGCCGCCTTGAGCATGCCTGCCACCACGTCCATGTGGTCCAGCGAACCGGTGTGGCTCCCGCAGGCAATGGCCACCTGGGCGCCGCGCAGCGGAACCCCGGACTGCATGGAAGCCAGCGCCTGGAACGGCTTCAGCGTGGACCGGGCATAGATGGGGGTATTGATGTCGCCAAGCTCGGTGACCACTGAACCGTCGGCGGACAGAAGGACGGCGGAACCAACGTGCCGCGACTCCACAAAGCCGCTGCGTTCGATCACGGCCAGTTCGACGGCGGAGTCCACGGTGAAGGTGGCATGCGGATTATGCGGCATACCGCCAGTCTATGGGCCAGCCCCCTACGGAACGGTGAAGCTTCTGCTGCAGCGCCGCCGGCTACTGAACCGTGACCATCACCGACTGCCAGCCGGAGGCGCCGTCAGGGACGGGATCGGCCCGTTTGTCGGTCTGGACTTCACCGGTCCCGTCGGTGGCCCGGACCTTGATGTAGTGCGGGCCGGGCGTGGCGTCCCACTCGTAGGACCACTGGCGCCAGGTGCTGGTCGAGGCTTCGGTGGAGAGGGTGGCTTCCGCCCAGTCACCGCTGTCGATCTGGATCTCCACCTTGGTGATGCCGCGGGTCTGGGCCCAGGCAGTGCCGCCAACGACAACTTTTCCAGCCGGTACCTTCGCGAAGGATTTGGGCACCTCCACGCGGGCCATGGTCTTGATGGGGCCACGCTCTGACCAGCCGCGCTCGGTCCAGTAGGCCTTGCTGTCCGCGAAACGCGTCACCTCCAGGTCCACCACCCACTTGGTGGCGGAGACAAACCCGTACAGCCCGGGGACCACCATCCGCACCGGGTAGCCGTGCTCGAGTGGCAGCGGCTCGCCGTTCATGCCGATGGCCAGCATTGCGTCACGGCCGTCCTGCAGGACCTCGAGGGGAGTGGAGGCGCTGAAGCCGTCGATGGAGGTGGACAGCACCATGTCCGCGCCGTCCTTGGGCCTGGCCCGGGCCAGGACTTCGCGGATGGGAAGCCCCAGCCACCTGGCGTTGCCGGCCAGGTTGCCGCCCACCGGGTTGGACACGCAGGTAAGGGTCACGTGCGACTCGATCAGCTCCGCGTCCAGCAGGTCCTGGAAGGTCAGCGTGACTTCCTGCTCCACCAGTCCGTGCACGCGCAGTTCCCAGTCATCGACGTTGACCTCCGGGACGCTCAGGGCGGTATCGATGCGGTAGAACTCATTGTTTGGCGTCAGCCACGGGGTAACACCCGGCACGGGGGACTGGACGCCAGCGGGCACCGCGGCCGCTGCTTTCGCCGGTGCCGGCAGCCGGAGAGCTTCCCTGGCCTGCACCACGTTGTTGCGCGCGGCACCCAGCAGCCGTCCGCCGGTGGCCGCGATACCGGCAGCCAGCCCGGTGATCCCTGCGGCAGTAAAGAAACCACGGCGGCTGGTGCCTTCGCCACCGGGGCCCGTGCCGCCGTCGTACGCTGTGTCCGCCGCAGCTTCCGGCCACTCCTTCAGCCCCCACAAACGCACCATCAGGCGGCGCAGGACCAACAGCCCGGCTGCCGTTCCCAGCACCGTAGGGATGGCGTCCGCGGGGCTGACACCCGCGCGGGTCACCACGCAGGCCACGATCACGGCCCCCATGAACAACACCCCCAGAACGCCCAGCGCCCACTTCCGGTAGGCCATCACCCCAAGTACGCACGCAAGCACAGCGATGGTCAGGCCCATGCCCACGAACAGGGCGGCCTTGTCGTTCGTGCCGAACGTGGTGACCGCAAAGTCCTTCAGCCACGGCGGCGTGAAGTCGATGAAGGTTGACCCCAGGGCAAAAAGCGGGGTTGCCCTGGCGGTAAAGAACGCGCCAATCAGCTCCGCAACGGCAAGTACGACGGCGGCCGCCACCACGCCTGCCAGTGCGGCCATGGCGGCGGGGCCGGTTTTCCGGTTTCGAAGCGTTGTCATGTGTAGGGTTCGGAACGGGCGGGGGCGCGGATTGATCGGGCGGCCAGGGAAGGTCACAGCTTAGGAGCGCGAAGGGTGCACAAAGTACCCTTGGACACTGTGAAGGTACTCGTTATTGGCCCCGGAGGCCGCGAACACGCCATTGTCCGCTCCCTGCTTGCCGACCCGAACGTGTCCGAAGTCCACGCGGCGCCGGGCAATGCCGGCATCAGCAAGCTGGTCCCCACCTACGACATCAACGGCAACGATCCCCAGGCAGTTGCGGGGCTTGCCACCCGGCTCGCAGTAGACCTCGTGGTGGTAGGCCCCGAGGCTCCGCTCGCCGCCGGTGTCTCCGATGCCGTGCGTGAAGCCGGCATTCCCGTGTTCGGGCCCAGCAAGGCTGCAGCCCAGCTGGAGGCGTCGAAGGCTTTCGCCAAGGAAGTCATGGCCGAGGCCGGCGTACCCACTGCCATGGCCATGGTGGCCACCAACCCCGAGGAAGCAGCGTCCGCACTGGATACCTTCGGCGCCCCATACGTGGTGAAGGACGACGGCCTGGCCGCTGGCAAGGGCGTGGTGGTTACCAGGAACCGCGACGAAGCCCTGGCCCACGCCCAGTCCTGCTTCGATGCCGGCGGATCGGTGGTAATCGAGGAGTTCCTGGACGGCCCCGAAGTTTCCCTGTTCGTCCTTTGCGATGGGCAGAACACCGTGGCGCTCTCACCGGCGCAGGATTTCAAGCGCATCTTCGATAACGACGAAGGGCCCAACACCGGCGGCATGGGCGCCTACACCCCGCTTGAATGGGCCCCCGAAGGCCTGGTTCAGGAAGTCCTGGACCGCGTGGCCCAGCCCACCGTCAACGAGATGGCCCGCCGCGGAACCCCGTTCGTGGGCGTGCTTTTCGTCGGCCTGGCCCTCACCTCGCGCGGCACCCGCGTCATCGAGTTCAACGTCCGCTTCGGCGACCCCGAGACTCAGGCGGTCCTCGCGCGGCTCAAGACCCCCCTCGGTGCCCTGCTGATGGCAGCCGCCAAGGGCGAACTCGACAAGGCCGAGGAGCTGCGCTGGGCCAAGGAAGCCGCTGTCGCCGTCGTTATTGCTTCCGAAAACTACCCGGACAAGCCCCGCACGGGCGACCGTATCCGCGGCCTCAAAAAGGTGGAAGCCCTGGATGGCGTGCACGTCATCCACGCGGGTACCGCCCTGGATGAGGACGGCAAGGTGGTTTCCGCAGGCGGGCGCGTCCTCGCGGTGGTTGCCCTGGGCAGCGACCTGGTGGAGGCGCGCGAGAAGGCGTACGACGGCGTGGAGCTGGTCCAGCTGGAAGGCTCGCAGTTCCGCACTGACATCGCCCGCAAGGCCACCCGCGGCGAAATCAAGGTCCCCTACGGCGCCACCAGCTCGATGCCCATCGTGAAAGCAAAGGCCTGACATGAGTGAAACTTCCGAGAACCGCGGCTACGCCACTGAAACCCTGGACCTGCCGGGGTGGAAACACATCTACTCCGGCAAGGTGCGCGACCTGTACGAGCCCGCCGACGAGTCCGTCCTGCAGCGCGTTGGCCAGGATTGCGTGCTGGTGGTGGCCAGCGACCGCATCAGCGCCTACGACCACGTGCTGTCCAGCGAAATCCCCGACAAGGGGCGCATCCTCACCCAGCTGAGCCTCTGGTGGTTCGACCAGTTGGGCGTTGAACACCACGTGCTCGGTTCCACCGTGGAGGACGGCGTGCCGGCCGAGGTTGAGGGGCCGGGCAATGATCTGCAAGAAGCTGGACATGTTTCCGGTGGAGTGCATCGCCCGGGGCTACCTCACGGGGTCCGGGCTGCAGGAGTACAAGGCGTCCGGCACTGTGTGCAACATCCCGCTGCCGGAAGGGCTGGTGGAAGGATCGCGGCTGGAGCACGCCATCTTCACCCCGTCGGCTAAGGCCCTGATCGGCGAACACGACGAAAACATCACGTACGACGCCGTGGTGGCGCTGGTGGGGGACGATATTGCGGGCCGCCTGAGCGAGCTGACGCTCAAGATCTACACGACGGCGGAAAAGATCGCCCGGGAGCGCGGCATCATCCTGGCGGACACGAAGGTGGAATTCGGGTACGACGCCGTCTCCGGATCCATCACGCTGGGCGATGAAGTGCTCACGCCGGATTCCTCGCGGTTCTGGGATGCCGCCACCTACAAGCCAGGCCAGGCCCAGCCGTCCTACGACAAGCAGTACGTGCGGGACTGGCTGACGTCGGCCGAGTCCGGCTGGGACAAGTCCTCAGATGCGCCGCCGCCTGCACTCCCTTCCGACGTTGTGGAGCGCACCCGCAGCCGGTACGTCGAAGCGTACGAGAAGATCACGGGAAAGACGTTTTCCTAAGACGGCGTTGGCCAGGTAAGCGCACTCCCCGCGCTTACCTGGCTTTGGCTGTTAGGTTCGTCAGCTGGCCTTTGAAGCGGCGGCTTCGGCGCGTTTCTGTGCCAGCTTTATTTCAAGAATCGCGTCCAGTGCCTGCTGGACGAGGTCCTGTGCCCCCGCCGAACTGAAGGCTTTCTGGGCCTCCTGTAGGTAGATGAGTGCTTCGTCGGGCTCCCCCGCAGCCTTAAGGGTTTTACCCAATAGGAGCGAAACCTCACCCGCCGTGTGCTTGGCCAACGCTTCGCGCTGCGCATGGATGTCGCGCAACTTCCCGATGGCGGCCAATACATCGCCTGTGAGGTACAACCATCTGGCTCGAATGAAAGCCACTTCCAGCTCGTCACTCTTCATTCCGTGCACGATGGAAAAAGCCAGCTCTGCCCGTTCAATTGATGCGAGCGTTTCGGGTTCAACGATTCCTGATTGGAGGCGGACAGCCGCGGACGCCTTGTTGAACCGCGCCCACATTTCTATGTCGTTTGCTGGCGAGAGAAGCCTTGCGGCCCGCTCATGCTCCTTGACCCCCTCCTGGTAGTCGTGCCGCATGAAAGCCACGTTACCCACCACCCAGGCCACTTCTCCGGCTAGTTGGGGCATAGTGCTTTCGTTGACCTGTCCGCTGAGCTGCTGGCAGTACCTCCAGGCTTCTTCCAGCCGGCCGCTTTCCGCGAGTACCCCGATGAGGACCCGCAGCGCACCAATAATGATGGTGGAACTCTTGGGCAATTGTTCAGCAAGCTTCATCGCCTCCAACGCCTCGTCCACCGCAGCGGAAAGCTGGCCCTCCCGCTGCAGGACGGCAGCCATCATCTGCCGTGCGCGGACCCCCAAGCCCACTGATTCACGGGCCATCGGATGCTCAACCAGCCGCGCGATGATCTGCTTACAGTCCTGAAGGTCACCGTGCCTCATGAGACACTCGGCCTGCATGTAGGTCATGTTCCACCACGCGCTGGTGTTCCTACCTTCCAGTGCATATTGAGCCGCAGTTGCCGCATGACCGGCTGCCAAGGCGTAGTCACGCAAGTCCCAGGCCTGCCGAGCATAGAGCCCAGCGAGAACGTACTCAGCGTCACTAAGGGAAACCGGCTGGCTCCAAGCCTCCAGCGCCTTGGGAGCCAACTCGAGCCGGCGTGCCAACTCCTCGATTACTTCGGCGGTAGGTTCCCTCCGGCCCGTCTCGAGCAGAGAGATGTAACTCGGAGAATACAGGTCCTTACCGAGTTCTGCCTGTGTCAGTCCGCGCTCAAGGCGCTCCGCCCGGAGCTTTTCTCCGAATCCGTTGCCCAAGGGACATCCTCCTCTCTGGACGGTCTTCGCCCCAAACGCTTGACAGCCCCTGTGGAAAACATTTTACAATGAGTGTCAACAAGGGCAGTGCTGAAGTGTAACGAATCCGACTCGTATTGAGGAACAAACATGTTGAAAAAAATTGCAGCCGCTGCTGTATTGGCTGGTGCCTTGGCATTCTCTGCGGCCGCCCCCGCAGTGCTGTCGGCCGGCTCCCTGACTGACAACTCAGACACTTCGGTAGCAAGCGGAAACTGGCCGAATCCGATGTCCAGCAAGACCAAGGATAAGAAGACCGATACCACGTACGTCACCTACAGCGGCAACTGGCCCAACCCGATGTAGTAGTTTCCTCACCACAGGAGGCGAAGGAACAGCCCCGGAGCAACAGCTCCGGGGCTGTTCGTTTTAAAAGCCAAGAGCCGGATTCGGGCCAGAATCTGGTCGTGATCGGGCGGGCGTCCGTTACCGCATCGATATGAAAAAAGAGGGCCTCCGCAAGGAGACCCTCTTTCCGTTTTGGTCGGGATGACAGGATTTGAACCTGCGACCTCTTCGTCCCGAACGAAGCGCGCTACCAAGCTGCGCTACATCCCGATCCGCTGCAAAAGCAACTTTACAAGGATAGCCGATCCCGGCCCCTGATGCGAAATCCTGGACCTGGAACTCAGACCAGCGAGTCCTTCCACGCCCCGTGCAGGTCGGCGAACCGTCCGCCGCCGCCGATCAGTTCGTCGGGCGTGCCGTCCTCCACGATGCGGCCGTCGTGCACCACCAGCACCCGGTCTGCCGTCTCCACGGTTGAAAGCCTGTGGGCGATGATCAGCGCAGTCCTCCGTGCCGCTTCAGTTCCGGCCAGCAGGCGGGCCAGCCCTGCCTGGACCAGGCGTTCGGACGGGATGTCCAGGGAGGAGGTGGCTTCGTCCAGGATCAGCACCGCCGGCCGGGCCAGGAAAGCCCTGGCGAAGCTGATCAGCTGCCGTTGGCCGGAGGAGACCCTGCCGCCGCGTTTGTTGACGTCCGTGTCGTAGCCTTCGGGAAGTTCAAGGATGAACTCGTGGGCGCCAACAGCCTTGGCTGCCTCTTCGATTTCCGCCCGTGAGGCTTCCGGCCGGCCCAAAGCGATGTTGTCCGCAACTGAACCGCTGAACAGGAAAGCCTCCTGGGTGACCATGACGATGTTCCGGCGAAGGTCGGCAGTGGCCAAGTCCCGGAGGTCCACCCCATCAAGGGTGAGGGCGCCGGAGGTGACGTCGTAGAACCGGGCGATGAGTTTGGCCAGGGTGGATTTTCCGGCGCCCGTCTGTCCCACCAGCGCCACGGTCTGACCGGCCGGGATGTGCAGGTCCAGGCGGGGGACCACCAGCGGGCCGTCGCCGTAGCGGAATTCGACGTCGTTGAAGTCGATCCGTCCGGTAGCACTCGGCAGGGCCACCGGGTTCTTGGGCGGCCGGACTGTGGGGACTTCTTCGAGCAGCCCGGAGACCTTTTCCAAGGCGGCCTGCGCACTTTGGAACGAGTTATAGAACATGGCCATCTGGTCCACCGGCTGGAAGAACCGCTTGGTGGAGAGGATCAGGGCGAGGAGCACGCCGACGGCCAGGTCGCCGCCCAGCACCCGGAACCCGCCAAAGAGCAGGACAACTGCGACGCAGACGTTGCCGATCAGCACCAGCCCCGGCTGGAAGATGCCGTTGAGGTTGATGGAGCGGACGGTGACCAGCCGGTAGTCCTCAGCGAGCTTGCCGTAGCGCTCGGAGTTCTCCTTCTCCTTGCGGAAGGCCTTGACGGCGCGGATGCCGGTCATGGTTTCCACGAAATGCACAATCAGGCGCGCGGAGACCACCCGGGATTCCCGGAAGGCGATCTGCGAGTGCTTCTGGTACCAGCGGGAGAGGAAGAACATGGGCACCCCGGCGGCCAGCACCAGCAAGCCGCTCCGCCAGTCCAAGGCAAAAATGGTGATCGCGGTGAAGGCCATGAACAGCATGCCCGAGGCCAGGGAGCTGACGCCGGAATCGAGCAGTTCGCGCAGTGCCTCCAGGTCCGAGGTCTGCCGGGCGATGATCCGGCCGGAGGTGTACTTTTCGTGGAACTCCAGGCTGAGCCGCTGGGTATGCCGGAACACGCGCACCCGCAGGTCCAGCAGCATCGCCTGGCTGAGCCGCGCCGTGGAGGTGACGTACAGGGCGGTGAGTCCCGCCGTCGCAATAGCTGCCAGCAGGTAGGCGGCGCCGGTGAACACGAGAGGGAGGTTGTCGCCGGCCTGGAGTGCGGGAAGCGCGTGGTCGATGCCGAAGGCGATCAGCGTCGGGCCGGCCACGCGCGCTGCCTGCGAGAGGACCACCATGGCGATGGTCAGCCAGAACCGTACCCGCACCGGACGGATCAGCGACCCCAGCAAGGCGAGCGACCGCCGTCGTACTGCCCTGCTGTCGCTCTTGCTGAGGTGGGCATTGTCTTCATTGGCGGTGCCGAACGTTGCGGTGCTCATCGGGTCACTTCCTCGGCCTGGTCCTCAAGCGCCGACAATTCGGAGTCCAGGTCCCGCGGTTCTCGGTCCAGGCTTGCGATGACATAGCGGTAGTGCTGGTTGTGCGCAAGCAGTTCGGTGTGTGTCCCGACGGCGGTGATCCGGCCGTCCTCCAGCAGCGCCACCCGGTCCGCGAGGGCCACTGTGGAGGGTCGGTGGGCCACGATCAGGGTGGTGGTGTCCTTCAGGACCTCCCGGAGGCGGGCTTCCACCAGTTCCTCGGTATGAACGTCCAGGGCGGACAGGGGATCGTCCAGGACCAGCACGCGGGGACGGGCGGCGATGGCGCGCGCCAGGGCGATCCGTTGCCGCTGCCCGCCGGACAGGCTCAGGCCTTCCTCGCCGATCAGGGTGTCCACCCCTTCGGGCAGTGAGTAGGCGAAGTGTGCCTGGGCCACGTCCAGTGCTTCGTCCAGCACCTCCTCGCTCCGCACCGGGGCGCCCAGCAGGACGTTGTCCCGCACGGAATTGGAGAAGAGCGTGGTGTCCTCGAAAGCCACCCCGACGATCCTGCGCAGTTCCTCCACGTCGAAGTCGCGGATGTTCACGCCGTCGATGGTGATGGCGCCGCTGGTGACGTCGTAGAGGCGCGGCACCAGCTGGATCAGTGCGCTCTTGCCGCTGCCGGTGATGCCCACCAGGGCCATGGTTTCGCCGGGGCGGACGTCCAGATCGATGTCCTTGAGGATGGGCTTGTCCGGGGCGTCCTCAAAGGCAAAGGTTGCGTTGTTGAAGCGGAGCGCGCCGGCCAGCTCGCGCGGAAGCCGGGGCTGGGCAGGGCTGGTGATGGTGTTTTGCGTGTCCATCACCTCGTAGTGGCGGTCGACGGCGGTCTTGGCCGTGAGTGCCATGGCCAACAGCATGCCGGAGAATTCGACGGGGGAGGCGATGACGGCAGCAGTGGCGAAGAACGCCACCAGGGCGCCGATGCTCAGTTGGCCGCTGGCGCAGAGCATGACCCCCACCACCAGCCCCGCTCCCAGCGCCAGTTCCGGAAGCAGGGTGACCACCATGGTGAACGTTGCCTGGTGGCGCGCCTTCTCGATCTCGGTCTGGCGCAGTTCCTCGGCCTGCTCGTTGAAGTTCTCCAGGGCCTCGCGGCTGCGGCCGAAGGCCTTGAGTACGCGGATGCCATGGACGGATTCCTCCACGGTGGTGGCAAGATCGCCGGCTTGGTCCTGGCTGCGCCGCGCAACTTTGCTGAACCGGGTGCGGAACCGGAAGCTGTTGATGGTGATGGGAACGGCGGCGGCAAGGAAGATCAGGGCCAGCTGCCAGCTCATGGCGAACATGGCAACGATGCCGATGATCACGGTGAGGGTGGTGACCACCAGCATGATGGCGCCGAAGGCCATCCAGCGGCGCAGGAAGTTCAGGTCCGTCATGGCACGGGAGAGCAGCTGGCCGGAGCCCCAGCGGTCGTGGAACGAAACAGTGAGTTCCTGCAGGTGGTCGTAGAGGGACACCCGCATCCTGGTTTCCACGGTGGTGGCAGGGTTGATGACGAACTGCCGGCGCAGCGCAACCAGTCCTGCCTCGGCGACGCCCAGGACCAGGATGACGCCCGCCGAAGTCCAGACTGCCTCCGAGGTGCCCCCGGGCTGAAGGGCCGTGTTGACCAGGACCCGCAGCACCTGCGGGATGGTCAGGGCGACGACGCTGGCCAGGAGCGCACAGAGCAGACCCAGCAGGAGCCTGGGGATGATGGGCCGGACGTGCGGGTAAAGACGGCTAATGGATCGGAAAAAGGGAGTCTGCTTGGCCATGCCCGCTTCTCAAGCTCTAAAACGAATGTTGTTTCCTCTAGCAGCCACCCTATGCCATGGCGTGATGCGATTCACAGGGATGATGATGTCCGTCGGCTGCTTGCCCAGTTATTGCAGTCCGTAATACCGTCCGCTCTATTAGTCGTTGTCCCCGTGGCCCCGTTTAGGCGATCAAACCTGATGGAGCAGCGGGTTAGTTCGGCGAGGTGAGGGTCAGCAGGACGGCTTCGGGTTTGCAGGCGATCCTTACCGGAGCGAAGCGCGAGGTGCCGATCCCGCCAGAGACGTTGACCGGCGTCGTGCTTCCGTTGCTCGACCAGTCGTTGAGGCCCTTGGCCCGCCAGGTGGGGATGTCGCAGTTCGCGATGATGGCGCCATAACCGGGGATGCACAGCTGTCCCCCGTGCGTGTGGCCGGCCAGCAGGAGGTCGGCACCGCTCTCGGTGAAGTGGTCCAGCACGCGCTGGTAGGGCGCGTGGATCACAGCCACCTTCACATGGTCTTTCGCATTCTGGCTGACTGTTCCGCGGGGCCACCCTGCATACCGTTCACGCTTCAGGTGCGGATCATCCACGCCGGAGAAGTCGAAACGCATCCCGTTCAGAACCAGCGACTGGTTGCGGTTGGTCAGGTCAACCCAGCCGCTCATGCCAAAGCCCGAACGGAGCCGCGGCCAGTCCAAGGCAACCGGCTTCGGCTTCACCTTGGACGGTCCCAGCAGGTAGGACGCAGGATTCTTGGGACTGGGTGCGAAGTAGTCGTTGGATCCCGGGACGAAGACGCCGGGGAACTGCAGGAGCGGCTTCAGGGCGTCCAGGAGCGGGTCCACTGCCTTGACATGGCTGAGGTTGTCTCCGGTGTTGACCACCAGATCCGGCCGGAGGTCCGCCAGGGACCCCAGCCACTCAGCTTTCTTCCGCTGCCCGGGCACGAAATGGATGTCGCTGAGGTGCAGGATCCGGAACGGTGCGCGGCCGGGCGGGAGGATGGCAAGGGTCTCCTCACGCAGGACAAACTGGTTCTTCTCCCACATGCCGTACCCGAAAGCGGCGATGCCGGCCGCCGCCCCGGCGCCGGCAGTTACGGCGAAGCCGCGCCCGATCGAACGGGCGCGGCTTGCCAGGCTATCGATGCTCATATGCGCTTAGCCGTTTCCTCTGCCATTGCCGTTGTTCCCATTTCCGTTGCTGCTGGGGGCAGGCGCCTGCGTGGCGGGAGCCTGCGTTGCCTGCGGTGCCGGAACGGGAGCCTGGGTGGCCTGCGGTGCCGGAACAGGAGCCTGGGTGGCCTGCGGCGTGGTCCTTCCAGGCGAGGTGGTGGTTGTCCCGTTGATCATGTTGCTCGGCGGGGCGGGGAAGGGGTTGGTCCCATATGCCGGTGCGATCTTGCTCATGTAGTTGGAGAACATGGGCCCGGCAATCATGTAGCCGTCAATGCCCTTGTAGAACTTGCCGTTGACAGTGAGGTTCTGTCCCGCGCGGCTTTGGTCGCCCAGCGGGTCACCGAACCATGCCGCCGTCGCCAGGCCCGTGGTGTGGCCAACAACCCAAGTGGAACCGTTGTTGTTGGACGTACCGGTCTTGGCACCAATGGGGAAGCTGGTGCGGGTGGAGATCCGGGGCTGGATCAGCGATCCCGAACCCCGGTTCAGCACTTCCTGCAGCGCGTAGTTCACACCGCGGGCAACCTCTGGCTTGATGGCGTCACGGCAGCTGCTGGACTGGGCCGGCAGCTGCTTGCCGGTGGCATCCGTGACCGAGGTGATGGCGATGGGTTCGCAGTACTTGCCGTCGTTCGCGAAGGTGGCGAACGCGCTGGCCATAGTCAGCGGTGACGTCTGGGTGGACCCCAGCAGGTTGCCCAGCGTCATCATGTTCACCTTGGGGTTCGGCTCATCCGCCGACGGAAGGCCGCCGTGGAGCCCGACGGCGTCAACGATCTTCTGGATTCCGCAGAAGTCCAGCTGTGCCGCCGAAGCAAACGTCACGGTGTTGATGGAGTTGTAAAGGCCTTCCAGGACCGTCAGTGGCTTGTACCACTGGGGCTCGGCGTTCTGCAGGTCGTCAGCGGCGTCCAGGCCGGCGTTCTTCTGGGCCGTGCTGTAGGCGCCCTGGATCCTGCCGCAGGTGTTCTTCCACGGGTAGCCAATGGGGTAGACGCGCTGGGCGGCGTTGACCACGGTGTTCATGGTCTTGCCCTCGTTGAGCCACTCCGCGAAAGTGAACGGCTTCATGGTGGACCCGGGCTGGAACCCGCCCATGCCGTTGAGGTCGTTGCCGTCCTTATCGAGCTTGTCCACGTTGAAATTCAGCTGGGAATCGAAGCCCTGGCCGGGCAGGAACGTGGTGTTCTGGGCCATCGAGATGATCTTGCCGGTGCCCGGCTGCACCGACACCATCGAAGAGCCCCACTTGTCCGGGTTGGCTCCGGCAGCGGCGTTGACCTGCTCCTGGGCGGTGGCCTGGGCTTTGGGGTCCAGCGTGGTGGTGATGGTCAGGCCACCGCCATAGATCAGGCGCTTCCGCTCGTCAGGATCCGCGCCGTAGGCGGAGTTGTTCTCCAGCAGGTGCAGGATGTAGTCGCAGAAGTAGGGGGCGGACGCCGCATACGCGCAACCTTGTTTGGGCTGGGTGACCTTGGGCTCCACCGGCGTAGCTACAGCGGCCTGGTACTCCTCCGGGGTGATCTTGCCCTGGTCCTTCATCAGCCCCAGCACCAGGTCGCGGCGCTGCTTGGACTTCTCCGGGTTGGTGATGGGGTCGAAGGCGGAGGGGCTGTTGACCAGGCCGGCCAGGAGTGCTGCCTGCGGGAGGGTCAGGTCCTTGGCGGTGGTGCTGAAGAAGTAATGGGACGCTGCCTCAATGCCGTAGGCGTCCCGGTTGAAGAACACGATGTTCAGGTAGCCCTCAAGGATCTGGTCCTTGCTGAACTCCTTCTCCAGGGCGATGGCGAGCTTCATTTCGCGGAGCTTGTCGCCCACGCCCTTGTTGACGCCGTTGAGCTTGATCTGGTCCTCTTCGCCTGCGGCTGCGAGGTTGGAGTTGAGGACGTTGTTCACGTACTGCTGAGTAATGGTGGACGCGCCCTGCTTGTTGCCGCGGGCGGTCGCAACCAGCGCGCGCAGGATGCCGGTGGTGTCCACACCGCCGTGCTCGTAGAACCTGCTGTCCTCCACGGCGATGATCGCGTTTTTCATGTTCGGGGAGATCTGGTCCAGCGGAACCTTGGTGCGGTTCTCGGTGTAGACGCTGGCGATCTCGCTGCCATCGGCAGCAAGGATCCGGGTGGTCTGGCTGGGCGGATCGACCTTCAGCTCCGCCGGAAGGGAGTCGAAGAAATCGATGGAACCGCTTGCCGCGCTGCCGGAGACGGCGGCGGCAGGGACCAGCAGGCCCGCCACGAGGACACCGCAAATCGCGCTCACGCCAAGGAAAACAAGGATCTTACCCAGTGTGGTGGCAGTGTCGAATAAGGGGTTGTTGCGAGGGGCCATGTTTTCCACTTTACCGGCAAGGACTACGCTTTCTCTCATGACCAAATGGGAGTATGCGACGATTCCGCTCATTATCCACGCCACAAAGCAGATCCTGGATCAGTGGGGAGAGGACGGCTGGGAGCTCGTCCAGGTAGTCCCCGGACCAGACGGCAACGGCCTTGTCGCCTACCTCAAGAGGGAGAAGCAGTAACATGAGCACCCCCGCAAAAGCCCAGTCCAGCGCCGCGGCGGCGCCGGTATCCGCCGTCGAGCAGCGCCTTGCGGAGCTTGGCCTAACCCTTCCGGAGGTGGCCGCGCCCGTGGCTTCTTACGTCCCGGCGGTGGTCTCAGGCAGCCACGTCTACACCTCCGGGCAGCTGCCGTTTATTAACGGCAAACTCGAAGCTACGGGCAAGGTGTCGGCGGGCACGGAAGGTTTCGCCGACGAGCCAACCGTGTCTCCCGAGGACGCCCAAAAGTACGCAGCCGTCTGCGCCGTGAACGCCCTGGCCGCGGTCAAGAGTGTCATCGGGGACCTTGACCGGATCACCCGCATCGTCAAGGTTGTGGGATTCGTCGCTTCGGACCCTTCGTTCACGGGCCAGCCCGCCGTCGTCAACGGCGCGTCGGAGCTGCTGGGCCGCGTGCTTGGTGACGCCGGGCAGCACGCACGTTCCGCCGTCGGTGTTGCCGTTCTTCCGCTCGACTCTCCCGTAGAGGTCGAACTGATCGCCGAATTCAGCTAAGACCGGACCATTCCCTTGCCGCACCTCGCACGACGCCTTTTTGCACTGCCCCAGGATCTTGAAGGGGCAGCGCAAAGCTGGCTCGAACACGGCGACCGGACCCCCAGGGCCGCGCGCTATGCATCATCTGTAGTCCTCCTGCGTGATTCCCCCACCGGCCTGGAGACGTGGCTGGCCTACAGGCCCGGCTCCTCGCCGCTGGGGGTCCTCGCCTTCCCCGGCGGGTCCCTGGACCCTGCCGACGACGACGCCATGGGCTGGCTGGGCCCGTCGCCGCAGCACTGGGCTGAGCAGATGGGAACGGACGACGTCGGGCTGGCGCGGCGACACGTGGTGGGCGCCATCCGTGAACTCTTCGAAGAAACAGGCGTCCTGCTGGCGGGTCCGGACATGTCCAGCACCGTCGAGGCCACGTCAACGGCGGAGTGGATGCGTGCCCGGGTGGCTGTTGCTGACCAGGAGAAGACGCTTGCACAGGTGCTGGGCAAGCGCGGACTCTCCCTGCGCACAGACCTGCTCAAATCCCTCGTCAACTGGCGGAGCCCGGACTTTGCGCACCGCAGGTTCGACACCCGCTACTTCGCTGCCACCCTGCCGCTTGGCCAGGAACCGTCGCTGCTGGAAGGCAAGGGCGTCTGGGGACGATGGGTGAACGCCGCGCAGGTGATCCAGGAGCGGAACACGAGTGCGCTGGGCGACGAAGTGGGCCAGGAGAACACCCTGGGACGAACCCTGGGTGAACTGCTCGTCCCCGGTTCCGAAATCATGCTCGAGAAAATGGCCTCAGCCAACGGGTGCATCGCCTACCTGAGCTACAAGCGCAAGCCCCACGTCTACCAGCCCAGCCTCGTGGAAGAGGACGGCAGGCTCATGCTGGAAGTCGAGGCCGCCAAAACCGTGGCGGGGGACCACCAGCGGGAACGCTGACATCCGCGGGGCCGGGTAAAATCTTCAGCAAAGCCACACCGGGAGCAAGGGGGCGCCTTTGCGCGCAACGGTCAAGGACGTAGCGCGCCTCGCAGGGGTTTCGCCAAAGACCGTCTCCAACGTCATGAACGGCATTGTCCCGGTCAGCGGCCCCACCCGCTTTAAGGTGGAGCAGGCCATGGCCGAGCTGGATTATGTCCCCAACCTTTCCGCCCGGGGACTGCGCAATGGCCGGTCAGGCGTGATCGCACTTGCGTTGCCGGACCTGGCCACACCGTATTCCGCCGAAATAACGCACAGCGTCGTGGAAGTGGCCCATGAGCAGGGGTGGAGCGTCCAGCTCGAAGAGACCGGTTCTGATCCCACCCGCGAATACGAACTGATGTCCCGGGCCCGGTCAAACCTCATCGACGGGCTCATCCTCAACCCGGTGGTGCTCGACGAGAGTGCCGTCAAAGTGGGCGTTTCGCTCCCTCCAGTGGTCCTGCTTGGGGAAGTTTCGCAGAAACTGGCAGACCGTGTATGGGTGGACAGTGTCGCCGCAGCACGTGACATGACACTTGCACTTGGCAGGACGGGGAGGCGGCGCATAGCGGTCCTGGGAGCCCCCGCGCACCGGGGCTCTGCGGCAGCCGTCCTGCGCACCCGCGGCTACCAATCCGCGCTTGAGGAACTCGGCATTGCACAGGATGAGTCGTTGATCATCCCGTGCGAAAAGTGGAGCCCGGATACCGCAGCCCATGCACTGTCCGCATACCTTGACTCGCACCCCGTTCCCGATGCGCTTTTCTGTTTCACCGATTCCATGGCCATCGGTGCGCTTAGCGTGCTGTGGAGGCGTGGCATCCGGGTCCCCGACGACGTTGCCGTCGCCGGCTTCGACGACATCGCCGACGCCAAGCACACAGTGCCGGCCCTGACCACCGTCTCCTTTGACAAGCGCCAGGTGGCCCGCGAGGCTTTGCGCCTGCTTACTGAACGGATGAATGACCGTCAGAGCCCGCAGCGGGTGGTCAGCATCGACTACGAAATTGTGGAGCGGGAGAGTACTGCCCCTTAGGCTTCGGACCACGCTGCCTGGCAGTCGCAGCGCCCAAATCGAGACCCGGACCTCACTTGGATAACGCTAACATTTTTCATTGCCGTAGCCATTACATCGATGTAATGTGAGGCCTGCGTCACACCCGGACCTGCAGGACTGCGATGAGGGACATCCTGCGGCAACGGACCGTGGCACGGGAATGACTTTCAGCGGACCCATCCAAAGGAGTGACGGGTGAAGCACTTTGATTTTTTCGAAGACAGGAAGCTGTCAAGGCGGCAGTTATTGTCGGGCACCGCAGCAATGGGAAGCCTGTTCGCCGCGGCGGCCTTGTCGGGCTGCAGCGGAAACGCCTCCGCCGCGACCCCCAGGGACATCCAGTTCTGGCATCTCCTGTCCGGCGGCGACGGCATAAAGATGCAGGCCCTGATCAGCAAAGCCAATGAGGGCAACCCCGGGTTCAAGGTGCACCCGACCGTCCTCGCATGGGGCCCGCCCTACTACACCAAACTCGCCATGGCATCCGCTGGCGGCCGGCCACCACAGCTCGCCATCATGCACGCCAGCAGGGTCCCAGGCTATGCGCCTGGGGGCCTGATTGACCCATGGGACCTGGACCTGCTCGCGGAGAACGGCGTCACGCCCAACAACTTTGCGCCGAGGATCTGGGACAAGAGCCAGCAGAACGGCAAGGTGTTCTCCATCGCCCTGGATTCACATCCCTTCATCATGTTCTACAACACGGACGTGGCCGGCAAGGCCGGCGTCCTGGCCGGCAACGGACAGCTGCAGGAAGTGAAGTCCCCGCAGGAGTTCATGGCCATGGCCAAGGAAATGCAGAAGGTTACCCAAGCCCACGGGTTGTCCTTTGGCTACCTGGGCAGTGGCTCACAGATGTGGCGGCTGTTCTACACGCTCTACAAACAGCACGGCGCGGACATGGAACTGACACCCGGCCAGCCCATGAAGGTGGACCGGGACGCAGCCATCGAGTCACTGGAATTCATGGCATCGCTTTTCGATGACACCATCGCAGCCAAGAGCGGCGACATCAGCACCGGCATCGCGGAATTCGCCCGCGGCGGCTCGGGCATGCTGTTCAGCGGTGTCTGGGAGCTGCCGACGATGAAGAAGGCAGGCCTCCCCGTGGACGCCGCAACCATCCCAACCCTGTACGGCACACCGACCGCCTACGCAGACTCCCATTCCTTCGTCCTGCCACGGCAGCTGAATGTGGACGAAACGAAGCGACGGGACGTCTACAAGTTCGTCAGTGACATCCTCAAGGGGTCTCTCTCCTGGGCCGAAGCAGGACACATTCCTGCCTACCAGCCCGTGGTCCAGTCACAGGCCTACAAGGACCTCAAGCCGCAGGCGCATTACGCGAACGCCGCGGACGTCATCGCCTATGACCCCGAATCCTGGTTCAGCGGCTCGGGCTCGGACTGGCAGACCTACTTTGCCGAGAACGTACAAAACGTCCTCCTTGGACGCGACAAGGCAGCTGATGGATGGGCCGCCTTCGAGAAGCGCACCAACACCCTGCTTTCCCGGCCCAAACCCGGTCTAACCGCACTGAGCCTAACCGCACTGAGTGACAAAGGAGTCCTTCATGAGTTCTTCATTAACCCGGCGGAGCCCGGGGAGCCGGGTGTCTTCACCAACAGCCCAGAGGAGCCGCGGCAGCCTCACCAGGAACAACCTCAGCGGTTGGGGGTTCGCAGCGCCCTTCCTGGTGTTCTTCCTCGTTTTCCTTGTGTGGCCCGTTGTCTACGGCATCTACATGAGCCTCACCGGCAAGTCCCTTACCGGAGCCAATGACAGCATGATCGGCCTCGCGAACTATGCCGAAGCCTTCGCTGACGCCGACATGTGGCGTTCCCTCGGAAACACCCTCTACTTCACGGTCATCAGCACGGTCCCGCTCGTGCTGGTCGCCTTGGTGATGGCGGCACTGCTCAACGTCGGCTTACCGGCGCAGTGGCTGTGGCGCCTCTCGTACTTTGCCCCGTACCTGCTGGCGTCCACGGTGGTCTCACTGTTCTTCACGTGGATGTACAACCCACAGCTTGGCCTGATCAACGATTCCCTGTCCAAGATCGGCATCCCGAAGGTCGCCTGGCTCAACGACCCCAACGTGGCCATGTGGGCCATCGTCATCGCCACGCTGTGGTGGACGGTGGGTTTCAACTTCCTGCTGTACCTGGCCGCGATGCAGAACATCCCTGCCCAGCATTACGAGGCTGCGTCACTGGACGGCGCGGGGGCCTGGCGCCAGCTCTTCTCCATCACCCTGCCGCAACTGGTCCCCACCACCGTAATGATCGTGCTCCTCCAGGTCCTTGCCTCGCTCAAGATCTTCGACCAGGTGTACCAGATGACCGCCGGCGGTCCCGGAGGATCGACCCGTCCCGTGGTGCAGTACATCTTCGAAACCGGGTTCACCGGCTACCGGCTGGGCTATTCGGCAGCCATCTCCTACATCTTCTTCGGACTGATCGTGCTCGTCTCGGTCATGCAGTTCGTCATCACCCGCCGCAGGAGCGCATAACCATGGCAACCCAGACCCTCAACCGTGCCACATTGGGCACCAGCACCAGCCAGGCAACCCGCCAGCCCCGCAAGAAGATGACGGCCGGCAAGATCGCTGCCCTCGTGGTCGCCGCGGTTATCGCGTTCCTGTGGCTGGTCCCCTTCGCCTGGGCCACCGTGACGGCGTTCAAGAGCGAGACGGATGCTGCCTCGCCGAAGATCAGCTGGATCCCGCCGTCGGGCTTTACCGCAGACGCATTCGTGAAGGTGTTCCAGGACGGCAACATCCCGCTCTGGACCTGGAATTCGCTTTACACTTCGGCGGCAATCACGGCGGTCACGCTGGTGATCTCGTCGCTGGTGGCGTACGCCTTGTCCCGGATCGACTTCAAGGGCAAGAAGGTGCTGATGACGGTGATCATCGCCTCCATCATCGTCCCTCCGCCGGTCCTGATCATTCCGCTCTTCTACCAGATGCTCGCCCTGCACATGATCGACACGTCGTGGGCCATCATCCTGCCGCAGGTCATCCACCCCGCCATGGTGTTCGTGCTCAAGAAGTTCTTCGACCAGATTCCCCGCGAACTTGAAGAAGCCGCCGTTATGGATGGCGCCAGCCGGATGAGGATCTTCACCCAAATCGTCCTGCCGTTATCCCGGCCCATCCTGGCCGCCGTCGCCATCTTCGTGTTCATCGGCGCCTGGAACAACTTCCTGTGGCCCTTCATTGCCACCAACGACGCCTCCCTCCTCACCCTTCCGGTGGGCCTGCAGACCATCAAGAGCGCCTATGGCATCCAGTACGCGCAGAACATGGCCTCCGCGTTGCTCGCGGCCCTGCCCCTGATCGTGGTGTTCCTGTTCTTCCAACGCCAGATCATCAAGGGCGTTGCGACGACGGGACTCGCCGGCACCTGACGCCCACCTTCGCTTTCCGCCCCACACCTGAAGTACAACCAAGGAGATAGTTCTTATGTCCCGCGCCAGAATCACCCTCGACCGCGACTTCACCATCGGTGAGGTGCCCCGCCGGCTGTTTGGCTCCTTCGTGGAGCACATGGGCCGCTGCGTCTACACCGGCATCTTTGAACCGGGTCACCCGGAGGCTGACGAGAACGGCTTCCGCCAGGACGTCCTCAAGCTCGTCAAGGAATTGGGCGCCACGGTGGTCCGGTACCCCGGCGGCAACTTCGTTTCCGGCTATGACTGGGAGGACGGGATCGGCCCCCGCGAAGACCGCCCGCGCCGGCTTGATGGCGCCTGGCACACGGTGGAAACCAACGCCTTCGGCCTCCACGAGTTCGTGGACTGGTCCCGCCAGGCAGGAACCGAAATCATGGAAGCCATCAATCTCGGCACCAGGGGAGTAGATGCCGCCCGGGCAATCGTGGAGTACGCCAACCACCCCGGGGGCACCCGGCTCTCGGACCTCCGGGCCAAGAACGGCCACAAGGACCCGTTCAACATCAAGCTCTGGTGCCTGGGCAATGAGATGGACGGGCCGTGGCAAATTGGCCATAAGACCGCGGAGGAATACGGCCGCTTGGCGCAGGAAGCCGCCAAGGCCATGCGCTTCGTGGACCCGGACATCGAGCTGGTGGCCTGCGGCAGTTCCAACTCACGCATGCCCACCTTCGGCGACTGGGAGCAGACTGTCCTGACGCACACCTACAACGAGGTGGACTACGTATCACTGCACGCCTACTACCACGAATACGAAGGCGACGCGGGCAGCTTCCTCGCAAGCGCAGTGGATACCGACTTCTTCATCGAATCGGTCATCGCAACAGCCGATGCAGTCCGGGCGAAGGGAAAGCACAAGAAGCACATCAACCTTTCTTTCGACGAATGGAACGTCTGGTACCAGCGCGGTCGGGACACCGAGGACCAGTTGCGCAACGTCGCCAAGGCGGGGTGGCGCGAACACCCCCGGCTTATTGAGGACAAGTACAACGTGACGGACGCCGTGGTGGTGGGCACTTTGCTGAACTCGTTGCTGCGCCACGGAGACAGGGTGAAGATCGCCAACCAGGCCCAGCTGGTCAACGTTATTGGGCCCATCTTCAGCGAGGAGAACGGGCCGGCCTGGCGCCAGACCATCTTCCACCCGTTCTCCCGGATGGCAGAACTCGCCAAGGGCCAGATCCTGCGGTTGTCCGTTGACTCGGACAAGTACGAAAACGCCCGCTTCGGCGGCACCGACCTGGTGGATGTCAGTGCCACCTGGAACGAGGAGACGGGCCGCGTGGCGCTCTTCTTCGCCAACCGGGGCCTTGAAGAAGCTGCGGACGTGGAGGTAAACCTGCGCGGCTTCGACGCACGGCGGGTGCTCCGGGCCGAAGTCCTGGAAATCCCGGAGGGCGGCGACCGCTTCACCATCAACAGCCAGGAGAACCCTGACCGGGTGGGCCTGAAGCCGCTGGAGGGGACAAAGGCAAACGGATCAGAGCTGCGCCTCAGCCTTCCCGCCCTGTCTTGGGCCGTCGTCGAACTGGACGTGGCAAAGAGCTGACCCGACTCCGGACAATAGAAAAGGCCGCCCCTCGGGGCGGCCTTTTCTATTGGTTCTAGCGGGAGCGCTGGCGGAGGCGCTGCATGTCCAGAATGACCACGGCGCGGGCCTCAAGGCGGAGCCAGCCGCGCTGGACGAACTCGGCCAGGGCCTTGTTGACGGTTTCGCGGGAGGCGCCCACCAGCTGTGCCAGTTCTTCCTGCGTGAGCTCGTGCGCCACCAGGACACCGTCCGTGGCCGGCCGGCCGAAGCGGTCTGCGAGGTCCAGCAGGGCCTTGGCCACGCGGCCGGGAACGTCTGAGAAGACGAGGTCGGAGAGGGAATCGTTGGTGCGGCGCAGGCGGCGGGCCAGGGCCTGCAGCAGCTGGGCCGAGACCTCGGGGCGGGTGCGCAGCAGGGTGTTCAGGCTCTCGTTCTTGAGCCCGGCCAGGCGGGTTTCGGACACCGCAGTGGCGGTGGCGGTGCGGGGGCTGGGGTCGAACAGGGCCATTTCGCCGAAGAGCTCACCCGGGCCGAGGATGGCCAGGAGGGACTCGCGGCCGTCGGGGGAGGTGCGGCCCAGCTTCACCTTGCCGGACACGATGAAGTACAGCTGGTCGCCCTGGTCACCCTCGCGGAACACGGATGCGCCGCGGGACAGGTCCACCTCGGTGAGCTCATCGGTCAGCAGCCGGAATGCGTCGTCGTCGAGCGTGGCGAAAAGGGGTGCTCGGCGCAGTACCTCGATGTCCATGAAATCTCCTGAGTAAAAGTATCGGCTGTGGGCGCTTTTGCCATTGTTTCAGAATTTTCAAGGTTCTGTGACGAACTTGGCACGCGAAACATCCGCGGGCAGCCCTCGGGCGGTCCGCCGGAGGCCGCCACAGTCCACAGAAGATTGTCAGGGGCCCCCACTAGAATGGAGCTTCAACTGTAAATAAGGAGCCTTGTGGTCGGCCTGACTGTCCTGGACATTGTCCTGATCCTGGCGCTGCTGTCATACCTGGTCTACGGCCTCCGCAACGGGTTCCTGGTCACTGTCGGCGGTCTCGCCGGTTTTGCTGCCGGTGCCATCGCAGCCTTCTTTGCCGTCCCCCTCGTCAGCACCTTCGTTGAGGACTCCGGGTGGAGGCTCACCGCCATCATCGCTGCCGCCGTCGTACTCATGGCACTGGGACACGGCCTGGGCACCATGGTGGGAAGGCAACTCCGCGGCGTGGTGCGGATCCGGCCGCTGCGGGCGGCGGACCGGCTGGTGGGCGGGGCGCTGAACCTTGTGGTTTCCGCGCTGGTGATGTCCATGCTGGCATTCAGTGTCAGTTCCCTCGGCGTGCCCGTCGTGTCCCAGCAGCTGGCCGAATCCAAGGTGATCCGCTTCATCGACGGGCTGACTCCCACCCCGGTCAAGGCCACCATGGCGCAGCTGCGCTCCACGGTAATCGGCAACGGCATCCCCACGCTGATCGAAGGGCTGGACCAGGGCCAGGCGGTCCAGGTCCCCAACACGAGCACCAATACGCCCGCGCTCAACAAGGCGGCGCAATCCGTTCTGAGGATCGCGGGTACGGCCTATGAATGCGGACAGAACCAGACCGGCAGCGGCTTCGTGGTGTCCGAGGACCGGGTGGTCACCAACGCGCATGTGGTGGCCGGTGTGTCGCAGCCCGTGGTGGAGATGCCCGACGGCGGCGCGATGCCCGGGCGCGTGGTCTACTTCGACACCAAGCGCGATCTGGCCGTCCTGGCCGTGGACAACCTGCCCTCCCGGCCGCTGCCGCTAAGCCGCGACCTGCCGGGCGGCAGCCAGGCTGCGTTTGCCGGGTACCCGCATGGCGGCCCCTTCCAGTCCAAACCCGCCACGGTCCAGGACATCGCCACGGTCCTGGTTCCGGACATCTACGGCAACAACCCCTCCCCGGAGGACATCTACCGTCTGGCCGGAGACGTGCAGCCCGGAAACTCGGGCGGACCGCTGCTCACCACCGAAGGCCAGGTGGCCGGCGTGGTCTTCGCCAAGGCCACCTCGGACGCTGAAGTGGGCTTCGCCATCACCATGAATGACCTTGAGCCGGTCGCGGAGCAGGCTCCGGCACTGTCTTCGCCTGTTTCCTCGGGGCAGTGCATCCAAAAGTAGGCTGTTACAGGACCTCGGCCAGGTAGTCGATGGCCAGCTTGTAGCCGAACACGCCCGCGCCCACGATCACTGCCGCGCAGACCGGCGACAGGTAGGAATGGTGCCGGAATTCCTCGCGCTGGTGGACATTGGTGATGTGAACCTCGACGGCGGGAAGCTGGACGGCTGCCAGGGCGTCACGAAGTGCCACAGACGTGTGCGTGAAGGCACCGGCGTTGAGGACGATGCCGACGGCGGCGCCCCGGGCAGCGTGGATGGCATCCAGCAGGACGCCCTCATGGTTGGACTGGAGGAACTCCGCTGTGAAGCCGTGTTCCTTCGCAGCGGCCGCGGCCAGCTGTTCCACGTCGGCAAGGGTGGAGGTGCCGTACTTCTCCGGCTCCCGGGTCCCCAGCAAATTCAGGTTGGGGCCATTGATGACCAGGATGGTGCCGCGGCCGGCTTCGACGGTGGAGGAGGCTTCAGTCATGCCTGCAAATCTATCGGGTGGCCCTGCCAGGCGCGCATTCTTACGCTGGCACACCCCGTCGATTGCTCCGTAAATGCCGTTTAGGGCTTTCAAAACGGCACGTACGGAGCAATCGATGGGGGTGGGATGGCTTAGAGGGCCGTGACCTTCAGCAACAGGGCGTGCTCCGGGTTCAGGATGGGCATCGGGAGCCCCACCTCGGCGAGGAACCGGCCGTGGGCCACCGCACCCTCAGCCAGCCACTCCGGTGGCCGGACCTGGGTGTAGGTGTGACCGTAGTCGGCGTCGTCTTCTCGAGGGAAGACCGCTTCCACCCGGTAGGTGCGTCCGCCCTCCAGGCCCGGGATGCCGATCCGGCCAGGCTGCTCGGCGGCAGAGGTGCGCGTGCTCGCCAGGGCGAACAGCGCCGCCGTCGTACCTTTGGCACGGGACCCGACCGCCACCACGCCGTGCAGCAGGAGGGAGTCATCGGCGAGGTCGGCGTGGACCCGGCGGCCGCTGTGGATCAGGTCCCGGTGTTCCTTGTACAGCCGCACCAGGCGCCGCAGCTCCCCGCGCTCCTTGCCCTGCACGCTGCGCACGTCCCATTCCATTCCGAAGTGGCCGAACAGTGCGGTGATGCCCCGGAAGGAGAGGTCGTGGGTGCGGGCGGTGGTGTGCGAAGTGGTGGGGCCGATGTGGCTGCCCACCAGCTCCGGCGGAACCACCGCGCCGGTCCAGCGCTGGATGGTCTGCCGCTCCAGCGCGTCGTTGCAGTCCGAGGCCCAGATCCGGTCCGTCCGCTCCAGGATGCCCAGGTCCACGCGGGCACCGCCGGAGGAGCAGCTTTCAATTTCGACGCCGGGATGGGCCTTCCTGAGCTCGTCGAACAGCCGGTACGCGGCCAGGGTCTGGGCGTGGACGGAGCTGCGGCCGGCGTGGCCGTGCTCCGTGAGGTCGCGGTTCTGGTCCCACTTGAGGTAGCTGATGTTGTAGCTGGCCAGGAGCTCGTCGATCCGGTCGTAGATGTACTGCCAGGCCTCGGGGTTCACCAAGTCGATGATGTGCTGGTTGCGCCATTCGAGGGGCAGCCGCCCGCCGTCCTTGTGGGCGAGAGCCGAGGGGCCTACGATCCACTCCGGGTGCGCCCGCGCGACGTCCGAGTCCAGGTTGACCATTTCCGGCTCGACCCAGAGGCCGAACTCCATGCCACGGGAGGTGACGGCATCAATCAGGGGGGTGAGGCCGTTCGGCCACACGGACTCGTCCACGTACCAGTCGCCCAGGCCGGCATGGTCGTCGCGGCGGCCGCGGAACCAGCCGTCGTCGAGCACGAAGCGCTCCACACCGAGGTCGGCAGCTGATTCTGCCAATTCGATCAGCGTGTCCAGGTTATGGTCGAAGTACACCGCCTCCCAGGTGTTCAGCACCACCGGGCGCGGTCTGCCGGCGGGCAGCCCGGTGGATGCGGCGGGCAGTACATGGTGCGGGCGGGAGCGGAACCAGCTGTAGAAGGCGTCGGTGACACCGTCAAGGCCGCGGTCCGAGTAGGCGGCAAAGAGGGCCGGCGTGGTGTACGTGCCGCCCGGTTTCAGGATGACCTCTGCGGGGCCCAGCAGTTCCGAGCCGCCGATCAGGGTCCGGCCGTCACCGATGGTGTCCGCGAACTGTTCGTGGTTGCCGCTCCAGGCCAGATGGGTGGCCCAGACTTTGCCGTGCCGGTTGCCGAAGCCCCGGGTGCCGGCGGCGAACAGCAGCGAGGAATCGTGGCCGGTGCGGCCGTGCCGGCCGGTCCGCACCCACGTGCCCTGCTGGATGGTGTGCCGCTGCGGGTGGCGTTCCCGGCACCAGCGGCCGGTCAGGTCGAGGAGTTCGACGGCGTCAGGCGCCACCGGGAGGACTGTCGCCAGTTCATCCACCTGGAAAGCCGTGGTGCCGTGGTTGGTGACGGTGTGGCGCAGTTCCATCAGCCCGCCGTCGTGCAGTGTCAGGAAAGACGAGACGCTCAGCCCGGCGTCGGCGTCGGCCTGCACAATGGTCGCCGTGGCACCCTCGGCAGTTGCGGAGATGACGCGGAGGCGGTGCGAGAAGTCGAAGCCGCCACCGTCGTCGGTGATGCGGTGGCCGCGCAGGGCGGGACGTCCGCGCCAGGCGGAAGAAGCCTGGGGGAGGAGCCCGGAGGGGACGTGCGCGTCGATGGAGGAGTGCCCCACGGGGGAGGCCAGGATTGCAAGGTCCGGCAGGTCGGTGCCCAGGTCAGCGCCCCAGTGGATGACCTCGGCCTCCCCGCTGTCGAAGCTGATCAGCAGGCTGGTGCCGGCGGAACGGAGGTGCAGGGGATCCATAACTTCTCCTTCTACGGGTGTGGAATGACGCCGGCCTGTTACCAGCACAAGGTCGCCACCCCGTCCAAGACTGGGGTGGCGACCTTTTTGGAGTCAAGCAGGCAATGCCTGACCCGTACGTCCTGCAGTTACTCCTTGACGGGAATGGACTGCGACTTCAGTGCTTCGATGGTCTTCTGCTGGCCGTTCTTGAGGGCATCCAGAAGCGTGCCGTTGCCGCCCGTCGCCTTGCCGAAGCCATCCGAAACGTCGGTGTAGGTCTTGGTCATGGTGGGGCCCCAGGTGAAGTCCGGGTTCACGTTGGAGGATGCTTCCGCAAACACCTCGTAGATCTTCTGGCCGCCGAAGTAGTCCACTCCGCCCGAGAAGGCACCAAGGTCCTTGGCCGACTTCGCCGCCGGGTAAAGGCCGCCCAACTTGTTGGCCAGCGCCAGCGCCTCAGGATCGGTGTTCAGCCACAGGGCAAATTTGGAAGCCTCATACGGGTGCTTGGAGCCCTTCAGCACTGCAGTGGAGGAACCTCCCCAGTTGCCGGCAGCCTTTCCACCGGCTTCCCACTGCGGCATGGGGGCAACCGCCCATTTACCGGCCGTATCCGGGGCGCCGCTGGCAAGGGTTGAAGCGCCCCAGACCGCAGAGACCCAGGTCCACTGCTGGCCCTTGTTGAAGGAGGCGTTCCACTCATCGGAGAAGGAGGGCAGCGTGGATACCTGGCCCTTGTCCAGCAGCTTCTGCCAGTAGTTGGCCACCTTCTCGGATTCCTTGCCGGTGAGGTTTACTTCCCACTTGTCATTGGCATTCGAGAACCACTGTCCCCCGGCCTGCCACACGTTTCCGGCAAACCAGTTGACGTCACCGCGGGGGAAATTGGTGATGTACGAGCCGCGGGCCTTGATCTGCTCCGCTGCTGCCGCATATTCGTCCCAGGTTGTTGGGACCTTGATGCCGGCCTCCTTGAAGAGGTCAGCCCGGTAGAACATGGCCATGGGGCCGCTGTCCTGCGGGATCGCGTAGACGGACTTGTCTTCACCGAACGTGACCTGGCCCCAGGTCCAGTCCACGAACTTGTCCTTTGCGTCCGCCACGCCTTCGCAGGCCGCAAGGTTCTCCAGCCCGTCCTGCACACGGAAGTTCGGCAGGGCATCGTATTCGATCTGTCCCAGGTCCGGGGCGTTGCCCGCCTGCAGCTGGTTGAAGAAGTTCTGGTAGGTGCCGGAGTTGCCGTTCGGGCCGGTCTGGACCTTCACCTTGATGTCGGGGTGGTCTTTGTTCCACAGGTCAACAACCTTGTCCATGCCCGGGACCCAGGTGGTGAAGCTCAGTTCGACGGGCCCGGACGAGGGCTTGCAGGAGTTGGTGTCCTGGGTGGCAGAAGTGCTTTCGCCGCTTGAGCAGCCCGCAAGGGACAGCGCCGAGACAATGGCAAAGGCGGCAGTGGCTTTTCCGTAACGCACGCGCATTTCTATTCCTTATTTGAGGGTGGGGTACCGAGACGGGGTGCCCGGTACCAAGGGAGATGAATTGAAGGAGCTATTTGACGCTTCCGGCACCCAGGCCGCTGCTCCAGAAGCGCTGCAGCCCGAGGAACGTTGCGATGAGCGGAAGGATCGACACCAGGGCGCCGACAATGACCAGGACCCGAAGCTCCGGAATCTGGCTGATCTGGCTGTTCCACGCGTAGAGCCCCAGCGTGACCGGGAACAGGGCCTGGTCACGCAGCATGATCAGGGGGAGGAAGAAGTTGTTCCAGATGGCGACGAACTGGAACAGGAAGATGGTCACCAGGGCCGGGGCCATGAGGCGGGTGGAAACGGTGAAGAATGTCCTGGCCTCCGAGGAACCATCGAGGCGGGCAGCCTCCAGCAGTTCCGTGGGGACGCTTGCAGCGGCATAGATCCGCGCAAGGTAGACGCCGAAGGGGCTGACCAGGCTGGGCAGGAAAACGGCCCAGAGGGTGTTGGTCAATTTCACTTGGCTGAAGATCAGGAACAGGGGGAGGGCCAGGGCTGTGGCGGGAACCAGGACCCCGCTGAGCACCACGTTGAAGATCGCCTCCCGGCCGCGGAACTCGTACTTGGCCAGGGCATAACCGCACATGGCTGCAATGACGGTGCCGACCAGGGCGCCGAGCCCGGCGTAGAGCGCACTGTTCGCCAGCCAGCGCCCGAAGACCCCGTCGCTGTACGTGAAGAGGTTGCCAAGGTTGGCGAAGAACGTGGGGATGGAGTCCGCGGTGAACCAGAGCGGGGCCGTGCCGGTGATATCCCCTCCGGTTTTGGAGGAGGAGACCAGCAGCCACCAGATGGGGGTGAGGAAGTACAGGGTGAAGACACCCATGATGAGCATCGCCGCCCCGCGGGACATGATGCTGTGCCGCGGTCCCCTCGGAGTGGCTGTCACTGGTGCGGACTTGGTTGTGGTGGTGGCCGTTGCTGCGCTCACTGGGAAACCTTCCGCTGGGTGGCCTTAAGGAAGACGAAGGAAAGAACGAATGTGGCCAGCGCCAGCACCACGGAGAACGCTGCCGCCAGGCTGTAGTTCGGGACCGACGCGGTTGTGTAGACGGCCAGGTTCGGCGTGAACGTGCTGCTGATGGCCGAGCTGAAGCTGCGGAGGGTCTGCGGTTCGGCAAGGAGTTGGAGCGTGCCGATGATGGAAAACACACCGGTGAGGATGATGGCCGGTACCACGAGCGGGATCTTGATCCGCCAGGCGATCTGAAGGTTGCTGGCACCGTCCAGCCTTGCTGCTTCATAGATCTCGGTGGGAATGGCAAGCAGGGACGAGTAGATGATCAGCATGTTGTAGCCGACATACACCCATGTCACGATGTTTGCGATGGCCCACAGGACCAGGTCCGCGGAGAGGAAATTCACCTGTGAGGTGACGGCACCGAACGGCGAAAGCGACGGTGAATAGAGGAAGCCCCACATGATGGCGGCGATAACGCCCGGGACGGCGTACGGGGCGAAGAAGGCCAACCGGAAGAACTTCTTTCCCTTGAGCAGGGGCGAGTCAAGCAGCAGGGCAAACAGGAGGGCAAGGCCAAGCATGATGGGCACCTGCACCACCCCGAAAAGCAGCACCCGCCCCACCGATTCCCAGAATTCGGTGTTCTGGAACACCTGCTGGTACTGGACGAATCCACCGAAGACCTGCTGGGGAGGTCCAAACGTGCCCTTGCGCTCAACCGTCAGCAGGGACTGCACCACGGCAAAGATGATCGGCACCGCGTAGAAAGCGAGGAAAAGAACGCCAAACGGCGCAACGAACAGGAGGACGGCGCGTCGCTGGGCCGAGGAAGTGGCCCGTTTCCGGATTGTGGGCGCCCCCGTGGCTATTGCCGGAACTGTAGTTTGTCTAGTCACTTTCATCTTCCTTAAGGCCGGTGATGCGGCCAGTGGTTTGGGGTGCTGAGGTGGAGCTGCGGACAACGCGTACGGTGCCGGCAGGAATGACGACGGCGGTGGAGACTTCTTCCCCCACGATGAGTTCGTAGCCGTGCCCTGGGTGTTTGTGCTCTTCGTCGGAGTGATTGATCAGGAAGGTGTAAGTGCGCCCCGCAGCTGACCTGGTGACGACTTCCAGGCCTGCGGTGGTTGCCTGCGCAGCGACACCGGCTTCAGCGGCGGCTCCGGCCACAACCTCGCGGAGGGATTGGGGATCGAGCACGGTTCCGATGTACCAGGCGTTTCCGGCGCCGTGCCGGTTGCGGGTGACTGCGGGCGTTCCGGCGAGGTGGCCTTTGGTGAAAGACGCCTTCGCTTCCGCGCCCTCCAAGCGCAGGGCCTCAGCCCACAGGGAGGCCGTGCCCCCGGTATCCAGCGGCAGGAGCTGCCCGGGCGGCATGGGGAGGAATTCCTCGGAGCGGACGCCGAGCAGGTCCCGGAACGCGCCCGGGTAGCCGCCGGTCAGTACTTTGTCGTTCTCGTCGACAATGCCGCTGAAGTAGGTGACAACGGCATGGCCTCCGTTGCTCACGAAGTCTGCCAGGGCTGCGGACTCCTGCTCCCGGACGAGGTAAAGGCCCGGAACGAACGCCGCCTTGTAGCCGGAGAGATCGGAACCCGGTGCCACGACGTCCACCGTGATGCCGCTTTCCCAGAGCGCTTTGTAGAGGGAATGCACCTGGTCCAGGTACCGCACGTCTGAGGACGGGTGCGACTCCTGGTCGTAGGCCCACCACGCTTCCCAACTGAAAACCAACGCAGCCTCGGCCTTCACGGTGGTGCCGGCAACCTCCGCGAGGTTCTCGAGGATGTGGCCGAGCTCCTTGACTTCCTGCCAGATGCGCGAGTCTGTTCCGGCGTGGGGGAGCATGGCCGAGTGGAACTTCTCACTGCCTTGCACCGAAGCCCGCCACTGAAAGAAGCAGAGCCCGTCCGCTCCGCGGGCCAGGTGGGTCAGGGAGTTGCGGAGCATTTCGCCGGGGGTCTTGGCGATGTTGCGGGGCTGCCAGTTCACGGCTGAGGTGGAATGCTCCATCAGCAGCCACGGCTGCCCCTGGGCAAGTCCACGGGTGGTGTCGGCAGCAAAGGCGAGCTCGACTTTGGGGTCGTCAAGCCGGTGGTCGAGGTAGTGGTCGTTGGCGATGACGTCCATGTGCGGTGCCCAGGACCAGTAGTCCTGGTTGCGGATGTGGGCAGCGACCATGAAATTGGTGGTGACAGGGACCCTGGTGTACTTCCTCAGCAGGTCCGCCTCGGCCTGGTAGTAGCCGAGCAGTTCGTCGGAGCTGAAGCGGTGAAAGTCCAGTACCTGGGTGGGGTTGTTGGTGGATACGGTGGCTCTCGGTGGCAGGATTTGCTCCCACGCCGAGTAGCGCTGCGACCAGAAGGTGGTGCCCCAGGCGCTGTTGAGTGCGTCCAGGGTGCCGTAACGGACAACCAGCCAGCGGCGGAACGCGGCGGCGGAGACGTCGCAGTAGCAGAGGGCGTTATGGCAGCCCAATTCGTTTGATACATGCCACAACCGGGTGGCCGGGTGCGAGCCGTAGCGCTGGACTACTTCACTGACAAGCCGGAGGGCATGCTCGCGGTATCGGGGCGAACTGGGGCACCATGCTTGCCTCCCTCCAGGCCACGCCAGGACGCCCGCTGCAGATTCCGGGAGGATTTCCGGATGCATCTTCGTCAGCCACGCAGGGGTAGAGGAGGTCCCGGTGCCCAGGTTGGCTCCGATGCCGTTGGCGTGAAGCAGGTCAAGCACTTCGTCCAGGCGTTCAAAGGAGTAGCGGCCGGGGGAGGGCTCCAGCTCAGCCCAGCCGAAGATGTTTACTGCAACGAGGTTCACCCCCGCCTCTTTCATGAGGCGGACGTCTTCCTGCCACACGGAGCGGTCCCACTGTTCGGGGTTGTAATCACAGCCGTATACAAGCTGTCCATTCCCGGACAGCTGGGCTACTGGGGTTCTGTTGGGGCTCAACCCGGCTCCTTCGGCTTGCAGCAGGCGTGCAAGGCGGCGGACTGAACCGGCTCTCGGACGCTGTTGTCTCAACGATCTCTGTGAACGTTCCCAGACATAACGCATGCTTAGTGATGCAGGTCATCTGGGAACGTTCACAGACTACGCGCGCCGCCAACCCTCTGTCAACGCTTGGGTGAAGATGCGCGCGGTCCAGACTCCGCTACAGTACAAATATGTCGCTGACACGCACCCGTGCCCGCCGCGCAACCATCAATGATGTCGCGGACGCTGCCGGGCTTTCCAGGGGGACCGTTTCACGCGTCATGAACGGGGAAAGATACGTCTCCGACGAGGCCAAACAAGCCGTAGAAGAAGCGATCGCCCGGGTAGGGTACGTTCGCAACAACGCGGCGCGGAACCTCGTCACCCAGGAGTCGCGGGCTATTGGATTGATCATCCACGAGCCGCATTCGCTGCTGTTCGAGGACCCCAATATCGGCTCCATCCTGCTGGGAGCCAACGAGGTGCTGTCCAAGGCTGACTACCAGCTGGTTTCGCTGATCATAGATTCAGACCGCGACAGCCGCAGGGTGGCGGACTATCTGCGGGGCGGCCTGGTCGACGGTGCAGTCATCATCTCCGCGCGGGCCTCCGATCCCATTGCGGCAGCCGTAGCGGAAATCGGCTTGCCGGCCGCCTTTGTGGGTCATCCCGAAGGCACCCCGGAGTTGCCGTACGCCGCCATCGACAACGTTGAGGCGGCGCGAAACATTACCAGCAGGCTGCTGCAAACGCGGCGGAACCGCGTGGGCATGATCGCCAGTGCCTTGGACCGCGACTCCGGAAAGGACCGTCTTGCGGGCTTCCGGGCTGCAATGGGCGAGCGCTTCAGTCCCGAGATGGTGGTGGAGTATCCCCTGTACACGTACGCAGCAGGCTTCGATGGGATGCAGGAGCTGCTTCGGCGGGCCCCGGATATTGATGGCGTCTTCGCAGCATCGGATGCCGTGGCAGCCGGCGCGATGACGGCACTGCAGGAAGCCGGGCGGCGCGTACCGGAAGACGTGGGAATCGTAGGATTCGATGACAGCAGCTGGGCCCTCCGCTGCAGGCCCCAGCTTTCCACGGTGCGCCAGCCGGCCGATTTGTTGGGCAGTACTGCGGCCGAACTCGTCCTGGCACAGCTTCAGGGGCTTCCGGGAACGCCGCGTGTCCTGGAGACGACCATTATGTGGCGGGGATCAGCCTAAATACGGCCTATACGGGGACCACGCGCAGCTTGGCATGTTCGCCGAGGACGCGCCGGGCTTCGGCGCTGAGTCCCTCGTCGCTGATGACCTCGTCCACCTCATCCAGCGCCGTGATGGAGCTGATACCGAGCATGCCCCACTTCGTGTGGTCAGCCAGGACCACGGTCTTGCGGGCGGCTGCCACGAAGGCGCGGTCGGTTTCCGCTTCGAGCAGGTTGGGTGTGGTGAAGCCAGCGGCGGCGTCCATTCCGTGAACGCCGAGGAAGAGGACATCCAGATGCAGCTGCTTCAGCGCGCCCGTGGCGATGGGGCCCACCAGGGCGTCCGACGGCGTGCGTTCGCCGCCTATCAGGATCACGGTGGACCCGCCGGGGTGGAAGAGGTCGGCGATCCGCATCGAATTGGTCACCACGGTGATGCGCGGACCGCCCGTGAGTTCCCGGGCCAGCGCCCACGTGGTGGTGCCGGCACTGAGGCCGACCGCCATGCCTTCCTGCACCAACGCCGCCGCGGCCACCGCAATGGCGCGCTTTTCCGCTGTCAGCTGCGTCGACTTCAGCTCAAACCCTGGCTCGTGCGTGCTGGCGTCGCCGGGCAGTTTGGCGCCGCCGTGGATGCGTTCCAGCTTGCCGCCCTCTTCGAGGACTTCAATGTCCCGCCGCACCGTCATCAGTGAAACACCGAGTTGCTGGGCCAGGTCCGAGACCCGCACCACCCGCTCCCGCTGGAGAGCCTCCAGGATGGACTGATGGCGTGCGACGGCGAGCATCTGGATGGATCCTTCGGAGCTGGGGACAAGTCTGCTCCCAGCATACGGCGACGGCGCTGCCCAAGCCGGGCAGCGCCGTCGTCATAGTGCTTCCGCCCTACTTCCGGAGCGACTGCGCAATCTGCTGCATGATCATGGGATCGGAGAGGGTTGTGGCGTCGCCCGGGTCGCGGCCCTCGGCGACATCCTTGAGGAGGCGGCGCATGATCTTGCCGGAACGGGTCTTGGGCAGCTCCGGCACAACCAGGATGTTCTTTGGCTTGGCGATGGGGCCGATTTCCTTGCCCACATGGTTGCGCAGTTCCTGGACGGTGGCGTCGCCGTTGTTGGCGGCGTCGCCGCGGAGGATGACAAACGCCACCACGGCCTGGCCGGTTGTTTCGTCCGTGGCGCCCACGACGGCGGCCTCCGCCACGCTGGGGTGGCTCACCAGGGCGGATTCAATCTCCGTCGTTGAGAGCCGGTGCCCGGAGACGTTCATGACGTCGTCCACGCGGCCGAGCAGCCAGATGTCCCCGTCTTCGTCCTTCTTGGCGCCGTCCCCGGCGAAGTACATGTTCTCGAACCGGGACCAGTAGGTGTCCTTGAACCGCTGCGGGTCGCCCCAGATGCCGCGCAGCATGGCGGGCCACGGCTCGCGGATCACCAGGAAGCCGCCGTGCCCGTTGGGGACGGACTCGCCCATCTCATCGACGACGTCCACGGCGATGCCGGGCAGCGGCACCTGTGCCGAGCCGGGCTTGGTGGCAGTGACGCCGGGCAGCGGGGCGATCATCTGGGCGCCGGTTTCGGTCTGCCACCACGTGTCCACGATGGGTGCCTTGTCCCCGCCGATGACCTTGCGGTACCACATCCAGGCTTCGGGGTTGATGGGTTCGCCGACCGAGCCCAGCACGCGCAAGGAGGACAGATCGTACTTGGCCGGGATGTCGGCGCCCCACTTCATGAAGGTGCGGATGGCGGTGGGCGCGGTGTAAAGGATGGAGACCTTATACTTTTCCACGATCTCCCACCAGCGGCCCTGGTGCGGGGAGTCCGGCGTGCCTTCGTACATCACCTGGGTGGCGCCGTTGATGAGCGGCGCGTAGGCGACGTAGGAGTGTCCGGTGACCCAGCCGACGTCGGCCGTGCACCAGTACACGTCCGTTTCAGGGTGCAGGTCGAAGACCGCCTTGTGGGTGTAGGCAGTCTGGGTAAGGTAGCCGCCCGTGGTGTGGAGGATGCCCTTGGGCTTCCCGGTGGTGCCGGAGGTGTACAGGATGTACAGCGGGTGCTCCGAATCGTGGCCCACTGCGGTGTGCTCGGTGGACGCTGTCTCCACGGTGTCAGCCCACCAGTGGTCCCGGCCTTCCGTCCAGTCCACGTCCTGGCCGTTGCGCTTGACCACCACCACGTTCTGCACCGTGTGGCCATCGTGGGCCAGCGCGTCGTCGACGGCCGCCTTGAGCGGGCTCGGCTTGCCGCGGCGGAAAGTGCCGTCGGCGGTGACCACGAGCTTGGCCTCGGCGTCGTCGATCCGGGAACGGAGTGCTTCGGCGGAGAACCCGCCGAACACCACGGAGTGGACCGCGCCGATCCGGGCGCAGGCCAGGAGGGTGATGACCGCTTCCGGGATCATGGGCAGGTATACGGCCACGCGGTCGCCCTTGGCCACGCCCAGGGACTCGAAGGCGTTGGCCGCTTTTTTCACTTCTTCGGTCAGCTGCGCGTACGTGTAGGTCCGGGTGTCACCGGGTTCGCCCTCGAAGTAGATGGCCACCCGGTCCCCGTTGCCGGCTTCGACATGCCGGTCAAGCGCGTTGTACGCGGCATTGAGCTCCCCGCCAACGAACCACTTGGCGAACGGCGGATCGGACCAGTCCAGTGCCTGGGTGAAGTCTTTGTTCCAGGTCAGCAGCTCCCGCGCCTTCTTCGCCCAGAATGCAGGCCGGTCAGCGTTGGCCTCGTCATACTCCGCTGCGGAGACGACGGCGTCTGCCGCGAATTCCGGGCTGGGCGGGAAGGCCCGCGTCTCATGCAGCAGGTTCGCAAAGGCGTCGCCCTGGTGGCCTGGCTGGCCTGCCGGCTGGGCGGAAGCGGACGGAACGGTGGCTGTGGAGCTTGGAGTGTCCTGGGACATGTGAACCTCATCATTCATCGATCTTTGCCGCGCGGGACGCCGCCACCGCGAAAGCCCGCCGCTGGTGCGGCGCTGGGCTCCAGCCGGGGACGGACATACCGCAAAGAGCTGTTCCGAAACCAAGCCTAATGCTTGCCGCGCATCCTCTGTGCGCCCCGTCACAAATGCGCCCGCGAGCGGCGTTTTTTAAGCGGTGAATGGTGCCTTCATGACTCTGCCGGGGCCGCCAAAGGCCTGCGTCAGCTAGTGATCAGCCGGGCTGTTGACTAGGCTGAGATGGAATTGTGACTTCACTTCGGACCACTCCGGCAGGGCGCGAACAGCGCCATGCCGGGCCGGGACCGCAATGTCAAGACGGCACGGTTTTCGGGTCCGGAGGGCCCGGTGCCGCCACGCTAAGGAGAGCAGAATGAACCAGCAGAGCTTCGGCCAGCGAACGGGTCCGGACACAGAACCGGGACCCGGAGGCTCCGGACCGGCGTCCGTGGGACCGGGGCAGCCAGCTGCTGCCGGCAGCGCTTCACAGGGACAGGCTGGGCAGGCTGCAGCGCAGAAGGCTGGAGCCGGCAAGCTTGACCCCCATGCCCACCTGGCGGTCCTCGGCCCCTTTACCGTGCGCGACCTGGCCGTTTTTGCCGGCACGCTGATCTTGTTCGTCGCCTCCCTGCTGCCCCTCTTCGGCGCGCGGTACAACCTGTGGAACCTGAACAACCTGTTCTTCCTGGGACTGGGCATCGTCCTGCCGCTGATCGCCAGTGCGCTCTTCGCCGCCCGCCGCCTTGCCCCTGCCACGAAAATGCGGGTGGGCTCGCTCTCGATCGACCAGTTCGCGTCCGTGGTGGCCTCCTTTGCCCTGGCTTTCTTCTTCCTGTCGGTTGCGGGCGGTTATGTGACCAGCCTGCTGGTGGGCCTGATCGGTTCGCTGGTCCTGTTCGCCGCCACCGTGCTGGGCCGTTTCCTGCCGTACCTGTCCGGCGACTTCAAGGACCGACCGGAGGCCCCGGCACACATCGTGGCCCGCGACACTGCGGTTCCGGCGCGGAAGCCCCGGGCCCCTAAAGCGCCCAAGCCGGAGTCCGGCTCCAACCAGTCGAAGGGCGGCCATAAAGGCGCCGGTATCTTCGGCGGTGCCGGTGCAGGCTCTTCCGCCGTCCAGCCCGGTTCTTCCCCGCAGCCTGGTTCTTCCGTGCAGCATGGGTCTTCCACGCAGTCCGGCATTTCCACCCCGTCCGGTATTTCCACCCCGCCCGGTTCTTCCAGCCCCAGCGCCGAGCCCGGCCGGTCGGCCCACGTGCCCGCCACCGCTGCTGTCCCCGTGGCGAATGCTGGAGGTGCTGCCGCCGCGGGAGCAAGCGGGGGAGCCCGCAGCGCGGAACCTTCCGGCGCCGCACCCGCAGGCGCTGCAGGCCCGGAAACCTCAGCGCCCGTATCAACCGCCCCCGAAGCTGCGGACCACACCCCCGCAGTGGATGCCGGCCCGCCCACCCAGGCAGGCGACGTCGTCCGCCCTGCCCCTGCGCAGGCTGCCGAGGAAACCCAGTACTCAGACGTCCCTGCGGCAAATGCTCCGCAGGCGGCCTGGGAGCCGCCGGCCGCCACTGCTGTGCACCAGCAGGTCCGTGCCGAGCAGCCCATTGGGGCGACGGTGGACCCGTCCAGCCGCCATGAAGAGAATGACGGGCAGCCGATCCACGAGGCCTTCTGGTTCGCCGTGGCCCAGCACCGCACAGCCTTCGACCCACGCACAGGCGCCCCGGCCTTTGTAATCGAGCCCGGCGGCTGGGTTCTGGCACTCGAGGACCGGGGTCACGAGTTCCTGGTCCAGCACACGGACGGGCGGCTGGGCGTCCTGCGCGACCTCAGCAACATCGAGCGCGGCTGACGCCGTGGCCGGGGTCCGAACCAAAGCCGGACAGGCCGCCGGCATGCCGGTGGTGTCGTCCGAATCCGTCCTGGCGCTGAAGCGGCGGGCACGGCGCATTCACCGGGCCCTGGCCGAGAAATACCCGTACGCGCACGCGGAACTGGACTTCAGCAACCCTTATGAACTGCTCGTGGCCACCGTGCTGTCCGCCCAAACCACGGACGTCACGGTCAACCAGGTCACCAAGGTCCTGTTCACGCGCTACCCAAATGCGCGGTCGCTGGCGGAGGCGGACCCCGCAGAGCTTGAAACCATCCTCAAGCCCACCGGATTCTTCCGCGCAAAATCGAGGAATGTCCTTGCCCTGTGCACCCGTCTGGTGGACGACTTTGACGGTGAGGTCCCGGGCCGGATGGAGGACCTGGTCACGTTGCCCGGGGTAGGGCGGAAGACGGCCAACGTGGTGCTCGCCAACGCCTTTGGCGTTCCGGGGATATCCGTTGACACGCACTTCGCCCGCCTGGCCAAGCGGTTTGGGTGGACCCAGTCCGAGGACCCTGTGCAGATCGAACAGGACGTGGCCGAACTGTTCGAGCGCAAGGACTGGACCATGCTCTCCCACCGGGTCATCTTCCACGGCCGCCGCGTCTGCCATGCCCGCAAGCCCGCCTGCGGTGCCTGCCCGGTGGCCAACTGGTGCCCCAGCTACGGCCTGGGTGAGACTGACCCCGACAAAGCAGCCAAACTCCTCAAATACGAACTTGCGCCCGGCAGCGAGGCACTCCTGGAGCAATACCTGGCAGAACAGCACCGGGCGGCGGAGATCCGGATGGCCTCCCAGATGAGGACCCCGTGAGCGCACGCGAAGACCTCGCTGAGTTGGTGCGGCGGGCGGAGAACGGAACGGCGGGACCGCCCGATCCCCGATGGGCCGCGCTCACAGTGGACGCCGCCCGTGCCCGCAGGGCTGCCGTCCTGATGCTTTTCGGCGTCCTCGACGACGTCCCGGCCACATCCGGCAAGCCGCTGGCACCGGCCGACCTCGACGTCCTGCTCCTGGAGCGGGCCCACACGCTGGGGTCGCATCCGGGGCAGGTTGCATTTCCGGGCGGCGGCATCGACAGGGGCGAAACCCCGGTGGCCGCGGCGCTCCGCGAAGCCGAGGAGGAAACCGGGCTGGACTCCAGCGGGGTTGAGGTCCTGGGCAGCCTCCAGGAACTGGGCCTGGCGCACAGCAACTTCCTGGTGACGCCGGTACTCGGGTGGTGGCATTCCCCGTCTCCGATACGGGTGGTTGACTACGGCGAATCCGCCCAAGTGTTCCGCGTCCCGGTCCGGGACCTCCTGGACCCGGACAACCGGGTCATGGCCACCGTCCACCGGGCGGGCCGCACCTTCGACAGTCCTGCATTCACCGTCAACGGGGTGGTGGTGTGGGGTTTTACCGGCATTGTGCTGAGCGGCCTCTTCGACCAGCTCGGCTGGTCCGTTCCGTGGGACCGGCACCGGCTGCATCCCATGGGCGTCTAGTTCACGTCTGCCGGCGCAAATCCACAACGATGCCGGTGGCCGCGTTCTCACGCATGGCCTTGATGCCGTCGCGGAGCAGGCTCAGCGACCTGAAGGTGGGCGACACCGCAACCACGTTGCCCTCGGAGTCGGTGAGCCGCAGCCGGTAAGACTCGTCGCCTGTGCGGTGTATTTCAAATCTTCCCGCCATGGATGGGGACCTCCCTGGTATGCGTCGTTGCATCAGCGTGTGGACCGGTCTGTTTCAGTCACCGCTTTCGACTGTAACCTCCGCCACCGGACCCGTCGAGCTACCGCCGGGTAGGTTACCTTGCGTCTCGAAAGCAGGCATCCCCGCCCTCCATGGGTGGCAGTTATTTGGCGAGGTCATAGGAGTCGACAACGGCCAGGCTCACCGGGAACTCAACCGGGATCGGCCCGAACAACAGTTCCTTCGCGGCCCTCGCCGATTCCTCGATCGCCCTGATGCAGGCGTCGACGCCGTCCGCGGGCGCATGCACCATCACCTCATCGTGCAGGAAGAAGACGAGCTCGGCCCGGACTGCCCCGCCACCGCCGCCGGTGCCTGCCGTCCGCAGGGTGCGCAGCCGCCGTCGTAATTCCGCAAGCCAGCACGCCGCCCAGTCCGCCGCCGAACCCTGGACCACGAAGTTCCGGGTGAAACGCCCCCGGCTACGCGCAATGGATTCCGCCCGGCGCTGCTCATCCGCCGTCGCCGAACGCTGGCTGAGGAACCACCGCTCCGAGGGCGGCGGGCTGCTCCGGCCCAGCCGTGTGGTCACCGTCCCGCCGGCTTCGCCCGCCCGCGCTGCTTTCTCCACAAAATCCACGGCACGCGGATACGTGCGCGACAGCTGCGGCATCAGGCGGCCCGCTTCGCCGGAGGTGGCCCCGTACATGGCGCCCAGCAGCGCCATCTTCGCTTTGGCCCGGTCACCGCCAAAACCCTTGGCAGCGATCCCGGCATAGAGGTCCTGGTCCCGCGCTGCCTCGGCCATGGTGGAATCCTGCGCCAGGGCCACCAGGACCCGCGGTTCCAGCTGTGACGCGTCCGCGACGATCAGCTTGAAGCCGGGATCGGCGTGCACCGCGCCGCGGACCTGGCGCGGGATCTGCAGCGCACCACCGCCCCGGGACGCCCAACGCCCCGACACCACGCCGCCCACCACGTACTCGGGACGGAACCTGCCACCGTCCACCCAGGCGTCCAGCCAGGACCAGCCATTGGCGGTGTGCAGGCGGGAGAGTTTCTTGTACTCCAGCAATGGCCCAATGGCCGGGTGGGTGGACTCCCTGAGCTCCCACTTGCGGGTGCTCTTCACCTCGATGCCGTTGCGGTGGAGGGCCCGCATCAGGTCCTGCGGCGAATCCGGATTCAGCCCGGGAGCCTGCAGCAGGGAGCGGAGTTCCGTGGCGAGCGCCTCGAGTTTTTGCGGACGCTGCCCGGCCGGCGGGCGGGGGCCCAAGTGGCTGGTGAGGATCTGTTCGTGCAGGTCCTGCCGCCAGGGAACGCCGGCCTGCTGCATTTCGGCAGCCACCATGGCGGCCGCAGACTCCGCCGCGAGCAGCAGCTGCAGGCGCTGCCGACGGTTTTCCTCCGTGCCCACCGCTGCCAGCGCGGCCTGCTGCTCAGCGTACTCGGCACGAAGGTCTTCAAGGGCAACGCCCGGTGGCGGGCCGGCCGCCGGATCATCAAACAGCGCCCCTTGGTCTGCCGGGGGCCGGGGCGGCAGCAGCGCCTTCGGGGGGAGCGCGGGATCCTCCGCCGGGGTCCGGTCAGTGTTCCTGGCATACTCCGTGTGGGCGCTGAACTGGGAGAATGCCAGGATGTTGCCGCAGAGCGTGACGTCATAGCAGCGCTCCACCTCCACGCCGGATGCGAGCAGCGCCGGGTACCAGTCCTGGGTACGGTGCCAGATCCAGCGGGGCGGCACGCCGCCGGGACGCCGGACTTCCAGTTCACGGACGACGGCGGCAAGATCGCCGAGTGCCACCACTTTGGCTTCGGGGGTGGCAGGCTGGGCATGCCCGGCCTGGGGCAGTTCCTGAAGGGCCGCACCGCGGGGATGGGCGGCGAGCAGCAGGTACATGCTCCCATTGTGCCCTGTCCGCGGAGCACGCAGGTTTGTCCACATACGGGAATTGCTCCCTTAACTGCGTAGTGCGGCCACGGAAGAGTGGCTCCATGAGCAGGCACCAGCTGAACGCAGCGCGATCCGGGCAGGAACAGGCCAGAAGGTCCTCCAAGCGGCCACCCGGTGCGGCGCCACCGACGCCCGGGAGACCTTTGTCCTCGGGGGATCCTTTGTCCGTCGGTGCCGGGGCGTCCGCCGCGTGGCTCCCGGAAGGTGGCGGACCATACGGTGCAGGCCCCAACAGGGAACCGCTCTCTGCTCCGGCACCGGTTGGGTCAGTGTCGTCGGGTCCCGGCGAGGTGCTGCTGCTCACCTCCTCCGGCGTCCTCCGCGCCGAAGTGGAACGCATTGTGGCAGCCGCCGGCGCCCATTTGCGCGTCGTCGCGGACGCGGTGGAGGGCGGGCGGTACTGGGAGGCGGCATCGGCTGTCCTGGTGGGAAGTGACATCAGGGAGTTGCCGCCCCGCCGAAGCACACCTGCGGTCATGGTGGGCCTTGACGGTGAGGGAGACAGCCTCTGGCACCTTGCGGCTGCCCTGGGTGCCGAACGCGTTGCCGTGCTGCCCGATGCCGCCGCCTGGCTCGCCGACCACCTCAGCCGGTCCCGTTCGCCGGGCCCGGGCGGGCTGGTCCTTGGCGTCATAGGCGGCTGCGGCGGTGCCGGGGCCACAACCGCCGCCATCTGGATAGCGCAGGCCGCTGCCGGGCTGGGCGCCAGGGTCCTGCTGGTTGACGGGGACCCGTGGGGAGGAGGACTGGAACTCGCTCTCGCCGCGGAGGAGAATCCCGGTCTCCGCTGGCCCGACCTCGCCGAGGCCAGGGGGAGCATCGATCCCCTGCAGCTCTCGGATTCCCTGCCGGTTGCCGGCGGCTTCTCTTTCCTGTCGTGGCCTGCCACCCGGGAGCATCCCCTTCCTGTCGCTGCTGCTGCCGCCGCCGGTGTACTCGATGCCGCGCGGCGCGGTTATGAACTGGTTGTTGTCGATGTGGGACGCAGCGCGCAGCCGCTCCAGACGGTGGCGTGGGACTGCGACCGGATCCTGTTGGTGGTGCCGGCACAGTTGAAGGCAGCCGTGGCGGCAGTACGCCTGCTCCAGGAGCTTCCCCCGGTGGAGGCGGCCCTGCTGGTGCGCGGCCGGCCCGGTGCGGCCCTCGACAGTTCCCTGATCGCCGACGCTGTGGGGCTGCCCGTGCAGGGGCGCATCCCGGAACTGCGCGCCGTCACGGGGGCCTTGGAATCGGGCCGTCTCCTGGACCTCGGGAAGCGCCGGAACATCCGGCACTTCGGCGGAACAGTGCTCGATTGGCTCGGAGAGGACCTGCAGGCGGGGGACATGGCGTGAGGCGGGCATCAGGTACGCCTTCGACGTCGGCACCTTCAACTTCAGCACCTGAAGCGGGCAGGACCGTGGTGGGCGGAAGTCTCGGTGAACGGCGCAGCTCCAGGATTCTCGAAGCGAACCAGGCCGGCCGCTCCGGACGCAGCAGGGACACCGCGCGCACGGGCAGGGCCGTGGATGCGGGGCTGCTGGAATCCGTCCGCGAGTCGATGATGGCCGAGGCCGGAGCGGTGACGCCGTCCCGGGTGGCCGCGGCCGTCCAGGCCACGGGCAAGTTGTTGGGTACCGCCGGTTCTCTTGCCGCGGTGGAACGGATCAGCGCCGAGCTCAATGGACTCGGGCCACTGCAGGAGCTGACACGGGATCCGTTCGTCACAGACATCTTCGTTAACGCCCCCGACTCGGTATGGGTGGACCGGGGACGGGGCATCGAACGCGTCTCTGTACTGTTCGATAGCGAGGCGCAGCTGCGGGCGCTGGCGTGCAGGCTGGTGGCCGCAGGCGGCCGCCGCCTCGACGACGGTTCACCCTGTGTCGATGTCAGGCTTGCCGGCGGCTACCGTGTCCATGCCGTGTTGCCGCCGGTATCCACCTCCGGGACACTGCTGAGCGTCCGGATCCGGCGGGAAAGGGTCTTCAGCATGGCGGAGCTGGGCTCCGGCGGAATGTTCGGCCCGGCAGTGCAGGTGGTGCTGGAGAGAGTTGTCGCCACGAGGTTGAGTTTCCTGATCAGCGGTGCCACCGGCTCCGGCAAGACCACCCTGCTGTCCACCCTGCTGGGACTGTGCCCGGCGGAGGAGCGGCTGGTCCTGATCGAGGACGCGTCCGAACTGAACCCTGTCCACCCCCACGTCGTCGCCCTGGAATCACGCCACGGGAACCTTGAGGGCGGCGGGGCGGTGGACCTGGGCGAACTCGTCCGGCAGGCACTGCGGATGCGCCCCGACAGGCTGGTGGTGGGGGAGTGCAGGGGCGCTGAAGTGCGTGAACTCCTCACCGCGATGAATACCGGACACAGTGGCGGCGGAGGCACCATTCACGCAAACACGGCAGCAGCAGTACCTGCCAGGCTTAACGCCCTTGGAGCGCTCGCAGGGCTCGGCCCCGAGGCCGTGCGGCTTCAGGCTGCCAGCGCGCTTGATGTTGTCATCCATGTCGGCAGGACACCGCGTGGCAGGGAAGTGCTGTGCATTGGGCTTATCGGCGAAGGCGCTGGGGGACTGACAGTGGTGCCGGCGCTTGAACAATCCGGGACGCCGGGTCCAGCCTGGCCGGCGCTGGCAGCGCGGTTGGGGATGGACCCCGAGGAAATCCTGTGACTCTCCTCCTCACCGTGGTGCTGTGCACTGCTGTGCTGTTGCTCCGCAAGCCGTCCCTCGATGCCCCGTCCAGGTTGCGCGCAGCAACCAGGGGCAGCGGGACATCGCCTGCCTCTCGAAAGGACTGGAGACTGCCATGGGGCAGGCGTGCCGGAGGGAGTGCGGCAAGGACAGAGGGTGCTGGCCTGACCCTGGTGGTGCAGCAGTTGGCGGCGCTGCTTCGGGGCGGACGGACGCCGGGGCGGCTATGGGACGAACTCTGGGCGGTGTACGGCGCCATAGATCGGACCGGGGAGCCGCTGAGGGTGCCGCTCCACACCGGGCCGCCGCTCTCAGCCGGATCAGCTGCCCTTCTCGGCTCCGCACGGGCGGCCGCAGCAACGGGAGCCTCCGTCGCCGAAGCCATCCGGCGGGCAGTGCCCACAGCCTTTCCTGCCAGGGACAGGGAAGCACGGACCTGGTCCCAGCTCGCTGCCTGCTTCGACATTGCAGAGGCCAGCGGGTGCCCGCTCGCCGACGTGCTGACCCGCTTCGCGGCCCAGCTTGAAGCCGAGGATGACGCAGCCGCGGCGCGGGAAACAGCCCTCGCCGGGCCCAAAGCCACGGTCCGCCTCCTGACCTGGCTTCCGCTCATGGGGCTTGGACTCGGTGCCGCCCTGGGCGTGGACCCGCTGGCCACCCTGCTGGGAACACCCCTCGGACTGGCCGCATTGTTGGGCGGAGCAGTCCTCACCGCAGCGGGGAGGGTCTGGTCTGCCCGGCTGGTGTCAGCCGCCGCCGGGGCAGGAACGCCATGACTGCGGGTTGGGGCGCGGGCCTGGCGCTTTTCCTGCTGCTCGCGGCGGGTGCCTGGCTTACGTGCGCCGCCCATGGCCGGTCGCGCCAACGACTGCGCCGTTTGTCTCCTCCCGGCCCTGGCGGAACGCCCGCCACCATGGGTCCGCGGGGCGATCAAAGTGGTGGCCTGAACGATACGGCCATGATGCTTGAACTTGTGGCCGCGATGCTCGACGCCGGAGCCGGTATTGGCCGTTCGCTCGAACTGGTGGCCGCCTCCGCCGCGCCGGACTACAGGGACTCCCTGCGGCCGGTGGTCTCGGCGCTCGCCATCGGCGCCGACTGGGAAACGGCCTGGCGCAGCTCAGCGGTTCGCAGCATCGAGATCCTGGAGCTCCGGGATGCCCTGGGCTTCGCAGCACTCACCGGGGCGCCGTCCGCGGCAATCCTCTATGCCCAGGCTGCAAGGCTGCGGCGGGAACGGTTTCGGGCAGCGGAAAAGCGGGCCGCCTCGCTGGGGGTCAAGCTGGTGGTTCCGTTGGGCCTGTGTTCACTCCCTGCCTTCATCTGCCTGGGGGTCGTGCCGGTGCTCCTGGCCCTGGTGCCGTCCAGCTCCTAGCGGCCCTGGTCCTGCTGTTTGTGGCTCCTGCTCTCTGCCGTGGCCCTGCCCGTGTCGCTCCTGCCTGGGCTTTTGTGCTGCCCGTGTCGCTCCTGGTCGCCCATGCTCGTGGGGGCTCCTGCCCGGCCTCGGCCTTGTCCTGCCCGAGTCGCTCTTGGGCTCTGGGCCTGGTCCAGCCTTTCGGAGCCGTCCCTTCCTCCACATTCCCGGTGGGCCCCCGGCTTTTCCACTTAGCGCACGCCCTCCCTTACCGGCAGCTGCTGCGCCGGGAAGAGTCGAGGCAGCCGGAAAAACCACCGGCGACCACCGGAAAGGAAACCAGATGTCCACCAACCACCGCCGCCGCAACTACGCCACCAATCACGCCTTCGGTACCTCCGCGCTCGCAGCTCCCCGGCCTGTACTGAAGGCATCAGCCTCGAAGGCTCCAGCCCAGGCCGCATCCTTCCCGTGGCCAGGCAACGTCGTGGAGCTCTACCCTGAATCGCTGGGGCCCGATTCGACGGGGCCCAGTTCGCTGGGACCAGGTTCACTGGGGCAACGCCGAGTCTGCTGCGGTTCCGTTTCCGGTTCAGCAGGCGCCCGGCCCACGTCCAGGCGAAGCGCAAGGTTGATGTGTTCGGAGGCCGGGATGGCCACGGCGGAGTATGCCATTGCTACGCTGGCCGCCGTCGGATTCGCCGGGCTGCTCGTGTTCATCCTCCGGAGCGATGAGGTTCGGGGCTTCCTGCTCAACCTCATCCGCACCGCCCTCGCGCTCCCGTGATGCATACTGCGGCCGTACCCGGCTCCCGGCGACCCCGTTTAGGTGTCAACCGCAGTGGGCCTTGCACCGAACCCATCGGCAACCCGGCAGCCGGCAACCCAGCCACCTGCGATCGAGCAGCCTGCAGCAACATCAGTCGGCATGAGCCAGCCGGGAGGCGACGATGGCGGGTAACAGCGGACGGAGCGGCCAAAGCAAGGGGCGCCGTCACGGCGGAGTTCGCCGTGGCACTGCCTGCTGTGCTGGCATTGCTGGCCATGCTGCTTGCCGGAGCCGCTGCGGGTGTGACGCAGTTGCGAATTGAGGAGGGAGCCCGCGCCGGTGCCAGGGCCCTGGCGCGCGGCGATGACCCGGCGGCGGTGGAACGGACAGTCCGGACGCTCGCCGGTGGCTCGGCGGCCGCGTCAGTGGCTTCCGACGGCGGGTGGTTCAGCATCACCGTGACGGACCGGGTGTCGGGGCCCTTGGGGTCCTCCATCCCGTGGACGCTTACCGCCCATGCCTCAACGCGCAGTGAAACTGCGGGCGCCGGAGCTGCCAGTGGTCTTGGTGGTGCCTCGACTAATGGCGCAGGCCGCAGGTGAGGGGCGGCGCCGGTCCATGCCACTCGGTGCGCAGTCAGGGCGACTCTGCTGCGCGGCACCGTCCTCTGGATCGGGAGGTCCGGCCCCGGGCCTGGCGGTGTTCAGGCAGGCAGGAGGGCTCGGAGCGCGGGTCGGGGACAGTCCTGGCGGCCGGGCTGGCCCTTGTGGTCATGACAACCATGGCGGTCATGCTGCTGTTGGCCCAGTCAGCTGTGCTTGCAAGCAGGGCTGCCGGGGCTGCGGACCTGGCGGCCCTTGCGGCGGCGGACGCCCTTAGGGGAATCACCAGCGGAGAGCCTTGCGCTGTTGCCGCCGACGTCGCCGCGCGCCATGCCGCCACCGTCCTCAGCTGCATTGAGGGGGCCGGTCAGACCGTTGAAGTGCGGACCGAGCTTGGCGAGCGTCCGCTGTTCGGCCCTGCCACCGGCCACGCCCGGGCCGGACCGCCACCCTAGGCGGCCTGGGGCGGTTCAGCTCCTGGCTTCCTGCTCCACCGGCATGGCCTCCTTGGCGTCCTTGAGCAGGACGTCCAGCAGGGTCACCGCGGCGGCCTTGTCCAGAGGGTTGTTCTTGTTTCCGCACTTGGGGGACTGGACGCAGGACGGGCAGCCCGATTCGCACTCGCAGGCCTTGATGGCGTCCCGCGTTGCCGCCAACCATACCTTGGCTTTGTCGAAGCCCCGCTCGGCAAATCCTGCACCGCCGGGATGCCCGTCATACACGAAAATGGTGGGCACCCCGGTGTCGGCGTGCAGAGCGGTGGAAACCCCTCCGATGTCCCAGCGGTCGCTGGAGGCAACGAGGGGCAGGAGTCCGATCGCCGCGTGTTCCGCGGCGTGGAGGGCGCCGGGGAACTGCGCTTCGATCAATCCCGCCCCCGTCAGGGAGCGGTTGTCCACCACGAACCACACCGCCTTGGTGAACAGCTCGCGTGCACCGAGTTCAAGTGGCTCCTCTCCCAGGACCTCGTTGGAGATCAGGGCTTTACGCTGGAAGGAGACAACCTGCGTAGTGACTTTCACATCGCCGAAGTGGACGGTCACATCGCCCCACTGCATGCTCCGCAGAGTGTCCAGGACCTCGATTTGGGTCACGTCCCGTGCTGTCGTGTAGTAGTCGGGGTTTGCCCGGCGCACCATGACGCAGTGGTCGTCTTCGTTCAGGTCCTCTACTACGTAGGTGTCGCCTTGGTGGACGTATACGGCGCCGGTGTGTGCCTGATAGTGGGTTTGGGGCGAGTCCATGGTTCCCAGAAGGGAACCGGTCTCGGCGTCAACGATGCTGACCGGACCTCCGCCGTCCGCCCGGAGATTGACCATGGCCGCGGCGCTTTGCGAGTGGGTCCAGAACCAGCCCGCGGGCCGCCGTCGTAGGTAGCCCTGTGCAACCAGCCGGTCCAGGAGCGTTTCGGCGGTCCCGCCGAAGAGGTCCAGCTCGGCAGGTCCCAGGGGAAGTTCCGCTGCCGCAGCGCAGAGGTGCGGTCCGAGCACGTACGGGTTGGACGGGTCAAAGACGGTTGCTTCGACCGAAACGTCGAAGATCGCTTCGGGGTGGTTCACCAGGAACGTGTCCAGCGGGTCATCGCTGGCTACAAACGCGGCGATGGCGTCCTGGCCGGCGCGGCCGGCCCTGCCGATCTGCTGGAACAGCGATGCGCGCGTGCCCGGCCAGCCGGCCACCAGGACCGCGTCAAGGCCGGAGATGTCGATTCCCAGTTCCAGCGCGGATGTGCTGGAAACGCCCAGCAGCTGGCCTGAGCGCAGGGCTTTCTCCACCGCACGGCGTTCCTCCGGCAGGTAACCGGAGCGGTAGGCTGCCACCCGTTGGGGAAGGCTCGGATCCACTTCGTCGAGGAGACGCCTGGTGATGGCGGAGATGGTTTCGGCGCCACGGCGTGACTTGATGAAGGCGATGGTGCGGATCCGGGCCGATACCAGGTTGGCCAGCAGGTCGGAGGTCTCGGCAACCGCCGTCCGCCGCTCCTTGGCCCCGTTCTCGCCGCGGACTTCGGTGAGCGCCGGCTCCCACAGCGCCACCGTGGTGGCCCCATGGGGCGAACAGTCGCGGGACACCGCCTTCACGGGCGCGCCGATGAGGCGCGAGAAGGAGACATCAGGCTCGGAAGCAGTGGCTGAGGCAGCAATGAACACGGGCTCAGGGAAAGCCGTTCCTGCCCCGTAGTAGGCGCAGATCCGGCGGAGCCGCCGCATCAGGTTGGCCACGTGCGATCCGAACACGCCCCGGTAGCTGTGGGCCTCGTCCACAATGACGTAGCGCAGCCGGCGGAAGAACGCTGCCCACCAGGCGTGGTTGGGAAGGATGCCAAAGTGCAGCATGTCCGGGTTGGCCAGGATGAAGTTCGCGTGGTCCCGGATCCACCGGCGGGCGGCCGGATCGGTGTCGCCGTCGTAGGTTTCGGCCCGGACGGTTGGCAGTTTCAGGGCGCGGATGGCGTTCAGTTGGTCGGCGGCCAGCGCCTTGGTGGGGGAGAGATAAAGGGTGACCGCGCCGTCGTCGTGGATCTTTCCGGGGTCCGCCAGCACCCGCAACTCGGACCGGTGGATCGCATCCAGCGCGGGCAGCTGGTAGGCCAGCGACTTCCCGGACGCGGTACCGGTGGCCACCACGACGTGTTCGCCCGAGTGGGCCGTGTTGGCCGCGTCCACCTGATGCCGATACGGCTCCCGGATGCCCAAAGAGCCGTAGGCTTCAGCGACGTCCGGATGCAGCCACTCCGGCCATGGTGCGTGGACCGCCTCCCTCGCCGGGATGGTGCGGACATGACGAAGCTGTTCCGGGTCCGGGCCGCGGCCCAGCAGAGGAATCAGGGAGTCATGGGGGTTCACCCCACCATTCTTTCATCCGGGGCCCCGTCCACCGACCGCGGTTCGCCTACGGAAAAACCGGAAAGGCGGGTTCAGCTGAGCGAGAGGTCCGCTCCGTCGTGCGACGCCGAGAGCATCAGGACCTGGGCCACCGTGGTCCAGCCGAGGTGTGAATAGAGCTTCTGCCCGTCCGCCGAAGCCAGCAGGAGGCCGCTCCGCACGTCGTGGCCGAATGCCTGGGCCGCCAGGGCACGCATGATGAGGCTGCCCAGGCCCCTGCGCTGGAACGCCGGTTCGGTGATGATCTTGTCGAACACAGCGGTATCGCCCACCACGAACACCCTGCCGCTGGCGGCGATGGCGTCTCCGGAGCGGACCTCGGCATAATGGACGCCGTCCTGCTCGAAAGTGGACAGGCTCAGGTCATCGTCGGAAAGCCAGGGGTCCTCGGCGTCCTGGGTCTCCATGTCCACGATCATCATCGTCTGCGTGTTGGAGGTGACGTTCAGTCCGTGCAGGGCAGCCAGATCGGCGTACCGGGAGGGGTCGTTGGTGAGGACGGTGAGCACGCGGGCCGGGGATTCCGCCGTCTTGACGGCCAGGGCAGCGAACTCATCCACTGTGGGTTCGGATGCGAAGACTTCCCACTCCCCGCTGGTATCGGCGCGCAGCGCGGATGGGAAACGGCCTTCCGTGGAGGTCCGGTAGCCGCGACATCCGGCCCAGCCGGCAACCCACACTTCGAGCAGGCCAGTGATGTCTTCAACCAGGGTTTCCGGACTCATGAAATGAACACTATTCCAGCCCGATCCCCAGCAACAGGGGATGCGGAAGTGCTTATGGAATTGTGATACGCACCAAGGCCGGCTGGACGGAGTGAGGCAGGTGCAGGCGGCCCAGCCGGTACCCTTAAATACGTGGCTTTGAACAAGATTGTGCTTTTTTACGGCTTTACCCCCATCGCAGATCCCGACGCCGTTCGGCTCTGGCAGCGCGCCCTGTGCGAGAAGCTGGGACTGACGGGACGCATCATCATTTCCAAGGACGGAATCAACGCCACGGTGGGCGGGGACATCCGCGACGTCAAGCAATACGTCAAAACCACCCGTGAATATCCCGGATTCCGCGACATCGACATTAAGTGGTCGGACGGGGGCGCGGAGGACTTTCCCCGGCTGAGCGTGAAGGTACGGGACGAGATCGTCTCCTTCGGCGCCCCGGGAGAACTGAAGGTGGACGCCAACGGCGTGGTGGGCGGCGGGAAGCACCTCAACCCCGAGGAGCTGCACGAACTCGTCGACGCCAGGAAACAGGACGGCGAGGAAGTGGTCTTCTTCGATGGCCGGAACGCGTTCGAAGCGCAGATTGGCCGGTTCAAGGACGCCGTGGTCCCGGACGTGGGCACCACCCACGACTTCATCAAGGAGTTGGACTCCGGCAAGTACGACTCCTTGAAGGACAAACCCGTGGTCACCTACTGCACCGGGGGCATCCGTTGTGAAGTGCTGTCCAGCCTGATGGTGAACCGCGGCTTTAAGGAGGTGTACCAACTCGACGGCGGCATCGTCCGGTACGGCGAGGCATTCAAGGACCAGGGACTCTGGGAAGGGTCCCTCTATGTCTTCGACAAGCGCATGCACCTCGAGTTCAGCGAGGACGCCAAAACCATCGGCCAGTGCGCCCGCTGCTCCGCGCCCACCAGCAAGTTTGAGAACTGCTCCAACCCCAGCTGCCGGACCTTGACGCTGTACTGCGCTGAGTGCGCCGCGAGCCCCGAAACCCTCCGCTGCCCGGACGGCTGCGCGGCAGCCTAGCGCGGCAACCCGGCGTCTTACAGTCCCGCGCCGCCCGTCCAGCCCGGAGCAGCCCAGCCTGCAGTTCGGGCAACAACCACGGTTTAGCAGTGCGGCCCTGGAAAGCGCATCAAAGCCGGCGCACCCGGAAGGCGTAGTTGGCGGCCGTCCTGGCCTCCACCCTGACCGTCAGGACGCTGTCCGTGGACAGGTAGATGACGTTTTCGCGGTTGATGCCGCACCGCAGGCCCAGGTCCACCAGGGTGAGGGTCTCGGTGCGCACCGTGAAGGTCACCCGGCGCTGGCTCCGGCACGCGATGGCCAGGATGTAGGTCCCGGTCTCCAGCACGGGCGACGAAACGGTCCGCACCTCCCCGGCGCCCAGGAGCCCGGCATCGGCCTGGACCACTGGGCCGGTACTGTCCGGGAGGGCCCGGGACACCCAGTCACCAAGCTCAGCGTCACCGACAGGGTCCTGCTGCAGTGGGTCGCGGGTGAAGGCCGGAGCCGGGTCAACGGAGGCGGTGCCCTGCGCATTGCCGGCCCGGCCGTCGTCGTACGTATATTCACAGCCCGCCAGCGCGCCTGCCGCAAGCACGAGTCCAAGGGCGACGGCGGCCGCCGGCTTCGGTGCCAGGGGCGCCCGTGCTGTCCCTTTTGAAGGGGGCGCGGAGGTTCCCCGCACGCTGGGCATAGTCCGACTGTATGCCCGGAGCGGGCGGCGGACCATAGCGGAAGCGAGGGGCTATTGCGCGGGCACCAGCCGGTAGGCATAGAGCAGCGGAGCGTCCACGCTGGAGGTGCTGATTTCGACCCGTCCGGCGGTGGGCAGGGTGATCTTGGTGGTTTCCTGCCGGCCGTTGCACGCTGCCCCGGCTTCCGTCAGGGCTTTCCCGTCCAACGAGACCGCGAAGAACGCCTTGCCGGTCCCGTCACATACCGCTGTGAGCGTGTAGCTCCCGGCGGGTACCCGGGCGGCTTCCTGCACGATGCGGTCCCGGTTCAGGATCTTGCCGGAGTCCTGCAGCACAACCCCGGCCGGGGAAGAGGGCAGGGCGGTGGCCCGCCACTTGGGTACGTCCGCGTTCTTCCCCGAGGTCACGGGTGAACACCCGGCAATGGCAACGCCGAGCAGCGCGGTGATCAGGGCGCCCGGCAGCGAACGGCGCACCGTCATGTCCGTGCGGGCACGGGGAACCGAGGACAGGTGGGAAGGCATGCCTCCACCGTACCCCGCAGCCATGCCGGACTAAACTTGAGCGGTGCCTAGATCCCCTTACGAGTTCACCGCCGGCAACACCCCCGACGCTCCCCGCAGCGACCTCCCCGCGCTGCTGGCATCCCTTGCCGCGGACCTGAGAAGGCTGGACTACACACTGGACGGCGTGGCCCGGCTGCTGGGACCTACGGCCTCCGCGGCACTGAACCGGGACCAAACCATCCCCGCCCTGCTTGCTGCCGAGCGGGCAGTGGAGGAGGACAAGCGCGTGGCGCCCCTTGCCGCCGTCGTCCGTCTATGGCTCCTCGCGGAGCCCCAGGAGCGGGAAACGCTCGACGCCGCGCTGCCGGACATCGGTGCGGACGGCCTCCTGGAGCTCGGACTCGTGCAGCCCGTCCCCGGCTCGGCACTGCTGACCGCCAGGGCAGACCTGAGGCCATACGGGTGGGACAAAAACGACGACGGCAGCGGGGGCGCCGAGCTGTGGGTGGCCAGCGACCTGGCCGCCCACCAGCAGGCCGGTGTGCTGCGGCACGACCACGTCCTGGGCATCGGGCAGGCGTCCACCACATTGGTGCAGACCACCATCCGCCGCCACACCGAGCGGGCCCTGGACCTGGGCACAGGCTGCGGCATCCAGGCCTTCCACCTGCTGCACCACTGTCACCACGTCACCGCCACCGATATCTCTGAGCGCGCCCTGGCCTACGCACGGTTCAACATACTGCTTAATGCAGAAGCCCTCTCCGTGGACCCGGACCGGCTCGAGGACAGGGTGAGCCTGCGCCTGGGATCCCTCCTGGAGCCGGTCACGGGCGAGGAGTTCGGACTGGTGGTCTCCAACCCGCCGTTCGTCATCACACCGCGCCGGACCGGTGAGGGCGCGGCGGACCAGTTCACCTACCGCGACGGCGGCCTGCCGGGCGATGAGATCGTCGCATCCCTGGTGGCGGACCTGCCAGGCATCCTGGCGCCCGGCGGCTGGGCCCAGATGCTGGGGAACTGGGAAGTTCCTGAGGCTGCGGGCTGGGAGGAGCGGCCCCGGTCCTGGGTGCGGGAGGGCACGGACGCCTGGTTCATCCAGCGCGAGCAGGTCAGCCCCGAACAATACGCCGAAACCTGGCTGCAGGACGCCTCCGAATCCCGCGACCGGCAGCACTACCGGGAGGCGTATGGCGCCTACCTCGCGGATTTCGCCTCCAGGAACGTGGCGGGAATCGGCTTCGGCATGGTCTGGCTCCGGCGCCCCGCCGACGGCCACCCTGCATCCATCAGCCGTTTCGAGGAAATCACCTACCCCATCGAGCAGCCCATCGGACCCCACCTGGGCGCCGCCGTCGAACGCTGCGACTGGCTTGCGGCGCATGATCTTGGCAACACGCACCTGCTCGTGGCGGAAGACGTCACCGAGGAGCGCCACCAGCGGCCCGGGGCCGAGCACCCCGGTGTAATCCTGCTCCGGCAGGGTGCCGGGCTGCGCCGCACCAACCTGATGAGCACGGAGCTGGCCGGCTTTGTGTCCGCGTGCGACGGCGACCTCACCGCCGGGCAGATCGCCGGCGCTTTGGAGGCCCTCCTGGGCGGGGATTTCAGCGGGGAGGAAGCGTTCGACGGCGGGTCCTTCCAGCGTGCGCTGCTCGCCGACGTGGCCAACCTGGTCCGCGACGGCTTCCTACTCCCGGCCGGGATGACTGCCTGACGGGACGCCCCCGTAAGCCCGCAATGGAGCCCCGTCTTTTCCACATGAATGCGCACGATTCCCCAAAATATGGTGAACTAGGCGAACATGGGCTCATCTGCCCCAGCAATCTTTTTCTGTAGGAGCACCGTGCCAAGCAAGGCCAAAACCGGCAAGAAACTCGTGATCGTGGAGTCTCCGGCCAAGAGCAAGACCATCGCCAAATACCTCGGCGAAGGCTTCATCGTGGAGGCCTCCATCGGTCACATCCGGGACCTGCCGCAGCCGTCCGAGCTGCCTGCCGAGCTGAAGAAAACCTCGGTGGGCAAGTTCGCCGTCGACATTGACCACGACTTCAAGCCCTACTACGTGGTGTCCCCGGACAAGAAGAAAAAGGTCACCGAGCTCAAGGCCGCGCTCAAGGACGCCGACGAACTCTATCTCGCAACCGATGGGGACCGCGAGGGCGAGGCCATCGCGTGGCACCTGCTGGAAGTGCTCAAGCCCAAGGTCCCGGTGTACCGGATGACCTTCGGCGAAATCACCAAGGAAGCGATCCAGCGCGCCATGGGCAACCTGCGCGACGTGGACCAGGACCTGGTGGACGCCCAGGAAACCCGCCGCGTCCTGGACCGCCTCTACGGCTACGAAATCTCGCCCGTGTTGTGGCGCAAGGTGGCCCGCGGCCTGTCCGCCGGGCGCGTGCAGTCCGTGGTCACCCGCATGGTGGTGGACCGCGAACGCGAACGCATGGCGTTCAAGGCCGCCTCCTACTGGGACCTGACCGGGCAGTTCGGTGCGGAATCGGGCTCGTTCAAGGCCAAGCTTGCCGCCGTCGACGGCGCCAAGGTGGCAACGGGCCGTGACTTCAATGACAACGGCGAGCTCACATCCCGGAACGTGGCCCACCTCAACGAGGAACTGGCAACGTCCCTTGCAGCCGGGCTGCAGAACGCGGAGTTCCGTGTCCGTTCCGTGGACACGAAGCCGTACACGCGCCGCCCCGCTGCCCCGTTCACCACCTCCACCCTGCAGCAGGAAGCCGGCCGCAAGCTGCGCTTTTCCTCGAAGAGCACCATGCAGATCGCGCAGCGGCTGTATGAAAACGGCTACATCACCTATATGCGTACCGACTCGTCCGCGCTGAGCGACGAAGCTGTCACCGCCGCCCGCCGCCAGGCCTCCGAGCTGTACGGCCCCGAATACATTCCGCAGTCCCCGCGCGTGTACTCCAACAAGGCCGCCAACGCCCAGGAAGCGCACGAGGCCATCCGCCCCGCCGGTGACTCCTTCCGCACCCCCGCCCAGGTGGCGAAACAGCTGTCCGGGGACGAGTTCCGCCTCTACGAACTCATTTGGAAGCGCACCGTCGCGTCCCAGATGGGTGACGCCAAGGGGTCGACGGCGACCATCCGCCTGGGTGCCGTCTCCGCCGACGGGCGCGACGCCGAGTTCTCCGCCTCCGGCACCGTCATCACCTTCCCCGGCTTCCTCGCAGCCTACGAGGAAGGCAAGGACGAGACCCGCGGCGACGACGACTCCGACGAAGCGCGCCGGCTGCCCAACGTGGCCAAGGACGATTCCCTGACCGCTGCGGACATCCAGGCCGTGGGCCACGAAACCTCCCCGCCGCCGCGCTACACGGAAGCGTCCCTCACCGCGGAACTGGAGAAGAAGGGCATCGGACGCCCGTCCACCTACGCCTCCACCATCTCCACCATCCAGGACCGCGGCTACGTCCGGAAGCAGGGCTCGGCCCTGGTGCCCAGCTGGATCGCCTTCTCGGTCATCCGGCTTCTGGAACAGCACTTTTCCGACTACGTGGACTACGAGTTCACCGCCGACATGGAAGGCGACCTGGACAAGATCGCCAACGGCCAGGAAGCCGGTGCCTCTTGGCTGCGCCACTTCTACTTCGGCGAGGATTCCGATCCCGGCCTGCTGAGCATCGTCAACAACCTGGGCGAGATCGACGCCAGGGAGATCAACTCGATCCCCATCACGGACGAGATCACCCTGCGGGTGGGCAAGTTCGGCCCCTACCTGGAGAGCTCGGCCGCCGTGGTGGACCCGAAGACCGGCGAGATCGTCGAATCCGCGCGCGCCAATGTGCCCGAGGACCTGGCGCCTGACGAACTGACCGCGGCCAAGGCCATCGAACTGATGGAGACGGCCGCGCCGGAGGAGCGCGTTCTCGGTGCCGATCCTCACACCGGTCACACGGTGGTGGCCAAGAACGGCCGCTACGGCGCCTACGTCACCGAGATCATCCCCGAGATGACGGATGAAGAACTGGCCAGGCAGCCGGTGGAGTACTACAAGAACGGCAAGCCCAAGCCGCCCAAGAAGCCGGTTAAGGCCAAGCCGCGCACGGGTTCGCTGTTCAAGTCCATGACCGTCGAGTCGGTGACCCTGGACGAGGCACTGCAGCTGATGAGCCTGCCGCGTGCCCTGGGGGAGGACGCTGAAGGAAACCTCATCACGGTCCAGAACGGCCGGTTCGGGCCCTACCTGAAGAAGGGCACGGACTCCCGTTCCATCGGCTCCGAAGAGGAAATCTTCACCATCACGCTGGAACAGGCTTTGGAGATCTACTCGCAGCCCAAGCAGCGCGGCGCCCGTGCCGCGGTGCCGCCGCTGGCCGAGTTCGGCCCGGACCCTGTGTCCGAGAAGAACATCGTGGTGAAGGAAGGCCGGTTCGGGCCCTACATCACCGACGGCATCACCAACATCACGGTTCCCCGCGCAACCTCCCTCGAGGAGCTTACGCGGGAGCAGGCAGTGGAGCTGCTGGCCGAGAAGCGCGCCAAGGGCCCGGTCAAGCGGACCGCCACCCGCAAGGCGCCGGCCAAGAAGAAGGCAACGGCCAAGAAATAGCGCTGGCTGGCCGGCGCGTTTGCGCCGGCCACCGGATCGTGATCGGCTAGTCGTATGACTGAACAGCCTGCGCACACGGACCTTTCCCCGCTCAACGACCTTGAGGAGAAGCTCGCTACCGGCGGGCAGCCCGACGCAAATCCCGTGGACGTCATCCTGTCGTTCCTCAACAGCGAGGTCTACATCATCAGCTCGGACACGGTGGAGGGTGTTGATTCCCAGGTGGAGCCCCTGGTCCTGGCCAACGCCGACGGCGACCCCGTCCTTGCCGTTTTCTCGCACCCCAGCAGGGTGGACCAGCAGTACCTGGAAGCCGCTCCGAACGTGCTGGGAACGCAGGGTGCAGCAATCATTGCGAATATCGGCGACGAACTGGGCATGGTGATCAACCCGGGAGCAGCCTACGGCTTTGAGATCAACCCCGAGGGCGTGGCCAACATCAGGCGCGACTTCAAGCGGGCTGACGAGCAATAATGTCCCCATGCGTCTAGGTGTCCTCGATATCGGTTCCAATACTGTCCACCTGCTCCTGGTGGATGCCCACCCCGGCGCGCAGCCGGTCCCGTTCGCGTCGCACAAGCGTCCGCTGTCCCTGGTCCAGTACCTCGAACCCGACGGCAGCATCAGCGAGGAAGGCCAGCACGAGCTGACCGAGTTCGTGCTGGAAGCATGGGAATTCGCGGCCCGGCACAAGGCTGAGGACCTGCTGGCGTTCTGTACATCAGCCATCCGCGAGGCCACCAACGGCCCCGCAGTCCTGGCCCGGGTCAAGCACGAAACCACCGTGACCCTCCAGGAACTCACCGGCAGCGAGGAAGCGTCCATGACGTTCTTCGCGGTGCGACGCTGGCACGGGTGGGGTGCCGGTCCCATCCTGAACCTGGACATCGGCGGCGGCTCCTTCGAAATGGCCTTCGGCCAGGACGAGCTGCCGGAAGTAGCCACCTCCGTGCCGCTGGGCGCCAGCCGCCTCACCAGGGACTGGCTGGCCGCGGACCCGCCGTCGGCCAAGTCCGTCAAGGAACTCCGCCGCTACATCAGGGCCACGCTCAAGCCGGCCGTCCGCGAATTCGACGGGCTGGGCCGGGCCAATGTGGTGGCCGGTACGTCAAAGACATTCCGTTCGCTGGCCCGGATCGCCGGCGCCGCCCCCAGCGCCGAAGGCCCCTACGTCAAACGCGAACTGCACGCCTCGGACCTGGGCATTTGGACCCAGCGGATTTCGGCGATGAGTTCGGAAGACAGGCTGCACCTTCCCGGCGTCTCTGAGGCCCGGGCCCACCAGCTTCTGGCCGGCGCCCTGGTGGCTGAGGCTGCCCTGGAGATGTTCAAGTTCAAGAAGCTCCGGATCTGCCCCTGGGCCCTGCGTGAGGGTCTCATTCTGCGGCGCCTGGACCAACTGGTGTTTTCCGGCCCGCTCCAGCCGGCGCCCCACGTGGCCGCGGCCCAGTCGGTGGAAGCAACGGTCTAGCCATAAGCGCTTGCTGCCTGCCGCGGTCGTACGGTCCGGCGCAGCCTTGCCGCGGAAAGCTGGCCGTTAAGTGCGGAAGCACCGGGGCCGGCAACAGGAAAATGGGGGAAAACCTGTTGCCGTGCCGCCGGTGCCCTGGCAGGCATCCCCATGCCTGCCGCATCACTCGCACCCTCAATGAGGTAATAACTACGGTAGGACCCGAACTTGTGTGCTGCCTGCGCTGAAGATGGGAGTTGCCTGTGAATGCATCCGTCCTGCAATGATGGAGGCATGAGCAACCGAATCGCATTCCTTGGCTGTGGATCCATGAACGAAGCCATTCTTGGCGGCCTGCTGAAGGCAGGAACGGACCCCGGGGATGTGGTGGCCACTGTCCGCCGCGCTGAACGTGCCTCGGAACTGGCCGAACGGTACCAGGGGATCACCGCCATCGCCGGCGAGGAAGAGCCCGACAACAACAAGCAGGCCGCCAAGGGATCCGCCGTCGTCATCCTTGGCGTCAAGCCGGTGGGCATCACCGACCTGGCCCGGGAAATCAGCCCTGCCCTTTCGCCAGGAACCGTGGTGGTCAGCGTGGCCGCAGCGGTGTCGATCGCCCAGTTGGAGGCCGCACTCCCTGCCGGACAGCCGGTGATCCGGACCATGCCCAACACCCCCGCAAAACTGGGCCGCGGCGTCGTGTCCGTCTCGCCCGGAACACATTGCACCCCTGAACAGCTTCAGCTGGTCAAGGGCATCCTGAAGGGGGCGGGGACCGTCGTTGAGGTCCCCGAGGAGCAGGTGGATGCGCTGTCGGCCATCAGCGGATCCGGGCCGGCCTACGCCTTCTACCTCGCAGAGGCCATGGCGAACGCAGGCGAGGAGCTGGGCCTGGACCGGGAGTTGTCGCTGCTGCTGGCACGGGAAACGGTGGCCGGGGCCGGCCTCATGCTCGCCGAACCCGGGGCAAACCCCTCAGCCCTCCGCAAAGCGGTCACCAGCCCCAACGGCACCACCGAACGCGCCATCGCCACATTCGACGCACAGGGCATCCCGGCCATCATCGCTGCCGGCGCCAAGGCGGCAGCCGACCGCGCAGCCGAGATTACGAAACAGCTGGGCTAAGGCCGGGCCGCGAACCGCTCCAGCAGGTCCACGTGGCCGGAGACGATCAGCATGTCCCGGGAGGACACCTTGGTCTCCGGCCGGGCATAGGTGAAGTCTTCACCCGGGGACTTCACGCCCACGATGGTCACCCCGTACTTGGACCGGACCTTTGACTCGTCCAGGGTGAAGCCCACCGTTTCGCGCGGCGGGTACATCTTGACGATCGCAAAGTCGTCGTCGAACTCGATGAAGTCCAGCATGCGCCCGGACACCAGGTGCGCGGCCCGCACCCCGGCGTCGGCCTCGGGGTAGATGACGTGGTTGGCGCCGATCCGGGTGAGGATCTTGCCGTGCGAGGGCGTGATGGCCTTGACCCAGAGGTGCTCGATGCCCAGGTCCACCAGGTTGACGGTAATCAGCACCGAGGACTCGATGGAGGTGCCTACGCCCACGACGGCGGAGCTGAACTCCTGCGCGCCGAGCTGGCGGAGCGCATCGATGTTGGTGGCGTCGGCCTCCACCACGTGCGTCAGGAGGGGCGCCCATTTCTGCACCAGGTTCCGGTCCCGTTCGATGGCGAGCACTTCCCGGCCCTGCTTGACCAGTTGCTCCGCGGTGGATGATCCAAAGCGGCCCAGCCCGATCACCAGGACCGGAGCATTGTGGGCGGGGCGCCGGGGGGCGTCTGTGGAACTAGCCAATGATCGGCCTCTCTTCGGGGTAGTGGTACAGCTGGCTGCGCTGGCGCAGGGCCAGGGCAGCGGCAAGGGTTACGGTGCCCACGCGGCCGGCGAACATGAGGGCCGTGAGGACGTAGACGCCCTCGGGCGGCACCTCGGCGCTGAGGCCGGTGCTCAGGCCAACGGTGGCGAAGGCTGAAATCGTCTCGAACAGCACCCGGTCCAGTGACGCACCGCTGAACTGCAGGAGCAGGAAGGCGGAGACGGAAACCAGGGTGGCGCCGGCAACGATTACGGAGATGGCCACCCGCATGGTGCCCTGCGGAATGGTCCGGCCGTACACCTTCACGTCGGCATCGCCGCGGGCTTCGGCGATGATGGCCAGGAACATCACGGCGATGGTGGTCACCTTGATGCCGCCGGCCGTGGAGGCGGAACCGCCGCCGGCGAACATCAGGGCGTCGGTCAGCAGCATGGTGGTGGAATCCATCAGGTTCTGGTCCACCAGGTTAAACCCGCCTGAACGCATCATCACGGACGCGAAAAGGGCGTGCGTGATCTTGTCGCCCACGCTCATGGAGCCGATGGTCCGGGCGTTGTCCCACTCCATCAGCGCCCAGAGGAAGGTGCCCGCCGCCAGGAGGATCAGGGAGACCTGGATGGTGAGCTTGGTGTGGAGGTTCCACTTCTTCCAGTTCAGGCCGTTCTGCTGCAGGACCATCACCACGGGGAAGCCCAGGCTGCCCATGAAGACTCCCACCATGAGGGGGATGAGGATCCAGAGGTCCGTCTCGTAGGGGACGATGCCGTCCGAGTGGGGCGTGAAGCCGGCGTTGTTGAACGACGAGATGCCGTAGAAGACGCCGTGCCAGACCGACTGCCAGAACGGCTCACCCAGGGTCAGGAACCGGGGGATCAATGCGAGCGCCAGGATACCCTCGATGACCACGGATGTGGTGATGACGATCCGCAGCAGGGTGCCGACCTCACCCAGGCGGCCGGCGTTGTTCATGGACTCCGCCGCGATGATCTTGCCCCGGACACCCAGCCGCTTGCTCACCATCAGTGCCAGCAACGACGCCAGGGTCAGGGTGCCCAGGCCGCCAATGAAGATGCCCACCAGGATCACCAGCTGGCCAAAGAAGGACCAGTGGACCGCCGTCGACACCACCGTGAGTCCCGTAACGCACACCGCCGACACCGCTGTGAACAGCGCCTGGTGGACGGGGGTGGGGGTTCCGTCAGCTGAGGAGACCGGCAGGGACAGAAGGAACGTGAATACCGTGCAGACGGCGGCGAACGCCGTCAAAGCCAGCCGCGCGGGGGTGGTGTTGGCGATGTCGTCAATGAAGTCGCGCAGCCGCGTCAGGATCCAGAGGCCCTCCCGCTCCTGCGCCGGGGGGTGCCAGGCGGCCGGTGTCCGGGGCCTCGACTGGCTCTGCGTCATGTGTGGCTTTTCCTCGGTTGAAACGGCTTCCCCCAGTAGTAAACCACTAAAGCCCGCGTCATGGCCGGTGGGCGGCAGCGCGGGCTCGGGTAGCCTGTGATTGATGACATACCTGCCCGGCCTCAGCCAGCCCGCGCCGCCAACAATGGTGGCGTGGAGTCTTGACATGACAGCCTACAACTTTGGTCCGGGCCATCCCATGGCGCCGGAACGGATGGACCTGACGGCCCGCCTGGCCCGCAGCCTGGGGCTCTTCGACCTGGACCATGTTGATGTTGCAGCTCCGGATGTGGCCTCTGACGCTGAGCTGCAGTCCGTTCATTCGGCAGATTACGTTGCGGCGGTCCGCCGGGTCAGTGCAGACCCTTCGCAGCCGGACGAATCCCGGGGGCTGGGAACCGAGGACGATCCCGCCTTTGCCGGCATGCATGAGGCCGCTGCCCGCCTCGCCGGCGGGTCCCTGCTCGCGGCCCAGCGGGTGCTGGACGGGTCTGCGGTGCATGCCGTCAACTTCGGCGGTGGGATGCACCACGCCGCCCGGGAGCGGGCCAGCGGATTCTGCATCTACAACGACGCCGCGATTGCCGTGCAGAAACTGCTTGACGGCGGCGTGGGCAAAGTGGCCTACATCGACGTTGACGCCCACCACGGGGACGGCACCCAGAACATCTTTTGGGACGATCCCCGGGTGCTTACCATCTCGCTGCACGAGACCGGCCTGACCCTCTTTCCCGGCACGGGATTCGCCAATGAAATCGGTGGCCCCGCGGCCGAGGGAACGGCAGTAAATGTGGCCCTGCCTGCCGGCACGTCGGACGCCGGGTGGCTGCGGGCCTTCTACGCCGTGGTCCCGCAACTGGTGGGCGCCTTCGAGCCCGGGGTAATAGTGAGCCAGCACGGCTGCGACTCGCACCGCAGCGACCCCCTCACGCACCTCAACCTCAGCGTGGACGGCCAACGCGACGCAGCGAACGGCGTGGGACATTTGGCCGAACGCTACTGTGGCGGCCGTTGGATCGCCACCGGCGGCGGAGGGTACAACGTGCTGGACGTGGTGCCGCGGGCCTGGAGCCACCTGGTGGCCATCGCCGCGGGGCGGCCCGTGCCGCTGCGGACGCCCGTGCCCCAGGTGTGGCGGCAGTATGTGGCAGAAAAGTACGGCCGGGAGGCGCCCGCCCTCATGGGTGACGACGTGGAGCTGTGGTGGCGGTCCTGGGAAGTCGGTTTCGATCCCAACGATGCCGTTGACCGCACGGTGATGGCCACGCGGAAAGCCGTCTTCCCGCTGCACGGCTTGGATCCCTGGTTCGACTAGAAGCCGCCGGATTGCGGCGGCCGAAATAGTTGATGCCTTTCGGCGTATATGTCGCTAGGGTGGGAGGCATGGTGACAGACGACGTATTTGCCGTCATAGCGGAATCCACCCGGCGCGACATCCTGGTGGCCCTCCGGACGGGCGACAAAGCCGTAGGGGAACTGGTGGAGGAACTGGCAGCGAGCCAGCCCACCATTTCCAAGCACCTGAAAGTCCTCCGTGAAGCGCAGCTGGTCAGTATGCGCGCGCAGGGCCAGAAGCGGTACTACGCCCTGAACCGGGGACCGCTGGAGGGGATCGCCAGTTGGCTGGAGACGTTCGACGTCGGCACTGGCGCCAAAGCCGGCGTGTCACCAACCAGCCCGGACCAGGCAGCCGCAGCCCACCTGCGGGAGGGCGTTGCCGCTGCCGCCGGGCCCCTGCCCCCGGCCCCGCGGTCCATGGAACCGCGCACCGTGGAACCACGGCCCATGGAGACCGCCCAGCCAGCCAGGGAGGAAGCTCCGGCGCCTGTCCTGGTGCGGGAAGGCGCCGAGCTGAGCCCCGCCGTCGTGATTCCCGGCGGCACCGCCGCCCCCCTGAGCGACGACAGCGTTCCGCAGCAAATCGGACGCACGGTCGGCCGGGCCGCCACGAAGGCGGCCGACCTGCTGGCCAATCTCCCCAACCTGCCGAAGTTCGGGCGCAAGAAATAGGGTTTGGGCGCAAGAAGTAGCGCGCTACCTTCCCAGCAGCCGCACGTGGTCCGGGCCCAGCTCGGAAACGCGGCTGACGCCCAGGAGCGCCATGGTGCGGGCCATGTCTTTTTCGAGGATCTGCAGGGTTCGGTCCACGCCGGCACGGCCGCCGGCCATCAGCCCGTAGAGGTAGGCGCGCCCGATCAGCGTGAAGTCGGCGCCCATGGCCAGGGCCGCCACGATGTCCGCGCCGCTCATGATGCCGGTGTCCAGGATGATGGCGGCCTCCGTGTTGTCGGCATCGAAAGCCTGCCTGACCTCGGGGAGCAGGTGGAACGGGATGGGGGCCCTGTCCAGCTGGCGGCCGCCGTGGTTGGACAGGATCACCCCGTCGGCGCCGTGGTCCACCACGCGGCGGGCGTCCTCCACGGTCTGGATGCCCTTGACCACCAGCTTGCCCTTCCAGGTTTCACGCAGCCAGTCCAGGTCCCCGAACGTGAGCGTGGGATCGAACATGGAGTTGATCAGGTCCGCCACGGTGCCGGTGTAGCGGGACAGCGAGGCGAAGGTCAGCGGCTCGTGGGTGAGGAAGTTGAACCACCAGGCGGGCCGGTAGGACGCGTCGAGAACGGTCTTGAGCGTCAGCGCCGGCGGGATGGTCATGCCGTTGCGTACGTCGCGGAGGCGGGCGCCGGCCACGGCGGTGTCCACGGTGACCATCAGGGTGTCGTTGCCTGCCTTGGCAGCGCGCTCGATCAGTTCCAGCGAGCGGTCCCGGTCCGTCCACAGGTACAACTGGAACCAGTTGCGCCCGTTCGGCGCGGCGGCGGCCACGTCCTCGATGGAGGCGGTCCCCATGGTGGACAGGGTGTAGGGGATGCCGGCGGCTTCGGCGGCCTGGGAGCCCGCGTATTCGCCCTCGGACTGCATCATCCGGGTGAAGCCGGTGGGGGCGATGCCCACGGGCAGGCGGGACGGCTTGCCCAGGATGTCGGTGCTGAGGTCGATGGTGGAGACGTTGCGCAGGATGCCAGGCCGGAATTCGATGTCAAGGAACGCCTGGCGGGCGCGGCGGAGGGTGATCTCCTCTTCGGCCGCACCGTCTGTGTAGTCGAAGGGCGCCTTGGGCGTGCGGCGCTTGGCAATGTCGCGCAGTTCCCAGATGGTGCTTGCCCGCTTCAGCCGTGCTTCCTTGCTGAATTCGGGCTTCTTGAACTGCATCAGCGGGGCCAGGTCTGAGTACTTGGGGATGCGGCGCTTCAGGGCAGCGGGCAGGGCGGACGACGACGGGGCCTTGGCAGGTGCCGGGGCTGCGGGGATGTCCGTGGTCTCCGGCGCCGGGGTAGCCTCCGGGTTGTTGGGCTGGACGGTGTGGGTCATGGTTCCTCTTCCGGGGTGGGATAGCTTCGCGAAGTGGCAGTTGGCGGCAGTGCGGGCCAGCCGGACTGCCGCCAAGTGTCATCCCGCGGGTCAGCCGTGGACCGTGGTGCGGGGCGCCTTGGCCGGTCCCGTACTGGCCCGGACCTCCAGGCGGGGCTGGTAGCGGCCGGACGAATCGTTGCCTTCATTGCGGATCAGCGACCGGAGCTGGTGCCAGGCCTGTTCGCCCAGTTCGGTGATGGGGACCGCGGCCGTGGTGAGTGCCGGCGTCGTATACCTGGCAAAGGGGATGTCGTCGAAGCCGGTGACGGAGATGTCGCCGGGAACGTCCAGGCCGCGCTCGTGGAGGCCGCTCATCAGGCCCATCGCCACGAGGTCGTTGAAGGCAAGAATTCCGGTGGCTCCGCACGCCAGGACGGCATCCACTGCCTCATGCCCGGTGTCGAAATCCGAGCCGCCCTCCAGCATGGTCACTTCAACCTCTGGGTGGGCCGCCTTGAAGGTCTCCAATCCCCGAAGCCGCATGTCGTTGGAGGCGCTGTGGGGCGGTCCGGCAAGGAAGGCCAGGCGGGTGTGGCCCAGTTCCACCAGGTGCCCGGCGATGTCCTGGACGCCCTGGCCGTAGTCCACCACCAGGCTGGGAACGCCCGGGGTGGCGGTGGTGCGGTTGATCAGCACCATTGGGTGCAGGGAGGGGGCAATCTCCTCCAGTTCCGCATCCGACATGCGCGGGGCGCACAGGACCAGCCCGTCGCACCGCCGCCGCGCCTCGCCGGCAAGGATGGACTCCTCGCTGGAGATTTCGAACGAGTCGGCGATGAGAACCCGGTAGCCGTCCTGGGCCGCTGCCCGGCTGAGCCCGCGGAGGATCGCCTGGAAGGTGGGGTTGGCCAGGTCCGGGACCACGATGCCGATGGTGTCCGTCTTGCCCAGCGCCAGGCTGCGTCCCACCGGGTTGGGCTGGTACTTCAGTTCCGCGGCGGCCGAGCGCACCCTGGCGGCGATGTCCGGGTCCACGGTGTAGTTCCCGTTCATGACGCGCGAAACGGTGGCGTGCGAAACCCCCGCCTTCACGGCGACATCTGCGATGCCGATCCGGCCGCTTGCCGATCTCCTTGCCATAGGGAACCCTTCTTTTACGCCGCCGGACCGCATCCTTCCGGAATGGTTGGTGACCGGGAGTGCGCAGGCGTGGCGGCAGGTGCTTTGAGAGACAGCATATACGGCTATCGGAAAGCGATTTCTACCCTTTCCCGCCGGTTTTCCCCTGGTTGCGGGCGGGGTTGCAGCAAGAAGGGGCAGAAAACGCTTTCTTCCAGTGCCCGGAATGGTTGACGGATGAGCCGGCGGATTGATACAACTTCTATAGCGAGGCGAGAAAACGCTTTCTCAGGAGGGCGCTTCCGGGCTTCACCGCAGCACGTCAGCGGCCGCTCCCACGGCCGGGTATTGAGCTTTTTCGAAAGGGACCCACCATGGTCAACACAGCCGAGACCGCTTCGGCCGCAGCTGCCCCCCAGCCCGGCACTGCTGCCGCCGCCTTCAACGCAGTACAGGATGGCCGGAAGGCCCGCATTGCCCTGATCGGCACCGGCGGACGCTCCGAAATGTACATCCGCGCCATCTTCGGCAAGCACGCGGACACCGCCGAACTGGTGGCGTTCTCCGACGTGAACCCTGGGACGTGTGGAGTTCTACCAGAAGCTCATCCAGGAACTCGGGGCGCCTGGCCCCGTCGCCTCGTTCGAACCGGCAGACCTCACCGCCTTCATCCAGGCCAACAACATCGACCGCATCATCGTCACCACGCCGGACTACACCCACGCCGACTACATCGTGGAGGGCCTCCGCGCGGGTGCCGACGTCGTCGTCGAAAAGCCCCTGACCATCGACGCCGAAAGCTGCCGCCGCATCGTCCAGGCTGTCCATGAGACCGGCCGGAATGTGGTAGTTACTTTCAACTACCGCTACTCGCCGCGCAACAGTGCCCTCAAGGAAATCATCCAGAGCGGCGTGATCGGCAAGGTCACCTCCATCGATTTCAGCTGGGTCCTGGACACCGTCCACGGCGCTGACTACTTCCGCCGCTGGCACCGCGAGAAAAAGAACTCCGGCGGGCTGCTGATCCACAAGGCCTCCCACCACTTCGACCTGGTCAACTGGTGGATCGACGATGTTCCGGAACGGGTCTTCGCTTCGGGCGGCTTGAAGTTCTACGGCGACAAGAACGCTGCCGAGCGCGGGCTGGGCCCACGCCCCGAGCGCGGAACGCCTGACGCCGATGCCCCCGCCGGCGAGAAGGATCCCTTTGCGCTTGACCTGAGGGAGGACGAACGGCTGAAAGCCCTCTTCCTGGACAACGAGCACTACGACGGCTACCGCCGCGACCAGGATGTCTTCACCGACGGCATCACCATCGAAGACAACCTGGCACTGGTGGTGGAGTACCAGGGCGGCCCGCGCCTGAGCTACTCCCTGAACGCGCACAGCCCCTGGGAGGGCTACCGGGTGGCGGTGAACGGTACCGAAGGCCGGGCCGAGCTCGAGGTGGTGGAACGCGCGGCCGTCCTGCACAGCACCGACCAGAAGACCGTGGTTGACCCCAGCGCCACGCCTGTTGAGGAAGAGGACGCCGTCCGCCGCAACGGGGAGCGCCTGGTGGTCCAGCGCCACTGGGAGGCTGCCTACGAGGTGCCCATCGTCAACGGCGAGGGTGGCCATGGCGGCGGCGATGAGCTCCTGCTCTCGGACCTGTTCAACGGACCGGGCGAGGATCCGCTGGGCCGTCCGTCCGGCTACCTGGACGGGCTGCGTTCGGTGTCCGTCGGCATCGCCGGCAACCGCTCCCTCGAAACGTCCCTGCCCGTCCGGGTCGAGGACCTGGACCTCGGCGTCGACCTTCGCCGCGGCGAGTAAGGGAAAGACCATGAGCAGGATATTCGTAACCGGCGGCTCCGGCCGCCTGGGCCGCAGCGTGGTGGCGGGCCTGGCGCAGGCGGGCCACGAGGTAGTCTCAGTGGACCGCGACGCCGTGCCCGCTGAACTGCTGCCGGCCGGCGTCGTCCAGGAAACCGCCGACCTCCTGGCGCCGGGCGAGGCCTTGCGGCTGATCGGGGCAACAAAGCCCGACGCCGTCATCCACCTTGCAGCCATCGCCGTCCCGTTCAGCGCGCCCGAGGACGTCATTTTCGCCACCAACACCCGGCTCGCCTTCGCGGTCATCAGTGCGGCGACCGAGCTGGGCGTGTCCAGGATCGTCACCGCCAGCAGCCCCACCGTCCTCGGTTATGGATGCCCGGCGGGCTGGCTGCCGCCGTCGTTCCCGCTGGACGAGCGGACGCCGCCGAAGCCCTGGAACGCCTACGCCCTGTCAAAGCTCATCGCCGAACAGACCGTGCAGATGTTCGCCGCGGCGCAAGGGGAGAAGATCCGCTACGCGGCGTTCCGGCCGTGCTTTGTGATCTCCCCGGAGGAGTGGGCCGGCGCGCCGACCCAGCAGGGCCACACCCTTGCGGAGCGGCTGGCCGATCCTGCCCTGTCCGCGCCCGCCCTGTTCAACTACGTGGACGCGCGGGACGTGGCGGACTTCCTGGACCTGCTGCTAACAAAAATGGAAGACATTCCCAATGGGGAAACCTTCTTCGTCGGAGCAGCAGATGCTCTTGCCACAGCGCCCCTCGCGGAACTGATGCCGAAATTCCTGCCGGGCAGCGAAGCGCTCAGCGCCGGCCTCACCGGCACGAGCCCGGCGTTTTCCATTGCCAAGGCCCAGGCACTGCTGGGCTGGCAGCCCAAGCGCAGCTGGCGAATCGAACTGAAGTCCCACCAACCCCTCAACGACGAGGCTTCCACGCTGGTCACCGCCGGCGGCGGAGGCAAGGAGACACCATGAAATTTGACGGCGTACTGTTTTTCCCCGTCACCCCCTACGCGGCAGACGGTTCCGTTGACGTGAAACTGCTGAAGGAACACATCAGCTCCCGGCTGCCTTTCGGGCCCGGCGGCGTGTTCCCTGCCTGCGGGACCGGCGAATTCCACGCCCTCAGCATCGACGAGGTCCGCACCGTGGTGGCGGCCGCCGTCGAGGTTGTTGCCGGGGCGCTCCCCGTGGTGGCCGGTGCAGGCGGACCGCTGGGCCACGCCCTGGCCGCAGCCCGCGCCGCTGAGGAAGCCGGCGCGGACGCCCTCCTGGTGCTGCCGCCCTACCTGGTCACCGGTCCCACGGACGGGCTGGTGGCCTACATCGAGGCGGTAGCCAACGCCAGCAGCCTGCCGGTCATCGTGTACCACCGCGGCAACGCGAAGTTCACTGCCGCGTCGATGGCCAAGCTTGCGGCGAACCCCAAGGTCATCGGCTTCAAGGACGGCCTGGGCGACGTCGGCCTGGCCCAGGAGATCGTCTCCGCCGTCCGCGCCACCGGCCGGACTGACTTCGCCTTCTTCAACGGGCTGCTGACCGCCGAACTGACCCAGGGCGCCTACCGCGGCCTGGGCATCCCGCTGTACTCCTCTGCAGCGTTCGCCATGGCCCCGGAAATCGCCAAGGCCTACTACGACGCCTACGTTTCAGGCGACGAGGACCGGCGCAACGCCTTGCTGGAGGGCTTCTACGCGCCCCTGGTCCGGTTGCGCGACCAGACCCCCGGCTTCGGCGTTTCCCTGATCAAGGCAGGCCTGCGGCTGGGCGGGCTGCCGGTTGGTTCGGTGCGGCCGCCGCTGGTGGACCCCACGGAAGAACAGCTGGTGGAGCTCAAGGCGATCCTGGCCAAGGGCCACGAGTTGGCCGGACGCTGATGAGCGCCCCCGCGGCCGAATCCGTCCGCACCGTCCCGCGCATCACGGGCCTTGCCACACGGCTCATTACTGTTCCGCTGCGCCGGCACTGGGGTGCGGACGCGCCGGAGAACCACGTGATCGCCACCGAACTTTCCACGGACGACGGCGGCACGGGCTTTGGCTTCTCCTGGACCCCTACCATCGGCCCACAGGCAGTCAAGGCGCTGCTTGACCACGACATCGCACCCTTCGTCACCGGCCTTCCGGCCTCGCCTGAGGCGGTATGGGACGCTGTGTGGAAGCGGCTGCACGAAGCCGGCGGCGGCGGGCTGACCACCATCGCCATGGCGGGCGTGGACCTTGCGCTGTGGGACCTGCAGGCCCGGCGTGCCGGCACCTCGGTGACAGGTCTTCTGGGGCAGCGCCAGGAATCGGCCGAGGTCTACGGATCAGGGGTCAATCTGCACTACACCCTGGACGAACTGGTGGCGCAGGTGGAACGCTGGGTTGCCGCAGGCCACCAGGCGGTCAAGATCAAGGTGGGCAAGCCGGACATCCGCGAGGACGCCGACCGTGTTGCCGCGGTCCGCTCCGTCCTGGGCCCGCACCGCAGGCTCATGATCGACGCCAACCAGCGGTGGGATCTGCCCACCACCTTCCGCGCCCTGGATGTCCTGGCCGAATTCGGGCTGGACTGGCTGGAGGAACCCATCCGCGCGGACGACCTCTGGGCCTACCGGCGGCTGCGGAAGCATTCGCCGGTGCCTATCGCCCTGGGCGAAAACCTGCACACCATTTACCGGTTCCGCGATTTCATTGAGGCGGAGGCGGTGGACATCATCCAGCCCAACATCATCCGGGTTGGCGGAATAACCCCGTTCCGGAGGATCGTGGAGTTGGCACGGACCCACAGCATCAAGGTGATGCCGCACCTGCTGCCCGAACTGTCCGGACAACTGGCGCTGACCTTGGCGGAGCCCACCATGGTGGAGGATGTCGAAGAGGCGTCCTTCGAACAGCTGGGGATCCTCGACGGGCCCTCTCCGGTGTGTTTCCACAGCAGCAGGGTGACCCTCGCGGACCACGACGGGCTGGGTTTCCGCTTCAAGGACAGGCTGCAATGATGAATTTCCAGACGACCTCTATTGGATGAACAGGTTCCTGACGTGACAACTGCAACGCTTTCCCTGACCGAGCTCACTGCTGCCGCCACCGCCGCCGCAAAAATATCCGCGGCTGCCTCCGACGCCGATCGGGCGGGATGGCTGAACGCGGTGGCGGACGCCCTGGATGCCAACGCCGCCGAACTGGTGGACATCGCGGATGCCGAAACCAGCCTGGGGGCGCCGCGCCTGACGGGCGAGGTGGCCCGCACCACCGGCCAGCTGCGCCTGTTCGCCCGCGTGATCACCGAAGGCTCCTACCTGGAAGCCATCATCGACCACGCAGACCCGGCGGCCACCCCGCCCAGGCCGGACCTCCGCCGGATCCTCAGGCCCATCGGCCCGGTGGCAGTCTTCTCCGCCTCCAACTTTCCGTTCGCCTTCTCGGTGGCCGGCGGTGACACGGCTTCGGCCCTGGCCGTGGGCTGCTCGGTGATCGTCAAGGCCCACTCCGGCCACGTGCGGCTCTCCGAACGGACGGCGGAAATCATGGCGGAGGCTCTCCGTGCCGCGGGCGCGCCGGAAGGCCTGTTCGCCCTGGTCCAGGGCCGCGAGGTGGGCACCGCCCTGGTCCAGGACCCCGCCGTCAAGGCTGTGGGCTTTACCGGCTCCATCCCCGGCGGCCGTGCGCTGTTCGACCTTGCCACCTCCCGTCCCGACCCCATCCCCTTCTACGGGGAACTTGGCAGCCTCAATCCCGTGGTCATCACCGCGGCAGCACTCAAGGCCCGGTCCGCGGAGCTCGCTTCCGGGCTGGCCGGTTCCTACACCCTTGGCGCCGGGCAGTTCTGCACCAAGCCGGGCCTGGTGTTCATCCCGGCCGGGACGGGCTTCGCAGCAGAGGTGGCCCAGGCCAGCAAGGACAAGCCGGCCCTGGGCATGCTGACCAGCCGCATCGCCGAGGCCTACCCGGATGGACTGCGCAGCTTCGCTTCGGTAGACGGCGTGGACGTTGTCAGCGGCAGCGTGGACCAGGACGCCGTGGCCAACGGCGCTGCCCCCGTGGTCTTCTCCACCAGCGCTGCAAAGGTCCTGGAGCGGCCGGAGCAGCTGCTCGAGGAATGCTTCGGGCCCACCACCATCCTGATCGAGTACGCGGACCAGGACGAACTGGCTGCCGTCCTGGCCAAGGTCCCGGGCAGCCTCACGGCCACGCTCCACAGCGAACAGGGCGAGGACATCGGGGCCCTGGTGGAGCAGCTCTCCGGACTCGCCGGACGTGTCCTGTTCGAAGGCTGGCCCACGGGCGTGGCGGTGAACTGGGCACAGCAGCACGGCGGCCCGTACCCGGCCACCACCTCGCTGTTCACCTCGGTGGGCGCGACGGCGGTGCGCAGGTTCCAGCGTCCCGTGGCTTACCAGGACGCCCCGGAAGCCGTGCTGCACCCGGCCCTGCGGGAGGACAACCCGCTGGGCATCCCGCGCCGGGTGGACGGAGAGCTGCGGCTTCCCTGAAACGCCCGCTCACTTGTAGCCGGTTTTAACCTGAACGCCCGCTCACTTGCGGCCGCATCCGCGGCACGGGTGAGCGGGCGTTTCGGGTTTAAGCCCCAAATGTGAGCGGGCGTTTGGGGTTTAAGCCCCAAATGTGAGCGGGCGTCCGGCTACAGCTGCAGCGTCACCGGCCGTTCCAGCCCGTTGACGGTGGTGGCCGGCCAGCGCGGGTCCACCGTGAGGACTTGAAGCCCCGACTCCGTGAGCTGGACAGTGTCCTCAATCTTGACGCCGGGGCCTGACGGGTTCCACGTGAAGGCCTGGTCCAGCACCACAGTGTCGGTCGCCGCAGACGTGACCCTGGGATCGCGCCCGGCATAACCTGCCGGACCGCCCTGGTGGTGCTGCTCCCACTGGTCCTTCCCGAAGCCGTGCCGGGCGTAGGCGGCCTGGATCTCGGCGAAGATCCGGTCCAGCCGGGCACCGGGAACCGTGGCGTCGAAGATGTCGGCCTCCACTGCTGCAATGCGTGCCTCGGCGCCGCGCTCTTCCGCGGTGCCGGCGTCGAACCTGACCCAGCGGGTGATGTTGGCAACCAGGCCGTCGCGGCGGGCGCACACCACAGCCATGGCGCGGCGGCCCAGCGGGGAGTGGGTAGCCAAGGGGTGCCGGAATTCGCTGCGGGAGCTGCCGTTGGACAGCAGCACCAGCGGCTCCGCCCCGGCGGCCACCACGCGGGCGGCCAGCGCCGAAACGAGCTCGAACTCCGTGGTGTCTGGGCGTGCGGCGGAAAGGATATCCGTCATCATGCCGGCCAGCTCGGCGCTGAGCCGGGAGTACCGTGCACTCTCCGCCGGGAGGAGCTGCTGGCGGGCTGCCCTCAGCTCAGCGGCGACGTCGCTTTCCGCCAGCGGGGGCAGGGAGCCGGTGCCGACGGCGGCGGCGGCCTGGTGCAGGTTCCCGTACCAGGGCACGGTGTGCAGGTTGACCTGCGCCGGAAGTTCCTCGGCAGCGATTCGGCCGGCCTCGTTGTTGAACGTCACCAGGTGGTCGCCGTCGCGGTCAACCAGCAGCGCCGCGATGGGGTCGCCGGCCAGGCTGATGTGCACCCGGCTGCCGTCCAGGTACCAGGTCAGGGCAGTGTTGGAGGTCAGGAGCAGCGAATCCCGCCCGGCCGCGTCCAGGATGTCCAGGACCCGGCGGCGCTTGATGGCCCGGTCCGTCCTCGATCCCGGTGCCAGCCGTGCCTCCTGCGGCGGAACTGCTGCGGTGGTTGTTTGCGTCATGACGGGTCCCCCTGGTTTATCAATGTTTCGATGTCGGCGGTGGCCAGGATTCCGTCGGCCACGAAAACGGTAATGCGGCGCCGCGCCGGGTTCCCCGGCTCGACGATGACGGGCCGGTCCCAGGCCAGCGACTGGCCTACACCGGGGTAGCCCTCCACCCGGACGAACCACGGGTCCGTGGAGCCTTTCGGGGCAACGAACACCAAGGTGGCGGGCCCGCCGTCGAACGTTCCTGACCAGGCGAGCCAGCGCGCCACGCTGCCGTGGGTCTCCGACTCCCCGGCGCCGTCGGGCGTCCAGACCGCCGCGTTGCCACACCCGGGCAGGCGCCAGAAGAAGCCGCCGTAGCCGCCCTCAAAGCGGCCGTTGGAGCCCGGGCTGCCCAGGCTGACCGGTTTGTCCCCGGCGGGGGCCAGCGAGAAGTCAAGGGACAGCCGCCAGATGGAAGGCGAGACGCCGGACCACGTCCAGGTGCGTTCCTCCAGGAGGGCGGGGGAGCCGTCGGGGCCGTTCCAGTGCAGGGTCTCCTGGAGCCTGCCCTCCTGGCCGCCGCCGGCGTCGGTCTGTTCCACCGTTGTGCCTGTGCCGGCAATGCTCCCGTGGTCCGGGCGCCAGACGTACTGCCCGGCCTCGCGGGTGTAGGTGCGGCCGCCCCAGAAATTGATGCCGTCCACGTCCTGCAGCGCCACCCCAACACCGAGGTGCCATACGTGGTCCAGCGGCATGTGGTCCGTGACCACGGTGCCGCCGAGGGTCCGGACGGGGTGCAGGTAGGGGCGCGGCGAGGAGACTGCCCGGATATGCCTGCCGTCCTGGTAGTCCGCCACCGGGCGGCCGTCCACCGCCAGTGTGCGGACCGGCGGCAGGGCCCGGGCCCAGGGGACGCCAAGTTCGGCGAAGGTCGCCTGGGCTTTGATGGCCCGGCCCATCAGGTCGCTGATGCCATGCACCACGGGGTGGGCGTCGTCGCCCGTGCCCTCCCAGCTGATGAACTTCGAATCGACCGGAGCCGGGTCGGGGGGCGGTGCGAATGGCTTCCAGGACTGAGGTGAAAGCACCGGTGTCCTGCAGCGCGCAGAGCAGCGGGGCTCCTGTTGCGCGGGCCTCCAACAGGTTCTCCAGCAGGTCCGTGCGGCCGTGCGTTTCCCGGCGCTCGCCGTCGGGGGTGCTGATGACCACCTCGTCGCGGGTGTAAAAGAGGGTGATGTCGCCCAAGGTTCCGTGCAGCGTAACAGTGGGATCCAGCTGTTCAGGTGCGCACAGCGTGAGGGCGCACAGCAGGATATGTCCGCCTTCGGTGCGGACCCGGATCACTGACGTATCGTCGCTTTCCGTGTCGTTGGCCCGGTACAGGTCGGTCTCAACGGAGGCAACGTCGGCGAGGGTGTGGGCGCCCGCCAGGGCCAGGCCCGTGGCAACAGCGTGGGCCAGCGCATTGGTGGCCACGCCGTCCACCACGTCGGTGCCCTCCAGGGCGCGCTTCCCTGCCCAGCGTGAACGCTTGAAGTAGGCCTTGGTCCGCAGCCACTGGCCCGTGGCGCTGATGCCCAGGACGGTGCCGATCTCCCCGGCAGCCACCAGGTCTTTGATCGCCGGCAGGGCATGGGACCCCAGGCTCTGGAAGCCCACCTGGACCAGGCGGCCCTTTTCCTGCGCGGCGGCAAGGACCTGCTCAAACTGGGCCAGGGACGCCACAGGCGGTTTCTCCACGTAGACGTCCATCCCGGCTTCCAGCGCTGCGACCGCCAGCGGGGCATGGGTCTGGATGGGCGTGGCAAGGATGACGACGTCGACGCCCGGCTGTGCGGCCAACAGGGCGTCAAGATCGGGGAACACGGCGACCGAATCGGGCAGGGCGCCGGCCTGCGGCGGGACGGGGTCGGCCACGGCCACCAGTTCCAGGGCGCCGGCCGCCTCCAGCCGGGCCAGGTTGGCGAGGTGCCGCTCGCCGAAACCGTGCACGCCCACCAGCCCGATCCGGGGGATGGCTGTGGATGTGGGCTGCAACGGGGTGGATTCCGCGGCGGGGGAATGCTGTGTGATCACGTGGGTCCTTGAAGGTTTGAAAAGGGTCAGCAGGCCAGCGTCTTGGCCAGGAACTCGAGGGCCTCATCCTGCATGGCTGCCGTGAAAACGTGCCCGCCGGGCCAGAAACTGCCGGTGTACCGGTCCGTCCCGCCGTGCAGGGATTCCAGTATCCGGTGCGCCTGCCGCATCCCGTCCTCCGGAAAGAGTTCGTCCGCCAGGGCGTACTGCACCAGGAACCGGGCCGCGGCCGCTCTGCCGGTGAGTTCCGGCCAGTCGCCCAGCTTCCAGAGGCCAGGGGTCTGCAGGAGCCACGAGTGCGCGTCCAGGTAGGCCGGAAAGAGGGACTCAAAGGTGGTCATCATGCAGGTGACCACAGCGGCACGGATGCGGGGGCTGAGGGCGGCGAGGGCCAGCGAACGGCCGCCGCCGCCGGAGAAACCAATGCACCCCAGGTTGTCCTGGTCCACCCCCGGCAGGGCGGCCAGGATGTCCAGGGCTGCGAGGTCGTCGTGCGCCACCATGCCGGCCAGGCTGGTGCCCAGTAGCCCGGCTGCCTTGGCGACGGTGTCTTCGTGGAAGCCGGCAGCGGCGTTGTATTCCTCCGCTTCGGTGGGCACGACGCCGTCCTCCCGCCACTGCGCCTGCCTCCCCGCTGCTGCCGCGGCAGTGCGCCACGGGGGATTTGAGAGGTCGAACCTGCGGCTGCCCCACGCGAAGGTGTCATGGGCCAGGACCGCAAAGCCGCGGCGTGCGATGTCCGTGGCGAGGGCCCGTCCGTCGTAGTGGCCGGCGCGGGCAGACACGGCGGAGGGGTGGCTGTCGGGCAATTCCAGCAGCCGGTCGGCACCGCCGAACTTGTTCCCGCCGTGGCAGTGCAGGGCCAGGACGCCGGGCAGGGGTCCGGAACTTCCGGCCGGCCTGACCAGCCAGCCCGTAGTGCGCGGCCCGAAGCCCAACTGCCAGCTGAGCTGGGAGGTGGTGGCGCCGTAGTACGTTTCCTCCCAGTGCACCGTAACCTTGGGGAGCCGCTGCGCGTCCGGGACGCCCAGGGCATCCGACAGCTCCTGCGCCGCCGCGCTGGAGGCTTGGCGGCGCGGATGCTCCCGGACGTAGGCAGGCCAGTCCTCGTAGCCCGCGATGGCGCTGGGCCGTGCTGTTGGCGTCATAGGGCTGGCCTCCTTTTTGTGGCGTGGTTGCTGCAGGGGACGGGCTGGGACCGTCAGGCGAGGTTTTGGTTGACCTCGGAGATCAAGCCCTTGGCAGCGTCACGCGGAGAGATCTTTCCGAAGAGTACATCGGTGTTGTAACGGTTCAAAACCTCCATCGTGGCGGACGAACCCGGCGGGAACGGCTTGGGCGCCTGGATCTTCATATCGGCGATGCGGTCAAGGTACGCCGCCTCCTTCTGCTGGGTTTCCTTCAGCAGGGGAGTGATGCCGGCCTTCAGTTCCGTGTTGGCGGGCATGCCCCGGTCGCTCTTGATCTTGGACGCTGCGTCCATGCTGTTGACCAGGTAGTTGATGAAGAGCGCTGCTTCCTTGGACTGCGCCGACTTGGATGAGATGGCGTACTCCATGGAGGAACGCAGCCAGGAACCGGGCCTGGGGCTTTCGCCCGGCAGCTTCACCATGACCAGCGGGGCACCGGAGTATGACGTCATCTGGTTGCTCCAGGAGATCTTCATGCCCTGTTTGCCCTGTCCCATCAGGGTCATTTCGGGCTGCGCGGAGCCGTCCTCCACGGTCTGGGAGGCCGAGGGGGCACCGCCGGTATCCGTCAGCTTCTTGTTGAGCTCGAACCAACGGGTCAGCGTGTCCTCGCTGATGCCCATCTTCTTTCCGTCGTCGGTATAGAGGGCCTCGCCATTCTGGCGGGCCCATACGGCAAGGAAGGAATCATTGGCCATGGGGGTGGTGCCGAAGGTTCCGGCCGGTGACTTTTGGGTGATCTCGGCCGCGATCCTGGCGTAGTCGTCCCAGGTCCACGTCTCGTCGTCCGGCAGCGCCACTCCGGCGGCCTGGAAGACTTTGGGGTCCAGCACCATGGACATCGAGTTGACGCCGGCGGTGATGGTGTACTGCTTGCCGTCGATCTTGCCCAGGTCCACGGTTCCGGGGGCGAACTTGGAGGTGTCAATCTGATCTTTGACCTTGTCCAGGTTCAGCAGCACACCGCGGCTGGCATACTCGCTGGGATAGGCGCCGCTCACGGCGATGACATCCGGCATGGTTCCACCGGCGATCTGGGTGGCCATCTTGTCCCAGTAGGAGCTGAATTCCGTGTTCTCGCCCTCGACCTTGATGGTGGGGTTTTCGGCTTCGAATGCCTTGATGACATCCATGGTTGTTTTCGCCCTTGAATCGTTGCCCCACCAGGCAAAGCGGATGGTGACCGGATCCTCAGCCGTACCCACTTTTCCTGCTTGCGGACTGCTGCCGCAACCGGTGAGAACCAGCGCGGCTGCAGCGAAGGCGCCAGTAACGCCCATGATGGATTTCTTGAGACCAAACTTCATTGTTGTGCCCCTCTGAGGGTCGGTAGAGCCTGGGCGATGCGGATAACAGAAAGCGTTTTCTCAAAAACTAACAAAGGGCTATACAGGAGTCAAGAAAGCGTTTACTTTGGTACGGAGCCGCAATTTCGACGGCACCGGCAGCGCCGGAACCAGCATCCCCGCAAGGGGTGCGGGGGACCGGAGCTGGGGCGCCATCTACCCCATCGCCCCGGCGATGGACCAACGTGGAGGCCACGATGACCAAAGGAGACCACATGGCCGCAAAACACATTCCCAGGACGGAGCAGCTGCCGTGAGCGCCATCAGTGAGCTGAGCTCCATCACCCGGCGGAAAGGCAAAGTCACGGCCGCCGAGAAAAAGGCCAACAGGCGGGACAACAAGGCCGCCTACATCTTCCTGCTGCCGTGGCTGGTGGGCCTGGTGGCCATCACCATCGGCCCCATGCTGATGTCCCTTTACCTGTCCTTCACGGACTACAACCTGCTCCAGCCGCCGGAGTGGACGGGGCTGGACAACTTCACGCGGATGCTCAGCGACGCCCGGCTTCATAATTCCCTGCGGGTGACGTTCACCTACGTCTTCGTAGGCGTCCCCCTGCAGCTCGCCGTGGCCCTACTGATCGCCCTCGTCCTGGACAAGGGTCTTCGCGGCCTTCCGTTCTACCGCTCGGTGTTCTACCTGCCCTCCCTGCTGGGCGGTTCGGTGGCCGTGGCCATCCTCTGGAAGCAGATCTTCGGCACCACCGGCCTGGTGAACCAGGTCCTGGCAATGTTCGGCATCCAGGGTCCGGGGTGGATCTCGGATCCGAGCACCGCGCTGGGATCGATCATCCTGCTGCACGTCTGGACTTTCGGCGCACCCATGATCATTTTCCTGGCAGGCCTGCGGCAGATCCCCAACATGTACTACGAGGCTGCCAAGGTTGACGGTGCCAGCACGCTCCAGCAGTTCTGGCGGATCACCTTGCCGATGCTGAGCCCCATCATTTTCTTCAACCTGGTGCTGCAGATCATCGGGTCCTTCCAGTCGTTCACCCAGGCGTTCATCGTCTCGGGCGGCAACGGCGGGCCCTCGGACTCCACCATGTTCTTCACGCTGTACCTCTACCAAAAGGGCTTCGGCCAGTTCGACATGGGCTACGCGTCAGCCATGGCGTGGGTGCTGCTGCTCATCATCGGTGTCTTCACCGCCATCAACTTCATCGCTTCTAAGTATTGGGTTTTCTATGACGACTAACCTGGAGACGCTGCCCGCCCCCGAGAGGAAGTCCACGGGCGCCGGCAAGCCTAACAACCGCAAGCCCAGGGTCCGCGAGTCCCGGGGAACCCTGGCCTTCAGCCGGGCGCAGCGAGGCAAATCGCTGATGAAGCACGGCATCCTCATCCTGGCCGGTGCCCTGATGATCTACCCGCTGCTGTGGATGGTGGTGTCCTCACTCCGTCCCAACGAACTGATCTTCCGTGAACCCGGCCTGTGGCTGAACAGCCTGGAGATGAGCAACTACACCTCGGGATGGTCGGCCCTGACGCACCCGTTCGGGCATTACATGCTGAACTCGGCCATCGTGGTGATCGGCTCGATCCTGGGAAACCTGGTGTCGTGCTCCATGGCCGCGTACGCCTTCGCCCGTCTCCAGTTCACCGGCAAGAGGCTGTTCTTCGGCATCATGCTGCTGACCATCATGCTGCCGTTCCACGTTGTCATCGTTCCGCAGTACATCCTGTTTTCGCAGATCGGCTGGGTGAACACCTTCTGGCCGCTGCTGGTGCCCAAGCTGCTGGCCACAGACGCGTTTTTCGTCTTCCTGATGGTGCAGTTCATCCGCGGCATTCCGCGCGAACTCGATGAGGCGGCCCGGATTGACGGCGCCGGCCATCCGCGGATCTTCCTGCGGGTCATCCTGCCGCTGATGGTGCCGGCGCTGGCCACCACCACCATCTTCACCTTCATCTGGACGTGGAACGACTTCTTCGGTGCCCTGATCTACCTCACGGACCCGGACATGTTCACCGTTCCGGTGGCACTGCGCGCGTTCGTGGATTCCCAGTCCGCCACCAGCTGGGGCTCACTGTTCGCCATGTCCATCGTGTCCCTGCTGCCGGTCTTCCTGGTGTTCCTCTTTGGCCAGCGGTTCCTCATCAAGGGCATCGCCACCACAGGCATCAAGTAACCAGCACTGCAAGTTCCGCACTGACGAACGGCCCGCCCTTGTGGCGGGCCGTTCTTGTGTTTGTGGATGCGTCATCTTCCAAAACAATGGCGTCAACTTCTTGTACTACAAGTCCGCTACTTGTAATGTTAGCTTTCAGAAAGCGCTTTCATGGGCTTTTCCGCCAGCTCCTGTTGCCGCCCCGGCGGCAAGTCCCCACCTGGAACAATCACCCGCACCTGGATCAAAGAAGATCGGAGTACACAGTGCCGCTTTTTCCCCGTCCTGCAGCTGCTGCACAGCAGCAAGCAGGGGCACCCACTTCAGGCGCAGCGCGCCGCATCCGTCAAGGCCGAACCCGTAAAGCCGGCGCCGTAGCTGCCGCAGTCGCCGCCGTCATGGCCCTCAGTGCCTGCGGCGGAGGTGCAGCCCCGCAGAACGCGGACGGCACCGTCGAACTCCGCTTCTCCTGGTGGGGCGGCGACAAGCGCGCCCAGCTCACACAGGAGGCCATCAAACAGTTCGAAGCCGAAAACCCCAAGATCAAGATCAAGCCGGAGTTCGGCGACTGGAGCGGTTACTGGGACAAGCTGGCTACCCAGGTGGCAGCCAATGATGCCCCGGACATCATCCAGATGGACGAAAAGTACATCACCGAGTACTCCAGCCGCGGTGCCCTTTTGGACCTTTCCAAGCACGACATCGACACCTCCAAGCTGGACGAGGCTGCGCTCAACGCAGGAAAGGGCGAGAAGGGCCTGACCGGCATCGCCGCGGGCATCAACGCCGCCACCATCCTGGCCAACCCCGCGGTCTTCCAGGCGGCCGGCGTTCCGCTTCCGGATGACACGAAATGGACCTGGGAGGACTTTGGCCGCATTGCCGCCGAGATCACCGCCAAGTCGCCCAAGGGAACTTACGGTGCGGCCGCCTACGGAACCGACGAGGCCTCGCTGGGTGTGTGGCTCCGGCAGAACGGCAAGTCCCTGTACACCTCCGAAGGCAAGCTGGGCTTTGAGCCCGGTGACATTGCCGAGTGGTGGGCGTTCCTGAAGAAACTCAGCCAGGACAAGGCAGTTCCTTCCGCCTCCGAGGTGGTGGAGGCCGAGGCAGCCCCGCTTGACCAGAGCGGGCTGGCGACGGGCAAGAACGGGATGGCGTTCTGGTGGTCGAACCAGGCCCCTGCCCTGGAGAAGGCCAGCGGCGGGGACCTGAAGATCCTGCGCTTCCCCACTAAGACCGGCTCGGCCGCTGACGCCGGGCTCTGGTACAAGGCTTCGCAGTTCTGGTCCGCTTCCTCGCGCACCAAGCACCCGCAGGAAACCGCCAAGTTCATCAACTTCCTCACCAACAACGTCAAAGCCGGCGAGGCCCTGCTGGCTGACCGCGGCGTCTACCCGAACTCCGATGTCCGCGCAGCGATCCAGCCGAAGCTGACCCCGGCCGACGTCAAGGTGGTCAACTTCATCGACCAGATCAAGGACGAACTCGGTGAGGCCCCCGCGCCGCCGCCGAAGGGCGCAGGCGCCATCCAGGAGATCATCAAGCGGTACACCTCCGAAGTTCTCTTCGAGCGGCTTTCCCCAGAGGATGCAGGCAAGAAGGCAACCGACGAGATGAAGTCCGCCATCAGCAGCTAGTCCCCACGCGCCAACACGGCTCCGGACAGTCTGGAGGGACGCCTCGACATGCCAGACGTCCGACGACGGGTGGCAGCCCTGCCCCGGAAAGGTAACCAACAGTTCCTTCCGGGGCAGGGCTGTTTAAGCCGGGCTTGGACGGGCTTCCCCTCCCAAACGGGGCACTTCGACACGGACTCGCCGGCCGCCGTCGTAATATTCGACAAATGAAGCACCCGAAGTGCCCCGCGACGGTCCGGAAGGCGCCGCAGCAAGGCCGGTAAGGCTGCCGCGGCGCCAATCACAGGTGAGCCCTAGCCCTCCGCAATCACGGCCACGCCGCCGGCCGGAACCGTGCCGCCGAAGGATTGGCCCGCCAGCAGATCCGTGCCGGTGGCGGAAACAGCGGCATCGGCACGCGTGTGGTTGATGGCGAACAGGAAGGCCTGCCCGTCGGCGGAACGCCGGCGCACCAACTCGACGCCGGGATCGGCTACGGCAGCAGGGGCAACCCGGGACTCCGCCAGCAGCTGGTCCAGTAAGCTCTCAATGCCGTCCCGGTCAGGGAACGTGGCCAGGTACCAGGCGGCCCCGGAACCCACGGCCCGGCGGGTAAGGGAAGGGACGCCCTCCAGCGGGTATTCGGTAAAGGTCTGCACCGCCTCCGCGCCGGCCAGGTGGACATACTCGCTCCACACCGAAGACACGCTCCCGTCGCTCAGCTTCAGCTGTGAACCGGCAAGCAGCGGATGGAACTCCTCCACGCGGACCCCCAGGAGCTCGCGGAATGCTCCCGGGTAGCCGCCCAGCCGCACATGGTCCTGCAGGTCCACGATCCCGCTGAAGTAGCTGACCAGGACGGTGGCGCCGGCTGTGGCCGCGGCGGCGATGTTGGCGGCGTCGTCATCGGACACGGCGTACAGCGTGCACACCAGCACCAGGTCATAGCCCTCGAGCGAAGCGGACGGGTGCACCATTTCCACCGAGATCCCGCGGAGGAACAGGGCGCGGTGGAAGGCGCGCAGCAGGTCCAGGTACTTCACATCGATGCTGGGTTTCGAGTCGATTTCGCTGGCCCACCACGCCTCATAGTCAAAGACGATGGCCGCGCGGGACTGGACCCGTGAACCGCGCACCGGCTCAAGCCGTTTCAGCGCGGCGCCGAGGTCCACCACCTCCCGCCACACGCGCGTGTCCCGGCCGCCGTGCGGCACCATCGCGGAATGGAATTTCTCGGAGCCCGCAAAGCTTTGGCGCCACTGGAAGAACATGACCGCGTCGGCACCGCGGGCCACGTGTGCCAGGGAATTGCGGAGCATCTCACCCGGCATCTTGGGCTGGTTGCGCGGCTGCCAGTTCACGGCCGACGTCGAATGTTCCATCAGGATCCACGGGTCGCCGCCCGCAATGCCGCGGGTGAGATCCGCGCTGAACGCGAGTTCCACGTGCCGTTCCGGGTCGGCGGCCACCAGGTAGTGGTCGTTGGCGATAACGTCCAGATCCTTGGCCCAGTCGAAGTAGTCCATGGACTTCGTGGCGCTGGAAGCCATCAGGTTGGTGGTGCAGGGAACGCCCGGCGCCACCTCGCGCAGGACGGCCACGAGGCTGCGGTAGTAGTCCATGAGCGCCCAGGAGTTGAACCGTTGGAAGTCCAGCTGCTGGCCGGGATTCAGGGTGGAGGGCGCGACGCCGGGCGGCAGGATCTCCTCGAACGAGGCGTAGTTCTGGCTCCAGAACGCGGTGCCCCACGATGCGTTGAGCGCCTCGATGCTCCCGTACCGGCGTTCCAGCCAGGCGCGGAAAGCGGCAGCATCTTCCTTTCCGTAGAACTCCGAGACATGGCAGCCCAGTTCGTTGTCCACGTGCCACAGCGCCAGTGCCGGGTGGTCCTTGTACCGCTCCGCCAGCGCACGCGTAATTCCTGCGGCGTAGCGCCGGTAAACGGCCGACGACGGCGTGTAGTGCCGCCGTGAGCCCGGCCCCAGCACGGTCCCGTCAGCGGTGACCGGCAGGATCTCCGGATGCTTGCGGACCAGCCAGGCCGGGGGAGCGGCGGTGGCGGTGGCCAGGGCCACCTTCACCCCGATCCCCGCGAGGTTGTCCATGACCTCATCCAGCCACCCGAAGTCGTACTGGCCCTCAGCCGGCTCGAGCAGTGCCCACGAGAAAATTCCCACGCTGAGGAAGTTCACTCCAGCTTCCTGCATGAGCTCCAGGTCCTCCAGCCGGACGCTGGCCGGCCACTGCTCAGGGTTGTAGTCACCCCCGAAGGCGATGCCCCCGACCTTGTTCCAAACGCTCCGCGGGACGGTGGTTTCCTGCTGTGTCATGCGACTCCTATGTCTGCTATGGGCCGGGACCTGGATCTGACATCAGACGTTTGGAAAACGCTTGCCCAAATTCCCGAATGCAGATATTGTATCGTTTCAGAAGCCGTGTAAGCCAGCTCACTACTCTCGTTGTAGGCCGAGAAAAGGCAAAACACTCATCGAGCAAGGAGGCTCCCGTGATTAACAGAAGGCATTTCCTCACAACCGTTGCCGTCGGCACCGCATCTGCCGCAGCCCTGTCGGCTTGTGGCAGCGGATCAGGCTCTTCCGGCCAGACCGGATCGGCCGCCCAGCCCGTCACCATCAACTACACGTGGTGGGGCAACGACGACCGCGCGACGCGCACCCGCAAGGCCATCGAACTGTTCGAATCCAAGAACCCGGACATCAAGGTCAACGGCAACTTCACCGACTTCGCCGGCTACTGGCAGAAGCGCGCCACGGAGGCTGCCGGCGGTGGCCTGCCGGACGTCATGCAGTGGGACCTGTCCTACCTGCGCGACTACGGCCAGCGCAACCAGCTTCTGGACCTCAGCACCGTCAAGATCGATACCTCCGCCTTCGAGAAGTCCCTCCTGCCCTCCGGCCAGATCAAGGGCAAGACCTACGGCATCCCCACCAGCACCAACGCCTTCGCCGTTTACTACGACCCGGCAAAGCTGGCCCCCCTGGGCATCGCCGAGCCGGACGGCAGCTGGACCTACAAGGAGTTCAACGACTTCCTGAGCCAGGTAGGCGCCAAGAGTAACGGCGCACTCTACGGTGGAACCGACTACACCGGCGTCTGGTGGATGTTCAATATCTGGCTGCGCCAGAACAAGATCGAGGCGTTCACTTCCGAGGGCAAGCTCGGCTTCAGCAAGGATGACCTGAAGAAGTGGTGGAACCTGACCGCGGAGTTGCGCGGTACGGGTGCCATCATCCCCGAGGACCGTGTGACCCAGCTGGCTCCGAAGTCTCCGTTCGGCTCCAACGCCACCGCCACGGAGGTCACCTGGGACAACTTCATGGCCGGCTACCTGGGCGACAGTGGTGCCAAGGAACTCAAGCTGGTTCCGGTGCCGTCAGACGACCCCAACAACCTTGGCCTGTTCCTCAAGCCGTCCATGCTCATGGTGGCCAGCGCCAAGACCAAGTTCAAGGATGCCGCCGCCCGGTTCATCGACTTCATGGTCAACGATCCCGAGGTGGGCCAGATCTTCAAGACCTCCCGCGGTGTCCCCGCCTCCAAGACCCAGCGCGACGGCACCACCTTCGAAGGCACGGACAAGCTCGTGGTGGACTACGAGAAGTCGATTGAGAAGTACCTCAAGGACGCCCCGGAGCCGCCCATCGTCGGGTTCGGCACGCTTGAAGCCTCCTTCAAGCGCATCGCCTCGGACCTGAACTACGGCAAGCTCACCATTGATGGTGCAGCCGATGCCTGGTTCAAGGAAGCCGAAGACCTCATCAAGCAGAATGCCTGATCAGGCGCCTTGCCTCATCAAGCCTTCACGACTGACGGATTGAACTCGTGACTCAAAGCCCAACCCTGAGCAGGCGTCCGGCGTCGTCCACTTCCCCGCTGCCGCGCAAACCGCGGCGGCGGGGCGCGGACGCCCGTGCCGGCTATACCTTCCTGCTGCCCTGGCTGCTGGGATTCATTGCCCTCACCGTTGGGCCGATGATTTCCTCGCTGTACCTGTCCTTCACCAACTACAACCTGTTCGAGCCGCCCAAGTGGATCGGCCTGGACAACTACACCACCCTGTTCCAGGATGAACGGTTCCTGCAGTCGGTGGGCGTGACAGTCGGGTATGTGGTGTTCGGTACCCCGTTGAAGCTGGCGGCGGCACTGGCGGTGGCGATGCTGCTGAACAGCAAGCGCCGGGGCCAGGGCTTCTACAGGTCTGCGTTCTACGCACCATCCCTGATCGGCGCGTCCGTGTCCATCGCAATCGTCTGGAAGGCCATGTTCGGCGATGCCGGTCCGGTGGACCAGGGGCTGTCCTTCTTCGGGATCAACCTGGGCGGCTGGGTGGGCAACCCCGCTATGACCATGCCGATGTTCATCCTGCTCACGGTGTGGCAGTTCGGCGCCCCGATGGTGATCTTCCTGGCCGGTCTCAAGCAGATCCCCGGCGAGCTGTACGAGGCTGCATCGATGGACGGTGCAGGCCCGGTGCGCAAGTTCTTCAACATCACCTGGCCCATGCTTTCCCCGGTGATCTTCTTCAACCTGCTGATGGAAACCATCCACGCATTCCAGATCTTCGCGTCGGCCTACATCATCTCCAATGGTGAAGGCGGCCCCGCCGGATCCACCCTCTTCTACACCCTTTACCTGTACCTGCGCGGCTTCAGCGATTTCCGGATGGGCTACGCCTCGGCCATGGCGTGGCTGCTGGTGGTCGTGGTGGGCATCATCACCCTGATCTTCTTCCGCACGTCCAAGTCCTGGGTCCACTACAGCGGTGATTCAAAATGACGACCATGGCAACCCCCACCCAGTCCACTACGGACACACCCGCTGCCTACAACCCGAAGTCCGAGTCGGTTGGGGCCAAGCGGGCCAAGAGCGTGATCTTCCACGCCGTGGCCCTCATCCTGACCGCCATCGTGCTCTACCCCGCGCTGTGGATGATCGCCTCATCCTTCAAGCCCAACTCGGAAATCGGCGGGCAGAACACCTCACTTTGGTCCAACAACTTCAGCTTCGATAACTTCGTTACGGCGATGGACGGGATCGGCGGGGTCTCCACCCTGCAGTTCTTCACCAACTCACTGATCCTTGCCCTCGGCGCCGTGGTGGGGACCATCCTCTCCGCAAGCGTGTCAGCCTACGCGTTCGCCAGGATCAACTTCCCCGGCCGCAGCCTGTTCTTCGGCATGATGATCGCCACCTTGCTGCTGCCCTTCCACGTGGTGATCATTCCGCAGTACATCATCTTCCAGCAGTTGGGCCTGGTGGACACTTACGTACCCCTGCTGATCGGCAAGTTCCTGGCCGGAGACGCGTTCTTCGTCTTCCTCATGGTCCAGTTCATGCGCGGCCTGCCCGCGGAGCTGGATGAGGCGGCACGGATCGACGGCGCCGGGCACGCCCGGATTTTCCGCTCCATCATGCTGCCGCTGATGAAACCGGCCCTGATCTCCACCTCGATCTTCTCCTTTATCTGGAGCTGGAACGACTTCCTGGGTCCGTTGCTGTACCTGAACACCCCGGACAAGTACCCGCTGCCGCTGGCCCTGCGGCTCTTCGTGGACCAGACCCAGTCCTCGGACTACGGCGCCATGATCGCCATGTCCGTCCTGGCCCTGCTGCCCGTGCTGATCTTCTTCCTGATCTTCCAGCGGTACATCGTCGAGGGCGTCTCCACCCAGGGCCTCAAGGGCTAACGAGAAAAGCGAGTCAGAAAATGAGCGTCATGGACAGCACCACACCGGCCTCCGGCCACCAACCCATCCCGGTGAACCGGTTTGCCCTGTTCTCCGAAACCCTCCTGGCAGGGGTGCTGGTGCTGGTGCTGTCCCTCCCGCTCGTCACCATCCCGGCCGCTTATGCGGCAGGGACGGCGCATCTCGAGCGGCACCTTAATGGCCGGGACGATTCCGTCCGCGGCCTGTGGGGCCTGTTCAGGGCTGCGCTGCCGGGCAGCTGGAAGCTGGGAATTACGACGGCGGCCGCCGCCGTCGTGATTGCCCTCAACCTTTTGCTCGCCTGGGTGGGGCAGCTCCCGGGCAGGGAAGTGGTCCTGCCCGCCACGCTCATCCTTGCCGCCGGTGCGGCCATCCTGCTGCTCCGCACCGCCTCCGCCTGGTCCGACTATTCGGGTGCAGGCTCCGGTGCCGCCGGAAGGGAAACCTGGCGCCAGGCCCTCGAAGCGGGCCAGGCAAGCTCCATCCGCGACTGGACGGGCTCGCTGCTGCTTGCCGCGGCCCTGTTCTGCTCCGTGGTGTTCGTCTGGATGCTCGCGGCGCTCTTCGTGGTGGTACCGGGAACCCTGATCCTGGCCGCGGCTGCCGTCAAACTGCGGTCCAGCCGCCCCAAGCACTGACTGTGCCTTCCCGCCGCACCCGTCCCGCACCCCCTGCCCGCTCCCAGGCAAGCCGGCCCCGCTGGTACCACCCCCTAAAACAGCACAATTACCGGCTCTTCCTGGCCATGCAGCTGGCCGGCAGCCTCGGGGTCTGGATGCAGCGCCTGGCGCAGGACTGGCTGGTGCTGCAGCTGACCGGAAGCCCCGCCGCGGTGGGGGCCGCCGTCGCCCTCCAATTCCTGCCCATGCTCGTGGTGGGGCCGCTTGCCGGACTGGTGGTGGACATCTTCCCCAAGCGCCGGATCATGATGGTGTGCCAGTCCGTCATTGTGCTGCTCGCCCTGGGGCTCGCGGCCTGGACTGCCAGCGGCACCCTCACGGTCTGGGTTGTCTACGCCAGCTGCATTGCCTTGGGCGTCACTGCGGCAGTGGACCAGCCCACCCGGCAGGTCTTCGTCAACGAAGTGGTGGGCGACGCCGCGTTGCGCCCTGCCATCGGGCTGAACAACGCCCTCGCCCAGCTGGGCGCCATGACTGGCCCGGCGCTGGGCGGAGTGCTGATTGCGCAGGCAGGGCCCGCCGCGGCCTTCGCCTCCAACGCGCTCATCGGCGTGCTCGTGCTTGGGCTGATCGCCGCCATCCGCCCCCACGAGCTGCATCCCGGCACGCCGGCCGAGCGGGGGCGCGGGCAGATGTTGGCCGGGTTCCGGTATGTCCGCGAACGGCCGCGCCTACTGCTCCTCATCGTGCTGGCGGGGCTACTGGGCGCCTTCGGCATGAACGGGCCGGTGGTCCTTGCCGCGTTTGCCGAGCGGGTGTGGCACAACGGTGTGGAGGGCTTTGGCCTGTTTAACACGGTCAGTGCCGTTGGTGCCCTGGCCGGCGCGCTCCTGGCCTCCAGGCTGGGAAACATGGGCCGCAGGGGCATCGTGGTGGCGGCGGGGCTCTTTGGGCTGTCCCAGCTGGTGGCCGCGCTCATGCCCAACCTGGTGCTGTTTACGGCCATGCTGGTGGTGGTGGGCGTCATGACCCTGCTGTTCCTGACCAGTGCAGCTACCGCCGTCCAGCTTGAAGCCGGGCCCGCCATCCGGGGCCGGGTCATGGCGTTGTACCTTCCGCTCCTTTTGGGTGGGCACGCCTGCGGCGGCCTCCTTGCGGGCTGGCTCACCGAGCAGTTCGGTGTCCGGGCCGGGCTGCTGGTCACCGGCGGCCTGGGCATGCTCTCCGCGGCCGTGGTGGGGCTGCTGCTGTGGCGGCACTCGCGGCGCCGTTCAGCGCCCTAACCTCGCGAGATGGCACCTCGCGGCAATGTTCCCCGCAGGGATTGCCGCCACCTGCCATCTCGCGGGGGTTTCAGGCGGGCATGAACGTCCAGGTTCCCGTGTGGATGCGGAAGTCTCGGGTGGCGGGGCGGGTTCCGCCGTCCCCGTCCGCAGCAGAAAGCACGACGGCGGCATCCGCGCCCTGGTCCTGGAACGGCACCGGTCCTGCGACCTCGTAAGCGCCGGCGGGCAGCCGGACGATGGCGGTGGCTCCGGGCGGAATGGTGCACTCCAGCTCCACCCGTTGGCCAGCCCGCCGCCAGCCGGCCTCCAGGTACCCGTTGCGCACCGGAACGCTTCCGCGAGCCTGCTCCAGGCGGCACAGCGGTGGTTCGATCAGCACGTCGTTGCCGCCCGGAACCGTGTAGCGGACCCCCAGCAGATGCTCGAGGATCTCCTTGATGACGGACGCGGACCACGCGTGCGACTGGCTGTAATCAGTGCCGTCCCCAAGGTCCCAGGCTTCCCAGGTGAAGGTGGCCCCGCGGTCCAGGAGCCGGGCCCAGCCGGGCTGGTCCTTGTTGGTGAGGAGGTCCAGCACTGCGTCCGTCATGCCCTGGCTCAACAGTGCCCGGACCAGCCGGTGCACCGTCATGGGCCCCTGCCGCATACCCATGCCCGCGATCCGGGCGGCATCCGGAGCCGCGTGCGCAGTTTCGGTGATGCCCAGCGACAGCGGGAAGGACGTTGCGTGCTGGGAGGCGTGCGGGCTGGGCGTTCCGTCGGCATGGAGGCCGTCCACCATGACCCCGTCCACCCTGAGGCGCGTCCGGATGGCGTCGGCCAGGGTCCGGGCAGCAGCGGCATAGCGGACCGCGCCGGACTCGTCCCCTGCGGCGCTGCAGAGCCGCGCCGCCGATACCAGGGCGGAGTAGGCCTGGGCATTCACGGTGGTTTTGGCCGCGCAGTCCATATCGTAGCCAAACCGCCCGGGCGCAGGCCAGTCCACGATGCCGTGCAGGTAGGGCCCGGAGCCGCCGCCCAGCCTGGTGACCAGTCCCGCCGTCGGACCCTCTGCGGGAATGTGGCGCAGGGCGTAATCCGCCGTGTCGCACAGGTGGGGCAGCAGCTCCCGCACCAGGGCAAGATCGCCGGTGCGCAGGTGGTACTCCGCCGCCCACTCCGGCAACATCAGCGAGAAGTCGGGGATGTCCCGCTTGCCGTCGCCGTTGGGGTAGACGGCGTTATAGCGGCCCTTCTCCTCCCCGGCGCTCCAGTAGCGGCGGGCGGACCAGGCGAACTCCCGCAGTGCCTGCGCCGTGTACGCGTGCTCGCCGAACAGCGCCATCGTGGCATAGGAGATGTTGGCCGCGTCGGCCAGGAACTGGCCCTTTTCCCGGGTGGGGGTGTCCACGAACTGCTCCTGCACGCCATACAGGGCAGAATCCCGCAGCAGCCCGAACACCGCGTCCAGGACCGGGTCCGAGCTGTGAAAACCGCCCTCGCCGGGATGGCTGCCGTGGACGGTCACGGCGCCCACTCGGGACACCTCGGCGGCTTCGATTCCGGGCAGCTCCAGGTAGCGGAAGCCCAGGTGCACCGAGGCGCGGAACTGCTGCGGCCCGGCCGCCTGCGTGTAGGGGAAGGACATGTCGGTGTTCTGGCTGGCCGTCTTTCCGGCGTCCACCCTGCCGTCGGGCCGGAGGGCGTAACCGGCGCGGAGCATCACGGTGCGGCCGGGAACGCCGTCCAGGAAGTCCACTTCCGGGCGGGCGGGAAGAACCTGGCCGAAATCCGCCACTATCGTCCCGTCATCGGCGGACAGGAACTGCCGCGGTGCCACGAACCCGCCGGTGAGGAACGTCCGGCGGGGGTGAAGGCGGGGAAAGTCCGACGACGGGTGGCGGCCGGCAGACACAGCGGGAGGCAGGTTTCCGGCCAGGTCGAGTGACGCCGCGGCCTGCCCGTCCAGGTGTTCGACCGGATCGCCCTCGTCGTTGCGGTAGCCGGACTGGCGGTACGGCGCCTCGCCTGCAGACCAGCCCGGGCCGGAGGTGAGGATGTCGCGGCGACCGTCGTCGTAGTCAACCGTGAGCCGGACCAGCAGGCCGGGCACCCCGGCTGCGCGGCCCTGGCCCGGCCCGTACCAGTGGAGCAGGGCTGTTACCGGGATGGCTGTGCCAACAGGCTGTTCCGCCAGGACCCCGGTGATGTCGGCGGCGTCGTAATATCCTTCGCCCGGATAGCCGAACGAGGTGGTGCTGAGGCAGGGTGTCTCCGCCACGGAGAACTGCGCGTGGTGGTGGGCGGCCACGTAAAGCCGCGCCCGCCGCACCGCTCCGGTGAGCTGGAAGGCGGTCCGGAACAGGGTCCACTCATCAGGCTGCCGGTGTTCCGTGGTCCGGGACCAGCCAGCAAGGCACGCGAGGGCCTGGGCGTCGCCGGCGCCGAACCGGTGGTCCAGCAGGACAGCCTGCGGGCGGCCCGGAGGGGTATCGGTGACCCGTAGCGATGCATACTCGGCCTGGCTCCGCGGACCCTGGTGCAAACCGGGCACGCAGGCTTCACCGGCGGGTTCGTCAACAGCGAAGAGTTCCTTCCCGTCCAGGGACACGCGGATGGTTCGGCCGTCGTCGCTAACGGTGAGGTCGCGCCACGCAAGTGGGGATGCACCCTGGGTGCTTGCCGGCACTGCACTCGCCAAGACCTCGGTCTCCGGAGTGGCGGGGGAGGGGATCTCCCAGTCCGGGGCGCGGCGGAGCGCCACTTCTCCGGTGGCGCCCAGTTCCAGCAGCAGGCCCGTCCCGGCGCCGCTGCTGCGCAGGAGCAGCCCGGCGCGGCCCATTACGGGCCGGAGCCTCGCTTCAAGCCGGAAGCTGCGAAGTGCGGGGGAGGGAAGCGGCAGGAACGGGGACGCCGCCACCCGGAGGGCCTGGTCGAAGAGTTCCAGCGGGGCGCGTCCACCCGCTGCCCGGCCCATCCAGTCAGCTGCCCAGGAGCTGTCGCCAAGCCCCGTGCTGAAGGGCTGCAGAACCGACCAGCCGCCAAAAACCCCGGCTGCGTCACGGATGCGCACCCGCCAGGCGTAGTCCGCGTCGTCGTCGAGCAGGAGACCGCCGCAGCGGACGCCGACCTGGGCGGTGGAGGCCACCTCGCCCGAGCTCCACAGCATGCTGCCCACGGCGTCCCGGACCTCCAGCTCATAACCGGTCTGCCGCGCAAGGGCCGGATCGGCGTCGTCGTCCTGGCCGAGCTGCCAGCTGAACGTGGGGACCGGGGCCGCCGTCAGGCAGGGGGCGAGCCCGTCCGTCAAGAGATTGACGGCGTAAAGCTGACCCGGGCCGCCAGGCAGCGTCGTGGCCCCGGCTGCGCTCCCCTCCTGTCCTGCCTCGTCCACCATCAGGAAGCCGGGAGGTCAAAAACAGCCGGTGCGGATGCGGCCCAGGGGAGACCCAGCTCGCTGAACGTGGCATGCTGGCGGCCAGCCTTCTCCAGGGCCTCCTCGATTCCCACCACGATGGCGTGCGCCGTATCCCCCTCACCTTCCCAACGGACGTAGGCGGGATCAATGGGGGCGGGGAGCGGTGCCGTCCGGACGGCCTCCAGCACCAGCATGAAGGCTCCGCTGTCCACCAGGCTGCTGATGAGCGGGACGCCCTGGGCCCGGTGGGCCAGGAGGTTCTCCGTCAGGTCGTCACGGCCATACGTTTCCTCCATGCGCCCTGCCGCCGTCTCAACCGTGAGCCGGTCCTCGGTGTAGTGGAACACTGCGGTGCCGGCAGAGCCTTGGAGGGTCACGCAGGGCTCCACGGACTTCGACGCGCAGATGGTGAGGGCGCACGTGATGGGCAGGCCGGCTGCGGTGCGGATCCGGATCACGGAGGTGTCATCCGACTCGATGTCATTGGCGCGGTACAGTTCGGTTTCCACGGACTCTACGTCGGCCGTGGTGCGCGCGCCGGCAATCCGGAGGGCGGTTGCCACGGCGTGCGCCAACGGGTTGGTGGCCACACCGTCCACAACATCAACGCCGTTGATGCTCCGTTTCCCGGCCCAGCGGGAGCGCTTGTAATAGGCCCTGTCCCGGACCCAGCGGCCGGTGGCGGAAATGCCTTCCAGCGTTCCAATGGTTCCGGCGGCCAGCAGTTCTTCGATGGCCTTCAGGGCGTGTGAGCCAAGGCTCTGGAAACCGATCTGGACTCCCCGACCCGATTCTGAGGCGGCCCCGCACAGCCGGTTGAAGTCGGCAAGGGAAGCCACCGGAGGCTTCTCGAGGTACAGCTCGGCATCCGTGGCCAGGGCTGCCAGGGCCAGCGGGGCGTGGGTCTGGATGGGAGTGGCGACGATGACCAGGTCCAGATCAGGAGTTGCCGTGAGGAGGTCGTCGATCCCCGCGAAAACAGCGGCCGACGGCGGGACGGCACCGGGTGCCGGAGGCTGCGGATCCGCCACGGCAGCGAGCTCAATGCGGCCTGCTGCCCGGAGGCGTTCCAGGTTGTGCAGATGGTGGGTGCCAAAGCCGTGAACCCCTACCAACGCGACCCTCGCCGCCCGTGTGGAGGGTGTTCCAGCGTCGCTCCCGACCGCTTCCGTTGCCGTTGCCATGGTTCTCCCGTTCCAGCCGGCGTCCGCCGCAGCGGCACCGGCATCCTTGCGCCTTGCCTTACCCCAGCAAGCGCTTTCCACCGTTCAGTGTGCGGCATCCAGGCACCTCCAGTCCAGCTATGTAACGATTCAAAATTTGGCTTGACCATCACCGTCAGTCAGGTCTAGATTTTCGAGAAACCGATTACCAGCGTGATGCGGGACACTTTCCGCTCCGCCCCTGCATCGATGGAGAACCAGAAGGGAGGCCGTGCCATGCTGTCCGGAACCTTCAGCGCGCGTGCCTACTCGTTTTTTGACACGCTCGTGTGGATTGCCTGCCTGAACCTGCTGTGGATCGCTTTCACCCTCCTGGGTTTCGGTGTCCTTGGTGCCGGCCCGGCCACGGCGGCAGCACACATTGCGGTCCGCAAGCGGGCCGGCGGGGACGCTGCGCCGCTGCTAACCGGATTCGCCGCCGGGTACTTCCGGAACTTCGGCAAGGCCAACGCGCTCTCGCTTCCGGTCATGGCCGTCGTCGCGGCGCTTGTCCTCAACTGGAACTACTTCTCCGGCGGCCACGGAGTCTTTCCGCAGCTCATGGCGGTGGGCCTCTTCGTTGCGGCGGTCTTCCTGGCGGGGGCCGTCTGCTACGTGTTTCCCATGTACGCCCGGTATGAGCTGCCGCTGCCGCAGTACCTGTTGATGTCGTCCCGGTTCGCCGTGCGCCACCTGGCCGGGACCGTCATCCTGCTGTTCGTCTCCGCGGCAGTGGTTTACGCCAGCCGTTGCCTTCCGGGGCTCATCCCGTTCTTCAGCATCGGGGCCTGGCTCTACCTGACCGGGTGGCTGTGCGACCGCTTCTTCACCGCCAACGACCAAGCCATTGCCGCAGCAGAGCCTGCAGGGCATCCGCGCCTGCAGGCAGCGTCCCCCGCCTGACGGCAATTCACCGCGCAGCCGCCATCCGCTCCCGCGGGAGGTCCTGCACGGCCGTGCAAATGAAACGTATCAAAATTGGGCGAACGCCCCAAAAGAAACCGCAACGAAGTGGAAAAGGAAAATTAATGATCCGTAGGAAACTTTCCCTGGCCGCCGCCGTCGTCACCGCGACGGCCCTGTCCCTCACTGCGTGCAGCGGGGGTGACACCCCGGCCGCGGACCTCACCTCCGTCTCCATCATGGCCCCGTTCCTCGAGGCCCAGCCGCCTGCCGCGGACGGCGCGGTGCAGAAGAAGCTGGAGGAGCTCACCGGCAAGCAGGTCAAGATCAACTGGGCCCCCAACGCCTCCTACGAGGACAAGACCAACATCACGCTTGCCGGATCGGACCTCCCCCAGGTCATGGTGATCCAGGGCAAAACGCCCGGCTTCGTGAAGAACGCCCAGGCCGGCGCGTTCTGGGACCTCACGGACAAACTGGACAAGTACCCCAACCTCAAGACCACCTTCCCGGACATCCAGAAGAACGCCAGCGTCAACGGCAAGGTCTACGGCGTGTTCCGGGGCCGGGCCCCCATGCGCGCCGCTGTCATGTTCCGGCAGGACTGGCTGGACAAGCTGGGCCTGCAGCCGCCCAAGACCACCGAGGACCTGTACAAGGTGGCCAAGGCCTTCACCGAGCAGGACCCGGACGGCAACGGCCAGAACGACACCTGGGGCATCACCATCCCCAAGTGGGGTGCGCTGGGCACCAACAGCCCCTACGACCTGATCGAGGAATGGTACGGCGCCGGGAACCGCTGGACGGAGCGGGACGGAAAACTGGTCCCCAGCTTTGAGACCGATGAATTCCTCGAAGCTGACCGGTTCATCAAGAAGATGGTGGACGAAAAACTCATCAACCCCGACTTCGCCACCTTTGACAGCACCAAATGGAACGAGCCGTTCTTCAACGGCAAGGGCGGCATCATCGTCGACGTCGATTCCCGCGTCAGCGTGCTCATCAACCTCTTCAAGCAGGCCGACCCCAACAACTTCCAGAACAAGGTGGGCTTCGTGGGCAACCTCGAAGGGCCCGACGGCAAGCTCCACGCCCACCCCACCGACGGCTACTCCGGCTTCCTGGCCGTGCCCAAGGGCAGCGTCAAGACCGAGGCTGAGCTGGACAAGGTCCTGGCCTTCCTGAACAGCATGAACGGCAAGGACGTGGCCATCCTGCTGAACAACGGCATCGAGGGCGTGAACTTCAAGGTGGAGGACGGCAAGGCCGCGACCATCAAGCCGGAGACCCCGGAGGGCAAGGCCGTCACCACCGATATCAAGAGCTACGCACAGCTGGGCATGAACGTCGCCGGGAACGAGTTCTACCCGGTCAAGCAGCCCTCGGACTACGAGCAGCAGGTCTTTGACAAGCGCACCGAAGTGATGGCGGAGGACCTCAAGAGCGCTGTCTACAACCCGGCCGCGCCCTACGTTTCCGCCACCTACGTGGCAAAGGGTGCACAGCTGGACAACATCGTGGCGGATGCCCGGATCAAGTACCTGGCCGGCCAGATCGACGAACAGGGGCTCAAGGACGCCATCAAGCTGTGGGACACCAGCGGCGGCAACAAGGTCAAGGAAGAGATCAACAAGCTGTGGCAGGACAACAAGTAAATGGCAACCCCTGTCATTGACACCCTCACCGGGGAGCGGGCGGGCAAGGCCGCGCCCGCTCCCCGGAACGGGGGCAGGTTCTCCGTCCATTTCGCGCACTACAAGTGGCTGTACCTGCTGCTCCTGCCCGGCGTGGTGTACTTTGCGGTATTCCGCTACGCCCCGATGTACGGGGTGTCCATCGCCTTCAAGGATTACGTCCCCTTCCTGGGCGTGAACGGGAGCCCGTGGGTGGGGTTCCGGAACTTCGAGGACTTTTTCGCCAACCCGGACTTTCCCCGGCTGCTGGGCAACACCCTGATCCTGGCTTTCCTGAACCTCGGCGTGGCCTTCCCGCTGACCATCATCCTGGCGTTGCTGCTGAACGAGGTCCGGCTTTCCATCCTCAAACGCACCGTCCAGACCCTGGTGTACATCCCGCACTTCCTGTCCTGGACCATCGTGGCGTCCCTGAGCTTCCTGCTGTTCGCCCTGGACATCGGTCCCCTGTTCCAGTTCCTGAACAACGTCATGGGCACCCACATCGATTTCCTGTCCGACCCCGCCTGGTTCCGGCCCCTGATCGTGCTGCAGGAAATCTGGAAGAACACCGGCTGGGGCACCATCATCTTCCTGGCCGCCCTTTCCACTGTGGATCAGGACCAGTACGAGGCAGCCATCATCGACGGCGCCGGCCGCTTCCGCCGCGTCTGGCACATTACCCTGCCCGCGATCCGCTCCACCATCATCGTGATGCTGATCCTGGCCATCGGGCAGATGCTCAACACGGGCTTCGAGCAGATCTACCTGATGACCAACGCCCTTAACCGGGAAGTGGCCGACGTCTTTGACACCTATGTCTACTTCGTGGGCATCACCCAGGGCGCCTACAGCTACTCCACCGCGGTGGGCCTGTTCAAATCCCTGGTGGGCATCGTGCTGATCTTCGGCACCAACTGGCTGGCGAAGCGGTTCAACCAGAGCGGACTGTTCTAATGAAGATCCACAACACCCGGGGCGGCCGGATTTTTGACGCCGCCAACTACGTCTTCCTGTCCCTGATTGGCATCATCACCCTGCTGCCCTTCGTCTACGTCTTCGCCGGCTCCTTCGCCACCGAGGCCGAGATCACCCGCCGGGCCTTCTTCGTCTGGCCCGAACAGTTCACCCTGGGCTCCTACGAGTACATTTTCGCCACGCCGGCGTTCGTCCGCGCCCTGGTCACCACCGTCCTCGTCACGGCCGTGGGCACCCTGGTCCAGCTGGCCTTCACCGTGACCATGGCCTACCCGTTGGCCAAGAAGACACTGCGCGGCAGGAACGTGATCCTGTCCCTGGTGGTCTTCGCCATGGTCTTCTCCGGCGGCATGATTCCCACTTTCCTGCTAGTCAAGGACCTGGGCCTGCTCAACTCCTACTGGGCCCTGATCCTGCCGGCCGCGATCAATCCGTTCAGCCTGATCATCATCAAGAATTTCTTCCAGGAACTTCCGGCGGAGCTTGAGGAATCGGCCAAGATGGACGGTGCCACGGAGATCGGGATTCTCTGGCGGATCCTGCTGCCGCTGTCCAAGCCCGTCCTGGCAACGTTCGCGCTGTTCTACGCCGTGGGCATCTGGAACGACTTCATGTCACCCCTGCTGTACCTGAGCGACAACTCCAAGTGGACCCTGCAGATGTACCTGCGCCAGGTCACGGCGGCCTCGGACCTGCTGGGCACCGGCAATGTCGATCCCAACTACATCCCGCCGGAACAGGGCATCAAGTTCGCTGTGATCGTGGTGGCCACACTTCCCATCCTCATTTTCTATCCGTTCCTGCAAAAGCACTTCGCCAAAGGCATGCTCATCGGTTCCGTCAAGGGCTGATGTCCACGTCGAGGAAGGACACCATGAAGATCCTGCTGGCCGGCGACTCCACCGTGGCCAACTGTCCCACGCACGAGTTCCCCATGAGCGGGTGGGGCGCGCACCTGCCCCCGCTTACTTATGAGTGGGGTGCGGTGCACAACTTCGCCAAAGGTGGCGCGAGTACGGAGTCTTTCCGCGACGAAGGGCTGTGGGCGGCTCTGCTCGGCGAAGCGGGTCCGGGTGATTTCGTGCTGATCCAGTTCGGCCACAACGACCAGAAGAAGCAGCATCTCGCAGCCCGCACCGGCTACGCGGCCAACCTGCGCACCATGGTGGGGGAGGTGCGTGCCCTGGACGCGGCTCCGGTGCTGTGCACCCCGGTGGAGCGGCGGCACTTCCTGGACGCGCCGCCGTCGGGCGCTGTCCTGGAGGAAAGCCTGGAGGACTATCCGGAGGTGGTCCGGGAACTCGGCCTGGAGCTGGCGGTACCCGTGGTGGACCTGAACGCGTGGACCCGGCGCCTTTACCTGCAGTTGGGGCCGGACGGGTCCCGGGCAATCTTTTGCCACTTCGCGCCGGGTGCACACGCGCACTGGCCGGACGGCCTGGCCGACAACACGCACTTCTCCCGGCAGGGGGCAGCCCTGGTGGCGGGGGAAGTGGCCCGGCAACTCGGGGGCCTGGGGTACGCCGCGACCGGCAGCAAGGGACCATCCACCAGGGAATTAAGCACGACGGCGGGACGCGGCTAGGTGGGCTCCGCAGGCGCGGAGGCGGGCATTCTCTACCGCAATCCGCTGGCGGGTCCGGAGGACGTTGCCGGATGGGTGGCCGAAGGTCCCCTCCGCATGGACAGCCGCGACGGGTCGCTGGAACTGTCCGGCTTGCTGGACAGCCAGGAGTTCGGCGACCACGCGCACTGGACGTTCTGGTGCCCGGTGGAGTTCCCTGACGGCATCCGCATCAGCTGGGAGTTCCTGCCGCTCGCGGAGCCGGGCTTGGCCATGCTGTTCTTTGCCGCTGCGGGACACGGCGGGCTGGACTTGTTCGACCCTGCCCTGGCAGCCAGGACGGGCTACTACCCGCAGTACCACTCCGGCGACATCGACGCCCTGCACGTCTCGTATTTCCGCCACAAGTACCGGTCGGAGCGGGCGTTCCGGACCTGCAACCTGCGCAAGAGCGCGGGGTTCGAGCTGGTGGCCCAGGGGGCGGACCCGTTGCCGCCGGCGGAAGACGCCACGGACTTCTACCGCCTGGAAGTGGTCAAGGACGGTCCGGAAGTGGCCTTCTCCATCAACGGGCTCCTCCTCTTTGAATGGCGCGATGTCACGGACAGGGTGCTTGGCGGCGGCCGCATCGGCTTCCGGCAAATGGCCCCGCTGCGGGCTGCCTACCGCAACCTGGTGGTGGAGAAGCTTTAGCCGGCAACACGAAGCGGGCGGCCCGGAAAGGGCCGCCCGCTTTGTTGACGTTCCAGTTTCTGGACTACCCGGAACTAGAGTCCCAGGAGGCGGTTGAACAGGTTGGCAAGGCCGCTGAGCCCAGTGCCGCCGTCCAGCAGTCCGGTGACGGCGCACAGGAGGTTGCCCACCAGGTTGCCCGCTCCGGTCTGGGAGGTGATGTCAAGGACTACCTGGTTCAGGTCCACATTCAGTCCCAGGAGATCCAGGTGCAGCGGCCCAAGGACCAGGTTCAGGATGTCGCAGGAACCGCCGGAAGCCAGGGCGGCTGCGGTGGAAGGTGCGGCTGCAGCAGTTGTGGTCACCGTCTGGCTGACCGGAGTGGCCACGCCGGCCAGGTCCGTGAAGGTTCCCTGCACCAGGCCGGTGACGGTCAACTGGCCGTCCTGGGCGCTGAAGCCGGACGGAGTGAAGGAGCCAACGAAGGTACCCACGCCGTCAATTGTCTGGTTGATGGTTCCACTGACGTTGGCCGCCTGTGACGACTGGGAGGCGGCAGAAGGAGCCGCGGGTGCTGCTGCCGTCGCCGGACCCGCCATGCCGAAGAGCATGGCGCCGGAGAGGGCAATGGCGGTAACTGAAGCTGAGACCTTTGTGCGCATTTTCGGTAAATCCTTTCAGCGCCGGGTTTCGGCGCAATGAACCCCCCGAGACTCCGCCCCCATGGAGAACCCCGGCGGAACTGGTTATTTCAAATGCTGTTCATTTCTGATGCAGCCCTTGCGGGCCGCGACACGCAGCGCCGGACGGTGATCCAGGCCACGGGCACGTCGACCAACGTATTAGTAAGTATGCTGATGAGTCAAGCCTGCTCCGCGCGGCGCCGTCTTGGGTGCCCTTCGCGCTGGGGCAAGATAGTGGATGTCAGGAACGGCCCACTGGAGGGAGGCGGGAGATGGAGCCCGTAATGGTCGACGGCGGCAAAGGCTCGGTCGAGCTGCGCGGTGACGGGGTCATCCACCTCGTCTGGGAGCCCAAGGTCCGCATCGAGGTCGAGGATGCGCAGGCGGCGATGGCTGCGGTGAACCGGATCGCCGGCGACGGCAATTACCCCATGCTGGTGGACATGGCCACCACCGAGAACGTGAGTATCCAGGCCCGCTCGGTGTTCTCCATCCCGTGCGCGGCTAACCGGATCGCCCTGCTTGGGACAAGCCCGGTGGACCGGATCATCGCGAATTTCTTTCTGGGCGTCCATGTCCCGCCCTGCCCCACGCGGTTCTTCACCTCACGGACCGAGGCCATGAAGTGGGTCCAGCTGGCGGGAATGTAGCCCGCCGGTGAGTCAGTCGGCGTCAGGCGCGGCTGTGCTCTGCCGGACCACCAACTCCGGCGTGAACACGACGGAGCGGTGGACCGGGTTCTGGGACTCCACTTCTTCGGACAGCAGTTCGATGGCTGTCCGGCCCAGGAGCTGGGTGGGCTGGCGGATGGAGGACAGGGGAACCACCGCGGAGCCGGCAAAGTCGATGTCGTCATAGCCGATCAGTGCCACGTCATCGGGAATGCGGTACGTGTGTGTCATGGTCAGCGACTGCATGACGCCCAGGGCCAGGAGGTCGTTGGCGCAGAAAATCGCCTCCGGCAGTTCAGCCCTGCCCCGCTCCACCAGCATGTCGCCCACGCTGCGGCCGGCGAGGACGGTCTGGCCCTCAGCTTCCAGCACCTCCAGCGTGGCGTCCGGTTCCTCCTTCACGGCCCGCTGGGCCCCCTGGAGGCGGTCTGCCACCTGCCGGATGGACGTGGGGCCGCCAACGAAGGCGAGCCGACGGCGGCCGGTGTCCAGCAGGTGCCGGGCGGCAAGGTGCCCGCCGGCGTCGTCGTCCACGGCCACCGAACTAAACTTCGATTCGTCAGCGAGCCGGTCCACCAGCACCGTGGGCACGCCGCGCTCGCGGAGGAGGTCCAGCCTGTCGGTTACGTCGCCCACCGGCGAGATCAGCAGGCCCTGGACCCGCTGCTCCTGGAAGAGGTCGATGTAGTTGGCCTCCCGGGCCGCGTTGTGCCCGCTGTCGCCCAGCAAGACGGCGCTTCCCTGCAGTGCGGCTGCGTCCTCGGCCGCGCGGACCACCGACGTGAAGAAGGGGTTGCCCACGTCCAGGACGATGAGCCCGATGGTGCGGCTGTGGCCCACGCGGAGTTGCCGGGCGGCGTCGTTGCGGACAAAGCCGAGTTCGTCGATGGCGCGCAGCACCCGCTCCTTGGTCCGCTCCGACACCCGGTCCGGATAGTTCAGGACGTTGGAGACCGTCCCCACGGCGACGCCTGCGTGGGTGGCCACGTCCTTGATACTGGCTGCTGTGCGGTTCATCGATTCTCCGTGCTGATATGCCCGCGGCAGATGCCTCCGTGCGGGAAATCAAAAGTTCTGGCCATTGCTTGACACCTGCTCAAATCCAAGAGTACTTTGAATCGTACCAATGAAACGATTCAAACCTTCGTGAGTTTGAAAGAGGAGTTCCGATGAGGGTGTGCTTCCGTTCCTCGGTCCAGCCGGCGCTGATCGACGAATACCGGCGGCGCCATGCCGCGGTATGGCCGGAGATGCTGCAGGCCCTCAAGGACGCGGGCTGGCACAACTACTCCCTGTTCCTCGGGGAGGACGGGCTCCTGGTGGGCTACGTGGAGTGCGACGACTTCGACGCCGTCCGCGCCCGCATGGCCTTGACAGACGTGAACGCCCGCTGGCAAGCCGAAATGGCAACGCTCTTCGAAGATTCCGGGCAGGCGCCCGACGCAGGGTTCCAGGTCCTCGAGGAAGTCTTCAACCTCGACAGCCAGTTGGCCCACCAGCCTTCCGCAGGTTGACCAGCCGGCAAACCCAAACCAGCACGGCTCCAGCAGCGGGGCACCATCCACAAATGCATCAGATCGACGCTCAAACACCGGAAAGAACCATCATGAATGACGTAGCAACGGCGCTGGGCAGGCTCGGAGAGCTTGCCATCGAGGTCCCTTCGTGGGCCTATGGAAATTCAGGCACGCGGTTCAAGGTGTTCGGCACCCCCGGCACGCCGCGGACCGTCCAGGAGAAGCTGGCGGACGCCGCCAAGGTCCACGAGCTGACCGGCCTGGCCCCCACCGTGGCCCTGCACATTCCGTGGGACAAGGTGGACGACTACAGCGCCCTGAAGGAGTACGCGGCCGGCCTGGGCGTGGGCCTGGGAACCATCAACTCCAACACCTTCCAGGATGACGAGTACAAGTTGGGCTCCCTGACCTCCTCCAACGAGGCCGTCCGGCGCCGCGCCGTGGACCATCACCTGGAGTGCATCCAGATCATGAACGCCACCGGTTCGCAGGACCTGAAGATCTGGCTGGCGGACGGCACCAACTACCCGGGCCAGGACGACATGCGCGGCCGGCAGGACCGCCTGGCTGAGTCCCTGCAGGAGATCTATGCCGCCCTGGGCGATGAGCAGCGCCTGGTGCTCGAGTACAAGTTCTTCGAACCGGCTTTTTACCACACGGACGTTCCGGACTGGGGCACCTCCTACGCCCAGACCCTGGCCCTGGGGGAGAAGGCGTTCGTTTGCCTGGACACCGGCCACCATGCCCCGGGCACCAACATCGAGTTCATCGTGATGCAGCTGCTGCGCCTGGGCAAGCTGGGGTCCTTTGACTTCAACTCCCGCTTCTACGCCGACGACGACCTCATTGTGGGTGCCGCAGATCCGTTCCAGCTCTTCCGCATCATGCATGAGGTGATCCGGGGCGGCGGCTACGGCAAGGAGTCGGGCGTTGCCCTCATGCTGGACCAGTGCCACAACCTGGAAGAGAAGATCCCGGGCCAGATCCGGTCCGTCCTGAACGTCCAGGAAATGACCGCGCGTGCGCTGCTGGTGGACACCGCCGCCCTGGACGAGGCGCAGCGTGCCGGGGATGTCCTGGCAGCCAATGCCATCTTCAACGATGCCTTCTACACCGACGTCCGGCCGGCCCTTGCCGAATGGCGTGAATCCCGTGGCCTGCCCGCGGACCCGATCGCTGCCTACAAGGCCAGCGGCTACCAGAAACAGATCAACGAGGACCGCGTGGGCGGCCAGCAAGCCGGATGGGGCGCCTAACCAGCCATGAGTAACAACAAAACTGTTGAAGACCTGATCGCCCGTTCCAACCGCTTGGGCGCGGATAAGCGGAACACCAACTTTGCCGGCGGCAACACTTCCGCCAAGGGCGCCGAAAAGGATCCGGTGACCGGCGAGGACGTCCAGCTGCTCTGGGTCAAGGGCTCCGGCGGAGACCTGGGTACCCTTAAGGCCCAGAACCTCGCTGTCCTGCGCCTGGACCGGCTGAACGCGCTGAAGAACGTCTACCCCGGCGTGGAGCGCGAAGACGAGATGGTGGCCGCGTTCGATTACTGCCTGCACGGCAAGGGCGGGGCAGCCCCGTCCATCGATACCGCCATGCACGGCCTGGTGGACGCCCCCCACGTGGACCACCTGCACCCGGACTCCGGCATCGCCATTGCGACGGCGGTGGATGGTGAGGCGTTGACCACCAAGATCTTCGGCAACAAGGTGGTGTGGGTTCCCTGGCGCCGCCCCGGGTTCCAGCTGGGCCTGGACATCGCCGCCATCAAGGAGGCGAACCCGCAGGCAGTCGGCACCATCCTGGGCGGGCACGGCATCACCGCCTGGGGCGCCACCAGCGAAGAAGCGGAAGCCAATTCGCTGTGGATCATTGAGCAGGCCGAAAAGTACATCAGGGATAACGGCAGGGCCGAACCCTTCGGCGCCAAGCTCGCCGGGTACGGGGCGCTGCCGGAGGCGGAACGGCGTGCCAAGGCCGCCGCCCTGGCACCGGTGATCCGCGGCCTTGCCTCCACGGACAAGCCGGTCCTGGGGCACTTCAGCGATGACGCCGTCGTCCTTGACTTCCTTGAAGCAGCCGAACACCCGCGGCTGGGCGCCCTGGGCACCTCCTGCCCCGACCACTTCCTGCGCACCAAGGTCAAGCCGCTGATTCTGGACCTGCCGGCCGATGCCTCCATCGAGGATTCCATCGCGCGGCTGCACGAGCTGCACGCCGACTACCGCGGGGACTACCAGGCCTACTACGACCGCCACGCGGACGCTGATTCCCCTGCGCTGCGCGGCGCGGACCCGGCCATCGTGCTGGTCCCCGGCGTGGGCATGTTCTCCTTCGGGGCGAACAAGCAGACCGCCCGGGTGGCCGGGGAGTTCTATCTCAACGCCATCAACGTGATGCGCGGCGCGGAGGCCATCTCCACCTACGCCCCCATCGAGGAATCCGAGAAGTTCCGGATCGAATACTGGGCGCTGGAGGAAGCCAAGCTGGCCCGGATGCCCAAGCCGAAGTCCCACGCCACCCGGATCGCGCTGGTGACCGGCGCGGCGTCAGGGATCGGCAAGGCCATCGCCACGCGTTTGGCGTCCGACGGCGCGTGCGTCGTCATTGCCGACCTGAACCTGGAAAACGCACAAAAGGTCGCCGAGGAATTGGGCGGTGCCGACGTCGCCATCGGCGTCCAGGCAGACGTCACCGACGAGGCACAGGTGGCCGCGGCCATCGACGCCGCGGTGCTGGCGTTCGGCGGTGTTGACCTGGTGGTCAACAACGCCGGCCTTTCCATCTCCAAGCCGCTGCTGGAGACCACGGAAAAGGACTGGGACCTGCAGCACAACGTCATGGCCAAGGGCTCGTTCCTGGTGGCAAAGGCCGCGGCGAAGGTGATGATCGCGCAGGGTATGGGCGGGGACATCATCTACATCTCCTCCAAGAACTCCGTGTTCGCCGGCCCCAACAACATCGCCTACTCCGCCACCAAAGCAGACCAGGCCCACCAGGTCCGGCTGCTCGCGGCCGAACTGGGAGAGCACGGCATCCGCGTCAACGGCATCAACCCCGACGGCGTGGTCCGCGGCTCCGGGATCTTCGCCGGCGGCTGGGGGGCCAAGCGCGCCGCGGTCTACGGCGTGGACGAGGAAAAGCTGGGCGAGTACTACGCCCAGCGGACCCTGCTCAAGCGAGAAGTCCTGCCCGAGCACGTGGCCAACGCCGCCGCCGTCCTCACCAGCAACGAACTGTCCCACACCACCGGCCTGCACATCCCCGTGGACGCCGGAGTGGCCGCAGCCTTCCTCCGATGAGTACGCTCGTTCCCCGGGCACAGCCAGGTGTCGACGGCAGTGTGTTCGCCGGCAGTGTGTTCGCCGCCGTCGACATCGGCGCCTCCTCCGGCCGGGTCATGCTCGGCCGTGTTTCCCCTGAAGGGGTGTCGCTGGAGACTGTCCACCGTTTCCCCAATGGTGTGGTGGAGATCGACGGCGGCCTCCGCTGGGACTTCGACGCGCTCTTGACGGAGGTGCTGGAGGGCCTGCGGGCGGCCGCCACGGTCGCAGCGGTGCAGGGTGAAACCATCGCCGGCATCGGCATCGACACCTGGGCGGTGGACTACGGACTGGTGGACCGTGCCGGGAAGCTGGTGGCCCAGCCCTACAGCTACCGCGACGACCGCAGCCGGGCTGCGGTGGCACCCGTGCACCGGAAGCTGGACCCCGCACGCCTGTACCAGACCACGGGCCTGCAGTTCCTGCAGTTCAACACCATCTACCAACTGGCCGCGGAACGGGACCTGGACGGGCTGCAGGCGTTGCTCATCCCGGACCTGATCGCCTTCCTGCTCACGGGGGTCCGCCGGACCGAGGCCACGAACGCCTCGACCACCGGGCTGTTCGACGCCGTGGCGGGGGAGTGGGCCACCGAGTTCTTTTCGGCACTGGGCCTCCGGAAGGACCTGTTCCCTCAGCTGATCCAGCCAGGCGAAGCCTACGGGCAACTCCTGCCGGACATCGCCGCCCAAGTGGGGCTGCCGACGGACACGAAGGTCGTGGCCGTCGGCTCGCACGACACCGCTTCCGCCGTCGCAGCCGTCCCCGCGACAGCGGACAACGACGGGGAGAACTTCGCGTACATCTCCTCCGGCACGTGGTCCCTGGTGGGTCTGGAACTGAAGCATCCGGTCCTCACCGAGGCCAGCCGCGAAGCCAACTTCACCAACGAACGCGGCGTGGACGGCACCATCCGCTACCTGCGGAATGTGGGCGGACTGTGGCTGCTGAGTGAATGCCAGCGGACCTGGGCGGGCGAAGGGTTCCAGCCGGACCTGGCCGCCCTGCTGACCGCCGCCGCGGCCCTTCCCGCCGGTGGACCGCAGATCAACGCCGATGACCCGTACTTCATCGCCCCGGACAACATGCCCGAACGTATCCGCGCCGGGGTCCGCCATACCGGTGACGTCCTTGCCAATGATCCCGCCGCCATCACCCGCTGCATCATGGACAGCCTCGCAGCCGGCTACGCCAGGACCATCACCGCGGCGGAACGCCTGGCCGGCCGCCCGGTGGACGTGGTGCACGTGGTTGGCGGCGGGTCGCAAAACACGCTGCTCTGCCAGCTCACAGCCGACGCCGTTGGCCGCCCCGTCATCGCCGGCCCCGTCGAAGCCACCGCGCTGGGCAACGTGCTCATCCAGGCACGCGCCGCGGGAGCCGCAGCAGGCGGGCTGCCGCAGCTGCGGGAAATCGTCGCCGCCGGGACGAACCTTCGCCGCTACGAACCACTCATCAGCGTGCGCCACGGATCCGTGCAGTAACAGGGGACCCATGCAGTAGAAATGGAAGAACCCGCTCGCGAGCCCGCCAAACAAACCGAAAACAGAACAGGACAACGATGCCCCTTTTCGACCTTCCCCTGGCACAGCTGCGCGGCTACACTTCCGAGGTCACGCCCCCGGAAGACCTAGGGGCATTCTGGGACGCGACCCTGGACGAAGCCCGCGCCTTTCCACTCAACGCGGCCTTCGAGCCGATTGAGAACTACCTCACGGTCATCGATACCTTCGACGTCACCTTCTCCGGCTTTGGCGGTGCACCGGTCAAAGGCTGGCTGCACCTGCCGGCCAACCGGGAGGCGGGTTGCCAGCTACCGGTGGTGGTGAGCTACGTCGGCTATTCCGGCGGCCGCGGCCTGGTCAACCAGGACACGCGCTGGGCGCAGGCCGGGTACGCCCACTTCATCATGGACACCCGCGGCCAGGGGTACGGCGGCACGCTGGGGCACACCGCGGACCCGCACCCGTCGGCCGGGGATGTGGCGCACGCGGGACTGATGACCCGGGGCATCTCGAGCCGGGAAGACTACTACTACCGGCGCGTCTACGTGGACGCCTTCCGGGCCGTGGAAGCTGCGCAGGCCCATCCCGCCGTCGATCCTGCAAAGGTGGTGCTGGCAGGAGTCAGCCAGGGCGGCGGCCTGGTGGTGGCCACGGCGGGGCTCACCGCCGGACGGCTCGACGGCGTCATCGCCGCGCTGCCCGACGTCCCGTTCCTCCAGGACTTCCCCCGCGCCATCGACATCACCCCGCGCGGGCCGTACCCGGAAATAGCCCAGTTCCTGGCCCGGCACCGTGAGCGGTACGACGACGCCCTTGCCGTCCTCAACTATTTCGACGGCGTCAACCTGGCGCGCTACGCCACGGCGCCGGCCCTCTATTCCGCCGCCCAGATGGACGACATCTGCCCGCCGTCCACCGTCTTCGCCAGCTTCAACGCCTACGGCGCGGGAACGACCGCCGCCTCCGCCACCGGTGCTGCCAAGGAAATTGAGGTGTACCGGTTCAACAACCACGAGGGCGGCCAGGAACACCACTGGATCCGGCAGCTGGTGTTTCTGCGGAAAATTCTGGGGTAAATTGCCTCCTGGGTGAGAAAGCGGTTTCTCACCCAGGAGACGGAGACATGAAGTCACTGAACAGGGCCGCGGTTGTGGGCTACGGGGCTGGCGATGCGGCCAACAGCATGATCATCAGCACCGCCAACATGTTCCTGCTGGTCTACTACACGGATGTTGCCGGAATCGGCGCGGCGGCCGCCGGAACCCTGTTGGTGGTGGCGCGGGTGTTCAACGCCTTCACGGACATCGCCGCAGGCAGGATCGTTGACCGGTTCCACAGTCCCCGGTGGGGCAAATTCCGCCCCTTCCTGCTCTTCGGCTTCGTTCCGCTGGTGCTTGCCGTTGCCGTGTTCCACGTGCCCGACGTCGAACCATCCCTGAAACTCCTCTACGCCTACTGCACCTACTTCCTGGTCTGCCTTGCCTACAGCCTGGTGAATGTCCCGTACGGCTGCCTGGTGGGCGCCATGACGCAGGACCCCCGTGAAAGGGCCAGGCTGGCCGGCGCGCGGACCATCGGAGGACTGTCCGTGGGGGCGACGCTGGGGTTTTTCGTGGCACCGCTCCTGGGCAGGGGCGGGGACGTCCAGCAGATCTTCACGGTGGTGACCCTCGTTTTCGCGGTCCTCGGTTCCGGGCTCTACGTGTTCACCGGGATCGCCTGCCGCGAAAAGGTGCCCGGCAGCGTTCCCAGGATTACCTGGCGCCAGACCATGGAGGCGCTCCGTGTGAATTCGCCGCTGCTGGTCCTGTGCCTCAGCTCCGTGCTGCTGGTAACGGGAAACTCCGCCACGGTGGCAGCACAGTTCTACTACCTGCGGGATGTCCTGTCCCGCCTGGACCTCTTTCCCCTGATGGCGGGAACACAGGTGGTGATCACCCTGGCCCTCGCCGTCCTGATGCCCCGCCCCGTGGCCAGGTGGGGCAAGAAAGCAGTGTTCACCATCGGTTGCCTGCTCGGCGGGGGAGGCGGCCTGGTGGTCTTTCTCGCTCCGGCCGAAACCCCCTGGCTGGCCGTGGCCGGGATGGTCCTGGCGCAGCTTTCGGCCGCAACGGTAAGCATCCTCACCTGGGCGCTGATCGCGGACACCGTGGAGTACGGCGAGTGGAAGACCGGCGTCCGGGTCCAGGGCATCAACTACGCCCTCCTGGCCGCCACCCGGAAACTGGGCATGGGCTTCGGTGGCGGGCTGGTGGCGTTCGCATTGGCGTGGGGTGGTTACTCCTCGTCCGTCCAGGAGCAGGGCGCTCCGGCGCTCACGGCCATCCGCGCTGCCGCCGGGCTGCTGCCCGCCGCCCTGGTGCTGGCCGCCGTCGTGATCCTGTACTGGTACCGCCTCACCGACCAAAAGCATGCCGAGCTGGTGGCCGGCCTCCAAAAATCCCGGTGACCGGAATGTGACGCAGCTGATTTTGCGGCACCGGCGGCCTGGGCTTATGGTCTTGGCATGACTAACCGTTGGTATGCGTATTTTTCGTTGGCTCTGGAGGGGCCCGCGTCTAACTGACACGCAACCAGCATTCCTTCAGAGCCAACAGGGCAGAGATTATTCTCTGCCCTTCGCCGTTTCTCCGGCGGGTTCTGAAATCCGGGCCCGCTTCCCATCTGGAACAGGACCCCCGAACATGAGCACCGCAACAGCTGCAGCAACCGCCAGCGACACCACGTCCACTTCGAACCTGCGCGTCAGCGAATTCACTCCGCTGCCCGCTCCTTCCGACCTCCTCGCGGAACTGCCCCTGGACGCCCGGGCTGCTGCCGTCGTCGAACGCGGCCGGGACGAAGTGCGGGCAATCATGGACGGCGTGGACGACCGCCTGCTGGTCATCGTGGGACCGTGCTCCATCCACGACCCCAAGGCCGGGCTGGAGTACGCGCGCAGGCTGGTCAGCCAGGCCGAAAAGCACAAGGAAGACCTGCTGATCGTCATGCGGACCTACTTCGAAAAGCCCCGCACCACCGTGGGCTGGAAGGGCCTGATCAACGATCCCCGGCTGGACGGCAGCCACGACATGGTCACCGGCCTCCGCACCGCCCGGCAGTTCCTGCAGCAGGTCACCGCGCTGGGCCTGCCCACCGCCACCGAGTTCCTGGGGCCCATCAGCCCCCAGTATGTGGCGGACCTCATCTCATGGGGTGCCATCGGTGCCCGCACCACGGAAAGCCAGATCCACCGGCAGCTCGCTTCCGGGCTCTCCATGCCCATCGGCTTCAAGAACGGGACCGACGGCGGCCTGCAGGTGGCCGTCGACGCCTGCGGTGCCGCCGCGGCGGCCCAGGCGTTCCTGGGCATTGACGGCGAGGGACGGGCCGCGCTGGTGGCAACCGCCGGAAACCCGGACACGCACGTCATCCTCCGCGGCGGCCGCAAGGGGCCCAACTACTCAGCGGCCGACGTCGAACGTGCCTCCAACGAACTGGCCGGCAAGGGGACTGAACCCGCGCCTCATTGTCGATGCCAGCCATGCCAACAGCGGCAAGAGCCACCACCGGCAGGCCGAGGTGGCGCTGGAGATCGGGGCCCAGTTGGAGGACGGCGGCCCGGCGGCGCGCGCAGTGGCGGGCGTGATGCTGGAGAGCTTCCTGGTGGGCGGCGCCCAGAACCTGGACGTTGCGGAGCATGCTGCCGGGCGCTCGGAGCTGGCCTACGGCCAGAGCGTCACCGATGCCTGCATGGACTGGGACGTTTCCGCGTCCGTCCTGGAGCAGCTGGCGGCATCGGCACGGAAGCGCCGGGAGTCGAATTAGGGGACGAAATAGGGGATCCACTACTTTCACATCTGCCACATGAACATCTACAGTATCTACGTAGGTGGTTGGTGGATGGCTCAGCATCGGAACACCGCATTGGCACGTACCTGGGGTCACTGTTGTCCATCCGTCAGCAAAGGAAAATAGGGAAATGTCGGCAGAACAGAACTTCTCCAACGCGAAGTTCCTGACCGTGGCTGAAGTGGCCGAGGTCATGCGCGTCTCCAAAATGACTGTTTATCGGCTGGTCCACTCCGGCGAAATGCCGGCAGTGCGCTTCGGCCGCTCCTACCGGGTCCCCGAAAACGCCGTTGAACAGTACCTTAAAGGTGCTGTTGTGGACGGCCACACCGAGACGGCCTAAGGCAGCTTGTCCTGAGCGGCTCCCGATAGGCGGTACCCTGTTAAGGAACGTTTTACGTCATTGTAAGAATCTGTCAGTTGTTCAGTTCGTAGCTTTGTCCGCGGACATTTTCCATCAGACAGGTACTGCATCTAGTTTGTAAGGAACTTTCGTGGGTTCAGTTATCAAGAAGCGTCGCAAGCGTATGGCCAAGAAGAAGCACCGCAAGCTGCTTCGCAAGACCCGTCACCAGCGCCGCAACAAGAAGTAGGAATACTTCGAACAGCGCAGAGATGCCCGTCGCCTTCCAAGGCGGCGGGCATTTCTGTTTCCTGTTAGTGCGTCCGGGTCTTGTTCGCCGATCCTGACGGTCAAGGTTCGGATTCGCGGACAGGCTTAGGATTCGTTGGATTCTTATACCCGCGGGCCGCGGATGCGGGCGAAGCCCTTCCAGAGGCCGTAAACGGCTCCGCCGAAGGTGGCCGCCTTGAGCCCAAAGGTGGCGGCACGGCGGCCGGCGCGGAAATCGTAGACCGGCCAGTTGCGGTCGCGGGCGTGGCGGCGCAGCTTGGCGTCCGGGTTGATGGCCACCGGGTGGCCCACCAGCGACAGCAGCGGTACGTCATTGTACGAATCGCTGTACGCCCAGCAGCGCTTAAGGTCCAGGCCCTCTTCATCAGCGATGACCTGGACGGCAACGGCCTTGGCAGAGCCGTGCAGGATATCGCCCACCAACCGGCCCGTGTACATTCCGTCCGACACTTCACCTACCGTTCCCAGCGCTCCGGTCAATCCCAGGCGGGTGGAGATCACGGTGGCCACTTCGATGGGCGTGGCCGTCACCAGCCAGACGCGGCGGCCCACCCGGAGGTGCTGCTCGGCCAGTGCTTTGGCGCCGGGCCAGATCCGGGACGCGATCATCTCGTCATAGACCTCTTCACCGAGGGCCTTGATGTCGTCAACGGTGATCCCAGCGGCCAGCGTCAAGGCGGAATCGCGCACGGCATGGACGTCGTCGATGTTCTCCCCGCGCGCCACGAACTTGAACTGCTTCCACGCGAAGCCGGCGGCCTGGGCCAGGGTGAAGGCCCCGCGCTGGTGCATTTTCCGCGCCACGTGGAAGAGGCTGGCTCCGCGCATCAAGGTATTGTCCACGTCGAAAAACGCCGCTTCGCCTGGCTGCGGCTCGGCAACCGGGCGCGTGACTACGGCGACGTATTTCTCCTCGGGCATGGACTCGAGTCTAGTCAATCCACTGGCCCGCCGCCGTCGGCGTCACCCGCAGCCCGCGAACGGCGATACCGTTAAGCCATGGCTACACCCCGCGTCGTCCTGGTCACCAAAGCTGACTGCCACCTTTGCGAAGAAGCGCGCGACGCCGTCAGCCGGGTCACTGCCTCGTTGGGCCTTACCTGGAGCGAAGAATTGGTGGACAACCAGCCCGAACTGCGCGAGCGCTACGCCGAGGAAATTCCGGTGGTGCTGGTGGACGGCGTGCAGCGCGACTTTTGGAAAATCGACGAAACCCGGCTGGAACGCGTGCTGCGGCGCGCCATGGCCCAGTAGGGGAGCGCCGGTGACTTCCCTGGATTCAACACCGCAGCCCCTCCCGGAGCTTCCGGATGCCACGGGCACCCCGCCCAAGCAGATACCGCCCGCAGCAGTGGCCCGGCTGACGCTCTACCTTCGCGCCCTGAACACTCTGCTTTCGGAGGGTGTGGAGCGCGTCTCCTCCGAATCCCTGGCGGAAGCCTCCGGCGTCAGTTCCTCCACCCTGCGCAAGGATCTGTCCCATGTGGGGTCGTACGGAACCAGGGGCGTGGGGTACGAGGTGCAGTACCTGAGCCGCCACATTGCCGCGGCGCTGGGACTGACGCACGACTGGAAAGTAGCCATCGTCGGCGCGGGCAACCTGGGCAAGGCGCTGGCGCGGTACGGCGGCTTTGAGTCCCGCGGGTTCGACGTCGTGGCCATTTTCGACGCCGACCAGATGGTGGTGGGCAGCGAGGTTGGATGGCTGCGGGTCAGTGACGTGGCAGACCTCGAGACAGTGCTGCACCGTACCGGGGCGAACATGGTGGTGCTTGCGCTTCCGGCCGCGGTGGCGCAGGGTGTCTGCGACCGTGTGGTGGCGGCAGGCGTGCACAGCGTACTCAGCTTCGCGCCGGTGATGCTGCAGGTCCCCGAAGGGGTCAACCTCCGCAAGGTGGACATGGCCACCGAACTCCAGATTTTGGCCTACCACGCCCAGCGGGCCCAGGCGCCCGGCCAGATGGCGTAGCGCCCGGGCAGGCAGCGTCAGCACCGGTCCAACGGAAACGGCCCGGGAAGCTTGCTGCTTCCCGGGCCGTCCTGTCTGTCAGCGGATGTGCCGGCTACCGACCGTAAGGGTTGCCGAAGCCGCCTGAGTACGGGTTGGCGAAGGGCTGCTGCTTCCGGAAGTACGGGGCAGCTGCAGGCAGGTAAAGCAGCACGATTGCTACGATCCCCAGTACGGTTCCGAGCGTTCCGATGCTGGGGACCCCGAACAGGCCAAAGATGGACAGCGCCGCGAAGACCGTTCCCAGGATGCGCGCCCAGTTCTTGCCTTTGCGGATGAAGAATGCCACCAGCAGGTACAGCGCGGCGCCGATGATGGCGAACACCACCAGCGTGCCGGCGATGACGCTCTTGATGCTGTCGTAGCTGACATCCGTTCCGCTGGAACGGACCTGCTGCTCAAAGAGCTGCCGGAACTGGGGGTCGTCCAGCTGGGTGAGTCCAAGGAGCATGCCCACGACGAAGATTACGGCCGACGCGATCAGCAGCCAGAACGAGATGTTCACCAGCTGCGGCACGCCGTTGCTGCCGGCCGCCTGCGGCTGCTCCGACGGGTACTGGCCGCCGTAGGGGGACTGGCCATATGGCGACTCGCTGCCCTGGGGCTGCCCGTAGCCAGGAGCCTGGAAACCGTTCTGCCCGTACTGCGATCCCTGGGGTGCATTCTGGCCGTACTGGGGGGCTGCCGGCGGCTGCGAACCGTACGGGGGCTGGTTCTGCCCGTACTGCGGTGCATTCTGGCCGTACTGCGGAGCGTTCTGGCCGTAGCGCGGCGGCTGGGCTCCGGACTGCTGGCTGCCGGACTGGTCGTTTCCGGATTGTCCGTTGCTGGAGTGGGGGTCTTGGGACCCGGGAGGCGGGACGGGAGGAGTACTCATGGGCGTTCCTTCTGCGGGTCGGGATCCAGGTAGGCTGCCGGGAATCGGTCCTCAGCCTTCCCCCCAGCATGGCTTACGTCCACCGTACCCCCGGCGGGCGGCGTTGTGGGTGATTCAGGAAGTGTTGGTCCCTCGCGTTTGGCCTTTAAACACTGCACCCCGGCGCCCCCGAGAAGGCGTTGCCGGGGTGCAGTGAAGGGAGTAATCAGGCTGCGGGAGCGATGAAGGCGAGTTCGAGGTTGATGGCTACCTTGTCGCTGACCAGCACACCGCCGGTTTCCAGGACGGCGTTCCAGGTCAGGCCGAAGTCCTTGCGGCTGATGGTGGTCTCCGCCGAGACACCGGCGCGGGTGTTGCCGAACGGGTCAACGGCCACGCCGTTGAACTCGGTTTCCAGGGTGACGGGGCGGGTGACGCCCTTGATGGTGAGATCGCCCTTGAGTTCGTAGCTGTTGCCCTTGGCTACGAGCCCGTTGGAGACGAAGGAGATCTCCGGGAACTTCTCCACGTCGAAGAAGTCTTCGCCCTTGACGTGGCCGTCGCGGTTGGCGTCGCCGGAGTCGAAGCTGGCGGTCTTGATGGTGGCGTTGATCTTGGAGTCGGCCACGTCCTGGGCCAGGTCCAGGGTGGCGTCGGCTTCGGTGAATTGGCCGCGGACCTTGCTGATGCCCGCGTGGCGCACGGTGAAGCCGATTTCGCTGTGGGAGTTGTCCAGGGTCCAGGTGCCGGTGGTGACGTCTGCGGGAAGTGCCATGATGATGCTCCTTGTGTGGGTTTGCCTGTAAGTGCCTAATGTTGAACCTTCATAAGTTGAAGCCTCAACTAACGTGCTGCATCCAGTATAAACATGTGTTTGCATGTTTTGTTCCCGTCTTCGGAACATTTCTTCAGAAACTTCAGTTCTACTGTTTGTAGAAAGTAGGTGCGGAAGATTTCGGATCGCACGCCATCTTTGAGAAACTGGTAAACATGCCCCAAGCCACTGTCCATCTGCTCCGCCACGGCGAGGTCCATAATCCCGACGGCGTTCTCTATGGACGGCTCCCGGATTTCCACCTCTCCGAACTGGGGCAGGAGATGGCGCGGATGCTTGCGGAGCACTTCAGGCAGCGCGCCGAGCGTGGAGCCCGCATCACCTACCTGGCCGCCTCGCCGCTTGACCGTGCGCAGGAAACTGCACGGCCGACGTCGGAAGCCCTGCAGCTTCGGATCCACACCGACGAGCGGATCATCGAAGCGGAAAACTATTTCGAGGGCATGAAGGTCACCAAGGCCGAACTCCGGCGGCCCCGGCACTGGCCGCACCTGGTCAACCCCCTGCGCCCGTCCTGGGGGGAGCCATACAAGCAGCAGGCGGCAAGGGTGGCAGCTGCCGCGCGGGATGCGCGGCTGAAGGCAATTGAACTTGCGGCCAGCGATTTCGGTGCCGAGGGCCCCGAAGCCATCCTGGTCAGCCACCAGCTGCCCATCTGGGCTACCCGGCTGAGCGCGGAAGGCAGGCCCCTGTGGCACGATCCCCGCAAGCGCGAGTGCACCCTGACCTCCGTTACGTCCCTGGTGTTCGACGACGACGGCTCGCTGGTGCGGGTCGACTACAGCGAGCCCGCAGCGTCCCTTCTTCCCGGTGCCGCCAGCACCCCTGGAGCCTAGTAGTGAGCAACAACAACCTTCCATCGCGCCGCAGCATGCTCGCCGCCGGCGGCATGGCCCTGACCGCGCTGACCCTTGGCCTGTCCGGCTGCGCCCAGGAGGATGCCCTGGCCAAGCAGGCCAAAGCCGGGGACAACAAGAATTATGTTGCCGGCGACGGCTCGGTCACGGAGTTCGCCGCCGCGGACCGCAAGGAAGCCGTGCAGATCCAGGGCCAGCTCTTCACGGGCGCCGCCGTCACCCCCGCCGATTTCCAGGGCAAGGTGAGCGTCCTCAACTTCTGGTTCGCGGCCTGCGCCCCGTGCCGGGTGGAAGCGCCGCTCCTTGAAGAACTGCACCAGGAGTTCAAGGACCAGGGCGTCCAGTTCTTCGGCGTCAACCTCCGGGACGAGAAGCCAACGGCGGAGGCGTTCGAAAAGACTTTCAACCTGACCTACCCCAGCTTCAATGACAAGGACGGCTCCGTCCTGCTGTCCGTGTCCGGCCTGGTGCCGCCCGGGGCCGTGCCCACCACCCTGGTCCTGGACAAGCAGGGGCGGGTGGCCTCCCGCGTCCTGGGCGAGATCGAGAAGGGCACCCTGAAAGCCCTCATCGCCGCCGCCGTGGCGGAATAGGGACAGGCCGGGACCGTGAACAGCCCCTTCGCCGAAGCCATCCTCAGCGACTCCCTCCTGCTGGCCATCCCGGTGGCCCTGCTCGCCGGACTGGTCTCTTTCCTTTCCCCCTGCGTCCTTCCCCTTGTCCCCGGCTACCTGGGCTACGTGACCGGCCTGAGCGGTGTGGACCTGCAAAAGCAAAAGCGCGGCCGGATGCTGGCAGGCATCGGACTGTTCGTGCTGGGCTTCTCCGTGATCTTCGTCCTGCTGGGCGGCGCATTCGGCCAACTGGGCACACTCATCACCGGCAGCCAGAACGCCTGGATCACCCAGCTCCTGGGCATCCTGGTGATCATCATGGGCATCGTGTTCATGGGCGGCTTCAGCTGGCTGCAGCGCGACGCGAAAATCCACGCCAAGCCCCCGGCCGGCCTGTGGGGTGCGCCCTTGCTGGGCCTGACCTTCGGGCTGGGCTGGGCACCGTGCATCGGCCCCACCTACTCGGCCGTTCAGCTGCTCAGCCTCTCCGGCGGATCCTCGGCCGCGAAGGGCGCGTTCCTGGCCTTTGTCTACAGCCTGGGGCTGGGCATCCCGTTCCTGCTGATCGCCCTGGCCCTGCGCCGGGGGATGGGCGTAATGGCGTTCTTCCGCAAGCACCGCCTGGCCATCCAGCGGACCGGCGGCGGAATCCTGGTGGTCCTTGGGCTGCTGATGGCCACCGGCGTGTGGGGTGCCTGGGTGACTGGGCTGCAGTACTGGTTCCAAACCGACGTGAAGTTGCCGATCTGATGAGCGAGCGTGTGAACGTAAAGAAGAAGCAATCTGCCCCAGTTGCCGAGGCAAAGGCGCAGGCCGCCCTTCCGGCGCTGGGCCCCAGGGGCATGCTCCGGTGGGCCTGGACCCAGCTGACCAGCATGCGTACCGCCCTGTTCCTGCTGCTGCTCCTCGCCGTCGCCGCCGTCCCCGGGTCGCTCTTCCCGCAGCGGCCCGCCAACCCGGCCGTGGTGACCCAGTACATCAAGGACCACCCCGACTACGGCAAGCTGCTGGACACCCTCCAGCTCTACGACGTCTATTCCTCGGTGTGGTTCTCGGCGATCTACCTGCTGCTGTTCATCTCGCTGATCGGCTGCGTGGTGCCCCGCGCCATCGCCCACTACAAAGCGATGCGCTCCCAGCCGCCGCGTACCCCGCAGCGCCTGTCCCGGCTGCCGGAATACGGCACCCTGGTGATTCCCTCCGGTGCCCGAATCCCGGCGTCGGACGCCATCAACGGTGCAGCGGGCCTGCTGCGCAAGCGCGGCTACCGGGTGGAGGTCAGGGATGCCGACGGCGCCCTTCCGTCCCTGGGTGCCGAGCGCGGCTTCCTGAAGGAAGTGGGCAACCTGGTCTTCCACACCTCGCTGATCGGCGTGCTGGTGTCTGTGGCCGCCGGCGGCCTGTTCGGCTACAGCGGCCAGCGCATCCTGGTGGAAGGCGACACCTTCGTGAACACCCTGGTGGGCTACGACCAGTTCAACCCGGGCACCAACTTCCAGTCCAGCCAGCTGCAGCCCTACTCCCTCCAGCTGGACAAGTTCAACATCACCTTTGACCGCGAATCCAAGGGCAAGTTCGGGCAGCCCATCGACTTCGCTGCCACCGTGACCACCAAGGAAAACCCGGAGGCCCCGCCAAAGCAGGAACTCCTCAAGGTCAACGATCCCGTCAGCCTGGGCGGCACCAGCATCTACCTGACCGGCAACGGCTACGCACCGGTGGTGACCATCCGGGACGGCGCCGGAAACGTTGCCATGCAGGGCCCGGTGGTGGCCAAGCTGCAGGGCGAGAACTACTACTCCTCCGTGGTGATCAAGGTCCCGGACGCCCAGCCGGACCAGCTGGGATTTGTGGGCTTCTTCCTCCCCACTGCCTTCGTCACCGACAAGAACGTCTCGTTCAGCGCCGACCCGGAGCTGTTTAACCCGCAGTTGACCCTGAACTCCTACTATGGCGACCTGGGCCTGAACAAGGGCGCCCCGCAGAACGTCTTCGAGCTGGACGTCAAGAACCTGACCCCGCTCAACGCAAGGAACCTGGCGGCCGGCGGCATCACGCTGGCACCCGGCTCCACCTACACGCTGCCGGACGGCAAGGGCAGCATCAGCTTTGACGGCGTCAAGCGCTACATCGGGGTGGACATCCACCACAACCCCGGACAGGCCTCTGCCCTGGTGTTCGCCCTCCTGGCCGTGGCCGGCCTGATCTTCTCGCTTTACGTCAACCGCCGCCGCGTCTGGGTGCGCACGGGAACCGCCGATGACGGCCGCACCATGGTGGAGTATGGCCTCCTGGCCCGCGGCGAGGACCACCGCCTGGCCGGCGAGGCAGCGGCTCTCCGGAAACTGTTCAGCGCGGAGTGGCAGCTGCCCGAAGACGCTGCGCCTGAAGGCACCGCGACTGAACGTCCTGGCCAGTCCCAGCAAACTCCCAGCGGGGCAAGCGATAATGGCGCAGGCCCCGTCACCACTCCAGCAGGCCCCACCGGGCCCGAAAAGGACCAGTAATGCCATTTGGAATCAACGAAACCATGGGCCAGTACAGCGAACTCTTCATGCTGCTGGCGGCGGGTACCTACACGGTGGCCTTCATCGCCTTCGCCTGGGACCTGGCCAAGAGCAGCAAAGCCCTGCGCGCGGTTGACCTCAAGGCCGCCCAGGCCGGGACTGCCGCCAGGGTTCCGGTGGCCGCAGGGGTGGGCACAGGCTCTGCCGGGACCCGCCTGGACGGGCCCGCGGACCGTGCCGAACGCCCGTCGTCGTCCGCCGCCAAGGCCGGCGGGGCAGGAACCGGCGGCGTTGTAACGGCCGACGGCGACATGAAGTACGCCACGGAGCGCCGGGTTCCGGCGCGGGTCGCCGTAGCCTTGACCATCCTCGGCGCCGTCATCCACGGCGCCGGCGTGGTCACCAGGGCCCTGGGCGCAGGCCGCGTCCCGTGGGGCAACATGTACGAATTCCTTACCACCGGTGCGTTCCTGGTGGCGGCTGTGTTCCTGCTTTCGCTGATCCGCCGCGACCTTCGCTTCCTGGGGACCTTCGTGGTGGGCCTGGTGATCATCATGCTGGTGGCGGCATCGGTGGCCTTCTGGACGCCTGTTGGCCACCTGGTTCCGGCCCTGCAGAGCTACTGGCTGGTCATCCACGTCTCCATCGCGGTGCTTTCCTCGGCCCTGTTCACCCTCACTTTTGCCATGTCCGCCCTGCAGCTTGTCCAGTCGCACCGGCAGAAAACCGTGGCCGCGGGCGGTGCGGACAAGCTCGGATTCATGCGCCTGGTGCCCTCCGCGCTGAGCCTGGAAAACCTGTCCTACCGCATCAACGCCATCGCTTTCATCGGCTGGACCTTCACCCTGATGTTCGGCGCCATCTGGGCCGAGAAAGCCTGGGGCCGCTTCTGGGGCTGGGACACCAAGGAAGTGTGGACGTTCGTTATCTGGGTTGTCTACGCCGGCTACCTGCACGCACGCGCCACCCGCGGCTGGACCGGAACACGCGCCGCGTGGCTGTCGATCGTGGGCTACCTCTGCGTGATCTTCAACTTCACCATCGTGAACACGTTCTTCAACGGGCTCCACTCGTACTCCGGCCTCTAATCCAGGACAGGCCCGCTGTTTCGGGCCTGTACGCCCCAAATCGACTGCTATTGCGGCCCTTGTCCGCCATATAACTATTCGATGTAACAACAGGGGTGTTCGCGGGTCTCCCGGAATGCTAGTTTGGTGAATGTTCACTGTGATGAAGCTTGCATGTGGACCGCCAGCCTTCCGAGGTAACCATGAGCTACGCACTCGCCGTAGACGTCGGGACAAGCTTCACGGCAGCCGCCGTGGTTCGCTTTCACCAGGGTGCTTCCCCTGTGCCCGAATGCTTGCCGCTGGGCGCCCGTGGAGCGTCTGTGCCGTCCGTGGTGTACTACCCGGAGGAAGGCACCGTCCTAGTGGGCGAGGCCGCCGAACGCCGCGGGCTGGACACGCCTGAGCGCGTAGTTCGGGAATTCAAGCGCCGGATTGGCGACGACGTACCCATCGTCCTGGGCACCTTGGCCCTGCAGCCCGAGGATGTCTTTGCCACCGTTGCCCGGTGGGTGGCCGACCGCGCTGCCGAACGTGAGGGGGGCCCGGCGTCGGCCTTCTTCCTGACCCACCCCGCGGCCTGGGGAAACCACCGCCTGTCCGGGGTCCGGGACGCCCTTGCTGCCCACGGCCTGGAAAACGTCACGCTCCTTCCCGAACCGGAGGCCGCCGCATTGCACTATGCCTGGCAGGTGCGGGTGGAGGAAGGCAGCACCATCGCCGTCTACGACCTCGGTGGCGGCACATTCGATACCGCGGTCCTGCGGAAGTCCGGCAACAGCCGCTTCGAGCTTTTGGGGCGCCCCGAGGGAATTGAAGACCTGGGCGGGGCCGACTTTGACGCCGCAGTCTTCCGCTACGTGGCCGGCCACAGCGGGACGGCCCTGGACCACCTCGATCCCACCGATCCCGCAGTGCTGGGGGCACTCACCCGGCTCCGCCGCGAATGCGTGGAGGCCAAGGAAGCCCTCTCCGCGGACAGCGAGGCAAGCATTCCCGTGCTCCTGCCCGGCGTCCAGCAGCAGATCCGCCTAGTCCGCTCCGAGTTCGAAGCGCTGATCGAGGAGCCCGTCCGGGAAACCGTGGAGGCGCTGGAACACTCCCTGGCCCAGCTCCAGCTTGAGCCGGAGGACCTTTCCACGGTGCTGCTGATTGGCGGGTCGTCCCGGATCCCCCTGGTGGCACAGCTGGTATCCGAGCAGCTGGGCCGGCCCATCGCGGTGGACGCGGACCCCAAGTCCTCCATCTGCCTGGGCGCGGCAGTGGCCGCGCTCCTTGCCCACAGGGCAGAGGCCCTTGCGGAAACCCCGGCTGCCGAACCTGAGGCAGCGGAAACGGGACCGGCACGAACCGAAGCCGGGGACGACGACGCGCGTGCCGCCGTCGTGCCCTCCGCAGTGCCGCCTGCGCCAGGCATGCCGGGGCGGCCGAGCTGGTCACGGAAATATGCGACGGCGGAGGGCGCCCCGGTGCGGGCCGCCGCCACCCGCAGTGCGCTGCACGGGAAGGGGGGCGCGCACGCCCCGAAACCGACCATGCGGGTTACGGCTGTGGCCGCCGCCGCTGCTGTCCTCACGGTCCTGACCGCTACTGCCGCGCAGAGTCCGGACGGCTTCGGGAGCCTGACCGCGATTTTCGTACCGCAGGCCGGCGCCACCACGGGCGAGTCCCCGGGGGCCGGTGCCGCCCCGGCGCCTGGAGGAGGGGCAGCAGCTGCTGCCGCTCCACAGCCGCTTGCCGGCGTTGAGGCCAGTGCCAGGAAGCCGCTCACGCAGGAGCCTGGAGCCGCCGCATCCGCACCGTCCACCCCGTCCGCCTCGTCCACCGGCAAGCCGGCGGCAGGCAGCGAAGGGACGGCGCCAGCGGGCAGCGCAAACGGGGACGGCCCTGCCGCGGGGGCTGCAGCGAATCCGCCTCCTGGTTCCGCCGGGGGAACGACCGGCACAGGTATCGTGCCGGATTCCATTGCCGGGGGTACCGGAGGCTCCACGACCGCTCCTGTTGCGACGAGCCCCACTGGCCCCACCTCGCCTGCGACTACCATTCCCGGCACCACCCTGCCGGGAACTTCACCGCCCGGAACCACGTCGCCTGCCACTACACCGCCCGTCACCTCCCCGGCGGTGACGGATACCCCCACGCTCGGCTCCGGCCCGGCTCCTACGGATTCGGGCACGGCTACACCCAGCAGCGGGAGCGCGTCTCCGACCATCACCCCGACAACAATGACCGCAACCGGTGATCCAGTCGTCACTTCAGACCCCACTGAGGTGACGCCCACCCCCACCGTGGCGCCGCAACCCACACCGGAGGAGCCCACTGTCACCACTCCTGCCACAGCCGTCGCCACGGCCCCGACCACAGCTCCGGCGGCCTGAGATGGACGGGCACCTTCAGCGGGCGGAGCGCCCCGTACCCCTGCACATGACGCCGGACCACCAGGGACACCCGCCGCATGCGTCCGAGCTGATGGCCAAGCAGTTGAAGGGTGCCAATGCGGCCGTACGTGAGCTGCTGCTGGCACTCTCGGTAGGCTTCGCCCTGCCCGGACCGCTCCCGGCCGACCTCCAGCAGAAATTCACCAGCGGGACCCTGGAGGACCTGGACTCCCTGGTGGACCGGGCAGAGGCCGCAGGACTGCTCAGGCCGGACGGCACCGTGGTGGGAACCGCCCAGCATGCCCTGCTGACCGCCACACCAACCGCCAAGGTGCACGCCCTCCAGCGTGAGCTCGTGACGGTCTTCGCATCAGCGGGACAGCCGCTCGGCACCCTGGCACGCGAGCTGGCCCGGGGCGGCCTGGCCGATCCCAGGGTCGCCACCGAACTGGAACAAGCAGCCAACGCTGCACTGGAAAGCGATCCCAGGCTTGCCTCCCAGCTCTACGAGGAAGCGCTGCTGGCCGGTGCCGACCCGCTGGCGACCGCGGCCCGCCGCGCCCAGGCCGCGGCCGGTGACGGGGAACTGGACGCCGCCGCCCGCATCATCGACGCCCTTCTGGTCAGCGCTGACCCGCCGGACGTGCGGCGCGGTGCGGATGTGGCCGCCTCTGTTTGGGCGCAGCGGGGAATGCTGGCACGCGCCGCAGACGTCTACAGCTGGCTGGGACCGGGGCGCGTGGGAGCCTCCGCGCCCCTTGCCGCCGTCGCCATGATCGGCGCGGGCGACCGTTCGGGTGCGGAAGCCTTCTTCCAGCCCGATGCGCCGGCGTCGTCCCCAACGCTGCTTGCAGCTGCCCTGGTCCAGACCGGCCAGGGAGTCCTTGCCTCACTTGGCGAAAAGCCGCAACAGGGAATCTCCATCCTGATCCATGCATCAGACATGCTGAACTCGGCGGGCATGGCACTTCCGCTGCCGGAAACACCTGCCGCGCTGGCAGCGCTCCTGGCCCTGCACAGCGGTGAACCGCATCTGGCGGAAACAGTCTGCCGGGCCGCGGTGGTGGCCGGGCAGGGCGGCAACGCCGCGCAACCCAGGCTCCTGCTGCTCCAGGCCTGGGCAGCCATGATGCAGGACAAACTCGACGACGCCCGCCTCGCCGCCACCGAAGCCGCCAAGGCGAACCACTGGCCGCTTGTCCCGCGTGACGAGTTCATGTCCGCAGCGCTGGAGGTGGGACTGGCCCGCCGCAACGGTGACGTGCCGGAGCTGCTCAGGGCGTGGGAGCGGGCACGGGAGGCAATGCTGCACACGTCGGTGGACCTCTACAACCTCCTGCCGTGGGGGGAACTGCTGATTGCCGCTGCCCGCCTGCGGGAGACGCGCCGCGTGGCCCAGTACCTGGAAGACGCATGGAAGCTGCTGGGGCGCCTGGGCGGACCTGCGCTGTGGGCCGTCCCCCTGCACTGGGCCGCTGTCCAGGCTGCGCTGCTGAATGAGAGCCCAGCCGACCTTGCCCCCCATGCGACGGCACTGGCACGCGCCTCTGCGCATAGCCAGCTGGCCGCGGTCCTGGCGACGGCGGGCAAAGCCTGGGTGTCGGTGCTCGCCGGCCGGTTCCGTACCGCCGAGGTCGAGGGCGCGGCCCGGCTGCTGGGGGCGGTGGGAATGCCTTGGGAAGGTGCCAGGCTGGCCGGGCATGCTGCCGCGCGCGCCGAGGAACGCCGGGACATGATGCGCCTGCTGTCCTGCGCCAGGGACCTGCACCCGCAAGGCAGCCCCGGAGGATCCGGAACCGCCGAAGTGCAGGCGGGTGGCGGTGCCGACAGCGGAGGAAAGGGGACCCAGCCGGACGCATCGGGGTTGAGCGAGCGCGAAAAGGAAGTGGCCAGGCTGGTGCTTGAGGGCAAAACCTACCGGGAAATCGGCGAGGCCATCTACATCTCGCCCCGAACTGCCGAGCACCACATTGCCAGGATCCGGCGCCGGCTGGGTGCGGAAAATCGTTCGGACCTGTTGGCCCGCCTGCGCCTGGCGCTGGGTGTGGAGGGTTCCCAGCAGCTGAGTCCGCAGCAGGAATGATCCCCTAATGCCCCTAGGCGTGCCAGGTCCGTTGCCCCGGAAGGGCACCGTTGGGTAGGGGGAAACCGCCCGATGCCCTGCCCCCGGCAGCGAACCTAGGTTTGAGGCAACCGGAGATGTTCGCCGGATGATCCGCGACACAACGAAGATGTGAGGACCACGCATATGCCAACACTCGCAAACGACCTTGTTCAGTTCCTGATGCAGCTCTTCGGCAACCGGGAGGCGGTCCAGGCGTTCCTGGACGACCCCGAAAGGGCATTGGCCGAACACGGCCTGGGCAACGTGTGCTCGGCAGACGTGGACGCGGCGATGCCTGTTGTCCTGGATTACGCTCCCATCACCGTCAATGCCATGTCCTTCGAGCGGGAGCACAACACCGGCGGAAGCAGTGCCTGGTCCGGGCAGGTGACCACGACGGCGGCGCACGCCGGGAGTGCCGCAACAATCCATGCCGGGATGCAGAGTCCAGGCCAGGGCGGAACGGACTACGACCATGACGACCACGCCCACGCGGTCCAGCAGCTGCACCACGTGGTGAACCACTTCTCCTATACCAGCAACAGCACCCTGCTCGACGACCGGGACACCATCACGGACCAGTCCGTCAACCAAAACATCTGGGCGCACGGGGACGTGGAGCAGTGGTTCGACCACGATGCGGTGGTGGCCGCCGGGGACCGTGCGGTGGCCGGCGGAGACGATGCCAGTGTCCGGGACTCCAACAACATCACGGATTCCTACAACTCCGACCATTCCACCGATTACTCCACGGACAATTCCCTTCACGCCGGCGGCGACGTCAGCATTGGTAATGAGGAGACGGCCATCTCCGACTCCTTCAATACCGACGTCGGCCTCGATGTGGACGACTCCTTCAACGACAACTCGGACCACTCGGACTACTCCGACAATTCGGTCTACTCCGACCATTCGGACCACTCTGTCAGCACAGACACGGAGCTGGAGGTCCGCGACTCGTTCAACGACAACTCCGACAACTCCACCCACGACTCGGTGGAGGTGGAGGATTCCTTCAACCCGGACAACTCCACCACTACGGCAGTGGAGGTCCACGTGGACGACTCCTTCCAGGACAATTCGGCCACCAACATCGTGGAGGATAACGTGGTGGTGGCAGAGAACCAGCTCGAGTTCACCGAGGACAATTCACTTCAGGACAACTCCAGCCATGCGGATGAGGACCTGGACAGCCACACCAGCATTGACCATCCGGTGGTTGACGACTCCACCGTGTTGTAACACGCTGGTCGGACACGCGATTCGCGGGAGGCAAACCGCCCGGCAGGAGGGAAATTACCTCCTGCCGGGCTCTTCCGGTATTACCGACGACAGGATTTTTGGCACCGACAGGGGGACACTTCGTGGCAGAAGCAGCACCAGCAAGGCCGCCGGGTCCTGTTACGGCCGGGCAGTTGGTGAAGCTCGTGGAGCAGGGCCTTCAGCTGGTGGGCAGCGGGGACCGCGGGGACCTGCGCAGGAGGCTGGAGCAGGCCATGCACCGGCTGCAGGACCCCAGCATCAGGGTCATCGTGGTGGGGGAGTTCAAGCAGGGAAAGAGCAAGCTCATCAATGCCCTGGTGAACGCCCCGGTGTGCCCGGTGGATGACGACATTGCCACTTCCGTCCCTACCATCGTCCGCTACGGGGAACCGGCGTCGGCCACCCTTCTGGTCTCCGCCCCGGAAAACTTTTCGGCGGCGGAAAACCCCGCCGGGAATGGTGCCGCTGACGGCGGCAGCATAGAGCGGCGGCCCGTGGAGCTTACCGACCTGTCCGCCTTTGTTTCCGAGCAGGGGAACCCGGGAAACAGCAGGAAAATCGCGGCCGCAGAAGTCTGCCTGCCCCGCCGGATCCTCACTGGCGGGCTTACCATTATCGATTCTCCGGGCGTCGGCGGCATGGGCTCCACCCACACCCTGACCACGCTCACGGCCCTGCCCACGGCGGACGCCATGCTGCTGGTCTCGGACGCTTCGCAGGAATACACGGAACCGGAGCTGCGGTTCCTGCGCCAGGCCATGCGGATCACCCCCAGTGTCGCCGCCGTCCTCTCCAAGACAGACCTCTACCCGGACTGGCGGCGCGTGGAGGAGCTCGACCGGGCGCACCTGGACCAGGTGGCACCGGATGTTCCGCTTTTGCCGCTGTCCGCAGATCTTCGGCTGGAAGCTTCGCGGCTCCAGGACAGTGAGCTCAACGCTGAATCCGGCTTCCCGGCGCTCGTGGCCCACCTCCGCAATGACGTGGCGGGCAAGGCAGAGCGGATCCAGCGCCGCTCCGTCAGCCAGGACCTGCTGTCCGTCACCGAAAACCTCCGGCTCTCCCTGCAGTCCGAGCTTGAGGCCCTGGAGAACCCGGGTGCCAGGCCGCAGATGCTCGCAGACCTGGAACAGGCCAAGATGGAAGCGGACCATCTGCGAAAGCGGTCCGCACGCTGGCAGCTCACGCTCAGCGACGGCATCAACGACCTCATTGCCGACATGGAGTACGACCTCCGGGACCGCCTGCGTGGGATTCAACGGGAAGCCGAGACCGCCATCGACCAGGGCGATCCCGGTCCCGTCTGGACACAGTTCTCCCAGTGGCTCGAAGAGTGTGTCGCCGCAGCGGTTTCGGACACGTTCGTCTGGACCAGCGAAAGGTCGCAATGGCTGGCTGCGCAGGTGGCCGAACACTTCGCCGCCGATGAGGTGTCATTGCCGGTCCTGCACGTCTCCGATTCCGGGGACGCCCTGGACCCGGTGGAGCAGATGCCGGGGCTGGATCCGGGCCGGGTGAACCCCATCCAGAAAGTCCTCATCGGCATGCGTGGATCCTACGGCGGTGTCCTCATGTTCGGCCTCCTGACGGGAATCTTCGGGATGGCCCTTATCAATCCGCTCTCGGTGGGCGCCGGGCTGCTGCTGGGACGCAAGGCCTACCGGGAGGACAAGGAGACCCGGCTAAAGCGGCGCCAGGGCGAGGCGAAGGCGCTGGTGAGGCGCCAGTTGGACGATGTGACGTTCCAGGTGGGGAAGCAGTTGAAGGACAGGCTGCGGCTGGTTCAGCGGACCATCCGCGACCACTTCACCGAGATCGCCGATGAGTACCACCGGTCGCTGTCGGATTCGGTGGCCGCGGCGCAGAAAGCTGCGAACTCCTACGCACAGGAGAAGGAAGGGCGCATCCAGGACATCAGGGCTGAGCTCAAGAAGGTGGACGCGCTGCACCGGGCGGCGGAAGCCGTGGCCGCGGAGGCCAAGGCCGCCGGAACCCGTTCCGCAGCGGGGGTGGGATGACGGCGTCCACCACGGCCGGGGCGGCAGCGCTGATCCGGGAAGCGCTGGAAGCCTACGGCGACGATCCCGCGGCCGTAGAGGCGCTGCACGTCTATGCGCGGCGGTTGGCGGAGCCACTGAGGATCGCTGTTGCCGGCATGGTAAAAGCAGGCAAATCCACGCTCCTGAACGCCATCATTGGCGAGGAGATCGCCCCCACGGACACCGGCGAGTGCACCAGGATCGTCACCTGGTACCGGCACGGCCACACTCCCCGCATCACGCTGCACCCCACCAGGGGGGAGCCCCGGGCCCTGCCCCTGAAGCGCGTGGACGGGCGCCTGGTCTTCGTCCTTGACGGCGTACGGGCGGACGAAGTGGAACGCCTCGACGTCGAATGGCCGGCGCCGGCACTGCGCGCCATGACCCTTATCGACACCCCTGGCATCGCCTCCGTCTCCCAGGATGTGTCCGCACGGTCCGTCCGGTTCCTGACGCCGGAGGATTCGCCGTCGGAAGCTGATGCCGTTATCTATCTGATGCGCCACAAGCACGCGTCCGATCTGCGTTTCCTGGAGTCCTTCCGCGACACCGGGGCCGGCCGCTCGGGCACGGTCAACGCCATCGCGGTGCTGTCCCGGGCCGACGAGGTGGGGGCTGGGCGCATCGACTCCCTTTTGTCCGCAGGCAACATCGCCGAAAGGTACAGCCGCGATCCCAACCTCCGGAAGCTGGCCCTCGGCGTGGTCCCGGTAGCCGGACTCCTGGCCCAAAGCGCCCGCACCCTGCGCCAGCCGGACTTCGAGGCCCTGCGAGTGCTGGCAACCCTGGACCGCGCAGCGCGTGAACGGATGATGCTCTCCGCCGACAGGTTCCGCCGGTCCACCGAGCCGGCGGGACTGACCGAAGAAGCACGGGCATCATTGCTGGCACGCTACGGGCTTTTCGGCATCCGCCTGGCCGTGGTCCTCATCCGCAACGGGTTCCCGGAACCCACACCGCTGGCCCACGAGCTGGTCCGGCGAAGCGGCCTGGACCCCCTGCTTGACGTGCTGGACCGGCAGTTCCAGGCCCGGGCGGAAGCACTCAAGGCCAGGACGGCCCTGGTGGCGGTGGAGAACCTCATGGCCAACCGGCCGCGGCAGGGGACGGAAAACCTGGCGGCGGCCCTGGAACGACTGCAGGCCAACGGGCATGAATTCCGCGAGCTCCGGCTGCTGGCGGCGCTGCGGACAACGGGGGTGGAACTGGCCCCGGAACTGGCTGCAGAAGCTGAACGGCTCATCGGAGGCCAGGGCGCCGCTGCCCATCTGCGGCTTGGCCTGCCGCCTGGCTGCGGCCCGCAGGCACTGGCAGAGGAGGCCAGGCGCTGCCTAACCCGTTGGCGGGCAGCTGCAGAAAGTCCGCTGACTGCCCGGTCCGCCGGGGAAGCCTGCCGCGTGGTGATCCGCAGCTGCGAGGGGATGCTGGCGGACTGTGCAAACAGCGACCGCCAGGCGCAGTCGGCGTAGCGCCCGCTCAGGCGCAGTCAGCGTAGGGCCGGCGGAGGCCCGCCACCCGCAGGCCCCATCGCGCAGGCTTTAGCCGGTTTCACGCTTCAGCCAGGCTCCAACGGACGGCAGGAACAGCAGTACCAGGCCGGCGAACGCCAGGAGCAGCCCCGCACCCCACAACATCACCACGTAGCTGCCCGCGGCACCGGCCGGGACCAGGAAAGCGGACGCCAGGAAGAGGAGGAGGACATGGCTGGCCAACAGGGGAACCAGGGTCCAGCGGGCCCAGCTCCTGCGGCCCAGCACGGCGGCAAGGACCGCCGCCTCAAGCAGGGTCACCAGCAGAAGGGCGCCGATGCTTCCCCAAAAGACGATCTCCGCCGCCGTACTGACCGATGCGGCGTCGTTTCCCGCCGCCATATCGGCCACCACGCCGTGGAGCCGCTGCAGGTTGGAGTCGCGGGCCACGAAGGATCCCAGCAGGACAGCCAGTCCCGCGGCGAAACTGAAGAGCCAGAGCGTGCGGGCATTGCGGACCGGCCGGGGCAGCGGGCGAACAACCGGGATGGGCGGCGGAGTGGAGTAGGACGGGCCAGGCCTGGGTGGGGGAGCGGATTGGCGCCGCTCTTCAGCGCCGGACTGGGACGCCATGGACCTTATTTCAGTCCGTCGGTGTCGTGTTCGTCGGTGCCGCGCTGGCCTTTGGCGCCGTCCTCCTTGGCCTTCGCCTCCAGTTCGTCCCGGAGTTTCTTCAGCCGCTCGGCCTCGGCCTGGTTGCGCCTGCGGGCCTCGAGGTTGCGGAGGAAGTCGGGATCATCATCGGGAGCCGTGGGGTGCGGGTAGCTGGGCCGCGGCTGCGCCGTGCCCCGAGGCCGGCCAATCAGCAGCCACAGGATGGCGCCCAGCACCGGCAGGACGATCTGCACGACGATCCAGGCCGGTTTCGAGATGCCCCGGGCAAGGCGGCCTTCAGTGCGGATCACGTCCACCAGGCCATACACGAAGATGACGAGGACTGCGACGGCCAAAGCCACACGGAACAGCATGCCATTAAGTCTATCCGCAGGACGGGCAGGGGCCGCCGGGCGGAGGCGGCTAAACTTGAATAGTGGCCTTTTTGAAATATTCCCTGATCCGCCTGGCGATCTTTGTTCCCCTGTTTGTCCTGTTTACGCTCCTGCAGGTAGGGGTGCTGATGTCCGTCATCTGTGCTGCGGTCATTGCCTTCGCCATCAGCTACCTGTTCTTCCAGAAGCAGCGCGATGCCGCCGCCGCCGCCCTGCAGCACCGCTTCTCCGGGAAAGCCAAGCCCCTGCGCTCTGCCGGCGAGGTCCAGGACGCCAACGCCGAGGACGCCCTGCTGGACGCCAACCCGGACGTCACCATCAACAATGCCAAGGGCAGCAAGAACAGCTAGAACCCGTGGCTGAGGACCAGTCCCAGTGAGAACAGCACGCTGTAGCCGAGGTTGATCAGGCCGGTCTGCTTCAGGACCGGGATGAGGCTTTTGCGCTTGCGCCCGTTGATCATCAGCCAGGCTGGCATCAGGCAGGCGGGAATGAGCAGCAGCACGATCAGGATCCACGGCCGGGCCGGCGCCAGGATCACCACCAGCAGGATGGCGACGGCGAGCATCAGGACATAGCTTTCCCGCGCATGCTTGTCGCCCAGCCTTACGGCCAGGGTCTTCTTGCCGGCCTGCATGTCCGTGGGAATGTCCCTGACGTTGTTTGCCATGAGCAGCGCGGTGGCAATCAGGCCGGTGCCGATGGCGCCGATGACCGAGGACAGGTTGATGTGCCCGGCCTGGGTGTAGGTGGTGCCCAGGGTGGCCACCAGCCCGAAGAAAACGAACACGAAAAGATCGCCCAGGCCCATGTAGCCGTAGGGGTTCTTGCCGCCGGTGTAGCCCCACGCGGCCATGACGCAGCCCAGGCCCACCAGGATCAGCCACCAGGCCTGGGTGAGGAACACCAGGACCAGGCCGAACACCATGGCCAGGGCGAACGTTCCGAACGCCGCCCACTTCACATGCTCGGGCTTGGCTGCGCCCGACCCCACCAGCCGCAGCGGACCCACCCGGTCATCATCCGTGCCGCGGATGCCGTCCGAATAGTCGTTCGCGAAGTTCACGCCCACCTGGAGCAGGAGTGCCACCAGTGCGGCGAGGATGGCGTTGGGCAGCAGGAACGAGTCCATCTCGTAGGCGGCGGCAGAGCCGATCAGCACCGGAGCGATCGCTGCCGGCAGCGTCCGGAGTCGGGCGCCTTGGATCCATTGGGCGGCTGTGGCCACGGTTAGTACCTCGTGTTGTTTCGGTAAGACGGCAGGATGGAACGTGCGCACCCGCCGCGCTGGTGCAGGTCCAACTCTACTTTCCCGCGTGCAGGGCGCTGAGTTCAGCGGTCATGGCGAGCCGGTCCGGTTTGCCGTTGGGCAGCATCCGCAGGGCCGGTGCGGTGAGGACGGTCTTGGGCGCCAGGACCCCCAGCTGCCGCTGCCACTGGCTTTGGAGTACGACGGCGGGATCCCCGGGCTCCTGCCCCGCGGCACCGTCGGGGGCAAGGGCCACGTAGGCGGCCACTGCCTGGCCCCACTCGGCGGACGGGACGCCTGCCACAAAAGCCGCGGCGACGGCGTCGGACTTCTCCAGCTGCTCCTGCACATGGCCTGCGGAAACCTTGACCCCGCCGGTGATGATCACGTCGTCGGCACGGCCCAGCACGGTGAGCCGGCCGTCGTCGTCGATGGAGCCCAGGTCGCTGGTGCGGTACCAGCGCACCCCGTCCTCCTCAAAGAACGTCCCGGTTTCCTCGTCCGGGGCCTCGATGTACCCGGCAGCCACAGTGTCCCCGCCCAGCAGGATCCGGCCGTCCTCCGCCACCCGCACCGAGACGCCTTCCAGGGGGTACCCGTCGTACACGCAGCCGCCGGACGTCTCCGCGGACCCGTACGTGGTGACCACCCGTACTCCGGCGTCGCGGGCAGCCGCCAGCAGGGCCGGCGGCGCAGGGGCGCCACCCAGGAGGACGGCGTTGAACCGGCGCAGCACGGCCAGCGTGTCCGGCGAGGGATCGTCCAGGAGCCGCTGGAGCTGCGTGGGAACCAGGGACGTGAAGCGGATCTTGTCCGTCAGTTCCAGCGCCGCGGCGGTAAAGGCCTCCGGGGTGAAGCCGCCGGACATGTCCATGACCCAGGGCCGGGTGCCGGCGAACAGGGACCGCACCAGCACCTGGATACCGGCAACGAACTGCACGGGCAGTGCCAGCAGCCACTGCCCCTCGCCCTTGAGCCGCAGGGCGGTGGCCATGGAGGAAGCCGCCAGGGATTCCACGGTCAGCAGGGTTGCCTTGGGGGTGCCGGTGGAGCCGGAGGTGCGGACTACGGCCACGGCGTCGTCGCAGCCGGGGGTTTCCACGTGGCCCACAACGAGTGCGCCGTCCGGCCCAATGGACAGTTCGACGGCGGGGCCCTCGCCGTGGAGGGCGGCCGCGAGGGCTTTCAGGGCGGGTTCGATGTTCAGGGGGCCTCGTTGGGCCGGGGTGGGGGAAGCTTCGCTGTTCATAGCCGTCCTGCCTTAGAAGTAGTGCGGGAAGCGTGACCAGTCGGGGTCGCGTTTTTGCAGGAACGCCTCCTTGCCCTCCACAGCCTCGTCCGTCATGTAGGCCAGGCGGGTGGCTTCGCCGGCGAAAACCTGCTGCCCCGCCAGGCCGTCGTCGGCAAGGTTGAAGGCGAACTTCAGCATGCGGATGGCCTGCGGGGACTGCCGGGCGATGTCCGCGGCGTACTCCAGGGCCACCTCCTCCAGCCGCCCGTGGTCAACGGCCTCATTCACGGCGCCCATGCGGACCATGTCCTCTGCGGAATATTCGCGCGCCAGGAAGAAAATCTCGCGGGCGGTCTTTTGCCCCACCTGCCGGGCCAGCAGCGCGGAGCCGTAGCCGGCGTCGAAACTTCCCACCGTGGCGTCCGTCTGCTTGAACCTGCCGTGCTGCCGGGACGCGATGGTGAGGTCCGCAACCACGTGCAGCGAGTGCCCGCCGCCGGCTGCCCAGCCGTTGACCACGGCGATGACCACCTTGGGCATGGTGCGCATGAGGCGCTGGACTTCCAGGATGTGCAGCCGGCCCGCGCGGGCGGGGTCGATGGTTTCCTGGGTCTCACCGTCGGCTGTGTTTTGTACTACGTACCGGTAGCCGTCCCTGCCCCTGATCCGCTGGTCCCCGCCGGAGCAGAAGGAGTGGCCGCCGTCCTTGGGGGAGGGGCCGTTGCCGGTGAGCAGGACCGTGGCGACGTCGGGGGTCATCCGGGCGTGGTCCATGGCGCGGTAAAGCTCGTCCACGGTCCCGGGCCGGAAGGCGTTGCGGACCTCCGGGCGGTTGAAGGCGATCCGGACGGTGGGCAGGTCACGCACCCAGCCGCCGTCGGAATCCCGCTCCACCTGCCGGTGGTAGGTCATGTCCTGGAAGTCCTCGAAACCGGAGACCACCCGCCAGCGCGTGGGATCGAAGACATCGGACACCGGGGCGGGGATCTGGTTGCTCACCGTCCAAGTCTAGTAATCGTGCTTAGCTGATGCAGAACTCGTTGCCCTCGGGGTCCGCCATGGTGTGCCAGGAATGCGGGCCCTGCCGCGCCGACCAGAGGAAGGACGCGCCGCGGGCCTCAAGTTCGCGCCGCACCTCGTCCTTGTCCCGGCCGTCCAGCCTGACGTCCCAGTGCACCCGGTTCTTCACCGTTTTCCCCTCGGGCGCGGTCTGGAACAGGATGCGCCGCTCCGGGGCCTTGGAGTCGATTTCCTCGGGCGGCCGGATGGCCGCGCCGTCCTTCCACACCAGGTTGCCGCGGTGCGTCACGGTCTGGTTTTCGGTGGCGTAGCCCTGCTCGACCATGGACCGGATGAAGCCCTCATCCTGCGGCTCCACCGCCCACTGCAGGGTTTCGGCCCACCAGTCGGCGAGCTCATGCGGCCTGGCGGAATCAACGACGATCTGGATATTCAGTCCCATCCGTCCACGGTAAAGGCGGGCGTGGCCTGGGGGAAGATCCAGACGGGCGATTAGGCCTGCACGTTCTGCATTTGCTCGAACAGCTCCGGCGGGATGGCGTAGACCAGGATCACGGCCAGCAGGTTTTTCGCGGCATGCACAAAGTAGGAGAACATGACGTTTCTCCCCGTCCACATGTAGACGAACACCAGCGTGGCGCCCATCGCCAGGTAGGGGAGCAGCGCCGTCAGGGTGATGGCTTCCTGCCCCACGATGTGCAGCGCCGCGAACAGCACGACGGACAATGCACAGCAGAGCCAGATGTTCACCCGCCTGGCCAGCTTGCCGATCAGCAGGTGCCGGAAAATGTACTCCTCCACAAAGGGGCCCACCACCACCAGCAGCGGCACCATGAGCCAGGCGGGGACCTGCTGCATGAGAGCCTGCAGCCCGGCCTGGTTCTCGGAAGTCTGCACCTGTCCATTCGCGGCCACCACCACAGCGGTGAGAATCATCATGGCGATCACGGCCGCCGGCACCATCAGCAGGGTGAACCAGGGCCGGGTTGCCAGGACTTTGAGGTCCCGGACCACCACCTTCCGGGCCGCCAGGAGCGCCAGTATCCCCACCGAGGCATAAAACAGCAGGTTCACGGCATAGGAAGCTGCCGCGGGGGAGGGGGCTATCTGCCGAAGCAGCGGCGCCACCAGATCGCCGGCGGCCGCGAAGAAGCCCGCGATGGCCACGTAGAGGCACAGCGTTGCCACGTCCATGGGGGAGAAGCGGTACAGCTGCGGCTGCGGAGCGGGCGGTAAGCGGTGGGCTGTTGCCATGCGTCCAGCCTATCGCCGGGCTCCGCCGTGTAGTGCGCGTCACGTACCACTCCGGGCCGTCTTGTAAGATGGTCAGGTCGCGTGAAGCTTCGGCAGTTCGCTGGTTCGCCCTCACATTCGCTGGCTATACGGCCGGAAGACCGAATTTTGTGAGCTCGATCATATGAAGACCGGATGCGGCCAACCCCCAACCCACAAGGAACAGTTGTGCCTCAAAGTACCCCCACAGACCTAAAGAACAGCACGGCGCCATCCTCCGCCGTCGACCCCTCCCTCAGTGCCGAGGGCTACAGCAAGACCCTGGGCCGCCGCCACGTCACCATGATCGCCATGGGCGGCGCCATCGGCGTGGGCCTCTTCATGGGCGCGGGCGGCCGCCTTGCCTCCACCGGCCCGGCCCTGATCTTCTCCTACGCCATCGCCGGCGTCATCGCCTATCTCCTCATGCGGGCCCTGGGCGAGCTCATCATGTACCGGCAGACCTCCGGCTCGTTCGTCAGCTATGCCGGCGAGATGTTCGGCAAAAAGGGCGCCTTCCTCTCCGGCTGGATGTACTTCATCAACTGGGCCATGACCGGCATCGCAGAGCTCATCGCCATCGGCCTGTACTTCCAGTTCTTCTTCCCCAACGTCCCCGTGGAACTGTCCGCCATCGCCGCGCTGGTGCTGCTGGTGGCCGTGAACCTCTTCAGCGTCAAGGCCTTCGGCGAGTTCGAATTCTGGGCCTCCTGCCTCAAGGTCGCCGCCATCATCATCTTCCTGGCCGTGGGCACCTTCATGGTGGTTACCAACGCCAAGGTGGGCGCCGGCAACGCGTCCGTCAACAACCTCTTCGCGGCCGACGGCGGCATGTTCCCCAAGGGCGCCCTGGTGATGATCCTGGTCCTGAACGCCGTGATCTTCGCCTACAACGCCATCGAACTGGTGGGCATCACGGCCGGTGAGATGCAGAACCCGGAACGCGAAGTGCCCAAGGCGATCCGCGCCGTCGTGGTCCGCATCGTGGTGTTCTACGTTGGATCCGTTACCCTGCTGGCCATGCTCCTGCCCTCCGACCAGTACAAGGCAGGCACCTCCCCGTTCGTCACGGTCTTCGGCCAGATGGGCCTGGGCTGGATGGGCGACGTGATGAACATGATCGTCATCACCGCCGCGCTGTCCTCCTGCAACTCGGGCCTGTACTCCATCGGCCGGATCTTCCGCACCATGGCCAACAACGGCCACGCCCCGCAGTGGCTCACCAGGATGTCCACCCGCCACGTGCCCTACGCGGCGATCCTGGCCATCGGCGCCGTCTACCTCGTGGGCATCCTCCTCAACATCTGGCTGGGCGGCTCACACGCGTTCGACCTTGCCCTGAACACCGCCTCCATCGGCGTCATCTTCACCTGGGGCTCCATCTTCGCCAGCCAGATCGCGCTGCGGAAGAAGAAAGGCAACGTCTCCAGCCTGCCCATGCCGGGCTCGCCGTGGACCAGCTGGGCCGGCCTCATCGCCCTGTTCGCCATCACCGTGCTCATCGGTTTCGACACCATGACCAGCAAGGACGGCGAGGTGTTCTACCTGGGCCTGTGGACCCTGGCCACCATCCCGTTCTTTGCCGTGGTGCTCTGGCTGGGCTGGCAGAAGGTCAAGAACAACCAGCCCAAGAGCCAGCTCTTCAGCTGACTTTCCCGGCTTCCTGAACAACGTTCGACGGCGGGTCGCCCTTCAGTGGGCAGGCCCGCCGTCGGCGTTTACCCGGGGGGCTCATGCCGCCCAGTTCCTAAGCCGCCCAATTCCTAAGGTGCCGTTCCGTCCTTCAGGTGCAGTGCGAAGAAGTCCTCAATCCGCTGCCAGGCCTCCGCTGCGGACTCCGGGTCCGGGCCCACGCCCATGACCCGCATCAGCGGCCGGAGCAGTACCGGGCCCAGTTCCTCATCGTTGAGGAAGGCGTGGCCCGCGCCAGGGTGCTCCTTCACGGCGTGCTCGATGCCCAGCTGGTCCAGGGCTGACTCGAGCCGGGCCGCCGCTCCCTTCAGCGATCTGTCTGCCCCGCCGTAGCTGGCCACGATGGGGCAGGAGCCACGCAGCGCGTCCACCAGGTCCTGCTGCCCCTTGCCGGGGAGCCGTCCGTAGTTGACGGAGGCGGCGTCGAACCCGTCCCGCGCGGTCAGCAGGGCGAACCCCCCGCCCATGCAGAAGCCGATCACCCCGGTCCTGCCGGTGCTGAGATCGGACTCCGCGAGCCAGGTGCGGGCGGTGGCGATGTCGATAAAGGGCCTCCCGGTCCGGGCTGCCATGGCGCGCATGGTTCCCACCAGGCAGCGCCGCCGCCCGCCGTCGCTGAACAAGTCCAGCGCCAGGGTGAGGTAACCCGCCCGGGCCAGCCGGTCCGCGTGCCGGCGGGTCTGGTCATCCAGGCCGAAGACTTCGTGGATCATGACCACGCCGGGAAAAGGGCCCTGCCCTTCCGGCACGGCAAGGTAACCGTGCAGGGAGCGGGATCCGCCGGCGGCTGTGCTCGCCGCACTCAGGTCTACGTAGGTCATGGCCCAAGGCTAGCCGCCCTCATCGGGCAGGCGCAGCGGTTTGCCTCCAGCGATTTCGACGGCGGGAGGCGGGCTGGTGCCCCGCGCCGCGCGGGGGCAGACTGGGCCTGTGAACCAACCGTGGGTGCTCCATGTGGACCTGGACCAGTTCATCGCTGCCGTTGAGGTACTCCGCCGCCCGGAGCTCGCGGGAAAGCCGGTCATTGTCGGTGGCCGCGGTGATCCCACAGAGCGTGCCGTCGTCTCCACGGCATCCTACGAGGCCAGGGCCTACGGGGTGGGCTCGGGCATGCCGCTCCGGATCGCCGCTCGGAAAGTGCCGGAGGCAGTCATCCTCCCTGTGGACCACGAGGCCTACCTTGAGGCATCCGAGAAGGTCATGGCGGTCCTGCACTCGCAGCCCGGACCTACGTCCCGGAAGACGGCCGTCCAGGTGCTCGGCTGGGACGAGGCGTTCGTCGGCGTTGAAACGGCTGATCCCGAAGCGTTCGCCCGGCAACTGCAGGAGGCCGTCCTGGCGGAAACCCGCCTGCACTGCAGCATCGGAATTGGTGACACATTGCTGCGCGCCAAGGTTGCCACGTCCTTCGGTAAGCCTGCCGGGGTCTTCAGGCTCACGGAAGGCAATTGGCTGGAGGTGATGGGGGACCGGCCAACGGTCGAGCTGTGGGGTGTGGGAAGCAAAATCTCGCGTCGTCTGGCCACCCTGGGGATCAAGACTGTTGCCGAACTCGCAGCGGCGGACCCCAATGACCTGGTCCCGGAGTTCGGGCCAAGAATGGGCCCCTGGTACGCGCAGCTGGGACGGGGCGACGGCTCCCGGGTGGTGGATGAAACGCCCTGGGTGGCGCGCGGGCACAGCCGCGAGACCACCTTCCAGCGCGACCTGACAGACCCTGAACAGGTGGGCGAGGCCGTGAGGGAGCTGGCGGCGCGGGTTTTGGAGGATGTAGCAGCAGAGGGACGGCCGGTGATTGGCCTCACGCTGAAGGTGCGGTACGCCCCGTTCACCACCAAGACCTACGCTCGGAAGATTCCCGAGACTCCGGATCCCGCAGAGGTGCTGGCCCGGACCCTTGACCTCGTGGCGAAGATCGAGCCGGGGCGTCCCATCCGGCTGCTGGGCCTGCGGGCCGAAATGACGATGCCGGTGGATTCGCGGCAGGGCCATACTCCCACCCGCAGCGGCTGGTGAGCGCCGTCGAGTGCTCCCCACTGGTTCCCTAACCTCGCACGCTCGGCCAGTGAACCCGCCCATTGCTGAGTACCTGTCGTTTTGGCGCTTCAGAACGGCAGGTACTCAGCAGTCGATGGTGGGGACAGCGAAACGGCGGCAGATCCAGGGGATCCGCCGCCGTTTTGGGCTGGTCCAGCACGCCGTTCGCTGCGGCCGCACCAGCAAGGACTAGTTGCGCTTGAACTCGTCCTTGACGCTTTCGCCCACCTTCTTGGCGTCTGCCTTGACCTGGTCGGCCTGGCCTTCTGCCTTGAGGCGGTCGTTGTCGGTCGCGTTGCCTGCAGCTTCCTTGGCCTTGCCGCCAAGGTCCTCTGCCGCGTTACTGATCTTGTCTCCGAGGCCCATGGTTCCGGCCTCCTTTCGTTTCAGTCGATCAACCGCGCCCTTTCACGATAAGCAAAGCTTGCTTGCTATTTCAAGTCCCCCGCCGCTGATGCTGCCCCCTGTCGTGCCCCGCGGTTAGGCTCAGGCTCATGGATAAAACACATGGCAAAGCGGGTGCCAAGGTGGCGCCGCCCCGGCTCTCCGCGGTGGAGCTGCAGGATCTTGAGGACCTGCCGGACCCCGTGTTCCGCCGCGGGGACCGGTATGAGAATGTGCAGTTCAGCCGTGCTGCCGTGGACGGCCTCGACCTGGGAGGTGCCGTATTCACTGAGTGCCGGTTCGACGCTTCGTCTTTCCATGAGGCCCAGCTCCGCGGCGCATCGTTCCGCGACTGCATTCTGGCGGAGGCCTACGCGCCGGTCTTCCTGGGTGCCCGCAGCGCTTGGCGCGAGGTGGAGTTCCGGAATCCGCGCCTGGGTTCGGCCGAACTGTACGAAACGGGCTGGCAGTCCGTCCGGATCGAAGGCGGCAAGGTGGACTTCCTCAACCTGCGCGGCGCCAAGCTCAGTGACGTGCTGATCAGTGGCTGCATCATCAATGAGCTGGACCTCGGCGCTGCCAGCGCAACCAGGGTGAAGCTGGAGGACTGCACGGTGGGATCGCTGGACCTGACCGGGGCCAAGCTGAAGGATTTTGACGTGCGGAGCACCGAATTCCGGAAGATCAGCGGGCTCGGCAACTTGTCCGGCCTGGTGATCGACGAGCATCAGCTCAGCCTCCTGGCGCCGCTGATCGCGGCGCACCTGGGGGTGAAGGTGCTGTAACCGGATGCGCGCCGTGGGCCCGCCGTGTACCATTTACAGAACGAACGGTCGGTAAGTGGCATGGTCTGCTGCGCCGCCCGCCGATGACAGAGCTGTTTATCGCGTGAAGGGTGTTTCCATGGCTGCAACCGCAGGTCCGCAGGCTTTCCTTGTTGGCGGAGTCCGAACGCCCGTGGGGCGGTACGGGGGAGCCTTGTCCTCCGTGCGGCCGGACGATCTTGCGGCCCTGGTGCTCCGCGAAGCGGTGCACGGCGCCGGCCTGGATCCGGAAAGCATCGAGGAAGTGATCCTGGGCAACGCGAACGGCGCCGGCGAGGAGAACCGCAACGTGGCCCGGATGGCCACCCTGCTGGCAGGGCTGCCGCTCCACATTCCCGGAATCACCGTCAATCGGCTCTGCGCCTCGGGCCTCAGCGCCATCATCCAGGCCAGCCACATGATCAAGGCCGGCGCTGCGGACATCGTCATCGCCGGTGGGGTGGAATCCATGAGCCGCGCGCCCTGGGTCCAGGAAAAACCCACCGCCGCGTTCGCCAAGCCCGGCCAGATCTTCGACACTTCCATCGGCTGGCGCTTTACCAACCCCCACTTCCAGCACGGTGGCCTGGCCCGGGACGGGAAGATGACCTACTCCATGCCCGAAACGGCGGAGGAAGTGGCCCGGGTGGACAACATCTCCCGGGAAGACGCCGACGCTTTCGCCGTCCGTTCCCACCAGCTGGCCCTGGACGCCATCGAAGCCGGCCGCTTCAAGGATGAGATCGTGCCGGTCACGGTGAAGACCCGCAAATCCGAAACCGTGGTGGATACCGACGAAGGCCCCCGCCCGGGCACCAGTTTGGACGTGCTCGCGAAACTCAAGCCGGTGGCACACGGCGGATCCGTGGTGACCGCCGGCAACTCGTCGTCCCTCAATGACGGCGCCTCAGCCATCATCGTCGCCTCGGAAGCGGCCATCGGGCGCCTGGGCCTGACCCCCCGCGCCCGCATCATCGACGGCGCCTCTGCCGGCTGTGAACCGGAGATCATGGGCATCGGCCCGGTCCCTGCCACCCAGAAAGTACTGAAGCGGAGCGGCCTCAGCGTCGGTGACCTGTCCGCCGTCGAGCTTAACGAAGCCTTTGCCACCCAGTCCCTGGCCTGCATCCGCCGCCTGGGCCTGGAACCGGAGATCGTGAACCGCGACGGCGGCGCCATCGCCCTGGGGCACCCCCTTGGTTCCAGCGGCTCACGCATTGCCATCACCCTGCTGGGCCGGATGGAACGTGAAGACGCGAAGATCGGCCTCGCCACCATGTGCGTGGGCGTCGGCCAGGGTACGGCGATGCTGCTGGAGAAGGTCTAATGGCCGCCCCGGTGAACCTGGCCGAGGAGAAATTCTCAGCCCTCCTGGTGGAGGAGCGGGAGGACCGGGTGGTGGTGCTGCTCAACCGGCCGGAGGTGAAAAACGCGATCGACCAGCAGATGGTGGACGAACTCCACACCGTCTGCGCGGCGCTGGAACAGAACCCCAAGGTGCTGATCATCGCCGGCACGCAGGGAGTCTTCGCCTCCGGAGCCGACATCGCCCAGCTGCGCGAACGCCGCCGGGATGATGCCCTGCAGGGGATCAACTCCACCATCTTTGTCCGGATCGCCAAACTGCCCATGCCGGTCATCGCCGCGCTGGACGGCTACTGCCTGGGTGGCGGCGCGGAACTCGCCTACGCAGCGGACTTTCGCATCGGCACCCCCAACGTGCGGATCGGCAACCCCGAAACGGGCCTGGGTATCCTGGCCGCGGCCGGTGCCAGCTGGCGGCTGAAGGAGCTCGTGGGTGAACCGCTGGCCAAGCAGATCCTGCTGGCCGGGCAGGTCCTGGGTGCAGGTGAGGCGAAAGCCATCAACCTCATCACCGAAATCCACGATCCCGCCGACCTTTTGGACGCCGCCCACAGCCTGGCCAACAGGATCGGCCGCCAGGACCCGCTGGCCGTCCGCATCACCAAGTCCGTGTTCCATGCGCCCGCGGAATCCCATCCGCTCATTGACCAGCTGGCCCAGGGGATCCTCTTTGAGTCCCAGGCCAAGTTCGACCGCATGCAGGCGTTCCTGGACCGCAACGCCGCCAAGAAGGCCAACAATCCTGCCGACGGAAAGTAGACCATGAGTGATTCATCAGTGAACCCCAACCTGCCCACCCTCGTCGGAGTCCTGGGCGGCGGCCGCATGGGGGCAGGAATTGCCCACGCCTTCCTGATCAAGGGCGCCGACGTCCTGGTGGTGGAGCGCGACGACGTCTCCGCCGAGGCTGCGCGGGAACGCGTGGAATCGGCGGCGCTGAAGAGCATTGAGCGTGGGGCCGTGGATGCCAACTTCGAGGAACTGGCGGTCCGGTTGACGGTAAGCACCGACTACGACGCCTTCGCGGGCCGCCAGCTGGTGGTGGAAGCGGTCCCCGAAGACTGGGACCTCAAGGTGACGGCGCTGCGGGGCATCGAAGAGCGGCTGGCGGAGGACGGGTTCATCGCGTCCAACACCTCCTCGCTGTCAGTCAACGGCCTGGCCCGTGAGCTGAAACGGCCGGAAAACTTCCTGGGCCTGCACTTCTTCAACCCCGTTCCCGCATCCACACTCATCGAGGTGGTGCTGGGGGAGCGGACGTCTCCCGAACTTGCTGCCGCGGCCAAAACGTGGGTGGAGGCACTCGGCAAGACCGCCGTCGTCGTCAACGATGCCCCTGGCTTCGCGTCCTCACGCCTGGGCGTGGCCATCGCGCTGGAGGCCATGCGGATGGTGGAGGAGGGCGTCGCCTCGGCCGAGGACATCGACAACGCCATGGTGCTGGGCTACAAACATCCCACCGGGCCGCTCAAGACCACCGATATCGTGGGCCTTGACGTCCGCCTGGGCATTGCCGAATACCTGCAGTCCGCCCTCGGCGACCGGTTTGCGCCCCCGCAGATCCTCAAGGACAAGGTGGCCCGCGGCGAGCTGGGACGCAAAACCGGCAAGGGCTTTTTTGACTGGCCCAGCTAGGCCGGCCGGCCGGTACAGCGGCTAGTCGAAGAAGCCCACGATGTAGCCGATGAAGTACAGGAGGCACAGCAGGACCACCACGGCGATGATGCCGATCCACAGGAACTGCGTGCCCTTCCTGGTGCCATGCTCCTCATGGCCCTGCGTCATGCTGGTCGAAGCTTCCCCCGGCGGTGTTTCCCCCGGCGGAACCCCGCCCCCGGGCTCCAAGCCGGTCAGCTTGTCCTCTTCCGGATCCGGATTCTGGCCTGACATGTGACTCCCTCGCTCGACGTCGTGGTCCTTTCCCCAGCGTAACCCGCCCTGTGGATGGGCCTAGGCTGGGGCAGTGACTTTCCTTAAGCCCCTTACCCTCACAGGCCGCACCGTAATCCTTGAGCCGCTGGCCCGGGAGCACCACGACGGTTTGGTGGAAGCCGCGGGGGACGGCCAATTGTGGAAGCTCTGGTACACGTCGGTGCCCGCGCCGGGAGAGATGGCGGCGGAGATCCGGCGCCGGCTCGCATTGCAGGAGCAGGGGTCCATGCTGCCGTTCACCACCAGGCTGCTGGGCGGCAACGGCGCGCCGGGCCGCATCATCGGGATGACCACCTACATGAACATCGACGCCGCCACTCCGCGTGTGGAGATCGGCTCCACCTGGAACGCGGCGTCGGTGCAGGGGACCGGCACCAACCCGGACTCCAAGCTCCTGCTGCTGCGCCACGCCTTCGAAAGCATCGGCTGCCCGGCCGTCGAGTTCCGTACGCACTGGCTCAACCACCAGTCGCGGGAGGCGATTGCCCGGCTTGGCGCCAAGCAGGACGGTGTGCTCCGGAGCCACTCGAGGACCAGCGACGGACACCTGCGGGACACGGTGGTGTTCTCCATCCTGGAACACGAGTGGCCGGCCGTCCGCGCCGGGCTTGAGTACCGCCTGGACCGGCGCGGACGGGACCGCGGTCAGGAGCAGAGAACTAGCGGACGGACGGTTGCGCGGAACTGATGGATCCCATCACTGCTGACGCGTAGGCCCGGTGCCCGGCCGCGTTGGGGTGGAAGTTGTAGTCTGCGGCGAAGTTGTTTGGATCCAGTTGCAGCCACGGATCAAGTGAGTTTGCCGCGTGCCCGGCGAACCGCGAGACGACATCGACGTAGCGGGCGTTGGTCCCGTACAGGCCGTTGGCTGTGGCTACCGCACCGGAAATGGTGGCATTGACCGCCAGCGTGGCCCCGTTGATCAGTACCTGGTTCGCCACAGGAATGGGAGCGAAGCTGCTCGAAGGATCAAAGAGCATCGGGTAACCCAGCACCACGATCCTCGCGTTTGGCGCGGCCTGATGAATTGCGGAGTAGGTCTGCACCAGGCCCGCGGTCAGGGAAGCCAGTGCTGCAGGCGACGTGGCTTGTGCGACTGCGGCCTGGCATGCCGTCTCGCCGTAAAGGGCGCACACACCCAAAACCCCGGAGAAGCCCAGGTCGTTTGCTCCCGCCGTGATGGAGACGAGTTCAGTATCAGGGCCGAGCTTGCCTTCGCCCACAAGACCCAGGAGTTGCTCCCGGACTGTCGGGGTATGGATCACAGAGTCGTAGGTGGGGCTGGCCGTTGACAGGACAGCGCCGTGGCAGGCGGCATTGCCCACGAGGTCAACGCGCCCGGTCTTTGCAACGAGATCCACATAGCCCGGGTGGCTCTCCCAGCAGCTCAAACCGGCAGGGCGCTCCTCTGCCCCCGCGCCTGTTCCCGCAGTGTATGAGTCGCCGAGTGCCACAAAATCAATGTTCGGTGCTGGCGCCGCTTCTGCTGGGACCCGTGGCCATGCCCAACGTTATTGCCAGGCTCGCGAAGCCGGCCGCAAGGGCCGAGTACCGCCGTCGTGCTGAAATTTTCATCTTTCGTCCCCTGAAATATTGTGCTGCCCCTCTGAGCGAGGGCAGCCGGGGCAACGCTATACGGCGGACTGTCGATGCGCCTTGGGTCAGGCAGCCCTACTTTCGGCGACGGTTTTCGGGTAGGTGACAAGCTGTTCAGGGTCTGTGGTTAGCTAGCCGCATGACCAAACGCGGCATGGCCATGGACTGGGACGGTGCTGTCAACGCGTGGCACGTTTCCGGCGGCATCTATCGCATGGGTCGGCGCGAATGGCTGACGGAAGCAGGCTGGAAGCAGGCGTTCGACGACGGCGTCCGCACCGTGGTGGATCTTCGTAACGCCGGTGAGGGACGGCGCCGGGACAGGGACCCGGTGGTGCCTGCCGCTGCCTGGGCCGGCATCGACGTGGTGCAGGCGCCCACCGAAGAACCGGGTCACCCGCGCTTCACTGCAGTGACCGGCCCTTACCTGAACGATCCCGCCCACTACGCCGAGAACGCCAGGCTCTTCCCGGAGAAACTGGTAGGCGTCTTCAGAGCTATTGCCGGAGCTGCACCAAAGGGGGACGTCCTGCTGCACTGCGCCGCGGGCCGCGACCGCAGCGGACTGGTAGCCGCGATGGTCCAGGACCTTGCAGGCGACTCCGATGAAGCAATTGCCGAGGGGTACCGCCGGGCTGCCCGGGGAATCAACGAGCGGTACCGTACCCATGGCCCGCCGCACAGCCGTGAACGATACCTGGACGAGGCGGAGCTCGCGCCCTTGCTGGAGCAGCGCGGGCTCGCGGTGGTCGCGTTCGTCCGCGGCCTGGACACGCGCGGCTACCTTCTGGCGCATGGGTTGCGGGACGCGGAACTGGATGCTGTCCTGGCCCTCTCCGGAACGGGTGCGCATAGACTGGGACCAGTGTGACGCATGTGACGTGAGGGAATTGGGGCCTCCGTCACCTCGAGTGGCGGAGAGACGGACAGTGAGCGGAACAACAGCACCAAGGAAAAGGACCTCCCCTGAGAAGCGGCGGGGGCAAAACCCCGGCCCCCTGCACCGTGTGCTCGCACTCGGTGCAGCCGCAGGCTTGCTGACGTCCTCTGCCTACGGAGCCCTTCCCGCTTTCGGCGCCGGTGAAGCTTCGCCCAGCCCGGCATCGGGGACCGGCAGCAGCTCTGCTGCGCCGGCTCCCGCGGCATCCGCCAGCCCGTCTCCATCCACCGGAGCTTCCTCCGGCACGGGCGCCCTCACTGGTCTCTCTGAGGCCGCGCTCGCCGACGCGGTTCAGCGGGACCTCAAGCTGACGCCTCAGCAGTTCCAGGCGGCAGGGGAGCTTGGCGCCCAGGCGGCGGCCGCGGCCGTGCAGCTGCGCCAGCTTCCGGGTTACGTGGGGATCCGGATCGAGGGCGCCGCGATAGTGGTGACCGGCTCCGGTCCTGACCTGGAGGCTGCTGTTGCCGGCCTCGCCGTGAGCGTCAAGGGGCTGTCCCTCGAAGCTCCCGCTGCCGGGCCTGCCGCCGAGGCACCCGCAGCTGCGCCGCCGTCGTCCACTGCTCCGTCTGTGGCACCACCACCCCAGGCCACCACCCCAGCTTCCGCGGAGGGCAACCGGTCCCAGTTGGCAGTCAGCACCGATCGGCTGTTCCAGGAGTATGTGCGCGACGTCGGCCCCCAGGGTCTGCAGGCAGTAATGTCCGCGGGTGGAAAGTTCGTCATCAGGACCGGCGGCATCAACACGCCGGAGTCGCTGTCCTCTTCCTCCAGGGCCGGTGCCGGCACTGCAAGCGCGGCAAGCGGAAAGGTAACCCCTGCACAGTTCGTGTCCCGCTACGCCAACGTGGAGCTCGACGGCGGCACGCCGCTCAAGCCCGAGGCGGACGTTCCCGGCGGCGTTGGCTACCAGACGGACATCGGCTTCATCTGCTCAACCGGCTTTTCCGCGTTCGACCCAACAGGTCTTCCCGCGGTGCTGACCGCCGGCCACTGCGCGTCCGATGGGGAAGCGAAAACGGCCACTTTGGAATTCCAGGGCACGCCGGCCGGACTGCTGGGCAAGTTCGGCTTCAGCCAGTTCGGCGGCCCCGGCAACTCACGGGTGGTTGAGAACCCGCTGGACCCCAGCAACCCCGGAAACGTGGGGACGGACATATCGGTCATCCAGTCGCTGCGGCAGGACATCGATCCGCTTCCCGCTGCCAGCACGTGGGGGGATCCGTCCGTGCCGGGGCCTGACGTGAAAATCATTGGGACCGCAGACCCGGTGGCGGGAATGCCGGTCTGCCGGTCGGGCAGGACCTCGGCCTGGTCCTGCGGAACGGTTGATGCCGTGGGGATCTTCATTGTGCCCGGCCCGGCTTTCGCCACAGGCCCCACAGACCTGCGCGCCTACAACGGCTTCCTGTCTTACGGCGTGCAGTCCAGCGGCGGTGACTCCGGCGGCCCCTACATCAGCGGGAATTACGCCGTGGGCACGCACGCAGCGGGGGACACCCCGGACGAGAACGGGAACGTCATCCAGAACTTTGCCGTGGGCGCCACCCTGCGGGACAGCCTGGCCGTGCTGCCGGGTTACCAGCTGGAACTCTTCCTTAACAAGCCGGCCGTCACTACACCGGCAGCCGGCGGAACATACCAGCCGGGCCAGACCATCACCGGCAGCGTTCCGGCCGCTCCGGCGTCCGCCGTGGCCGAGGGAAGCAAGGTCCGGATCACCATCCAAGGAAAAGACCCGTTCGAGGTAGCCGTGGATCCTGCCGGAAACTGGAGCTTCACGGCTCCGCAGGGCACGGACACGCTCCGATTTACGGCCCGGACTGTGAACGGGTTCAGCACCTCGGGGGCCAACAGCTTTGAGTTCGCTTCGGCAGCAGCGGAACCGCCCGCCCCACCGGCGCCCACTGACCCGGTTCCCACCGCGCCGCCCACCAGCCCGGCCCCAACTACGCCCACCAGCCCGGCCCCAACGGAGCCCGCCCCAACGAGCCCGGCGCCTGCACCGCCGGCGGAAGCCCCCGCCGTCGTGATTCCGCCGGCAAGTACCCCGACGCCGACTGTGCCGCCTGCGGACCTGGCCAACACGGGCGGAAACCGGAACAACCCCGGTGACGCGGGAGACCTGGCCTACACAGGGTCAGCCGGGCTGGTCGCCCCAGCGATCGCCGCTGCCGCCGCGCTCGCCGTCGGGCTCCTGCTGATGGTGCTGGTCCGCCGCCGGAAAGGGCGCTCGATCAATTAGCCGTCGAGGGGCGGGACCGTACGGCCCCGCCCCTCGACGGTTAACTGCGGCGAATTACGTCAATGCCGGTCGCCCCGCTTGTCCTTGCCGTCAACCACCTGGACCGCAACGTCCAGCGTCCCGTCGGCCAGGCTTCCCCACGCGTACACAATGGTGTTCTTCCCGCCTTCCACCGTGATGTCGGCCGGGCCGATGACGGGATCGGTGGTTCCAGCCGCGGCAACAGTGGCCGAAATGGTGCCGGCCTTCAGCTTCAGTTTCGCCTCGTCCGGGTTGCTGAGTCCCTCAATCACGGGCGCTCCGCCAGCCAGGATGTCGACGGCGGGAGCTGCGGCCACGTGCCTGACCGTGAGCTTGCCTTTCCCGTCGTTGCGGGGAGCCTTGGTGTCGTTGGTGAACAGTGAAGCGGTGGGGGCGCCGTCGGCATCGAGGTGCGCCACGGCGGTGTAGTTGCGGCCCTCATCCAGTTCCACGTCCACCGGACCGATCACCGGGTTGTCGGCGCTGGTGGCGTCAGCAGCCGTGATGGCGATTTCGTAGTCGCCCGCAGGCAGTTCCAGGGGCCCGGCGAGGGTGCCAGGGGTGAAATCGTCAAGGGTGAGGTTGCCGTTCACCCACACATCCACGGTAAGGCCCGGAACGCCATGCAGTACCGACAGCAGGGCGGGGTCGTCATCGTGGTGGTGCCATCCGCCGGCCTGGGCGGGAGCGGCGAAGGCCAGCGAAGCGGCGAGTGAGAGGGCTCCGGCGGCGTAGGTCATTTTGCGCATGTCAAACTCCTTGCAGAATGCCCGGGTGGCCGGGCTGTTTGTACTTACGCGGTTAATACCTGCGGAGTGCCGTCTTTGGATGCAGCGCCGGGAACTTTTCGGGTCAAATTTTTCGCTTCATCAGCAGGTTGGTGATCCGCAGGGTGCATAGCCGCTGGCCGGCTTCGTTGGTGATCAGTACCTCGTGCGTGGTGAGCGTCCCGCCCAGGTGGATGGGGGTGGCGGTGATGGTCACCTGCCCCTCGCGGGCGGAACGGTGGTGCGTGGCGGAAACGTCCACGCCCACGGCCGTCTTGCCCATGGTGCTCGCGTGGATGACGGCCGCCCAGGACCCCACGGCTTCGCCCACGGCCAGGGAGGCGCCGCCGTGCAGCAAACCGAACGACTGCCTGTTCCCCTCAACCGGCATGGTGGCCACTACGCGCTCCACGGATTCCTCCAGGATCTTCACGCCCATCTTCTCGTCCAGCTCACCGAGGGTGATCTTCCAGAGCTCGTGCCCTGAGGGCGGGTTCCCGGCGGCATCCGTGGGGGACGGGGCGTTCATAAGTTCTCCTTCGAGGCGGCCAATTCGGTCCTGGCCTTCTAGTCTGCGGCACGGCACTTCATGTATGGTGAATATATTACCGAACGGACGGTCAGTAATGGGCCGCCCTGTTTGCCTGCCCCCTTGTTGGAAGGACCGTCAACGATGACCACCACAGCCACAGCTCCCCAGGCCACGGTCGACACCGTGGAGACAGTGCCCAGCTTCGTCATGGACGCCTGGTGGACGCCCGACGCCGGCTCGTCGGCTTCCGCAGTCCCCGTCCGGGACGCGAGCACAGGGGAGATCCTGGCCAAGGTCAGCACCGAAGGCCTGGACCTCGCAGGCGTGGTGGAGTACGGACGCACCACCGGCCAGGCCGAACTGGGCAAGCTGACCTTCCACCAGCGGGCCCTCAAGCTCAAGGAACTGGCCCAGTACCTGAACGCCCGCCGCGAACATTTCTACAATTTCTCCTTCCAGACCGGCGCCACCAAGATCGACTCCATGGTGGACATCGACGGCGGCATCGGCGTCCTGTTCACCTTCGGCTCCAAGGGCCGGCGCGAGTTGCCGAACTCCCAGGTTGTGGTGGATGGTCCCATGGAAGTCCTGTCCAAGGACGGCTCCTTCGCCGGCGAGCACATCTACACCCGCATTCCCGGCGTCGCCGTGCAGATCAACGCCTTCAACTTCCCCGTCTGGGGGATGCTGGAGAAATTCGCCCCCGCATTCATCGCCGGTGTCCCCACCATCGTCAAGCCCGCCACCCCCACCGGCTACGTAGCTGCAGCCGTGGTCAAGGCCATCGTGGAGTCCAACATCCTGCCCAAGGGCTCGCTGCAGCTGGTCTCCGGCTCGGTCCGCGGCCTGCTGGACGTGCTGGACTACCGGGACCTGGTGGCCTTCACAGGTTCCGCCTCCACCGCCAAGTCACTGAAGTCCCACCCGAACGTGGTGGAGGGCGGTGTCCGGTTCACCTCCGAGACCGACTCCCTGAACGCCGCCATCCTGGGCCCCGACGCCGTGGAGGGCACCCCTGAGTTCGATGCCTTCGTCAAGTCCGTGGTCACCGAGATGACGGTGAAGGCCGGGCAGAAGTGCACCGCCATCCGCCGCGCCATCGTGCCGCAGGAACTGGTGCCGGCCGTGTCCGCTGCCATCGGGAAGCGGATCACGGAGCGGGTTGTCCTCGGCGACCCCCGCGGCGAGGGCGTCACCATGGGCGCCCTGGCCTCGGTGGAGCAGCTTGAGGACGTCCGCGCCGCCGTGCAGTCCATGCTCGACGCCGGCGGTGAGCTTGCGTACGGAACGCTCGAATCGCCGTCGGTCACCTCCGCCGACGGCACCGCCGGGGTGGTGGACGGGGGCGCGTTCATGGCCCCGGTGGTCCTGAACTGGGACAACCCGGAAGCGGAAGCCATCCACTCGCTGGAGGCATTCGGGCCGGTCTCCTCGGTGATTGGCTACAAGGACCTCGCGGACGCTGTCCGCCTGGCCGCCCGCGGCGGCGGATCCCTGGTGGCCTCGGTTTGCACCAACGATCCAGAGGTGGCGCGCGAGCTGGTCACCGGCATCGCCGCCCACCACGGCCGGGTCCTGATGCTGAACCGTGAAGACGCCCGCACCTCCACCGGCCATGGCTCCCCGGTGCCGCACCTGGTCCACGGCGGACCGGGACGCGCCGGCGGCGGCGAGGAACTGGGCGGCATCCGGTCCGTGCTGCACCACATGCAGCGGACCGCCATCCAGGGCTCCCCGAACATGCTCACCGCCGTGACCGGCGTCTGGCACGCCGGGGCCGACCGCAACTTCACGGTGGAGACCGAGGGAACCCACCCGTTCCGGAAGCACCTGTCCACCCTCCGCATCGGCGACGCCGTCCGCTCCGACCTGCGGCAGGTCGCCCTGGAGGACATCACCGCGTTCGCCCACTCCACCGGGGACACGTTCTACGCCCACACCAACCAGGAAGCGGCCGAAGCCAACCCGTTCTTCCCCGGCATCGTGGCGCACGGCTACCTGCTGCTCAGCTGGGGCGCCGGCCTGTTCGTGGAACCCGCGCCGGGTCCCGTGCTGGCAAACTACGGCCTGGAGAACCTGCGCTTCATCACCCCTGTGGCTGCAGGCGATTCCATCCGGGTGACCCTCACGGCCAAGAAGATCACCCCGCGCGAAACCGACGAGTACGGCGAGGTGGCCTGGGACGCCGTCCTCACCAACCAGAACGATGAGATCGTGGCCACCTACGACGTCCTTACCCTCGTCGAAAAGTAGCCCCACGCAAAATCTCTGGTTGCTCTATCACTTTTGGTGCCTAAGAGCCTGTTTTAGCGACCAAAAGTGATAGAGCAACGGGGGATTGGGCCGGTTCTTTTTTGGCCTCCCGGGCGTAAGATTCTGCCCGTAGGAGGTGGCCCAATGACCTTGAGAATGAACACAGCCACAACCATCCTGCCGGTGGACGATGCGGCCCGTGCCCGGAGCTTCTATACGGAGAAGCTGGGGCTCCCGCACCACGGCAAGGGCGACGACGGAAGCGAACTGCTGGGCACGGATGGGGGCCCCTTGCTGCAGCTGATGCCCGTCTCCGACGGCAAACACTCCGAACACACGGCGCTGAGCTTCGAGGTCACGGACATCGAAAAAACTGTCCGCGACATGGAGGCCAGGGGCGTGATGTTCCAGGACTACGACCTGCCCACGCTGAAGACGGAAAACCACATCTGCACCACGGCGTCGGAAAAGTGCGCGTGGTTCATGGACACGGAGCACAACATCCTGTGCATCCACGAAAACCTGGGCGACAAGCTGGAGTACCAGGTTTAGCGCCTGCAGGCATAAAAACAGCAGCAGGGGTGCCCCGGTCGGATCGGGGCACCCCTGCTGCCTGTCTGTGTGCGGCGGCGTCAGCTTTCGGCGCGCCGCCGTGCAGGCCGTCGTCGCTGCTGTCGTCCTCGGGCCCGGTGCCCCGGCCGCTTTCGCTGCGGTCGGAGAGGTCCATGTTGCCGCGGGCCTCATCCATCGTGGGGCCGCCGGAGGGGACGCTGTAGGTGTCCGGGCGGATGCCGTGCGACTGTTCCTCGATCAGTGCCTGCTCCTCGCTGAAGCGGATCACGTTGGCTTCGTCGCCGGCGTCGCCGGGAATGTCCTCGCGGACCTTTGACGGGTCCGGGATGATGAAGCCTGCGTCGGGTTCTTCCTTGGGGTGGCTCATGTTTTCTTCCTTCCTATCGGGTGGTTGTGGTGGCTGGGCGGTCGGTGAGGTCCGCCTTGATGTCCAAGGCCTGGTCGCCACGCTTGACCTTGAAGCCCACGGTGTCGCCGGGGTTGCGTTTGCGAAGTTCCGCCAGGAGCTTTTCCGGCGTGGTGAGCTCCACCCCCTCCATGGACTGCAGGACGTCTCCCGGGCGGATGCCCGCCTTCCCGGCAGGGCCGTCCGAGTCGGCGGCGAGCACCACTACTCCGGCTCCTGCCTGGATGCCCAGCTGGTCGGCAATCTGCGCCGTCAGCTCGCCCGGGGTCAGGCCAAGGTACGCGTGCTTTGCCGTGCCGTTGGCCAGCAGCTCCTCGGCGACGTCGACGGCGGTGGCGGCGGGTATGGCGAAGCCGAGGGAGACCGCGCCGGCCGACGGCGGGATGTAGGCCTCGCTGATTCCGATCACCTCACCGCGCATGTTAATGACGGCGCCGCCGGAGTTGCCCGGGCTGATGGGCGCGTCCGTCTGGATGAGGTCCACGAGGGAGAGGCTGTTGGATGCTGAGCCGGGGATGGAGCGGTGCAGCCCGGAGATGATCCCGGCGGTGGCCGTGTTTTCGAAGCCAAGGGGGGAGCCCAGGACCAGCGCGCCTTCGCCAACCTTGGGCAGGTTGGTTTGGTACGTGGGCTTGGGCAGGCCGGTGCGCTTGGCCTGTACCAGGGCAAGGTCGGTCACGGCGTCGCTGGCCTTGACCGTCCCTTCAACCCGCTGGCCGTCGGCGAACCCCACTTCAACGGTGGTGGCGCCGCGGATCACATGCTCGTTGGTGAGGATCAGCCCGTCGGACGAGTACACCACGCCGCTGCCCAGGCCGCTCTGCGTGAAGATGGTGACCACGGACGGCGACAGGTTCTCCACGAGCTGCGGCAGGTTGCCGCCGAGGGTTCCGGAGCCGGAGGCCCCGCCGGTGGCTTGGGTGCCGGAACCGGCAGAACCCGAGGGCGCCGGCGTGGCAGTGGCGGACGACGGCGACACCTGGGTTGAGGACGTGCTGCTGGGGTTGGGAGGACCCGGCGTGCCGGTGCAGCCACCGAGTGCCAGGGCGGCCGTCAGGGCCCCGGCGCCGAACACCGTGCCGAGCACGGAGGGGTGGCGTCGTGAACGCTTCGGAGCGCTGGCCTGGCTCATCAGGACCTCCTGCGGATGGTGGCTTTCTACCACCGTAGCCGGGGAGCGGGGAAAATACCAAGCACCCTTATTACTTGGTGCCGGGAGGTCCGCCTGCTGCCTATGCGTCCGCGTGGAGGCCGTCGAAGGCCATGGTGATGACGTCGTCCGCCAGCCGTTTCGGTGAGAGCGCCCCGCCCGGCTTGTACCACTCGACGATGGAGTTGATCATGCCGAACAGCAGCCGCGACACGGTGCGGGGGTCGATGTCCGCGCGGAGGGAACCCTCGTCGCGGGCGGCCGAAATCAGGCCGGCCACCCGGTGGTCGAAGGCGCGGCGGCGTTCCAGCGCATCCCGCTCGATCTCGGTGTTGCCCCGCAGGCGCAGCAGCAGGGTGACGAAGGGCAGGCGGTCCACCAGGACCGCCACCGTTTGCCGCAGCACAAACTCCAGCCGGGCATCCGCCGCCCCGGAGGTGGCTTCGGGCTGCTCGAGGATGGCTTCGAGGCCGCCGAGGGCGTGGTCAAGTGCGAGCTTGAGGAGGTCGCCTTTTGACGGCACGTGGTGGTAAATGGCGGATTTGGAGATGCCCAGGTTCTCGGCGAGGATGCCCATGGAGGTGGCGTCGTAGCCGTGCCGGTTGAAGACGTCGACGGCGATGCGGAGCACCGACTGCTGGTCGTAGCCGGGGCGGCCCCGCTTGGCCGTGCCACTAATGGCGGTGCCATGAGCGGCGGTTCCGTTGGTGCTGGAGGTTTCGGTGGTGCTGGCAGTTCTGCTGGCGCTGGGCATAATCGCTAGTTTCTCACGAACGGTCGGTCAGTCCGGGGACGGCGCAGCACCACCGAAACCGTCTAGGCCTTCGGCCGCATGTCGTAGATGCGGCGCAGCTTGCCGTTGGAGCGCTCAAGCGAGCCCGGCTCCACCACGTTCACGGTGCACGAAGAACCCACGTGGATCTTGATCTGCTCCTTCAAGGTGCGTGCCGCCGTCGTGCTCTGCTCGATGGTGACGGTGTCGCGGCGCTCGATGCGCACGGTCAGCTGGTCCATCCGCTGGCCCTCGGGGCGGGTGAGTTCGAGCTGGAAGTGCGGGCTGAGCTCGGGGATTCGGAGGGCGATTTCCTCGATCTGGGACGGGAAGAGGTTCACGCCGCGCAGGATGATCATGTCGTCGCTGCGGCCGGTGATGCGGCCCATTCGCCGGTGTGCGGGGCGGGCGCTGCCGGGGAGGAGACGGGTGAGGTCTTTGGTGCGGTAGCGGATGATGGGCAGCGCTTCCTTGGTGAGCGAGGTGAAGACGAGTTCGCCGTGTTCGCCGTCGCGCAGGACGTTTTCCTTGCCCGGGGCCGGGTTGAAGGGGTCGATGATTTCAGGCCGGAAGTGGTCCTCCCAGATGTGGCTGCCGTCCTGGGTCTCCACTGCCTCGCCGGCGACTCCCGGGCCCATGACCTCCGACAGGCCGTAGATGTCACAGGCCTTGATGTTCATCATCACTTCGAGCTCGTGCCGCATCTCCTGGGTCCACGGCTCGGCGCCCAGCACGGCGAACTTCAGCGAGGTGGAGGCGGGGTCGATCCCCATGTGTGCCATGGCGTCCGCGATGGTGAGCAGGTAGGTGGGCGTGGCCAGGATGGCGTCCGGCTTGAAGTCCTGAATCAGCTGGATCTGGCGTTCGGTCTGGCCGCCGGACATGGGAATGACCGTGCAGCCCAGGGCCTCGGCGCCGGCGTGCGCGCCCAAGCCTCCGGTGAACAGGCCGTAACCGTAGGCGTTGTGGACCTTCATGCCGGGGCGGATGCCGGAGGCGCGGAAGCTGCGGGCAACGAGCTTGGCCCAGTCGGCCAGGTCCTGCTTGGTGTAGCCCACCACGGTGGGGCGGCCGGTGGTGCCGGAGCTGGCGTGGATCCGGGCTACCTCGTTCTGCGGCACGGCGAACATCCCGAAGGGATACTCCTCGCGCAAATCGTCCTTGGTGGTGAAGGGGAAGTTGCCCAGGTCCTCGAGTTCGCGCAGGTCGCTGGGGTGGATGCCGGCCTCATCGAACTTGCGCTTGTACAACGGCACGCGGTCATACGCGTAAGCCACGGTGTGCTGCAGCCGCTGGAGCTGCAGGGCCTCGAGTTCGTCGCGGGAGATGGTCTCCTCGCGGTCCAGGGCGGCGTCGGTGGCGGCCGTTTCCACCGGGGCGGACACGGCAGCGGCGGGGGTTTCGGGGGCATGCAGGGTCATGGTTTTCCTACTTCTTGGGGATGGTGCGGCTGCGTCCGCGGAACTCGGCGATGAGCTCGCCCGGGGTGTTGGGCTGGGTTTCGGAGGCCGGCGCACCGGCGTCGGCGGCGAAGATCTGGATGTCGTACAGGCCGCTGCGGCCGGCGCTGGAGCGGCGGTCCGCGACGGCGGTGAGCACCTGGCCACGGAACGCCGGCTTGAGGAAATTGATGTCGACGCCGGACGCCACCGTGATGGTGCCCTCCTCGCCAGGTGCAGGGTGGATGGGGTTGCACGCGAGGGCGAAGGCGGTGTCACCGAAGGCGAAGATCATTCCGCCGTGGGCCATGCCGAAGCCGTTGAGCATTTCCTGCCGGAGGGTCATCCGGACGGTGGCATGGCCGTCGCTGAGGGCGAGGACCTCGATGCCCATCCATTCGGAGGCGTAGTCGTTTTCCAGGATGGGGTGGGTGGCCCCGGAAAGGGTGGTCTCAGCCATGCGTCATTGCCTCCAGCTTTATTTACCGAATGTTCATTAGGTAATCCCATGAGGGGGTCCGGTGTCAAGGGGGACCGGGATAAGGGGCGGGATGCGGGGTAAGGGGAGACGGGATAAGGCACGACGCCGGGACGCACCTTCCGCGGCATCGTCCCGCGAGATGGCAGATCGCGGCAGTCCTGCCCGGTGAACATTGCCGCGAAGTGCGAACTCGCGGGGGCAGGAGTGCAAGGATGGGGGTACCGGCACCAGCAAGGACAGCAAAGGGCGGACCATGGCCAAAGGCATCTACGTCAGCGCAACAACCCCAGGCTCGGGCAAGTCCCTGGTCGCCCTGGGGGTGGCGGACACCCTGCACCGGCACGCAGACAGGATCGGCTTCTTCAAGCCGGTGGTCCACGGCCCCTCGGCAGCCATCGACCCCATGGTGGCGCTGATGAAGTCGCGGTTCGCGCTGGACGACGAGCGGTGCCGCGGCGGCCTGACCTATGACGAGGTCCGCACGCTGCTGGCTGAAGGGAACCGGGCGGAAATCGACGCCCGGTGTGTCGAGATCTTCGCGGACATCGCCCGCCATTGCGACGTTGTGATCGTGGAGGGGACCGACCTGGTGGGCCAGGACGCCGCCGTCGAATTCGACCTCAACGCCCGGCTGGCCAACAACCTGGCCACGCCCGTGGTGGCCGTGGTCGGCGCCAAGGGGCGGACGGTTTCCGAGACCGCCGCCGCCGTGGAAGTTGCGCGAAAGGAACTTGCCGCCGAGAAGTGCGCGCTGCTGGCCATCATGGTCAACCGGGCGGATGCGGGGGATCTGAACGCCATCGCGGCGGCCCTGAAGCCCGGCGCTTCCGGCCGGCCCGTGTACATCCTGCCTGAGCTGGAGGAGATCGCCCGGCCCACCACCGGCGAGGTGGCCCAGGCCCTGGGCGTGCGGCAAATCGCCGGAACCCCTGACATGGAGCGCGACGTCAAGGACATCAAAGTCGCCGCCATGAACGTGGGCAACTTCCTGAATGTGCTGGACGAGGGGTCCCTGGTGATCGTGCCGGGTGACCGCGCGGACGTGATGGTCGCCTGCCTGGCATCCTCCTTCTCGCCCGAATTTCCGGTGGCATCGGCGCTTATCCTCACCGGCGGCCTGGCCCCGGATGCCAACATCTATCCGCTCCTGGCGCAGGCGCCGTTCCCGGTGTTCGCGGCGGACGAGGACACGTACCAGACAGCCCGCCGGGTGTCCGAGGTGCGCAGCGAGATCTGGTCCGGGCACCGGCGCAAGGTGGCCTCCGCCCTGGGGTTGTGGTCCCGGCGCGTGGACGAGGCTGAGCTCATGGAACGCCTGCACCTGCCACGGGCAGAGAGGATGACGCCGCTGCGTTTCCTCCACGACCTCATCGAGCGGGCCCGGGCCCAGCGCCGGCACGTGGTCCTGCCGGAAGGCACGGACGTCCGGATCCTGCGCGCGGCCGAAATCCTACATCGACGGGACGTCTGCGACCTGACAGTGCTCGGACCGGAATCCGATGTGCGCGAAGTGGCGGCGGCCAACGGCATCGATCTGTCCGGCATCAACGTGATCGATCCCGCCACGTCAGAGCTGCGGCCGGAGTTCGCCGAGAAGTACGCCGAACTCCGGGCGCACAAGGGTGTGGATCTGCCCAAGGCCTTGGAGATCATGCAGGACGTGAGCTACTTCGGCACCATGATGGTCCAGCGGGGCGTGGTGGACGGCATGGTCTCCGGCGCCGCGCACACCACCGCGCACACCATCCGGCCGGCCCTGGAGTTCGTGAAAACCCGCGAGGGCGTGAAGATCGTCTCCTCGGTGTTCCTGATGCTCATGCCGGACCGGGTTTTGGTCTACGGCGACTGCGCGGTGAACCCGGATCCGAACGTGGAGCAGCTGGCCGATATCGCGCTGGCCTCGGCCGAGACCGCGGCGCAGTTCGGGGTGGAGCCGCGGGTGGCCATGCTGTCCTACTCCACCGGCGGCTCCGGGGCGGGGGAGGCGGTGGACGAGGTGCGGCAGGCCACCGAACTGGTCCGCCAGCGCCGGCCGGACCTCGCAGTCGAGGGGCCCATCCAGTACGACGCCGCCGTGGACGCCTCCATTGCCGCCTCCAAGATGCCCGGCTCCACCGTGGCCGGGCAGGCTACCGTGTTCATCTTCCCGGACCTGAATACCGGCAACAATACGTACAAGGCGGTGCAGCAGAGCTCAGGCGCGGTGGCCGTCGGCCCCGTCCTGCAGGGGCTGCGGAAGCCCGTCAACGATCTCTCCCGCGGCTGCACGGTGGAGGACATCGTGAACACGGTGGCCATTACGGCCATCCAGGCGCAGGCCCAGAATCCAGCGCAGGCCCCGGGCTTCCAGCCCCCGGCAGAGGTGCCGGCCTCCTAGGAGACCACCAACAAAGCACGACGCCGGCACCCTGGTGGGTGCCGGCGTCGTCCTTTTGCGGGTGGATCCGTCAGCTGTTGTCCGGCTTGGCCAGGCTCTCCGGGTCTTCCTGTTTGGCTGGCTCGTCAGAGAGGCCCTGCGGCGTCAGGTCCAGGCCTTCCCGGTCCTCGGGAGCCTCCGGCGCTTCGCCCGTCTCACCGGCCTTCAAGTGGCCGGTATCGTCCAGGGCCGGGTTGGCACCCTCCACCCCGGTGGGGTCATCCTTGCTGCCGGAGTCCGGCTGCGCATCGAGTGGGGCGGTGCTGCTGGATCCCGTGTTGGTGGGGTCGTTCTCGTCGATCGAATTGGGCTCGTTCGTCATGGAATTGTCCTCTCGGCGTGGTCCAGCCTTGTCTGCCGACTCTATGCACAGGCTTCGCCTGTCCGCAAGGAACCCGCGAGATGGCAGTTCACGGCAGTCCGGCGCGCTGCTATTGCCGTGAAGTGCCAACTCGCGTGTCGGGTCGACGGCGTCGGGAACTTGCCCCACATGAAGGCACGAAAAAGGTGCGCCCCGTTCGCTGAGCGCACCCTTCTCGATTTTCCGTTCGCAGCCGTTTCCGATCGACTGGACCCATAGTAAGCATGCTGATGATTTGTTGGCAAGCGCGGACCCGGAAGGCAACACGCTGCTGCTGACCGGCCGTTAGCCGCGCCACCTATAGTGGGGGTTGAACTGCAGACGCCAGGCTGAGGAGGCCCCGCATGCTCGTGCTCGTCATCAATTCCGGTTCGTCGTCGCTGAAGTACCAGGTCCGGGACGTGGCCGCCGGGACCGTGCTCACCGAGGGGCTGATTGAGAAGATCGGCGTGGGCAACGGTGGTGGCGGGGATGGCGAGATCGTGGGCCCGCGGGACCACGCCGAGGCGCTGGAGCAGGTGGACGCGGCCATCCACCAGGAACTGGGCGACCTGGAACTGGGCGCGGTGGGGCACCGGGTGGTCCACGGCGGCGAGCGGTTTGCCGAGCCCGTGCTGGTGGACAACGAGATCACCCGTGCCATCGAGCGCCTCAACCCGCTGGCCCCGCTGCACAACCCGGCCAACGTGCTGGGCATCCGCGCCATCACCAGGAAGTGGCCCAAGATGCCGCAGGTGGCAGTCTTCGACACCGCCTTCCACCGCACCCTGCCCGAGCACGCCTGGCGCTACGCGGTCCCGGACGAGCTCTACACCAACCACGGCATCCGCCGCTACGGCTTCCACGGCACCTCCAACGAGTACGTTGCGCGCCGGTCGGCAGCGCTGCTGGACCTCCCTGTGGAGGAGTTCGACGGCGTCATCGCCCACCTGGGCAACGGCGCCTCCGTGACGGCCATCCGCGGCGGACGCTCCGTGGACACCTCCATGGGGTTCACCCCGCTCGAGGGGCTGGTGATGGGCACCCGCTCCGGCGACCTGGACCCTTCCATCCTGGTGTTCCTGGGCCGCGCCGGCTGGTCGCCGGAGGACCTCGACACCATGCTTAACCGTGAGTCGGGGCTGAAGGGACTCGCCGGCCACAACGACATGCGCTCGGTGGTGGAAGCGTCCGAGGCCGGCGACGAGCGCGCCGCTATGGCCTTGGCGGTGGCGTCCTACCGGCTGGCCAAATACATCGGCGGCTACCATGTGGCGGTGGGCGGGGCGAAGGCAGTGGTGTTCACCGCCGGGATCGGCGAAAACTCACAGCACTTCCGCGCGCAGGTGGTGGACCAACTGGGAGCGCTGGGCATCGAGCTCGACGGCGGCCTGAACGCTAAGCGGTCAAAGGAACCGCGCGTGATTTCCACGCCGTCCTCCGCAATCCCGGTCCTGGTGGTCCCCACGGACGAGGAGCGTGCCATCGCCGAGGCGACCGCCGCCGTCGTATCCGCCGCAAGCTAAGACGCATGCCGGCGATTTCCCTTCCCATCCGCACCGACCGGCTGGTCCTGCGGCGGTTCGACGGCGGCGACCTGGACGCGTTCCACGCCTACCACTCGCTGCCCGAGACCGCCCGGTACCTTCCGGGCCCGGCCAAGACCTACACGCAGTCGATGGAACGGGTGGGCCGGTACGCCAACTTTGTCTTCGAGAAGGAAGGGGACTGGGTGGCCCTCGCCATCGAGGCAGCCGGTGAGCCGGGCCTGCTGGGCGAGGTGGTGCTTAAATGGCTGCCGGGCCGGGGACAGGCTGAAGTGGGCTGGACCCTGGCGCCGGCGGCCCGCGGCAGGGGTTACGGCACGGAGGCGGCCAATGCCGTGCTGCGGCTGGGCTTCGAGGAGCTGGGGATGCACCGGATCGAGGCCCGGCTGGACGAGCTCAACTCCGCTTCGGCATCGCTGTGCGGCCGGCTGGGCATGCGTCTGGAGGCACGGCACATCGACAAATGGCACTACAAAGGCCAGTGGGCCACCGAGGTCATTTATGCCATCCTGGCCGATGAATGGCGCATCGGTTCCGGCGGTTAGCCGTTACGCGCGCCCCTTCAGGATCAGGTTCCAGTAGATCTTCGGAAACACGTCCCGGTCCAGCACCCAGGACAGCCTGCTTTCGTTCCATGTCGGCAGCCGGGGGATGGTGGGCATGGGCCGGTACCGGTCATCGAATTCGGCGAACACCACCGTGTCCCGCGACACCGTGAACGGACACACGGAGTAGCCGTCATACTTGGCCCGCAGCGGCCTTCCCTTCCGGGCCGCCACCAGATTCTTTGCCACCACCTTTACCTGCTTCCGGAGGGACCCGCCCGACTTGGAGTTGGTGGTGCCGGCGGCGTCGCCCAGCGACCATACATTGGGGTACCGGAGGTGCCGAAGCGTCTGCCGGTCCACCTCCACGAAGCCGCCCGCATCCCCCGCCGCCGGCAGGTCGGTGGCCTTGAGCCAATCCGGGGCCGACTGCGGTGGAACGGCGTTAAGGACGTCGTACGTCAGGTCCTCAGTGGTATTGGCGGCGTTGTCCCGGATGGTGGCCCTGCGGCCGGCAGGGCTGACGGCCACCAGCTCGCTGTCGGTCCGCAGCTCGATTCCGTACTCCGCAATCTTGCGGTCCAGTTCCCGGTCCACCTCGGGCACCCCGAACACGGTGGGGTAGGGCTGGACCATCACCACCCGGATCTTGTCCAGCACCCCCTGTTCACGCCAGTAGTCGCACGCGAGGTACATGGGTTTCTGCGCGGCGCCCCCGCACTTGACCGGCCCGGCCGGCATGGTGAAGATCGAGGTCCCGGAGCGCATGGCGCTGAGCAATGCCCAGGCCTTGGGGGCCAGGTCGAATTCGTAATGGGAGGCGCCGTACGGCGAGTGCACGGCATCGGCCAGGCCGGGCACTGCGTCCCAGTCGTACTGCAGTCCCGGGCACACCACCAGCTGCCCGTAAGCCACCGAATTCCCCGACTCGAGGGCCACGGTGTTGGCGTTGGCGTCCACCCCCGCGGCGGCATCCCGGATCCAGGTGACACCTTGGGGGATGACAGACTCCTGGCTCCGCACAGCCTCCTGGGCCTGCGCCCGGCCGCCGGCAATATGCGAGAACAGGGGCTGGAAGAGGTGGTGGTCCCGAGGCTCGATCAGCGCCACGTCCTTGACACCGTAGCGCTGCAGCCGGGCCGCCAGGGAGATTCCGGCATTGCCGCCGCCGATGATCACCACCTCATGCTGGGCAGCCACTGCGTTACTTCTTCTCGCTCAGCGCGGACGCCTTGTGTGCTGCACGGGCGCCGGTTTTGTCCGATTCCACCACGTACTGCGGTTCGTCCTCACTGGCCCGGTGCGTGTTGCCGTCGAGTTCAAAGTCGCTGGTTTTCTTCTCCACGATCCTGCCGTGCGTCTTGCCCTGTGAAGTGTTCCACTCCACGCGCGTTCCCTTGCTCAACGACATGCCTGCTCCTCTGGTATCCAGCCCGGAAATCACGTGCACCCCAATGGTAAGCATGGTTAGCTTTTTCGGGTACGGCGAGGCGTATCGATTGCTCCGTAAATGCCGTATTGAGGGCTGAAAACGGCGTTTACGTGGGCCCACGCCGGCAGGGTTCCCCAGCCGAGCTTGCGAGGCTAGGGGGCCGGTGGGGAGCAATCGGTGGATTACTTCAGGCCGGCACCCGGAAGCAGCTCCGTGGCGCCCAGCGCGTCCGCGATGAACGCGTAGTCCCAGGCCCGCTCGCGCCATTGCACGTACCGGCCGGAGGCGCCGCCGTGGCCGCCATCCATCTCGATCTTCATCACGATCGGCTCGGACCCTGTGGTCTTGTTCCGCAGCTCCTGTACCCATTTGGCAGGCTCCACGTAGAGGACGCGGGTGTCGTTGAAGGACGTTACGGCAGCGATCTTGGGGTACGCCACCTCCCGCACGTTCTCGTAGGGCGAGTAGGACTTCATGTAGGCGTACGCCTGCGGATCGGTAATGGGGTTGCCCCATTCCTCCCACTCCAGCGCGGACAGCGGCAGGTCCGGGTCCAGGATGCTGGTGAGCGGATCCACGAACGGCACCTGGGCCACGATGGCTGCGTACTTCTCCGGCGCCATGTTGGCCACGGCACCCATCAGGAGTCCGCCGGCCGAACCACCCAGCGCGGCGATGCGGGAGGGATCCACCCACCCCGAGCCGGCCAGCCAGTCCGTGGCGTCAACGAAGTCGGTGAAGGTGTTCTTCTTGGTGAGCTTCTTGCCGTCCTCGTACCAGTGCCGGCCCAGCTCGCCGCCGCCGCGGATGTGCGCGATCACGAACACCACGCCGCGGTCCAGCAGTGACAGCCGGGCAATGCCAAAGCCGGGGTCCATGCTCATTTCGTAGGAGCCGTACCCGTACACCAGGCCTGCCGCCGTCGAATCCTGCTTGATGCTCTTGTGCCGCAGCACGGAAAGCGGGATGCGGGTGCCGTCCGCCGCCGTCGCCCATTCACGCATGGCCACGTAGTCACTGCCGTCGTAGCCGCCCAGCACCGGGCTTTCCTTGCGCAGCAGCAGCTCGCCTGCGGGCCGCTCAACAGTGGGCAGGACGAAGTCGTAGATGCGCGACGGCGTGAAGTAGGACGTGTAGCCCAGCCGGATCACGGGGGCTTCATAGTCGGAGCCGCCCACCCCGGCCGTGTAGAGCTCCTCGTCGAACGCGGGCTCCACGGGCTCCTGCTGTGCGGGCGTTCCCAGTCCGGCCAGTTCCATCACCTGGACCCGCTCGATGGTGTCCTTGCGGATGGAAACGATCAGGTGGGTGGCGGTGACGCCGGCGCCGTTCACCCGGACGTCGCCGGAATGTTCGACGACGGTCTGCCAGGTTTGTTCTGCCAGCGGCTTGCGCAGCCCGGCCGGGTCCGCCAGCGAGACCATGGAGTTGATGGCGCCGCGGTTGTGCGTGAGCAGGACTTTCTCTTCACCGTCGAGCAGGAAGGGCTCGGCTTCGTAGAGGATCCGTTCGTCCCGGGAAATCACGATGCTGACCGTCGCTGTGGGTTCGTCGAAGCGGAGCAGCCTGGTTTCGCTGTACTCCGAGCAGCCGATGCCCAGCACCAGGTACCGCCGGTCGGCGGAAAGTTCGAAGCCCAGCCACATCGCGGGGTCGTCCTCCTGGTAGACCACAGCATCCTCGGCGACAGGCGTGCCCAGGACGTGCGCCTTCACCTGGTAGGGGCGCCAGGACTCGTCCACCACCGTGTAGAACAGGCGGGAGCCGTCCGGGGAGAAGGCAACCCCGTAGAAGATGTTCTCGATGACGTCAGGCAGCAGTTCGCCGGTGCGCAGGTCCTTGATCCGCAGCGTGAAGCGTTCGTCGCCGGAGTTGTCCACGGCATAGGCGTACAGGTTGCCGTCCACGGTGACAGCGGTGCCGCCCACAGAGAAGAACGGCTTGCCTTCGGCTTCGACGTTGCCGTCCAGCAGGATTTCCTCGCCGGGAATGCCCACCCCGGCCTCCACTGCCGGGGGAGTCCAGTCAGCCACCTTGTCCCCGGTGTCCTGCGCCTTCACGCGGCAGTGGATGCCGTATTCCTTGCCTTCGGCGGAGCGGCTGAAGTACCACCAGCCGTCCTTGCGGTGCGGGACCGAAAGGTCGGTTTCCTGGGTGCGGCCCTTGATCTCCTGGAAGATGGCCTCGCGAAGCGGCTCCTGGCGCGCGGTGACCGCTTCCTGGTAGGCGTTCTCGGCCCACAGGTGCTCCACCACTTCCGGCGACTCCTTGTCCCGCAGCCACTCGTAGTTGTCCACGAACGTCTCCCCGTGATGGGTGCGTTCGGTAGGGATTTTTTTGGCAACCGGGGGAGCGGGAATGGCGGTGCCGGTGGAATCCTGCAGGGAAGTGGAGGTCATGGATTCAATATATAGACCGCCGCCAGCAAGCCGGCAGGCCGTTCGCTGACGGGGGAGAAGCGACAGTGTGGAACGGGGCGAAAGACTCTTGGTCCTGCCCGCGGTGCCGGGCAGGCTGGAAGGGCGCTGCACGGAGGCGCTGCAGGGAAAGGAGAACGCCATGACACTCGAAACCGGACCCGCTCCCCGGGCCAAAGCATGGCTTGCGGTGGCCCGCTATGTCGGAACATCCTGCGTGCTGCTGGCGCGCCGGCGGGTGCACCTGCCCAAGGAGAACGTGGGCCGGGTGCTGCGCTTCGCCGACGGAAGCACGTCGCGGGTCTACCGGGAGACCGCCGTCGACCGCCAGCCCAGTGAGCCCTGTGTCCTGGTGGTGGCGTTCACGCTGCGGCTGGTACGCGGCCGGGCACACCGCCTGTTCGAGGCGGAAAGCATCCTGAACACCCCGCTCTTCGTGGGGTTCCCGGGCTTCGTTTCCAAGCTCTGGTGCGCCCACGACACCTTCGGCGCCTACCGCGGGCTCTATGAGTGGGACGGTGCCGAGCGGGCCCGCAAGTACGCTTCGGCCCTCTGGCGGGTCCTGGAACTGGTCAGCGTTCGCGGCTCGATCAGCTACAAAGTGCTGCCTGGGCTGCGCCGAGACCAGGTCCTGGCGGACCCCGCCAGGATCGCGGCGGTGGGACCAGACCACGCCTGGTGGCGGCTCCGCACCCAGAAGTGACGGCCGGGCGCGCATGGACGGCGGGCAAGGCACGACGGCGGACACCGACCTTTTAGTGGTCGGCGCCGGTCCCGCCGGGCTCACCACCGCCCTCCAGGCCCATTCCCACGGCGCCACCGTGCGGGTGGTGGACCGGCGGGAGCACCGGGTCCGTCCCTCGAGGGCGCTGATGCTGCATGCCCGGGCACTGGAGGGCCTCCGCCCGCTGGGCGTGACGGATATGCTGCTGGACCGGGCAGACACGACGCCCGAAGCACGGATCCACCTGGGACGGCGGGTGGTCGCAGCCCGCCTGGGGCACGCGGACCTCCCGGACACCGCGTTCCCGCACCTGACCCTGGTGCGGCAGGCCGACGTCGAGGAGGTTCTCTGGGAGGCGCTGCAGGCCCGGGGCGTGCGGGTGGACTGGGGCGTGGAGTTCCGTGGTTTACACAACGAAGACCGTCCGGCCCAAGGACCGCACAGCGGCCTGGTCCACGCCAGGCTGCATGGACCCAACTGGCCTGGCCATCACGTTTCCCGCTTCCTGGCCGGCTGCGACGGGCAATCCAGCACCGTCCGAGGCATAACCGGTGCACGGTGGCGCGGCGGACCGTACCGGGTGGAGGCAGTCCTGGCCGACCTTGAACTTGATGGGCCCCTGGATCCGGGGCTGTTGCACGTGGCGGTGGGGAGCGGCGGCCTGGCGTTCCTTTTCGCACTGGGCGAGGGGGCCACGTGGCGGCTGCTGGCCACCCGGCCGGCAGCACCGGGGCCAGGCGCGTCCTTCGGCCAATTGGGTCCGCCCGTACCGCCGGACGAGGTGGCGCGGCTGGTCAGGGAGTCGGGCCTGGACGCCGCTGTGCGGGAGGTGCGTTGGTCCGCGCAGGTCGCGCTGCAGCACCGCATTGCCAGCACATTCGGCACCAGCCCGGTATTCCTTGCCGGTGACGCCGCGCATGCCCACTCACCGGCGGGAGGACAGGGCATGAACAACGGCATTCTGGACGCCCTCAACCTCGGCTGGAAGCTGGGGTTCGCCTCGACCGCCGGCAGGCCGCTTCCGGAACTGCTGGAAACCTACGGCCTGGAGCGGCTTCCCGCGGCCCGGCGGGTGCTGGCGTTGACGCACCTGATCTTCTTCGGTGAAGCCTCGCCGCACCCCGTGGCGCGCCTGGCCCGCGGCGTCCTGCCCGCGTTCGCTCCGGTCCTGCCGCCGCTGCTCCGCCAGCAGTGGCTCACCGCCAGGGGAATCAGGCTGCTGGCCCAGCCGTTCGTGAACTACCGGAACAGCGCCATCTCCCGCGAGGGCACTCCCCGTGCCGGAAAGTGGCCGCGTCCCGGTCAGCGGCTGCCGGACGCTGCGGCTTCGGTGGACGGGCAACTTGTCCGCCTTCACGAACTGACCGCCGTGCCGGGCATCCACCTTTTGCTGGAGCGCGACGCCGGCCCGCTCGCGCTGGGTGCGGGCCCCGCCGCCGCGGCGGTGGAGAACCGGCCCCAGTTGCTTCACGTGCACCGGCTCGTCAGCCACCCCGGCCGGGGCGTGGTTGCGGTCCGCCCCGACGGTTACGTGGGCTTCCGTTGCGGCGAGGCGGACCCGGCCCAGTTGCTCGACTGGCTCCGTCTGGTCGGTGCCGCCCGGGATTAGGTGCGCCCCGGGACTGCGGCGACCTTCCGCCGTCGTGATGCTCCATCACTTATGGCTCCTAAAGCTGCCTTTTAGGGACCAAACCCGATAGGGCAACGGGGGCGGGGAGGGTAGTTGCGGACGGGCTGCGGGCGTATTCTGGTCAGTTCAAGGCACATCCGCCCACTGTGATCCGCCGAGCGTTTGATCCAACCAGCGTGAGAGGGGAAGTTTCATGACCATCCCGCCAGTGCACGAACCTGAGCCGTTTCCGCCCGAACCCGGTCCGGAGCCTACATCGCCGGATCCCACCCAGCCGCGTCCGCCCGGCCCGCCGTCACCAAATCCGTTCCCGGCACCGCCGGCGCCCGGCCCGCTGCCGGTGCCGGATCCAGGGCCCGCGCCGCTGCGGCCGGACCCCACCAGGGACTGACCGGAACCTGCTGGAACTATGACTCCCAAAAGGGGCCTTCCACACAGCGACAGCTGTGGTGGAGGGTCCCTTTCCTCTGCTGCGGGCAACCCGGTGAAAGGGCCCGGCCGGACCCAAAAAATCACCAAAAAACCGTGGCGCAACCCCTTGAAGACCTGCTGCTGCAGTGCTAAAAAATCTACATCAGAGCGAAGATCAGTACGGGGACCCAAAGAGGATCCCGTAAAGGCTCGGGAGGCGGGCATATCTGTTGACTGCCTTTTTGGGGCGAATCGCCATCTGTGCAACGCCACAGCGCCAGACAGCGCATCGGCAGCTTGGGCCTTGACCTCCCGATACGGCGGCCCCCGGCTTCGGCCGGGGGCCGCCCGTGCGCCGGCTTCCCGACGCCGGCGTCAGACGCTGAATTCCAGCATCAGGGCGGGCAGTTCGTCGGCCAGCTCGCGGGCCAGGAACCCGAGCGGCCCCAGCCTGCTGGCCAGGCGGTCCGCCGCAGCGGCATGCAGGTGGGTTCCCCAGCAGGCTGCCTGGGCGCCGGTGGTTCCGCGGGCACGGAACCCGGCAATCGCTCCCGCGAGGACATCGCCACTTCCGGACGTGCCCAGCCCGCCGTACCCCGTGGTGATCTTCCACAGCTCCGGCTCGTCCGGATTCAGGCCCGGCGGCTGGGTTATCAGCCCCTGGCAGCTGACCACGGCGCCGAACCTGGCGGAAATCTCGGCCAGGTCCTTTTCGAGGTCATTCACGTCCCGTCCCAGCAGAACTTCGGCTTCCTTTGGGTTGGGGGTGAGGATCAGCCGGCCGCGCCAGGGGTCCAGGCGGTCCTCCAGCGGTACCAGTGCGCCCAGGGCGTAGGCGTCGAGGACGACGGCGGGGGCTTCCTTGGCGTCAGCGTCACCTTTGGAGCCGCTGCCAGTGGAGCCGCTTTCGGCGTCTGTCTCGCGCCTGAGCATCGCTTCCAGCAGCTCGCCGGCAAGGTCCGGATCATCCAGGCCAGGCCCCACCAGGACGCTGTCAGCCTTGTCCAGGTAGGAGGCAATCCGGTCCAGCTCGGCCTTGACGGAGCCGTCCGCAGTCTCCGGAAGGCCAATGGACCCGCACTCGGGCATCGCCACCCCGAGCTGTACGGATACCGACTCGGCCACGGCCAGCGTGAGTTTTCCGGCGCCGGCGCGCAGGGCTGCGGCGCCGGCGAGGAGGGCCGCTCCGGGGGTGGCCCGGGCTCCGCCAACCACCAGCACAGAACCCCGGGAATACTTGTCCGAGCCCGGCGCCGGCAGCGGCCACTCCCGCAGGAGCGACGGCGTCACCAGGGTGGCGCCGGATGCATCACCGCGGGCGGACACTGGTGTCTCCCGCGTGCTGGGTGACCGTGACGCCCTGCTCGGCCAGATGGTCGGCCACGTTGAAGCTCTCCAGCGTCCAGGGCCCCACTCCGGAGGGCCGGACGAACCGGGTCAGCGATGCGTTGAGGATGGCCTCCCTGGCCGCCAAGTCCAGCAGTTCCTTTTCGCTGAGCCCTTCCAGGACATACCGGAACAGCATGATCACGGCATCGTGGCACACCAGCATGACCCGCTGGCCCATGCCAAGATTGTTCAGCTCCGCCAGGACGGACCGCAGCCGCAGCGCCACGTCCGCCCAGGATTCCCCTCCCGGCGGCCGATAGTAGAGTTTGCCCAGCCAGTCCCGGCGTTCGGATTCCTCGGGGTAGCGGTTCTCCACGCCCAGCCGGGTGAGGCGGTCCAGGATGCCCAGTTCGCGGTCCCGGAGGCGTTCGTCCGTGCGTACCTGCAGTGGCCAGCCTGCCGTTTCCACGGCAATCTCAGCCGTCTGGCGTGCCCGGGCATACGGGGAGGACACCACCGCGTCCGGGCGGAACTCCGCTGCGATCCGTCCCAGTGCCGTTCCCAGCGCCTTGGCCTGGTCCCTGCCGGTTGCGGACAGGTCCACGTCCGCATCCCGGGCGGGAACCTCGATGACCTCCACGCCAGCCTCGCGGGCCTCCGTAGCCGCAACGTTGCCTTCGCTCTCACCATGCCGGATCAGCAGCAGCTCCACCGCCCCGGCTTGCTGGACAGCCTCCGTCAGGCCGTCGTCGTTGGCTGCTGCCCTGTTCTCTGAAGTGTCCTTCAAGAAATCACCCCGTCCTCACCATGCCGAATGCTGTGCCGAATACAGGGACACTACAAGTCGCGTACCCAGGGGGCGGCGCAAAATAACCGCCGACAGCGGCACCCGCGGCTCAGCGGCGCTGCCTTTGGCCCCTCGCGGGCTATGGCTTCGCGAAGTCGCCGATCCGGCCCTCCCGGAGCGCGGCACCGACGGCCGCGATGCCGCCGTAGTCGGGAAACAGCACGGACTGCCCGGCCACGAAGCCGGAGCCCGCGGTCGGCAGGGTCATGCTGCCGATCGCGTTTACGTCCAGGTTCCGCAGGCTGTACGCGAGGATGGCGGCCTGGACGGGGTCAAAGCCCTTGTCCACGGTGAGGCAGCAGGAGGCGAAATCAACCAGGGACCGCACGGCGTTCACGTCGTTCAGGGCGCCGCCTGAGGTGAGGCGGGCCAGGATGGCGCGGAGCATGATCTGCTGGTCGCGGACCCGCTGGAAGTCGCCGTCCGGGAAAGCGTAGCGCTCGCGGGAAAACTCCAGCGCCGCCTGGCCATCCAGGTGGTTCATGCCGGCGGCGAAGACGTGCTGGGTCTCAATGCTGGACTGGAACGGGATGGGCACGTTGACGTCGATCCCGCCCAGGCCGTCCACCAGGATCTTGAACCCGCCGAAGTCCAGCATCAGGGTGTGGTCGATGGTGATTCCCAGCAGTTGCTGGACTGTGGCTGTCTGCATGTCGATGCCGCCATACTGCAGCGCGGCGTTAATCTTGGCGCCGCCGTAGCCGGGGATATCCACCCAGTTGTCGCGGTTGATCGAGATGAGATACAGGTTCCGACGGTCGGCCGGGACGTGGACCACCATCAGGGAATCTGCCCGCTGGTCCTGGGCTTCGCCGGTGGCTGCCGTGTGCGCGGCCGCGTCCCGTGCCGGAGTGCCCCCGCGGATGTCGCTGCCGATCACCAGGATGTTCATCGGGGCTGCAGGCAGTTCCGGGATCGGGGCAGGCGGGGGTGGGGGAGCAGGCGCAGGCGGGGCCGTTTCAGAAGGAGTTGGGGTAGGCGTAGGCGTTTCGGTAGGGGTCTGGGTCTGGGTGGCTGCCGGCTGCGCTTGCTGGCCGGCGCGGTTCAGGCTGAAGACCGCGACGCCGGCGGCCACCACGAGTGCCAGCACCACCAGTGCCGTGATCCAGCGGCGGCGGCCCAGCGCAACCAGCCAGGCGGGCCGGTGGGCGGATTGGCCTGTGGGCTGCGGCCCGGAGCTGCCGGGGGCCGCCGGTGCCGGACGGATCAGAACCGCCTGGAATGCTCATGACGCCTCACCTCATTGTGACTGGTGGGATCAGTGTCCGTCCGGCAGGGCCCCATTGGCTACAGGAGTAGCCAAACTGTCACCTTACAGCTGGGCGGCGTCCGGGCTCAGCGGCGCATTCAGGCGGGCATGCCGCAGGATGGAGACAATGGCCGGCGCCAGCTGGTCCTCCATCTCCCTGTAGACCTCGGGTGCACGGCGGTACGGGTCCACGATGTCGTTGTCCGTGGGGTCGGCGGGAAGGGAAAGGTGCCGCACGCCGGCGGCCCGGGCAGGCAGCCCGCGCCACAAGCCGGCGTTGGCAGCGAGCCGGGAATCGTCGTCGGGCGCGTTGGTGCCGCCACCCGCAGAAGGTGCGACGGCGGCGGGCTGGCCAGGAGCGTCAGCCGCCCTCCGGTCCAGGACGTCGAGCATGCGGGCAAGCTCGCGGATGGTGAAAGTCCGCTTGAGCAGGGAGGCATCAAGCTGCAGGACCTCGCCGCGGTGCCCGGACGTCATGGTGAGCACCAGGTCCACGCCGCGCAGGATCCTGGGGGTGAGCTGCCGGGCCGCGAACCCGTCGGGGTCGCCGCCGAACGTCCGCACGATGTCCGCCGAGATGGGTTGCATGGGCTCGCCCACCAGGGCGCGCGTGCCGGCGCTGGAGACGTGGAAACCGCCGGGGACCACCTGGTCGAGTCCTGCCTGCAGCAGCCGTTCGGCCACCGGTGACCGGCAGATGTTGCCGGTGCAGACGGTCAGGATTCGTACTGGTGCGGAAGTGTCCAAGGAGATGTTCTCTTTCCCAGCTGGCGGCGGATCCGTTGGGGCCCGTGACTTTCAACTTAACCCGTGCCTTCAACTTAACACGCAACGGCGCGACGCCGGCCCCGGACTGGGTGCCGCCGCCGCGCCGTCCGCCTTTCCCGCCGAGGCAGGAGGGGTGAGGTCCGCGTTGCTAGAGCGTGGCCAGCAGCTGCTTCATCTGCGTGATCTCCGCCTGCTGCGCGTCCACGATGTCATGGGACAGTTTTACGGCGTCCGGGAATTTACCGGCGCTGATCTCCTGCTGTGCCATGTCGATGGCGCCCTCATGATGGCCGATCATCTGCTCCAGGAACAGCCGCGCAGCATCGGTCCCGGTGGCGGACTTGAGCTTGTCGATCCCGTCGTCGTCCACCATGCCCGTCATGCTGTGACCGGTGTGGTCGCTCATCATGGTGGGCATGTTCCAGCCCTTGAGCCAGCCGGTCATCTGCTCGATCTCGGGTGCCTGGGCCGCCTTGATCTTGGTGGCGAGTGCCGTCACTTCCGCGGGCATGTCCTGCTTGCCCAGGATGATGCCGCTCATCTCCACTGCCTGCGCGTGGTGCGGGATCATCATCTGGGAAAACATGATGTCCGCCTGGTTGTGGTCGGCGCTGGCGCTGGGCATCATGCTGGCGCTGGGCATCGTGCTGGACATGGGGCCGGAGCTGCCGTGGTCCATGGGCATGCTGTTGCCGGAACCTGCATTTGCGGCGCAGCCTGCGAGGCCGAGTGAGGCAGCCAGGACGGCAGTAATGGACAGGGTCTTGATGGAGGTCTTCATGGGTGTTGTCCTTCAGGGAAGTAGGTGGACTGGGCCGTGTTGGGGTGGCGCAGTCCGGTTTACGTCCGGCTGATGGACAGGTCGCAGGGTGTGGGGCTGGGCGGCAGATAGTAGTAGGCCGAGCCCGCGCCGCTGTCCGTTGGCAGCAGCGGAAGGGCGGCCAGGGATGCCTGCGGCGGGGAAATAGTGACCGGGCCGCTGGGCGCAGAGGGGACGCAGGGCGCGCCCGATTCCTGCGCATTCGGGCAGGAATCGCCGCAGGCGGCAAAGGCAAAGCCGGGCGCGTCCACGGCAGCTGCGGCGGCGTGGTGGGCGGCATGGGCGGAAAGGTCACCCGCAGCAGAAGGCGCGACGGCGGCGTGCCCGTCCCCGTGCGAGGGGTTGGACACTGCCTCGTGCAGGGCGTTGGACCCTGTCCCGTGCGAGCCATGCCCGGAGGTGAGCACATGCATGCCCAGCAGCCCCGCGATGACGGCCAGGGCAGCTGCGAGCAGCCAGGCACGGCGAAGGAGGGACGCCGCGGCGCGGGTGGTCATGGCCGTCCCTCCTTCCATTGGTCTGGAATGTTCAACGTACCTCGGAAGGGTTCAGTTTCAGGCGCCGGAGGAGCTGGGCGTTCAGTGCCACCACAATCGTGGAGGCGGACATCAGCACCGCCCCCGCCGCGGGGGAGAGCACCACGCCGGCGAACGCCAGGACACCGGCGGCCAAGGGCACGGACAGGACGTTGTAGCCGGTGGCCCATACGAGGTTCTGCCACATCTTCCGGTAGCTTGCCCGGGACAGGTCAACCATGGACAGTACGGCACGCGGATCATTCCCGGCCAGGACCACGCCGGCGGACTCCACTGCCACGTCGGTTCCGGCGCCGATGGCAATCCCCACCTCGGCGCGGGCCAGCGCAGGGGAGTCGTTGACGCCGTCGCCCACCATGGCAACCTTCAGTCCGCGGCCCTGCAGCTCGGCCACTTTCTTGTCCTTGTCCGCGGGCAGGACCTCGGCGAACACCTCGTCGATGTCCAAGTCCGCGGCCACTGCCTTCGCCACCTGGTGCGCATCGCCGGTGACCATGGCCACCTTGACGCCGCGCCGCTGCAGGGCTGACACGGCCTGCCGCGACTCCGGCCGCACCGCGTCCTCCATGCTCACGGCACCCAGGACGTTGCCGTCGTCGACCACGTGCAGCACGGCGGCTCCGCGGTCCATCCATGCCCGCGTGCTGGCCGCCAGAGCGGCGGGTTCGACGACGCCGAGCTCGCGCAGGAGGGCCGGCCCGCCCACGTGCACCGTACGGCCGTCCACGTTGGCCCGGACGCCGCGTCCCGTCAGCGAGGTGAAGCCGGTGGCCGGGGGCAGCGCGAGGTTCCGCGCCTTGGCTGCCCGCACGATGGCCCGCGCCACCGGGTGCTCGCTGTCGGACTCCACGGCGGCGGCTAGGGCCAGTACCGCATCGGCACCTGCTCCTTCAGCCACGGCGATGTCCTTCAGTTCGGGCTCACCGGTGGTCAGGGTGCCGGTCTTGTCGAACAGGACAACGTCGATGGTGCGCATGCGTTCCAGCGCCATCCGGTTCTTGATCAGGACTCCGGCGCGCGCTGCCTGCTCGGTGGAAATGGCGATCACCAGCGGGATGGCCAGGCCAAGGGCGTGCGGGCAGGCAATGACCAGGACGGTGACCGTACGGGTGACGGCGTCGGGGACGCTTCCCAGCAGCGTCCAGGCGATGAACGTCAGGACTCCGGCGCCCGCGGCAAAGCAGAAGAGGAAGGCGGCGGCGCGGTCGGCCAGTGCCTGTGCGCGCGATGACGAGGCCTGTGCTTCCTCCACCAGGCGCTGGATGCCGGCCAGGGCGGTCTGGTCGCCCACAGCCGTGACCCGGACCCGGACGCTGCTGTCCGTGGCCACGGTTCCGGCCACGACGGGGTCGCCGGCTCCGCGCGCCACGGTTTTGGACTCACCGGTAATCATGGATTCGTCGAACTCGGCCTGCCCGTCCACCACGTTGCCGTCGGCGGGCATGCGGGCCCCGGGACGGACCAGGACCAGGTCGCCGGGGTTCAGTTCGGACACGGGAACTGTCTCGGTCCCGCTGTCGGTGATGCGTTCGGCCTCGTCCGGCAGCAGCGCGGCGAGGGCGTCAAGGGCGCCTTGCGCGGACCCGAGGGCGCGCATTTCAATCCAGTGCCCCAGGAGCATGATGGCCACCAGCAGTGCCAGCTCCCACCAGAAGTCGAGGTCGAATCCGCCGATCCCCAGGCTGGTGACCCAGGACGCGGCGAAGGCCACGCTGATGGCCATGGCGATCAGCAGCATCATTCCCGGCGTGCGGTCCTTGAGTTCCTGCAGGCCGCCCTTGAGGAACGGCTGGCCGCCGTAGAGGAAAATCACGGTGCCCAGGACCGGTGGAATCCAGGCGGAGCCGGGGAACTCGGGCGGCATGTAGCCCAGGAGGTGGGCCATCATGGGGCTGAAGTAGACCACAGGGACGGCAAGGGCCAGGGTGAGCCAGAACTTGTTCTTGAACATGGCCGTGCTGTGCCCCGCGTGCTGGCCGTGGGTGTGGACGGTGTGGTCGTCGTCATGCTGCCCGTGTCCACCGTGCCCTGGATGGCCCGCGCCGTGGGCCGGAGGCTCAGTCAGCGTCCCGCTGGGCGGCTGGTGGTGGTCGTGTTGGCCGCCCGGGTGGTGCATGTTGTGGCGGTCCTGCGTGTCGTGCGGGTCCATTGTTCCTCCTTGGAGGCAATCGCTGCCCGGCGCCAACCGGGCCTGCGGAAATATTATGCGGGCTGCGCCATGGGCGCGGTCCGTGTCAGGCCACGGCGTAGCCGGCCGCAGCCACAGCCTGGCGGACGTCGGCGTCAGACGCCGAACCGGTCACGGCAAGCCTGGAGCGGCCGCTTGGCACCAGGTCGACGGAGGCCGAGGTGACGCCCGGAAGGGCTGACACGGCCGTCTCGACAGACTGGACGCAATGACCGCAGGTCATGCCCTCCACCCCGAAGTCGCGCTGGGTGGGGGCAGAGGCGTCCGCAGGGACGACGGCGGAGGGCAGCTCCTGCAGGGCAGTTGCAGGGAGGATGCCGGCGGGCTTTGCAGCGTCGGCAGGGGCGCAGCAGCTGCAGCCGGACGATGCGAGGGGGAGCTGGGGACGGTTCCCGCTGTTCATGTCAGTTCCAATCCGTTGAGGGAAATCAAGGGGCGCTGGGGTTGAACGGCTGTAAAAGGCTGGTGCAGCTGCACCAGCCGGGACATACCACTTCACTGACAACGCCGCCAATTTACCCCCTAGGGGTATCAGGGTCAAGCACCATAACGCATTTTGCAAAGGAGTTCCATGGGACCTCCCGCACTACCTTCTGTTCGCCGGCGCGCCCATACTGGAAGGAGCGAGGACAACGCCGGCCCGCTGGGGGCCGCGTGCGCGCGGGAGGTGGACCTGTGACGGAGCGCAGCGACGTGTACACGTATTCCAGTGCTCTAGGGGACTGTGAAAGCGACGACGCCGGCATCTTCAGGCTGGACATGGAACCGGCAGGCCCAACCTTTCAATGGTCGGACGGGATGTTCCGGCTGCACGGCTACCAGCGGGGCGAGGTTGTTCCCACGCTGGAATTGGTCTTCGCGCACAAGCATCCCGACGACCGGGAGCGGTGCGAAGAAATCGTGGCCCAGGTTTCCAGCACCGGCGGTTTCTTCTGCATGTACCACCGCATCGTCGACGCCAAGGGAAAGACGCGGCGCGTGCTGACCTCCGGCGAGGCGGTCCTTGGCGACAATGGATCAGTTGTGGCGCTGGAAGGCGTGATGGTGGACTTCAGCAAAACCCTGCAGCGCGAAACCGAACAGACGGCGCGTGATGCCGTGGCGGGCGCGACGGCAACCCGCACGGTAATCGACCAGGCCCGGGGCATCCTCATGGGCCAGCTGAAACTTGGCTCCGATGAGGCCTTTCAAATGCTCGTGACCACCAGCAGCCACCGCAACGTCAAACTGGTGGCGGTGGCCGCGGAACTGGTACAGCTGGCCAATTCCCCGGAGGCCCGGATCTACCTGGACCGGGCCGTGCGTGCCATCCAGGTGCATGGCACGGCAGACCACGCCGGAGGCCGCCGCGCGGGCTGAGGCCTGTTACCCGTAGGATGGCAGGAGGTGCGCCGGGAAGTCTGGTCGGCATGGATTTGTCGAACCCGGATTTAAGGACACCTGGATGAACTCCACACCGCCCACCCCACGCCGGAACAGGGTTTTTGGTTCCATCGTCTTTTCGCGCGGCAGTTACGCCGAGGCACTGCGGATCGGGGAGATCCTCCGCAAGGAGACCGTGGGCGGCGCCCTCCTGGTCACCGCCGCCGTCATCGCGCTGATCTGGGCCAACTCCCCGGGATCGGACAGCTACTTCGCCCTTCGGGACTTCAAGGTCGGTTACGAGCCGTGGCATCTTGAACTGAGCCTTGGGGCTTGGGCGGCGGACGGGCTGCTGGCCATCTTCTTCTTCCTGGTGGGCCTGGAGCTCAAACGCGAATTCGTGGCCGGCGACCTCCGCCAGATCAGCAAGTCGGTAGTGCCGGTGGCGGCCGCCGTGGGGGGCGTGGCCGTCCCGGCGGTGATCTACGCCGTCGTCAACCTCGCCAGCCCGGAGACACTCCGCGGCTGGGCCATCCCCACCGCAACCGATATTGCGTTTGCCGTTGCCGTCCTGGCGATTATCGGCTCCCACCTGCCCAGCGCCCTGCGGATCTTCCTGCTCACCCTCGCCGTGGTGGATGACCTCATCGCCATCACCATCATCGCAGTCTTCTACTCCAGCGACATCCAGGTGGGGCCCCTGCTCCTGGCGCTGGTTCCCCTGGCCGTCTACGCCTTCCTGGCGCAGAAGTTCCGCCGGTTCTTTGGCCTCCATGCCGCCGCCGCGTGGCTGGTCCTGCTGCCGCTCGGGGCCGTGACGTGGGCGTTGGTGCACGCCTCCGGCATCCACGCCACCGTGGCCGGGGTGCTGCTGGGCTTCGCGATTCCGGTGATCCGGTCGCAGGCCTCCGGCGGGCCCGACGCCGGCCCCGGGCTGGCCGAGATCTTCGAACACCGGTTCCGTCCGATTTCCGCCGGCGTGGCAGTGCCTGTCTTCGCGTTCTTCTCCGCCGGCGTAGCCGTGGGCGGCTGGGCGGGGCTGGGCTCGGCCCTGGCGGATCCGGTGGCGCTGGGCATCATCCTGGGCTTGGTCCTGGGCAAGCCGATCGGCATCCTGGCCACAACGTGGATCCTCACCAAAGCCACCAGGGCCACCCTGGACAGCTCCTTCAAATGGATCGACGTGTTTGGCGTTGCCCTGCTGGCGGGGATCGGCTTCACCGTTTCCCTGCTCGTTGCGGAGCTCAGCTTCGGCAACGGCAGCCTGCATGACGACCACGCGAAGGTGGGCATCCTGGCCGCGTCACTGATCGCCGCGCTGCTGGCAACGGCCGTGCTGCGGACCCGCAACCGGCAGTACCGGCTCGCCGAAGAGCTGGAGCGGGTGGATTCGGACCACGACGGCGTCCCGGACGTCTACCAGGACCGCGCCTAAAGCCTGCCCGCCCGCGCGCTACGCGGGGGCGAGGGGCTGGGCCGGGGGCTGGGCTGTGGCCGGGACTTCCAGGGTGGCCGGAGCCAGCTCCACGTGGCGGATCTCCAGTGCCTCGGGGTCCAGCAGCTTCCGCGTGCCGGTCCGGGCGTCCAGGATCCAGAAGAGTTCAAGGGCCGGAACGACGTCGGTCACCTTGCCTTTGTGGAAGAGCCTGCCCCTGTGCCACGCCTCGATCTGGTCCCCGATGCGGAGCTGGGCCGTGCGTATTCCTTGTGCCTCCATGATGGACTGCCTCCTGCTGTTGTGTCCCCGTAAGCACAGCTTGCCGTGGACACATTGCCGAAGTGTTTCCGTGGAGTGATTTTCCTGTGTCGCCAGCGGGAATCGAGGCCGATGGGTGGCCTGTCAGGATCTTGTTCGCTGGTCCGGGCCTTGTAGGTTCGGATACGCGAACAGGCTTCTGACACGCGGCCAGAACCGGAGGGGGGCTCAGTCGTCCATGGGGAACGCGACGGCTTCGCCCACCACCCGCAGGCACAGCTCCATCCCGGGCCGGGCGATGGAGGCGTTCCAGTGCCGGATGGTGATCACTTCGCCACCGCCCGGGTAGCGGTGGTCGGCGTGCTCCGCCACTTCCTTGGGCACGTTCAGCTTCAGCCGGACCGTGGTTTCGGGGCCGAAGTAGTCGGTGTCCACCACGACGCCGCGGATGGGGCCGTCCTCGGCGATGCGGATCTGTTCCGGCCGCAGCATCAGCTGCACCCGTCCCTGTGCCGGGGGCCGGCGCACCGGGATCCCGCCCAGGGAACAGGTGGCCAGCGTTCCTTCCAGCCAGGCGTCAAGGATGACGGCGTCGCCCAGGAACTCGGCGGTGGCCCGGTCCGCGGGGCGGGTGTAGACCACGAAAGGGTTGCCGATCTGCGCCAGCTTGCCGCCGCGCATCACGGCCACCTGGTCCGCGAAGGACAGGGCTTCGGCCTGGTCGTGCGTGACCAGGATGGTGGTGACGCCGGTTTCGGCCAGGACCTTGGCCACGGCGCGTCGGGTGGCAACGCGGAGGCCGGCGTCCAGGGCGGAGAACGGTTCGTCCAGGAGCATCAGCTCGGGTTCACGGGCCAGCGCACGGGCCAGGGCAACCCGCTGCTGCTGCCCGCCGGAGAGCTGGTGCGGCCGGCGCTTGGCCATGGACGCATCCAGCGACACCATTTCCAGGAGCTCTGCCACGCGGGCGGCAACGGCGCGGCGGCCGCCGTCGAGCTTGTCGGCATGCAGCCCGAACGCCACGTTCTGGCCCACCGTCAGGTGCGGGAACAGGGCGCCGTCCTGGGCCACGTACCCGATCTGCCGCTTGTGCGCCGGCAGCCACGCGCCGTCGCCCGCCACCGTGGTGCCGTTGAGCGCAATGGTCCCGGTGTCCGGGTGTTCAAACCCGGCAATCAGGCGCAGGAGCGTGGTCTTCCCCGAACCGGACGGGCCCACGATGGCGGTGGTGCCGCCCTTGGCCACGGACAGGTTGACGCCCCTCAGCACCGCCTGCGAGCCGAAGTTCTTGGTGACGTCCGTGATCTGCAGGTGGCTGTTGGTGGTTGCTGCCACGGAGGGGGCCACCCGCGGCCCGGGCAGCCTGCGGGTTGATGGTGCTGTCACTGTCCGGCTACTTTCTTGGACTGTTGGAAGAGGAGATAGGTCATGGGGGCGGAGAGCAGGATCATCAGCAGCGCGTAGGGCGCAGCGCCGGCGTAGTCGATTTCGCTGCTCTTGCTCCAGAACTCCGTGGCCAGGGTCCTGGTGCCGTTGGGGGACAGCAGCAAGGTGGCGGTCAGCTCGTTGGCGATGGCCAGGAACACCAGGGCGGCGCCGCCGGCGGCGGCCGGGGCGGTGAGCCGCAGGGTGACGCGGATGAAGGCCAGCAGCGGGGGCTTGCCCAGCGCCTGGGCAGCCTCGTCCAGTTCCTTGGGGGCCTGCGCCAGGCCGGCCCGCAGGTTCACCAGGGCCCGGGGGAGGAAGAGCAGTACGTAGGCGGCCACCAGCAGCCCCGCGGTCTGGTACACCCCGGGAACCATGCGGATGCTGACGGTGACGAACGCCAGCGCCACCACGATGCCGGGCATGGAGCTGGTGACGTAGTTGGACAGTTCCAGGGACTTGCTGAACCAGCCCGGGTGGCGCACGGCCAGGTACGCCATGGGGAAGGCCACCACGGTGGTGGCTGCGGCGCCGGCGAGGCCGTAGGTGAAGGTGCTGAGAAGGGCCGGGAGGAACTCGGACGCAGTCCAGATGTCAGCACCGCCGGCCAGGATCCAGCGCATGACGTAGTACAGCGGGAGGCCGAAGGCCAGGGCGGTCAGTGCCAGCAGGAACAGCTGGGCGGGCAGCTGGTAGGCGTGCAGCGGGAGCCGCAGTGCCTTCGCCTGCACGCCGGAGCCGATCCTCGCGTAGCGGGCGGTGCCGCGGCTGCGGACCTCGGCGACCAGCAGGAGCAGGCAGAAGAACACCAGCACACTGGCCAGCATGTTCCCGGCCGCACCGTTGAAGGTTGACTGGTACTGCGTCATGATCGCGGTGGTGAAGGTGTCGAACCGGATCATGGCGAACGCTCCGTATTCGGCGAGCAGGTGCAGCCCCACCAGCAGGGCCCCGCCGGTGAGGGCGATCCGGAGCTGAGGGAGCACCACGCGGAAGAAGGTCCGCCAGGCGCCCAGTCCCAGGGCCGCGGCGGACTGCTCGATGGCAGGGTCCAGCCGGCTCAGCGTGGCAGCGGCCGGGATGTAGACCAGCGGGAAATAGGACAGCGTGGAAATCAGGATTCCGGACCAAAGTCCCCCCAGCGACGGGATGGCGGAAACCCAGGCGTAGCTGTTGACGAACGCGGGGACGGCCAGCGGAGCGGCCAGCAGCACGGCCCAGATCCGGTGGCCGCGCAGCTTGGTCCGTTCCACCAGCCACGCCCCGGCCACACCAAGCAGCAGGCACAGCGGGATGGTGGCGGCCATCAGGAGCAGGGTGTTCAGCAGCAGTTCGCCCACGCGGGGCCGCAGGATAAGTCCGACGGCGGTATCCCACCCGGTTGCCACCGTCATGTAGGCCACGTACCCCAGCGGGACGAGGGAGAACAGGGCGATCAGCACCGCCAGGACGGACACAGCGGAAACGCCGAAAGGCGGGCGGGGGCTGGTGCCCCGGCCCGCCGTCGTCGTGCCCGCCCTTGGGGGAGCCGATAGATCGGAGGTCACGGAATTAGAGTAGTCCCGCCTGGGTCATCAGATCGGTGACCTTTTCGGAGTTGAGCTTGGCGGCGTCAACCTTGGGCGCCTGCAGGTCCTTGATGGGAACCAGCTTGTCATTGGCGGGAACGTCGGAGCCGATGGCGTACTCGAAGGACGTGCCGTTCTTGAGGACCTCCTGGCCCTTCTTGCCGGTGATGAACTTCAGGAACTCCTGCGCAGCGGCAGCATTCTTGGAGGACTTCAGCACGCCGCCGCCGGAGACGGACAGGAAGGCGCCCGGGTCCTGGTTCTTGAAGTAGTACGGTGTGACGTTGCTGGAGTTCTCGCCGGTCTTGGCCTGGTCACCGTAGTAGTAGTAGTGGTAGATCAGGGCGGCATCCACTTCGCCGGCGTTGACGGCCTTCATGGCGGTGCTGTTGCCCTTGTAGGCCTTGGAGTTCTCCTTCATGCCCTTCAGCCACTCTTCGGTGGCGGACTCGCCCTTGAGTTCAAGGAGCGCGGAGACGATGGCCTGGAAGTCGGCGCCGCTGGGTGAGGCGGCCCACTTGCCCTTCCACTCCGGCTTGGCCAGGTCAAGCATGGACTTGGGCAGCTGGTCCTCGGCGAGCTTGGTCTTGTTGTACACCAGGACGGTGGAGCGGGCGGCGATGCCGGTCCACTTGCCGGTGGACGGCGCGAACTCGGCGGGGACCTGGGCCAGGGTGTCCTTGTTGACGTCGGCGAACAGGCCGGCGTTCTCAACCTGCGTCATGGCGGGGGAGTTCTCGGTCAGGAACACGTCCGCGGGGGAGGCCTGGCCTTCCTGGATGATCTGGTTGGACAGTTCGGTGTCCGAGCCCTGCCGCATGGTCACCTTGATGCCGGTTTCGGCCGTGAAGGCATCCACCCATTCCTTGGTGAGGCTCTCGTGCTGGGCGTTGTAGACAGTGATCTCGCCTGAGGCGGCGCCGCCGGATGCGGAGGACGAGCTGTCGCCTGCGGGGGTGGCGCCGCCGCAGGCGGTCAGGCCGAGAGCTGCGGTGGCGGCGAGTGCGATGCCGGCCAGCGCGCTGTTGCGGATCTTCATTGAGGCTGCTTTCGGTGGGGAAAAAAGTCTGCTTGAACCTAAGTCCTATTAGGCAACATGAATGTTGCCTATGTCTGAAAACTGTAGGGTAGGCAAACCTAAGCTCCAAGCCGGAAAGCGGTTTAAGTGACGAGGTTCACATCAATTACGCAAACGTGGCGTGACGTAATTACTGCCCGTCTTAACGCCGTCCCCGCAGTGTCCGCAGCACGGCTACGGCCCCGACCCCGGCCAGGACCCATGGCCCGGCCACGATGACAGGGTCCATCCAGGAGTGGTTGACGTCCACCCGTTTTCCCGTCCGGGACTTGAGCCCATTGCCGGAGAATTCGCTGCCGATCCCGGTCTCGGTTAGAGGGTTGTCCGGCCGCAGGGTGGCAAAGGACTTCAGGTGGTTCTCCCAGGCGTCCACCCGGTCCGCGGCAATCAGCAGCAGCCAGTGCGCGGCCCGCCCTTCGCTGTACCGGCGGTAGGCGTACCTGCGGATGGCGCCGGACGCTCCCTTGAGCGGGGCCGAGGTGCCGAAGACGGGTGTCAGCATGGCGTGCTCGATTGACCGTTCCCGGGGCTGTTCTTCGGGCTGCCGGTCCGGGAATTTCCAGTGTGCTCCGGTTGCGATGCCCGGCTGCTCCCGGGGGAAGGACGGACGGTCTTTCGGGTCCAGGTCCACACCCCAGCCCGGGATGCGGGCGCGCAGCGCCACGGAGGCATCGGGGGTGGCGGACTTGCCCGCCGTATACGGGGTTGCCGGTTCGGTCATGGTGCACTCCCTTTCAGGCGGTGGTGGAAATGATCAGGGGCTTGACTATGTTGTCCAGCTTGGCCGAGAACAGGTGGTAGCCCTCGGCGATGTGCTCCAACGGGATCCGGTGGGTCACCAGGTCGCTGGGCTTCAGGTACCCGTTCCGGATGTGCTCGAACAGGCGCGGCCACTGCCGTTTCACCGGGCACTGGTTCATCCGCAGCGTGAGCCCCTTGTTCACGGCGTCACCGAACTTCACGGCGCTGAAGATGGGTCCATAGGCGCCCACCACGGACACCGTTCCGCCCTTGCGGACCGAGTCGATGGCCCAGTTGAGTGCCACCGGCGACCCGCCCTGCAGCTTGAGCTTGGAAGCCGTCACGTGCTGCAGGAAGTTCCCGTCCGCCTCTGCCCCCACGGCATCAATGACGACGTCGGCGCCCAGGTAGTCGGTTTCCTTCTTCAGGTGCACCACGATGTCGTCGTATTCGGCAAAGTTGAACGTTTCGGCGTGGGCGAAGCTGCGGGCCTTCTCCAGCCGGTAGTCCAGGTGGTCAATGACGATCACGCGTCCGGCGCCCATCAGCCAGGCGGACTTGGCGGCAAACAGGCCAACCGGCCCGGCGCCGAACACCACCACCGTGTCGCCCTCCACGATGTCGCCCAGCTGGGCGCCGAAATAGCCGGTGGGGAGGGCATCAGTGAGCAGCACTGCGTCCTCTTCGTCCATCCAGTCCGGAATCCTGCTGGGCCCCACGTCCGCGAACGGAACCCGGACGAACTCGGCCTGGCCGCCGTCGTACCCGCCGCAGGTGTGGGAGTAGCCGTAGATGCCGCCCACCGCGGTCGCGTTCGGGTTGACGTTGTGGCAGTTGGAGTACAGGCCCCGGGCACAGAACCAGCAGGAGCCGCAGTAGACATTGAAGGGCACCATCACGCGATCGCCGGGGATCAGGTTCTGCACCGAGGAGCCCACCTGGTGCACCACCCCCACGAACTCGTGGCCGAACGTGGTGCCCACCCGGGTGTCCGGCATCATGCCGTGGTATAGGTGCAGGTCCGAGCCGCAGATGGCGCCGGTGGTGACCCGGATGATCGCGTCGTTGGGGTGCTCTATTTTGGGGATGTCTTTTTCTTCGACCCGGATCTTGTACGGGCCTCGGTACACCATTGCTCGCATTCGTGCCGCCTCTGTGTCGTGGCCGGCAGTGGGAGTGCTCCTGGCAGGAACCAGCCCCGTTGCTTGAGGCCCACCGCGATCTTCACAGGCTTCCATCCGCCGCGAATGAGGTCAAGGGCGGGTGCGGCGCGCATACAGCGGACGACGGCGGGTATGGATGAAGGGACAGGCGTACCGGCGGAAGGGAGACAGGATGTCCGGCGACAGCACCGTCGCAGCCGGCACCGGGGGACCAGAGGCGCGTCCCGCGGTCGCGCCCGCCTTCCTGATGGGGATGGGGCTGGGCGGGTTCGTGGACGGGATCTTGCTGCACCAGCTCCTGCAGTGGCACCATATGCTCACCCATACTCCGTCCGGGAACGCCAAAACTGTTGCCGGGCTGGAGCTCAATACATTGGCCGACGGAGTGTTCCATGGCGGCATGTGGGTGCTGGTGGCTGCTGCGGCCGTGCTGGCTATCCGGGCCCGCCGGAACGGCACCCTGTCGTCGAGCTGGGCCTTCCATGCCGGTCTGGTGCTGCTCGGCTGGGGTACCTTCAACGTGGTGGAGGGCCTGGTGGACCATCAGCTCCTGGGGATCCACCATGTTCGGGACGACCTGGGCGGTCCGCTCGCCTGGGATCTCGGCTTCCTGGCCGTGAGCCTTGTCTTGGCGCTGGCCGGCTGGCTGCTGTACCGCAGGGCTGTGCACAGAGTGGCTTGACGCCTCGAAAATTGGGGTGCGGGTCGAATACTGGCCGAGCCTCTACTCGTTCGGGTTCGGTGTCCGCACGTCGTGTTCGCCGATATCTGCTGCGCCCAGGAGGCCTTCAGCGGGGGCATTCTCTGACGGGTGCACACGCACGCTCAACTCGGGATGGTGAAGGTCCAGGGCCGGTCGCTCGGAACGGATCCGGGGCAGTGAGGTGAAGTTGTGGCGCGGCGGCGGGCAGGACGTGGCCCACTCCAGCGAGCCGCCGAAGCCCCAAGGGTCGTCCACCGTGACCTTCTTCCCGGCCCGCCAGGTGATGAAGACGTTCCAGAAGAAGGGGATGAGCGATGCGCCCAGCAGGTAGGAACCAATGGTGGAGAACTGGTTCATGAAAGTGAAGTTGTCCTCCGGCATGTAGTCCGCGTACCGGCGCGGCATGCCCAGGACGCCCAGCCAGTGCTGGATCAGGAACGTGGCATGGAAGCCCAGGAACAGCATCCAGAAGTGGATCTTGCCCAGCCGTTCATTCAGCATGGTGCCGGTGAACTTGGGCCACCAGAAGTAGAACCCGGCAAACATCGCGAACACCACGGTGCCGAACACCACATAGTGGAAATGCGCCACGACGAAATAGGTGTCCGACACGTGGAAGTCCATGGGCGGCGAGGCGAGGATGATGCCGGTGAGGCCGCCGAAGAGGAAGGTGGCCAAAAACCCCATGCTCCACAGCATGGGCGTCTCGAACGTCAGCGATCCGCCCCACATGGTGCCGATCCAGTTGAAGAACTTAACCCCGGTAGGCACCGCGATGAGCATGGTCATGAAGGCGAAGAACGGCAGGAAGATGGCGCCCGTGACGTACATGTGGTGGGCCCACACCGTCACCGACAGGGCCGCGATGGCAATGGTGGCGTACACGATGCCCTTGTAGCCGAAAAGGGGCTTGCGGCTGAAGACCGGGAAGATCTCCGAGACGATGCCGAAGAACGGCAGCGCGATGATGTACACCTCCGGGTGGCCGAAGAACCAGAACAGGTGCTGCCAGAGGATGGCGCCGCCGTTGGCGGGATCGAAGATGTGGGCACCGAACTTGCGGTCCGCGCCGAGGGCGAACAGGGCGGCGGCCAGCGGCGGGAACGCCATGATCACCAGGATGCCCGTCACCAGCGTGTTCCAGGTGAAAATCGGCATCCGCCACATGGTGAGCCCGGGCGCGCGCATGCAGATGATGGTGGTGATGAAGTTGACCGAGCCCAGGATGGTGCCGAAGCCGGACAGCGCCAGCCCGAAGACCCACAGGTCACCGCCAATGCCCGGCGTGAACGTGGTGTTGGACAGCGGCGCGTACGCGAACCAGCCAAAGGACGCGGCGCCCTGCGGGGTGATGAAGCCGGAGACCGCGATGGTGGAGCCGAAGAGGAAGAACCAGAACGCCAGCGCGTTCAGGCGGGGGAACGCAACGTCGGGCGCACCGATCTGCAGCGGCATGATCACGTTGGCGAAGCCGGCGAAGAGCGGGGTGGCGAACATCAGCAGCATGATGGTGCCGTGCATGGTGAAGAGCTGGTTGTACTGCTCCTTGGTCTGCAGGATCTGCATGCCGGGCTCGAACAGCTCGGCACGGATCAGCAGGGCCATCACGCCGCCCGCGCAGAAGAACACGAAGGACGCGATCAGGTACATGTAGCCGATGGTCTTGTGGTCAGTGGAGGTGATCCAGTTGACCACGATGGTGCCTTTGGAGCGCCGGACCACTGCCGGTGCCGCGGTAGCCGCGGTTCCGCCCATTCTCTGGCCTGTGGTGGTCATTACGGTGCCATCCTTTACTCTGCTGGTTCCAGGGCCTGCGGCAACGGGGCCGATTGCGGTTGCCTGTTGAAGTCATCGCCCAGGCTTCCGGTGTTGCCCTTGGCCTTCAGGTCTGCAATATGGCTGTCATACTCCTGCTGGCTCACCACCCGGACCTTGAAGAGCATCTCGGAGTGGTATTCCCCGCACAGCTCCGCGCACTTGCCCATGTATTCGCCGGTGCGGGTGGGGGTGATGTTGATGTACGGGTTGTACTGTTCGTGGCCCGGGTACAGGTCGCGCTTCTGCAGGAAATCTATAACCCAGAAGGAATGCTGCACATCACGGGACTGCAGATGCAGCTCCACCTTCTTGTCCACCGGCAGGTAGAGCGTGGGCAGCCGGTCCGGGGCGCCGTAATCGCCGGTCAGGTGGGCCTGCTGTCCGGCATCCTCGTGGACCTGTTCCTTGACGTAGTTGAAATCCCAGGACCACTGCTTGCCGAAGACATCGATCACCACGTCCGGGTTGTCGTAGCGGGCGTCGATGGCCCGCTGGTCCCGGTCAGTGAAAACAAACAGGACGCCTATGACAATCAGCGGAACCGCGAGATAGAACACCTCAAGCGGAAGGTTGTAGCTCAGCTGCGCCGGGAAGCCGACCGTGTTCTTCCTGCGCCGGTACGCCACGATGACCCAGATCATCAGTCCCCACGTGATGATGCCCACCACCAGCGCAGCGATCCAGGAGTTGACCCACAGGTCTGTGATGAGCGGGGTCTTGTCAGTGGTTCCACGGTCTCCGGGCAGGAAGCCGCGGGAAACCAGGTCGGAGCAGGAGGTCAGGGCCGGCAGTGCAAGGACGCCCGCGGCCAGTGCCGCGAAGCGCCGCATGCTGTGGTTTTTGGATGGTCTTCTATCCACAATGGTCCCTCCGGCATGCTCCAGAAGCCCAACTGCATGAGCCCACCGCAGCCCGCGGGGGCGGCGGTTGTGTGTGTAACCCTACGCGGGGAGGATGCTGATGGGAAGGGGATCTGCTGCTGCCGGAAAGGCCCGGATTGCAGCCGTGACCGGGATACGACGGCGGCCGTGGTGGTGGGCACCTGGGGTGGGCGCTACCGGCTGCCGGCCCAGACCGATGCCGCCCCCGAGTGGCCGGTCACGATGCTTTGGTACACCAGGAAGAGTCCCGCCAGGACGCCCAGGACGGACGTGGCCGGAACCAGCCAGCGGGCTTCCAGGAATCCGCGCAGGCCGCGGAAGGCCGGCACGCGGGTCAGGAGGCCCGGGAAGGCGGCGGCGATCTGCACGGCCACCACCACCAGGAAGAACGCGGCTACAAAACGCAGGAAGCCTCCCTGCTCGGCGTGCTCCTCGATCAGGTGTGAAACAGGCCGGGCCTTCTCCAACTGTTCGCCTGCCTCCGCCGTGAGGACGGACAGCGGGACCAGGATCAGCGCCAGGATTCCCAGCGGCCAGGCCAGGTAACGCCTGGTACGCCGGAGCAGCGCGAAAACCACGGCCGCGAGCCCGGCCAGCGGCGCCAGGACCACCACGCCGTGGATCAGCAGGATGTGGGCGGGTAGGCCTGCGATCTCCATCAGGCGATTCCGGTGGTGCCCAGCAGGCTTCCCACCCCGAACGTGAAGGCCATGGCCAACGCCCCGCCCACCACCAGCCGGATGGTGGCCTTGCGCTTGGAGCTTCCGCCGATCTTGGCGCTGACGGTGCCGGTCAGGGCCAGCGCCAGGATGACGGCGACGAAGGTGACCGGGATGCGCGCCTGCTCAGGCGGGAAGATGATGGCCAGCATCGGCAGGATGGCGCCGATGGTGAAGGCGATTGCGGAGGCGAAAGCGGCGTGCCAGGGGCTCACCACCTCCTCTTCGTCAATGTTCAGTTCGGCGGCCAGGTGGGCCTTCAGCGGGTCCTTTGCCGTCAGCTCTTCGGCAACGGTGCGGGCCGTGGCTTCGCTGAGTCCCTTGGCCTGGTAGATCCCGGCAAGTTCTTCCAGCTCGCCTTCGGGATCGTCCCGCAGTTCCTGGCGCTCCTTTTCGATCAGCGCCCGCTGGCTGTCGCTCTGGCTGCTGACGGAAACGTATTCGCCCAGGGCCATGGACACCGCACCGCCCACCACCGCGGCAGTGCCGGCCACCAGGATCGGCGCGAGGTCGTTGGTGACGCCCGCAACGCCCACCACTGTTGCCGCGACGGAGACGATGCCGTCGTTGGCACCGAGAACACCGGCGCGCAGCCAGTTGAGGCGGGCCGCCACGCTGCTGTCGTGCGGTTCCTTACTGCTCAGCTTGAGAGTTTCAGACATGCTGGCAGTAAAGCACTGCCCGGAGCCCCATGCCACGAAGGTTTGCATCCCCTAACCGCCGTGGAAGGAAACCAGGCGTCAGGCTGCGGACACCCGGAACTGTCAAAACACCAGGCCGGCTCAGACCGGGTCAGGGCTGTCCTGGTCCGGTATCTCGATCTGGAATCCGCACTCGCAGCGCAGCACCCGGGTGGCCAGGTACACGCCGAGGGTGTCCGGAAGGTTGCCATACGTGCCGTGGATGCTGCGCATCTCGGCTCCGCTGGCCGCCATGACCTGACCGCAGTGGATGTAGTGGCTCCCGCGCACCAGGACATCGGGAGCCCGCCGGCTCCCGGGCTGGCTGCCCATCAGGCGACGGCGGGGTAGCTGCTGAGGATGTAGTCGGCCGCGGCGGGGCCGGTCATCCGGAGGCGGGAGTCCCGGACATCCACGCCGCAGCGCAACATCCCGGCCCGGAACGCTTGGTCGGGCTTGGGGGTGAGGTTGTGGAGCGCCGCCCAGCTGACGTAAAGGCCGTAGAGGCAGTCAGGACCAAGGGGGGAATCACCGGAGGGATCGGAAGTTGTTGCTTCATTGAGGAACTGTTGGAAATGCGAGGACGCCATTGCGTGTCTCTTCCGCTTCTGCAGAAATGTGCCGCCGGTGGGCTACAGCAGCTGCTCTTACCGGCCCTGCGCAGAAGATCCGGGGAGGACGGGCCATGATCCCCGTCACAGTCCCAAATCTACGCGCGGGTAGGACGGAAGTACAGCGGGGGCGGTGCGGAGAAGCGTTAATGCAACCCCTTCCCACCGATTGGTAAGGGTGCTTATCATATTGTTTCCTTTCGACGGCGGCCGCGGCACCGGGAGCGACCGGTGTGGAGGTCGCCGAATATTCGACTCATGCGTGCTCCGGATGGGTAACCAAAAGAGAAGGAGAACAACGAGATGAACGATTCGCCCCTGCACCAGGATCTGCCTCTGCCCGACTACGACCACCTGCCCGTGGGGACGCTTCCCACGCGCATCACCGGGCTGGATGAAGCGGAGGTTGCCCAGTTGGTGGCGTACGAAAAGGCGCACGGCAACCGGCTCCCCATCCTGCAGGTCCTGGAGCAGCGTCTCCGGAACCTCCAGGACGGTGCCGAGCCCAGCGGCTCCAAGAACCCGCCAACGCCTGAGGTCCAGGGCAGCCCGGGGACTCCGCAGGCGTCCGAGGTCACAGGGCCGCCGGTCAACCCGCCGTCCCAGGGCGATCCCACCAATCCGGCACAGCCCCGCACATGAGCGGCGGAACGGACAGGAATCTGCAGGACAGGCAGGGCGCCTCCGGCACGGAGAGGCAAGACGGCGCCCGGGACCTGCGTGCCTTTGTCCGTTCCAGGGAGCTGGAGCTGGAGCGGCGGCTGGCCGAGTGGGTGCGCGTGCCGGGCATCCTGGGCGACCCCGAACACAGCCAGGACCTGCTTCGCTCCGCCAACTGGCTGGCCGGGGAGTTCCGTGAGGTCGGTTTCCCCGTGGCGGAAGTGCTGCCCACGGGGGAGTCGCACGCGGTATATGCAGAGTGGTGCCAGGCCCCGGGAGCGCCCACCGTGCTGGTCTACAGCCATCACGATGTCCGGGCCGTCCAGCCGCAGAACTGGGCCCTCACCGCACCGTTTGAACCCATCCTCCGCGAAGGCCGGCTGTATGGCAGGGGCAGCTCGGATGCCAAGGGCCAGATCATGGCGCACCTCGAGGCCGTGCGCGCCCACCTTGGGACCGGGACGGAAACCAGCCCCGACCAGGCGCCGGGGGTCAACCTGAAGTTCCTCATTGAGGGGGAGGAAGAGGCCGGCTCCCCGCACCTGGCCAAGCTGCTGGAGGACAATCCGGAGCGGTTCGCCGCCGACCTTGTCCTCTTCTCCGACACCCTCCTCTGGCATGCCGAACACCCGGCCATCTGCGTGAGCCTGCGCGGGATGCTCAGCGCCCACCTGGAGGTGTACGGGCCCGAGCGGGACGTGCACAGCGGGGCCGTGTCAGGGAATGCCCCCAACCCCGCCTTCGAACTCGGCAGGCTGCTGGGGCTCATGCATGACCAGGACGGCCGGGTGGCCGTTCCCGGGTTTTACGACGACGTTGAGCCCCTCCCCGCCGACCTCCGGAACGCCTTCAAGGACCTGCCCTTCAGTGAGGAGGACTGGCTGGCCCGGTCCGAGACCGGCGCGATCACCGGCGAGAAGGGATACACGGTCCTGGAACGGCTGTGGCTGCGCCCCGCCGTCGAGGTCACCTCCATCATTGCCGGCGACCCGCTGGGCATTTCCCGCGCCGCCGTCCCCGCCGTTGCCTCCGCCGACCTCAGCTTCCGTACTGTGCCCGGCCAGCGGCTGGAAAAGATTGCCGGGCAGCTGCAGGAATGGGTGGCCGCGACGATTGGTGACGCCTACAGCTTCAGCTTGATCCCCGACCTGGAGACGGCCCAGGAGCCGTACCGCACCCCGGACCACCCCGCCGTCGAAGCCCTTGAAAAGGCCATGGCGCTGGGGTTCAACGCGGAACGGACGGGCCGCATGGGGAACGCCGGCGGCGGCCCCGGCGAGCTGCTCAGCCGCAGCCTCGGCGCGCCCGTGCTGTTCTTCGGCACCGGACTGCTGGAAGACCACTGGCATGACAGCGACGAAAGCGCCAGCCTCGACGTCCTGATGAACGGGGCGGTGACGCTGGCCTGCTTCTGGGAAGAACTTGCAAGGAAGCAAGGGATAGGGGACGACGACGATGGACACCTACGGCAATGACGGCACCGGCGGCGCGGGCGAGGGCAGGCGGACGTTCGGAATCGAAGAGGAACTGCTGCTGGTGGACACTGCCACCGGGGAAGCTGTGCCGCTGGCGGGCGCCCTCCTGGACCTGTACGTCCGTCCGCTGGAGGCAGCAGCCGGGCCTGTCCTGACGGCTGAATTCCAGCAGGAAATGATCGAGGTGGTCACGCCGCCGCACGCCACTTTGGCGGACCTGGAAAAGGACATCGTCGCCGGCCGGGCCATCGCCCACCAGGCAGCCGAGGACGTCGGCGTCAGGGTTGCCGCACTGGGCACCTCACCGCTGCCCGCAGATCCCCACCCCGTGCAGCTCCGGAGGTTCCGGGCCATGGCAGAGGAGTACGGGCTGACGGCCAGGGAACAGCTCACCTGCGGCTGCCACATCCATGTCTCCGTCGACTCACCCGAGGAAGGCGTGGCCGTGCTGGACCGGATGCGCAACTGGCTGCCGGTGCTGATCGGGCTCAGCGCCAACTCCCCGTTCTGGCATGGCCAGGACAGCCGCTATGCCAGCTACCGCTCCCAGGTGTGGAACCGCTGGCCGTCTGCGGGGCCGCTGGAAGTCCTGGGCAGCCCGGAGGCCTACCACCAGCTGGTGCATGACATGGTGAGCACCGGCGTGGCCCTGGACGAGGGCATGATCTACTTCGACGCCCGCCTCTCGCGGCACTACCCCACCGTGGAGATCCGCCTCGCCGACGTGTGCCTCCGGCCGTGGAACACCGTGCTGCTCGCGGGCCTGGCCAGGGCACTGGTGGAAACCGCCGCCCGGGAATGGCGGGAAGGGATCGAGCCCGTGGCCGTCCCGTCGGCGCTGCTCCGCCTGGCCGGCTGGAAAGCAAGCCGGTGGGGTCTCCAGGATGAGCTGCTGGATCCGCACACCCACCGCCCGGCGCCCGCGCTCGCCGTCGTGAATTCCCTGCTGAACCACGTCCGCGGGGCGCTGGGGGACATAGGGGACCTGCACCGGGTGGAGGACCTGATGGACCGGCTGCTGGCCGAGGGCACCGGAGCGGTCCGCCAGAAAGAGGTGCTGCACCGCACCGGCGAGCTGGAGCGGGTGGTGGAGGACGCTGCCGACTGCACGGTTTCCGCCCCCTAGCTGTATTGACCTGTGAGGTTGGTGACGCGGCTGGCTGGTGGCTGACCTTTGAGTGAGGTGTGGCCTCGATGATGATTGTAGTGATGGAGCCAATCGGCGAAGGCGGCAACACGCTCGGCTTCTGAGCGGTAAGGACGGGCGTAGGCCCATTCATCGAGCATGGTTCGGTTGTAGCGCTCGACTTTGCCGTTGGTCTGGGGCCTGTACGGGCGGGTGCGCTTGTGTTTGATCGCCGGCCCCAGGGCGTCTTTGAAGGCGTAGGAGCGGTAGCAGGAGCCGTTGTCCGTCAGTACCCGTTTCACGGTAATCCCGTGAGACTCGAAGAAGGCGTTGGCGCGTTCCCAGAACCTGGCGGCGGTGTCCTTTTTCTCATCGGCCAGGATCTCGGTGTAGGCGAGCCGGGAGTGGTCATCAACGGCGTTGTGCAAAAACGCGTAGCCCGGTCGCCGGTTCGCGGCGGTGCCGGTCTTGTTTCTATTGCCCCCGGCTCGCCCTGTGACACGATGTCCGCCGCCGTCCGGGATCCGCCCGAGCTTCTTGATGTCGACGTGGACCAGCTCCCCGGGGCTGTGGTGCTCGTAGCGGCGGATCACCCGGCCCGTCGCACGGTCCAGCCAGGACAACCGCGCCAGCCCGAACCTGGACAGGACCCGGTGCACCGTGGAGGGGTGGATGCCCAGCAGAAAACCAATCTTTGCAGGGCCCCACCGGCGGTTGACCCTGACCGCGATGATCCGTCGTTCCCGCCGCACGGAGGTCCGCTGCGGGGACCTGACGGGCCGGCTGGAACGGTCGTTCATCCCGGCTTCACCGTGGGCCCGGTAGCGTGCGGCCCAACGGGCGGCGGTTGTCACCGAAACTTGGAACCGTTCTGCTGCCCGGCGAAGGGACCACTCGTCCTCGACGACGCACTGGGCCAGCCGAAGCCTGCCCTTGGGCGTGAGGAGCGCGTTAGCATGGGACATTGAAGACCTCCTTGTGGATCGGACTCTTAGACAAGCCCCACTCCACTCGGAGGTCTTCTTTTTGTCACCTATCCACGCCGCACGTTACTAACGTCCGTGGACAATACACCTAGCCGAGCAAGGAACCAGGATCAGTACGTCGTCGCGTTGGGCAGGATCAGCGGCGGCAGCGGTGCCTGGTTGAAGTCGAAGGAGGCGGCCAGGTCTCCCAGCTGCGGGTTGTTCTCCCGGACATCGGGGCGGGCGTCCGGCCTGCCGTCGGTGGCGGGGTCGATGCGCTCGCCGCCGAGGAAGTCGTCCTCGATGAACTTGAAGTAGGCGTCGTGGCTGAGTACCTGGTGGTCGATGAACCCCTTCTTCGCGTACGGGCTGATGACCAGGCCGGGGACGCGCAGCCCGTAGCCGTTGTTGTCGACCACCGGCGGGGTTTCATGGTCGTAGAACCCGCCCCAGTCGTCCCAGCTGAGAAAGATTGCCGTGCTGTCCCACTCAGGGCCGCTCATTACCGCATTGATCAGCCCGGCCACGTAAGCCTGCCCAGTACTGATCTTGGCCGGCGCGTGTTCGCTGACCTTGTCCGTTGGCGCCACCCAGGTGACGGCGGGCAGCGTGCCCTTCCTGGCGGCGTCGTAGAAACCGCCCAGCGGCTTGATGTTGCCCTGCTCGCCGTCCTCTTTCACGGTGTCGAAGTACAGCAGCGGGTTCCACAGGCCCGGGGTTTTGGCGTCCTGTTTCACGGGGTCGCAGGTGGCGGCATCGTTGCGGCAGTCCGGTTCCGTGCCGTTGAAAACGTAATAGGCCCAAGGCACGTGGTGCTTGTGGAGCAGGAACGTCAGGTCAGTCCAGGCGTAGTCCGGCAGTTCCAGTTTCTTGGCGGCGACGGTGAGCTTCTTCTTCAGGTCGTCCGGGACGGGCGCGGCATCCACCGCCGCCTGGCAGACAGCGTAGGAATCGGTGGGCTTGCAGCTGGTGCCGATCAGCTGGTCGATCTGGGCGGCGAGGGCCGGGTCAATGCCGGCGGCCTCCAGCGCCTCCCGGCAGGGATCCAGGTCCATCCCGGCCTGGCATTTTCCGATCAGCGTGTCCTTATCAGCGTGTCCTTAATGATCTGCGGCTCCGGTTCGGGGTCCGGGTCCTGCAGCGCATTCACGCACGACGACGGGTCCCCGGCTTTGGTGCACTTGGCCGACCACTCGGAGACCAGGTACAGGTGCGCCGGCAGGCTCCAGGAGGCGGCGGAGGCGAACAGGTGGTCCTGGAGCGTGAAGTTCTGCGCGTAGGCCCAGTAGTTGGGCAGGTCCCGGCCGTCGTGATAGCCCATGACGTCGGTGGGCATCGTGGTGCTGTACTGGCATTTGCTGCTGCTCGCGCCGCAGCCGGACAGGCCCTTCTCGGCCTGGGCCACGAACCCGTCCATGGCTCCGCCGTTGATGTCGGCCGTGGCGTCGGCATGGCTGTGCGGCCCGCCGGCGTTGCTGTCCGCCGAGTTGTAGAACGGCCGCGCGCAACTGCCGTCCGCCGGGTCCGGGACGCACACGGTGGGTTTGCCGTCCTTCATGGGGATTCCGTCGGCCCCGGGGTAGGTCCCGAAATAGCTGTCGAAGGACCTGTTCTCCTGGGTGATGATCACTACGTGCTTGATCTTGGCGATCCCGGCGGCGGCGCCGGTTGCTGCACGGGCGGCAGGTGCGGGATTGGCCTGGTCGGGACTGGCCTGGGCCGGATTGGCCGGCGAGGCGGGCGCGTCGGCGGCCGGCGTTTGTGCCGGTGTGCCGGCACGGAACGCGGCGGGAAGGACGACGGCGAGGATCACCAAAGCCAGCACTGCGGCACCTGCCAGCACGGCCCGGCGTCGTCCGTTCTGCAAGAGCCGCACTTCAGGACCCGTTCCGGTAGACGTCGTCGCCGAAGGTCCTGACGCCGGGGTCGCCGGCGAGGCCCAGGCGGGGGAGGTGGAAGAAGTCTTCGATGCTGGCCAGCAGGCTGTAGTGGTTGTAGGGCCGTTCCGAGGAGGTGCCCGGAGGGCTGAACGGGGACAGGATCAGTGCGCCCACCTTCCCGCCCGCCGTGCCGCCCGCCGGCACACCGGTGGCCGGTTGGGTCGGGCCTGCGGCGTCGCCTTCGGCCTCGTCGAGGGTGATGACCAGCATGCCGTCCTGCTTGTAGGCCGGGGACGCGAGAATGGCCGGCACCTGCTCTTTCAGCCAGTCATCCGCCGCACCCAGGCCGCCCTCCGAGCCGTCGGCGCAGGTGCCGTCATGCCCGTCATGGCACAGGTTGGGTGTGATGTAGGCCAGATTCGGGGTAGTGGCCACGGATTTCAGGTCGTCCTTGAGCGCGGAGAAACGGACCACGTTGGCGGCGCAGTCCGGGGACGAGGTGATGGAGCGGAAATAGACAAAGGGGTTGTGGTGCGTGGAGTACTGCTCCTCCGGGGTGGCCTTGATGTGGTTGTCCGCCTCGCCCAGGACCGGATGCTCGCACGGCTGCTGCATGTCCTCCATGTAGCCCTTCCAGGTTTTGCCCTGCGCGGCCAGTTGCCCGGCTACGGTTTGGGTGTCCTCCGGATAGACGCAGCCGTCGCCCTGAAGCGTGCCGTCCGGATCAGTGCCGGTGACGGTGAACTCGGTGTACGTATGGCAGTCCAGCTCGGTGCTGTCGTTGGGCCGCTGCCCCGAAATCTGGGCCAGGTAGTTGGGCAGCGAGTTGTGCGCTATGCCGTAGTAGTTCTTCAGCAGGACGCCCTTTTTCCGCAGCGTCCCGGACAGGTAGGGGGCGGAAGAATTGTCACCCCAGACGCTGGAGTACCCCTTGTTTTCCAGGTTGATCACAAAGATGTGCTGGGGTGTGCCGGCTGGCTTTGCGGCGTCGGCAGGCTTGGCCGCTGGGCTTGCACTGGCCGTGGACGTTGCAGTGGTGGTTGGAGTTGCGGTCGCGGAAGGACCGGAAGGACCGGAAGTGCCGGACGGCGTGGTGGTTTCCGGGGCCGGCGCGGGTGTGGGTGCCTGGCACGCCACCAGCGCGGCCAGCAGCAGTGCAAGCACCGGCAGCAGCACGGGCAAAGGGCGCCGCACGGCAGCGGGGGGACGGACTGATCTTCGGTTCACCGGCGGCCTCCGCGGTCTGTTATTCACCTGCGCCCCAGCGCTGCCGCCACTCTTGCACACCGGCACTGCGTTTTGCAGGGGCAATTGCTGTGAGTTGGCAGTTAATCGGGTCCTGCACCGGGCACCGGGGGGCCCTAGGTCTTTCTGCCCTACACCCGGCACACCGGCAGGCGTTGACTTGAATCGCGGGAAGCTGGAGGTCCGCGGGCTGGAAACGCACAACGCGTCCCGCCCAAACCAGAAAGGAAAGTTCAGTGAAAAAGTGGTATCGGTGGCAGGACTATGTAGCGGTCGCCGCCGGACTCTTCACCGCGGTGGCGGTCCTGTTCACGCGGCAGCAAAACATGTCCACCACCCTGATGCTCGTCTTCGGCGGGCTCCTGGTGGTCAGCGGCATCATCAACCTGGCCATGCCGGGAACTCCGGCCATGGAATACGTGCAGGCCATCCTCGCCGCAGGACTGGTCCTCTCGCCATGGCTCGGGACATACACGGGCGCGACGGGCGCAGCCTGGACGTCATGGATCGCAGGGGCGGTGGCACTGGTGGTAACAGCAGTGGCCATTAAGCCCAGCACCGACCTCCGCCACACCTACCGCGTCTCGCATTAACAAATAAGGGACTCCGCCATGACTGAGGTGCTGCGGTACGAAGTGGGATCCGGGACCGTGCTCGTCGAGGCTGCCGACAACAGCTACGGCGTGGACCATCCGGCACGGAACGAGCAGGGGATCCTGGACACGGGCAGGCGCCTGGAAGATGCACTCGCCAGCGTCCGCCCGGCCGCCCGCGCGGCACTCGAAGCCATGGCGGAACTCACCCCCGAACAGATCGAAATCGAATTCGGCGTCAAGCTTGCGGGGGACGCAGGGGCGGTGATTGCCAAGAGCAGTTCCGACGCCCACTTCGTCCTCCGCATGTCCTGGACCCCCGTGGCGGCAGCGGCGCCCGGGGAAGAAATCATTCACGGCGGGTGACGGCAATGGTTGCTTTTCATGACAGGCCCGACGCCGGGCGGCGGCTGGGCAAACGGCTCGCCGGCCTGCGCGGACGGGACGTGGTGGTGCTGGGCCTGCCCCGCGGCGGGGTCCCGGTGGCGTTCGAGGTGGCAAAGTCCCTCGAAGCGCCGCTGGACGTGATCGTGGTGCGGAAGTTGGGGGTCCCGTTCCAGCCCGAGGTGGCCATGGGAGCCATTGGGGAGGGCAACGTCCGAGTCCTGGATCCGCGTACCATCTCCATGGCCCGGGTTTCCCAGGAAGACCTGCAGCAGGTGGAACGGCAGGAGCGCGCACTGCTGGAAAGCAGGGTGGCGCGGTTCCGCCAGGGGCGCCGGCGCGTGGACCTCAGCGGCCGCACCGTGATCATCGTCGATGACGGCATCGCCACCGGTTCCACTGCGAAGGCGGCCTGCCAGGTGGCCCGGCACCTCGGCGCGGCGAAAGTCATCCTCGCCGTACCTGTCGCCCCCGCCCGCGCCATCGTTGACCTCAAGGAACCGGACGACGTTGTCTGCCTGCTCTCGCCCCAGGACTTCCAGGCCGTGGGCTACTACTACCACGACTTCTCGCCCACAGAGGATGACAAGGTGGTGCAGCTGCTGGACGCTGCCGCCTCACCGGCCCGCCAACGCGGCGAGGAAGGCGGCGACGGGAGCCTGGAACAGGATGTGGAAATCTCTGCAGGAAGGGCGGTGCTGCGGGGCAGCCTCTACCTTCCGGCCCGGTGTGACGGCACTGTCCTCTTCGCCCATGGCAGCGGCAGCAGCCGGCACAGCCCCCGCAACCGCTTCGTGGCCTCCGTCCTGCACGGGGCAGGCCTTGGCACCCTGCTCCTTGACCTGCTGACCCCGGAAGAGGAGGTTAACCGGGCCAACGTGTTCGACATCGGCCTGCTGGCCCGGCGGCTTTCCTCCGCAACCCATTGGCTCGAAGCCCGGCATGACGGCTCCGCCGGCCGGATCGGCTACTTCGGGGCCAGCACGGGCGCCGCCGCAGCGCTTTGGGCCGCGGCCGAACCCGGAGCCCAGGCCGCCGCCGTCGTGTCCCGGGGTGGACGGCCGGACCTGGCCGGCCCCCGGCTGGCTATGGTGAAAGCCCCCACCCTCCTGATCGTGGGCAGTGCCGACACGCAGGTGCTGGCCCTCAACCGCCAGGCCATGGCGCGGATGCAGGCCCCCACCCGGCTGGAGGTCGTTCCGGGCGCCACGCACCTCTTCGAAGAGCCCGGCACCTTGGCCATGGCGGCCACCCTTGCCGCGGACTGGTTCCGGCAACACCTCCTGCCCCAACCGGTGGGACGGGCCATGCCGGAGGCCCGGGGATGAAGGGTTCCGCCGGCAATAATGGCCACGGCCGCTGGGCCGGGCGCGCGGCCGAACGCGGCGCTGCGGCCGCTGCACCACGAATACCAACCAGCCCGGCGAACCCGAACTCGAGACCGAGCCCACGGGCTTCTAGCGATGACGGGAGGAGCACCATGACCACCGGAGTTGAGGGTTCCACGCGCTGGCCTGCCATCAGCAAGGACGTGGCCGCCTTCCCGGTCCAGCCCAACCTGCTGGACTACGACGCCGCCCGGCGCGGCTTCACCTGGGACCAGGCACGGCGGGCGCTGGCCGGGCTGCCCGGCGGCCGGGGGCTCAACATCGCCTACGAGGCCGTGGACCGGCACGTGGCGGAAGGCCGCGGCGGCAAGGAGGCGCTGCGCTTTGTCACGGCCGACGGCGGCACGCGGTCCCTGAGCTACGGTGACCTTGCGGAGCGGTCCGGCAGGTTCGCGGCGGTACTCATGAGCCTGGGCGTGGGGCCCGGGGACCGGGTCTTCTCGCTGCTGGGCCGCAGCCCCGAACTGTACGCCGCCGTCCTGGGCACCTTCAAGAACGGCAGCGTCTTCTGCCCGCTCTTTTCCGCCTTTGGTCCCGAGCCGGTATGGCAGCGGCTGCACCTGGGGACCGGCCGGGTCCTGGTGACCACCAGGGCGCTGTACCGCAAAAAGGTGGCGCCGGTGCGGGACTCGCTGCCCGAACTCCGCCACGTCCTGCTGGTGGACGCGGACGGCCGCGCAGACGGCCGCGGGGAACAGGGAAGCGCGGAACCGGGAACCCTGGACCTGGCCGCACTCCTGGCCCAGGTTGACCCCATCGAGGAAATTGCGGCCACCCAGCCCGAGGACATGGCCCTGCTGCACTTCACCAGCGGCACCACGGGCACACCGAAGGGGGCCATCCACGTCCACGGCGCCGTCGCCGCCCACTACGCCACCGGGCTCTTCGCCCTGGACCTGCACCCGGACGACATCTACTGGTGCACCGCGGACCCCGGCTGGGTGACCGGCACCTCCTACGGCATCATCGCGCCGCTGGTGCACGGGGTCACCGCCATCGTGGATGAGGAGGAACTGGACGCGGACCGCTGGTACCGGATTCTTGCGGAGCAGCACGTCACGGTCTGGTACACCGCCCCCACGGCCCTGCGGATGCTCATGAAGGCGGGAGCCGAACGCGCCGCAGGCCACGACCTCTCCGCGCTGCGCTTCATCGCCAGCGTGGGTGAGCCACTGAACCCGGAAGCGGTGGTGTGGGGCCAGGACGTGCTGGGCCTGCCCGTGCACGATAACTGGTGGCAGACCGAGACCGGTGGAATCATGATCGCCAACTACCCCGCCATGGACATCCGCCCGGGCTCCATGGGCCGGCCGCTGCCCGGCATCGAGGCGGCCCTGGTGGCCCGCGACGCCGACGGCAAGGCCATCATCAAAGACGGCCAGGCCGTCCTGGTCACCGAACCGGACACCATGGGCGAGTTGGCGCTGCGCCCCGGCTGGCCGTCCATGTTCCGCGGCTACCTCAACGAGGAGGAGCGGTACCGGCGCTGCTTCGCCGGCGGCTGGTACCTCACCGGCGACCTGGCAAAGCGCGACGGCGACGGCTACTTCTGGTTCGTCGGCCGCGGCGACGACGTGATCAAGTCCTCCGGCCACCTGATCGGCCCCTTCGAGGTGGAAAGCTGCCTCATGGAGCACCCGGCCGTGGCCGAAGCCGGCGTGATCGGCGTCCCGGACCCGGTGGCCGGCGAAGTGGTGAAGGCCTTCGTGGAACTCAAACCCGGCCATGAGCCCACGGAGGGCCTGCAGCTGGAGATCATCGGCTTCGCACGGAAACGCCTCGGCGCCGCCGTCGCGCCCAGGCTGCTGGACTTCACCACCACCCTGCCCAGGACCCGCAGCGGCAAGATCCTCCGGCGGCTCCTGAAATCCCGCGAACTGGGGCTTCCCGAAGGCGACACCTCCACCCTTGAATCCCCTGCAGGACCGGCAGTGACATTGAAGGACCAGCAATGAGAACCCGCCAGGACCAGCCATGACCACGCTTAGGAACCAAGGCGTCCCGGATGCCGGGCATGCACAGCACCTTCTGCGGCAAATGCTGCGGGTGCGCCGGCTCGAGGAGAAATGCATCGAGCTCTACAGCGCCGCGAAGATCCGCGGCTTCCTGCACGTTTATATCGGGGAGGAAGCCGTGGCGGCAGGGGTGATGGAAGCTCTGCTGCCGGAGGACGCCGTGGTGGCCACCTACCGCGAACACGGGCACGCGCTCCTGCGCGGCGTTTCGGCCGGGGCCATCCTCGCCGAAATGTACGGCCACGCGGAGGGTTGCTGCCGGGGCCGCGGCGGTTCCATGCACCTCTTTGACGCCGCCACCCGCTTCTACGGCGGAAACGCGATCGTGGCAGGCGGGCTGCCGCTCGCCGTCGGCCTGGCCCTCGCGGACCGGATGGCCGGGCGCCAACGGGTGACCGTCTGCTTCTTCGGCGAAGGCGCTGTGGCCGAAGGCGAATTCCACGAAAGCATGAACCTGGCCGCGCTGTGGCAACTGCCGGTGCTGTTCTGCTGCGAAAACAACCTCTACGCCATGGGCACCGCGCTGGGCCGCTCCGAATCCCAGACGGACATCGCGCTCAAGGCGGCCGGCTACGAGATCTCGGCGTGGGCGGTGGACGGCATGGACGTGCTCGCCGTTGAGGAGGCCGCCCGGCGCGCCGTGGACGCCGTGCGGTCCGGCGGCGGCCCGCACTTCCTGGAGCTGCGCACGTACCGGTTCCGCGCCCACTCCATGTTCGATCCCGAGCTGTACCGGGAGAAATCCGAGGTGACCCGGTGGATGGAACGGGACCCCATCAGCCTGTTGCGGGCCGCCATGCAGGCGGCCGGGCAGCTGCCGGACGAGGAGTGGGCGGCACTGCAGGCGGACGTGGAGGCGGAGATCAGCACCGCGGTCGGATTCGCTGAAAACGGGACGCCGGAACCGGTGTCCGAACTCGCCCGGTTCGTCTACAGCGACCGGGCGGACGACGGAAGCGACGTCGGTAGCGTCGCCGGCGATGGGGCCGGGAAAGAGGGGGCAACACCATGAAAACCACGTACCGGGAAGCCATGCGCGCGGCCCTCCGCGACGCCATGCAGCGCGACGAACGCGTGTTCCTGATGGGCGAGGACGTGGGCCGCTATGGCGGCAGCTTCGCCGTCAGCCTGGGCCTGCTGGAGGAGTTCGGACCCGAGCGGATCCGCGACACCCCGCTGTCCGAGTCCGGGTTCGTGGGCGCAGGCATCGGGGCGGCACTGGGCGGGATGCGTCCCGTCGTCGAAATCATGACCGTCAACTTCAGCCTGCTGGCGCTGGACCAGATCATCAACAACGCCGCCACCTTGCTGCACATGTCCGGCGGCCAGTTCAACGTGCCCATCGTCATCCGGATGACCACCGGCGCCGGCCGGCAGCTGGGCGCCCAGCACTCGCACAGCCTCGAAGGCTGGTACGCCCACATTCCGGGCCTGCGGATCCTGGCCCCCGCCACGTTGGCGGACGCGCGCGGCATGCTGTGGACCGCGCTGCAGGACCCGGACCCGGTGCTGATTTTCGAGCACGGCTCGCTGTACAACATGGCCGGGGAGCTCGATGACGACGCCGGCGCCGTGGACATCGACAAGGCGACGGTCCTGCGCCGCGCAGACAGCAAGGCGGACGGAAGCGCGGACGCCGTCACCATCATCACGTACGGCGGCACCCTGCCCATGGTGCTGGATGCCGCGGACCAGCTGGCCGGTGAGGGCATCGGGGCGGACGTGATCGACCTGCGCACCCTTCGCCCGCTGGACACGCACACGCTCCTCGACAGCGTGGCCAGGACGCACCGGGCCGTGGTGGTGGACGAAGGCTGGCGCAGCGGCAGCATCTCCGCGGAGATCGCCGCCAGGATCAGTGAGCTGGCGTTTTTCGACCTGGACGCCCCGGTGGAGCGGGTGTGCAGCGCAGAGGTGCCCGTCCCGTACGCCAAGCACCTGGAGCAGGCAGCGTTGCCGTCCGTGGAGCGGGTCATGGCGGCCGCACGAAGGGCCGTGGGCGCCGGTGGCTGAATTCCGGATGCCGTCCCTGGGCGCGGACATGGAGCACGGCAAGGTGGTGGAATGGCTGGTCAAGCCCGGGGACTACGTCCACAAGGGCGACCTGGTGGCCGCCGTGGACACGGACAAAACCGTGATGGACATCGAGTCGTTCCAGGAGGGCGTGGTGGCCGAGTTCCTGGTGGACATCGGCGACACCGTGGAAGTGGGCACCCCCATCGCCCGGATCACGGCCACCCCCGCGGAGGTCCCACCCCTTCAACCCGCACCCCCGCTCACTTCCGGCACGTTTTCCCCCGACGCCCGCTCACCTTTGGCAGCCAAAGAGCCAACCCCCGCTCACCCCGGGCAGGAAGGCGGGCATACGGAGCCGTCCGCAAAGGCCGCGCCGCCGGTCCGGCACCTGGCGCACACGCTGGGGGTCGACGTCGGCCGCATCAGCGGAAGCGGGCCCGGCGGTGAAGTGGTGAGGGCCGACGTCGAACGCGCCGCGGCTGGGCCAGCCACCTCGGCGGCGCCGGAGGAAGCGGTACAGCCTGCAGTGCCGGAGGCGGCGCCACCCGCTGAAGCCAGGCGGGTGCGGTCATCGCCCCTTGCGCGCCGCCTGGCGGCCGAACTGGGGGTTGACCTGCAGAACGTTGCCGGGACGGGTCCCGGCGGGGCAGTGACGGAGGACGATGTGCTGTCCGCTGTCCCGCCCCGGAGCCGGCCACCAGCCGGACCCCCGTCCGGGCGGGCGGCGGAAGCACCGCCGTCGTCCGCCCAGGCAACGGAACCGTCACACGAAGCCGCGCAGGAGGCACCCAGGCGGGAACGCACGACGGCGGCCGGCGGCAAGGCTGAGAGCCTGCGGCAGGCGATCGGCGCGCTGATGTCCCGGTCCAAGAAGGAGATCCCGCACTACTACCTGTCCACCACCCTGGACCTGGCGGCTGCGGTGGCGTGGATGCAGGCGGCAAACCAGCAGCGGCCTGTTTCGTCGCGGCTGGTGCCGTCCGCGCTGCTGCTGAAGGCCACGGCACTCGCGGCGAAGGAGGTGCCGGACATGAACGGCTTCTTCACCAAGGGCTCGTTCCATCCCAGCAGCGACGTGCATCTGGGTGTCGCGGTGGCCCTGCGGCACGGCGGCCTGGTGGCCCCGGCCCTGCACCACGCGGACACCCTTACTGTGGACGAGCTCATGGACCAGTTGCGCGGCCTGGTCAGCCGGGCCAGGGCCGGCCGGCTGCAGCGCGCGGAGATGGCAGACCCCACCATCACCGTGACCAACCTGGGCGATCTCGGCGTCGAAAGCGTGTACGGGGTGATCTACCCGCCGCAGGTGGCCATGGTGGGCTTCGGCAAGGTCCTGGAGCAGCCGTGGGCGCACAACGGCATGCTCGGCATCCGGCACGCCGCGATCGCCACGCTGTCCGCGGACCACCGGGTGAGCGACGGGCTGCGCGGCGGGCGGTTCCTGGCCCGGATCGACGAACTGCTGCAGGAGCCGGAAAAGCTGTGAGCGAGGAGGAGCGGTGAACGAACAGGATGCGCGCCAGGCGGTGGAGGCGGCGATCGGGAAAGTAGCACCCGACGTCGAACCCGAAGACCTGGAGGGCGGCGCCAGGCTGCGCCAGGACCTGGAACTGGACTCGCTGGATTTCCTCCGCCTGGTGGAGGTGATCGCGGAGAGCACCGGCGTGGACATCCCGGAGGCCGACTACCCGGCCGTGGCCACCGTGGATGGGCTGGTCACCTACGTCGCTGCGCACGGGTGACACTGCGGTGGGAACCCGTGTTGAAGACCCGGTAAAGCCACGGCGGCGACGGCGTTGGCCCCGCCGCCTGGGGATCGCGGCGCTGGTTGTCCTTGGCCTGATCCTGGTCTCCACCGTTGCCAACCTGCTCCTGGAACAGCGGGAGAAGGCAACCCTGGCGCCCTACGGCGAGCGGATCGAGGTGGCCGGCGGCGCGCTGAACGTCGTCAGGAACGAGAGCACGGGTGCACACCAGGGCCCGCCCACCATCCTCCTCAGCGGCCTGGGAACAGCAGCACCCGGACTGGATTTTGCTCCCTTGGTCCGCGAGCTCAAGGATTTCGACGTCATTGTGGTGGAAGGGTTCGGTTACGGCTACAGCGACATGGAGGCCAGTGCGCGGACCAACGAGCACATCAGCAATGAGCTGCACGAGGTGCTGGCCAAACTCGGCGTCCGGCAGCCCTATGTCCTGGCCGGCCACTCCATCGCAGGGTTCTACCTGCTCGACTACGCCAACCGGTACCGCCCGGAAGTTTCAGCGGTGGTGGGCATCGACGCGACCATACCCAAGCCCGGGGACCATCCGTTGGAGGAACCGCAGGCGGGCATCAACTGGGTAAAGTTGGTGGCCGGAACCGGGCTGGTCCGTGTGGTGGCATCGCTGGCGCCGGGCCTGGTGGACCCGGACGGCAGCGCCTATTCGGACGAGGAGCTGCTGCGGATGCACGCCATGGTGCTGTGGAACTTCGGCAACGATGCCGTGGCTGACGAAACAGCACGTATCGGCAACAATGCGGCTGCGCTCCGGGGCGTCACGTACCCGGCCGACCTGCCGGTCCTGGCGTTCATTGCGGACGAAAAGGATGGGCGGGTGGCCGCCAAGGCCGCAGCGGCGGAGGACCTGTTGAAGAACGTCGCGCGGCATCAGGTCCTGCCGCTGGAGGGCGGACACTACCTGCACTGGACGCAGGCCCAACGGATGGCGGAGGAGATCCGCAGCTTCGTTGTCCCGGGCTGAACCGTGCCCTTGTTATCCGGCCACGTGGTCGTTGCCGCGCATCCTGACGGCAACCACCACACCGGAGACCGCGGTGAGCACCGCGACGGCGGCAATGGCCACCGGGATGCCGTAGAGGTCGGCCAGGACGCCGGACAGCAGGGCACCCACGGCGAATCCGCCGTCGCGCCACAGCCGGTAGATGCCCACGGAGCGGGCCCGCCAGGCCGGGTGGGCAACGTCGCCGATGGCAGCCAGCAGCGTGGGGTAGACCAGCGCAGTACCGAGGCCCAGCACGACGGCGGCGGCGAGCCAGGGCCCGAAGCCGTGCGCTGAGGCGATGATTCCCAGGGCGACGGCCTGGACCAGCATGCCGGCCGTGATGAACCATTTGCGGCCCCACCTGTCGGAGGCGGCACCGGTGACGAGCTGGGCGGCACCCCAGGCGGCGGGGTAGGCGGCCGCCAAGATGCCGATCTGGCTCAGGCTCAGTCCGGCACCGGCGAACAGGACCGGGAAGAGGCCCCAGGCCAGGCCGTCGTTGAGGTTGTTCACCAGGCCGGCCTGGCTGGCCGCGGAGAGCGAGCGGTCCTTGAAACTGGTGAGGGCGAAGACCTGTCCGGTAGTCAGGCTGGCGTGGGCGTTCACGTGGGCGCTGACGTGCTGGTTGGCTTCGGTCCTGGCATGGTGGCGGGTTTCCTTCACCGCAAGGACCGTGAGCCCCAGGCCGAGGGCGATGTATGCCGCGCCCAGCAGGAACGGGGCGGGGCGCAGGCCGAAAGCGGTGGCAAGGTAGCCGGTGGCCAGCGCTGTCACGGCGACGCCCAGGTATCCCGCGGCCTCGTTGAAACCCATGGCCAGGCCCCGCTGCTTGGGGCCCACCAGGTCCATTTTCATGATGACGGCGGTGGACCAGGTGAGGCCCTGGCTGATGCCCAGCAGCACGTTGGCCGCCACGATCCAGCCCCAGGACGGGCCGAAGATGAGCATGAGCGGCACCGGAACTGCTGCGAGCCAGCCAGCCACAAGGACCGGCTTGCGGCCGTACCGGTCGGAGAGTGTGCCGGCGAAGTAGTTCATCGCGGCCTTGGACAGGCCGAAGGCAAGGATGTAGGTCAGCGCGCTGGTGTACTGGTCCAGGTGGAATTCCTGCGAGGCCAGCAGCGGCAGGACCGTGCGCTCCTGGCCCAGCGTGCCGCCCACCAGCACGTTTACGGCCACCAGCAGCATGAACTGCGCCAGGTTCTGCCGCAGGCCCAGCACCGCGCCGGTTTGTCCGGCCTCGTGGCGGGGAAGCGTTCTGCCCTGCATTGGAGAAGCTCCGTCCGTTTGGTGGCAAAAGATGACTGGTGACAAAAGGGTGGCCCGGGCGTGTGGGGGCACGCCCGGGCCGGGTCCGGGGGCGCTGGGGACGCACCGGACCGGAACCCGGGCAGGAGGGGGGTCCTAACCGGGCGGTCTTTGGTGGCTGTGGCTAGGCTGCGGGGACGCTGTTCCGCCAGGAGTTCCAGGCCGCGTAACTGCCGTCGAGCTCCACGACGTCGTACCCTGCGCGGCGCAGGCCGCTGGCTGCCACGGAGTTGCGTACGCCTGACTGGCAGTAGGTCACAATGGTTCCGCCGGCCGGGACCTCATCGAGGTGCCACATCAGGCGGCCGCCGCTGAGCTGGTGGGAGCCAGGGATGTGTCCGGCCTTGTGCTCGGTCTTGTTGCGGACGTCCAGGACCATGGCGGCATCGAAACCGTCCAGTTCCTCGGGCTGGATCAGCTTGGGGGTGAAGGTGGGCAGCCCCTCGATGCTGGTCAGGTAGCCGGCCACGTTGTCAATGCCCACGCGGACCAGGTGGTCCCACATATCCTGCGCCTGCTCCTGGTCCTTGGCCAGGAGCACCAGGGGGTTCTTGTCCGTTTCCGGGTTGACCACCCAGGCGCCGTAGCTGGCTACGGACTTGCCGGCGGGGACATTCAGGGACCGGGCCACGGTGCCTTCGTGGACTTCAGCGTTCGAGCGGGTGTCGATGAAGGTCAGGGTGTCCTCCGCCAGGCCGGCGGCAACGATCCCGGTCGACAGCTCGGGCAGCGGCGTCCGTTCGCCCATGACGGCAGGGCCGACGCGGTTTTCGCGCTTCATGCGGCCGAAGTAGGCGTGGGCGTCGGGCTGGCCATCGAGGAGTTCGTCGATGAAGCCCTGTTCGTCGTTGGCGGCCAGGTAGGGGCCCCACCAGGCGTAGAGGCGTTCGTAGCCCACCGTGGAGGACGGGATGGCACCCAGGGCCTTGCCGCAGGCGCTGCCGGCACCGTGGGCGGGGTGGACCTGGACGTAGTCCGGCAGGGTGAGGAACTTATCCCGCAGGCTGGCGAAGAGCTGCTTGGCGCCTTCGAACCGGGTGTCGATCCCGCCGGCGGCTTCGTCCAGGAGGTCCGGCCGGCCCAGGTCGCCGGAGAAGACGAAGTCTCCGGAGAGCAGGTAGCCGGGCTGGTCGCTGAAGGCGCCGTCGGTGACCAGGAAGGACAGGTGCTCTGGGGTGTGCCCGGGGGTGTGGAGGGCCTTGATGCTGATGTTGCCGATGGTGATGGTATCGCCGTCATAGAGCCGTTCGCCGTCGAATTCGTACTGCCAGTCCGGCCCGCCCTCGCCGGAGACGTAAATCTTCGCGCCGGTGGCGGCGGCCAGTTCGCGGGTGCCGGAGAGGTAGTCGGCGTGGATGTGGGTCTCGGTGACGGCGATGATCTTCATGCCGTTCTTCTCGGCCAGGTCCTGGTAGACGGCGATGTCGCGGCGGCCGTCCACCACAACTGCGGTGCCGTTGGCCTGGCAGCCGATCAGGTAGCTGGCCTGGGCGAGGTCTTCGTCGTAAATGCGCTCGATAAGCATCTGGTGCTCTCCTTCAGTTGAAAGGGGTGATGGTCTCTGGAAACTATTTTAGATACCCCGGGGGGTATAACGCAAGCGGACTGCTGCCCCGGATTTCCGCTGCTGCGGGGGCCTGCCGGTCAGGCGTGCTGGTGGGCGGCCTCGGCGCGGAGCTGGTCCATGTCCAGGTTCTTGACGGCCAGGATGACTTCCTCCAGGCCGGTGGCGTTGAGGGCGCCGGGCTGGGAGAAGACCAGGGTCTTGTCCTTGAAAGCCATCAGGGTGGGGATGGAAGTGATGTTTGCTGCGGCGGCGAGGGCCTGTTCGGCTTCGGTGTCCACCTTGGTGAAAGTGATGTCCGGGTGGCGTTCGGCGGCGGCGCCGTAGGTGGGGGCGAACATGCGGCAGGGACCGCACCAGGCTGCCCAGAAGTCAACGAAGACGATGCCGTTGTCCTCCAGGGCCTGGGCGAAGGATTGCTGGGTGATGTCGATGGTTGCCATGGTCTGTCGTGTCCTTTCAGGGCGAAGCTTGGGGTGTTCTGTGCCGCGGGGGCAGCGTCTTAGGTGGTGGGGAGTCCAGCGCGGGTCCAGGCGGTCATGCCGCCGGCCATGGTGTCCGCTTTGTAGCCAACGCCGTTGAGGGCATCGGCGACGGCGGCGCTGCGGTTGCCGCTGCGGCAGACGGCGATCACGGGCACGGCCGGGTCAAGCTCGCCCAGGCGGGCCTGCAGTTGGCCCATGGGGATGTGCAGGGCGCCGGGGATCATGCCCTCTGCGACCTCGAAGTCCTCGCGGACGTCGAGGATCCGGGCGGTGGAGCGGCGCTGTTCGGCTTCGGTGATGGTGATTTCAGCCATGGTGGTTCTCCTTCGAAGTGGTTTGTGGCTGGAGTTGATGGTGGTGTTGCTAGCGGACGGGTTCGCCGGCCTGGCGCCAGGCGGCCATGCCGCCGCGTACCGAGTACGCGTCGTACCCCTTGGCGGCGAGGAGCCGGGCTGCCGAAGCGGAGCGGACGCCGGAGGCGCAGACGGCAACCACCGGGCGGGCTTTCTGGAGGCCGGCAGTGCTGGACTGCAGCCGGTCCAGGGGAATGTGCTTGGCCTGCGGCGCCCGCCCGGTCCGCCATTCCTGGGCGGACCTGACATCGATCAGCGTCGCGCCGGAGCCCAGGAGTTCCTTGGCTTGCGCTACGGAGATCGTCTTGTAGGGCTTGCTGAAGGCCTTCTTGAGGGAATCGATCAGTCCCATGGTGTTCTCCTCTGTGGATGGGTCAGGCGGTGACCGTGCCGGCGGTGACCCACGCCGCGACGGCGAAGATGAGTACCGCGAACGAGATGCGGATGTGCTTGTCATGCAGGCGGCGGGCCAGCCGGGCGGCAACCACGGATCCCACGATTGCCGGGACGGCGAACGCCAGGGTGGTGGCCCAGTCGATGGTGAAGCCGGCGGCGTGGGCGCTGAACCCGGCGGCCGAATTGACCACGATGATGGCCAGGGACGTTCCCACGGCCTGCTTCATGCGCAGGCCCAGGAAGATGGTCAGCGCGGGGGTGATCAGGAAGCCGCCGCCCACGCCGAGCAGTCCGGTGAGGAACCCGACCAGCAGGCCCACGCCCACGGCTTTCGGGGCGCAGGACCGGAAGGCCCGGTGCGGGCCGGTGCTGCAGGAGCCTTCGGTTTCGCGGGGCTTGCTGAGCATCCGGATGCCCGCGACCACCATGATCACAGCGAAGGCCAGCATCAGGATGTTCGGGTCCAGAAGCTTGCCCACGGCCGCGCCGGCCCAGGCCGCCGGGATGCCGGCGGCCCCAACCAGGGCGATCACCGGCCAGTTCAGGCCTCCCCGCAGCCGGGGGAGCAGGGCCGCGAGTGAGGAGATTCCCACCACCAGCAGGGAGGTGGGAATGGCCTGGGCGGGGCTCATGCCCACGCCGTACACCAGGGCCGGAACGGCGATGATGGACCCGCCGCCGCCCACTACGCCCAGTACGACGCCGACGACGAGCCCCAGACCCAGGGCCGGAATCATGCCGCGGCACCCTTTTCTGCCGTCTGCACGGGAAGCTGCAGGATGGCGCTTTCGCGGGTGGGTTCCTTGGCGGCCTTGTTCCACGGCATCGCGGACAGGGCCTTGCCCATCGCGCAGGTATTCGTGGCGGCCGAGAACGTCAGCCCGGTGCCGATCGCGCCTGCAAGCATGCGGACCTTGGGGGAGACGAACTTGCCTCCGGCCAGGCCCAGCATCACCAGGGAACCCGCGGCCAGGCGGACCTGGCGCTCCAGGTCCCAGCGGTCCTTGCCCTTGACCACGTCGCCGCCGGCAGCGGCGAAGCCCGGCGCCCCGCCGGTGAGCACGTACGCGGTGTCGATCCCGGACGTGGCAAGGCGCTGGCGGGCCTGCTCGGCGCGGACACCGGACTGGCAGACCAGGACCACGCGCGAGCCCAGCCGGGCGGCGAGTTCATCGGTCTGCTCGGACAGCAGCGGCAGCGGCACGTTGTAGGAGCCGCGGATGTGCATGGATTCGAACTCAGCGGCGGAACGCACGTCAATCACCACGAGATCCTGGTGCTCTTTAATCCAGGACTGCAGCGTCTCGGGAGCCAGTGCGGTCACGGCGTTTGCCTTGGAAGGGGAAGTCATAAGTGGCCTCTCGGAAGGGGTTGGGTGGATACCCCACCGAGTATTACAGATACCCCGGGGGGTAGTCAAAACACCCGTGGGGGTATATGGTTGAGGGCAAGCACCTCATCAATGGAGACCCCTTATGGAACTGAACCCCACTGAACTGACCCCCGTGATCAACCGCCTCAAGCGCGCCCAGGGCCAGCTCGCCGCCGTCACCCGGATGCTCGAGGAGGGCCGGGACTGCAAGGACGTTGTCACCCAGCTCGCGGCTGTATCCAAGGCCCTTGACCGCGCCGGCTTCGCCATTATCGCCACGGGACTGGAGCAGTGCATCGTCCAGAAGGACGAAACCATGGACCGGAAGGACCTGGAGAAGCTCTTCCTCTCCCTGGCCTAATTCAACGTCCCATCCGACCGTCTGCCACTGAAGGAGCATCATGACCTACACCCTGGCCACCACCGTGTCCCTCCCGTGGGCGGAAGCCGTGGAGCGCACCCGCGAAGCCCTGGCCGCACAGGGGTTCGGCGTCCTGACGGAAATCAACGTCCGGTCCACCTTCGAAGCCAAGCTTGGCGCTGAAGCCGCGGACGCCGTCGGGGACTACATCATCCTTGGCGCCTGCAACCCCGCCCTTGCCAGCCGCGCCCTCGCCGCCGAGCCCGAGATGGGCGCACTGCTGCCCTGCAATGTGGTGGTGCGCCGAAACCAGTCGGCGGACGCAACCACGGTGGAGGCGATCGATCCGCAGACCATGGTGCAGCTGAGCAGCGCACCTTCAGTCAAGGAAGTGGCGGACGACGCCGGCACGCGCCTGCGCAAGGCCCTCGCCAGCCTGGCCGGCACCACGGAGTAGCACGCGAGGGGACGCCAACACGGCCCCGCCGCTTGGCTGCTTTTATTCGTCGAAGTGGGTCTGAACGGTGCTGCCGGAGAGCTGTTCGATCAGTTCGGTTGCCACATCACGCAGTTTACGGTTGCGGTTGCTGGAGACCTTGGTGAGGATTTCCATGGCTTCAGCCTGTGAGCATCTGTTCTGCGCCATAATGACCCCGCAGGCAAGGTTGATGGCGGTCCGGCTTTGCATGGCCGCCTCCAGATCCTCGGCCCGGTTCTCCGCGGTGTTGATGCGCACCGAGAGGCGCAGCGTGTCGTGGGCCGCGGCGGCAAAGCCCAAGGCCTTGTCGTAGACATCCGGCGTGAAGGCGCGGGGCTTCGACGCGAAGAAGTTCAGGGCGGCACGCGCTGTTCCACTGATTTCCAGGGGTATCCCCAGCGAGCTGTGTACGCCTGCATCTGCAAAGCTTCGGTCCAGCTCCGGCCACCGTTTATCGGCAGCCACGTGGTCGATCACTACCGGTGTCATTTGCCGGAGAGCTGCAATGCACGGGCCGTCTCCGAGGTCCTGCTCGATCTCGTCCAGCTCCACCGCGCGTTTACTGCTGCCGGCAACAGTAGTGGGTCTCCGCCGGACTCTGACGGTGACCGCGCATTCGACCTCATCGCCGGCAGCCTCGGAGACGGCTGCTGCGGCCAGCTTGGACAGCCCGGACAGAAATTCGACCGCAGTCTCTGCGCCCACCAGGATGCTCTGGAGCCGGTCTGCGGGCTCGATTACGGTTGGGAAGGACATCGCCCCATCATACTTTCTCCCCCTCTGAGCAGACGTCACCTGAAGGCGCACTTCAGCGGGCTGGGGAGTAAGTCCTTTCGTCGATGCCGCGCTGCGCCAGCGCGGCGAGGATCCGGAGTACCTGTTGCTCGGATTGGGGGAAGTCCCGGGGTTTTTGATCGATGATGCACAGGGTGCCGATGTTCCAGCCGCGCGGCCCGTGCAATGGATAGCCGGCGTAGAAGCGGATGTGGGGCGTTCCGGTGACGAGTGGATTGGACGCGAAGCGGTCATCAGTAAGTGCGTCGTTGATGATGAGCATTGAGTTCCGCTCCACCGTTTGGGTGCAGAGCGCGATTTGCCTGGGAGTTTCGTCGCGGAGGGGTCCGACGACGGATTTGAAGTGCTGGGCATCGCCGTCGATAAGGGATAAGGAGGCAGCGCCGACGTTGAAGAACTTCCTGGTGGCACTTACGATCCGGTCGAATGGCTCTTCCGCGCCGGTGTGGAGCAGGTTGGTCTGGTCCAGTGATTCCAGGCGTTCTGACTCTGCCTGTTCGGGTGACAGCAGGAACTTGCCGGCGGCGCCGAGTGCGGGCAGGCCCTGTTTGGGGCTGATCTTCCGGTCGCGTGGCCGCCGCCCGGCCTCTCCCGTCCTCAGGGGAGGCGACGCTTCGTGCCTGCGTCCGGGGCTCCGATGCCCGCCCCTCCTGCCGGTACGGTGAGTGGGTTCGAGTCCGGACCAGGCAAGCGGAGCGTGCAGGTAGGCATCCAATTCGAACTTCGTCCAGCGGGAACGGCCTGAACCGGCAGTGGAAAATATTCGGGGATCCAGTCCCAGCGTGGCAGCCAGCTCAATCCGCCGTTGCGCTTCTTCATTCACGACCTCCACCTCCAGCGTGGTTGAATCCGTATGGAAACCAGGCTCGCGGCCCGGGGGAACGTCTTAAGTAAGGTTACTTACTACTTTGACCTCATGGCTACCCCATTGTGACCGTCCACAGGTTGGCCTGCCGCTGCTGGGTAAGTGCATTCCACGTTTCTCCGGGCTGATTGCCGGTAGTGGCCGCAGCACGTTTGTGGTCTACTGCTAAGTAGACTGACTATTTCGTTGCGGAAATCAAGGGAGCCCCGTCCATGTCCACGTTGTCCGCTCTTGCCCTCGTCTGCACCCTCACGCCATGAGTGAACCATTGGTCATCGTTTTTGACGTCAACGAGACCCTGTCCGACATGGGCCCGCTGGGCGAAGCGTTCGCACAGGCAGGGGCACCCCGCGGGCTGGCCAAACTATGGTTCGCCACGCTCCTGCGGGACGGGTTCGCGCTCACGGCCAGCGGAGGCAAGGAGTCCTTTGCCACCATCGGCGCCGAAGCCCTCCGCACCCTGCTGGGAGCCGAAGGGATCTCCGGAGATCTGGATACCGCCGTCGAACGCGTCATGGCTGCCATGCAGAACCTTTCCCTGCACCCGGATGTCCCCGACGGCGTCAGGGCCCTGGCCGCCGCCGGGAACCGGCTGATCACCCTGACCAACGGCGCGGCAGCCAACACGGACAAGTTGCTGGTGGCCGCCGGTATTCGGGACAAGTTCGAGCTGCTCCTCTCCGTGGAGGACGCCCCCGCCTGGAAGCCCGCCACGGCAGCATACGACTATGCGGCAACATCGGCCGGAGCCCTTCCCTCCGGGATGCTGCTGGTCGCCGTGCACCCCTGGGACATCCACGGGGCAGCCAAGGCCGGGCTGCGGACCGCGTGGATCAACCGGACCGGTGCCCGCTACCCCTCCTACTTCCAGGCACCGGACATCACCATCCCGGCCCTCACCCAACTGCCGGCGGCGCTCGCCACGTAAGGCAAACAAGACCCGCCCCAACCTGACACGGAGACCCTTTATGGCCCGGCCCGTAGAACGCCGCACCGTCGACGTGGACGGCGTCCCGCTGTCCCACCTTGTTTCAGGGGAGGAGGGAGCCCCGCCGCTGATCCTCCTGCACGGCACCTTCTGGAGCCGGGTGTGGCAGCCCGTGCTGCCGGCTCTTGGCTCACACAGCCGCTGCTATGCGCTGGACTTTCCGGGCTTCGGCCAAAGCGGGGGAGAGCTGGACGTTGAGCAGGCCGGTGTCCCCGCGCTCGCGGAAACGGTACTCAAAGCCGCGGACGCCCTGGGCCTGGACGTGTTCGATGTGGCAGCCCATGACATCGGCGGCGGCGTGGCCCAGCAGCTTGCCGCCACCAGCGGAAGGGTCCGGAAGATGGTGCTGATGAACGCCGTCATGTTCGACTCCTGGCCGGTGCCCGCCGTCGAGCGTTTCCGGGACCCCGAAGTGCGCCGGAACACCACGGAGGAGGATCTCCTGGCCGCCCGCCGCAAATCCACCCAGGGCTGTGCCCTCCGCACCCTCAGTGATGATGAACTGGCCGATTACCTGTCGCCGTGGCACTCTCCCGCCCGGGCGCGCTCCTGGATGGCCATGGCAGCAGCCGCCGATCCCCGCTACACCCTGGACCTGGTGCCGGCCCTCAAGGAAGCCGCCATCCCCACCCGCCTGGTGTGGGGCCGGGACGACGATTTCCAGAAAATCGAGTTTGCCCGCCGCTACGTGGAAGAAGTCCCCAACGCCGATCTGGTCGAAGTGGACGGCAAGCACATCCCCACGGAGGATTCCCCGGACGCGGTGGCCACGGCCATCCTGGAGCACCTGGCCCCGTAGGGCCGGTTACGGTGCAGTAAGGCCGGCTCCCACAAGCGCTGTCCGGTGGCGGGTTTCCAGCTGGACCGCGTCCCGCGTGAAGGAAAACACCAGGAGGCCAAGGGCCAGCGCCGGGGCTGCAACTGCCGCCGTCTGCGGCACCCCGGGGAACACCGCCACCAGCAGGGCGAACGGCTGGAACGCCCCCATGAGTTTGCGGGCCAGGCTCGGCGGCAGGGTTGCGCGTAGGTGCGGACGGAAGAACCCCACGGCGGTGAACACGTAATACATGCCGCCAATGGCCAGAGTCCAAACGCCCGCGACCGGGGCGGCCGCGACGGACAGGACCAGGACCAGCGCGCCATCGGTGGCGGCGTCGAAGCGTGCCCCCTCCGCTGACGAGGTTCCGGTACGTCGCGCCACAGCACCATCCAGGCCGTCGAGGAGGTAGGCGATGCCGCCCAGAATTGGCACGAGCAGGTCCGTGCGCGGTGCCGTGAACAGTTGCGGCACCGCCAGCGCCGCGCAGAGGGCCACGAGGACGGCGCGGAGCAGGGTGACACGGTCTGCCGGTGTTGAGAAGCGCGGGATGCGCCGCAGGATGGAGCCGACGGCGGCCGCGGCCACCACAGTGCCCGCGCCCAGGCCAGCCAGCTGGGAGGCCAGCCCGGCAGGGGAAGCCGACGTCAGCCACAGTGCGGCCAGCCCGTACGTGGCGACGGCGGCCAGGGCGTCAGGCATCGCACGTTCAGCTGCGTTCATGTGCCGCCCTTCCCTCGCATGCCGGCCACGGCTGCCGTGATCCTCACCGCCGCCGGCGCCCGGCCGGAAGCCTGGTACCGTCGTCGTACGTTGCCTTGCGGCCGCCGCGGACCAGGCCGGCGAGCGCCAGCAGGGCTCCGGCGCCCTCGGCCACAGCGCTGAGGGACTTCGAGAAAAACCATACGGGGTCGTACATGGCCGGGATCGGTCCGAGGGCCGGGATGTTCACATACCTGTAGAGGACGACGGCGGCGAACGCGCTGAGTGCCACCACCAGGGCCACCGCATAGGCGGCCCGGCTGCCGCGGACCAGGACGTAGATGCCGGCCACCAGCGCGGCGGCGGCTTCGAGCAGGAACAGGGTGCCCTGGCTGACCGTGCCCGGTTGGGCGTTCTGGTAACCCGGGGCCAGGAAGAGGTGGACGCCGGCATCGATGAAGAGCGCCAGGGCGGTCAGTAGTCGTAAAGCCACGCTTATGTATACGCCGGTTAGTCCCTTCCGGTTCATTCGGCCCTGTTATGTCTGCGGGTTTTGTGGGGAATATTTAGGGGCCGCGGGTGATTTCGCCGTCAGTAGGCAGTGGCGCCTGCGGCCCTACGAGTAAGGAGATTTGCTATGACCCTTCCCAAGGAACTGACACCGGGCACATGGACCCTGGACATGGCCCACAGCGAGATCGGCTTCAGTGTCCGCCACGCCGGGATCAGCAAGGTCCGCGGCCGCTTCACCGAAGCCCAGGCCGAGGCGCACGTGGGCCAGTCCCTGACGGACTCATCGGTGCACGCTACGGTGTCCACCGCCAGCTTCGATTCCGGCGACGCCAACCGGGATGCCCACGTCCGCGGCGCTGATTTCTTCGACGTGGAGCAGTATCCCGAGATGACGTTCCGCGGCACCCACATCGAGGGCGACGGGGAGGAATACACCCTGACCGGGGACCTCACCATCAAGGGCGTCGCCAGGCCCGTGGAGCTGGAGGTCGAGTTCACTGGAGTCGCCGTGGACCCCTTCGGTGCCACCCGCGCGGGTTTCTCCGCTGAGGCCGAGATCAGCCGCAAGCAGTTCGGGCTGACCTGGAACGCGGCCCTGGAGGCCGGCGGCGTGCTGGTCAGCGACAAGGTGAAGATCACCCTGGAGGCGGCGCTGGTCAAGCAGGGCTGACGCGGCAGGGCTGCGCGTGCTCCGGCGTCAGGTGTCACCGCCCAGATGGACGGTGACCATGGTGCCTGCGCCGGGGACGGGGCCGATCTCCAGCCAGCCCCCATTCGCCGAGGCGATTCGGGCGGCTGTGGCCAGGCCGAGTCCGGTACCGGGAGGGTCGTCCTCCCGGTGCAGGCGGACCAGGGGGTCGAGGACGCGTTTGCGGTCGGCCTCGCTGATGCCTTTGCCGTTGTCGATCACGCGCAGGGTCGCCCCGTCCTCCGTCCGGTGTCCGGTGACGCGGATGACGGGAGAAACGCCGGGCCGGCTGTAGGTGATGGCATTGTGGACCAGGTTCTGCAGCAGCACGCGCATCTGGACGGCATCCGCAGTGAAGACAAGCTCATTGCATTCCACCGAGGCGCCGTACGCTTCCATGCTGGCCGACAGGTCCTGGGTGACGTCCCGGACCAGCTCCGCCAGCGAAACCTCTGTTGGCCGGACATCCCCGCCGATCGTGGCGTAGGACAGGACGTCCTTCACCATGGACAACATGCGCTGGCCGGAACTGCTGACCACGTCCAGGTACTCCGCAATTGCGGGATCGTCGAGCTCCCCTGCCTCATCCCTGGCCAACTCCACGAACCCCAGGACAGAGGTAAGGGGGTTGCGGAGGTCATGGCTGATTCGGCCCGCAAACTCCGCGAGGAGCGCGTTGCTGCGATGGGCCTCGGCCAGGGCATCGGCGAGCTGCCGGGCACGGTGTTCGAGCTGCAGGGCGTCCACCACCTCGGCGGCGAGGATTTCCAAGCCTCGGAGCTGCCGGTCGTTCAGGCGGCCTGTTTCCCTTGCCCCGGCGCAGAGCGTACCCAGGACAAAGCCGTCTTCGGCCACCAGGGGGATGGATGCGTAAAACCGAATTTCACCCCGCCGGCCGTCCACGTACGGGTTGTTGTTGTACCGGGGATCAAGCGAGGCATCCTCCAGCACCGTCGGAGTCCCGCTGAGGAAGCCCACAGCGCACATCGAATCTTCACGGGAGCACAGGTAGGGTTCCATGCCGGCAGTTGCCACCTGGTACTGCATGTTCTCGGTGATGATGTTGATGGCCGTCACCGGCTGCCCGCACACCGTCCTGGCCAGTTCCACCAAGTTCTGCAGGCGCTTGGAGGGGAGGGGGACGGCGATGTCCAGCTCCGGCCCCGGCACAGCGAGTCCTGTCAGGGCCAGGATCGCGTCCCTGGCCAGCTCATTTACCATCACGGGCGGGAACCTTGCGCACACATCGCACCATCATGGCAGATCGGTGACGCCGCATCTGTCAGCGCCATACTTAGCGCGGCGCAGGCGCCGGCTGTCCGGCGAGCGGCCGGACCTGGCTCCGCATCGCGTCGAAGAACACGTCCTGGTCCTCGGCACTGCCCAGCCCGTGCCCGCCTTCCAGCCAGATCAATTTTTTCTCCGGGGCGGACAGGGAGTCGTAGTACTCCTCCACCAGCGAGGCCATGGCATTAATGTCCTTCCGGCCCACAAAGAAGTAAACGGGAACCTTCAGGTCGCGGGCCTGTTGGCGGAAGTCCAGGTTTTCCAGCTGCGGATAGACGGCGTTGAACGATTCAATCAACCCGCGCGTGTGGTTGGCCTTGTCGATGTAGCCGTACTCCGGGACGAACAGCGGGACCAGGGGCACGGCCACCGAGAACGGCATTGATCCCATCATCTCGTTCAGTACGTCCAGGTAAGCGACGTAGGGGGACGCCACGTTGTCCCCGCGGTAGGGCGGCGGCCCGTTCCGCCGGAGCCCGTCCGCCCGGCGCTGGTCGCCCTGTTCATCAAGGTGCTGAAGCGCCAGCCCGTAGCCCATGCGGTCGTTCTCGGTGGTGTTCACCATCTGGCCGGTGCTGGCGAAGGCGTGGTACAGCTCCGGGTGTTCCTGGACCAGCCAGATGCCGATGATGCTGGACCATGAAACGCCGTAAATGAAGATCTTCTCTTGCTTGAAGCGCTCCCGCAGCAGGTTGGTGAGGGCAACGGCGTCGTTCACGGTTCAGGTCCCTGGTGGGTATAGCTCCGTATGATTTCCCCGTGCCGGGTTCGTCCCAGCTGACCACTGTGAACCGGTCCTCCAGCGCGCGGAACTCCTGGGCATTGAAAAAGCCGCCACCACCCGGCCCTCCCATCCCCAGGTTCAGCAGAACGGGGTTGGAGGTGTCGCGCCCCCGGACCAGGATCCACTGCTCGCTGCCGTTCAGCTGCACTTTCTCCGCACCCGCGATGCTGCCCGGAAGCGGGCGCCCATCCGGGCCATTGATGGGCGGGGTTGCGGACAGGGCCTGCGACGCAACCACCGCCCCGGCCGCGATGAGCGCCAGGACACCCAGGCCGATCAGTTGGGTGTGCCGCCTCCGGCGCTGGACCACCAGCCACACCACCGCTGCCAGCCACAGGAGGAGCAGTGGCAGCCAGGCATAGGAAGGCACCCCGGTGGTGAGCGGGAGCAGCGCCACGGGCAGGAGGAGCACGACGGCGGCCGCCAGCGCCAGTGCGGTCTTCCAGGCTACACCGCGGCGTGACGGCTGCTCCTCCCGTTGCGTGGCGGAGTTCTGTTGGCGCGCGAGGATCCTATGGGAGTTCATGGGTGGCCTGAAGGGAAGCTGGGTGGGGGCCGTTTCAAAACCCGGAGACTGCTCTTGCAAGCTTCCCTGCCAGCCCCCTTTCGGGCCAGGGCTGAAGGTCCCGCGACTCGGCAGCCACCCCTTACAGCGGCTCGGGCCGCACCTTTACGTGTCCCATCGAGCGGACCAGCGCGACGGCGGTGATGGATCCGGCGGCCATGATGGACGCCAGCACCACCACCTGGAACCGCCCCGCCTCCAGGGGCGAGACGCCGCCGAAGATGGCGCCCACGAATGCGCCGGGCAAGGTGACCAGTCCGGTGGTCTTGGTCTGGTCCGTGGACGGAATCAATGCCGAATGCACCGCCTGCCGGGCCTGGATCAGGGTGGCCTGCCGGGGTGTTGCGCCCAGCGCCAGCCAGCCCTCCACCTGGTCCCATTGCTCCAGGACGGCCTCGAAGAAACGGCGTCCGGCCAGGGTGGCGATGCTCATGGAGTTGCCGATCACGATCCCGCCCACCGCCAGTATGTACCGCGGCGCGAACTCTATGGCGCCCGTTCCGAACACGACGGCGAGCGTCACCAGGATGCCGGCGGCCATCGTTGCTGCCACCAGGGCGAAGCGGCGCCAGGACCAGGTGAGGCGCCGGGTTGCCGTCACGGAGGCCACGCTGAACATGACCAGCAGGGCCGCCCCCACCCACAGCGGGTTGGTGATGACACCGCCCAGGACCAGGCTGATCACTGCCAGCTGGGCTGCGCCGCGGAGGATGGCCAGGGCAGGGGAGGGGTACGACGGCGTCCGTGCGCCCCACAGGATGCCCACCGTGAGTGCCGCCAGGATGGCAATGGCCACCAGGGTGGGCAGCAGGGCGGAAAGGGCGGGCATGCCGCCAGCTTAGCGGGGCGGGAAGCCCGCCCTCCGGACGGGTCCCCGCAAACCTGCCTAGGAGTTGCTGTCCGAAATGGCGGAGCTGACCGCCGTGGGGCTGTCGTATTCGCGGTCGGGGAGTGCCTCGAGGGCCTCCATCACGTTGTTGTCGGCACCGGAGTCCCTCGCCCGGGACAGCAGGTCTTCGCGTTTGGCCGGGTAGTCGATGCCGCCGAGGAACTTCTGGATCTGGATGGGGTTGGGGGTTTCTGCCATGGTGCCGGTTTCCTTTCGGTGTTCCGCTCTGGTCTCCGTGGCCCAACCACGTTCGGGCCGCGGTGCACCCCATCCTAGCCGTGCCGAAGGCCGCGCGGCAGGCCACCCGCCGGCAACTCCTGACGCCCGCTCACCTTTCGCGGGTTTCCCACTGACGCCTGCTCATCTTTTGCGGGTTTCCCTTTGAGTTTGTCGGCGCGGCCGGAGGGGACCAGACTGTGGTTATGGCACGGGGAACCCTTCGGATCTTTCTGGGTGCGGCGCCCGGGGCAGGCACCACGTACGTCGCCCTGCGGGAGGCCCGCGGCCTCCTGGCCGAGGGCAGGGATGTTGTGGTCGGCGTCGCCGCTGTCCACGGCCGGCACAAAACGCTGCAGCTGTTGGAGGGCCTCAACACCGTCCCGCCGCGCCTGGTGCAGGACGCCGGGGGACCGCGGGAAACTGAGCTGGATGTCGAGGCGGTGCTGGACCGGAAGCCGGACGTGGCCGTCGTCGACGACTTTGCACACGTCAACGCCCCGGGGAGCAGGAACGGGCGCCGCTGGCAGGACGTCGAAGAGCTGCTGGCGGCCGGGATAGATGTGCTGTCAACGCTCAATGTCCAGCAGCTGGCCTCGCTCAAGGACGTGGTCGCCGCGATCACTGAGGGACCGCCGCCGGTGACCGTCCCGGATGAGGTTGTCCGGCGGGCGGACCACATCGAGCTGGTGGACATCTCCCCGGCACTCCTGCGCCAGAGACTGGCAGACGGAAAAATCCATCCCAGGAATATGGTCGATGCTGCCCTGGCCAACGAATACAGGCTGGGCAACCTCTTCGCCCTGCGCGAGATCGCCTTGATCTGGCTCGCGGACAGGGTGGACGAAGGCCTGGCGGCCTACCGGCAAAGCCAGGGAATCACGGCCACGTGGCCGGCACGGGAGCGTGTGGTGGTGGGGCTTACCGGCGGGCCGGAGGACGGGGTGCTGATCAGGAGGGCAGCGCGGATCCTGTCCAGGGTCAACGGCGGTGAGCTCCTGGCCGTCCATGTGCGCGGGACCAGGGCCCGGCCGGAGACTTCCGAACAGGCGTTGGACGTGCAGCGCCGGCTGGTCACGGACCTCGGCGGCACCTGCCATACGGTATCGGGGGATGACCCGGCCCAATCCCTCCTGGAGTTTGCCCGAAGCGTCAACGCAACGCAGATCGTCATTGGTGCATCCCCGGGACGCCTGTGGAGCCGCATCCTGGGGATGGGCGCAGGGCCCAGGATTGCCCGCGAATCGGGCGACATCGACGTGCATCTGGTCTCCCAACCGCAGGCCCGCCACGGACTGCCCCGGCCTGCGCCCGCCGCCCTCAGCCGTGCGCGGACCACGGCCGGCTACATCCTGGCCGTGGTCTTCCCCATCCTGGCAACCGCGGTGCTCTCGCTCGGCCCGGACCTGAACCTCGCCACCCAGGCGCTGGTGCACCTTACCGCGGTGCTGGCCGTGGCGTTCATCGGAGGCTTGTGGCCGGCCGTGCTCGCGGCGGTCCTGGGTTCGCTGCTGCTCAACTACTTTGAGACGGACCCCGTCGGCACCTTCAACATCAGCGACCCACAGAATGTATTCGCGCTGCTGGTCTTCCTCGGTGCGGCGGTGGCTGTGTCGCTGGTGGTTGGCCTGTCTGAGCGGCAGACACGGGAGGCCGTCCGGGCCCGGGCTGAAGCAGCCACCCTCGCCGACCTCGCGCGGGACGCCCTCCTCGCGGACGACACCGTAGCCGGATTCCTGGACAAGGCCCGCGAAACCTTCCAGGTCCAGTCCGCTGGCCTCTACACCCGCTCCGGGGACAGGCGAACGGGGTGGGAACTGCAAGCCTTCTCCGGGGACGCGGCACCGCCGTCGCCGGACGCGGCAACGGCCATGACCGACAACGTGGAACGGGCAGACCCGCAGACCGCCCTGGTCCTCTCCGGACGGACCCTGACAGCAGGTGACCGGCTCCTCCTGACGGCGCACGGAGCCCACCTCCTCCTGCTGCGGCAACACCACGCCCTGCAGCGGACCCTGCGAAGCACCACGAAGCTGGCCGAAGGCAACAGTGTCCGCACAGCCATCCTGCGCGCCGTCAGCCACGACCTGCGCACCCCGCTGGCTGGAATCAAGCTGGCTGTTACGGCCCTGCGGCGGCAAAACCGCAGGCTCCCGGAGGAGGTGCAGGCCGAGATGCTTGCCACCATCGAGTCCTACACGGAGCGCCTCGACGCGCTCATCTCCAACCTCCTGGACATGTCCCGGATCTCCAGCGGTTCCGCGGCGCCGCATACCGCGCCGGTCACCTGGCGCGATGCCATCGAGGACGCCTTGCGCGGCATCCCGACGGAGCGCATCCGGATCGAGCTCGCCGCCAATATGCCTGCCGTCGACGCGGACATGGGGATGCTGGAGCGGGTGATCGCCAACATCGTGGAGAACGCGCTGAAATACGCGCCCGGCTCGGACGTCGCCATCGTCGGCGTTTCCGGGGTTTCGAACGCAGCGGACGACGCCGGCACACCCTTTGGCGAGCTGCGCATCGTCGATCACGGGCAAGGTGTGCCCGCTGCCGCCGTCGTCGAAATGTTCCAGCCGTTCCAGCGGCTCGATGACGCGCCCGAGGGGCTCGGCATCGGGCTTGGACTCGCCGTGGCGAAGGGTTTCACCGATGCAATGGGCGGCGAGCTGGTGCCCGAACCTACGCCCGGCGGAGGCCTGACCATGGTGATCCGACTGCCGCTGTCAACCGGGCGCTATATTCCAAGTCCCCGCCGGGAAGCAGGCACCAGCACCAGATGAGAACCGTACTGATCGTCGATGATGAGCCGCAGCTGCTGCGCGCCCTGCAGGTGAACCTGCAGGCGGAGGGGTACCAGGTCCTCACTGCCCTGGACGGAACAACGGCGCTGAAGCATGCGGAGGGCGGCCATCCCGATGTGATTGTGCTGGACCTTGGCCTGCCGGACATCAACGGCGTGGACGTGATCACCAGGATCCGCCGCACCAGCAGCACCCCCATCATCGTCCTCTCCGCCCGGCACGGATCCGTGGACAAGGTCCGGGCCCTGGACGCCGGCGCGGACGATTACGTGACCAAGCCGTTTGGACTGGATGAGCTTCTGGCCCGGCTGCGCGTGGCGGGGCGGCGAAGCGTGGCTCCGGAGGCGGCGGACAACGGGCCGGCCATCGATGCCGGTGACTTCGAGGTGGACCTGGCCAACCGGAAAGTGACGCGCGACGGCGCCCCGGTCCGGCTCACGCCGCGCGAATGGGCCATTCTGGAACTGCTGGCGCGAAACCCCGGGCGGCTGATAACGCAGCAGCAGATGCTCGGGAAGGTCTGGGGTTCCGGCTACGAGAACGAGGTCCACTACCTGCGCGTCTACATGGGCCAGCTGCGCCGCAAGCTGGAGGCGGACCCGGCCCGGCCCCGGCACCTGCTCACGGAAGCCGGAATGGGATACCGCTTCGAGCCCTGATGCGCAGGGGACGTCCGCAGGGGGCCGCACCAGCGGTGCGGGCAGGTCACGGCTCTTTGCCGCTTCGAGACGCGCCAGCTCATGAGTGTTCCATTGGCATGCGGAACGAAGGTGAGGGCTCCGGTGATGTCTGCGGCGGCCTCAGCCGTCGCAAATCCCGGGCGTAAAGGATTCGTCAAGAAAGGTTCTTTTCGCCGTGCTGGCGTTTTGGCCGGTGCTAGCTTCGCAGTGGTCGCGGTGCAGAGGGCAGCGCGGAAAGGCAGACATGACTACGTTGAGCAGGCCCCCGGCCGACCCCTCCGCGCTGCACCCGCGCAGCCGCAAGGCGCTGAGGGACTGGCTGTTGTTCGGGCTGCAGGACAGCAAGGGCACCCACCAGGGCCCGGGCGGCGTGACCACCAGCCACGAAAGGAAGCATGCGTGGTGGCAGGTCATGTGCCTCACGGGTGTGGACTACTTCTCCACCCTGGGCTACCAGCCGGCCATCGCTGCTCTGGCCGCCGGCGTCATCTCTCCGCTTGCCACGCTGGTGCTGGTAGCGGTGACCCTGCTGGGCGCCCTGCCCGTGTACCGGAGGGTCGCCGGTGAAAGCCCCCGCGGTGAAGGGTCCATCGCCATGCTGGAGCGGCTGCTGCCCAGGTGGGGCGGCAAGCTCCTGGTACTGGTTCTGCTGGGGTTCGCTGCCACGGACTTCATGATCACCATGACCCTGTCCGCCGCCGACGCCACCGCGCACCTGATCCATAACCCCGTTGCCCCCGGGTGGCTGCAGGGCCAGAACGTCCCCGTCACCCTGATCCTGCTGGCATTGCTGGCGGCTGTGTTCCTGCGCGGTTTCAAGGAAGCGATCGGGGTCGCCGTCGTCCTGGTGGTCCTTTACCTGGGGCTGAACGCCGTGGTGGTGGCTGCCACCCTGATGCAGGTCCTGGCCCATCCCGTGGCGATGGGTGACTGGTGGAGCAGCCTGTGGGTCTCGCATGGGAATCCGTTGATGGCGGTGGCCATCGCGCTGCTGGTGTTCCCCAAGCTGGCACTGGGCCTGTCCGGCTTCGAAACCGGCGTTGCCGTCATGCCGCAGGTGCGCGGGGCGGACAGCGATACGGAAGAAAACCCTGCCGGACGCATCCGCGGTGCCCGGCGCATGCTCACCACCGCCGCGGTGATCATGAGTGCCTTCCTGCTGACATCGAGTTTCATCACCGTGGTGCTCATTCCGGAGCGGGAGTTCCAGCCGGACGGCCAGGCAAACGGCCGCGCCCTGGCCTACCTGGCGCACGAATACCTCGGGGTAGGGTTCGGCAGCGTCTATGACATCAGCACCATCGGCATCCTCTGGTTCGCCGGTGCGTCGGCGATGGCCGGGCTGCTGAACCTGGTTCCCCGGTACCTGCCGCGGTACGGCATGGCCCCGGCCTGGGCCCGGGCGGTGCGTCCCCTGGTTCTTGTCTTCACGCTGATCGGCTTCCTGATCACCTTCATTTTTAAGGCCGACGTCGACGCGCAGGGCGGTGCCTACGCCACCGGCGTGCTGGTGCTGATGACCTCCGCGGCAGTGGCCGTCACGCTGTCCGCCCGGCGGCGCAGGCAGCGGAACCTCACCGTGGGCTTCAGCGCCATTTCCGTGGTGTTTGCGTACACCACGGTGGCCAACATCTTCGAGCGGCCGGAAGGCATCAGGATCGCCGCCATCTTCATCCTCGGCATCATCGTCATCTCACTGCTGTCCCGGGTCCGGCGTTCCTTTGAACTGCATGCCACCCGGGTGCACCTGGACGTGCAGGCCCTGGAGTTCATGTCCAATGCCGTGGACGGGCCCATCAGCATCATCGCGCACGAGCCGCTGCGGATGACGGCGGAGGCGTACAGGGACAAACTCGACTCGGCCATCGAGGTAAGCCACCTGCCGTTGGAGGGGGATGCCCTGTTCCTGGAGGTGGTGGTGGACGACTCGTCGGACTTCGAAACGGAGCTGTTTGTCCGCGGCGTGAACCGCCACGGCTACCGCATCCTGGAGGTGCACGGCCCGGTGGTCCCGAACACCCTTGCCTCCGTGCTGCTGCACATCCGGGACGTCACCGGGCTCATGCCGCACATCTACTTCCGGTGGACCGAGGGAAACCCCATCAGCAACCTCCTGCGGTTCCTGTTCCTCGGCGAGGGCGAAATCGCACCCGTGACCCGGGAGGTGCTGCGCGAGGCCGTCCCGGATGTCACCCAGCGCCCCTGGGTCCACGTCGGCTGAGCTGTGATGCAGGGGCCACAGCAGGTTCCGCTGCTCCACCCCCTGCCCCGACGGCGCGCGGAACGCCGGCCGCAACCCGGGCGGCGTCTTCAAGGCGGGACGGGACGTCCGCGCGGAAGGCGGCCTCGGCGTCGTCCTCCCATACGTTCGCGGCAAGGACCATGACATGCACCATGTCACCGGGCGAATCGCTGCACGCGAGAATATCGCCGGCCACCCGGTGCCCACGCAGCCGGGCGCTGGGGCGGGCCTGGAAAATGACCCACCAATCCCCGCCGTCATGGTCAGGAAAGAGGTAATGCCCGGCCGGATGCAGGGCGTGGCCGTTCACTCCACGGCCGCCGTAACCCTCCACGGACCCGGCAGGCGCGGCGAACCGGACCCTGCCGCGGTCTTCCGGGGTTTCATCCCACCGCATCTGTCTTCCCTGCCTTCAGGCTCTGTCCCCATGCTTCAATCAAAAGTCCGGATCCGCCCCTGCGTGGCTGGCATGCCATTTCTTGACGCAATATTTACGGGCTCCGTCGTGAAACGAGGGTGGCGATCGTCGCCGCGGTCCCTGTGGCGGCAGCCATCGCGAAGGTCATGTTCGTGTAGCTGCCCAACCAGACTGCGATGAGCGGGCCCGCGGCCGGTGCAATGGCGGTGACGGCCGTAAGCGGGGCCGCGAAGATTCCCTGGAGCGTGCCGAGGCTCTGCGTTCCCCACCTGTCGGCGACGATGGTGGCCTGCAGCAGGGTCTGGCACCCGCGGACCGCGCCAGCGAGCATTGCCGCCGCAACCAGCACTGGAACCGGGCCGGGCAGGGCCGCAAGGAAGAGGACGGCAACGGCTGCCGTCGCGGCGATGGCCACTAGCCGGGCGCCGGGCGGAATGGCGCCGAACAGCAGACGCCCGCCGACCTGCCCGGCGCCGACAAGGCCAAGGGCCAGCGCGGCCGTGGTGTAGTCGAAACCTTTTTCCATCAGCAGCGGGATGATGTTCAGCGTTACGGTGTACAGCCCGAGGCAGAGCAGGACCATGAGCGCCTGCAGGCCCAGGAATTCCGGGCTTCGCCGGACTGCCCGCACCGTGCCCCGGCGGTTCACCGCGGGGCTGCCGGGGGCGGTTACGGTCCAGCTCCGATTCAGGCAGCGGGCGTGCAGCGGCACAGTGACCACTCCCATGATTCCCGCGAGGAGGATGAAGGCGGCTCTCCAGCCGAACGCGGCCGTCAGGGTTGCGGTGACCGGGGCGAAGATGGTGGAGGCAAACCCGGCAGCGAGGGTGAGGATGGTCAACGGCCGCATGCGGGCGGGCCCGTACCAGCGGCTGATCACCGTGAACGCCGGCTGGTAGAGGACGGCAGCCTGCGCGGTTCCCGCCAGCAGCCATGCAGCAAAGAAGAGGGGCGGGTTGGGCGCCAGCGCCACGGCGGCCAGGGCGAGCACGCCGGCAAGGGATCCGCTGGTCATCAAGGTGCGCGGCCCGGTCCGGTCGAGGATCCTGCCCACAAAGATGCCGGCGACGGCGGAGACCAGCAGCCCGGCGGAGAACGACCCGGTGACCAGGGCTGGGTCCCAGCCTGTGTCGGCGCTGATGGGCTGCACCGCCGCGATCAGCCCGTAGTAGAGCACGCCCCACCCGGTGGTCTGGGTGATGCACAGCGCGGCGAGGCCGCCGCGCGGTGCACCCTCCGCCACCAGCGTGGGGGAGGGCGCCGGGACAGGCATGGCCTATGTCCCGCTTAGCTCCGCATCCAGCTTTTGGGCCCTGGACGTGATCGGGCGGCTCATGCATCCACTCTTTCATTCTCTTGTCCGGACCGGCCGTGGGTCAGGCCCGTGGGGAATCCGACCAGGACGGGGTCGGATGTTCCGCAGCACCCGCCGGAGGTCTCCGCCACGAAACCTGCCGGTACGGCGGCGGGGACGTCGCAGCTGGTGCCGATGTCGGAGGAGCAGACGCCGGTCTCGGGGAGTTCGAGCTGGACAGTGTCCGCGGCCTCGCGGTCCCCGGCCAGGGCGGCCGCGACGGAGCGGACCTGCTCGTACCCGGTGGCCAGCAGGAAGGTGGGGGCCCGGCCGTAGGACTTCATGCCGACGATGTAGAAGTCCTGCTCGGGGTGGGCCAGCATCTTGGCGCCGTGCGGTTCGACTGTGCCGCAGGAGTGGAATTCGGGGTCGATCAGCGGGCCGAGCTCGCGGGGTGCTTCCACGCCCGGATCCAGCTCCAGTCGGAGCTCACGGAGCATGCCGAGGTTGGGCCGGAAGCCGGTGGACGGGACTACCACGTCTGCCTTTAGGGTGCGGCCGTCCGTGGCCGTAAGGGTCACGGTGTCAGCGCTCACGGCGAGGGCACCGATGCCGAAGCTGGTGTGCAGTTCCACAGTGCCGTCCTCAACAAGCGAACGGAGCAGGCTGCCCAGCCGGCCGCGGGCGGCCAGCCCATCAGCGTCGCCGCCACCGTAGACCTTCGCCGCGGACGCGCCACGGATCGCCCAAACGATCTTCGTGCCGGGCACCTGGGCCGCGAGCTCGGCGAGGTTGATGAGCGTGTTGGCAGCCGAGTGGCCAGCGCCAACCACGACGGCGGTGCGCGCGGCAAACGTCCCGCGGTCACGGCCCAGGACGTCCGGCAGGGGTGACGAAATGTGCGCCATTGCCGCTGCTTCGCCGACCGCGGGCAGGCCCGAGGTTCCGAGCGGGTCCCGGGCAGACCAGGTGCCGGAAGCGTCGATGACGGCGGCGGCCAGGTAGTCGCGCACTTCGCCGTCGGCGTGTTCCACCCGCACCAGGAAGGGCTTGGTGTCCCGGTTGCGGCTGTGGGTCTTGTCCATGCCCTGCCGGGTGACCGCGATGACGCGGGCGCCGGTCTGCAGTCGGGACGAGATGGCGGGAAGTGCGGCCAGCGGGGTGAGGTACTCGTCGATGAGTTCCCCGCCGGTGGGCAGCGCCGCCGGATCGGGGACTTCCCAGCCGGTGCCCTCGAGCAGGCGGACGGCCGCTGCGTCGGTGTTGTACTGCCACGGGGAGAACAGCCGGATGTGGCGCCACTGCTCGATGGCCGCGGCCGTCGTCGTGCCGGCCTCGAGAATGAGCGGCTCCAGGCCGCGCTCAAGCAGGTGTGCCGCCGCGGCGAGGCCGATGGGCCCGGCTCCGATGACAGCTACGGGAAGGGTGTTGTTTACAGCCATGGTGTCCTCTGTTTCATCCGGTGGTATGGCGGTTCAATGTTGTGGCGCCTGCCGGCCCATGTGGGACGGGCAGGCCTGATGCTTACGCGGGGGTGAGGGAGGCGATGAGGTCCTCGATGCGGGCCTTGATGTCGTCGCGGATGGGGCGGACGGCGTCCACGCCCTGGCCGGCCGGGTCTTCGAGTTCCCAGTCCTCGTAGCGCTTGCCGGGGAAGATCGGGCAGGTGTCACCGCAGCCCATGGTGATCACGACGTCGGATTCCTTGACCGCCTCAGTGGTGAGGACTTTGGGGATCTCTGCGGACATGTCGATGCCGAGTTCGGCCATGGCCTCGACGGCGGCAGGGTTGACCTTGTCGGCGGGCTGGGACCCGGCGGAGCGGACCTCGATGGCGCCCTTGGAGAGCGTGGTGAGGAAGGCGGCGGCCATCTGCGAGCGGCCGGCGTTGTGGACGCAGACGAACAGGACGGAGGGCTTCTTGGCGGTTTCGGTGCTCATGGTGTTCTCCAGGAGTTCTTGGGGTCAGACGGAAAGGGCAGGGGAGGTGAAGAAGCGCTTGCGGGCCCAGAGCGCCACGTAAACCAGGGCAACGAGGACGGGGACTTCGATCAATGGGCCGACGACGCCGGCCAGCGCCTGCCCGGAGGTGACGCCGAAGGTGCCGATCGCCACGGCGATGGCGAGTTCGAAGTTGTTGCCGGCGGCAGTGAAGGCCAGGGTGGTGGTTTTGGCGTAGCCCAGTCCCAGCCACCTGCCGACCAGCATCCCGGCGCCGAAGACCACCACGAAGTAGACGAGCAGTGGCAGGGCGATCCGGACCACGTCCAGCGGGCGGGAGGTGATGGTGCCGCCCTGCAGCGCGAAGAGCAGGGTGATGGTGAACAGCAGGCCGTACAGCGCCCACGGTCCGAGCTTTGGCAGGAACGTTCCTTCGTACCAGTCGCGGCCCTTGGCCTTTTCGCCGATGGTGCGGGTCAGGAAGCCGGCCAGCAGCGGGATACCCAGGAACACCAGCACGGAGGCGGTGATGGCCCAGAAGGAGAAGTCGGCACTGGTGGTGGGCAGGCCCAGCCAGGACGGCAGCAGCTGGAGGTAGAACCAGCCCAGGGCGCCGAATGCGATTACCTGGAAGACGGAATTGATGGCCACCAGCACGGCCGCCGCTTCCCGGTCACCGCAGGCCAGATCATTCCAGATCATCACCATCGCGATGCAGCGGGCCAGTCCCACAATGATCAGCCCGGTACGGTATTCGGGCAGGTCCGGAATGAAGATCCAGGCCAGGGCGAACATGAACGCCGGGGCCAGCACCCAGTTGAGTACCAGCGAGGTGATCATCAGCTTGCGGTCGGCCACCACGCGGTGCGCCTGGTCGTAGCGGACCTTTGCGAGCACCGGATACATCATCGCCAGCAGCCCGACGGCGATGGGCAGCGACACTTCGCCGATCTTCACGGCCTCAAGCGCGGTGCTCAGGCCCGGGATGAAACTGCCCAGGAGGAGTCCCAAAACCATGGCCGCGACAATCCAGACGGGCAGGAACCGGTCAAGGGTGGAAAGCCGTCCGACGACGGCGTCCCCACCTTCACGGGTGGGCGATAGGTCGGTCTGGGTGCTCACGGGACTCCTGTGCTGCTGACGCTTGTATTGATAGTTATCGATATGAAGTATCCCCATCTATATCGATGAATGTCAATGTGTTGCATAATGGATCCATGACTTCCCTGCAAGCCCTTGAGCCAGCCGTCGACGAGGCCTGCTGTGCACCGTCAGGCCCGGCCGCGCTCAGCGCAGATGAGGCCCAACGCAAGGCCCTGGTGTTCAAGGCCCTTGCGGATCCCAACCGACTTCGGCTGCTCTCCATCGTCAAGGGCGCCGGGGGCGGGGAAGCCTGCGTCTGCGACCTGACGGAGCCGCTCGCATTGGGCCAGCCCACGGTGTCGCACCACCTCAAAATCCTGGTCGACGCCGGCCTGTTGCACCGCGAAAAGCGGGGCACCTGGGCCTACTACTCACTGGTCCCCGGAGCACTTGAGGAGACGGCGGGACTGCTGGCCTCCCTGTAAGCCCCTGCTGCATCCCTGGTAGTCCCCGGCCGCCGTCGGGCCCCACTCAGGCAGGCTGGGAGCTGAGGGCGGTCAACGCAGACAGCTTCGCTTCACCGATGGGCTCTTCGGCCAGCAGGGGTATCAGGGACACCCGGTCCGTCAGGGTGTGCACCTTCCTGATTTGCTCGATTTCGCCCGCAGCACGGGCCTGCAGGAACGGCGTCTGCGGGTGCGCCGCAGCGATCGAGTTGTTGATCACCCATGCCCATGGATGGATTCCCGCCCGTTCCAGGTCATTTTTCAACTCTTCGGCTTCCAGCACCGGGGTGGTCTCGGCCAGGGTCACCAGCACAACCTTGGTCTGGGCCGGGTCCTGGAGCCTCATGAGCGGCGTCACGAAACCCGCGGTGCCCCCCATCTGGCGGGCCATTTCCCGGTGGTAGGAACCCGTTGCGTCCAGAAGCAGCAGGGTGTGGCCCGTTGGAGCGGTGTCGATCACCACGAAGTGCCGGCGCGATTCCTGGACTGCCTTGGAGAACTGCCGGAACACCGCAACCTCGTCGTTGCACGGGGACATGAGGTCCTCAGCCAAAGCCGCACGGCCGTCGTCGTCCAAACTCCTGCCCTTGGTCTCCATCACGTGGCTTCGGTATTCCTGGATGGCCCACTCGGGATCGATGCGTGAAACCGTGAGGCCGGGGATTGAGCCATGGAGGGTTTCGCCCAGGTGGGCTGCGGGGTCGGTAGTGGTTAGGTGGACTGTATGCCCCCGTTTTGCCAGGGCGACCGCGATGGCGGCAGCGACGGTGGTCTTGCCCACGCCGCCCTTGCCCATGCACATCACCAGGCCGTGATCCTGGAGTTCCATTTCGTCCACGAGGGCGCCAAGCGGGGCGTCTTCAACGCCGGGGACCAGCGCGGAGCCGCCGGTGACTTCAGAGTCTGGTGTGGCTGCGAACAATGACTCCAGTGCGCGGATGCCCACCATGTTGCCCGGCTTCAGGTCCAGGACATCGCGGGGAAGGGCCGCAACCGAGGCGGGCATGCCCGCAAGAGCCGCCGCCTCACGGGCGCGCAGGGCCTGCGCCAGGGCCTCCCTGCCGGCAGCCTCCGGCAGGACGCCGTTGATCACGACGTAGCCGCCCCAAATGCCGATTTGGTTGAGCTCAAGGTAAGTCCGCTCAATCTCCCTCAGTGACGAGGACTGGGCGCGGCTGACCAGCACGAGCCGTGTGAGGGCCGGATCCGTGAGGACCTGGACTGCCTTGGCGTACACCTGTTTCTGCTTCTCGAGCCCCGACAGCGGGCCCAGGCAGGAGGGATCACCCTTGCCCGCCGCCAGGAAGTCTGTCCAGGAACCGGGGAGCTGCAGCAGCCGGATTGTGTGACCCGTCGGGGCCGTATCGAAGATGATGTGCTGGTATTCACCGTAGGCCAGGTCGTTGGCCAGCAGGTTGGTGAACTCATCGAACGAGGCGATTTCCGTGGTGCAGGAACCGGCGAGGCCCTCGGCGACGGCGGCCAGCTCAGCCTCGGGAAGCAGTGCCCGGACTGGCGCAAGGATCCGCTCCCGGTAGGCCTCGACGGCCTGCTCGGGGTCAATCTCCAGTGCGGAAAGCCCGGGCGCCTCAGGGATGGCCGTGACGGTGTTCCCGATTGTCATTGTGAAAACCTGCCCCACGTTGGAGGCGGGATCGGTGCTGACCAGCAGCACCGTCCTGCCGGCCCTGGCCAGGGCAAGTGCTGTTGCGCAGGCTACGGAGGTCTTGCCCACCCCGCCCTTGCCGGTAAAAAACAGGAACCGGGGTGCATTCTCGAGGAACTTCACGGCGGGACCTGACGGCAATGGCATGAGGTTCTCCCTGGCTTTCGTGGTGCTGGTACCCGGTCCCTTTGTTGGTGGCCGCTTCAAGCGTATCGATAATGATCGATGCGCAGAAGACCCATAATGGGACGCATGCACAGCCCCGTAACCATCCGCCCCATGTGCCCCGACGACTGGGACGCCGTCCACACGATCTATGCCGCCGGCATTGCCACAGGGGAGGCTACATTCGAGAGCGCGCCGCCCACCTGGGAAGCGTTCGACGGCGGCAGGTTGCCCGAGCACCGGCTCATCGCCGAGGATGCGGGGCGCGTTTTGGGATGGGCCGCGGTGTCGCGCGTTTCGTCGAGGGAGGTGTACCGGGGTGTCGTGGAACATTCGATCTACGTGGCGCCCGAAACACATGGCCGGGGCGTAGGCCGGGTGCTCCTGGACGCCTTGATCGAGTCAACCGAGGCGTCAGGTATCTGGACCATCCAGTCCAGCATTTTCCCGGAGAACACACCAAGCCTTGCCTTGCACCGGAAGCTTGGATTCCGCGTGGTGGGAACCAGGGAACGGATTGCCCGGATCAGCCATGGACCCAAGGCCGGGCACTGGCAGGACACCCTGCTCCTGGAACGCCGAAGCCGCGTGGCAGGGGCTGAGTAGCGCCTACCGCGAGGGCAGGGTCAGGATCTCGGCGCCGTCGTCGGTTATTGCGATGGTGTGCTCCGTGTGCGCCGTCCGGCAGCCGGTGGCGCTCCGGAGCGTCCACCCGTCGTCGTCCGTCACCAGCTCCGCTGTGTCCGCCATGACCCATGGCTCAAGTGCCAGCAGCAGCCCCGGCCGCAGCTTGAAGCCGCGGCCGGGCCGTCCCATGTTGGGCACGTGCGGGTCCTGGTGCATGGTGGAGCCGATGCCATGGCCGCCGAACTGTGTGTTGATGGGGTAGCCGGCGTCGGTGAGCACGCGGCCGATGGCGTAGGAGATGTCACCGATCTTGGCAGCCGGCCCGGCGGCGGCAATCCCGGCGGCCAGGGCCCGTTCGGTGGCTTCGATCATCGCCACGCTCCCTGCAGGCTGCGCATCCCCCACGAGGAAGCTGATGGCGGCGTCCGCGGCAACCCCGTTCTTGACGACGGCGAGGTCCAGGGTCAGCAGGTCGCCGTCGGCCAGTTCGTAGTTGTGGGGCAGCCCGTGCAGCACGGCATCGTTGACGCCCGTGCAGATGTAGTGGCCAAAGGGACCGCGGCCGAACGACGGCGCGTAATCCACGTAGCAGGATTCCGCCCCGGCCTCGGTGATCATCTCCTTGGTCCACTGGTCGATGTCCAGCAGGTTGGTGCCCACCGTGGCGCGGCTCTTCATGGCCTGCAGGATGTCAGCCACCAGGGCGCCGGTCTCCCGGGCACGGGCAACCTCAGCGGCATTCAGGATCTCAATCATCGGGGCGCCCTTCATCTGCGGCCAAATAGCTGTAGGGGCAATCCTATTTGTCCTTCCTCAAGCGAAGGCAAGTGCGCAACGGCAGCATTAATAGTGCTGATGACTCCGCGGGGTGGGCCAGACTCACGGAGCGGACGGGTCGCCGCTGTCGATGCCGATGGACCGGCCGCGGGCGAAATGGGCGTTCGCGATGTCATTGACTTCACGGACGCTCTTCCCCGGGTAGGCCAGCCGGATCCACTCGTAGTCCCACTCCTGCATGTCCCGTACACGGCCGGCCTGTTTCTGCGCGCGCATGTGGGCTGTCAGGTCATCACCGGCAAGGACGGGGCGGGGCGGGGCCACGAAGGGTTGCGGCTTGGGTGGTGGCACCTTGGCCGGACGGGGCGGGGCACTCGCCGTGCGGACCAGTGCCACGGTCAGCGCGACCACCCCCGCGGCAATGAGGAGCACCCACCAGTACTGGATGATGAGCGCTACGACGATGAGGACGAGGAAGGGGGCACAGCCGATGCCGCCGGCGGCCCCCGCCCCGCTACCTGAGCGGCGTCGTTTCGATGCCATGGTTCGTAATTCCTCTTGTGGCGTGATGGAACGTTAGGAACAACTCTGGCATCGGGCAGGCGCCCTGTCATGAGTACCAGGTACTCGATTTCGTCCCAGGCGGGACTCGCGGCCTGGCCTGAGGGCGGGGGCTCAGAGCACCTCAATCACGCCCATCATGCCCAGGTCCTCGTGGTCCAGGATGTGGCAGTGATAGGCGGACCGCCCCCGGAAGTCCGCGAAGGCCACCCGGACTTTCACCTGGCCGTTGGCGTGGATATTCACCACGTCGCGCCATTCTGGGGAGCCGCCGCTGTCCCCGATGACCTGCATGGGCCAGACGTGCAGGTGGAAGGGGTGGTCCATGGGGCTTGTATTGATCAGGGTCCATTCCTCCACGGAGCCTGCTGCCGCCGTCGTATCTGTGCGGGAGGCGTCGAATTCCCTGCCGTTGATGGTAAACCGCATCATCCCGCCGCCACCCATGCCCATGCCGGCGGACCGGATGATCTGCCGGCGGGCAGCTACTGGGGCCTGCCTCAGGTCCGCGGGGGACTGCTGCCTGGGGATTCCGGGCGGGGGTGCCGCCGGTTCGCCGGCAACCCGGAACGTGGCCAGCACGGTACCTTCAGTTCCCTCGACGGCACTCCCCGGGGCGGGGCCTGCGCCCATCATTCCGGCCATGGTCCCGCGGTTGTACCGGAAAGAACGCAGGACGGACTCGCCGGCGGCCGCCGTCACTAGGAGGTCCGCCCGGTTTCCGGGGGCGAGCAGCACCTCGTCCACGTCCTGCGGTTTTTCAAAGCGGCCGGAGTCCTGGCCCAGAAGTTGCAGGTACTGTCCGTCCAGCCGCAGGCGCAGGTACCGGGCCACACAGGCGTTGACGATCCGCCACCTTTCCCGCTGCCCCGGAAGCGCGCTGAACTCCGGGTTGCTTTGGCCGTTGACCAGGAGCAGATCACCTTCCCGGCCGGCCATGCGGTCCATGGCGGAGGCAGCGCGGATGCCTCCCAACTGATCCACCGAGGTGTCTGAAACCACCAGCACCCGCTCGGCGCTGGTCTCGATGCCCTGGGGGTCCTCGACGATGATCGCTCCGAACAGCCCGGCAAAGACCTGGTCTGCCACCATCCCGTGATGGTGCGGGTGGTACCAGTACAGGCCCGGAGGATGGTTCCCGGGAAGCCGGTACTCGTAGTCGAAGGAACTGCCGGGAGTGACGGTTACGAAAACGTTGTCCCCGTTGTTGTCGGGGGACACATGGAGGCCGTGCACGTGCAGGTTGGTGGGCTGGGACAGGCTGTTGGCCAGCGTGATTTTCAGGGTGTCGCCGGCCCTGAAGCGAAGGGTGGGCCCGGGAATGCTGCCGTTGTAGCCGAGTGCCGAGACCTCCCGCCCCGCGAGCTGCAGCTGGCCGGGTGCGGCTTCGAGGCGGACCTGCAGTAGCCCGCTTTCACTGTGCAGTTCCTCCGGCTGGACCAGGCCGCTTCCGATTAACGGTGCGGGCCGGGAGGACAGCGACCATACCAAGCCGGCCCCGCCGGCCGCCGTTGCCGCAGCCCCCAGTCCGCCCAGGAGCAGCGCCTGCCGCCGGCTGATGGGGCGCACTACCGGCCCTCGCCGAGGACCTTGAGCTGTTCCCGGTACTGCTCGGCCGTGAGTTCCCCGCGGGCAAACCGTTCATCCAGGATCTGCCGCGCGGTTGACGGGGGAGGGCCGTCCCGGCCCCCGCGCCCGCCAATCCCGCCGTTGCCGGTTCCGCCGCCGAACGCCCGCAGCGCCACCCAGACCAGCAGCGCGATGCCGAGCAACAGGAGAACGGCCCAGATCCACCACCAGCCACCCTGCCCGTAACCCCACATCATCGCCGGAGTCCCTTCCTAAGAGGAGTGCTCCGATTCTGCTCGGCAGGGAAGGCCACGGGTAGAGTCCGAGGTCCCAGCCCGCGCCAGCGTGCGCTCCAGCCCGGTTACTTCCGGCCGCCCGGCTCCCGGGACCGCGGCGCGCCGCTGCTTACGGCGCGCCGCGGTGGTGCTGCAACAGTAACTGGGCGGGACTGCACGGTGGACCGCCTAATCGATGTCGGTGCTGGTGCTCAGCTCCTGCCACTGGTCCAGTTCCGCCCGCTGGGCGTCCGCCACCTTCCCGAAGGCGCCGAACGCGTCCGTGCCCAGGACCAGCAGGCCCGGCGGGTTGGCGGATTCGACGACGTCGATGATCGCCTTTGCTGCCTTGTCCGGGTCGCCCGGCTGGTTGCCGTGTGCGGTGTCGTGTTCCTTGCGGCGCTTGCCGGCGGTGTCCGCGTAGTCCCCGATCGCCGTCGCGGACTGCGTGAGCGAGCGGCCGGCGAAGTCTGTGCGGAACCCGCCGGGTTCGATGGCCGTGACGTTGATGCCCAGCGGCTTCAGTTCCTGGCGGAGTGACCCGGACATGCCCTCCAAAGCAGCCTTCGTAGCCGCGTAGTAGCCGGAGCCGGCGGGCGTGATCCGGGCGCCGATGGAGGAGATGTTCAGGATGGAGCCGGACTTGTTGGCCCTCATGCCCGGGACTACTGCCTTGATCATGTCCACTGCGCCGAAGAAGTTCGTGTCGAACAAGCGCCGGATGTCGGCGTCGTCCGCTTCCTCCACGGCCGCCCGGTAACCGTATCCGGCGTTGTTCACCAGCACGTCGATGGCGCCAAAGCGATCTTCGGCCTGCTTCACCGCGGCGCTGATCTGGGCCTTGTCGGTGACGTCGAGGGGGAGGGCCAGGGAGGTGTCCGGGAAGCCGGCCGTGATGTCCTGGACGGTCTCGGCGTTGCGGGCGGTCACGACGGCGTTGTGCCCGGACGCGAGCACAGCCTCCGCGAGTGCCCGGCCAAGTCCGGTGGAGCAGCCTGTGATGAGCCATGTTGCCATTGGTATTTCCTTTCGTAGGGGAGTAAGGCGGGGCAGGCACTTAGGCCCGCTGCCGCCGTCGTGCGTTTGCTGTGAGTTCGTGCGCGCCGTAACTGTTGTCGTCCGGGTTGACCGTGACGCCGGGGGCGACGAGCTGGTCGATGCGGTCCAGCACCTCGGGGGCGAGCCTGGTGTCCGCCGCGGGAAGGTAGGACTCGAGCTGCTCCATGGTGCGCGGCCCCACGATGGCAGAGGTGACGCCGGGGTGGTTGATGACGAACGCGATGGCCAGCTCGATGAGCGTGACGCCGGCCCATTCGGCCACCTGGGCGAGCTCCTCCACGATGTCCAGCTTGCGCTGGTTGGCGGGCTGGGTCATGTCGAACCGGGCACTCGGGCGCGCCGATGAGGCGGGCCGGGACGCCGAGTCCTTGCGCCACCGGCCGGAGAGCCAGCCGCCGGCCAGCGGGCTGTACGTCAAAGTGCCCATCCCGTGCCGCTGCACCGTGGGCAGGACGTCCTCCTCAATCCCGCGGACCAGGATGGAGTACGGCGGCTGTTCGGTGACGAAGCGTTCCAGATTGCGCTCGCGGGACGCCCACTGCGCCTCGACGATTTGCGAGCCGGAGTAGGACGAGGATCCGATGTAGCGGACCTTGCCCTGGCGGACCAGGTCGGTGAGCGCGCTGAGGGTTTCCTCCACGTCGATGTCGGGGCTGGGCCGGTGCACCTGGTAGAGGTCGATGTAGTCCGTGTTCAGCCGGCGCAGCGAGTTCTCCACCTCGCGCATGATCCACCGGCGCGAGCCGCCGCGCTGGTTCGGATCCTTTTCGTCCATCGGCATGAAGAACTTGGTGGCCAGGAAGACGTCGTCGCGCTTTCCGGCGAGTGCTTCCCCGACGATCTCCTCGGAGGCGCCGCCGGAGTAGACGTCCGCGGTGTCGATGAAGTTGATGCCGGCGTCCAGGGCGCGGTGGATGATGCGGGTGGCGTCGGCGCGGTCATCGTTGCCCCAGGGGCCGAACATCATCGCGCCCAGGCACAGGGGGCTGACCTGCACGCCGGTGCGGCCAAGCGGTCGGTATTCCATTTCTTCTCCTTAGGCTTCCGGGATGACCATGGCGAACCGCTCCGGCCGGGCCACGTCCGGGTCCGGGCCGCTGCGGACGCCGGTGTCCAGGGCGTCGATCGCTGCGAGCTGGGCGGCGGAGAGCTCGAAGTCGAAGACGTCGAAGTTTTCCGCGATGCGCGCCGGGTTGGTGGACTTGGGGATGGCGGAGCGGCCCTGCTGAAGGTGCCAGCGCAGCATCACCTGGGCGGGGGTCTTGCCGTGGGCCTGCGCGACGGCGGCAATCGCCGGATCGCGCATGACGTTCTTCCGGTTCTCGCCCCAGCCGGGGTAGAAGGTGATGCCGCCGATGGGCGACCACGCCTGGGTGAGGATGCCGTGCTCCGCGTCCGTCGCCTGGACTTCCTGCTGCTGGAAGTACGGGTGCAGCTCAATCTGGTTCACGGCCGGGACCACGTCGGTTTCCTCGAGCAGCTGCTTGAGGTGGTGGGGCATGAAGTTGCTGACGCCGATGGCCCGCACGCGCCCGTCCTTGAGCAGGGTTTCCAGGGCCTTGTACGCGGCGATGGTCTTTTCCATCCGGTCCGGCGCTGGCTGGTGCAGGATGAGCAGGTCCAGCTGTTCCACGCCCAGCTTGCCCACGGCCTTGTCCCACGCATGCAGCGCCTGGTCGTAGCCGTAGTCGCTGACCCACACCTTGGTTTCGATGAAGACGTCTTCGCGCGGCAGCCCGGAGCGCCGGATCCCTTCGCCCACCTCGGGTTCGTTGCCGTACGCGGCGGCGGTGTCGATGTGCCGGTACCCGACCTCGAGCGCTGTCTGGACGGCCGCCGTCGTCTCTTCCGGGGGACTTTGGAAGACGCCCAGGCCGAGCGCTGGCATGCTGACCCCGTTGTTGAGTTTGAGTTCCATGCCTTCACGCTATGCGGGTGTGCGGGTTTGTGGGAGGGCTTGCCAGTCCCTCCTTCGCTGAAGGGGCTCTCGCGTAGCGTGGGCACCGGCCACAAACGCCTGCACCACCCGGTTGTGGGGGACCTGGACCTGACCTATGAGGCACTTGAGCTCCCTGTGTCAGGATTCCGCGTTGATGAATCCGATGATGATCGCCGTCCACCAGCTCCGCCCGCTCCGGCCCCTACGGCAGCGGGTCCTCCACCAGCCACGCCATCGCCTCATCCGGCGACGTGAAGTACCGGGTGGGGTGCACCGGCTTGTGCCTTCCGTTGTAGAAGGCGGCCAGGGTCTCGTCGACGGGGGAGGTGCCCACCACCGCCGCACGTGTCAGGGGCCAGGTGCCGGCGAAAACCTTTAGTGCCCCCTGGTCTATCCACTCCACACCCGTTATTTCCACCAGAAGTGGAAGCGCGCGGCCGCCAGTGAGGGCCCTGGCACGATTCATCAGGGCCCGGGCGTCGCGTTCCGTGACCACGTCCCCGTGCGCCCACTTCAGGTGCAGCAGGTCCCCGGAGAGTTCAATGGTTCCGGTAACCCCATCCTCTGCTTGGTCTTCCATACCCTCTACTGTGCTGCCACTTGCGGGCGCACGCAAAGAGCAGGCCCAGGTTTTGGCCGGATGAAACCGGGTGGGGAGGGAACGGCGCTGTTCCCTCCCCAACCGTTCCTGCACCAGGAACCCCCCAATCTCGAGGAGATTTCCTCCGGGTTTCCTGGTGCATCCTCCCTCCTTCCATTGATACGGAGGGAGAGTTCCATGGGGACAATTATCGGGAAAGTGACAAATAGACGTTTTCGTCAATTACTGCTTGAAGTGTGACCCTCCATCGACGGGATGGTCAAGGGTTTTGAGAAATTCCGGGGGGACACGCCGGAGACGAGGGACCTGCAAAGGGATACCCGGTCAGGCGCCACCTTCAGGGGTTGCGATGCCCGTTCTGCAACTCCCGTGCGGCGGCATCCCGGAGGGTGATGTTGCCGTTGTGGGCAGCCAGGATGAGCTGCTTGCCCGCCGCGTCCACGGTGCAGCCGGTTCGGGCGGCTATAGCCTGGCAGGCATCAGCAATCACCGCCCGCGAGGCCAGGGTGCTTTCCAGCGCCGCGAACTGCTCCTCAGAGAAGGTGGGTGGCGTCATGGTCCCATCACCCGGAGCCGGGAACACATCCGCGCTGGACGGCGGGCCTGCAACGAGGGAGCGGCGGGATGAGTAGCTTCTGGTGGCCGCGCCGGCCACCTGTGCGCGCAGGACGGCCCGGGCAGCGGCGAGCAGCTCCGCGGCTTCGGGGACGGCCAGGCGGTAAAAAAGCTGACCGCCGGAGCGCTGGCACTGGATCAGGCGCTGGCTCCGCATCTGCATTAAGTGGCGGGACAGATGCGAAGCCTTCACTCCCGTGCCTTCACACAGTTGCGGAATGGAGCACTCGCCCTGGCGCAGCAGGTCCAGGATCTGCGCCCTTACCGGATGGGCCACGGCCTTGAAGATCTCCGCTGCAGCCGACATCGACGTCGGCGCACTGCCTTCCGCTGGCATCCTGTCCGTCATCCCCTGGTGGCTCATCATTGCTGCCCTCTTCCCCGGGCGGGCCGGTCACGATCGTGCGGTGGTTACACGATGGTCCCCCGCAACCGCGCGTGAACGCAAGGGTCTACGTGCCGCGTGGGCTTAAGGAGCATGGTCCAACGCACGACGGCGGCCCGCACCGAAAGGAGCAGGCCGCCGGCCAGGCAGGGGGAGCCTAAGCGGTGGTCAGCACCGTCTTCAGCCAGCCTTCCTCACGCCTGTCGAAGTTCAGGTAGGCGTCCACCACGTCCGTGATCGGCTCGTGCTGCGTGATGAACGTGGTGGGGTCGAACACACCGGACGCCACCAGGTCCACCAGCGGCGGCGTAACCGAACGGTGGTCGCAGTTGCCCATCCGGATGGTCAGGTTCTTGTTCATCGCCTGGCCGATCGGGTAGGTCATCATCGCCGGGCTGTACACGCCGATGATCCCGATCCGGCCGTATTTCCGCACGGTCTCGATGCTCCATTGGGAGACCTGCGACGGCGCGTTGCCCGGCACTCAGTTATCGCCCTGCACGTTGGTGGTGGGGGCCACCTCGGCCACCTCCTGCGAGAACTGCTCCGCCTGCTCTTCGCCCTTCGCCGCCGCGGGCCCGGCCCAGGGCCGCTGCGCGTCCACGCCCACGGCGTCGATCACCGCGTCCACGCCGATTCCCTGCGTCGCCTCCTGCAGGGCTTCCACGGGATCCTCGCTGTTGAAGTTGATGACGTCCGCGTTCTGGTCGAGGGCCTGGACCAGCCGCGTCTCGATCCCGTCAATGGCGAACACCCTCGAGGCACCCTGCCGGAACGCAGACGCGATGGCCAGCTGCCCCACGACGCCTGCGCCGTACACAGCCACCGTGTCGCCGCGCTGGATGCCGGCCAGTTGGGCGCCGAACCAGGCCGTGGGGAAGATGTCCGAGAGCAGGATGGCCTGCTCGTCGCTGACGTTGTCCGGCAGCCTGGTCAGGGTGTTGGAAGCCCACGGAATCCGCGCGTACTCGGCCTGCAACCCGTTGATGGGTCCGGTGGTTTCGGGGCCGCCGAAGAAGCATGTTCCCGCCTGCGGCCCGTTCGGGTTCGCCACGTCGCACTGCGCGGTGTGGCCTGCCCGGCACTGCCAGCACACGCCGCAGGACATGGTGGAGGAGACGATCACGCGGTCCCCGGGGGCGAACCGGCGAACGGCCTTGCCCACCGCCGTCACCTCACCCACTGCCTCATGGCCCAGGATGGTGCCTTCCTTCATCCCGGACATGGTGCCGCGGATGAAGTGCAGGTCGGTGCCGCAGATGGCGCTGCGGGTGATGCGCACAATCGCGTCGTTCGGGTCGAGGATGGTGGGATCGTCAACGGTGTCCAGGCGGATGTCGCCTTCGCCGTGCCATACAAGTGCTTTCATGATGGGACTCCTTTTACGCGCTCAAACCGGCCGAATAGGGTTCTGGTCATCAGGCACTGAAAGCGCCCGGCTGCAAGATAGTAAGCCTACTGCCTATTCGGGGGTAGGGCGAGAGGTCGCTGCGGGCTTCCTCCGGCAGGTGGAGAAGTACGACGGCGGCGCGCACCAAGGCGGCCTGCCCTCCGTGTGCAGGTGGGCAGGCCGCTTGGCCGGGTTGGGGGGTTACCGCTCCGCACGCGCGTCCGGATCCGCACCGGGCTTGCGCGTGGGATCCACGGTCCCGCCCTTCCCGTAGTCACCTTCGGGGTACCGGCCGGTTTCGGATGCCGCGGTCCTGCCGGGTACCGGCCCGGCCTCGCCGTAGTCGGCCTTCACGTAGCGGCCGGTTCCCACGGTCCTTTCGCCCAGGGGTTCAGGCAGTCCATCTTCACTGCCTGCCGCACCGTAGTTTCCTTCGGTGTACTGGCCCTCGTCGTCTTCCGCGTGGCGGCCCCGCTGTGCTCCGGCTTTACCGAAGTTGCCTTCGACGTACCGCCCGCGCAGGTCGCGTTCCTCCGGTGTTTCTTCAGGACCCGGGGTGTTTTCGATGCTGCCGTTGTGGTTCATGGTCTTGCCTCTAACTGTTGCCAAGGGATAACTCTTGCCCGGGCATAACTGTTGCGTCCTGACACTTTCGGCGTAGCATAAAAGTACACGGATTGTCAATCGGTCCGGATGAGAAGCAAAAAGACCCAATAAATCGCAAAGAAGGTACTGCGATGAGTGATGTCAGTCCACTGAGGAATGCAGTCCGCAACGGCAGCGGACTCAAGCGGTTAGGTGGAACCTGGGGGGAGCTGCTTGCAGAGTTTCTAGGCACTTTTGTGCTGATCGCGTTCGGTGACGGTGTTGTGGCCATGGCGGTCGCCGCCTTGCCCGGATCGGGCCGTGCCGCAACATCAACCACCATCTTCATGGCCGCAGGCGACTGGTTGCTCATTGCGTGGGGATGGGCCCTGGCTGTGGCGCTGGCCGTCTACGTGGCAGGTGGCGTCAGCGGTGCCCACATCAACCCGGCCGTGACCATTGCGTTCGCGGTCAGGCGGAAGTTCCCCTGGCGCAAAGTCGGCCCGTACATCGTGGCCCAGGTGGTGGGGGCCTTTGTGGGTGCGGCGCTGGTGTACCTGCTGTACTACAACGCCATTGACGCCTACAACGCGGCAGCCGGCGCGAGCCGCGGCGACGCGAAGGGGTTGGCCACCTATTCCATCTTCGCCACGTTCCCGGCGCCCTACTTCAGCGGAAATCCCACCGGGCCGCTGATCGACCAAATTGTGGGCACGGCCTTCCTGGTCATGTTCGTGGTGGCCATCATCGATATGCGCAACACCGCCGTGCAGGCGAACCTGGGTCCGTTCATGATCGGGCTCGCGGTCGCCGCCATTGGCATCTCGCTCGGTGCGAACGCCGGGTACGCCATCAACCCGGCCCGTGACTTCGGCCCACGGCTTTTCGCGTGGATGGCCGGATGGGGCCAAACGGCGCTGCCTGGCACAGTGGACGGGGCGTTCAGCTGGTACTTCTGGGTGCCCATCGTGGGCCCGGTGGTCGGCGGCGTGATCGGCGTCCTGCTTTACGACTGGTTCATCGGCGACGTCCTGGACGCCCGGGCCCGGCTGCAGGAGTCCACGCCTCCGGGCCGCGCCGGCGGCGAAACGCCTCCCGCCACCGAGGCTGCAACATCGGTTCCGGAGACCCAGACCACCCCGAAACGGAGAGCGGCTTAAGCACAGGCGTCAGGCGCGGGTCACCAGAGCAGGAAAGTGCGACGGCGGCCCGCGCCTTTCGCGCGCGACGTTCCTGCGATGAGGCTTTTGAGAGCGGGCCCTCCCAACCCGATTAGGGGCCTAAGTGCATTGACATTCTTTTTCAAGCTGAGGATCCTCATTCCTACGTAGTTCAGGTACTTCAAGCCGGTTGAGGTGTCCAATGGGCAATGGTGGCTGTGGACATTTGGAATTGGACCTGCTCCGGTTCTGGCAGTTGCGCCGCGACGGGGAAGTTGTCCACGTTGCCGTGCGGCAGCAGCGTTTGATCACCGTGCTTGCCGTTCTCGGGCCGAGGTTGCGGAACTACGTTGCCGGCCTTCTCTGGCCGGACTGCCCTGAGCCGAGGGCCTTGGAGAGCCTCAGGGTCAGTGTTCACCTGGTCACGCGCCAGATGCCCGGGGTGCTGGCAAAGCTTGGTCCGATGCTTGCCTTGGACCCGGCGGTGCATGTGGATCTACACAGGGTCCGGGCCCTCCTCCAGGAAAGTCCCGCAGGGCTCGGACTGACCTCAAGGGCGTTGCTGGACCTGCGTGACGCCGAGCTGCTGCCCGGCTGGTACGAGGACTGGGTGTTGTTCGAACAAAGTCGCTTGCAGCAGGACCGGTTGCGGGCCATAACCGGCTTGTCCCGTGCACTGCTCGCGGCCGGTGACTGTGAGGGCGCTGCGGAAGCGGCCGCCGCCGCGCTGGACATCGAGCCCCTCTATGAGAGCGCGGTACGGACCTTGGTTGCGGCAGAGTCGCAGATGGGGAATGTCGCTTCCGCATTGCGTGCCTATGAAAACTATGCAGCGGCCCTGGGCCGGGACTTGGGTGTCCTGCCTTCCGAAGCCCTCCGGAAACTCATCGACGCCGTCCAAGGGGGCGTGCACGTCTCCCGGCGATATTCGGCCCGCACTCCCTGGCAGGCTATTCACCCGTTCTGGGTAGAGAGCCACTGTCGAACTGCGTGGAGGACTTCCTCCGGGTCCACGGTGATGAGGCTGCCCTGTTGCCCGGCCCCTTGGCTGTAGGTGATACGCGCTCGGAAGCCGGGGTCGTCGTCGGGCTCGATCCATGTGCGGATGACCAAGGTACCGCCCCCACTGGGGAGCGGCTCATTGGGAAGGCTCTCGTCAATCATGTTGTTACCTGGCTCCTTAGCTGTTTGACCCGATCATGTAGGAAAAACCATCAGCAACCCGCCGCTTTTCCTGAAAGATTGGCGCAAGAAATAAAGATGCAGCGGAGTAACAGGGCAGTAACGCCGGGCATGGTCAACGTCCTGGCGCAGGCGCAACGCCGGCAGCGGGGGCCGTTGGTCCTTAAACCCGGTGAGACACCTCGTCTGCCACTGCATGGCAGTTGGTGCATAGCGGAAACTCCACTTCAGCGGACGCCTGAGTCGAATGCCACTTTTACCTCTGTGAAGGATCCTTCTTTGATGACAACATCCTGAGGCGGGGCGGACGGCATCGGAGCTCCGGAAAGGTTAGCGGCCCGGAGTTCGTATGTCCCCGCCCGAAGCTCGAGGCGGAACTCTCCCTGGGCGTTGCTTGTAGCTTCACCGACCGTTGTTCCTAAGTGATCCTTGACCGTGATGTGGGCCGGCAGGGGAACGTCCGGGCAGGGAGAGGAATTCATGGCTTCCGGGCAGCCGGCATCGACAGTGACATGTCCGCTGATCCCAGACTTCGCAGGAGGCGTCGCGCAGGAAACGGCTGTTCCTGCCAGGCACCCCGCGATGACCACAGACCCATAGAAGCGGAGCAGAACACGCATGTTGCATCAACGCTCGTTCCCGCGCACAAGTTCCTCCATCTGTCCCGCCACGCTGAATCCAGTTAGCCATAGCTTGCTCTGACCCAGTAACGGGCCAGTAACGCCGGCACATCTTTAATGGTCTGCGACGCCGTTCTTCATTTTGGAAAGGGGCAGGGCATGAAAAGGAAGTTGAGGACAATCTTCTGGTGGGAGGCGGCCGGGGCGGCAGCCAGCGCAGTTCTCTTCATCATCACGCTTTTCAACCGCGAATGGATTGAGATCGTTTTTGGAGTGGAACCGGATGGGGGCAACGGAACCATGGAATGGGCCGTCGTCATCGTCCTGGCTGCGCTCACGTTGCTGTCGCTGACGCTGGTTGGCCGTGAATGGCGGCGGTCCGTCATTCGGGAGGCGACTTAGTCCTGCGTCCAGCTGCACACCCGTCGCCCCTAATCAGTTCTCTATTAGTAGTAGAAAGGAGCCAAGATGAGCGAGACAGCGGATTCCCCCGCTCCACAAGGCTCAGAGCAGTCCAGGCGCGTCGAGCTTTCCGGCCCAACCTTCCAGCCTGACGAGAACGCTCCCCGGGAGGAACAGCCCCTGCCCGACCTGGACCAGCGGCAGGCGGCGATCCGCACGGAACGACGCGCGGCAGGCCCCGAGTCAATTAACCAGGACCAACAGGAAGCGCTCGAAAACGAGCCGCTGCGCAACGACAACGTGCCTGAAACGGATCCGGCAGAGAGTTCCCAGGAGTAGCCATGTCTCCCGTCTCAATCGTGTCCAACATCTCACTGGCCGACGGGCCCACAAACAACAACACCTCAACCGTCGGAGAACCGACAGCGGCGGTGGCCGGCAACCACATGTTCGTCACCGGGAACTGGTACGCAAGCCAAAGTACCGACGGCGGCACCAACTGGAAGCACGTGGATCCCTTCACCGCACTGCCCGCGGCCGCAGGGGGTTTCTGCTGTGACCAGGTGGTACTGTACGACGCCCGGCGCAGACTCTGGATCTGGATCCTTCAGTACACCCGCCGCAATGGAGCGAACGTTTTCCGGCTGGCCGCCGTCCACGACGGCGATTTCGGCAACCCGGGCGCCTGGTACTGGTGGGACATTGCCCCGACAACGGTGGACGGCTCGTGGACACAGCTGTGGTTTGACTACCCCGACGCCGCAATGACCGCAGACAACCTGCTCGTCACGTTTAACGTCTTCAACAATGTCGGCGCCGGGCAATGGCAGCGGGCCGTCGTCATGCGCTTTCCATTGGCCACCATCGACAATCGTGGCACGCTGATTTTCAACTCCTGGTCGACCACCCAGAACGGTTCCATCCGGCTCACGCAGGGTGCGGCCGGAACCATGTACTTCGCCAGCCACAATTCAACGCAGCAGGTCCGCCTGTTTTCGTGGGCAGACGGGCAGAATGCCGTCAATTGGTGGGACATCAATGTCGCCGCATCCAGCGACGCGATTTCGTCCAATGCGCCCAATAATGTGAACTGGCTGGCCCGGACCGACCGGCGGATCACCGGCGCCTGTATAGGCAACGGCACCATCAGCCTCATGTGGACCTCCGGCAGCGGATCGAACCGTCCCCACCCGTACTGCAGGGTGGTGCAAATCGCAGAAGCCTCCAAGCAGGTCACGGCCCAGCCTGACATCTGGAGTTCCACCCGGTCCTGGGCATATCCGGCGGCGTGCACCAACAGTGCCGGAGTGCTGGGGTTCACGGCGTTCTACGGCGGGGAAGACCGCAACCCCGGACACATCGTCGGCGTCCGTGACGCCAACGGAACCTGGAGCACCGCTTACAGCAAGCTGGGAAGCCACTCACCCAATGAGCCCAAATGGGGCGACTACCTGTCCTGCCGCCGGCACGCCCCCGCCGCCGAGACGTGGGTCGCCTCCGGATACACCCTCGAAGGCGGCGCGACCCGCACCGACATCCTTCCCCGCATAGTCCGGTTTTCAAGAGTGTGACCGGCCGTGCCGGACAACAGCGTCGTCGCAGTAGCTCAAAGGTACGAGAGGGAAGGAAGGGGACACAGTGAGTGGACATCGGAGTGAATGGACGCCCCAGCAAGTGCAGGAAAACCTCGGCGAGGCCAACGAAAACCTGCCTGAAGCACGGACCACCGACAGGTTTCCGGTAGCAGGCACGGCGAGTGGAATGGACTTGCGGGAAGGCGAGAGTCCGTACGAGGAGGAGGCTGCCGGAGCCACGGGGCAAGGCAACGACCTCCGGATGCCACCGGACCCGCCCCGGCCCACCACCGGTCAGGGGAGCCGGTAATGGGCCTCTACTTCAACAACGGCACCGGGGACACGCTCTTCGTGGCCTACGCATACCACTCTCCCGGGTGCGAGGGCGGCACGGACTGGTCAAAGAAGGGCTGGTACCGCATCACGCCCGGTGGAACCGCAAAGGTCCTCAGCGGGTGGGCGGGGCCCGGGAAATACTTCGTCTTCGCCGAGAACGAGCTCCGCACCAGGGCCTGGTCCGGCCCGTTCTTCACACAGTTACCCTCAAGGGCGTTCGACTGGTGCTGGCAAACCGGAAGTACGGACAGCCGCACCCTTGGTCTCGCAAAATTCGAGGTGGGGTGGGGAATCCTGGATCACACCGTGCGCTTGACCTGACCACCACCGTCCGGGCCGGACCCGTCCAGTTGGTGTCCGAGTGCGGTTGCCACCGCCAGGGCGTTCATCCTGAGGATGCTGACCGCCACGGACAGGTCCAGCCCCGCGGGGGTGTCCCTGGGCGTATGCTCATCGGTGTTCAGCTGGTCCTCGCCTTCGATGGTCAGCACGGCAGGTAGCCCGGCGTCGATGAAGGACACGTGGTCCGAGGCGAACGGCTGCAGTGACGTGAAGACCTCCAGGTCGGTCATTTCGTGGGCGGCCTGTGCCAGTGCGTCAATCACGTGCTGGGAAACGGCCGCCCCTTCAAGCAGGACTGACGGCGCTGCGGTGTTGAGGCGCCCGATCATGTCCATGTTCACGGCCATGCTGATCCTCGTGCGCTCGGCCTCTGGGAGCCCGGCCACGTGGATGCGGCTGCCGTGCAGGCCCTGTTCCTCACCGCCAAACGCGACCAGGCGCAGGTCATGCTTTGTGGTGGTGGCCGCCAGCACCCGGGCGATTTCCAGGACGCCTGCGGCGCCGGAGGCGTTGTCATCCGCTCCCGGTGCCGGTGCGTTGACACCGCCGGCCTCGTTGATGGAGTCCAGATGGGCCATGACGTACACCAGCTGCCGTTCGTTCCCGGGTGCTGAGCCGGGTTTGTCGGCGATGACGTTGAGGGTGTGCCGGCCGCCGAAGGAGACCGGCTCTTCCCGGGTGGCATACCCCAAGGCCGCGAGCCGTTCCCCAGCCTTGCTGGCCGCGTCGCGGTAGGGCTGCGAGAACGAATGCCGGGTGGGGTGCGCGGTGAGTTCCTCGAGGACCTCCCGGTAGGTGTCGGCAGACACGTCGTCGGCTGGTGTGGCTGCGGCCGTGACGGCACCCTGGCGCCGGGTCTGCTCCTCCCGGGGCAGCAGGACAGGGCGGGGCCGCCCGCCCGGTGTGCGCCGGCATCCTGAACCCGGCACCTGTCCATTCATGGCTTTTACCTAGCTCTCGGGTGGGTCGAAGCTTTCCGTAACTCCGGTCAGATCGGTGGAATTTTGGGCGGGGGCAACCGCCCCCACGCCCATGCCGCGCTTGGCGAAGCCCGCCCAGATGTCCGGCAGATCGTCCGGGTTGAGGGCGGCTGCCGCGGAAATGATCCCGTCGCGGGCCTGCAGGAAGGTGGGCCGCGACGGCGTCAGCTTGAGCCCGCCAACAACGTCCAGCAGGACCAGCCGCTCGGCTTCTCCATGGCCGTGCTTGGCCACCAGGTTGACGAAGACTTCCCAGAGCGCTGCGCACCAGATTTCCCCGGCGTTGTGGACGGCGCTGTTGGGCCCGCCGGCGTTGGGGCTGATGGGCGGTCCCACGGGAAGCAGCTGCCCGGCACTTATGTGGCGGAACGTCAGCGGGTTCTTGGCCGTGTCCGCGCTGTAGGGATAGCGGCGGATCGAGTAGTAGTAATTGTCGTTGAACGTGGGTGTGAGGTCGGTCCAGCCACCCACCGGAAAGGCGCCGTCGGTGAAGTCATCCGCCGGCTGCGACGTCATGCTGATGGCAAAGAAGTCGCCCCAGCCCTCGCCCATGGCCCGGCCCTGCTGGTTGGTCAGACCGGTGGAGTTTCCCACCAGCCGGTTGGTGATGTAGTGGCCCATCTCGTGAAACGTGATAAGGGCTTCGTGGTTGCTGGTGCGGGTGGGTTTGTCCGGCTGCGGTCCCAGGAACTCGTACATCTGCATCCGGGGGCTGGCCCCGTCCGCCGGGGTGGACATGTTGGCGTTGTCGGTGCCGCTGAAGTCATTGCCTTCGGCGAGGACCGGATCCCCGCCAGTGCCGCCGCGGCCGAAGTTGTCCGTCTGCGCGTTTCCGGCTCCCTCGTCGAATCCGGCCTCATACCACCGGTCGTGGAGCCAGTTCACGTGGAAGAACATGCCTACCAGGCTGTTCTGGAGGTTCGTGGCGTCGCTGGCGTTCTTCCCGTGGTCGTAGGTGTAGTCGAACGTTTCGGGTGCGGTGATCTTTCCCAGCACGTCGCCGGCGCCCAACCCGGTGGGTCCCTGCAGGTCCGCATAGGCCACACAGTTGTTGCCCCGGGTGGTGGTCGCCCCCGGCGGAAGCCACGGGTCATGGCCCGGCAGGCTCTCCAGCGTGACCAGGCGTTCCTGGACCGGGTCCGCCTGGAAGCCGTCGGGTGTCCCTGTGGGGTGGGGGGAGCCGGGGGCGGGGCCGTCATGCGGCCTGAACAGGGTGTCTCCGGTGTTGTGCACCCGGTAGGTGAAGGGGGCGCTCTCGCTGGTGAGGTTCTTTCGGAAGAGGACAAACGGGGTTTCCACCGCGTCGATCACGTAGCCGAAGGCGGGGAATCCGGCGATCCACAGTTCGATGTAGTGGCCTGCAGCGAACTGCTGATTGCCCACCGGAAACATGACGTCCTTGACGCGCACCTGCCTTTCGAACCTGGGCCGCGGATCGTTGTCTCCGGACTTGAATTCGTACAGCCGGTAGGGTCCGTCGTCGGGCTGTGTTTCCGCTGGCCCGAAGTCGGCGGCCTGGTACACCAGCCGGGTAAGGTCGAACGCGGCCCTGGCGATACTATCCTCCGGAGTCCGCGCCTGCGCCGCGCGGGACTCGCGGGACTCGCGGGCGGCGGCGCCCGCGCCGGGGAAAAACTGGCCGGCGAGGGAGATAACCTGATTGCCGTCGTCGAGCGCCACTGTCATGTCCGAATCGAAGACTTCCACGCCGTCCACGCTTTGGTAAAGCTGCGCCGTCTTGAGGCCGGTGCGGCTGACGGAACGCACCTGCACGGCGGACGCATCGTCTTCTGCCAGGTTCCAAACGGCGCGTCTGTCCTGGATGAACTGGCGCGCTGCGTCGGCCGGGTCCGGGGGCCCGGGTTCGGACAACCTCCCGTCGGGCCGCCGGCTGATGACGCGGTTGGGCAGCCCCGTGGTCTCGTCCTCCTCGATAATGAGGTCCGGCACATCGGCAGATAACTGCTCCCGCCCGGTGGTGGGCATCTCCGCGGCGGGCTGCTCGGCGCTGCGTGCCGCCTGGACGCCGCGGTCGTAAAGGGCGTGGTAGTCCTCCGGGATCATGTGCCACCTCCATCCGGTGGCCGGAAACTTACCGGCCACCCTCCTGTCCTGCCTGTTGAGTGACCCGCACCTGCGCGGGGCGTGGTGATCGGTACGAGTCTCCCGCATCCGCGTCACATTGGCGTCACCGTAGCACTGCCCGCCCACACCGGCGCGGTCGAGGGTGACGCTTCGGTGACGAGCCGTTGGGACCATGCCTTGAGCGGGTCAATCCGGCCCGCCCACACTCGCAAAGGGGAGAACGATGGCAAACGAAACAAACGATGAGTACGCCGAGTTCGACGAGCAAGCAGTCACGGCCACCCTTGAGGCATCAAGGCAACCGTTTGAGGGGCGCAACCTTCAGGAGGTTGACTTCTCCGCAGTGGATGGCGGCGAACTCGAACTCCGTGCGTCATGCATTTCAATCACGTCCGGAAACCACAGGGTCTGCCTCAAGCTTCCGCTGGGAATCGGGAATGTCTGCCTCCCCTTGCCGTTCGATCTTCCAGACGGCACCGCGGTCCGGGCGTGCCTGAGTACCCGCACGAAGTGGGGTATCCCCACGGGCGTCTGCGTCAAGCTTTACGTCGCCGGCGAGCAAATCGTCAGCAAGTGCTTCCCCTAAGCCGACGCCACACCCCTTGTGGGTAAGCCATCACCAACGGCCCGGGCGGGACGGGACGCTCCGCCCGGACCTCCATCGAATCACAGGGAGTAGAAGTGGATGACGCAGTCCGGTTTGAGCGCTCTTCCTATTGCGCCAACAGCTGTTGCGTTGAGGTGGCCGTGGTGCGCCGGGCAGGTTTGGTCCAGGTGCGCAGTTCACAGGTCCCCGATGTGCAGATAACCTTCTCGGCGGAGGAATGGCGGGCCTTTCTCGCCGGGGTCAAGAATGATGAATTCGATGTCTAGCTGCCCTGGGTGTCCCAGGTCTTCGCAAAGATATCCTCGTCGAGGTAGGCGGCAGCCGTAACACCGCTTGCAACCGCCGTGGCCACGAAGGTCATGTTTCCGGCAGCCGTGGCCGCCTTGGCCATGTCACCCACGGCAAGCACACGGGGCACCGAAGTGCGCTGAAAGTGGTCCACCTGGACGCGGCCATCGTCCGTCAGGCAGCATCCAAGTGCGTGGGGGAGGGGCGAACCTTGCCGGAAGCGGGTTGAGAGGAAGCCTGCGTTGTAGGTCCGCACAGTGGAATCTCCCATCAGCAGCGCCAAACCCCCTGCTGAGGCCCGGATCCCAACAACGTCGCGGTCCTCTATCCGGATGCCGCCCCTGCGGAGTCGCTCCCGCGTCCCGGCGCAGAAGTCCGGCTTTCCATTGCTGCAAAGCTCTACGTCCCGGCTGATGCGGTCATGCACGTAAGCAGCCATGAAGGCTGCGTGTTCGCTGTTGCCAAGCACAACCAGACGCTGATCCTGTGCCTCGAAGCCGTGGCACAGGGGACAATGGAACAGGCAGGTGCCGTACGCGCTGCCGACTCCCGGGATGGGCGGAAGCACGTCCACCACACCCGTGGCCAGGATCAGGAAATCCGCGCAGATGGTGCCCGCTGCCACAGCGGACACCAGGACCCGCGAATCCTCCACCAGAACGTTCGTGGCTTCCGTCAGCAACAATGAAACGGTATGGAGTCCCGCAAGCTCCCGGCGGGCCGCGAGGACCAACCCTTCCGGCGTCATCCCCTCGCGCCCCAGCAGCATGTGCACACTGGAAGCTGCTGCGTTCCGCCCTTGGTGGCCATCCAGCAAAACGACACGCCTTCGCTGTCTGCCAAGCACCTGTGCGGCGGCCATGCCGGCCGGGCCACCGCCGATGATAGCCACTTCGAAGTGGGATTGGGACTCCATGCCCGAGGCTCTCAACGCAGGGGCTTTCAGCGGACGCGCGCTGGATTTGGGCTTGTCAGCATGACTTCGTACATGCGCGCCGAGAGTTGCGTGGGTATACCGGCCTCAACCAGGAGGGCCCTGTATCTATCCACCTGCCGCCGGGCCTCGCTGACATTACCTTCAGCAAGGTGAACCCGGATGAGGCAACGGTGCGCGCTCTCCCGCAACGGATCACCCGCAATCGCCTGCAGCGCCGCTTCGATCGCGTCATCGAACCTTTCTGCGCTTGCGTACCAGGCGGACATTCGCTCCAGGGCGTGGAGCCGGACCTGGTGCTGGCGCTCGCGGTCGATCACCAGCCAGTCGTCGTACCAGCCGGGCAATAATTCCCAGCTGAGCGAACCGCTCTGCACCGGCGGGGCTTGGCCCGGCAACCAGTGATCCAGCCGGTCGCGCAGCAGAGTCACATCCACCCGCATGGACGGGGTCAGGTAGAGCCGGTCACCCACGGCAGCCACCAGGGAGCGGCCGTCCGGCCGCGGAAGCCTCCACAGCGTCGAGCGGAGGCATCCCCGTGCCTGGGCCTCGTCAAGGTCAGGCCACAACTGGGCTGAGACCGATGTCCGCGTCAGCGTGTTGCGCAGCGCCAAAAATGCCAGCAGATGCTCAGCCCGGGGGGCCAGTTCCACTGTTGACTCGCCGTGTCCCAGCCGAAAGTCCCCTAACAGTCGAAGGTCAAGAGCCGGTCCGCCGTGAGGCTCGCAGTTTCTCCCCAATTCCATGGCATAGTCCTCTCCCGCCTGCTCACCCCACAGAGTCTGCGTTGTAGGTGAAGTGCATCTCCCAAGGCGTTATTGCCGCGTTACCGTTGACCAAGGCAACCAGCGGCCGTGAGGGGTAACGCCCCTGTAACGCCTCGGTCTTAGCCTGATTTTCACCTGCCGACAAAGCACGGAGAATCAGTCCTAAGGAAACTGCAGTGGACTCAAAAGTTTCCCGGCTCATCGCCCTCGGGCCGCAGGGCAACCCGGCCACCGACCTGGAGCTGACGCGCGGTTCCATGACTCTGGGCCGCAGCCATACCAACGACCTGGTGCTTTCGGAACCAACCGTGAGCAGGGTGCACGCGTCACTTTCTGTGGACGACAGCGGCCGTGCCTGGGTCCAGGATCTGGGGTCCAGCGCCGGAACAACAGTTAATGGACGGCCTGCCTCCGGACTGGTCCTGCTGCACTCGGGCGACGTCATCGCCTTCGGCGGTGCCCGGTTCCGGTATCAGGGTGCATCCGAAAGGGAGGTGGCCACCGCTGCCTTCCCAGTCCAGCAGGGGGACCGCCCACGGCCACGCGACGAGCACCCCAGGGGCCGGTACGACATAGAGAGCCAGCGCGCGGGAAACATCAGCAATGTGGCGGGTAACCAGTACACCGCCTACGTCAGCCATGTTCGGCAAGAACGTGAAAGTTTCCTTCAGACAATAGCGGCCACACGGACGAAGGCCCGCTGGATGATCTGGATTGGTCTGGGCCTGACCATTGTGGGCCTCGTGGTGGTTGGGGTGAACTTTGTCCAGTTCACGGAAGACCTGCCTGCGTACACCGGTGAAGGTTTTCCTTCCTCATTCCGCGGCTACATCATCGGTATCTTCATCGTGGGCGGCGGGCAGTTGCTGATGATCATTGGCTTGGTCCTTCACATCGTTGCGACGTCCAGGCGGAAGAGGGTGGACCGCGAATTTCCGTTGCCTCGTCCAGCAGGTTATTGAGCGCATGAAGGAGTAAGTGAAGTGGGATTCAATATCAAGCATCAGACAGGCGGAGTAGTCAACAACGTCGAAGGGAACCAGTACATTCACGGGGATCAGCGAAGCGGGATGGTCAACACCGGCTCGCTGCGCGACGCGGTTCTGGAATTGGAACGGGGTGTTGCCTCACTTGGGCTTTCCAGCTCCCAACTGGCGGCGATCTCCGGACACATCAAAGAGCTGGACCAGGAAGCCGGCCGCACCCATCCGGAACCGGAAAAGGTTGCAGGACCCCTCACGAAGATAACGGAAATTGCAGCTGCGGCAGGCGCCCTTGCGGGTCTGGCCGGGCCAATTCAAAGCCTGATCACGTGGCTGGGTCCGCTTGGGCAACCCATCGCCAGGCTGTTCATGGGCGGGTGACCAGGAGTGCTGATCCTCCCGGTAACGGCGCCGTAACGCCCCGCTTTGCATTCTGGCTGCGATAAGCAGCAGGCATAGCCGAACGGACGGGAGAAAACGCTGTGGGTACAACCACGAACGAAGACCAAAGGGATCTTCCCCGCTCAGAGCCGGAACTGATTGTCGTGCTGCAGCCGGAGCATGCACGCCGGCTTGCAGCGGTTGCTCCGGAATCGCGGGATGTGTCGGGGCCCGCGCTCACTTCCGTAGCGGGCCCATTGTCCGATGTGCTCGGTGCCCATGGCGCCGCCCTGGTCCCGCTGTTCCCCCAGGCCTTCGCTGAGAGCGGCCGCGGTCCGTCCGCCCCGGCTGAGGAGAGGCAGGAAGGCGACGACGGCGTCAGCCCTGCGGCACCCGGGGCGGAGCCTGAGGGGGAGCTGCCTACGTACTTCCGGGTGGAAGCCCCCACCGAGGAACTGGAATCTATCGCGGAGGAACTCCGCGGCAGCGACGGCGTTGCCGGAGCATACGTGCGCCCGCCCATCCTCTTGCCCACAATCGAGGCCGTATCCGCTCCTCTGAACACGATGGTTCCCAGGCCCGAGGAACCGGCAGCCGCTACCCCGGATTTCACGTCCCGCCAGGGCTATCTGGATCCAGCCCCCGCCGGAGTGGACGCGCGCTTTGCGTGGACCATCGCAGGAGGACGCGGCGCCAACTTGCGGATAGTTGACTGCGAGCATGGTTGGCTGCTGGACCACGAAGACCTGCTCGCCAACAACGGGGGCGTCGTCAGCGGGACGAATAACGCCTCCAACGATCACGGCACCGCCGTTTTTGGCATTCTCGGAGGGGACCGGGACGGCAAGGGGGTCACGGGGATTGCCCCGGACGCGTGGCTTGCGGCGTCGTCGTGGACGGCCCAGGCGGCGGCCACTGCCATCACGGACGCCGCGAACAGCCTCAGGCCGGGCGACTTCCTGCTCCTTGAAGGCCAACTCGGCGGACCCAACCACACCAATCCAAACTCGGACGTGGGCCTGATCGCGCTGGAATGGTGGCCGGACCTGTTTGCTGCGATCCGCGCGGCCAGCAACCGGGGCATCATCGTCGTCGAGGCTGCCGGGAACGGGTTCCAGAACCTGGACGATCCGGTTTACAGCACGCCGCAGAACGGTTTCCCCTCCACATGGCGCAACCCATTCAACACCGCCAACCCGCAAAGCGGCGCTGTGATGGTCGGGGCTGGCGCGCCCCCTGCCGGGTTCAACGGTAGTGCCTGGGGGCCGGACCGGTCACGCCTGGACTACTCCAATTACGGGAACCGGGTGGACGCCCAGGGCTGGGGGCGGGAGGTAGTCAGCACCGGCTACGGAGACCTTCAGGGGGGCACTCCCCAGCGCCGGTACACCGCGGAATTCGCCGGAACGTCCAGCGCCTCGCCCATCGTGCTCGGCGCCCTGGCGGTTGTGCAGGGCATCGCCACCGGCCGGGGCCCGCTGCGCCTGACGCCGGCCCGCGCCCGGTCCTTGCTGCGGATGGTTGGAACGCCCCAACAGGCAGCTCCCTCGCGTCCTGTCACGCAGCGCATTGGCCACCGCCCCGATGCCAAGCAGCTGCTCACTGCCATGAAGCGCGTCAGCGCCCGGGCGGCCGACTTTGACGGGGACCACCGCGCTGAGGTCCTGGTAACCAGTCCGTGGGGGATCGGCATCCTGAAGCAGCAGGGCAACACGTTCAGCAATCCGGTCATCGCGCCCAACGGCACACGTTTTGGCGGGTGGCTGCTGAACACCGCGGACAACCTGATAGGCCCGGTAGCGGATTTCGACGGGGACGGCCGGGCGGAGGTCCTGGTGACGAGCCCGTGGGGGATCGGCATCCTGAAGCAGCAGGGCAACACGTTCAGCAATCCGGTGATCGCGGCGAACGGGACCCGGTTTGGCGGGTGGCTGTTGAATACCGCGGACAACCATGTTGCGGCTGTGGCGGATTTCGACGGGGACGGGCGGGCCGAGATCCTGGTGACCAGTCCGTGGGGGATCGGCATCCTGAAGCAGCAGGGCAACACGTTCAGCAATCCGGTGATCGCGGCGAACGGGACCCGGTTTGGCGGGTGGCTGCTGAATACCGCGGACAACCATGTCGCGGCTGTGGCGGATTTCGACGGCGATGGGCGGGCGGAGATCCTGGTGACCAGTCCGTGGGGGATCGGCATTCTGAAGCAGCAGGGCACCACGTTCAGCAATCCGGTGATCGCGCCCAACGGCACCCGGTTCGGCGGCTGGCTGTTGAATACCGCGGACAACACGCTTGGTCCCGCAGCCGATTTCGACGGCGACGGCCGGGCCGAGATCCTGGTGACCAGTCCCTGGGGGATCGGCATCCTGGAATAGGCCGGGAACACGCTGGGCAATCCCATGCTCGCCCCCAACGGGACGCGCTTCGGGCAATGGCTGCTCAACACCGCTGACAACCAGTTCGGCCCGGTGGCGGACCTGGATGGCGACGGACGGGCGGAGATCCTGGTGACGAGTCCCTGGGGCATCGGCATTTTGGAGCAGGCGGGAAACACGCTGGGAAACCCGGTCATTAAGCCTAACGGGACCCGCTTTGGCGGCTGGCTGTTGAACACGGCGGACAACCGCCCCGGGGCGCTCGCTGACTTCGACGGCGACGGCCGGGCGGAGATGCTGGTGACGAGTCCCTGGGGCATCGGCATCCTGGAACAGGCAGGCAATACGCTTGGCAATCCGCTGATCGCCCCCAACGGCACCCGCTTTGGGCAGTGGTTGCTCAACACAGCGGACAACGAATTCGGGGTCTAGGGTTCTCCCTGGGTTTGTGAAAAGACCAGGATCGAATTGGCCGGAATGGTGAGGGTTGAAGAGAAAGGCAGCCCGTGCATTCCCGGGCCCTGGGCAGCGGTGCCTCCGTTGTTCCCCTGAACCCACGGGTTGGGAAAGTGATCGTAGTAATCGCTGTTGAAAAGTTCGGTCCATTGACCCGCTGAAGGGAAACCCAGGGAGTAGTCGTAAAGTGTTGATTCCGCCAGGCTCAGCACCACAACCACGTCCTGCCCTTCCCCGGGCACCCACCGGTGGAAGGCGACCACCCGGTTGGACAAATCGACATGGTAGGAATTTGTGGAGCCATTGCACAGTGCCGGTTGGGTGCGCCGCAGCCCGATGAGGTCGCGGGTGAACACGTGGAAGTCTGCCCGGGTCCGGTTCCCGGCCAGCGCTGCCCAGTCAATGAAGCGGTCCGCCCTGGTGGGATTGTCGGACCAGAGCCTGTCCTCAAGGAACTCCTGTCCCATGAACAGCATGGGTACCCCGGCGGCGGTGAGCAGCGCTCCTGTCGCTACCCGGGAGCGGCTGCGTGCGTACCAGGAGCCTGAATCTGTTGCGTCGGCGAGCGCGGGTACGCGCGGCGAGCGGTGGTCCCCGTCCTCGTCGAGAACCAGGTCGTGGTTCTCGAGGCAGTTGTACAAACGGGCCGGCGACGCTTGTTCCGGAAGGTCTCCCAAAACGTTGTGGAGCGGCAGGAGGTTTACGTTTGCGGCCGCCCCCCGCTGGCCTCGGCCAGCATTCCACGCAGGGCGTTCCGGAGACCGTCGGCGTAGCCCAGATCGAACCCCATCCCGGCGGGCGGCTGCCTGACGGCCTTCTCCCGCGGGCTGTTCCAGTACTCTGCGATGAGCACGGCAGAGGGCTTGATGTAGTGCAGGGTCTGCGTCATGTCGCTGCAAAGCGACCCGCCGCCGTCGTGGTCTTCTATGACGCTGACCTCGTCAAAGCGCAACCCGTCGGTGTGGTACTCCTGCAGGAACATGGAGGCGTTGTCAATGAGGAATTGCCGCACTTCAGGACGGTCGAAGGCAAAGACCCGTCCGCCCGCGTAGCCGGCACCGGAGAAGTAGAGGTTGTTCTGGTCGTTCGGGAAGGCGGGCAGGTCAAAATGGTCCATGCTCTGGCTGTCGAACCCTCCGCCGGCGTGGTTATAGACGACATCCGGAATGACAGCGATCCCGTACAGGTGGCAGACGTCGACAAACGCCTTCAGCTGCTCCACCTGACCGCCAACATCATTGGGCCCCAGGGGAGGGAACCCCTTCTTGGCCAAAAGACTGTTCAGCCGGTTCAGGTAGGGGCCGATATCGGCTGGGCCAACGCAGTAGTCCATCTCCGGTGAATAGATGTCGGTGCCGTTGTAGCCCAGGCTCCATTCGCCGTGGAACTCCACCAGGGGCAGCGGCTGCAGGGCGTTGATTCCGAGGTCCGCCAGGTATTCGATGCGTTCCATCGCGTCCAGGAATTTGGCCACCCGGTAGGGACGGATGTCGTGGCCGGCCTCGTCCCGCGCGGAGAAGACCCCTACGTGGAACTGATAGACGATCAAGTCCTTGAGTCGAGGTGGCCTGTAGTCCTGGTCGTGCCACGGGTAGCTGTCCACCGGGCGGACAATGCCATCGCACCTGGGCGGGTATTCGAATAGTTCGAGTTCCCGTGCCCGGGGATCGCGCCTCAATCCGCTTCCTCCCGGTCCCAGCACTTTGAACCGGTATTTGTCGCCGTCCGAAACTCCGGGAAAGAACCCGGTCCAGTGGCCAGTCCCTGCATTCTTGACAAGCTCGTCCTCGGGGCGGGGTGTGTACCCGTCTGCCCCGTCCAGGGCGACGTAGACGTGCTCTGCCCGCGGTGCCCAGACGCGGAAGGTTGCCCCGCCGTCAACCAGCCGGGCACCCATGGGGGTGGATTCAGAGATATGTTCCTGCGAAGCGGCCACGACATGCTCCCAACCCGCGTCTGTATTAGAACGACGTCCCAGGCCCCGCCAGTGGGTTTACAGGCAACTCGGCTGGCCAGGCACCGAGGACAGGGCCGCATTTCGCTACCCGTCCGTCAGGCGTTGCTGATTACCCCCCGGCTTGCAGAGGCGTCTCGCCTGAGTATTCAGTGCAGACGTTACTGCCCCGTTACTGGCCGCAGGCCAGTTGGTGAGTGGGGCAGCATTGTCGGGACGCTGTGGGTCCGCAATAACGCGTCGGTAACGGCTTAGCCGCTGGAATTTCCTTGGGGTTTGGCTCAGAGAGAACGTGTTGAGGAGAAGCCGCTATGACCCACCGACGAGGCGCCGGCATCGAAATCCGCCGGCTGCAGCAGACGAGGACGGGGTCCTCGCGCCTGAACCGTGCCTGGCGTTGGGGTGATCCACGGTGAGCGAATGGCCTCCGCCAGACGAACCGTCGGGCGAAGTGAAACTCCTTTTCGAGGAATCCAGCACGGTCGGTGGCAAGAAGGATCTGCGTGATGGACTGTCCGCGATTGCCCGCCAGGGCAGGCATTTCTGGGTCGCAAACGACGAGAGTACCAGCCTCGAGCGGCTCACCCTTGAGGGCGACCATGCCCGCGACCATCGCAGCTTTGATCTCACCAAGGTCCTTGAGCTGCCCGGGGAGGGTGAAATCGACATCGAAGGTCTCGATGTCGATGATGACACGCTGTGGCTGCTCGGGTCACACAGTTCGGTGCGCAAGCGGGTCAAGGACAAGCACAGCCCTGACGAGGCACGGGACTTGTTGGCGGCGGTGGAGGTCAGCCAGCGCCGGCAGGTGCTGGCACGGATCTCGACCCAAGCATTGCTTGACCCTGACGGCACCATGACTGCTGAGCAGCAACGCCCCGCCGTATTCGGCCCTGGTCAAGGCGGCGGAGGCCTGTTGGGCATGCTGGCCGGCGACCGGCACCTTGGGGGCTTCATAGGGTCACTCCCAATCCCGGGCAAGGACAACGGGATCGACTTTGAGGGACTCGCCGTGGCAGGTGACAGGGTGTTCGTCGGCCTGCGCGGGCCGGTGTTGCGCGGGTGGGCGGTAATTGTCGAGCTCCGGGTCGGCGACGGGCCAGGCATCGTCCCTGAGCCGATAGGTCCTGAGGGCTGGACGTACCGGAAGCACTTCCTTGACCTGCGTGGCCTGGGCGTGCGGGATCTGTGCCGTCACCGAGACGACCTGCTCGTCCTGGCGGGACCAACCATGGAGCTCGACGGACGCACGGCGGTGCTTCGCTGGCAGGGCGCAATGACGTCCGAGAACGAGGCGGTTCTGCGCAAAGATGACCTGAAATGCGCTCTCAATGTACCGTTCGGGAAAAGCGAGGACCGGGCCGAGGGCATCACCTTGCTGGAGGGCGGCAGGTCGGTTCTGGTGGTGTACGACTCGCCCGCTGACGAGCGCAAAACCGGAGATCATGGCGTCCGCGCCGACGTCTTCGATCTACGGGCGTAGGAACAGTGTCTGCTCCGTCGCTGGGCGCGGACTGTTCTCGGTTCCGTACGGCCATGCAGCCCGGCGGCCGGTAAGGGTATCAGGACGCGGGCCGGCTGACTCCCGCCGCGGACTTGGGAACGGGCGCGGTCCTGGCTGCTTCCCCAGAGACCGGCTCTACGGGGTATGCACACCTACCACGTTGGTGGTAAGCATCAGGCTCGTCAAAGCCTTCATTGCAAGGTGGTAGTTCGCAATTATCGTGCCGTCGTACTGCAGCTCTTCCTTGCTCAGCCCCGAATGCAGTTTGCCACCGAAACCCTTCGCGTTTATCTCATACAGGCGGTCGCTTGCCTGTCCCGTGATTCTCATGTAGCGGACCGTCAGGAGGTCGTCAATCCTGTGCCATTCGATTGCAGGGTCTTCCGCCGCAAAAATAGCTTCCAGCCTGGCCTGGAGCACCATGCTTCCGGCACGGCAATCGACGTAATGCTTATCCAGCGCAATTCGCGCCTTGCTCTTTTCCTCCAGGGTTACGGAACTGTCGCCCTTGATGCGCATATACATGTTGCACTCCAGATACAATCTGCCCGCCATCGTGAATGCGGTGGTTAGCACGTCCATTCGCAGCTGGGTTTCAAGTGCCCGGTCCGCCCGCGTCTGCTCGAGCAGAATATTAGCTGCCGTGCGTTCGCTCTGGATCCGGTCCGTTATTTTCCACACGATCAACCCAATCAGGCCTGTGCCCAGGACCGCTCCGATGATAGGTCCGACGCTGGCCAGCAGCAGCCGCTCGCCGAGCGGCTGTGCAACGGTGGCCAAGACATGCAGAGCCGCTGGTGCAGTTGCCATCTGACCCGCGCCCTAATCGTTCCGGAAGACGTCATCGGGGTCGACCTCTTCCGGCGCCATATGATCGACAGCGTCTGCTTCCACCAGCTCCGGGTAGAAATCATCGGGGTCAGGCTCCTCGGGGTTAGCGTCAATCCGGTGATCGTCCGGGTTGGATTGCTGGTGGTTCATGAAAAATCCCCTCCCGCTAGCACTGGCGTTGCACCATAACTAAGTAGCCATTCCTGCGTTACTGCTGCGTTACGGCCGCCTGTTTGGGTTCGTCACGCTTCTCAGATGAATGCCCTGCGATAGGGGCAGGAGCGCACGACGACGGCCCGCACCTTCTGCAAAACGTGAGAGGGCGTTGGGGGAGGGGCTGCGAGACGTGAGCGGGCGTCGGGGGAAGGGGTGCCGGACGTGAGCGGGCGTTGAAAGAGGCCCGCCACGCTTGACGAGTTCCGGCGCGCCAACATATCCTGAACGAACGGTCGGTAAATAATTCCGAGCCGCCCGACAGGTCTTTGCATAGGAGCAACCCATGGCAGCGCAGAACTTGCAGTCAGTGCCGGCTGAGCTAACCCCGGAAGAGGACGCCGCAGGCCAGGCCCACTTTGACCGGATCATCGCCGAGGACTCGCGCATCGAGCCCCGCGACTGGATGCCGGCGGACTACCGCAAGACCCTCCTGCGCCAGGTCTCCCAGCACGCGCACTCCGAGATCATCGGCATGCAGCCGGAGGCCAACTGGATCTCCCGCGCGCCGAGCCTGAAACGCAAGGCCATCCTCATGGCCAAGGTCCAGGACGAGGCCGGCCACGGACTCTACCTCTACAGCGCCGCCGAGACCCTGGGCCAGTCCCGGGACAAGATGATGGACGACCTCATCGCCGGCAAGGCCCGCTACTCCAGCATCTTCAACTATCCGGCGCTGACCTGGGCGGACATGGGCGCCATCGGCTGGCTGGTGGACGGCGCAGCCATCTGCAACCAGGTCCCGCTGTGCCGCGCCTCCTACGGCCCCTACGGCCGGGCCATGGTGCGCGTCTGCAAGGAAGAGTCCTTCCACCAGCGCCAGGGCTTCGAGATCCTCCTGGAACTTTCCAACGGCACCCCCGAGCAGAAGCAGATGGCCCAGGACGCGGTGAACCGCTGGTACGCCCCGGCCCTGATGATGTTCGGCCCGCCGGATGACGATTCCCCCAACTCCAAGCAGTCCATGGCCTGGAACATCAAGCGGTTCAGCAATGACGAGCTCCGCAGCCGGTTCGTGGGCATGATGGTGGAGCAGGTCCGGGTCCTGGGCCTCACCCTCCCGGATGACCAGATCCGCTTCAACGAGGACACCAGGAAGTGGGAGCACGGGCCGTTGGACTGGGACGAGTTCCACGAAGTCCTGGCCGGCCGCGGTCCCTGCAACGCCCAGCGCCTTGAGCGCCGGCGGGCAGCGCACGACGACGGCGCCTGGGTCCGCGAAGCAGCGGCGGCCTACGCAGCAAAACAGCAGGCAAAAGAGTCAATGAAGACGAAGGAATACGCAGCATGAGCCCGCACGGCAACCCTGACGCCCCCGCAAGCGCCGCCACCGAGATCAACCGCGAAGCCCCCAAGGTCAGCCCCGCACCCGAGCACCACGACAGGAGCGCCTGGGGCCTCTGGGAGGTCTTCGTCCGGTCCAGCCGCGGCCTGAGCCACGTCCACGCCGGCTCCCTGCACGCACCGGACGCCGCCATGGCCCTCCGCAACGCACGCGACCTCTACACCCGCCGCAACGAGGGCGTCTCCATCTGGGTTGTCCCGGCCGACGCCATCGCCGCCAGCGATCCCGACTCCAAGGGCTCCTTCTTCGAGTCCCCGCAGGGCAAGGACTACCGCCACGCCACGTACTACACCAAGAGCGAAGGGGTGAAGCACCTGTGAGCGAAGCGAATGCCAGTGCAACAAGAATCACCCCCGGCAACGCCCTCCGCCCGGAAGACATCGCGCTCGAGGTCCGCACCGGCCTGGTGAAGCCCTCCGAGGACATCGCCGAGTACGCCCTCCGCCTGGGCGACGACGCCCTGATCCTCGCCCAGCGCCTGGGCCACTGGATCTCCCGGGCGCCGGAGCTGGAAGAGGACATCGCCCTGGGCAACATCGCCCTGGACCAGCTGGGCCACGCCCGCAGCTTCCTCACCTACGCCGGTGCCGCGTGGGACAAGTCCGAGGATGACTTGGCCTACTTCCGCCGCGAACACGAGTTCCGCTCCGTGCAGCTGTTCGAGCAGCCCAACGGCGACTTCGCGGCCACCATCGCCCGCCAGTTCGTGGTGAGCTACTACCAGTACGAGCTCTACCGCCGGCTCACCGAATCCACGGATGAGACCCTGGCCGCCATCGCCGCCAAGGCCGTGAAGGAAGTGGACTACCACCGGGACCACAGCGCCCAGTGGGTCCTGCGACTGGCCGGCGGCACCGAGGAATCCCGCCAGCGGATGATCCACGGCCTGCTGACCATGTGGCCGTACGTCAACGAACTGTTCCAGGACGATGACCTGACGCAGCGCCTCGCTGAGGCGGGTGCCGGCGTCGCGCCTTCCTCGCTGAAAGAGGACTTTGACCGGCTCATCGCTGAAATCCTGACCGAGGCGGAGCTGGAGGTTCCGGACGTGCCCGCCGCCCCGGGCGGCGGCCGGTATGGCAAGCACTCGGAGCACCTGGGCTACATCCTCGCCGAAATGCAGGTGCTGGCCCGTGAACATCCCGGAGCCAGCTGGTGACCGCCGTGTACATCTCTGACTTCGAGTCCCGCACCCGCACCCCGCAGCAGGACGCGTGGGACATCGCGGCCACGGTCTGCGACCCGGAGATCCCGGTGCTCACCATCGCTGACCTGGGCATCCTGCGCAACGTGGAAGTACAAGACAACCACGTCACCGTCACCATCACGCCCACGTACTCGGGCTGCCCGGCCATGGACGCCATCCGGGACGACCTCTACACCGCCTTCAAGAAGGAGGGCTACCAGGACGTGCACGTGGACCTGGTCCTGGCCCCGGCGTGGACCACGGACTGGATGACGGAGGCCGGAAAGCAGAAGCTGCAGCAGTACGGCATCGCCCCGCCCACCGGGAACAGCAAAGCAGGCGGCCACTCCGGCCCCATCCGGCTGAGCCTGGCCGTGAAGTGCCCGCAGTGCAACAGCCTCAACACCAAGGAACTCACCCGCTTCGGTTCCACGTCCTGCAAGGCGCTGTATGTGTGCCAGGACTGCAAGGAACCGTTCGACTACTTCAAAGTCCTGTAAGGAACCCCCATGCCTGTTGTCCGCCAGACCGCCGCCGAAGAGGCTGAGGTGACCGGCCGCCGTCGTCCGTCCTTCCACACCCTGGCCGTCAAGGAGGTGCGCCGGCTCACCGACGATGCCATCGAGGTGGGCTTCCATGTGCCGGCCGAGCTCGCCGGCAAGTTCGACTACCTGCCCGGCCAGTACGTGGCCCTGCGCACCACGCTGCCGGATGAGATCGGCGAGCCGAAGGAAATCCGCCGCAGCTACTCCATCTGCGCCGAGCCGCGCAGCTTCGCGGACGGCACCAGCGAGATCCGCGTGGCCATCAAGAAGGACCTGGGCGGCCTGTTCTCCACGTGGGCCAACGCCGAGCTGAAGGCGGGGGACACCCTGGACGTGATGAGCCCCATGGGCGCGTTCGTGTCCAAGCACGGCCGCGACGGCGTGGCCGTGGACCAGAACGTCATGAACTCCATGAACCACCCGGAGGACCTGGCGGGGGAGGCAGGGAACTTCGTGGCCATCGCGGCTGGGTCCGGCATCACCCCGGTGATCGCCATCGCCCGCACGCTACTGGCCGCCAACCCGGACACCCGGTTCGACCTGATCTACGCCAACAAGGCCGCCATGGACGTGATGTTCCTGGAGGAGCTGGCGGACCTGAAGGACAAGTACCCGCAGCGGCTGGCCATCCACCACGTGCTTTCCCGCGAGCAGCGGATCGCGCCGCTGCTGAGCGGCCGGATTGATGCCGAGAAGCTGCAGCAGTTGCTGGGCATCGCCCTGCATGCGGACGATGTGGACGAGTGGTTCCTGTGCGGGCCGTTCGAGCTGGTGCAGCTGTGCCGGGACACCCTGGCCGAGCGCGGGGTGAAGCCGGAGAATGTCCGGTTCGAGCTGTTCACCTCCGGCAAGCCGGACCGCCCGGAGGGTCAGGCGGGCCGTCCCGTGGTGGTGGATGAGTCCAAGGAGACGTACAAGATCACGTTCAAGCTGGACGGCCTGCAGGGCGAGGTGGCCAGCCCCACCCACGCCCGCGAGTCCATCCTCAACGCGGCGCTGCGGGTGCGCCCGGACGTGCCGTTCGCGTGCGCCGGGGGAGTGTGCGGCACCTGCCGGGCCAAGGTGGTCACCGGCAGCGTGACCATGGACGAGAACTACGCACTGGAGCAGGATGAGCTGGACAAGGGCTACGTCCTGACCTGCCAGAGCCACCCCACCAGCAAGGAAGTCACGGTCGACTTCGACGTCTAAGCCTTTTCCGCCCCAACCAAGGAGCCCCATGATTTACCTTTCCATCAGCAACGGCATCGCCGAGGTAGTGCTGGACGCGCCGCAGAAGCTGAACTCGCTGGATGAGCAGGCGCTGCGGGATTTAACCCAGGCGTACGACGACGCTGCTGCCGCCGCCTCACGCGGTGAGGTGCGGGCGCTGCTGCTGAGGGGAGAGGGCCGGGCCTTCTGCGCGGGCCGGGACATCGCGGGGGTCACCCCGGAGAATGATGACGCCGCCGCGTACCTGGGCGGCCTTGTGGAGCCGTTGCTGAAGAAGATGGCCGCTTTCCCTGCGCCGACCTTTGCTGCCGCGCAGGGGGCATGCCTGGGCGTGGGGCTGGGGCTGCTGCTCGCGACGGACGTGGTGTACGTGGCGGAAAACGCCAAGTTCGGCTCGCCGTTCGCCAAGCTGGGCGCCACGCTGGACTCGGGCGGGCACTGGTACTTCACGGAGCGGCTGGGCATGCACCGGACCCTGGACCTGATCTACACGGCGGACCTGATCTCGGGCGCCGAGGCCGTGGCGCAGGGGATGTTCAGCCGTGCCATGCCGGCTGACTCGTTGTTGGACTCGACGCGGGAGATCGTTTCGCGGGTGGCGGCCGGGGCCACGGGTGCCTTTGTTGCCTCGAAGGAGCTGGTGGCGCACATCCGCGACCAGCGCCTGGGCCTGTGGCAGGCCATGCAGGAGGAAAACGAGGAGCAGGCGCGGCTCTGCAAAACCGACGACTATGCGGAGGGTTTCCGGGCGTTCCAGGAGAAGCGAGAGCCGAAATTCACGGGTTCCCCCCGCTAGAGGGCTGTTCAAGATTCCTTGAAGGATTCTTGATAAAAAATTGCAACGCGTTTGCATAAATCTTTATTTGTGTTCGCGAGAGTAGGCGAAGCCGGGCAACACCGGCCATAGCGCGCTGCCGGTCTCAAACAGGCAGCCGCAGCTGGAAACCTATTCTGGGGGCACAATTGTCTGAAGTTTTGAACGCGGAAATCGAAGGTACGGAAGAGAGCGGCTTCAGCCGCCGAAGGGTAGTTGCGGGCGTCGCCTGGTCGCTCCCTGTCATTGCTACAGCGATTGCTGCTCCTGCTGCGGCCGCCTCGCCGGGGCCGACGCCGACGGCAACGCCCGCATCCGGTTATTCTGTCAACGGTCCCCAAAACATAGTTTCCACAGCCACAGGCGGTGCCAATCACACCCGAACAGGCGTGGTGGTCCCCACGACGTTGAGTCTCAAGGATCTAGGCGGTGTAACCGGCCTCATCAAGGTTGAACTGACTATCGCTCCTCAGACCGTGCAGGCTGCAGCGCCGCTCATTTCTTTTGCTACGGTTCAGTTGGGAACCACGCCCGTCAGTTTCACTCCGAGCCCCTCTGGAAACACGTTCAAGGCCGTCTTCACTTACGCTCTGCCTACAGGCGCAACTGCGCTTGATTTTGGGATTAGCGGCTACACCTACAATGGCCAGAAGAAAGACTCTGGTACGTATTCGGTGACTACGGTGATCACTTTCCAAGAGCGCGGTACCACCAAGCAACTGTTCCCGGGTTCTTCCATCAATCTCGTGAGGCTGTGACCGTGGGTGTGGCATGGCGGCGCTCCGCCCACGTTGCTCAAGTCTGCACAGAACCCCGGGCCCGCGTCGCCTTGCTGCACCTCGATGCGACCCAACCGGTGGTTCTGGAAGGACCAGCAGCGGTTATCTGGGACCTGATTGATGGCCAGCGGACTGAGCAGGACATCTTCGCTGAGCTTGAGGCCACCTTCGAGGACCAGTCAGGACAGATGCAGGCGCAGGTGGAAGGCTTCCTGGCAAGCCTCGAAGCGCAGCGCCTGATCGAGGCTGCCTCCGGCGCTGCTCACTAACGGCATGACTTCCGCGGGAATCACGGGGAGCACACGCTCGGTATGGCAGCAGCGCCTGTTCGATGAATTGGCACGTGGCGGTGACCTCCTGTGTCTGAAGGTCATGGGCCAGCGATTTGTGGTCCGCTGGGGCCGTGCGGTCACGTGGCAGCAGCGGGCATCAATGAGCATCGCCTGGGCACGGTGTATCAGCGGTAGCCTTGAGCCGCTGCTGCCGCCGGAGCCGATGGAGCCCAGTGCTGGCAGCCAGTTCACGGTTTCGGCTACCTGCGCGTCCATGAAGTACGGAGACGGCACCTTCCAGCTCGAGGCAGCCTCCTTTGAGGAGCTGGCTGAAAACCTCACGTCTCGGCTCACGGTGTCCGCGATTCTGGCTAATGCCGGTGAACTGACCATGCTCCACGCCTGCGGAGTAGCGGATCCGGACACTGGGGCAGTGGTTGCTCTGGTAGCCAAGTCTGGAACAGGAAAGACCACCGCAGCGTCCGTGCTCGCCAGGACCTATGGTTATGTCACTGACGAAACGGTAGCCATCGCCTGGGACGGCTCCGTGGTTCCCTATCCCAAGCCCTTATCGGTCAAGCAGGGAGCCGGTGCACCTAAACGCCAGGCGGGACCGGATGAGTTCGGACTTCAGCCGGCCCCGGCTATGCCCTTCATCCAGTCCATCGTGCTTTTGAACCGGGTCCAGGGCGAGCGTCCGGTGGCTCCGGTGCTGAAACGGGTACCGCTGGCCGACGCTTTGCTGGCCCTGATCCCGGAATCGTCCTCGCAGGCCGAATTTTTGGATCCTCTGCAGTCGCTATGCCGCCTCATCGAGAGTGTCGGGGGAGTGTGGCAGGTGACCTACTCGGAAGCAGCCGACCTGCCAACCGTCTTGGAGCCCCTGTTCCAGCTGCAGGCAGCCTCAGGGACCGAGTGGGAACCCGCCGCGCCGGAAGTTGCCCAGGAAGCACCTACTCCCGTCTGGGGCATCCAGCGCAGGGCCCCCAAGGATGCCGTGAAGATCGGTGGGGACCTGCTGGTCATGCTGGACCACGAGATAGTGGGCCTGAGCGGGATCGGCCCCGCCGTCTGGGAGGCCTGCTCCGGGCCGGCACGGCTGGACCAGGTGACTGAACAAGTAGCGAAGGTGCACGGCGAACCGGAAGGTTACCGGGCCGCCGTCGCCGAAGCCGTAGAGCAGCTCATCGCACTGTCGGTTCTGGTACGCAGCGAAATCTGAACCGCCTGCACGGACGCATCAAGAACCTGAACATAAGGAACCACTATGAGCACAACAACCATGCCTCAGGAGCCGTCCCCGGGCCTGGACCTGGCGGACTACCTGGCCATCCTGCGGGTCTACTGGAAGGCCATCGTCGCCTTCACCCTGCTGGCCACCTTGGCGGCGGCCGGGTGGACCGTCCTCCAGCCAAAGATCTACTCCTCTGATTCCAGCGGCATCGTGGTCACGCCGGGCTCGGACAACGTGAGCCTGGCACTCGCCGGCGACAGCCTGGCCAAGGCCAAGGTCAAGAACTATGAGTCCGTGGCGAAATCACGGCTTGTCGCAGACCGGGTCATCCAGGCCCTAGACCTGAAAACAACTGCCGATGTCCTCCTCGGCAGCATCAGTGTCAAGGTGCCGCTGGACACGGCCGAGATCAGGGTTACCGCCCAGTCCAAGGATCCCGCAACTGCGCAGCGGGTGGCCGATGCCTGGGTCAACGGCCTCGCCGCGCAGGTGGAGGCCATTGAGACGGCGCCCCCCGCTGACCCGGCCGGACAGGCCAGCCCTGCGGTAACGCCCAACGCAGGGTCGCAGGCGAATGCAGCCACGGCCGTCCGTCTACTGCCCCTCGGCAAAGCTGTCCTCCCTACCAGCCCCACGTCACCCAACACCAAGCTCAACCTGGCCCTTGGCGCCCTCGTCGGGTTGGCCCTGGGCGTGGCTTATGCGCTGATCCGCCGGCACCTGGACCGGCGGATTCGAAAGGCTGCGGACATCGAGCGGCTGTTCGGCGTCCCCGTAATCGGCACACTCCCGGTGGACCACCGACTCGACGGGAAGAGCACCATCGTGGACGCGGGTACCGCCGCACAGCTTCATGACGCTGGCGGCGCCATGGCTGAGGCTCTCCGCGAGCTCCGCACGAACATCAGCTTCCTTGACGTCGACCAGCCGCCACGGATCATCGTGGTCACGAGCTCGATGCAGGCGGAGGGCAAGTCCACGGTAACGGCCAATTTGGCGGTCACCATGGCGGCAGCAGGTGAAAACGTCGTGGTGGTCGACGGCGACCTCCGCCGGCCTACGCTGGTGGACGTTTTCAACCTGGTTCCCGGCGCTGGGGTCACCGATGTCCTCACCGGCAACGCCGACCTGGTTGATGTCCTCCAGCCCTGGGGTGCGTTGCCCAACCTCTCAGTCCTGGGATCGGGCCGCATCCCGCCGAACCCCAGCGAGCTGCTCGGTTCCCGGGCCATGAAGAACATGCTTACTACCCTGGCCAGGGATGCTGTGGTCCTGATCGACGCACCGCCGCTTCTTCCCGTGACGGACGCTGCCGTCCTCTCGCGCGCCGCCGACGGCGCCATCCTCGTGATTCGGACCGGCAGGACCACCCAGGAGCAGCTGGACCAGTCCCTGGGCAACCTTGAGAAGGTCAAGGGGCGGGTCCTGGGAGCCGTTCTCAACTACGTTCCAATCAGGGGCAGGGACGCCTACTCCTACTACGGAACATATTCCTCGGCGCCCGAGCCGTCTTCTGCGGTACCTGAGGCCGCCGACGATTCGCAGGATGTGGACACCCGTGACGTAATTGACGCCATCCCCGGCGCCCGCAGGGTCAGGATCTAGGCATCCCATGACGATCGCTGGCCATGAAGCTCAACTCAGAATCCCGGAGGGCGTGCTCCTCGGCCACGCCCTCGTGGCTCGCTTGGCGGTCGGCCTGGGCATCAGGGTCTTCTTTATCAAGGGACCCGCTAGCGTCATCCAGGGGCTGCGTCAAGCCAAGGTATCGGCTGACGTGGACGTCTTTGTGGATCCCTCCAGGCTGGACGACTTGCTGGAGGGCCTCCGTGAACGGGGATGGCGGGAACGCCCCGTGGACCCGGACCACAAGACGTTCCCAAAGCACTCCGTGACCCTAGATCATCCAGAGTGGCCTTGTTGCATTGACGTCCATTTTCGTTTCCCCGGAATGGAGAGGGCGGCCGATGACTGTTTCAAGGCGCTGTGGGCAAACACTGTCCACATGCAGCTCGCAGGGCAACGGCTTAGGGTCCCTGTGAAGGCTCTTGGCATCTTGTTTCTGGCGTTGCACGCCCTACGGTCGCACGAGCTGCCAGCCTGCCGGCAGGAGCTTGAGTACTTGGCCGTCCTCACCCGGCGGGAATCCCACGCGGAGGCTCTCCTGGAGCTCGCTTCAGAAACCGGTGCCTTGGCAGCCATAAGGCCCTTCCTCGAGGGTCTTCTGCCCGAGGCCATTGTCCAGGCATGGCCGGAGCCCTCCCGAGAGTGGCGCAACCGCGTTGCCGCGCAGGCGCCTGGGAGCGCCCGGCTCATCGCCATCGTCCAGGCACCCTGGGCGGTCAAACCAAACATGATTTGGGCCGCGATCTTTCCAGCACCGGAAGTCCTACTCAGCGGAAATATCTATGCAGACTTGTCTATTCCGGGAAGACTCAGGCAACATCGCGTCCGGTGGGCGCGCTTTATACGTGGCGTTCCACGACTCATGCGGAGCCTTCGTAGCCTACGATGACTTCGCTTCCAATTGCCGATCAGCCCAACAAATTTGTTAAGGTTCACCTATGACTACGGGGAAAGCTATAACCAAAGCCGTCATTCCTGCTGCCGGATTGGGAACTCGCTTCCTGCCCGCCACCAAGGCAATGCCGAAGGAAATGTTGCCGGTGGTTGACCGTCCGGCCATCCAGTACGTCGTCGAGGAAGCGATCAACGCGGGCCTCTCGGACCTGCTGATGATCACGGGCCGCAACAAGCGCGCGTTGGAGGACCACTTTGACCGTGAGCCCGGCCTGGAGGCTGCGCTGGAGGCCAAGGGGGACAAAGACAAGCTGGGCCTTGTGGAGTACGCCTCCAACCTGGGCCCCATCCACTACGTCCGCCAAGGCGAGGCCAAGGGCCTGGGCCACGCGGTACTCTGCGCCCAGCAGCACGTGGGCGATGAACCGTTTGCCGTTCTGTTGGGTGACGACCTTATCGACGAGGCTGAGGACCTACTGAGCACCCTGATGGAAGTGCAGCAGAAGACCGGTGGTTCAGTCATCGCGCTGATCGAGGTTGATCCGTCGCAGATTAGCGCTTATGGCTGCGCGGACATTTCCGTTGTTGAAGGCGAGGACTACGTCCGCGTCAACAGCCTGGTGGAGAAGCCTGCTGTCGCTGACGCACCGTCCAACCTGGCTGTTATCGGCCGCTACGTGCTGCACCACAACGTGTTCGGCGTCCTGGAGAACACCGAACCGGGCCGGGGCAATGAGATCCAGCTGACCGACGCCCTGCAGACCCTTGCCGCCGGCGAGGGTGAAGGCTCCGGGGTGTACGGCGTGGTTTTCAAGGGCCGCCGGTACGATACCGGTGACAAGCTGAGCTACCTCAAGGCCGTCATCACTCTTGCCTCCGAGCGCGTGGAATTCGGTGAGGACCTGAAAACCTGGATGAAGAGCTTCGTCGGATAACTAAGCTTCTAGCGCTCCGGGGAGGCCTGCTGCCGAAAGGTGGTGGGCCTTCCCTTTTCAGTGGCCCCTAGGCCCAGCAGTGCCCCGATGACAGCACCTGACGTGTTGGTCATGATGTCTGACGGGCTTGCAAAGCGGCCGTGAAGAAACAACTGTTGACCCAGTTCAATGCAGCCGGAAACCAGCAGACCGAATGCGCCAATTTGCCACCAGCTTTTTGTCGGAAATGCTTTGAAAGCCGCAAATCCCACGGGGATGAATAGGGCTACGTTGGCGGATGCCTCTACAAAACTGTAGTTAAGCCAGGCGGGTATTCCATGGTGGTGGAGGAAGACGAGGATTGTTGCGAGCTGTCCTGACACTGGTTTGTCCACCGGCGATGGCCAGAACGCGATGAGAGCGAGGGGCACGGCCATAGCGGCAAGAATTATCTGCCAGAGCCGGTCGTTGCGAAGGGGCTTCAAAAGGACCTCAGGATGGCTGCAGAAGGGCAAATGCCGCCATACCAATGGCTACGGCGCCCAGGAGTATCAGAAGCGCGACATGCACAACTTGGGGCTGGGGGAGCGGGACGGAGAAGTCGAACACCCGTGGTGCTTTGCGCCAATGTCTCCCCATGAATCAAATTGATACCACATAAAGCGAAAGGTGGGTGCTTCTCCGTTAAGGGAGAAGCACCCACCTTCGTTGGTGCTATACAGAGATGTTGCTATGCAGCAGCTTCTGCCTTGGCGCGGCGGCGGACCACCACAACCGAAGTTGCGCCGGCGGCCAGTGCGCCTGCGCCCACCAGGGTCCACAGGATGAGGCCGGAGTCAGCGCCGGTGTTGGCCAGGCCGCCCGTGTTGGCCAGCGGAGCGCCGCCAGCAACGTTTCCGCCGGTGTTGGCCAGGCTGGCTGCAACGGTGACCGTCACGGGGCCGACCGTCACGCCGGACTGAGTACCGGTTGCGGTGATGGAGTAAGTCCCGGCTTCACTGATTGAAATGGGCAGCGACACTGCCCCCTGTGCATCGGCAGTCGCTGACAGGTTCTGCGCTGCGGTCACGACGGCGATGCGAGCGGCAACCGCACGGTTACCAACGCCGGCGCCATTGGATGCAGGAGCCTGGCCCGGCGTAACGTTGATGATCAGTGGTTCGCCAGCGCGGAAGCCTTGGCCGCGGAAGACGAAAGTTTCGCCGGGGCCCACGGTGCCGTCGGAAACAGCCGCCTGCGGCGGAAGTGCCGGGTAGGTTGCGGCCATGGCGGGTGCCGAGCCGATCAAAGCGATGGAACCTGCAAGCGCGAGTGCAGCAAAAGTCTTCTTCATGTGGTGTCCCCCCGGAGACGTGTAATTTTTTTTGATACCCGATATGGGGAGTTGTCCCCTCCGCACGAGACCATGTGCAGAACTACGGATAGATATCCCAAGAAAGACGTTACCATCCGACCCGAGCTACATCCAAGCTCAATCCAGTCGGTTTACATAGTGTTAACGACGTCGTCACTATCCTTGGCCGCAGGACGCATTTTCGGTGGGCAGGATAACGTCCTTTACTTGCTGGACAGTGGGCGTGACAACCACGTTAGGTTCCGTGTGCTGGACGATCTTTCCGAAAGTGAACTCGACGGTCTTGCTGTCTCCTGGGCCAAGTTGCTGAGCTACGATGCCCACCGGCCTGTTCGCATGCGAATACGGAGCAAACGGTGTCTTTTGTCCGTCTACTGTTGCTGATTCCACGTTAGCCTGCACGGGGCCGTAGGCAATGATGTTGGTCTGGACAGAGCCTGGTGCCACGCCAAACACACCGCCGCCCGTGACGTATGAAGGCAGTGAAGCGCCGGCGTCCGCGGGTGCCGTATTCGTGCTTGTAATGCGGACAGTAGTCTGCTCGTAGCCGTCGGCTGGGCATTCCTTGATGAGTTGGACTGTGCGCCTCATATAGAAGTCCATTTTCGCGCCAGTACCGTCGTTAAAGTAAACACCGAACTGGGCGGGGGAGACGCTCGGGCCAGAGACGGACCCGCTTACCATGTACTTGGCAATTACAGACTGCTCGGCGACGTCTCCAGACCAAACAAGCACACGTCCTTCCTCGGCCCCCCGAGTGATTCCTGCGATTAGTCCCTTTGCGTCGCCTTTCCCACCGGAGAGCGCAGCGAAAACCTCCTTAGCTACCCCTGCAAAATACGCGTCCTGCAGTTTGGGCTGTGGAATCTTTGCGTAAACATCTGAGAGTAGGGTGGATGTCACGTTGTTGCCGTTTGAGTTCAGTTGGCAGGCCCGCTGCTTTTGCCGCAGCTAAGTCCGGACCGTGCATGGGGACAGGACCTGTTGCCTGAAGTATGTAACTCAAGACAACAGGGTCGATGGAGACTACGCCGTCAACGTGCTGACCGGTCTTCTTTTCCCACATGGACTGGGCCACTGCTGCAGCAGTCGGGAAGTCCGGAGTAAGGTTTACGTCCTGCATGTACTTTCCCAATCGCGTGGAAAAGATTTGTTGTTGCTGAAGATCCACAGGCAACGATGGGGAGAAGGCGCCTAGTTCGGCGGCGCTACTTTGGGCGCCGAGGGAGAGCTTCCCCTGTTCAAGCGTCAAGACCGCTAGAGCGCCGGGAATGCCGCCCGAAGCGCGTGCCTCGGCGTTGTTCTGAATCATCAGCAAATAATTCCTGCTACCGTCCGCACCCAACATGCGAGGGGCAAGGCTAGCGGCATCCGCCGCGGAAGCGAGTGCTCCACTCGCTTCCCTAAGTTCCTCGCTCGCCTTCTTGAGCGGAGTGGCTACTTGTGGCAAGAGTTGAGTTACATCGATGTCTTGGAGCCTTTGTGAAGACGCTCCAACGGTGTAAGCCGCCGAGACAACACTTGGAGCAGCAGCCTTTAGCGGACCTAAGTTGCTTCCTAGCTCGCTCGGCATCAACGCATCCCAATTGAGCGAGTCGTAGACGTCCACGAGCGGACTAAGACCGAGGCTTGTGACATCATCTGCTGACCGTGCAATCTCGGAGATCGCGCTTGTGTTGGGTCCAAGCCAAGGCAGGCTTGACGAAAGTATCCATACAGGATCTTCAGTTGCTTGGCGGGCAGCTAGAGTGTGCGTTCGGAGTTTCGTAACGGTGCTCGTGGCCGACTCTGCATTCGATGTAAGGACTTCTTGCTTCAATTGGGGAACCAGATCAGCTGCGCTCTCTAGTTCCGTTTTGATCGTATAGGCCTTAGTGCCGATCCATACCGTTCCTCCGCCAAAGAGTAGAATAAATATGAGTAACGGAAGACCAAGTCGTAGGAGTCGGATCGACTTCTTTCTTGAAGTCTTCCAAGGGGCCACCCGACCAGGCACCTCCAATTCTTTCTCCATGGAGTCAGCCGGGCTCATATCACGGCCTGCCGAGGCCACGATATGTCCAACCAGCGGCGCGCCACTTACTAGGATCTAAGATGTTTCTGCCGTCCAAAATCTTTTGGGAGGCAACCAAAGTGCCGGTCTCGTAAGGATCCAAATCACGATAGTCTTGCCATTCAGTCAACAACAACAGAACGTCAGCGCCCTTAAGGGCAGTAGAGGTGGCTTCCTCGTAGTGCAACTCGGGAAAGCGCCGAGCAGCGTTTCCAAGCGCTTCCGGATCGGTTACTGTCACGACAGCGCCCTGAAGCTGCAACTGAGCTGCGATGCTCAAGGCCGGGGAATCGCGAACGTCGTCGCTTTGAGGTTTGAAAGCCGCCCCGAGCACGGTGATTCGCTGTCCTAGAAGTGATCCGCCGCAGAGTTCTCGTGTCAGTTCCACAACTCGAGTGCGTCTACGCATATTGATGGCGTCCACTTCGCGAAGGAAAGTCAAAGCCTGGTCCGCGCCAAGTTCGCCGGCCCTTGCCATAAAGGCCCTAATGTCTTTCGGGAGACAACCGCCACCGAACCCGATACCCGCGTTCAGGAATTTGCGACCTATTCTGTCGTCCATGCCAATGGCGTCGGCCAATAGGGTCACGTCAGCGCCAGCAGCATCACAGAGTTCGGCCATGGCATTGATGAAAGATATTTTCGTTGCCAAGAATGAGTTGGCGGCAGTCTTCACCAACTCGGCCGTCGGCAAATCTGCGACGAGCCGAGGAATGCCCTTTTCGAGCGGGGTAGCGTAAACACGGTCCAAGACCTGAACGCCATGATGTTCCTCTACGCCGCCCGCAACACCATAGACGAGTCTGTCGGGGCTAAGCGTGTCAGAGACGGCATGCCCCTCCCGGAGGAACTCGGGATTCCACAAGAGGTGAGCCTCCGGGCGGGCCTCTTTCACAATTTCGGCCAGCCGCGTGGCTGTCCCAACCGGGACTGTCGATTTTCCCACTACGACGTCCCCGGGCGAGATATATGGTAGGAGACCCATTAGAGCTGCATCTACATACGTCAAGTCAGCGGCATTCTCGCCCTTCTTCTGTGGAGTCCCAACGCAGATGAAGTGCACGGCGCTTCCCTCCGCAGCACCCATATCAGTGCTAAACGAAAGTCGCCCTGTCTCCTGCACCTCCCGGAGCAACTCCTCCAAACCTGGCTCGAAGAAGGGAGCTCGGGCGGCAGCCAGCTCTGCGATCTTCCGCTCGTCCACATCGATGCCGACTACCTCGTGTCCGAGCTTTGCCATGCAAGCGGCGTGGACTGCCCCTAAATAGCCACACCCAATAACCGATATTCGCATTAGTTTTCCTTCCCGAAGGCGACAAATGAGTCGCCAGAGAATTAGTAGGCTCCGGCGCTCCGAAAAACGGCGCGGAAGGTCTTCATGAGGATGAGTAGATCACCGGCCAATGACCAGTTCTCCACGTAGTACAGGTCGAGACGTACAGAGTCCTGCCAGGAGAGGTCCGATCGGCCGCTCACCTGCCACAGACCGGTGAGCCCAGGCTTAACCAGCAACCGTCGTCGAACGTCTTGCTCGTATTCTTCAACTTCAGATGGGAGAGGCGGTCGCGGCCCGACCAGGCTCATGGAACCAGTGATGATGTTAAAGAGCTGAGGCAATTCATCCAAGCTGAATTTGCGCAGCAGCTGACCCACCCGAGTTACACGGGGATCATTTTTCATTTTGAATAATACGCCATTACCGTCGGTGAGGTGCTGCAGTTCTGTCAGGCGTCGCTCAGCATCCACCACCATGGATCGATACTTGTACATTTTGAATGGCCTGCCCTGCATTCCAACGCGATCTTGCTTGAAAAAGATGGGTCCGTTGTCGTCCAACTTTATGAAAAAAGCGACAAGCAACATAATTGGGAGCAGGAAGATAATTAGAAGGCCAGATACTGTTATGTCGAATAGGCGCTTGATTACTCTTTGGCCTCCTTCAAGTGTCGGTGTCGTCACGTGAATCAACGGCAGTCCGGCCACTTGCTGCGTATGAATTCTGGGGCCAGCGATATCTGTCAGAGCCGGAGCCATTATCAGACCGACGTTCTGAGCAGCCAACTCCCATCCCAAGTGCCGCAGGGTCTGAGGATGCAATTGGACACCTGCCGAGACCGCAACAGCATCCGCTCCGCAGGTCTTGATAGCTGACATGATGTCTGCCACATCTGGTTCATATCCGAGTATTGGCAGCCCTGATCCGGGTTCAATGGGGGTGACAGAGCGGGCGCCTGGTGTGTAGGCCGCCACCGGACTGTAGCCTGCCGTCTTGGCGCTTGTCAGAGAGTCGAATAAGTGAGCAACAGCACTCTGGCTCCCGAGTAAGAGCAATCGAGACATGCTTTCGCCCTTAAGGCGATTTACACCTAGGTGTTGCCTAAGAAGCCACCGGCCTACAAGCAAGCCCGTCAACCCAACAGGCAGGGCAACGCCAACATAACCTCTTGCAGTGTCAAATCGAAATACATACGAGATGATTGCTACGAGACCGAATAGCCAGAGAGAGGCGGCCGCTACCCTTTTGTACTCGTCGGCACCTGCACCCAAAATGCGGCTTTGCCGTGAGTTCCAGGCTCCAAGCATTACCCACCACGCCGTTGCTAGGGCAACTGACAGCCAGATGTACAGCGACTCTTGGCCGGAGATCACGGAGCCGGCGTCCACGCCAAAACGAACGAGATACGCACCGGCCACGGCCCAGACTATGACGAACGCATCAACGACACGTAGCGCGCGAGCAGTCTTGGCGCGCCAATTGGACACCGTCCCCATCCAATATCCCCATAGTGTAAATACCTCTGGCGAACAGTTCGCCCTTTGACTGAATGACCGCGCATAGGCTGTGTAGCAGAGCCTGAAGCCGTCGTATGACTAGCAACAGTCGTAGTCTGACGGTCACGAAGACTATATCTCGCTTCGTCCACGCCCTTTGACTTGCGCGTCATCAAACCAGGGAAAACTTGGTCAGGTCCCGGCCGCAGGGCAACAGGAGTCGGCCCAGTTGTCGACGAACCCGCAGGGTGCTCTATCATTTCACTCGGCGAGAGCGACCTGCGGCAGGGTGAGGAACTAGCCAGACACCTCGGTGCTGCCCACCACTACCGGCTAGGTACGGTTGTGACAAGCACATTTATCGCCTGCATATTCAATTACTTGGGGGTTTCTTTTGTCCGGACTCATTGTGCACGAGTGGCTCGAAAGGCATGGTGGTGCTGAGTCGGTTGTTGAGCAATTCAGCGAACTCTATCCGGATGCCCCGATCTTTTGCCTCTGGGATGACTACCCCCAGCGATTCGCAGGGCGAGAGGTCAAGCAGTCGTGGCTCGGTTCTACCCCGCTTCGTCATTCGAAACCAGCGGCTCTTCCCTTTATGGTTCCAACGTGGCGCCGCATTCCGCAGACGGATGTCGACTGGATTTTGTGTAGCTCGCATCTTTTTGCCCATCACGCCCGCCTCCTCAAGCATGATCCGGGCGTGAATAAATTTGTCTACGCCCATACTCCGGCAAGATACATATGGAACCCGGAACTTGATACCCGGGGCAAATCTATCGCGGTTCAAGCTGCCGCTCGGGTTCTCCGGACTATCGATAAGAAGCGTGCCGCTGAGGCTACGTCAATTGCTGCAAATAGCAGATTTGTAAGAAACAGGATTCAAGAAACCTGGGACATGCCCGCATCTGTCATATATCCTCCCGTTGATGTCGCGTATTTTTCGGTTGAAGATGGCGTTTCGAAAGATTTGACAGATAGTGAACTTCGTATTCTTGAGAACCTTCCGGATCACTTTCTTCTAGGGGCCTCGCGCTTTGTTCCATACAAAGGAATGAACGTAGTTATAGATGCCGGTGTCGCTGCTGATGTGCCTGTCGTGCTGGCGGGTGACGGGCCGGAGTTAGATTCTCTACGTCACCAGGCAAACTCCGTCCGCATTCCAGTGCAGATTCTTCAGTCGCCTTCCCGGCCGCTACTTCGAGCTTTGTATCAGCGGGCGTTGGTGTTTGTTTTTCCACCTATCGAGGATTTTGGGATAATGCCGGTAGAAGCCATGGCTGCCGGCACCCCGGTCATAGCCAACCGTGCTGGTGGTGCGGGTGAAAGTGTAGTGGACGGGCAATCCGGGATCCTAATAGAGAATTTCAACAAAACCAGTCTTAGTGAGAGCGTGTCCGCTGCCACCGGCTTGCAACCTAGTGCTCCCCGAGATAGAGCACAGTTCTTCGATAAATCTATTTTTCGAAAGCAAATTTCTGAATGGATGAAGTCATGAATCAGACGACGGTAGATTCAAGACCCCTTAACGTTCTCCATCTCGACCATAGTCATGAGGCTGGCGGCGCAGAGCTAGCCCTAGTGCGGCTTGTCTGCAACGCGTCCAATTGGCATCCCAGTGTTCTCCTTCCGACTTCGGTATCAGGCGACGGGGGAGTGTTTGAAGGTCTCCCGTCAAGAGTTCCTCGTAGCGATACTGGACCTGCTCAGAGTCCCGGACAGTCTTCCCAAGGTTCAATCGGGCGTATTGCACGATTTGTAGTGCAAGTTTTTGGTCAGGCTGTAGCTGTTCGCCGCTCCGCTGAATTTAAGCACGCGGATGTTGTCCACGCGAATACGACACGAGCAGGTCTATACGGTGCGCTTGCTTGTCTCGGTACTAAAAAGAAGCTGGTCCTACAGTTGCGGGACCAGATTACTAGGGAAAGTCTAGGAACTCTGGGTCAACAGGCATTTGCCAGGATCGCGCTGCGTCGTGCTGATGGAATCATTTCAAATTCCCAATCAACTCTTGCCACTGCAACTGTGCTACAAGGACGCCGCAGGGTACCGAGCGCGGTAATTCACAGCCCCATTGGGAACCTTCGAGCTGAACGAATGAATTCGTCATCGCGGCAGGAACCGCTGCGTATAGCCATGATCGCTCGAATAGATCCATGGAAGGGACAGTCGCTGGTGTTGGAGGCCTTTTCTGCCGCTTTTCCTGAAGGAAACGAACAGCTTTTCTTCGCCGGCGGTTCGCTGTTTGGCCACGAGGAATACATGTTGAGTCTTCAGCGCGAAGTCGCGTCAAGAAAGCTCCACGATCGCGTGCATTTCTTGGGGCACGTAAATGACATATCACCATTGCTATCAGATATCGACGTCTGTGTGCAGGCTTCTACCCGCCCAGAGCCTCTTGGACAGAACGTACTGCAGTATTTGGCCGCAGGTAAGGCAGTCGTGGCCGCTAATGAAGGGGGTCCAGCAGAGTGGATCTCCCATGGCGAAAATGGTCTGCTGTTCGAACCGCGCAACTCATCTGCCCTATCGGATTCCCTTCATATGTTGTCTTCTGATAGACACTTGCTGCAAAGACTCCAGGATGCCGCGCCGCGAACAGCGGGGTTGCTGACAGACCTTGAAGTCGCAGAGGCCCACGGTCAAATGTTCGCCGAGGTGGTCAAGTGATCAGGACGCGTTGCGATATGAGTGGCAGGCAACGAAGTTACGGAGGTAAAACGTTGGTGGAGGATGAGGACTGCAGCATAGCGAATGCCGCTTGGGGTGAAACAGCTTCTTTGCTGATTTGGTCATCGCCGTCCACAAAAGGCGCCGGAGCATACCAGCTATGGGAAAACTATAGCCGGTCCTTATCGCCCCTGGTAGCAGAGCTGGTACTTCTTCGTGGGCACGACAGCAGTGACACCGTGCCAAATCCGCAGATCAAACTTGGAATGAGGTCGGTCCTTTGGGCCCTTACCAACCTTCGCGGCCAGATAGCAAGTAGAAAACGCGCAAACGTTGTAACCTCGATTTCACAGTCGGACATAATTTTTGGCCTATTCTTGCGTAAACTCACCAAGGCAAATTGGACAATCTATGTTTTAGGACAACCGTATCCCGTCGAAGGCCAAACGGGGCGGCTAAAGCGGATCGTGTGGAAGTACCTATGGTTGTATTCTGCCCGTAAGGCTGACCGTATAGTGGCGGTTAGTGACTACATTTCGCGAATCATTTCTCGTGATATACGCAACCGCGAAATAGAGACCGTATACCCATCGTTGAGCGACCACCAGGACTTGGCGAATTCAGTTCAACGCACTGCTTCCAAACGACTGCGAGTCGGGTTCGTAGGTAGGCTATCACCCGAGAAAGATCCGGCTTTATTCTGTTCAATTCTTGGCGATTTTCCGGAAGTGGACGCGAAAATATATGGTGATGGCCCTCTACGCCCTCAGGTGGAGAAGGTTTTGAATGCAGTGGAGTTGGCCGGGTTCCGTCCACAACGGGAGATCTACTCTGCGCTGGACGTGCTTATGATGACATCGCAGTCGGAGGGCTTGCCTATGGTGCTGGTCGAGGCAAGTTTGACTGGCGTGGTGCCTTTGGTTTGTGACATAGGAGGCTGCGCCGAGGCCATTCATCCGGACAATCGTGAACTTCTCGTAATCCCAACAGCGGAGCGCCGCAACGTGTCGCTCTGGCGATCCCGCCTGAAGGTGCTTCAGGATTCTGACACCCTTAAGGCCGCGGCAGACCTCCAAAAGCAATGGGCAGAGCAAAATTTTGACGCCAAAGTCAATTCTGAGGCACTTGCGTCGCTACTTCTTGGAGGTGCCTAGATGATGAACTCGCTGAAGCTTAGGTTTCTTCGGATTATGGATGAAAGAATTGTTCGACACCTTCCTGGGGAGTCGGTGAGAAGTATAAGGCTTCGATTGCTTCGGTTGGCTGGGGCTGAAGTAGGGAGAGATGTTGTTCTAGCCCAAGGCGTCAGAGTCATCGGTGCCGATCATTTAGTGATTCAGGATGGAGCCTCTATCGCTCGCGGCACAGTTTTGGACGCGCGGGGTGGCCTGATAATCGAACGAGGCGCACTGATTGGGTTTTGAGTCCATCATTTTGACCTCAACCCATAATTCGGAGTCGATTGATACTCCGGTCCACAGTCAGGGAATGTTCTCGAAGGAGGTAGTTATCGGTGCCTTCAGCTGGATTGGCACACGCTGCGTCATACAGCCGGGAGTCGTGATCGGTGCAAATGTGATTGTAGGCTCCTCAGCCGTCGTCACCAAGAGCCTGCAGTCAGACGCCATATATGCCGGAGTACCAGCCCGGTTCATTCGACGTCGCTGATGTGGTCCAAAACGAGAAGTCTGTTGGGCAGCCCATATATTGCTCAACTTATAAGTCTAGGTGGCAGCGCTGCTCTCACTTTCTTCAGTGCACTGTTCTTAGTCCCTGACGAAAGGGGCCACGTAGCTATCTTCTTGGCCGTGATAAGTGTTGGAAGTTACCTCGCTTGCTTTGGCGTACAATCCGAAGTTCTACAATGCAGCGCAAGGGGAGACCATCTCACCGCGCGGCTCATAATTAGGGGCCACCTTCTCCCCCAAATACTTGTATCCGTTCTAACCGGTGCAATCCTCTTGTTTGCTAAACCATTTCCGGGTATGCCAGATTTTGTAGCCGTTTTGAGTGCTATGGGAGTCTTTGTTGGCTCACTGTTCAACAACTTGAGCTGGCGGCAGTACGGGAACGGTCAGTATTTTCTGAGCACAGCTCTGCGAGGCGTCGTGCCGCTGCTGACCCTGATTACCTCATTTGGCCTCTACGTATTTTTATCTGTATCGGCCACGACTGTAGCGGCTGTGTACGTCAGTGTTCAAACTATTTGCTGTCTATTCTTGACTGAGTTTTCACACATTCGCGAAAGTTTTTCATGGGGCAGTATGTTTGCGGTTTACAAGAGATCCGTTTCATTTTTCCTATCGCAAGCGCAATCTCTAATTTTGTCACGTACGCCGGTGATTGCGTCTGGCATTTGGCTACCACCGGCCGTCACGGCCGCGATTTCGATTGCATTGAGTCTTGCTGAGCTGCAATCCAGCCTTCCCCAAATGCGCTCCGCTATTTCATTCAAGGAGGCAAGTTCAGCCCGACGACCTCGCCTTACGAGTAGGCAGCTCTATTCGGCTCTTCGCGCGCTCTGGCCTGGAACGGTGCTTGTTGTGATCATTTCTTTCGCAGCGCGCGAGTTTCTGAATGAAGCATATAGAGATCTTCCCTTACTGGTCGGGCTGTTGTCCCTGGGAGTTGCCGTTCAGGCTTTGACGGCATCAGCAATAAACATTCTTACTGCCCGTCGTTCTCTCGGTACGGCTATCGGCATCCAATTAGGGATTATCTGCTTGGCCTTCGCAGCGCTAACTAATTTCTCAGAAGGACGCGTACCCGTCGGTATCGGACTCTGGTCTGTTTCTGTCGCATTGGGAGGCTTGGGCATAATCGCGCTTGCCATGAAATACAAGAGAGGTCGCCACTTATGACTGGAGGGGCTAAATTATCCCAAATCGTTTTTAGTCTCGCCGCTGCAGTGCTTGTCATCACTTGTGGCGCTGCTCCCGGCTTGACGCGCTATGTGTCGAATCTTCGGGCGCCGCTCAATGTACTACCAGACCTGTGCTTGGCGGTGCTACTAATTTCCTCTATCTTTGGACAACGCCAGTCAGGAACCCGCAAGTCTCCAGCGTGGTACGCTGCGTGGCTTTTCATGCTTTGGGTCCTTGCAGTTACAGTTCCCTCTGTCCTATCGATGGCTGATCAGGCTATTTACGGTCTGAGGGCCATGATCTGGGGCCTCGTGATCGCAATGCTCATGCAAACCATGCCTCTTCGTGCACAAGAGAAGAGACACATCAGGTTCGCAGTGTTGGGCGTTCTGACGGTTAATATGGTCGTTGCCCTTTGGCAGGCTGTTTTTGGTCTAAGTGCTGTTGAACTTCGTGATTTGGTTGAATCCGGCGCGAGCTACCAAGTCGATTCACAGACACGCCTCTTGGGCCTGCAGGCTACCGGCCAAGAGCTGTCGATGCTTGCTGGCAGTGCTTTTGTATGGGCGTGTGCCACGACGATTACGAAAGGATTTCGAGCCGCTGGCCCCGCGGTTTGGATCCTAGGTTTTACTTCCGCTGTAGTGACGCTTGTTGTTCTGCAGCGGAGCGCCCTAATTGGTGCCCTTGTTGCACTGGCTTTATTGGCGTTTTCCGTCAGTTCCTGGCGGTTTTCCGGGCGACGGGGTCGGGTGGCGAGACGATTCATAATCGTCGCTGGCATTTCGATGCTTAGCGTTGTTGCTTTGGCCGCTTATGCGCCCGACCGGGTTGACCTCGCGCTTGCAAGATTCCAAACACTCTTTGGTCTATCGTCGGACTATTCCTTCAATGTAAGGCAGGATACGACGCTGCCGGTGGCTCTAAGGCTTATCGGTGAGGGCCCGCTGGGATATGGGCTGGGCGCGTCGGGCCCTGTGGCTGCCAAGTTTCTTCCGCACGGTCCACTAGCAGACTATCCATTGGGCGGCATAGCCGCTGACAATGGTTATCTTTTCGTAGGACTACAGATAGGCCTTCCAGGCCTGGCGGCTTTCATCCTGCTTCTCCTTACATGGGCTATCTACGGCTCGTTCCTCCTGGTGCCTGATCAGCGGCGATCTTCTTCCCGCGCGGTGATCTGCTTTTTGGCGGCGATTATGCTTTCAGGCTCTTTCTGGGGCCTTACTGGGGCTATGGCAGTTATAGCAATGCTCGCGAGCCTTGACCATGGCGACACTGAGGACAGTGTTCCCGATGTTGACGAGATGCTCAGGACCCGCCGGGACCACCGACGGAGCTTTTGAGTCATGACAAGTCGCCTAGACTAGAAGATCACGTTCACGCTCGATCTACTCCGTCGCGGTCTAGGCGCAAACTTTGGCCACCCGCCGAGATCCTTACCGCCGAATTGGAGTATCCGCTAGGACTCAGTATTGACTCATGATATCGGCCCAGGTCCTCAATTCCCGTGTCATCCGCGGCCAAGGCATCGCAGGGCTTGGGCGCAAGGGACACGGTACCGTCCGTCGCCGGCCGTCGGCGAGGTTATCGGGCTCTTCGTGGTTGGTGGGGATTGAGTTCGTGTCGTTGAATACAAGGGGGCCCGTGGCCCTGCTGGGATGAGTGTGTCTAAGCATTCAACCTGGAACAGGACCACGAGCCTTTGATCGAGCCTACCGGGGTCGCAGCCGACGCTGCCACCATCCTCTTCAACCTGCCCGACTACCACGTCATTTCCACCACCATCACTGCCGGGCGCCGCCAGGTCATTGTCGAAACCGACCACCCGCCGGGCTGCCCAAGCTGTGGGGTCATATCCTCCCGGCGGAAAGAGCGGCGGCTGCAGCGGCTCCGAGATATTCCCGTCGCCGGGCCGGTGGAGGTGCTCTGGTCCAAGTACCGCTGGTACTGCGAAGAACCGGCGTGCGGCCGGCTATTGTTCTTCGAATCAACACCGCAGGTGCCGCGCCGCGCCCGTTCCACGGCCAGGCTCCGGGACCAGCTCGTGGACGCGGTCATCCGCTCCGGCAGGGCCGTCTCGGAGACCGCCGCCGGCTTCGCCGTGTCCTGGTGGATGGTCCGTGCCGCGGTAACCGAGGCCTGCCTGCTGCAGCTGCCCGATGTGGACAAGCTCAGCCCGCGGATGCTCGGCATCGATGAACACCGGTTCCGGTCCGTGCGCTACTTCCAGGACCCGGGAACGAAGGCGTGGACGCGGATCGAACCATGGATGACCACCATCGTGGACCTGGACACCGGCCAGGTCCTGGGCGTCGTGGACGGCCGCGATCACAAGGGCGTCGGAGACTGGCTCTTCGCCCGGCCCCTGCACTGGCGGCTCGCCGTTCAGGTCGTCGCGATCGATCCGTCGGCGGCGTTCCGCAAAGCGTGGCGGATGTGGCTTCCCCGCACTGCTGTCGCCGTTGACCATTTCCACCTGATCTCGCTGGCCAACCAGGCCATGACCGAGACCCGGCAGAACCTCTCTCAACAGGTCAAGGGCCGCCGCGGCCGAGCCATCGACAAGGCATGGGCCCACCGCATGCTGCTCCTGCGCGGCGGCGATAACCTCAGCCCCAGGGCCGCCCTCCGGCTCGAAGAAGTGTTCGCTCTGGACGATCCAACCGGCACCCTCGAATCGGTCTGGAAGGTCAAAGAACAGCTGCGGATCCTGCTGCGCACCGGCTCCCTGAACGACGCCGCAGAGGCCAAGAAGGTACTCGAGGAGCTAGTCGAAGCAGCCGCACGACCGGAAACCAACAGGCTCTACCGCACCGTCTGCAGATGGTGGAAAGAGATCGAGGTCCTCATCATCACCGGCGCCACGACCGGGAAGGTGAGTATTTGAAGGCTTGGAGGCCAGTCGATCTTGCCTTTGGGGGCCAGTGATATTGCCGGTGGGGGCCAGCGGCCGCGGGGATGGGGGCCACCGGCTCCCACCGACGTTTTCTTATTGCGTCATGGTGGCGTGTTCACGCATGTTGTGGTTGCCAGTATCGACCCAGATGGTGTTGTGCACGATGCGGTCCATGATCGCATCGGCGTGGACCCCGGAGCCGAGCCGCTGGTGCCAGTCCTTCTTGGCGTATTGCGTGCAGAACACGGTCGAAGCTGTGTCGTACCTGCGCTCGAGCAGTTCCAGCAGCATGCTGCGCATGCCCTCGTCGGGGTGGTCGAGGAGCCACTCGTCGATCACCAGCAAAGTGAAGGCCGCGTACTTCTTCAGGAACTTCGTGGCACCCAAGGGCTTGTCCTTCGCCAGCGCCCAGGCTTCCTCGAGGTCGGGCATTCGAACGTAGTGGGCCCGGATCCGGTGCAGACAGGCCTGCTTGGCCAGAGCGCACCCGAGGTAGGACTTCCCGGACCCGGTGAATCCCTGAAACACGACGTTCTGCTGCCGTTCAATGAACGAGCACGTGCCGAGCTGGGCGATCAGGCTCCGGTCGAGGCCGCGTTCGTCCACGAGGTCGAGCCGGCGCAGGTCCGCGCCCGGGTAGCGTAGCCCGGCCCGTCGGATCAGCCCCTCGACCTTGGCGTGATTGAACCCGGAGTGGGCCTCGTCCACGACCAGGCGGAGCCGTTCCTCGAAGGCCATGCCGAGTACGAGTGCCTCGTCCTGGGCCTCGAGCGCTTCGAGCATCGGGACGGCACCCATCTCACGGAGCTTGCGCTTGGTTTCAGTATCGATCCCGCTCATTTGGCGCCACCTGCGTAGTACTCGGCGCCGCGCACGTAACCGCCGTGTTCGACTCCTTCATCCCGTGGAGGCCTGAGCCCGGCGGCTTTGTCCTGCTCCGTGGCAAGGATCGGCTGAAGATGGGCATACCGCGGGGACCGCACCCTGCCTGCCAACGCAAGCCGGCAGGCCGCCTCCACCCGTTCGGCCGAATAACGCCGGCAGAGCCGCAACACGGCCAATGCCGCGTCCAAGCCCTGCTCGTCGACCGGGACGGACTCGAAGATCCGGTTGACCACGGTCACCGCTGCCGGGCCGATCCGTCCGGCCCATTCCCGCGCCCGGGCCGGGTCCCACTGCCGGTATTTCTCGCCGGCGGGAAGGTCCGCGTCATTGGTGCGATACTCGTTGGTCGCGCCCTCGGGCAGCAACAGATGGCTGGTCAGCCGTTCGCTGCCCCGGTAGGCCTGAAGCACCCGATCGGTGATCCTCAGGTCCACCGACGTGCCAACATGGGCGAACGGCACGGAGTAGTAGTTCCTTTCCCAGACCACGTGCCCGTTCCGGCCCACCCGGCGCCCGTAGGCCCACCTGCTGATCTCGTAGGCGGCCGCCGGCAACCCCGTGAGCAGCGGCTGCTCTTCAGCTGCGAACACGCTGGTCCTGGACCCTGGCCGTTTCTGGAACGGCTCCGCGTTATAGGCCGCTACCCGGTCGGTGATGGCGGCGCGAAGCTCCAGCAACGAGGTGAATTGCTGCTGGCGCAGCCCGGCGATGACCCAGGTAGCCACGTGGGCGACCGTGTTCTCCACGCTCGCCTTGTCCTTCGGTGCCCGGATGCGCCCCGGCAGCACCGCCGCTGAATAGTGCGCCGCCATCTCCCGGTAAGCGTCGTTGAGCACGACTTCGCCTTCGCGGGGATGCTTGATCACGCCGGTCTTCAGATTGTCCGGCACGATCCGCGGCACCGAACCGCTAAAGGCCTCGAACATCGCCACATGGGCCCGCAACCAGGTGTCCTGTTTCATGTCCAGGGCGGGTTCAACGAACGCGTACCGGCTAAACGGCAGGCAAGCCACAAACAAATACACCGTCCTCGACTTGCCCGTCACCGGATCTGTCAGCTGCATCGTCGGGCCCGACCAGTCCACCTCCACCGTCTGCGCCGCCTTGTGCCCGACCCGGGACGCCACCCCAGTGACCAGCACATGCCGCTGATAGGTCCTGCAGAACCGGTCATAACCCATCACCGGCTCACCGGCAGCCGCGCGTGAATCCGCGTACTCGCCATGCAGCAGCTTTAGCGTCACCCCGACCCGGGCCATCTCCCTATGCACCTGATCCCAGTCCGGCTGCGCGAACACACTCTGATGCTCACCCCGCCCAGGAAACAGCCGGGCATAGACCTCGCCCTCTGAACTGTCGGCGATATCGTCCCACGCCACACCGGCCGCGTCAGCAGCCTCCAGCACCGCCGTGATGCTCTTACGGGACATGCCCTGCGACGCAGCGATCGCCCGGCCTGACAGGCCCTCGGCGCGCAGCTGCAACACGAGCTTCGCTCTGATCTTCCGTACCATTGATGATTACTCCTTCTGCCGTGCGCCCTATACACACGACGGAAGGAGCCTAAATCGGGGTGGCCCCCAAACACGCCACTACCGGCACCCAGGACCGCTACTGCGCGCTCTGGCCGTTGGCCCCCGAACACACGACGGATGGACCCCAAAAGCGCGGATATTCAGGAAGGTCGAGGCCAACAACACCGCAATCAAGAACATCAAGCGAACTGCCCGCGGGTACCGCAACGCCGCCAATTACAAATCGGTTATTCTCTTCAGAAGTGCCGTCAGGACGGCGGCATGACGCTTATTCCAGGGATCCAATTCCCCACGAACCACGAAGAGCCGCATAACGGGGCAGATGCTGGTGGCATAAAGGCGGCCAGCGCCACCTGGTCCTTATCTATTCGACAGCCGCGAACTCATCAGCGGATGTTGTCGGGATTGCGATGTCGTGCTGAACGGCTACGGCAGGCCTTAGGCCCACCCCACAACGTTGATGTTGAGGATGTGCAGCTTGGCGGTGTGTGTCAAGCATTTTAGTGATGGACTGGTTCTCGTTGCCCTAGAACCACCGGAGTCGATGAACAGCATGCGGTGGCCTTGGCCGCACCTATCTCCGTAGAGGGTCCGGGCGTCTTGCGGCCTCCCGCGATGTGGTATCCCGTTGGCCGCCGCTGCCGCCTTGGCCTGCTAGCGCATACGGACGCGGGTCGCACTCAGCAGAGGCCGCTCGACCGATCGCAACCATTGAAAGGCTTGGGAGAGAACACCTCCCCCGCGTCGGTTACGGAGTCCGCTCCAATATCGCCGCGATCGCTATAGGAACCTTCGTCGAGATCTGCGTCTACTCACTGGAGACGTAGAGAGCCAGCTTGGCGGGGTGGGGATGCCGAAAAAGCATATTCAACGATGACTCACCTAATACGTTGGCTACGGCCTGCGAGGCATAGATCGGTGGGTATCCGTTAGTCGAGTTGGTCCATGGTCACTTCAACTAGCGCTGAAGAGGTTTGGGCCCCACGCACTAGCGCCGAGGACGATTTGCCGGAAACGTCCTCGGCGGACGGGCCCATTCTCCGCTCGAGGAGTCTGAGATGTCGTCGGTCATAGTGGCGCCCGAGTTCGGTGCACCAGCTTTTGGTTCGTGGAACTGCACGTTTTCGAGCGAGTCGTGGTTCTCATTTCGGTAATAGCTGTATGAGTACGCGTCGGGGCCTTTAATGGGGAGACGGTTGAGAACAATCCCGAGAATATCCGAGCCCACCATCTCAAGAGCGCTAAGAGACTTCACAAGCTCCTGCTGCCGCAGCTTTTGAGAGCCTACTACGAGGATGACCCCTCCAACGTGTTGGGACAGCACAGCAGCATCAGTAACGGGAAGCAGCGGGGGAGCATCAATGATGACCGTATCGAAGACCTGCTCCAAGTCTGCGAGTAGCTGTTTCATGACCCTTGAACCGAGCAGTTCACTTGGGTTGGGCGGAATCTGCCCGGAGGTCAGGATAAACAGCTCGTCGTCCCCCCAAGGCTGAAGCAAATCCCTCACGTCCGCCTGACCGACCAGGGCTGTTGTTAAACCTGCAGTTCGATCCAGCCCCAGATATTCGCTGACCATAGGCCGACGGAGGTCTGCGTCAATAAGACAGACGGCCTGCCCAGCTTGCGCCATAGCTATCGCGAGGTTAGTAGCGGAGGTGCTCTTTCCTTCACCTGGTACCGATGAAGTAACCAAGACAGTCTTGGCGCCCTTGGCAACATTGGCGAACTGGAGGTTAGTGCGGAGTTGGCGGAATGATTCCGCTCGCGGACTTTGTGTTGGGGTTTGGGTAAGGAGTGGTTTACGTGTGGCATCAGCATCGTAGGCAATGCCACCTAGGACCGGCGAATCAGTTATCTGCCGCACATCAGCCTCGCCGCGGATTCTGCTGTCCAACTTCGACTTCAATACAGCACTGGCCAAGCCAACCCCCAGGCCGAGTATGAAACCAAGGATCAAGTTCAGACGAGTGTTGGGGGAGGCTGGGCTTGAGGGAGCAACAGCTGGCTTGATTACTGAGACATTGAAAGGAGAGCTTCCGCCATTCTTCGGCCTTTCGATACGCTCTATGGCATCGATCAAGCTATTGGCAACGCCCTGGGCGATGGCGGCAGACCGTACAGGAGAGGAATCGCTGGCCTCAATATTGATCAAGACCGTATTGACGTCTGTTGTGCCCTTAACGGACTTAGAAAGTTCATCCGCTGTGACCCCCAACCCGAGACTGTCAATGACCGGCTGAAGGACGATCGGCGAATTAACTGCCTTCACATAGGACTGAACTCGAGCTTGGCTGAAAGTGTTGCCTTGCTGCAGCTCCTGCACAGAACCTGAGTTTTGGATTGCTACGAACAGTTGCGTCTCAGCCGTATAAGTGGGTTTGGTCGCAAGGGAAATCCCGGCTCCGACTAGGAGGCCGACCAGCGTGCAGCCGACGATCAAAAGCCAGTTACGGCTAAAAATGCGCAAGTAATCGCGTAGGTCCACCCGGGTCCCCCTGTGTAAGTTCCTGGCAACGCGCCAGGCCGGCTGCCCATCTGGCAAACCGGAGTGTTTCGTCCAGTCTACCGGCCATTGCTGACGAGCCTTTTCCGAGCACCTCGGGCGACGCTATGCCGAGGTGGTAGGGCCTGGAGCGTTAACCGAGACGGTCGCAGAGTGTCTAAACCTCAAGGTTGACCAGCCTGTCATTGATCGAGGCCACGTGCTGGCGGGCGTCACAGGTTATTGGACGGCGCGGGATGCTCCTAAGATAGCCCCATGAAAATCTTGGTAACCGGGGGCGCCGGATTCATAGGATCACACACGGTTCTGACCCTTCTCGAAGAAGGCCACGAAGTTACCGTGATTGACAATTTGATCAACTCGGCGGTGGATTCCCTCGAGCGGGTTGAAGGGTTGACAGGAAAAAAGATCAACTTTTGCGAGGGCGACCTTCTGGACTATGGAAGGCTCCGCGCCCTTTTCGATCAGGAAGAATTTGATTCGGTCGTTCACTTTGCCGGACTCAAGGCTGTGGGCGAGTCTGCCGAGGAGCCGCTACGGTACTACCGAAATAACGTAGTCGGCACGCTCAATCTGCTTGAGTGTATGGCCGACGCTGGTGTCTATTCGCTGGTCTTCAGCTCTTCTGCGACTGTTTACGGAGCCTCAGAGAATGTGCCTTTGATCGAGGGTACGCCGCTTGGTGCTATCAACCCATATGGCCGGACCAAACAGCAGATCGAAGACATTCTTACAGACCTAAGTGCAGCCGACCCTCGATGGAGGGTCGCTGTGTTGCGCTATTTTAATCCCGTAGGAGCTCACGAGTCGGGTCGAATCGGAGAAGACCCTAAGGGTACGCCGAACAATCTCCTCCCGTATGTAGCTCAAGTTGCTGCTGGTAGGAGAGATAAGGTCACAGTCTTCGGTAGCGATTACAACACGGAAGACGGCACAGGCGTACGAGATTATATCCACGTCATGGATCTTGCGGCCGGACATATCGCTGCCCTGAATTTCATCGCAAACAAGAATGGCATTTTTAGATGGAACTTAGGCACGGGTAGGGGGTCCTCAGTTCTTGAGGTTGTTTCTGCTTTCCAGAAGGCGAGCGGGCGTCCCATACCCTATGAAGTCGGGCCGCGCCGCTCTGGGGATGCCGCAGTGAGCTATGCAGATCCCAGCGCCGCTCTTGTAGACCTGGGCTGGCGGGCACGCCGTGATCTGTCCCAGATGTGCTCTGACCACTGGGCTTGGCAGGAAGCCAATCCGTTTGGATATACCCACCAGGCGGGGAGCTAACCTCCCGCGGGATAACAAGTACTGGCACGCTGCCGCTCTGTTTGATGGAGATCAGCTTTATATGTGATCTTCCTTCAGTCGCGCAAAGATTATTGGGCGGAGACGAGTTTACGCAGAGTAGTGTTTGGCGAGCGATGGCCTTGGTACCTAGGACATACCCGCTACGTACTTCTTGTAGCCTCGCTGGGCCGCCACAGTTTAGGAACCACTTGACCTGCACTTCGATAGCAGCGTCTCGCCTCAAGGCGTTGGTCTCCTTCTCATAGTGAATGGCAAGTAGTCGCCGCTCGGAAAGCAGGTACCCACCACGCTTCCCGTCTCTGCCTTGTTGAACCTAAATTTCCTGTCATGGTGATTCGCGTTCAACCTCTGGAGTCATTCCGCGGTCTAAGCCGTTTTCTGGAAAACAAATTGCACTTTCGCCCTAGATCTGAAATTTCTGGTACTTGCGAGCAATGTGGTACATCGTTCGAACGGCGTGCCTTCGTGAGAAGGCGCCTGTGCGTTGATTGCGCTTGTGATCGGGATGAGCTGAAGTTCGGGCCCCTACTGGGAACTTATCCGTTCGAACGGCAAGAGTAGTGAAGCGCCGGACTCTTTGGGGCCGTGGCAACTAGAGAGGTCGCTCGCTTCACCCAACTAGCAAGGCAAGCACGCCTTTACCTTCCGTTTGAACTAGGCGTGCTATCGGCGGGGCCGTGACTTCGAGTCTGAGGAGAAAGGTTCGAGAGCCCTTTTATGTGGGCGCCTTGAGGACGCGGTTGGTTGGGGAGGGTAATTGGTTCCGAGCGTAAGCTTCCCCGCTGACTGCAGCGTATCTAGGCATCGTGAGTAGAATCAGGGACCAAGATGAACGCTCACCGCTTTGCCGGAGGTACAGAGAGACAATGTCGGAATGGCTCGAGGTTGGCGCGGACAACTACGTACTGGTCACAGAAGGGTCCTTGCTGAACACAGGCCTTATCGTTGGTTCTGAACGGGCCATGGTCATCGACACCGGCTGCGGTCCACGCCAGGGACGCGAGATTTTGGATGCAGTTCGGGCAAGGACCGGCCTGCCGTGCGTGGTTGTCAACACCCACGCCCACTACGACCACTTCTTCGGCAACGCCGTCTTCGCCGAGGCTGGCGTCACAGAATTTTGGGCGCACGAGAACTGCGCCAACGAAATCGACAAGCGTGGCGATATCCAGCGCCGCCATGTTGGAATCATCGAGCCTGAGATGGCCGCCGGGGATGGCGACAATGTCGATCTCGTGGTGCCCAATGCAATTGTCAAAGACCAGCCCGTCCTGGTGGACCTCGGCGGCCTGGTGGCAACCCTGTTCTACCTGGGACGTGGCCATACCGATGGCGATCTCCTGGTGGGAACGCCCTCCACTCTCTTCGTCGGTGACCTTGTGGAACAGGGCGCCCGCCCCTCCTTCGAGGACTCCTACCCTGAGGAATGGGCAGACGCCCTCCGGCACATCTCCGCTCTGCGCCACCGCTACGAATTCTTGATCCCCGGCCACGGTCAGCCCTGCAGCGACCAGTTTGTCAAGACCATGGCCAGCACTATGACTACCGCCGTCCGCCAGGCGCGCCAGTCGATCCGTGACACCCCGAGCGACGCCACCAAAGCGATCCCTGTCTTACCCTACGGTCCCGAGCAGTCGCGGTGGTTCATCAAGCGTTTGCAGGAGAACCACGGGGAATCGGCTCGTACGTTATAGAGCTTGAGGTAAGTGAAAATAGCCCTTCCACAGGACTGGGTAGTGGTCCGTGGCTACCTTCCGCGTCCATGTCGCCCGAAAATTTCATGGGGGCTTTCCCGGTTGACTATTTGTCAATGGCGTTGACTCATGATTGGGTGAGTGCGGATGGGGATGAAAAGACTGCTTACCAATGGAGGATTTTGTGGCACTTTCGGATTACGCCTTGGCGCTGACCGCTCTGCTGGGCACCCTGCTTGTTCCCTTCGCCGTCCTGTACCAGATGCTGCGGCTCAAGCGCCGCGCAATCCGGATTTCCGTCCGGGTCGCCTCCGCACCTTCGCCCCGAGGTAAATAACGCTGACCATGCCGTATGTCGATATCAATCCCCACAAGGGCCGCCCCAAATGGGTGGCCTATTCCATCCTCTTCGTCCTCCTGGTGCTTACGACAGCCGTAGTTTCGGCCGCTCTCATCCACCACTGACCAGCGCACGCTGGGGAGCTGCTTGTGCGAAACCCTCTAGACTTACTGATCGAACCAGTGCCGCAGAACCGTTTGCCGAAAACGTCCGGGGGACAGACATGCCAGATCCGGCGGATCAGAATGCAGGCGCCCAAGCAGAGGATGCAGGGCAGCCGCAGCTGCGCCGACGACGCGACCTTCGTCGCGCCGACGGCTCAGTGGACGATGCCTGGACAGGAACCATGCCAGCAGTAACTCCCGAAATGTCCAGTTCCAGCAACGCCGGCAAGCCGGTGACCCGCCGATCCTCCTGGGCGGAGGCGGCCGCCGCAGCCGATGCCACAAAGCCGTCCCGTGCACCGTCGCCTGCTCCTCTCAGTCCTCCGGCTACGCAGGCCCCTGCGCAGCAGGTGCGCGGTCCGATTGCTTCCGTTCCGGCCACTGCTCCTCCGGCTCCGCCCTCCCTGCCCGGTAACGAGGCCTCCCGAGCTGCTATGCCAGACGCAGAGGCTCCTGCCGAGACGCAGTCCTTCCGCCGCAGCCGGCCCACAGTGGCCGATGCGATCGCGGAGAGCCCTATGCCGGACTTCATCAGCTCGCCCGGCCTGTTCGTCAAGGAACAGAAGCCCCGGCCCATCGGCGGATTCCGCGGCGCCCTTTATAATCTGACCGGCGGCGCCTGGAACTTGGGACCCGGGCTTAAGCAGCGCCATGAGGACGAGCTGGCCCGCCGGATTTCCCGCCAGCTCCAGGGCAGCTACAACACGGCGATCCTCAGCCTCAAGGGCGGTATCGGCAAGACCTCCACCACGGTGGGTGTTGGGTTGACCCTGGCCGAATACCGCGGGGATGCCCCGTGCGCCATTGACGCCAACCCGGACTCGGGCGACTTGGTGGAGCGTGCGCTGGGCGAGGGCATCTACCAGCAGTCCACTCCACGGACTATCTCCGACCTGCTGGAGAACATCGACTCCATCGATTCCCTGACGTCGCTGGCCCGGTACATGCACCACGCCGGCCGGCTGCACCTGATCGCGGGGGAGCAGGACCCTGAGGTCTCGGACTCTCTGACGGCTGCGGAGTACTTGCGGATCCGCAAGCTCATTTCCAGCTATTACTCGGTTGCCCTTACGGACTGCGGCACTGGTGTAACCCACAACGCGATGAGCGGGATTTTGCAGTCGGCGGACAATCTGGTGATCGCCGCTGGCTACGCGGTGTCCGGTGCCAAACGGGCCCGGAGCACGCTGCACTGGCTGGCGAGCCACGGCTATGAGGACTTGGCCCGCAATGCCATCGTGGTAATCACAGACAAGGACGAGGTCTCCTCACGCGTCGACAAGGACGCGATTGAAGAACACCTGTCCGGCATCTGCCGCGAACTTATCGCAGTGCCGCACGACCGTGGTGTTGCCGACGGTGACTTGGTGACCCTGGATGTACTGAAGCCCGAAACACGGCGGGCTTACAAGGAGATCGCTGCAGCGATCGTGGACGGGTACCGGTAGTAGCCAAACCTTCCCGAGTGGTGCATAACCGGATTTATCCGCCGGGTAGAATTACGGCAGGTCTCAACAGGGGGAATCCATGGCAACAGCCAACGCCGGCATTCGGCATGCCACAAAATCACCGTCAAAGAAGTCCAAAGGACTTCGCCCTGACATCCAAGGTCTTCGCGCCCTCGCCGTACTGGCAGTGATCGCGGACCACACGTTCACATACCCGTCCGGCGGGTTCGTTGGCGTGGACGTGTTCTTTGTTATCTCGGGCTTCCTCATCACGGGGCTGCTGCTGCGCGAGCATGAGAAGAAGGGGCGAATCTCGTTCGCGGACTTCTACCGGCGCCGTGCCCGCCGTATCCTGCCGCTTGCAGTCCTCGTTCTGGTCGCCACCGTCGCGGCGTCCTGGGCCGTGTTCAACGGCGGCCGCGCCATGAAGGTCACCGAGGATGCGCTGTGGTCGCTGGTGTTCGGCACGAACTGGCACCTGGCCCTGATCGGCACGGACTACATGCAGGCCGGCGCTGCGGTCTCACCGCTCCAGCACTTCTGGTCCTTGGCCGTTGAAGAGCAGTTCTACGTTGTGTGGCCTTGGCTGATCGTGCTGATCCTCGGGACGCTGGCAGGGCGGCTGGGCTGGCAGCACGGCAAAGCGCGTCTTCTGCTCACCGGCATGATGGTTCTCTTCGTCGCCGTATCCTTGGCCTTCGCCATGTGGGAGACAGCCACCAGCCCCACCGTGGCGTACTTTTCGACGTTCTCCAGGGCTTGGGAACTCGGTATCGGCGCCGTCCTCGCGGCCAGCGCCGGCGCCCTCTCACGGCTGCCTGACGCTATCCGTCCTGTGCTCGCTTACATCGGCCTGGCAGGGATCGTGTGGGGCATCTTCGCTATCACTCCGGAGATGCCTTTCCCCGGACCTTGGGCTGCCGTCCCCGTCCTTGCAACGGCTCTCCTGATCGCTGCCGGCACGGGTGGGGAGGTCCGCTTCCTTGCGCCCCTGACCAACCCTATCTCCCGGTACATTGGCGATATTTCCTACTCGCTGTACCTGTGGCACTTCCCGATCATCGTTCTCTTCGGCGCCCTGCTTCCGGTCGAAGGGCCGCTGTTGTTCGCGGCCATTCTCGCTGCGGCGGGCGGTATGTCGGTCCTGTCGTACCACCTGCTGGAAGACCCGATCCGCAAGTCTGGCTGGTTGGAGCCGAAGGGCAAGCGGGCCCCGTCGACTGATGCCAAACAGAAGGCTGCCTTGGGCGGGCTGGTTGCTCTCGCGTTGGTGACTACCTGCGTTGTGGGTGCTGCGCTGGCTCAGGACGCGGGTAGCAGGCACACGGCCGTGGCCGCCGTACCGGTTCCCCTCGCAACGACGGGCAAGGATGTCCCGAAGACGCCGGAGAGTGAGCACACGGCGAAGATCAACGCCGCATTGCAGCAGACCGCGTGGCCGGACCTGAACCCCTCGGTGGACAACCTCGGGCAGGGCGCCAAGGCTACCGAGTGGGTCAAGGATGGCTGCCTCGGCGGCGACTCCCGCAACCTAGAAGCCGACATCGCCAAGGCCCAGACCTGCGTCTACGGCGAAGCTAACGCGGCTAAGACCGCCGTCGTGGTGGGCGACTCGATCGCCATCAGCTACGTGCCGATGGTGCGGGCTGCCCTTGAACCGAAGGGGTACAAGGTTGTGGTGTACACGATGCAGCAGTGCCCCGCCATTTCCGTCTCCGTGTTCCGCGGTGACAAGTCGGAGCACCCGCGCTGTGATCCGTTCCGCCAGTGGGCCCTAGATCAGGTCAAGGCGTCCAAGCCGGACATGGTGATCCTGTCCAGCTCCGAAGACGCGAGCATGCGGCTCGTTTCTAAGGCTGAAGGTACCGCTGTGGTGAGTGAGTGGATCGCCGGAACCAAGGACACTCTCAATAGTGTTGCCGGGTCCGCTGGGCGGGTCGTGCTGCTGGACCCGCCGCCCGGCGGTAAAGCTCTGCAGGAGTGCGCAACGCGGGTGAGCAAGCCCAGCGACTGCATGACGGCCCCGGACAACCGCTACGGCGAGCTGTACAGTGCCGTGCGGGACGCTGCCGCCGCGGTGCCGGCGGCCAAGGCTGAAGTCATCAGGACGCGGGACTGGTTCTGCTCCGGCAACAATTGCCCCGGCTTCGTCGGCACCACCCCGGTCTACGCGGACCAAGGCCACATGACGCCGAACTACGCTTCCGAGTTGGCGCCGCTGTTCGCCTCCGCACTGAAGCTCTGAAACACAAGAAATGGACCCCCTCACAATGAGGGGGTCCATTTCTCTTGCTACAGCGCGGCAAGGGCCGCCTCAGCGCCACCGGGGAAGTAGGCAACTTTGTACCGGATGGAGGACGTAATGAAGGACCCTGCCTTGATAACAGAGCCCCAGCGCTGGCACGGGAGAAGTACGTCTTGACGCCGTTCCCGGACCTGTCGTTGATCTGGGCTTAGGCTGGGCCTGCGTCCGTCCAACGGTTAAGGAACGTAGTGTGATCCGGGACCGCTGGCATGATGGCGAACTTGCCGGTGCTGGACCACATCCACGCCGCTACGGACTTGGACCGTCCACCGCAAAAGTCACCGTTCCCACCCGTTAGCGTAAGCGCTCCTACCGCGTAATCGAGTAGCAAGGCACGGTTGAACTTCTGTGCCCCACGGCGGATGTAGTCGGCCCGTTGACAGGCCACATGAGCCACATCCACGTGGGGGTGAAATCCAAGTTCCACGTCGTGCTAACGTCCACGCGAAGATCGCGCCGGCCCAGAATGTACTCGGTAGTCACGTCGGCAACCGATGTCGTACCAAGCTATGTATGACGGAGTGAGCTGACGCGAGTCACCACGAACTCGTTCACCCCGTCCACGCAGGCCCCGAAAGCGGGAGCAGACGCGGCACCGTCCACTGCGAACGTGAGCGAGACCTCCGCTTCCCAGCCGTGAATGTTTCCCGTCTCGCCAGGGGCCGTCGTGCCTGCCGGCTGGCCGTAGTAGGCGCACTCCCATGCAGATGCGGTAACGGAGAGCGTAGTGTCCATTACGACTGCCACGCCAGAGTCGGAAGCTTTGTGGACGGTAGCGAGTGCAGGAAGCGGGTCACGTAGGCACGCTGGGCGGACACGCCTATCCGGTTGTAGCCGGTCACAGTCAGCTTCACTGTGTGCGCACCTGCGGTAAGGTCGGCGGCGAGGACTCGGCGGGCGGCATATTTGTTCTGCGCTGTCGTCGGCGAATAGGAATCCATCACCCGGTCCGTTGGGTTCAGGGTGCTGCCGTTAGCTACCAGGATGGTGTTCGCGTACCATCCTCGGGTGACGACATCCTGCGCGGTGTCGAGGCGGTCAGCGAGGGGGCGCTCTACCTTCAGGAGCATGCCGCCGTTCCCGTGGGGTGAAAGCCGTTTTCGCTGCGCGTGTACCCGGACGCGGCCCGAACGTGTGTGTCGAAGAAGACCGTGCGAGTCAGTGGCGAACATACCCGTCGCCAGCAGCTGCCGGCCGCCGGTGGGCGTTCTGTTCTCTCGCCGCACGCAGGTGCCCGCCGCCGAATGAACGGGGCGGGCACTTTCCGCGCAGCGGGGACTAAACCAGCACACTCTCAGCCGGCGCAGGCTGGGCCTGCGCCGCAAAGACGGAGGGGCCCAGGTCCGCAACCGAGGACTTCCCCACGAAGCCCATGGCGCCCTTGAACTCCTCCTGCAGGATCCCGAACACCCGGTCCACCGCCGGCTCCCCACAGGTGGCAAGGGCGTAGGCGAACGGCCGTCCGGCAAGCGCGGCCTTAGCACCCAGCGCGACTGCCTTGACGATGTCGTGCCCGCGCCGGATGCCGCCATCCAGATAGATCTCCGCCCGGCCGCCGACAGCGTCAACGATGGACGGCAGGACGTCGATGGTGGCGGGCTGGGAGTCGAACTGCCGGCCGCCGTGGTTGGAGACGAAGATGCCGTCCGCGCCCTCGTCCACCGCCCGGGCTGCGTCCTCGGCGTCCATGATGCCCTTGATCACCAGGTTCCCCTTCCACTCGGAGCGGAGCCTGGCAAAGTCCTCCCAGTTGGCGCCCGGGTTCTTGTTGGACGCCATCCAGTTGTTCATCTCGTCCATGCGCAGCGGACGGCCGTTGATCTGGTAGTTCCCGTAGGTCATCTTCCGGCCGGTGAGCCAGCGCCACAGCCAGGCCGGGCGGGTGGCCGCGTTGAAGTAGTCCGCCACCGGCGGCCGCGGCGGCATGGACAGCCCGTGGTGAAGGTCCCGTTCGCGCTTGCTGGAGGACCCGACGTCGCCCGCCACCACCAGGGTCTCCACGCCCACGGCCCGTGCCCGGTTGATGTAGCTGGCGGTTTCTTCAGGATCCTTCCAGAAGGCGATCTGCGCCCACAGGTTGTTGGGGGCCACCTTGGCCACTTCTTCCAGCGAGCAGCCCGCCCACGCGCTGTGGATGAAGATGGACCCTGCCCTGACCGCGGCCCGGGCAACGGCAGGATCCGAACCGGGGTGGAAGATGGTGAGCATGCCCATCGGCGCCACCATGAGCGGCATCGCCAGGGAATGGCCCAGCACGGTAGTGGACGTGTTCAGGCCCCGAAGGTCCACCATTGACCGTTGGCGAAGCATCAGGGCATCAAAACGGGCTTCGTTGGCGCGCATGGTGGTCTCGTCCAGCGCACCGCCCTCCAGGTAATCCGAAATCATCTTGGGAAGCTGTTTCCGGGACGCTTTGCGGTAGTCATCAATGCTGACAATCCATTTGTTTCTCAAGGGTCCTGCTCCAATGTGAAGGTCTAAATTACTTTCGCCAGGAATTGTTTGGTGCGTTCGCGCCGGGGTTCCCGCAGGACGGTCCGGGGGTCGCCCTGCTCCACGATGCCGCCGCCGTCCATGAAGATGAGGTGGTCGCCCACTTCCCGGGCGAAGCCGATCTCATGGGTGACCACGATCATGGTCATCCCGCCGTCCGCGAGCTTGCGCATCACGTCCAGCACCTCGCCCACCAACTCCGGGTCCAGGGCCGAGGTGGGTTCATCGAACAGCATCAGCCGCGGTTCCATGGCCAGTGCCCTGGCGATGGCCACGCGCTGCTGCTGGCCGCCTGAAAGGGACGCCGGGTAGGCATGGACCTTCTCGGAGAGGCCCACCCGTTCCAGTAGGATCCGCGCCCGGTCCTGGACGGCCTTCCGGTTCTCCTTCTTCACCCTGACCGGTGCCTCGCAGATGTTCTCAAGCACCGTCATGTGCGGAAAGAGGTTGAAGCTCTGGAACACCATGCCGATGTTTTCGCGCATCCTCGCCGCCTCAGCGTTGTTCTGCGCGTGCAGCCGGCCTTTCCTGATCTTCACGCCAACCGGCTGTCCCTCCACAAGGATGTACCCGCCGTCGAGCGTTTCCAGCTGGTTGATGCAGCGGAGGAACGTCGACTTGCCGGAACCGGATGGCCCGATAATGCAGGTGACGCTGCCCTTGGGGATGGTGAGGTCGATGCCCTTGAGGACTTCGAGGTCACCGAAGCTCTTGGTGACCCCCTGTGCTTCGATCATCACGTCAGTCATGGCCGGGCCTCCTGGGGTGTGGTGGGGGAGCTGGCCGCCTTGGGCTTGCGGGGCCGCCGGGCGCTGCGCCCGGCGGTGATTCCACCCCGGTTGAAGTGCCGTTCAATGAAGTACTGCCCCAGGCTCAGGATGCTGGTGACCAGCAGGTACCACATGCTTGCGGCGATAAGCAGGGGAATGGTCTTGAAGTTGGCGCTGTACACCAGCTGAGCTGAGTACAGCAGCTCGGGGAAGGCGAGGACGCTGACCAGCGAGGTGGTCTTCAGCATCGAAATGGTCTGGTTGCCGGTGGGCGGGATGATGATCTTCATCGCCTGCGGCAGCACAACCCGCGACAGGATGGCGAACCGCCGCATGCCCAGAGCCGTGGCTGCTTCGGTCTGTCCGCGGTGGATGCTCAGGAGCCCGGCCCGCACGATCTCGGACATGTAGGCCCCTTCATTCAGGCCCAGCCCGAGGATTGCCGCCATGAACGGGGTGATCAGCACGTTGGCGTCCACCGAGAAGAACTCCGGCCCGAACGGAACACCTACCGCGATGCGTGGGTAGATGGCGGCGATGAAGCCCCAGAAGAGCAGCTGGACGAAGACCGGCACCCCGCGGAAGAGCCACACCAGAAACGCTGCGGTCCCCGCGACGATGGCGTTGGGGGCCAGCCGGGCCAGAGCCAGCAGGACGCCGACGACGATTCCCACGGCCATGGAAATGGCCGTCAGTCCCAGCGTCCGCAGCAGGCCCGTGAACAGCCGCTCCGAGGTGAACCAACCGAACACCACGTTCCACTCGAAGCGGGGATTGGTGACCAGCGAGTAGCCCACCAGGAAGATGGCAAACAGGACGATCGCCGCCGTGAGCCACAACCCTCCGTGGCGCTGGTGTGGACGGCCCATGAGCAGTTGGCGGTCCAGATCCTCCCCGGCGGGTGCCTTGGCGTTCGGCTCCGTGGCGATGTTGGCCATGTGGCTACTGCGCTTTGTTGAAGGCGAAGTCAGAGATTGCACCGCTGCCTACACCCCACTTGTCGAGGATCTCCTTGTACTTGCCGCTCTTGGCGAGGGACTCCATGCCCAGCTGGATGGCCTTTTCCAGGCCCGCGCCCTTCTTGAAGCCGATGCTGACGGGGGAGACGTCCTTCTCGCCCAGCAGCTCGATCTGGCCGCCCTGCTTGATGGCGTAGCCCAGCGTGGGTCCGTCGATGTACACGGCGTCGATGCGGCCGGCCGTCAACGCGAGGTTGGGGGCCTGCATGTCCGGGTAGGTCATGGCTTCGATGGCCGGCTTGCCGGCGTCCGTGCAGGCCTTGGACAGGGCGGGGAGGCGTTTGAGGTCCTGGAAGGAACCTTTCAGCACGCCAACGCGCTTGCCGCAGAGTGTGTCAATGGTGAGCTTCTCCGGGTTGCCCGGAGCCACGCCGATGCCGCTGCCCGACTGGTAGTAATCCACGAAATCGAGCACCTTCATGCGCTCGGTGGAGGGGGACATCTGGGAGACGGCCATGTCGAACTTCCCGGCGGAAATGCCGGGGATGATGCCATCGAACGGTCCGCTCTTGACTTCGGTCTTCAGGCCGAGGGTTTGCCCCAGGGCCATGGCGATTTCCGGGTCCACGCCAATGGTGGTGGTCCCGTCCGGCGCCATGAAGTGCAGGGGCGGGGAGCTCTGGCTCATGGTCACAGTGAGCGTTCCCCTGTCCTTCGCTTCCTTGGGGAGTGCTGCCGCTGCGGCTTCGTCGACTTTGACGGCCTCCGCGGAGCTTGAAGGTTTGGGGGCGTCGGACTGCGCAGAAGAGCTCATCTCGGGATTGGAGCATCCGGAGAGAAGCACGCTCGCCATGGAGACTGCAGCGACGGTGGCAAACATCGATCGAAACTGGATCATCTATACGCCTTCGGAAGTGGGGGAGTGTGGTGGCTGGGGAACTTACTGCTGGGGTTGGCAGCTGCAGCTGTGGTGCAGATCACTGAACCGCCCGGTATCATGTACCGTACATCATGCACGATTTCCTGCAAACACCTTTCCGGGCTGATGGGTCTGTAACAAGGTGCCGGTGGCTCCGGTGCCTGATGGCGCCTCCGACTGACCAAAAATTCACATAGGATTCCGAAATGAACGCCGCTTCGCCTGAAGAAGAAGTCCTGATCCCCGGCCGGCCTATGCTGGTGGACCAGGTGTTCGAGGCCATCCTGTCCCTGTTGCTGGACGACAAGATCTCCACCGGGTCGCCGCTGAGCATCGACGGACTGGCCAAGCGCTTCAAGGTCTCGTCAACTCCTGTCAGGGAAGCACTGGCGCGGCTGGAGACTACAGGCATGGTGCGGCGGGAAGCGCTGCGGGGGTACAAAGTGGCACCCGAGCCGACCGCCAGCGACATTGCAGCGCTGCTCACCTCCCGGCAGATCCTCGAGCCCGCGTGCACCACCATCGCGTGCACCAATTCAACGGAGGAGTTGGTGGCGGATCTGGAAAGGTTCCACCGCGACCTTGAGACTTCGCGCCACGGCGGGGACACCTTCGCCGGGTACCGGGCCTACTGGCAGGCGGATGAGAATTTCCACCGGCGCATCGTCGAAGCCACCGATAATGAGTTCCTGCTCAGGGCCTACCGCTCCATCGAAGGGCACATCCAACGGTTCCGGCTGATGGTGCACAAAGACATGAGCGGCGACCATACCGTCCAGGAGCACCAGGCCATCATCGACGCCTTCAAGGGGGGCGACTGCGCCGCGGCGACGGCCGCCATGAACAACCACATTGAGGGGATCCGGTCCCGCTCGCTGAGCCTTTCCAAGTTTGGGCAGCAGGGCTGAAGGCTCGATTACATCCTGTAGGGGCGACGACTGAGTGCCCGCAGCGTCTTGTCGGTTGCGCCCGATTACCGGCTGCGGTTCTGCCGCCGGTTCTTGAGCAGTTCCACGCCAACCGGGACGAACGAGACCAGGACGATCACCACGAAGATCAGGTCGATGTTGGCTCCGATCCACGCGTACCGGCCAAGCCAGAAACCCAGAAAGGTAACGCCGACTCCCCACAGCATGGCGCCCACCGCGTTGTAGGCAAGGAAAGCCCGGTAGCTCATCCTTCCCACGCCTGCAGTGACGGGCAGGAAGGTGCGGACGATCGGGACAAACCTGGCCAGGACCACTGACCTGCGGCCGTACTTGAGGAAGAAGTTGTGGGCCTTGTCAGCGTATTCGCTGCGCAGGAACCGGGAACCGGGCCGTTTGAAGACGGCGGGCCCCGCCTTCCTGCCGAGAAGGTAGCCCGTCTGGTCCCCGCCGAACGCGGCCAGAAACGCTGCGCCCGCCAGGATTGCGATGTTGACCTGGATGATTCCCGTCGCGGTCAGCAGGCCCGCCGTGAACAACAGGGAGTCGCCGGGCAGGAAGAACCCCACCAGCAGCCCCGTCTCCGCGAAGAGGAATGCGCAGACGATCAAAACCAGCCACGGCGCAAGGGCGGGATCCCGGAGGAACTCGTTCGGATCCAGCCACGCCGGCAGCAGCCCCGTAACCGGACGAGCTGAAGAGGCGGATGCTGCCAGGGCGAGCGGGTGCATGCGCTCAAACTATCCCACCAACCTTGGCGAATGCTTGAAGGGAAGTCGGGTACGGCCGGCGGCCCCAAAGCGTCCTCCGATACGTCCCGGTGCTGCTTCGCCGGGCAGGTATCCCTGCCGGCGGATTCGGGTATCGCTTACTGGTCACAAGCCGCCGGGCCACCGCATAGCCTGCATCCATGCTGAACAACGTGCTTCGGAGTTTCCGCCCCAAGCCAAAATGCAGGTTTTGCGGTTTGGCGCTGCCTCAGACTCCCACTGCGACATTTTGCTCCCGTGACTGCTACGACAGGTACCACCTCCTGGACGATACGTCCGGCCAAGGGCAATAGCCGCTTAATAAAGCCGCTGTCTTGAGGGAACGTTGAGGTTGGCTACCTAGTCTGTGGCCATGGGTAAGTATGGGGGAAGCTACGATGTCCGCTACTCACGCAGGGAGCTTCGGCGGCGCAGGCTGCGGGTAGGCTCCTACGTCGGGCTAGCCCTACTGGCCGTGGCAACTGTTGCGGTGGTGCTGGTGGCCTTGGGGCGCTGACACCCGGATCGGGTTGTGCCGCTCCGCTTGCCGGTCCTTACCTCTCTGCCGGCCGCCGATTATGCTCGGACCATGGCGAGGCGTGATTCTCCCCTTAAGACCGTTTCCCGCGGTGCGGTGGGGATTTGGCAGCAGCGGACGTGGATGTGGATTGTTGCTGCGGGATTTGACGTGTACATCCTTGGTTTTGTCATCGGGCTGCAGCCGTCCGGTCCACTGTGCGGCAGCCCGTTGGTTCCGGACAGCCGCGCCGCGGAACTGTTCGACCTGCAGCACGCCGGCAGCAGCGCGGCGGCCACCTGCTACCGGGACATCGGGTCCGATTCCGTGCCGGTGTGGATCCTCATGGGCCTGGGAGTGGGCCTGGTCCTGACAGGAGTGGTGGCCCGCATAATACGGATCCGGCTTTTCGCCGGCTCCGCTGCCTGAGAGCGGCGTGAGCAGCAGCAGCGCACCGGCCGCCCGGAGGCAACCGTACATGGTAGCCGGTGCCGCCGTTTGGGCCGGCATAAATGCCTCGATGGATATCCCAATGAAACGTGCAGGTAGGGGCCGGACCTAAACCTGGGGGAGCTAAACGCCGTGTTTGCAGGGATCCTTGCAGGTGGCGGATAACGGAGCGGTCAAACAGCCAAGGCTGCCGGTTGCATCTGGATCACAGTCGTTGTTTCGGCTTCGCGCCCCTGCAAGCGTGGAAGGTGAGGCCGCAAGGAGCCCCCACGCCCGCAGATTGTCGGGTGCGGCAGACGACTGGAAACGGAGGCCAAGTATGGGCAACAACGCATCCCGCGAACTGGTGAAGCTGGGAGATACCGGCAAAACCGTTGCCGACATCACGGAGGACATCCGCGGATACACCGCCAGGGATGGGTCCGGTGCGGAACTGGGCAAAGTGGAGGAACTCCTGATTGACCCGGGAGAGGAAAAGGTCAGGTTCCTCATCATTGCCTCCGGAGGGTTCCTGGGCATGGGAAAGGACAAGGCTTTCCTGCCGGTGGACACAGTGAAAAGCATCAACCACAGCGACCATGAGGTCCTCATCGACCAGGCCCGGGAACACATTGCGGGAGCCCCCGAATACGACCCCGACCTGGAAGAAGCCATCTCCTACTACGAGACCGTGTACGGCTATTACGGCTTTTCGCCGTACTGGAGCCCCGGCTACACCTACCCCGCCTTGCCCTACCATCCCCGCTGAGGTCGTACCTCCTGTTGGCCGGCGACGGCGGGGGCCCAGTATTTGCGTCCGGCCGGGGCACGCAACGTATGCTGGCAAATAACATATGCACCACTGCATGTAAGCAAGGGGCTGCGGTGCTGGCAAGAAGTCCGCGCAGCCCTTTTGGAAGCATCGGGAAAAGGCGCGGCCGCGCGTACTTTTCCGTCTGCCGCAGCCGACGAGCGAAGGAACACGTGCATGCACCGGAACAAGGCCCTGTTGCCCAAACTGCTGGCCTTCGTCACGGTCTGCGTCACCTGCGGAATCCTCGCGGCAGGTCTCTTTGTTCCCGCCACCGCCGTGGGGGCATCGGTTGCCGGGCAATCCATCAGCTTCTTCGACCAGCTCCCGGCATCGCTGGACGTGAACCCGCCGGCGCGGAATTCGAAGGTGCTGGCGAAGGACGGCTCCGTCATCGCCACGTTCTACTCGCAGAACAGGGTCCCGGTGGGCCTGGAGCAGATGTCGCCGTTCATGCGGGACGCCATCGTTGCCATTGAAGATGCACGGTTTTATGAACACGGCGGCGTTGATCCCACCGGCATCCTCCGGGCGTTGGCCGTGACCGTCCAGGGCGGCCGGCAGGGCGCATCCACCATCACCCAGCAGTACGTCAACAACATCATCATCGAATCGCTGGTCACGGACGGCGACGCCGAGAAGGTGAGGACGGGGGCGTCGAAAACCCTCGGCGACAAGCTCCGCGAAATGAAACTCGCCATCGCCCTGGAGAAGAAGTACTCAAAGGACCAGATCCTGGCCGGCTACCTCAACATCGTCTATTTCGGCAACGGTGCCTACGGCGTCCAAACCGCGGCCAGGGAGTACTTCGGCGTCCCGGCCAAAGACCTGGACCTGCAGCAGTCGGCAGCGCTGGCAGCTGTGGTCAACCGCCCCGTCTACTACGACCCCCTGACGCACCCCGACCACGTGGTGGCCCGCAGGAACGTGGTCCTGGACAAAATGCTCGAACAAGGGCTCATCACCGCCGCCCAGCATGGCCGGGCCGTGGCCTCACCCCTGGCCCTGGACGTCCACCAAACCGTCCAGGGCTGCGCCGCAGCGGCCTCGGCACCCTACTTCTGCGACTACATCAAGCGGCTGATCCTCAACGACCCCACCTTCGGCCCGGATGAAAATGCCCGCCAAAAGCTCCTGGACCAGGGCGGCCTGACCATCCGCACCACCCTGGACCCCGGCCTGCAGCGGGTGGCCCAAAAAGAGGTGGAGGCCGCGCTGCCGCCCACGGACCCGCTGCAGCGCGGCTCGGCCCTGGTGAGCGTGCAGCCGGGAACCGGGAAGGTGCTGGCCATGGCGCAGAACACCAACTACAACCCGGCGCCGGCACCGGGGAACTACATGGGCAACCTGTCACTGCCCGAGAAGGACGCCAACGGCAATCCCCTGAACGGTGCCGGTGGTTTCCAGATCGGGTCCACCATGAAGCCGTTCGTCTTCGCCGAATGGCTCAGGTCCGGCCGGTCCATGGCCACCGTCCTGGACGGGGCGGTGCGCGTCTACAAGGCCGGGTTCCCGTGGAAGAACAGCTGTGGCACCACGTCCGGCTCCTACGACCCCGCGCTCGGGCAAACCCCGCTGCCCAACGATGACCCGCACCACTACTACCCGATGACGGTCCTGGAGGGACTTTACCGCTCCATTAACACCATCACGTTCCAGAGCGCGGCGCGCCTGGATTTCTGCAAGATCCAGGAAATGGCGACGGCGGCCGGCGTCAAGAACGGCCACACGAACCAGCCGTACGACCTGTCCAGCATCGCCAGCCTCATCGGCACCCAGGACGTGGCACCGCTGGACATGGCCAACGCTTATGCAACATTTGCGGCAGGCGGTGTTCACTGCGATCCCATCGCGCTGGAATCGGTGACCGATGCCCAGGGCCACGACTACCCGGTGCCGTCGGCCAACTGCTCACAAACCATCAGTCCCGAGGTGGCCGCCGGGGTGGCGTACGCCCTCAAACCCGTCCTGGTCAAAGGCTCCGGCTACAAAATTCCCGTCAACAAGGACCGCGACATCTTCGCCAAGACCGGGACCACGGACGGAAACACCCAGACCTGGACCGTAGGGGCCACCACGGGAATCGCCACCGCCTCCTGGTTCGGCAGCTACAAGGGCTTCGGCCCCGAGTGGGCCAACCAGGACATCACGATCAACGGGAAGTACTATCCCGGCGTCAACGGGTCAGACATCGCAGGCACGCAGTGGGGCCACCTTATGGACGCTGCCGCCGGCGAGTACCAGGGAACGTCCATTCCCTCACCGCCGGCGTCAATGCTGCGGGAGGGAACGGGAAACCGGAGGAAATAACCGCACTGGCGGGTCCGTTAGCAACGGGACGACAAGAGAAAGAGGATGTTATGGCTGCTGATTACGATGAACTGCGCACCGAGGTCAAGGAAACACAGGAGCGTTCGCTGGAGGCACTCAAGAGTGCCAACGCCCCGGACGCACGGAGTGTGGTGCGGGAGCTGGATGCACCCGATGACGCCGAAGAGGTGGGCATCCCCGGAGGCGAAATCGTGGCAGAGGAACTGACGGTACAGGTGGTGCCCGCCGCCGAGGACGAGTTCACGTGCTCCTCCTGCTTCCTGGTCCGCCACCGTTCCCAGATCGCCAGGGAAAAGGACGGCCAGCTTTACTGCAGCGACTGCGAGGCCTGAGCCGCGCCGGCCGTAGCTGGTGATCCTGGCAGACCGACGTTCCCGCAGGTCAAAGGGTGTTCCTGCAAGGTACGGTCATGATAGGAAGGATCTTGGGGCGTGTCCGGCTGCTGACCAACAACGGAAAGGGACGCCATGCTGGCCTACCTGAACCTGGCACTCGCCTTCGCGCTGGCCGTTGCCGGAGTGGGCGGCCTCTACGCATTGCACCGGCTCACCGCCACCGCCAACAATCCGCTCGTCAACAAGCCCTATACCGGCGGCTGGATTCCCGAGCAGCACGCGCTCTCGCGGTATCACGCCCGCTACTATCCCGCCACGCTGATCTTCCTGGCGTTCGATGTGGAGATGCTCTTCATGTACCCCTGGGCTGTGGTGGTGCAGCAGTTCGGCGCGTCCGCGGTCATAGAGATGTTTGTGTTTCTGGGCGTGCTGATGGCCGGTGTTGTATGGGCCTGGCGCGAAGGAGCGTTCAATTGGGCGTGAGCAGCGTCCTTGCCAGGGCCGCGGTGACACGGTGCCACGTGCTCCTCGTGGAGGGGATGGCCGGATCGCATGCCCGGATGGCCGCGGAAGAGGACATGGCCCGCAGGGGCTGGGTGGGTGCCTTGTCACCCGCGGACGCGGACATCCTTTGTGTGTGCGGTGAAGTGCCGGACGGCGGGGCCGATGTTGTGGACCGCCTCTGGAACCAGATGCCGGGGCCCAGGAGCCGGACACACATCTCCCGCCCCGGTGACGTCCAGGCCCTGCTGGACGCTGTGCCAAGACCTTGGCCGACGTGGATCACCAGCGGCAGGCGGAGCGGGACCGGACCAGCGAACAGGAGCAGGACGACGGCGGGACGGACTCCCACGGCGACATGGACCACGAGGGCATGGACCACGGCGACATGGGCCACGAGGGCATGGACCACGAGGGCATGGACCACGGCGGCATGGACATGCCGATGCCGGGCGGGATCCCACTGGCCGGCGAGGGCAAGGACCGGGACGGTCTTGACCTGGATGTGCTGAAGGTGCCGCTGGGCCCGTACCTTCCGCTCTGGCCGGCCGGACTTGTCCTGCACTGCGAACTGCAGGGGGACATTGTGTTTGCCGCGGAAGTGGACCATGCCTTCCAGCCGTCCGGTGGAGGAGGTGGCGCCGGGCCGCACGGCCGGGAACGCGCCGTCGTCATCCACCGCACGGATCTCGCGGCCCGGCTCCTGGCGCTCGCCGGCGCAGGCGGGGAAGCGGCAAGGATCAGGGCCGTCCGCGACGCCGCACGCGGCGGGACCGGGATGGAGGAATGCCTTCAGCGCCTTGATGCAGCGGGGTCCAGGCTGCGCCGGAACTGGCTGTTGCGGCGGACGCTTCGAGGGGTGGGGCGCATACCGCCTCAATCCGGAGGTGGACCGGCCGGAACGTATGCCTGGGACAGGCTGCTCCTTTATGGTCAATGCCCGGGCGGGTGCCTCCCCGGCAGGCGTCGACCCGGAGGACACACTGCCGGGGCTGGTGCGCGGACAGGAACTGTCCGTGGTCCGCCTCATCGTTGCCAGCCTTGACCTGTCGCCCGCACCCGTGCCGGCGATGGAAGGGGAAGCCACATGAGCGGCGGTGCGGTGCAGCAGCTGCCCTACTGGGGTCCGGTCGCTGCCGTTGCCGCCCTGGCCGTGCTGGCGTTCTCCGCGGCGGTGGCCGACGGGGTCATGTCGGCACGGGCCGGGGGGATGCGGCGGGGCGGCTTTGCTCCGGTTGCCGAAGGGGCACGGCTGCTGCGCCAGCGCAGGCGCACCACCATTGCGGCGGACGCCGTGCTGCGCCAGGTGGGCGTAGCGGGGCTGGTGGTGGCCGCGGCCCTGAAGGTTGCCGTGCTGCCGGTGGGCGCATGGGTGGTGTCCGACCTTGAGGTGGGGCTGGTCTGGTTCAACGCCATGGACGTGCTGGTCTGGGCCTTCGTATGGCTGGCCGGATGGGGCGCCAACAGCGTGTATCCGCTGGTGGGCGGGTACCGCTTCCTGGCCCTGGCGCTGGCATACGAGCTGCCGCTGATGTTCGCGCTGACCGGCCCGGCAGTAGCGGCGGGCAGCCTGCGGATGGGGGACATCGTCGCTGCGCAGGAAGGCCTGTGGTTCGTGGTGTGGATGCCCGTCGCGTTCCTGGTGTTTGTTGCCGCCGTCCTGGCGTTTTCACTGCAGCGGCCCTTCACCGCCCCCATTTCCGCCGACCTCGGGGGCGGTGTCCTGGCCGAGCTCTCCGGCATGGACCGGCTCCTTCTGCTGGGCGGCAGGTACTCGCTGCTCGCCGCGGGGTCCGGCTTCGCCGTCGACCTTTTCCTGGGCGGTGGGTCCGGCCCGTGGTTCCCGGACTGGCTGTGGTTCCTGGCCAAGACCGTTGCCCTGCTCTGGCTGCTCGTGGCCCTGCGCCGGCGGATTCCGCAGCTGCGGCCGGAACAGCTGATGGCGCCGGCGTGGGTGGTGGGCCTTCCCCTGGTCCTGGTGCAGCTCCTCATTGTTTCAATCATCACCATCGCCGGAAGGGGCAGCTGATGCTCGAAACGGTTCTGTTCGCTGCCCTTGCCGTGCTTGCGGTGGCTGCGGGAGTGGCGGTGTTCCGCACGGACTCCATGGCGCGGGCCAGCTATGCCCTGGCGGCGTCCTTTGTGGCGGTGGGCCTGATGCTGCTGCAGTTCCGGCTGGAGTACATCGGCGTGATCACCGTCCTGATGATGGTCATGGAAATGGCGATCATGGCCATCTTCATGATCATGTTCATGGGCATGAACCCCGCCCTGATGCCCATGGACATGGTCCACAGCAAGAAGGTGGCTGCCTCCGCCGCGGTGGGGTTGTTCCTGCTCCTGGCCACCGGGATCCTGCTCGCCGACTGGCCGGAGGGCCGGGCGCCCGCCACCGGGAACCTCACGGAATCGCTTGGCGGGGCCGTCATGGGCTCCAAAATGCTGGTGATGCTGGTGGTCAGTCCGGTGCTTTTCGCCACGCTGGTCTCGGCCCTGGTCCTGGCGAACCCCCGGGGCCGGTACGCCGCTTACCCGGCTGTGCCTGCTGAGGACGACGCGGACGACGGCGGCAACCAGCACGGTGCGCACGCGGACGACGACGGCAACCACCACGGCGGCCACGGAAACCACGGGGACGGTGGGCATCAATGAGCCTTGAGCTGGTGCTGATCGCGGCGGCGGCGCTGTTCTGCGTCGGCCTGTATGGCGCCATGTCCCAGCAAGTGGTGGTCATGGTGATGATGGGCCTTGAACTGATGCTGAACGGCGTCATCCTCGCCGCCGGCGCGTTCTGGTGGTTCCTGGCCCCGGCGCCCGACGGGCAGGTGCTGCTGCTGGTGGTGATTACGGCGATGACGGTGGAAATGGCGATGGGTTTTGCCGTTGCCATCCTGCTGCACCGCTCGCGCCGGACGGACATGACGGACATGGCATCGGACCTGGCCGGATGAGCTGGCTGCTGTTCCTGCTGATCGGGCTGCCGGCTGCCGCCGGGGTGGGCCTGGCCGTGGCCGGACGGGCAGCGGACCGGCTGGCCCCTTGGCTGTCCGCCGCCGTCGCCGCGCTTGTGGTGGTTATCGCTTCCGCGGCGGCGGCCCTGCGGCCTGCCCTCTCCGTCCCTTTCCTGTCCGGGACCAGCTTTGGCCTGGAGGTCGATTCGCTGAGCGCGCTCCTGCTGCCCGCGGTTGCGGCCGTGGCCTTCCTGGTGCTGGTGTACGCCGCAGCTGCGGGCATGGCAGGCCCGGCGCGGTTTCATGGCCTGATGCTGGTGTTCATCGCCTCGGTCCTGGTGACGCTGACCGCCGCAACGCTGCCTGCGCTGCTGTTTGCCTGGGAGATCATGGGCGCCGCTTCCTATGCGCTCATCGCTTTCCAGTGGAAGGAGTCCCGGCGGGTGTCCTCCGGGCTGACCGCATTCGTGGCCACCCGCACCGCCGACCTTGGCCTGTACCTCGCCGCCGGAGCCGTGCTCGCCGCCGCCGTCATGTCCGGTGACGCACTCTCCGGTGACGCACTTTCCGGTGACGCACTTTCCGGTGACGCAATGTCGCTGGCCGGGCTGGCCGGCCTGCCCGGGCCCTGGCGGGACGTTGCCGCCGGCGGAATCCTGGTTGCAGCCCTGGGCAAGGCCGCGCAGCTGCCCTTCAGCTTCTGGCTGTCGCGTGCCATGGACGGACCCAGTGCCGTCAGTGCGCTGCTGCACTCTGCCGCCATGGTGGCGATGGGCGGCTACCTGCTCCTGCGGGTCCAGCCGCTGCTGGCCACCACGGGATGGGCTGCCGACGCCGCCGCCTGGACCGGGGCAGCCACCGCAGTGGTGCTCGGGCTCATTGCCGTCGGCCAGGAGGACCTCAAGCAGCTGCTGGCCGCCTCAACAGCGGCACAGCTGGGCTTCGTGGTCATGGCCGCCGGGGTGGGCGACGCCGCCGGCGGCGCCGCACACCTGATGGCCCACGCCGCCACCAAGAGTGCCCTGTTCCTGGCCGCGGGCGCATGGCTTGCGGCCCTGGGTACCAAGCGGCTGGCGGACCTCCGGGGAGCGGGAAGGCGCTGGCCCGTGCTGGGCGCCTTCTTCACCCTCGCCGTACTGGCACTGGCCGGCATTCCGCCGCTGTCACTGTGGGCCACCAAGGACAACGTCCTCACCGCCGCACGCGAGCACTCCCTGCCGCTCTATCTTGCCGGGCTGGCGGGGGCCCTGCTTTCTGCTGCCTACGCGGCCAGGGCTGTGGCGCTGATCTGGAAGCCCATGCTCCCGGGGACCTCTGCCGGCTATGACACGGAGGAAGCGGGAAGCCGGACCGTCACCGGCTGGCAACAGGTGCCCGTCGCCGTCCTGGCCGCCGCGGCCGCGGTTTCCGGCCTCCTGGTGCTGGGGCCGGTGGGGGACGTGGTGCGCGGAATGCTCGGCAGTGAGGCAGAATCATCCCTGCCTGAACTTGCGCTCTCCGGCGTGCTGGCCCTGGCCATGCTGATCGCCGTGTGGCGGTTCCGCGGATCGCTCCCGTCCATCCCGGGCGCCCTGTCCTGGCTGCAGATGGAGCGTGCGGCCCACATCCTCCTGTTCCGTCCGGTGCTTGCCGCCGCCGCCCACCTGGCCCGCTTCGACGATGCCGTCCTGGCCCGCACTGCCGGCCGCACCGCGGAACTGACCCTGCGGGCCGCGCGCGAGCTCAACACGGCAGACGCTGCCCTGGACTCCGGGACAGAGGCCACGGCCGGCGCCGCGGCACGGGCGGCGGGGCGGTCCGCCATCACGGACCAGGCCATTGACGGCGCCGTCACCACCCTTGCCCGCAGCGTCCGCGCCGCCGGCAGGGCGGCCCGCCGGCCACAAACCGGGCAACTGCACCATTACTACGTCCAAGCCGCAGCGGTCATCGTACTGGCGGCCGTCCTACTCATCGTCGTGAGGTGACCTTGCTCAGTCTTGCCATCCTTTTCCCCCTGGCCGCGGCAGCAGCAGTCCTGCTGTCCGGCAGCCGGGGCGGCGGCCTGGCCCGCTTCGTTTTTGCGGGCGCCGCCGTGGCCGAGGTGCTGATCGCCGCAGTCCTCTGGGCGGGATACGGGGACACCGGGCCCGGACGCCTGGCCTACGAGGAACAGGTGCGGTGGATACCAAACGTGGGAAGCAGCTACCACGTGGGCGTGGATGGCCTGTCGCTGCCCCTCATCACCCTCACGGCCGTCATCTTCCTCGCCTGTGCGGTCTACGACTGGGGGGCAAAGGACCGGCCCGGGCCCAGGGCGGCCCTGTTCCTCTTCCTGGAGGCAACCAGCATTGGCCTGTTCGCCGCCCAGGACCTCATCCTGTTCTTCCTGTTCTTCGACCTGTCCATCGTCGGCATGTACTTCATCATTGCCGGGTGGGGCCACGGGGACCGGGCACGGTCGGCGCTGAAATTCTTCCTGTACACCTTCCTGGGCTCGCTGGCACTGCTGCTCGGTTTCATCGGCCTCTACCTCGGGGCCGCACCGCATACCTTTGATATCCCGGAACTGCTGCGGGCCCAGCCGCTGCGCGGCAACCCTGCCGGCCTGTGGGTGCTGGGCGCCGTCGTCGTTGGCCTGGCCATCAAGACCCCCACCGTGCCGTTCCACACGTGGCTGCCCCCGGCCCACACGGATGCGCCGTCCACCGGGTCCGCGGTCCTGGCGGGCATCCTGCTGAAGATGGGAACCTACGGCTTCGTGCGGATTGCCATGCCCCTGCTCCCGGAAGCATGGCGGGCGTGGACACCGGTGCTGATCGCCGTCGGGGTGGTGTCCGTCCTGTACGGCGCCCTGGTTGCCCTGGCCCAAAGCGACCTGAAACGCATGATCGCCTACACGTCCGTCAACCACATGGGCTACATCATCCTTGCCCTGGCCGCGGCCGGCGCCGGCGGAAGCCAGGCGGCCAGGGAGACCGCGGTGACCGGAGCCGTAACCCAGATGGTCAGCCACGGCCTGATCACCGGGGCGCTCTTCCTGCTGGCAGGTGTCCTCCACAGCCGGGCCGGTACCTATGACATGGGCGCCTTCGGCGGACTGGGCGGACCGGCGCCACGTTATGCGGCGTTCTTTGCGGTGGCCGCGTTCGCCTCACTGGGCCTGCCGGGATTCAGCGGGTTCATCGCAGAATTCCAGATCTTTGCCGGCAGCATCGGTGCCGCACCGCTGACGGCCCTGGCGTTGCCCGGCATCCTGATCACCGCCGCACTCTTCCTGCGGGCGCTGCAGCGCGTGTTCACGGGGGAGGTGCGTGGAAAGTCCCCGGGCCTGGCGGACCTCCGCCCCGCCGAGGCTTTCTCCGCCGGCGGCCTGCTGGTGCTTTCGGTGCTGGTGGGGCTCCTCCCGGTTCCCTTGCTGGACATCATCGCGCCGGCGTCGGCGTGGCTGGTCAGCCAGGTGGGAGGATAGCCGCCTGTGGAGTCCATGGATGCGGGCGCGGACGCGTTGGTGCTGCTGCCGGAGATCCTCATGCTGGCCGGGGCCATCGCCGCTTTGCTGGCCGGATCGTTCCTGCCCCGGGAGCGGCAGTGGGTCAGCCGGGCGATCGGGGTGGCTGCCTTGGCGGGCGCCGTTGCCGCTTCCGCCGCCGCCCTGTCCGGCCCCGGCGCCTCCGCCTACTCCGGCAGTTATGTCGTCGACGCCCTCAGCAGCGGCGCACGGCTGGTGGTTGCGGTCTCCGCGCTGCTGGTCATCACGCTGGGCACGGACGAACTGCGCGGTGCGGAGCGGGAAAGCGAAACGTACACCCTGATCCTGCTGGCATCGCTGGGCGCCATGGTGCTGGCAGGCGCTGCCGACCTCCTGGTGCTCATTGCAGGGTTCCTGCTGGCCAGTATCCCGCTTTACGCCCTGATCGGCTTGGCCCGGACCCCGTCCGGTGCCGAGGCCGCGCTGAAAACCTACCTGCAGGGCGCCTTTTTCGGGATCCTGCTGATGCTGGGGGTCACGGTGCTCTACGCCGCAGCCGGAACCACTTCCTACTCCGGCCTCCGCGCCGGGCTCGGACCGGCCTCCGGTGCCATCGTTGGGGTGGGGCTGGTCTGCGTCCTGGCAGGCCTGATGTTCAAGGCAGGGGCGGTGCCCGGGCACTTCTGGGTCCCGGATGCTGCCGAGGGGGCCGGGACGGCGGCGGCCGCGTTCGCCACCACCGTTCCCAAAATCGGCGGCATACTGGCTGCCTACCGCCTGCTGGAGCACATGCCTCCCACCGTGGCCTGGCCGCTCCTGGTCGCCTTGCTGTCCGCACTCACCATGACACTGGGCAACCTGGCTGCCTTCGCCCAAAAGAATCCCCGGCGCCTGCTGGGATGGTCCACCGTCAGCCAGGCAGGCTATCTGCTGATGCCCCTTTCCGTGGCCGGGGCTGTGCCGCTGGCCCTCCCCGCCGTCCTGGTCTACCTGGCCGGCTACGCAGCCAGCAACCTGGCGGCCTTCGCAGTCATCGGAGCCTACCCTCGCCGAAACCTGCTCACCGCCTATGAAGGCTTCGCCACCGCCCGGCCCTGGCAGGCCGTGGCACTGGTGGTTGCCCTGCTCAGCCTGGTGGGGACACCCCCCACCGCAGTCTTCCTTGGGAAACTGACTGTCTTCACTGCCGCGTGGGACGGCGGCTTTTGGTGGTTGACGGCGATCGCCGCCGCCAATACGGTGGCCAGCCTCTTTTACTACCTCCGCTGGCTTGCCCCGGCCTTCCGTGCCGCGTCCCCCGATTCCCCCGGGGCAGGGGACTTCAATCCCCGCCCGTGGGCGGCCGGTACCGCGGTTGCGGGAGCTGTCCTCACCCTGGCCGTCGGCATCGGCGGTGGCCTTGCCTGGGCGGGGCTTCCTTGAGCGGGCGGAGGCCTTGGCTGCGGAGACTCAATCGGGGCGGAAGCCGCATAGGCTACTTCCTTCCGGTGCCGCCGGGAGCCTTCGGTTCCGCGCCGGAAACAGGTCTGCTGGACGGCTCTGCTTCCCCGGCAGCCCTGGCAGTTCGCCACGTGTCCAGGGCGATGACTGCGCCCACGATTGCCAGGGACAGGAACATCGAGGCAAACGCATCGGTCAACCAGTGGTAGCCCAGATACAGCCGGCTCAAGGTCACCAGTCCGATGCCGAGCACCGCGGCCACGGACCACAGGGTGGCCGCAAGCCGTTTGGCCTGGCGTCGTGACGTGACGAGGTATGCCAGGACCAGCAGGAAGTCGCACGCGCCCAATACATGGCCGGACGGAAATGAGGGGCTGGGATCCGGCCCTAGGAGCATGGCATCCAGGGGCGGCCGGGACCGGTGGACTATCGGCAGGATGATCTCCGAAATGACCACTCCGGCCACCATCGCTCCGGCAAAAAGCAGGGGCCGCCAGGCGCGTCTTTCCGTGAAGGTCCAGGCGACGGCGACGACCAGGACGATGATGGGCATCGCCACCGGCCCGAACACCAGCGCCACCGGCGTCATGGCGGCTGTCAGCGCATCGGACCGGTGCGACAGCAGCCACTGCCGGACGGGATGGTCCAGGACACTCAGCCCATCGTCATGGAGGACACCCCACAAGGTGAGGGCGAAGAGCGCCGCACCTGCCAGGACCAGTGCTGTGGCTGCAGCGTAGAGGCTGAGCCGGACGCGGGCGGATACGTGCCGGTGGTGGACGGCGAACAAGTGGTGGAAGGCCCCTGGGGCCACCGCAACCAGCCGGGACCCGTGGCGTTTTCCCTTCATGTGCCGTGCTGCCGGCATCCGTGGCGGACCTAGATTCCCAGCAACAGGGTTTCTGCGGCCGAGGGTTCTCCTGCAGCCAGGGCGAACAGCTCAAAGCCGGCGGCAACCTTGTCCTGTTCTGCCGGCGACAGGCCGGCCAGCACCTGGGCGATCTCCCGGCGTCGGGCCTGTGTCACGTCCTCCACAATCCGCAGCCCCTGTGCGGTTGCGGAGACCATGACTTCGCGCCGGCTGCCCGGGCTCTGTTCCCGCAACAGCAGCCCCGCCGTTTCCAGCCGCTCGGCGGTCCTGCTGAAGCTTGACTGGTGGACGCCGAGGAGTCGGGCAAGGTCACCCATTCGGGCCGGCCCCCGCGAGGCCAGCAGCACCAACACGCGGAACTGTGGCAGTGTGACGGCATCGGACACACCTGCCAGGGAGCGGGCAACCAGTCCCAGCAGGGCCCGCGACGCGGTGAGGGTGTGTTCCAATGCCTGGCTGTGTCCGGCCGCAGCTACCGTACCCATGTGTTCCCTGCTCCTCTGGTCGCCGTTCCCCCAGCGTTTCCATGTGTCATTACATAGGTTAACCCCTGGCATGTGACGCGGGGCCGGTCTGCGCCGGGAAAGTCATATCCGCGTCAGTGGCGGATGGGCGCCCCTACCGCACCGCCGCGTACCAGATCAGCAGCATGGTCACGAAGAACCCGGTGACATAGTTCAGCCACAGGAACCGCTCCCACCCGCGGTGCGCCCGCTCCGAATCCGCGTCGGAAACCGAAGCGAACGGCAGGATGCTCGCTGCATAGGGGAGTGCCAGCAGGGCTGCCAGCGGGCCCGGCCACGGCGTGAACAGCAGCAGCGCGCCGGCCAGCAGGTACGCCGCAACCGCGAAGCGCACCGTGGCCTTGGCCCCGATCACCGTGGCCACAGAGCCGATGCCGCCGGCCCGGTCCGCCACCACGTCCTGCACCGCACCGAAGGCATGGCTGGCCACGCCCCACAGGAAGAACGCCCCCAGCAGCGCCCACAGCGCAGGCGTGAACTGCGCCTGCGCCAGCACCAGCCCGTACACCGCCGGGCTCACGAAGTGTGTGCTGGATGTGGCCGAATCCACGAACGGCCGCTCCTTGAACCGCAGCCCCGGCGCGCTGTACGCCACCACCGCAAAGATGCTGACCGCCAGCACCAGCCAGGACAGCGGACTGCCCAGCAGCACCAGCACCGCCAGGAACGGCAGGTTGGTGCCGATCGCCGCCCGCAGCGTCACGGCATGCATGGTCCGGTCCAGCACCGCACCTTCCACACCGCCCTTGCGCGGGTTCCGGAGGTCCGATTCGTAGTCGAACACGTCATTGATGCCGTACATCGCCAGGTTGTACGGGACCAGGAAGTACAGGGTCCCCACCAGCCAGGCCGCGTCGATCTCCCGCGCCGTGAGCAGGTACGCCGCGGCAAACGGGTACGCCGTGTTCACCCAGGACAGCGGCCGGGAGGACAGCAAAAGCATGCGCAAAGTCTTCACGGCCGCCTCCCCGCCTTTGATGCGCCGGAGGTGCGGCCCAGCAGGATCCACAGCCCCGGCAGCAGCAGCACCGCGGCCACCGGATACGCGAAGTCCTCCAGCGGCGCCAGGCCCACCATCGCGCCGGAAATCATCTCCGGCGCGTACATGAACAGCCCGGCGGCGATCATCAGGTTGTCGAACACCGCCGTCAGGACCAGCACGACGGCGGCCGCCCCGCCCGCCGCCGCCAGCGCCGCCTTCCGCGTGCGGCCCTTGAGTCCAAAAACAGCGGCGGTGCCCACGGCAAGGGCGGCGAGCAGGAACACCGCGTTCAGCGCCCAGTAGCTCATGAGCGTTCCTCCACTTTGTCGGCGTGCGGGAGCCGGGCCGCAAGGAACCGGCGGAACAGCTGGAACAGGTTCATCACCAGGTAGCACAGGAACACCAGGAAGACGGGCTCCTCCAGCGGCAGCTCCGGGGCCAGCTCGACCCCGATCGTCTCGTTGTGACCCCGGAAGAAGATGCCCAGCCCGATTCCCGCCAGGTCCCACGCCAGGAAGAACACCAGCCCCGCCGCGAGCACCACGGCCGCACGGCGCGCATCCTGCCAGAAGAACAAGCGCAGCCGCTGGTCCAGGAGCACCATGCAGCCCAGCGACACCAAAAGGAACGCCAGGTACGCAACCGCCGTCACGCCGTCGTACCCTTTGGGACTGTACCCTCCGCAACGCCCGCCGCACGCAGCGGCACCGGCAGGGGACCGGTGCTGGTATCCCCGCGCAGCCGCTTCACCACCAGCTCGGCGCTGATCAGGCACATGGGAATTCCGATCCCCGGAATGGTGGACGCCCCGGCGTAGTACAGGCCCTCCACCTTCCGGCTGACATTGCCGGCCCGGAAGAACGCACTTTGCTTCAGCGTGTGCGCCGGCCCCAGCGACGTGCCCTTCCACGAGTGGTAGTCCCGCTCGAAGTCCGCGGGGCCGTACAGCCGCCGCACCACGATCCGCTCTGCCAGGTCCGGGATGCCCGCCCACTCGCTGAGCTGCCCGATCACGGCGTCGGCCGCGCGTTCCAGCCGCTCGTCGCCGCTGCCGCCCAGCCCCGGATCCGGCGGGATGGGAACCAGCACGAACACGTTCTCGTGCCCCTCCGGCGCCACATCAGGATCGGTGGCACTCGGCCTGCACACGTACATGGACGCAGGCGACGGGATGAACGTGTCCTTCCCGAAGATCGCCTTGAAGTTCTCTTCCCAGTCCGCCGTGAACAGCAGCGTGTGGTGCTCCAGCTGCGGCAGCACGCCCCGCACGCCCAGGTACAGCAGCAGGGCGCTGGGCCCGGCGGTGCGCCGCTGCCAGTACCGCTCGGGGTAGGTCTGCAGGTTCCGGGGGAGCAGCGCGGTTTCGCTGTGGTGCAGGTCCGCGGCGGAAACCACGACGTCGGCCGGCAGGCTTTCCACGGACCCGCCACCGTTGCGGACGCGGACCCCGCGTACCGCGGCAGGCCGGCGGCGGGAGGTGACGGGCGCCGTCTCGATCTCCAGCACCTCGACGTTGGTCCGGATGGTCCCCCCGGCGTCGCGGGCCTGTTTTTCCAGCGCCTCCACCAGCCGGGCGAAGCCGCCCATGGGGTAGTAGACGCCCACGTCCAGGTCCAGGTGGCTCATCAGGTGGTACATGCTGGGCGCGGTGAACGGCGAGGCGCCCAGGAACACGGCCGGGTACTCCAGGACCTGCTGCAGGCTTGGGTTTTTGACGTACCGGCGGGCATAGCTGTGCAGCGGCTCCAGCAGCAGGCGGGCAAGGCGGGGGAGCCGGGTGAGCACGTCAGCCGTCAGCAGCGGGGCGAAGGACTGGAACGTGGGGTAGAGGAAGCGGCGCTTGGCCATGGTGTAGGTTTCGGCGGCGGAATCGAGGTACTTCTCCAGCCGCGCGCCGGCGCCGGGCTCCAGCCGCTCGAACAGCTGAACCACCCGTTGCCGGCCCGCCGGGACGTCCACGGGTTCGGAGGCTCCCTCGGAGATGAGCCGGTAGCCGGGGTCCAGCTTCACCAGGTCCAGCTGCTCCTCGGCGGAGGTGCCCAGGAGCCGGAAGTAGTGGTCGATCACCTCCGGCATCAGGTACCAGGAGGGCCCGGCGTCGAACCTGAAGCCGTCCTCGCTGAACGTGTACGCCCGGCCGCCCAGGACGTCCTGCTTCTCCACGATGGTGACCTTGTGCCCCTCGGCGGCGAGCAGGGCCGCCGTCGCCAGTCCGCTGATGCCGCCGCCGATGACCACCACCGTCTGCCCGGGCTGGACAGGTTTGCCCTTCCTTGGACCGCTCACTGCGCGGCCACCCTTGCCGTGCGTGGGCGCGCGGGTTCCAGCCCGCGCCTGCCGGTGAGCACGGCGGCAGCAATTTTGAGCTTCACCGGGGTGGGCACGCTGATCCGGGACCTGATCAGGTCCGGCGCCGGGGTGACGCGGATCCGCTCGGCAAGTTCGGCAAAGAGCTCCTGGGCCAGTGCCACCGCCATCCGGCATGACGTGGGCAGGCTGGGCAGCGCCGCGCGGGATTCCTGCAGGTCGTGGTCGATGTCCGCCAGGAGCCGGATCTTGTTCGCCTCGTCGAAGTTGGCGGGGGAGACGCCGGGGAAGTAGCTGCGGCCCAGGGAGGTGAAGTCCTCGGCCAGGTCGCGCAGGAAGTTGATCTTTTGGAAGGCCGCGCCCAGGTGCCGGGCACCGCGCTCCAGCCGGGCCCGTTCCTCTTCACCCACGGGGTGCCGGTGCAGGAAGCATTTCAGGCACATCAGGCCCACCACTTCCGCAGACCCGTACACGTACTCGGCGAAGGATTCCGGGGTGTGTTCCGCCCGTTCCAGGTCCGCCCGCATGGAGGCGAAGAAGGGGCGGGTGAGGTCCGTGCCGATGCCGGTCCGGCGGGCGGTGTCCGCGAACGCGTGGATCACCAGGTTGGTGCTGTAGCCGGTGGCCAGGGCGTGCTCGGTTTCCTGCTCGAACGCGTCCAGCTGCCGCCGGGTTTCCTCGGGTGACAGGCCCGCGGCGGAGGTCACGCCGTCGACAATTTCGTCCGCAACCCGCACCAGCGCGTACACCGAATCCACCTGGGGACGCACGGCGTCGTCGAACAGCCGGGATGCCAGCCCGAAGGAACTCGAATAGGACCGGAGCACCACGCCGGAGGCCTTGAGGGCGGCAGCCGTGTAGTCGGCCAGCGCGTCGCGGTCCCGCTTCATGCGCCCATGCGTTCGGTCACCAGGCGGGACAGGGGGGAGAGGCCGTCCCTGAGGGTTTGCGGCACGAACGGCTGGACCAGGACATCCAGTGCCCGCTCCGTGAGGTCCGCGGCGAGCTTCAGCGTCTTGTCCCGTGCCCCGGACGCCACCAGCAGGTCGCGGATCTCTGCGGCCTCCCTGGCCGTGAGGTCCCGGGACAGCAGCTCCTTGATCCGGATCCATTGCGGCTGTTCCGCGGCGTAGGAGATCAGCGCGGTGCGCTTGCCCTCGCGAAGGTCCCCCCAGCCGGACTTGCCGGTCCTTGATTCGTCGCCGAAGGCACCCACCAGATCGTCAGCCACCTGGTAGGCGGTGCCGATGATGCGGCCGAACTCGCCCAGAGCCTCCACCAGGTCCTGTTCCGCCCCGGCCAGGACCGCGCCGGCGCGCAGCGGGGTGTCGAAGGAGTACACGGCCGTCTTCAGCTTGGACATCTCCAGGACCTGGTCCACGGTCTGCGGCATCGGGTCCAAAGGGGCCAGCACGTCCAGGAGTTCACCGGCCGCGGACGCCATGACGGCCTGGTCCAGCAGGTCGCCCAGCCGCTGCCGCGTGGCAAGGTCCGTCTCCGCTTCGGTAAGGATCCGGTAGGCGTTGGAGAGGGCCAGGTCCCCGGCGATCACGGCGGCGGACATCCCGGTGTGCTCCGCCCTGTCCCGGCTGCTGCCCTGGTCCGCGGCGAGGCTCCGGTAGGTGCCGGCAAGATTGGGAACCCCGCGGCGGGTGAAGTCCCGGTCCACCACGTCGTCGTGCACGATCAGTGCCGTGTGCAGCAGCTCGAAGGACGCGGCCACGGTGGCCGCTGCCGTCCTGTCGCTGCCGCCCAGCAGGGCGTAGACGCTCATGACCAGCCGGGGCCGGAAACGCTTGCCGCCCACCGTGCAGGCCTCGAGGTGCTCCCACAGGGCGAGGTACCGGGGGTGCATGGCGCTGGCCCGCGTCTTGGCGCGGGTAAAGAACCCGTCCAGGACGTCATTGACCAGTTGGCCGTCATCGGTGTGCGCCAGCGTGGTCCCCGTATCCATAGGTAAAGTAAACACGGGCACCCATGGGAGGGCAATTGAAGGCGAATTCAGAGCAGGTGGTCCTGGCCGCCGACGACGGTACACCGGTCGGCGTCGAGGACAAAGCCACCGTGCACTCCTCCTCCACACCCCTGCACCTGGCCTTCTCCGCCCACGTGTTCGATGCCGACGGCCGCATCCTGCTCACCCGCCGCGCCCTGTCCAAGCTGACCTGGCCCGGCGTCTGGACCAATTCCTTCTGCGGACACCCCGCCCCCGGGGAGGACCTCGAGGACGCCGTGCGGCGCCGGGGCGAGTACGAGCTGGGGCTCCGGCTGGAGCAGATTGAGCTGAGGGTGCCCGACTTCCGCTACCGGGCAGTGGATGCGTCCGGTGTGGTGGAAAACGAAATCTGCCCCGTCTTCACCGCACGGGCCGCCTCGGCGCTGGCTCCCCGCGCGGACGAGGTCATGGAATGGCAGTGGACCGATCCGGCGCTGATCACCGCCGCCGTGGCCGCCACGCCGTGGGCCTTCAGCCCGTGGCTGACCCTCCAGCTGCCCCTGCTCTACCCGGACCGCTTCGGCGCGGCGTAGCGGTCCGGGGGCTTACCGCTGCGGTGACGGACGACGGCGCCGCTCCCGCCGTGCTTTCAACGATGCGTCCCAGCGTTCCCACGGCGGCGCTTGCCGCCAGTGGATGCCCAGGGTGTGGAAGGCGCGCTTGAAGCGCAGCCGCGCGTCGGCTCCGCCCGCCAGTGCCCGGGCCGAAATGCCGACCTTCAGCGAACTGTCGTAGGCCGTGCGCCGGGTGGGGTCGAGCGCAAAGCCGAGGTCGACGTCGTCGTGCACGCCCTGGTCCAGGCGGTTCACCCTGCTGCGGGCCTGCTCCCAATCCCGGCGGCGGAAGGCGCAGTTGGAGCCGAAGGGCGGCCAGTGGCCCATCGCCGCAGCCATGAGGAGGAAGTAGGCCTGGATGTAGGCGATCCCGGCCAGCCTGCTGCGGATCCGGCCGGTGCCGTAGAAGACGCCCGGCCCGGTGAGGAGGGCCAGGTCCGGCTCCTGCTGGAAACGCCGGTGGATGCGTTCCAGCCAGTCCGGCGGCGGGACGCTGTCCGCGTCGCACCGGGCAATGACGTCCCCCGTGGCGGCGTCATAACCGGCGGAGGCTGCGGACGCGATCCCAGGCACGTGTTCGTGAAGGACCCGGGCGCCGTATGTGGCAGCGATGGTGGGGGTGTCGTCGCTGGAGTCGTTGTCCACCACGATGATTTCCAGCGGAGCCACGGTCTGGGACTGCAGTGCCTGGAGGCAGCGCTGCAGGAAAGGGCCGTCATCCTTGCACGGGATGACCACGGAGAGGGACGGCATCCCCCGATGCTAGCCGGTTTTCATGGCCAGCAAGGCGTCCAGTTGGACTGTTTGATGCAGGTGAAACGCCTTGTCCGCGTTTGCCTTCGTGCTGGCGAGTGCGGGTATGTCCAGGCTGGCGTGGCATCCCCGGCAACGGATCTCGTGCGTCCAGACCCAGCTGTAGGCGGGGTGCCGTTCCTGTACCTGTTGCATCGCTGTGGTGATTGCTTCCGTGGTGGCCGCAAAGTGCGCTGCGTCCTCATTGCTGAGGCCACTGCCGATTTCGATGTCGATGCTCATCGTGCCTCTTCCGTTGTAACCCGGATGGTGCAGTTGACAGTAGCGGGTGTGGCGGGCGGAAGGAACGAGCCCCGGGTTACGGTTGTGCAACCCTTCCCTCACCTCGGGAAGGGGACGGGCACGACGGCGGCCGCGCGCCGCCGTCGTACGCCTCCTCGGCGTTCGGCCCCCTGTAGGCGGTAACGCGGCCGTAACGGCACCCGTGCTGCACTCTCCCCATGGGAAATGCCCTTCACGACGGCCGTCTGCCGGTGATCTACGTCCGCGGCTTCGCCGGCACCGGCGCCTCCGTCAACAGCGCTGTTGACGACCCCTTCTACGGCTTCAGCCAGGGGTCCGTCCACGTCCGCGCCGACGGCAGCGGACGGGCGAGGTTCCACCAGTTCGAGTCCCCGATGCTGCGCCTGGTGGCAGACCACCAGTACGAGGTGCCGGTCCACGGGGACCAGTGGGCCTTCCTCAACAGCGCCGATCCCAATTCCGTGAACCCGGCCTCGATCTGGATCCACCGCTTTTACGACGACTCAGCGGATACCTTCGACGAGGACCCCGGGAGCTTCAAGTTCGAGGACGCGGCCCAGGACTTGTTCAGCCTGGTCAAACTCGTGCCGGAAAAGACCGGCGCGCCCAAGGTCTTCCTGGTGGCGCATTCCATGGGCGGACTCATCTGCCGCTCGCTCCTGCAGCGCGTCATCCCCGAAAGCCTGCCCCGTGGGGACGGCTCGATCGACCCCGCCGCCGGGGCCAAATATGTTGCCCGGCTGTTCACGTACGCCACCCCGCATGGTGGCATCCGGTTCGCGGTGGGGTTCGGGTTCTTCGAGAAACTCCGGGATGCCACCCGATTCCAGGGGGCGGACATCTTCGGGCCCGACCGGATGTACGAATACCTCACGCCGCCGGCACTCAGGCGGACCCTGACGCGCGAAAACTTCCGGCCCACCGAGATGCCCGATGACGGGTTCCCCTTGGATGAGCTGTTCTGCCTGGTGGGCTCCAACCCCGAAGACTACGACGTCGCCCTGGGCCTGTCCGCCAAAGCAGTGGGCGCCCGCAGCGACGGGCTGGTCCAGATGGATAATGCCGCCGTCAAAGACGCGGTGGTGGCAGTGGTACACCGCAGCCACAGCGGACGCTACGGAATCGTCAACTCCGAAGAGGGCTACCAGAACCTCCAGCGGTTCCTGTTCGGCGATCTCAAAGTCGAGGTGGAACTGGTGGGCTTCACTGTGGGCAAGTCCGACCCGCCGGAGGTGGAGTTCCAACTGGACGTGGGCCTGGCCATCCGGGGGCTGCCGGTCCTGGTCCATGAACAAACTGCCGCCCACTACTGCCCGGTCCAGATCGAGCACTGGAAGGACGCAGACCCCATCGACTCACCGGTCCCGCTGTTGACCACATTCCTTTCCTCCAAGGCACCACGGCCGCTGGTGAACGGAAAAGCGGTGCCGCGGCTGCGCCAGGCCCTGAAGCTCAGGCTCATGTCCGTCAAGGAAAAAGATGGACACTTCTTCTTCGCGGACCACTTGGAACAGACCGAGGACTGGCAGGACACACTGCTGGTGGAAATCGAACCGCCCTCCGCGGACCGGCCCCTGCCCAAGGCCTGGGCCGCGTGGAACAGCACCATCCCCAACGCCCTGCGCAACTGGGGAGCCGGCGACGAGGACCTGCTCAAGGACACCGACCCCACGCCGAACCGCTGGCAGGGATTCATTCCCGTTCCCGAGGTGTCCAGGCACCTTCTCGGCACCAACGCAGGCCTGCGCCTCACCGTCACCCCCAGGCCGCTGGCCCTGTGAAACCACGCACCATCCTTCAACCCGCAGCAAAGGAGACCTGAAATGATCGACCCGAATTCCTTCCCCCCATCCGAAAATTTGCCCGGGCCCGTCCCAGCGGCAGACTATTCGGGGGCCGAGACCACCGGCCGATTCATCGTGGTCTTTGCCCGTGACGCGGCCAGCCCGTCCTCGGTGCTGGAATCGGCGGGCCTGTCCAACGTGGCGGACTCGCGGGACTTCGGGGACCGCGAAGTGGATGTCTCGGAAAGCAGCGGTGCTGATGCCACATACTTCAGCTCCCTGGGCATCGCAGTGGTTTCGGCCGCCCCGGAGCAGATCGGCGCGCTGCAGACTACCGAGGCAGTGGAGAATGCAGTGCTGTCCGTCTCGCCGGAACTGATCCACCATGTCCTCCCGGCCGGTCCCACCGAGTACGTCAGGGGCTACCGCGATGCAGTCCTGGACCTGGACACGCGCCTGAACGGCAACGGCCAGGGGACCGGCGTGGCGGCACCGCCAACGGTGCCGATCTTCCAGGACACCGACCAGTTCACATGGGGGCTGCAGGCCGTCCAGGCCCAATCGTCCCAGTACTCCGGGCGCGGGGTGAAGGTGGCAGTCCTGGACACCGGTTTCGACGCAACGCACCCTGACTTCGCCGGACGCAACATCACCACCCGCTCCTTCGTCCAGGGGGAGGGCCCCGAGGACGGACACGGGCACGGCACGCACTGCATCGGCACCTCCTGCGGCTCCAAGTCCCCGTCCACGGGGCCCCGCTACGGCGTTGCCTACGAGGCCGACATCTTCGCCGGCAAAGTGCTGGGCAACTCCGGTTCCGGCAGCGACGCCGGCATCCTGGCCGGCATCGACTGGGCGTTGTCCAGCGGCTGCCACATCATTTCCATGTCCCTCGGAGCCGACGTGCGGCAAATCCACCCGCCGTACGTCGCAGCAGGCAAGCGGGCACTTGACGCCGGCACGCTGATCATCGCCGCCGCCGGAAACAACGCGCGCCGCCTCCAGGGCAACTTCGGCTTTGTGGGCACCCCGGCCAACAGCCCGTTCATCATGGCGGTGGGCGCCCTGGACCACCAGCTGGACGTTGCCTTCTTCTCCGCGCGCACCCTGCCGGTCCGCGGCGGGCAGGTGGACGTTGCCGGGCCCGGCTGGCAGGTCTACTCGTCCTGGCCCATGCCCACCCGGTACCGGACCATCAGCGGCACCAGCATGGCCACCCCGCACGCCGCCGGCGTTGCCGCCCTCTGGGCGCAGGCCACCGGCTTCCGCGGACGGGAACTCTGGTCCTCGCTGGTCCAGGACTGCGACCGGCTCATCGCACCGTCGCTGGACGTTGGGTCCGGCCTGGTCATCGCCCCGGTGTAGGGACGTAAGACCCGCCGTCTGACAGGAACCGCCTGCTACGCGATGAGGGATAGCCTGAGGAATGGTCAACATCAATGTGACGGTGCACCAGGAGTACCTGTCCGCCATCGCCGACGTCGCGGACGCCCTGCGCGCCCGCGGCATGCAGGTGGAACAGGTCCTGGAAATGGGCTTCATCACCGGCTCCGCGCCGAATGACAGACTCCAGGACCTGAAGAAAGTGAGCGGAGTGCAGTCCGTGGACCAGGAGCTGGGCTACCAGCTCCCGCCCCCGGACGAAGACATCCAGTAGGCACTCACCACTGGATGTCCGACGTACCCTCCAGCGGCCGCCTGTCGCCAACCGCCTCGGGGACGGCAAAGGTGTCCGCCAGCCTCAGTGCCTCCGCGAACTGCAGGCTGGTCCGTTCCTCGATTTCGGTGACGGCAACCTGGAACACGCGGAATTCGTCGAGCTCAAGCGCTTCGAGCTGGTCCAGGTTCTGGGTCAGCAGGAAGGCCCTGGCCTTGAGCTGCCCCTGCTCTACGAACGCGATGATTTTCCAGTACTCGCGCGGCAGGGCAGTACCCCGGTAGAGGCGGTCACCGTCCTGCAGCACCGGGCCGCCGAACACGCTGATCTTCAGGTCTGCAACGTCCACGTCCTCGAACACCGCATCCTCAAGCCGGCCCCATACCCCGTTCTTGCTGCTCTGGTTGAAGTCCTCCAACTGCGGGGTGATGTTGGTGAAGTAGAACGAGTCCTTGTTCGCCCGGCCGGCTTCGTCCGCCGCTCCCCAGACCAGGTCCGCCCGGCGCGCCAGGTGGCCGCGGTCCACCCGGTTGCCGCGGTACAGCTCGTCCCCAACCTGGACGCCTGCGGGGAGCCGGGGGTCCTTGATGAAGCTGATTCCCGTGCGGCTGAGCTTTTGCAGGCTGCCGCCGTCGACATTCCACGCCACCCAGCGGGCAAACCGCCGTGACGTGTTGAGGCAGAGCGAGAAGTGGGTGTACGGGATGATGTCCGAGCCGGCGAAGCGAACCCCGTCTGTGTTCACGGCAGCACCGAGCGTGGGCAGGGCGACAGGCTGGCCGAGGAAGTCACTCAGGAACCCCTGGGGAACAACCTCGGCCGCCTCGGGATCCGCCGGCGGCCGCAGGGTGATTTCCAGCTTTTCGAACACGGACTGAGGCAGGCAGGCCAGCGCATGCTCGTCAGCGCTGTCCCCGGATTCCCCGCCGAAGTGCAGCCCCGCCAGGACGGTGGTGAGTTCACCCGAGGGGGTCTTGAAGATCCAGGCGGACCCCGAGTCCCCGCCGCGGCTGATTTCCCCGTCCACCGGGGGGTTTGCGGGGTCGGGCCCGATTTCGAAGCCGCCGATGGTGTGCATCCCCGCAGAGCCGTAAAAGAGTTTGGCGATGACGTCCACCCGGCGCACCACCCCGTGGGTCACCCCCGTGGTGCGGCCGCTCTTGATCACCTTGTCGCCGATCTCAGGTTCCCCGAGCCGGTCCGGGGTCACGTCCAGGGACTGGATTGCCGTGGTGAAGCCGCGGTCCGCAATGGTTGCCACGGCGCAGTCACCCGCGACGCCCAGGTGCGAGCGCACCAGCCGGCCCAGCCCGTTGGCGTTGATCCGGTTGTCGTCGTGGGGCCCCGGCTGGACCACCACGTCGCCAAGGGCGCCGGTATCGCCGTGCAGCACGTGCCAGTTGCTGAGGACCAGGGGCGTCCCGTCGTGCCGGTCGTACACGATGCAGCCGATGGTTCCGGCGCTGGAGTGGATGTTGCCCACACTGACCCCCGGCCTGATGGGGTCCAGCCGGACCTTGGTGGCTGGGGGCTCCACCTCCGCCACTGCCCGGAACGAGGGGCGGTAGTCCCGTTCGATCACATCAGTGGGAACCGGGACCCCGTCCACCATAATGGTGTCCGGTATGGGGTTGGTGTTGAGGGATTCCAGGGCTTCCGGTGCCACTTTCTGGCCCACGGTGAACTGGAGTGAAATCTCGCCGGTTGGCTTCCCGTCCACCACCTTGTGGCCCACACCAACGGAGGTGATGTTCGGGTCCTCCAGGTAGGTGGCGCCCCTGGTCCTGATGAACTGCCGCAGCGCGGCAAGCATCTGCTCATCATCAGGCGTTGCTTCGGGGACGGGGCTGTCGGTGGTGTTCATGCCGGATCCATTTCCTGGGTGTGGTGCCCATACTGCCTGGCCGCCGGGGCGACCCTTTTAATGCGCCAACGGTGACGTCACGCTCGCGGCCATGGGGGCCGGGACGTTGATGGACAGGCCTGCCACCCTGACCGAATTCCAGGATTGACTCATCACATGGGCCTCACATGCAGGGGAAGCGCAGTACGAGTCGATCACGTGCGCGTTACTGCGCCGTTACCAGCAACCTCCCAGTTCCGTCCGCCTAGGATGGTGGCCATGAAGGCTGCCCGGGATGCTGATTCTGCTGCCGTGATCATCAACGCAGGTGCGCGTTTGGCAGCGGCGGGGCCGGACTTGGCGGTGGGCAGGCTGGAACAGGCCGGGCTGCCGGTTTCCGCCGTGCACCACCTCCGTTCCGGCGCGGAACTGCCGGACACGCTGAAGCGGGTGGTTGCCGAAGGGCACGACCTGGTGGTTGTGGGCGGCGGCGACGGCACCGTGTCCTACGTTGCCGGTCAGCTCGCCGGTACTGGGACTGTACTCGGAGTCCTGCCGCTGGGAACCGCCAACGACCTTGCCCGGACCCTTGAAATACCGAACGGCCTGGACGCTGCGTGTGCTGCGCTCGCCGACGGGAAAGTGGTGGACATCGATCTCGGGCGGGCCAATGGCCAGCCGTTCCTCAATGTCGCTTCAGTTGGTTTGTCGGTCGGCGTGACGGAAAGCCTGAGTCCGCGGCTGAAGCGGCGGCTGGGGCCGCTGGCCTACGGCGTAGCAGCCGTTCGCGCCTATGCCAGGCACAAGCCCTTCCGGGCCCGGCTCGAGTTCCCGGACGGGGACCATCAAACGCTGGAGCTGGATAACATGCTTCAGGTCGCGGTGGGCAACGGCCGGCATTACGGGGGCGGCAACGCGGTCTCGCCCACTGCCGGAATCGACGACCACACACTGGACATCTATGCCATCCCCGGGGCGCCGCTCCGGGAGCACGTGCGGATCGCCCGCCTGCTCAGGGACGGCAGCTTCGTTGAGCGCGACGGCGTGCACCACCTGACCACCCGGCATGTCCGGCTGGTGACCGGGCCGCCGCTGCCGGTGAACCTCGACGGCGAGATTGCCACGGTCACGCCCGCGGACTTCACCATCGAGCGCAACGCCGTGCACGTCGTGGTGCCGCGGGACAGCAACGCGGCGCGGCTGGACGGGTAGCGGGACGTCGTACTTTTCCAAGGAAGTGGGAACCGGCGGCTTTTCGGATCGACGCTGATCCCTTGGCCTCCGCCGCCGGCCCCTGGCCTGTGTGGAAGATGGAAGTGGTTGCCTGGCGGCGCCGCTGCTTAGCGCCGCCAGGCGTCTGAGACCATCGGTTTTATCCGACGTGGGCGCGGGTTGACTGGGTCCCAGTACCCAGGTGCAATAAGGCTGCATTCCCCGTCCCTTGTGCATCACTTTGGACGGGCTCCCTCAAGGACGTGCGCCTGTTTGGTCAAGATTGCCTCAAGGTCACCGCAAAGTTCGGCTTCCCGTGCATGCGGGCCGAGGCCGGAAACGGCAGAAGCGCCGCAGGCCTGGAGGTGGGCCCGCAGCGCTCCTGTTGTTTCGTGAGGTTTTTTAGCGCGAGGTGTAGTCCTGGGCCGCCTTCCGCAGGCGGCTGTGGGCGCCGCCATATGCCTGCGCGCCCTGCAGCGTCCACTTGGGCAGCTTGGCCACCATGGTGTAGTTGGGATCGCAGACGTTGGCCGCCGGTGCCAGGCCCATCTGGCTGACCAGCTGGTAGGAGTCCAGCAGGTCCATCCCGGTCAGGTCCGAGGTCCACGCGATGAGGTCCTTCTGGCTGATCCGGTACGCATCCTCCAGCGGGCGGGTGGACCCGGTGCTCATGATGTACTCGTCGTTCTCAAGGCGCGGCCAGGCGGCGGCACCCTCCTTGATGAGGTCCACCGCGATGACCGAATTCATGGCCGATTCCAGACCGGTTCCGCAGACTTCCCCCTCGCCCTGTCGGGCATGACCGTCGCCGAGCGACAGCATCGCCCCGGCCACGTTGACGGGCAGGTACAGCGTGGTCCCGGCGCGGGCCTCCGGGGTGTCCATGTTCCCGCCGTGCGTGGACGGCGTCATCACCAGGCGTACCTCGCCGCCGGCGGGGGCAACCCCCACCGTGCCGTGCATGGGGTCCAACGGGAGCTGCAGGGCGAACTCAGAGTTGCGTGCCCGGAAGGTTGCCTGCCACTTCTCGAGGTCGATGTCGTAGAACCAGACGCGCTCCTCGAGCGGCTCGTTCAACATTGCCGTCTCGCGGGTTGCGGCCAGCGCGCCAAAGGTCGGGAGCACGCAGGACACGGCGTACTTCCGGGCCGGGACGATGGACACGAAATGGACGGCCAGCATGTCGCCCGGTTCCGCGCCCTGCACCTCGATGGGTCCGGACACCGGGTTCATCTCGTTGAAGGGCACCACCTGGCTGGGCAGCTGGTCCGGGGAGGTGACGCGGCCACCGAAGCAGTCCTCGGTGCTGACCTCCACGATGTCGCCGGGGTGGATGCTGAGCATTGGTTCCCTGCCGCCGAACACGTACGAGTATTCGCCGGGCTGTGGTGCGAGCTTGTGTACCGTCATGGTTAGTTGACCTCCGCAGCTGTCGGTTCGCCGGCCGCCGTCGTCGCCGGTGCTTCCTCCTTACCCATCCGCCCTGTCTTGTACAGGACGATGGCGACGACGATCCCCACCACGAGCCACAGCAGGCCCAGCAGTTGGGCGCCGGTGCGGGCGTTGTAGATCACCGTGGCCAGGATCAGCGCCCCGGCAAGGGGGAACACCAGGTGGACGAACCAGCGGCGGGACTTCAGCTTGAAGACGAACCACCAGATGACCGCGATGTTCAGGACCAGGAAGGCGGTCAGCGCACCGAAGTTCACCAGCGCTGAAATTGCCACCAGCCCGTCCGGCAGGATGGTCAGGTAGATGCCCAGGATCAGCGAGATGACCGCGACGACGAACGTGGCGTTGACCGGGACCTTGTGCTTTGCGCTGATCTTGCTGAGGAAGCGGGGCAGCTGCCGGTCCCGGGCCATGGCGAACAGGAGCCGGGACGTTGCGGCCTGGGCCACCAGGGCGTTGGCGAAGCCCCAGGCGACGGCGGTGGCCGCGGCGGTGAGGACGAACATGAAGGGCCCGCCGGCGTTGGCCGCCGCGTCGTAGAAGGCGGTGCCGCCGGGGTCGCCGTTTTCGAGGATGGCTGCCGGGTCCTCAACGAGCATGGAGGCCACCCAGGTCTGGACCACGAACAGCACACCCACCATGGCAAGCGCGGCGATCATGGACCGTCCCAGTGACTTGCTGCTGCCGCTGTTTTCCTCGGCCAGCGTGGAGATGCCGTCGAAGCCGAGGAACGAGAGCACGGCAATGGACGCCGCGCCGAAGAGCAGCGGGAGCGAGAACGTGCTGGAGTTGAAGAACGCGTCGAAGCTGAAGCCGCGACCCTTGCCCTGGGCCAGCGCCACCAGGCCGACCACCAGGAAGATGGCAAGGACAACGAGCTCCAGGATCAGCATGATCTTGTTGACCCTGGCCGTGAACTGGATGCCCATGTAGTTGATCACGGTGTTCAGCAGGACGAAGGCAACCAGCCAGACCCACACCGGCACGGCGGGGACGATGCCGTTCATGGCAATGCCTGCAGCTAAGTACAGCAGGCAGGGGATGAGGAGGTAGTCCAGCAGGATCATCCAGCCGGCCACGAAGCCCACGGGCCGTCCGATGCCCCGGCCCACATAGGTGTAGACGGAGCCCGACATGGGGAATGCCTGGGCCATCTGCGCGTAGGAATTGGCGGAGAACATCATGGCGAACAGGGCAACGATGTAGGCCAGCGGCGCCATGCCGCCCGAGTCGTGGAAGACGCCGCCGAAGATCGCGAACGGGGCGATGGGGACCATGAAGATCAAGCCATAGATCATCAGGTCGCTGAAGGTGAGTGTCCTTTTCAGTTCCTGGGTGTACCCGAACTGTTCAATGCCGGCGGATTCCGTCCCGGCAGGTGTGGTGGACATAAAGAATCTCCAAGGGGTGGAGGGCGCGGGGGAGCGCCGGATTACGTTGTATTTCCTCCCCGCTCTGTTTTGGGGCCTGAGAGATTCCCGGAACATGTTCCGGTTGCACCGTCGGCGAGCCTTCCACTGGGATGGCTCTTTCCAGAGTTGCCTGACCATGGCGGTGCGGGGCCTGAGAGATTCCTGGGGAGGATTTGCTCCTACGGCGCTGTCCGGCCTGATGGTCCGGAAAGCTCTCCCGCCATGGCTCAAAGGCGGTATTTCGGTTGTGACGTGAGTAACATATCCTATAGGAAATGGTAAGGCAACGTAGGATTCCTGCAGCTGCCGTCGCCCTTCTGCTGTTTCCCGGGGCCCGCAGAGGCGGTGTCCACCAGGCCGCGGCACTGCCTAAGCTTGCTTAGCGCTCCGGGCTGCCGGTAAAGTCCAGAGTGTAGAGAATTTGTTGACATGGTTTCAGTAAAGGGATCAGCGTTTGCATGGCCGCCCTGGCCGCTCGCACCTTTACTCAGGAAAACCTCGCATCTCCACACACCCCAGAGGCCATAAATTTTGATGACGCCCCACGGCCGGGCGTAATCCATTCGTTTTTATCGCCCTGCCGGTCCGTCCCCAGACCGCCGGCAAACCGCCCGGACCACGTGCAAGGTCCGGGCTCAAAGCCGCTGTAGACGACCGGCGCACCTCTGCACCTTGTTTTGAAAAGAGCCATCATGGCGCACTCGCAGTTTGCCCAATTCCTTCACGAAGCCACCTGCCCCGACCACGAGTCCGGACGCACCCTCGACGACGACTCCCTGTACGGCCTCTACACCAGCTGGTGCAGCCTGTCCCAGCAGGAGCCCCAGCCCGAGCACCTCTTCTGGGACGCCATGAGCCAGCGCGTCCGCCCCGGCCAAAGCCTGCGAATGACAGGGCCGGCAGCCGCCGATTACATCCTGTGCAGCTACAGGGCCCTGGTGTGACCTTTCCCGTCACCCCTGCCTCCAACAGTTATTTCCCCAGGCACGCCCTCCAGCCCCGGGGGAAACACCCCTGGTGCCCCGACTGCGACACCGACTTCCACCTGATCGTTGACTCGCAGGCCGTCCTGAATTTCCGCAGCTCAACCATTGCCGTGGCCGTCCACTGCTCCAAATGCCGGCGCTCCAAGGTGCTGGAAACCACGGCAGAACACGTAGCAGCCCTTCCCTCCCAAACCTTCCGTCCCTGTGACATCCCAAGGAGTACCCCGCACATGAAGACCAACAACTGCACCAGCACCGCCCCCGCTTCCGTCCACGGGCCTGCCGCCGCGCACGATCGCGTTGCCGCCGTCGAACACCTTGACCTCACGCCCGCCGGCCTGGCTGATGCCCCGGCCCAGCAGCAGGACCCGGACAGCCTGGTCCACACCGGCAACAGCTAGGAGCCGCCATGAGTGCACAGCAAAAGTTCCGCTCCATCTGCATCATCTTCAACCCCAACAGCACCGGTGACGCCCCCGCGCTCGCCGAGCAGCTCCGGGCCAGCCTCACCGAACTGCTGCCCTATGCGGCGGAGATCAGGCTCCAGCCCACCAGCCACGCGGGGCACGCCACCCAGCTGGCCCGCGAAGCCGCCGCAGACGGCGGGGACGTACTGGTGGTCTCGGTCAGCGGGGACGGAGGCTACAACGAGGTGGTGAACGGTGTCATGCAGGCCGGAAACCCTGATGCCGTCTGCGCAGTGATGGCTGCGGGCAACGCCAATGACCACCGGCGCGCCACGGGCACGGTACCGCTTGAGCAGGCCATCGCCGCCGGTGACGTCCGGCGCATGGACCTCCTCCGCATCACCACAGGGCAGCCCGGCGACGCCCCTGACGAGTACGCCCACTCCTACATCGGCTTCGGCCTGACCCCGGTCATGGCCATCGGCCTGGAAAAGGGCAGCAAGGGCGCGCTGAAGGAAACCTTCTCCGTGGTCCGCACCTTCTCCAAATTCAAGCCCTTTGAAATCCTGCCCACCGGGGGCAAGCGGCAGAAATTCGACAGCCTGGTGTTTGCCAACATCGCCCAGATGGCCAAGTACGCCACCCTGAGCGAAGCGGACGACAAGCTGGCGGACGGCAAGTTCGAAGTGGTGATTTTCCCCCATAGGTCCAAGCTGCGGATCCTGCTGACCGCGCTGCGGGCAGCCACCAAGGGGCTGGGGGACCAGCCCAGCGTCAGCAGCTACGGATTCACCACCCTCAAGCCCATCCCGTACCAGATCGACGGTGAAGTGAGGTCGGTCGATGCCGACACGCTGGTCACCGTCCATAGCGCACCTGCCGCGCTGGCCACTTTAGGGTAGTGAATCGCTCGCAGTATTTTGAATTGAAAGGGACCAACGGTGCACGCCGCAACCGAGCAAACACCTGACGCTGAACCCGGCTGGCGCCGGCTGCGCCTGCCCGGAAGGGGTCCCCGCCCCACGCCCCGGATCGTCACCACGGGGGGACTGACCTCCCACGTCCATTTCCTGGCGGGCCCGGCGGCTTCCACCGGCACGATCTTTGTGCTGTTGCACGGCATCGGAATGTCCCACCGTTATTACCGGCGCCTGCAGCTTCTGCTGGCCCGCCACGGCGATACGTTGGCCGTGGACCTCCCCGGATTCGGCGGCACGCCCACTCCGGACCGCCAACTGTCCGTGGCCGACTATGCGGCCCATGCGGCCCATGTCCTGGAAAAGATGGGGGCCCGCCGCGTCGTGGTGGTGGGGCAATCCATGGGGACGCAGTTCGCCACCGAGCTCGCAGTCCAGCGGCCGGACCTGGTTTCCCATGTGGCGCTCCTGGGCCCAGTGGTGGACCCGTCCCGCCGGACTGTCCTCCACCAGTCCCTGTCCCTGAGTGTGGACTGCCTGAAGGAGAGCCCGCTGGCGAATGCGGTGGTGTTCACCGACTACGCCCGCTCCGGGTTGCGCTGGTACCTCACCGAGCTGCCCGTCATGATGGGCTACGACCTGGACGCACAGCTGGCCCTGATAAGCCAGCCGGTCACTGTGATCCGCGGCGCCCGGGATCCCATCGCGCCGCGGGACTGGTGCGAGAAACTGGCCGCCACTGCGCCCAACGGAACCTTTTTGGAGATTCCCGGCAAGCCGCACCTCGTCCAGCACGGCGGGGCGGCAGGCGTCGCGGCTGAAATCCTTCGACTGGCCGGGTCGTAGCACGGAGCGGCACGCCCCTGCGCAAAACTGCTAACCATGCTTACTATTGTCTGGCGCGGGCTGCCCGCTGGGGGCAGAGCACCCGCGCGGCACCGGAGGTCTCAAGCATGGACAACGAAATGCGTCCCCTCACAGACGAAGAACTGATGTCGGAGCAGGCTACAGCCCTGCCGGACAAGGAAGTGGCATCCGTCCTGGACCTGAACGCGGACCTGGACCTGGGTATAAACGCCGCAGCACCCATCGACCTTGCCGTCGCCGCCAATGCCAACGTGGCAGCGCCCATCGATGCTGCAGCCTCGGCGAACATCCTCTCCTACGGCTCGGACGCGCAGGCCCTGTCCAGCCAGGACGCGGCGATCGACCAGGGCATCACGGCCGACGCCAACGCCGATTCCACCCAGGACAGCGTGATCGGCCAGGCGGACGGCACCACTGACGCGGGAACCACAGACACGGGAACCGCTGACACCGGGACCACTGATGGATCCCTCGGGGCCACCGCCCCCACCGGCACCGGCGGGTTGACCGATGCAGCCGGCGCTTTGAACGGCAACCTGCTGAACGTCGACGTGAACCTGGACGCCGACGCCGCCATCGCCGCCCCCATCAACGGAGCGGTGGCTGCCAACGCCAACGTTGCCGCCCCCATCGATGCGGCCGTTGCCGCGAACATCGGCTCCATCGACAGCCAGGCGTACGCCATCTCGGACCAGAGCGCCACCATCTCGCAGCACATCGACGGCGAGGCCAATGCCACCGCCGGCCAGCAGTCCGACCTGCAGCAGTAAGCAAAGATGACCCAAACCCACGGCGGGCCGCCTCCCGAGGCGGGCCCGCCGTCGTCACGCCTTACTTTTGCGCAGGATCCGCCGGGCGGAACCACCACGGCGGGCCCCCACCTTCCGGCCCGGGCCAACGGCGTCCAGCTGCTCGGCACGGCGGAGGGGTCCGGCTACCGCGAACCACCGGCCCTGGTGCGCCGGGCCGACGGCCAGACCCTGCAGCTGACCAGCCTCCTGTACCTGGTGCTCGAGGCCGCGGACGGGACGCGCGACCTCGAGGCCATCGCCCGGCAGGTGTCCGAAGGATCCGGCCGGCTGGTGTCTGCCGACAACGTCCGCACCCTGATGGACAAGCAACTGCTGCCCATGGGCGTGCTCCGGCTCGCCGACGGCACCCAGCCCGAGGTCAAAAAATCCAACCCGCTGCTGGGCCTGCGGTTCCGCTACATCGTGTCCGACCCCGAACGCACCCGCAGGATCACCGCGCCGTTCGCCGTGCTGTTCAATCCGCTGATCGTGGTGGCCGTGACGGCCGCGTTCCTGGCGGCCTGCTGGTGGGTGCTCATGGTCAAGGGACTTGGCTCGGCCACGCACGAGGCCTTCGCCCAGCCTGCCCTCCTGCTGCTGATCCTCGCCGTCACCATCCTGTCCGCCGGCTTCCACGAGTTCGGCCACGCCGCCGCCACCCGCAGGGGCGGTGCCACGCCCGGGGCCATGGGCGCGGGACTGTACCTGTTGTGGCCGGCGTTCTTCACGGACGTCACCGACTCCTATCGGCTGGGCCGCGGCGGCAGGATCCGCACCGATCTGGGCGGGTTGTACTTCAACGCGATCGTGGCGGTGGCCATCATGGGGCTGTGGTGGGCCACCGGCTTTGACGCGCTCCTGCTGGTAGTGGTCACGCAGATCCTGCAGATGGTGCGCCAGCTCATCCCGCTGGTGAAGTACGACGGCTACCACATCCTGGCCGACGCCACCGGTGTCCCGGACCTGTTCCAGCGGATCAAGCCCACCCTCCTGGGGATCCTTCCGTGGCGGTGGGGGAACCCGGACAGCAGGGCGCTCAAGCCGTGGGCGCGGGCCGTGGTCACCGTCTGGGTCCTGGTGACCGTGCCGGTGTTGCTGTTCAGCATGGTGATGATGGTGCTGTCCCTGCCGCGGCTGCTGGCCACCGGCTGGGCCAGTGCAGGCAAGCAGCAGGAAGCGCTCGCCGCGAGCCTGGCCACCGGGGATATCGCCGGCGCGGCAGTGCGTGCACTGGCGATTGTTGTGGTGGCCGTGCCACTGCTGGGCGTTCTCTACATCGTGGTCCGGCTGCTGCGGCAGCTGGTCACAGGGCTGTGGCGAAAGACATCCGGCAAGGCGGTGCAGCGGACCGTTGCCATGGCCGGCGTGGCCGCCGTGCTGGCCGGGCTCGCCTGGGCCTGGTGGCCCGACGGCGGGACGTACCGGCCGGTGCAGTCGTACGAACGCGGGACGCTGGGGGATGCGACGCGCGCGATCCTTCCCGCCCGTGACGGCGGGGCGCTGCGGGAGGGCGCCTCCGGACGGACTGTTGCGTTGTGGCCCGCGGGCACCGCCAGGCCGACGCGGGACAACCCGCAGCTGAGCATCGTGCTGGTGCCGGCCGGCCGCACTGCTTCCGGGGCTTCCACCGGGGGCGCGGCTGCTCCGGGCACTGGCGGTCCTGCTGCTGCGGCGCCGTCCTGGGTGTTCCCGTTCGACCGGCCCGCCGCGCCCGAGGCCGACGGAAACCAGGCGCTGGCCGTGAACACCACGGACGGGTCCGTCCAATACAGTGTGGCGTTCGCCCTGGTGTGGGCCGAGGACGGGGATGACGTCACCACCACCAACGAGGCCTACGCGTTTGCCAACTGCAGTGGCTGCGCCGCGGTGGCCGTGGGATTCCAGGTTGTGCTGGTGGTGGGACAGGCGGATGTGATTGTGCCGCAGAACCTGTCGGCCGCGGCGAACTACAACTGCCTGGACTGCCTGGCCTACGCCCTGGCCAGCCAGCTGGTCCTGACGCTCGACGGGCCGCTGGACGCGGCCAGCAGGCAGCAGCTCGAGGCGTTGTGGGCCCAGATCGCCGAATATGGCCGGCACCTCCAGGACGTGCCGCTCTCCGAGATCCGGGCCACGCTCAACGGGTACAAGGAGCAGATCACGGCGATTGTGAAGGGAAGTTCGGTCAGCACCGATTCCTCCGCGCCCGCAGCGTCCACTGCTTCGGCGGGCCCAACCGCCGGCCCCAGCGCGGAGTCCACTCCCGGTCCCGCGTCCTCGCTCAGTGGCCCCGGACCCACGGAACCGGCCGGGGCACCTGCGGAAACGGTCGCTCCCGGCCCGGCCGCGACTGGGATGGCCACCGCACCTGCCGGACAGTACGTGGAAGGCGGGCAGCCGACGTCGTCCGTTGACTATGCCACGCCCGCGCCCACTGCCGGCTCCGGGACGGGGGAGACGCCCGCGCCGGTTCCCACGTCAAGCGCGGGCTGACCACGGCCGCGGTGCTTCCCCGAAAGCAAAGCGAAGGCAAGGTCCAGGCACCTGGACCCTGCCTTCGCTTTTTGTCCTAGCCGTGGTGGGCCGGGACGTGCACGTTCCGCGACAGGTATGCCATGAGGTCGCGGATCCCGAAGCTCCACGGCGGGAGCTCCTCCGTGGTGCCGGTGGTGTTGACCAGTGCTCCCAGCTGGGCGCTGCGGATGGTGACCCGGTCTCCCTCCTTGTGGGTGAAGCCCAGGCCCGGCTCGTCCCGGTCCTGGCTGGGCGCGAAGAGCGTGCCGGTGAACAGGGCGAAGCCGTCCGGGTACTGGTGGTGCTTGCCGAAGGCTGCGCCCACCAGTTCCTCGAAGGGCCTGCTGATCCGGGAGAGGCTGTTCTGCCCGTCAAGCCGGTAACCGTCGGTTCCCTCCACTGTCAGCGTGATGTCCTCGCTCCGCAGCGACTCGATGCTGAACCCATCGGTGAAGAGGCGCACGAACGGGCCGATGGAACTGGACGCGTTGTTGTCCTTAGCCATCCCCAGGAGGAGGGCGCTGCGGCCTTCCACATCGCGCAGGTTCACGTCGTTGCCCAGGGTGGCGCCGCGTACCCGTCCTGTGGAGTCAACCACCAGGACGAGTTCCGGTTCCGGGTTGTTCCAGTGCGAGAACTTGGGGAGGCCGATCCGGGCACCAAAGCCGACGCTGGAAAGGACCGGGGCCTTGGTGAACACCTCGGGGTCCGGGCCCAGCCCCACCTCCAGGTACTGGGACCACATCCCCTTGGCCGTAAACACCTTTTTGACCTGCCGGGCCTGCTCTGAACCGGGCCGCACCCCGGCGAGGTCTGACCCAAGAACGGCGAGCACGGATTCACGAACAGCCGCGGCCTTCTGGAAGTCCCCGCCGCACCGTTCCTCGATGACGCGCTCGATCATGCTGTCAACGAACGTCACCCCGCAGGCCTTGATGACCTGCAGGTCCACCGGGGCCAGGAGGTGGGCGCGTTCGCGGTCCTGCTTCAAGGAGGCATCGATCAGTGCCGCAAGGTCCCACCTGGGCTCGCCACGGGTTGAGGTGATCAGCCCCGCCGGGTCGTCCAGGTCCAGAAGCTCCGAGACGGTCTGGACGTCAGCGGTATGGTCGAAGACCTCCTGCCCCCGGACGGAGACCACCCGCGGTCCACCGGACTCCGGGTCCCAGACACGCCCCACAAGAAGGGCCTTGTCCGCGCCATCGGGCAGGATCTGGTCTGGGCTAACTGTTGTCATCGTGCTTCTGCTTTCTGTCCGGCAGGTTCGTGGATTCCGTCCACGCGCCGTGTGATGTTCCAGGGGTTGTCGTCGCGCAGTGCAGGCGGAAGCTGCTCCGGGGCGAAGGAGTCGTACGCCACGGGGCGCATGAACCTTCCAATGGCAGCCGTGCCCACCGACGTGGTGGAGGGGGTGGTGGTTGCGGGGTAGGGTCCTCCGTGCTGCTGGGCGTAGGTGACGCTGACCCCCGTGGGCCAGGCATTCCAGACCAGGCGGCCGCTCCGTTCGCGCAGCACCGTCAGCAGGTCATCGAGCTTCTCCTCCGGCTCACCCTGGACGGTGGCCGTCAACTGGCCCTCCAGCAAGGCTGCCAGTTTGGCGAGGTCCGTTCCGGGGCGGTAGCGGATCAGGAGGGTGGCGGGGCCGAACATCTCCTGCTCCAGCAGCTCCGGCTGGGCCAGCACTGCCTCCGCGGTGGTGGCCAGCACGGTAGGACGGGGTGCTTCGGAGTCATCGCCCCGCACCAGCACGTCCACGCCGTCGGCGGACCGTACTTTCTCCAGCGCGGCGTCGAAACCCTCGCGCAGCTTCGGGCTAAGCAGCGGTGCCAGGCTCTTGGATTCGAGCTCATGCTGAAGAAGCTGCGCCACGCCGTCGGAATCCTCCACCGGGGCAAACAGCAGCCCGGGCTTGGTGCAGAACTGGCCCATTCCTGCCGTGAAGGAGGCGGCGTACCCCGAAAGGATGGCGTCCCGCCGCCGGGCCCAGGCCTGCTCGGTGACGAACACGGGGTTGATGCTGCCCAGCTCCCCGTAAAAGGGGATTGGCGTGGGGCGGCGGCATGCCCGGTCAAACAGTGCCCGGCCGCCGGCTGTGGAGCCCGTGAACCCGATCGCCTTGGTCAAGGGGTGGTCCACCAGCGCCTCGGCTGCCTGCCGGCCGACCACCGCGGAAAACAGTCCCTGTGGCGCGCCGGCGCCAGCAAGGGCTTCCTCGACGATGGCTGCGGTCCGCAGTGCCAGCTGCAGGTGTCCTTCATGGATCTTGTGGACCACCGCGCAGCCCGCGGCCAGGGCGGAGGCGGTGTCCCCGCCCATCACGCTGAAGGCAAAGGGGAAGTTGGAGGCGCCGAAGACGCCTACGACGCCGAGGGGCACGTTGACTTTCCGGAGGTCCGGCCGGGGGCCCATGCCCCAGTCCGGGTCGGCGTGGTCAATGACCGCGTCCAGGTGCTCCCCGGCAAGAAGTTCGCTGCAGAAGAGGCGCAGCTGGAAGACGGAGCGCTTCAGTTCGAAGCGCAGCCGGCCCTCGTCCAGGTGGGTTTCCCCGGCTCCGAGGCGCACGAGTTCGTCCGCGTTTGCCTCCAAGGCAGAGGCGATGGCCTCCAGCCAGGACCCGCGGACATCCGGTTCCACGTCCCGGGCCTCCTCGTACGCTGCGTGTGCGGCGACGATCTGGTTTTCGACCTGCTGTGGGGTTGTTTGCATGTGGTTTCCTCCTGGATTCAACTGTTGTTCCTGGTGGCGTACTTTGTCGAACAATGTGCGATATTTCGAACGGTGCGAGTAGACTGGAACGCGCATGATGCCCCGGTACGCCCGTGAAAGGACACCCAGTGCCCCGCTTGACCCCCGCCGTCGTGAGGAGCCTTGACGTACTGGAGCTTTTCATGGATGCCCGCCACGGCCTCTCCGCCCCCGAAGTGGTGCAACGAACCGGCCTTCCGCGGACCACCGTCCACGAACTGCTCACCACCCTGACGGAGCGCAAATACCTCCGCCGGGACGATGCCACTGCCACCTACCATCTGGGGCTGAGCGTCTTCCGGCTGGGCAACGCGTTCGCCGAACGGCTGGACCTGCACGCCGTCGGGCTGCGCATCGCCCAGTCCGTGGGCAGGGAGTGCGACGAGACCGTGAATGTGGGAATCCTCGACGGCGCGGACGTGGTGTACGTCTGCAAGGTGGACAGCACCCAGTCCGTGCGCATGGTCTCGCGCATGGGCGGCCGGCTTCCGGCGAGCTGCACCGCCGTGGGCAAGGCCCTTCTGGCGTACCTGCCGGACGCCGAACGCAAGCGCATCTTCGCAAAGGGCCTTGCCAAACTGACCCCCAAAAGCATCACTGAACCCCACGCACTCGCCAACGTCCTGGACGAGATCCGTGCCTCCGGGCTGGCCTTCGAGTCCGGGGAGTCCACCCCGGACGTTTCCTGCGTGGCTGCGCCGGTCCGGGATCACACCGGCGCAGTGGTGGCCGCCCTGAGCATCTCCGTTCCGGACATGCGCTGGAACCAGCGCCCGGTGGAGGAATGGTCGGCGCTGGCGGCCGACGGCGCTGCCCGCTTGAGTGCCGAGCTCGGCTACCGCTGACGGCCGGGGGAGCGGGGCCCACCTTTGGCGGTCAGCCGGCCAGTGCCACATGATCGCCCGAAATGCCGGCCGTGGACTTGACGCCCAGCAACTGCATGGACCGTACGTACTGTGAGCGCAGGATCTTCACGGCGTGGGCGGCACCGCGCTCGCCGCCGGCCATCAGGCCATAGAGGTAGGCCCGGCCCACCATCGCAGCATCCGCGCCGAGGCCCACGGCGGCGAGGATGTCGCTGCCGGACATGATCCCACTGTCGATCAGCACCGTGGGCCCGGCCCCCAGGGCTTCCCGGACCTGGGGGAGGATCCGAAGGATGGTGGGCGAGCGGTCAAGCTGCCGTCCGCCGTGGTTGGAGAGGACAACGCCGTCGCAGCCCAACTTCACTACCCGTTCGGCATCCCTGACGGTCTGGATGCCCTTGACGAGCAGTTTGTGCGGCCATACCCGCCGCAGCCACTCGATGTCCTCGAACGTCAGGGCGGGATCGAAGACCTGGTCCGCCACCTCCGCCGAGTTTCCGCCGAAGCCGCGCAGTGATGCGAACTCGATGGGCGGGGTGGTGAGCTTGTCGAACCACCAGGACGGGTGCAGGGCCATGTCCGCAAAGGTCTTTGGCGACAGCGTAGGCGGGATGGTCAAGCCGTCCCGCAGCTCCCTGACCCGGGAACCGCCTACCTGAGTGTCGACGGTGACCATCAGTACCTCGTAGCCGCTGGCCAGCACACGTTCCAGAAGGCCCTCGGTCTTGCTCCTGTCCTTGGCGATGTAGAGCTGGAACCAGTTGTTCCCGTCCGGCACCGCTTTGGCAAGGTCCTCCACGGTGGTGGTGCCGACGGTTGAAAGCGTGTAAGGGACGTTGTTCCTGGCGGCGACCCGGGCCACGGCCTTCTCGCCGTCGTTGTGCATCATCCTCGTATATCCGGTGGGTGCCAGGACCAGGGGGAAGTCGATGGTCCGGCCCAGGAGTTCGGTGGACGGGTCCGGGTCCGAGACGTCGCGCAGGACAGCGGGGGAGAACTCCACGTCCCGGTAGGCCTGTCGGCACCGGGCGATGGTGATCTCCTCCTCGGCGGCGCCGTCCGTGTAGTTGAATACCGCCTTCGGCGTAGTTTTTTGCGCCATCGCCCGAAGGTCGGCGATCGTGAACGCCCGGGCAAGCCTGCGCTGCACGGGATCCATCTCGAAGCTGCGGAACTGGAGAAGTTCCCGGATCTCGGACCACTTGGGTATCTGACGGTCCTCCATGCGGAGCAACCCCTTTCACGTTCGAAATTTAGTACAAAGGTCAACTCTCAGGCGACCGCACGTTGGCTCAATGACGCCGTTGAAGCTGGTTTACCCGAGCGATTTTCGCTGATGTGGCGCGCTTTTCAGTCCATTTTCCCGTCCCCTGCTTGACCGGGGGAGGTGATCTCCCTAGACTCCTTTGTGTTCCCGATCACCCTACCCCAGCAACCGCGTGATCGCTACTTCGACCATTGTTCTAAATCTCGAACACGAAAACACACGAAGCAGTGCGCTTTTCGAAAGGACCCCCAATGTCAACAGTGCCCGGTTCTGCTGCCCCCCGCAGCGAACGGCTTGTCCTGCGCTCGGCGCAGGACGTCACCGACCTCATCAACAGCGGGAAGCTCCAAAAGGGCAAATCCTTCGCGATCACCCTCATCGCCCTGGGCGGCATCTTCCTGGATGCCTACGACTTCACGTCAGTAGCCTTCGGCCTGCCGTACATCGCCAAAGACTTCGCCTTGACGCCCGAAATGCTGGCCCTCGTGTCGGCGTCCATCATGGTGGGCGCCCTCCTCGGATCGGTATTCGGCGGCTACTTCGTGGACAAGCTCGGCCGCTTCAAGGTCTTCATGGCTGACATGGTCTTCTTCGTCGTGGCCGCGATCGCCTGCGCACTGGCTCCGGACGTGTGGACCCTCATCATTGCCCGCTTCATCATGGGCGTGGGCATCGGCGTCGACTTCCCGGTGGCCTTCAGCTTCCTTGCCGAATACGCCTCACGGAAGAAGAAGGGCGGCACCGTCTCCCTCTGGCAGCCCATGTGGTACATCGCCGTCGCGTCCACCTTCGCGCTGCTGATACCCGTGTACTTCCTTTTCCAGAACATGCACTGGTCGGAAAACCAGATGTGGCGGATCGTGGTGGGCTTCGGTGCCGTCCCCGCCATCCTAATCATGATCTTCCGCCAGAAGTACATGGCGGAATCCCCGTCCTGGGCCGCGCAAAACCTTGGACTCCATGAAGCTGCCAAGATCCTCAAGCGCACCTACAACGTGGACGCCGAGGTGGCTCCGGACGCTGTTGACCCCCGCGCCGAACGCAAGCAGTTCCAGATGACCCTGACCCAGGCCTGGGGCAAGCTCGTCGGCAAGAAGTACCGGGGCCGCACCGTCCTGTCTGCCGTCATCAACGCCGGCCAGTCCATGGAGTACTACGCTGTCGGCTTCTTCGTCGGCCAGATCGTGCTCGCAATGCTGCACACCCAGAACGTCATGACCAACATCGTTTCCTCGCTCATCCTCAACCTCTGCTTCGGTGTCACGGGCGGCTTCATCGGTGCCCGGCTCTCGGGCAAGATCGGCCCGCGCAAGCTTTCGCTGCTGGGGTTCTGCGGCACCTTCGTCTGCATGGTGATTGCCGGCAGCCTCAGCAACGTCCAGGGTGCCTGGTCCTTCGTGGGTGCCCTCGTCATCGGCCTGCTGATCTTCTGCCACGCAGCTGGCCCCGGGGCCCAGGGAATGACCATGGCCACCATGTCCTACCCGACGTCCCTGCGCGGAGCCGGTACCGGATTCACCCAGATCGGCATCCGGCTCGGAGCGATCGCCGGCCTGGTGTTCTGGCCCCTGGCCACGGCAGCCTGGGGAACCAGGGCGCTGCTGGTACTCGCAGCTGTTCCCGCCATCGCCATCGTGGTGATCCTGGTCAACAAGTGGGACCCGCACGGCCGGGACATCGACGCCGAGGACTACGAGGCTGAGGTCCCCGCCGTCCTGAGCGGCAACCGCTGATCCCGGTACCGCCACCTCTACGATCTCCAAAGGACAACACTATGAGTGCCATCACTGGCGTCATGCCGGTAGCGCCCACCATTTTCACCGACGACGAGGAGCTGGACCTTGACGGCCAGCGCCGGGTGCTGGACTACCTGATGGACGGCAAGTCCGACGCCGTCTGCATCCTGGCCAACTACTCCGAGCAGTTCTCACTGACGGATGCGGAACGCGAGGCAGTGCTCCGGACCACCATGGAGCACCTGGATGGGCGGATGCCGGTCTGCGTCACCACCAGCCACTTCAGCTCACGGATCGCCCGGGAACGCAGCCTGCATGCGCAGGAGCTCGGCGCGGAAATGGTCATGCTGATGCCCCCGTTCTTCGGCGCCACTATGAAAGTGGACGACGAGGCGGTGGTGGAATACTTCAAGCGCGTGGCTGACGGCCTTGACGTGGACATCATGATCCAGGACGCGCCCATGAGCACCACCCCCCTTTCCGTGGGACTCCTGGCCCGCATTGCGCGGGAGGTTCCGCAGGTGAAGTACGCCAAAATCGAGATGCCCCAGGCGGCGGACAAGCTGCGCGCGCTCCGCGCCGCAGCCGGGCCCGCCCTTCCCGGACTGTTCGACGGCGAGGAGGCCATTACGCTCATCCCCGATCTGGAAGCCGGCGCCCAGGGCACAATGAGCAGCTGCATGGTGCCGGACCAGCTGGGCAGGATCGTGCGGGATTTCCACGCAGGGGAACGGGGCCAGGCCATCCATGCCTGGGAGGACCTGCTTCCGTTCATCCATTTCGAGAACCGGCAGTGCGGCCTGCGCGCGACGAAAGTCCTGATGAAGGAGGGCAAGATTATCGCCAGCGACAAGACGCGGCAACCGGTGGGGGAGCTGAATCCGGACACCAGGGCGCAGCTGGTGGAAATGGCCAAACGCAAGGATCCCTTGATTCTCCGCTGGGCATGAGAATCAATGATTGGGATCGAGGAGAGGACGGACCAACATGGTGCGCATACTGATCACGGACTACGAATTTGAGTCGATAAGCCAGGAGCAGGCCGTGGCGGACGCCAACGGCGTGGTGCTGGAACGGGCCAACTGCGGGACCGAGGACGACGTCCTGAAGGCTGCGGCGGAGGCGGATGGGCTCATTGTCCAGTACGCCCCCATCACCGAACGGGTGCTTCGAAACCTGCCCCGCCTGAAAGCTGTCAGCCGTTACGGGGTGGGTGTGGACACTGTTGACGTGCAGGCCGCCACGGAATGCGGGGTCGCCGTGTCCAACGTGCCCGATTACGGCGTGGAGGACGTCAGCGACCATGCGATTGCCCTTGCCCTGACGCTGGCGCGGGGCATCCCGGACCTGGACCGGGGAGTCCGGTCCGGGCGGAACCTCCTCGACTCGGTCAAACCGCTCCGCCGTTTTTCCTCGCAGACGTTCGGCGTCATCGGGCTGGGACTCATTGGCGCGGCAACAGCAGCCAAGGCCAAGGCCCTCGGGTTCCGCGCCCTGGGGTACGATCCCCTCCACGCCCCGGGGACCACCACCAAGGAAGGCGTCGAAGTGGTTTCCTTTGAGGACCTCCTGGCCGCGTCCGACGTCGTATCTTTGCACGTGCCGTTGAACAAGCACACGCACCATTTGATCAACGCAGGCACCTTGGAGCAGTTCAAGGACGGCGCCACCATCGTCAACACCTGCCGCGGCGGGGTGATTGATACCGAGGCGCTCATTGACGCGCTGAAGACCGGAAGGATCCGGGCTGCCGGCCTGGACGTTTTTGAGGAAGAACCCCTTCCGCTTAACGGTGCGTTGCTGGATCTCGACCGGGTGGTGCTTACACCGCACACCGCCTGGTACACGGAGGAATCAAGCGACGAGCTTAAGCGGCGTACCGCTGAGAATGTGGTGGATGCCTGCCTGGGCCGCCGTCCGCGGAACATCGTCAACCCAGAGGTTCTCAACTAGCCACCCACCTCCGAAAATCCAGCGGAGCGCGTTCGGATAAGAGTAAAGGCATGAACATGAACAATCCCATTGAATTGGTCGCGGATCCCCAGGCCGGCGTGGATACCGGACTGTTGGTCCTGCATCCCGAGGACAATGTGGGCACTGCCCTCAGCAAGGTTTCCGCCGGAACCCGCGCGTCCTTCAACGGTGGCGACCTGCTGTGCACGGGGGAGATTCCCGGCGGCCACAAGGTGGCATTGCGTACCATCGAGGCTGATGAACCGGTCAGGAAATACGGCCAAATCATCGGCTTTGCTGGGCGCGTGATTGAGAAGGGCGAACATGTTCATGTCCACAACGTCGCTTACCGCGAATTCGACCGCGCCGGCCAGGCTGGGACTGCCTTGCGGAAGACGGAGTTCGTGCCCGAGAACGAGCGCGCAACCTTCCAGGGGTACCGGCGGGCCAACGGCTCCGTCGGTACACGCAACTACGTGGGCATCCTGACCTCGGTCAACTGCTCAGCGACGGCGGCGAAACTGATCGCTTCCCGGATCGAAAACAGCGGTGTCCTGGACGGGTATCCCAACGTCGACGGCGTGGTGGCGCTGACGCATTCCTCCGGATGCGGCACGGGCGGCGAAGGCAACTACGGCTTCGAGGTCCTGCAGCGGACCCTCCACGGTTATGCAAACCACCCGAACTTCGCCAGCATCCTGGTGCTGGGCCTCGGTTGCGAAGTAAACCAGATTGCCGGCCTGACCGCCGGCTGGTCCCTGGGCCCGGACAAATCGGTTTCGACCATGACCATCCAGGCGCAGGGCGGCACCCGGGCCACGGTGGCTGAAGGGGTGCGGCGGATCGAGGAACTCCTTCCCGAAATCAACAAGGCACAGCGGACCCCGGTTCCGGCGTCGGAACTCATCCTCGCCATGGAGTGCGGTGGTTCCGATGCTTTCTCCGGCATCACGGCCAATCCGGCCCTGGGCGCTGCGGCGGACATCCTCATCAGGCACGGCGGCACCGCAGTATTTGGTGAAACCACGGAAATCTATGGCGCGGAGCATCTGCTCACGTCACGCGCGGAGTCCCAACGTACCGCGGACAAGCTCATTGAACGCGTCCGCTGGTGGGAACAACATGTTGCCGTGGACGGATCATCCATCAACAACAATCCGTCCCCCGGGAACAAAGCCGGCGGACTCACCACCATCCTGGAAAAGTCCCTCGGGGCGGTGGCGAAGGGCGGAACCACAAACCTGGTTGACGTCGTGGAGTACGCCGAACCGATTACCGCGCACGGCCTCGTTTTCATGGATACGCCGGGCTATGACCCGGTCAACGCCACCGGCCTGATTGCCGGTGGCGCGCAGGTCCTCGCCTTCACCACCGGCCGTGGTTCCGCCTTTGGCTGCAAGCCCACGCCGAGCATCAAGCTCGCGACGAACACGCCGCTTTACGATCGCATGCGGGACGACATCGATGTGAACTGCGGAGCGGTGGCCGACGGCAAGCTGACCATCGAGGACATGGGGCAGCAGATCTTCGACCTCATCCTCAGGGTCGCTTCGGGCGAGGAAACCAAGAGCGAACAACTGGGGTACGGGGACAACGAATTCGTCCCTTGGCAACTCTCCACTGTTCTCTGAACGGAGAAAAGGACCAGCATTGCTTCGACGCAGGAGCCCGTGGCTGTGTTACCGGTCAGCAGGGTTTCGGTCCGGGTCCTTACTCCTGTGTCGAGTCGCGGATTATTCTCGGACCATGGCGATGCATGATTCTCCAGCGAGGCCTGGTACTGGCAGGAGTCGCGGCCCGGATCATCCACATCCGGCGTTCCGTCGGCTCCGCCGGGATTTGAGTGCTCCAGCCGGCGCGGTGGCCCGTGCTATCCCGTTATGACTGGCTTCTTGACCGTGGCCAGCAAAATGACGCCGGCAACGGCGGTGGCTCCCGACAGAAGGAACAGGACAATCGCCAGCGGCGGTGCTGCATCCGCCTCGCGCAGGATGGTGATGCCGATGGCGACGGCAACCAGCGGGTCGATGACGGTCAGGCCGGCGACCACGAGTTCGGGCGTTCCCCGGCTGTGCGCGTTCTGGACCAGGAAGCTCCCGGCGAGCCCGGCAACGACAAGCCCCGCCAGGCATGTCAGGGACAGCCATTCGAAGTCGCCCTGGAACAGCCGGCCTATTACGGTCTTTGCCAGCGCCGCGACAAACCCGAACAGGATCCCGGCGCCGGCGGTGAAGACCACGGCGTGTGAGCGGTGCCGCCACATCAGGTAGGCCGCGGCGACGCAGGCCAGGACCACGGCGAGGACAATCAGGATGGTGACCAGGTGCCGGTCGCTGATTTCCACGTCCTCCGCGGACAGCGCAGCAACGGCCACGAACACCGCCACGCCGCCAACACAAAGCGCGACGGCGGTGAGGGCCCGGCGTCCGGGCCGCCTGTGGTTCATGCGGGCGGTGGCGAGTGTGGTCACCACCAGGGCTACGGCGCCGATGGGCTGCACCACGATCAGGGGCGAGAACCGGAGGCTGGTGAGCTGGAGCAGGATGGCAGCGCCCAGCATCGCCGTCCCGGCCAGCCATGCCGGTTTCCGGACCAGGGCGTGAAGGCGTCCACCGCCCATGCTGCCGGCCGGGCGTCCGGACGCAGTCGGCTGGTCTCCCACGGCCCTGTGCTGGAACAGCGTTCCCAGGGCGAGCAGGACGGCGCCGGCCGCTGCGATGGGAATCCCCAGCCAGTGGTAGGACGTCAGTGCGGAAACAGCCGCAGCCTGGATCATGATCAGACCTTACCCACCCCGCGCCCCGCTTAATTGCCCATCGTAAGTCTTCGGTGTGGAGAAGTTGTTGACTTGGTTTCCGTAAACCGTTGTAGCCGAACGGCGAACAACTGCACCTGGTTGAAAAGAGCCACCATGGCCCACTCGCAGTTTGACCAGTTCCTCCAAAAATCCGGCTGACCCGCCCCAAGCCGCGCCCTACTTGGCGATGCTGCGCAGGATTTGGTGTGCCACCAGGCGGTCGACGCCGGGAAGCCGGGTTGCGCGGATGACCCACCTGCGCAGCAAGCGCTGGGTGCTGTTCCTGGGCAGGAACGTCGCCGCGGTCCGCCGTCCCGACTTTTGCGCCAGCTCCACCGCGGGGCGCCACTGCTGCTCGAAGCGCGCCAACGCCGCGCCGATGCCACTGGGCGTGGTGACCGGTCCCAGGACGTCACCGAGCAGCGCGGCCCCGGCGATGGCCAGCGAACCGCCTTGGCCCGCCAGCAGCGACACGGCGCCGCAGGCGTCACCCACCAGGACTGTGCGGTCCGTGTGCCAGCGGGGCATGACCACCTGCGCCACGGTGTCGTCATAAGGATGCGCGGGGCACAGGTCAAGGAGCCTGTCCACCGCATCCCCCAGGCCGGCGAACTCGTTGCGGAGCCGCTGGCGGGCCGTTACTGCCTCTTGCCCCGGTGACACGGCGTCCCGGTAGACCAGGAAGGCAGCCACCTCGTCCTGGCGGATGCCGTACAGTCCGGCCATCCGGTTGAGCGTGTCGGTGAGGATGAACCGGTCCCGGAAGCGCGCATTCAGGGCCGGATCAGTGACGATGAACGCCGCGGCCCGCATACCAAGTGGCCGGAGGTAGTCCCTTTCGGGCCCGAAGACGCCGGCGCGCACCTCTGAATGGATGCCGTCGGCACCGATCAGCGCATCGCCGCTCATTTCCTGGCCGTCCTCGACCACAACGTGCGCGCCATCCCCGTCGGTGCGCGCATTGACCACCCGTGCCCCGTAACGCACCCGCACTCTGCCGGCCACATCTTCCAGCGCAGCCAGGGCCGCTGTCTCCATGTCCGGGCGCAGCAGGCTCAGGACTTTCCCGCCGGCCAGCTTGGAGAACCGGAGGTAGTCGATGCTGCAGGTGGTGCGGCCTTCGGTGTCCACGTAGTCGGCGGACTGGATGTGGTAGGCCGCTTTTGCCAGCCGGGAGTACAGCCCGATCCGCTCCGACGCCTCCACCCCCGGGCCGAAGAAGTCCATCATGTAGCCGTCCGGCCGCGGCGCCCGGGACTTTTCCAGCACCTCAACGTCCCAACCGGCCAGGGCGAGTTGGCGGGCTGCGACGAGTCCGGCGATGCCGGCGCCGACCACGATGGCCTTCATGCCGGTGCTTGCGCGGAGGTGCCGCCCTTTGCATCGGGGCGGGGGATTGAACCTATGCTGGCAAATAACATATGCACTACTACATGTAAGCAGGGGGATGGGGGGTCGGCAAGACGCCGGAGCATGCTGGGGCCACCTCATGGACGCTGCCGCCGCCAAGTACCAGGGGACATCCATGCCGGCGCCTCCGGTCTCCATGCTGCGGTAGGGGTGGGGCCCGGCGGGAACAACCATGGAGGCGGGTTCGTTGGATACGGAACTGCTAGGGAGATGAGGATAATCATGGCTGCTGACTACGACGAACTGCGGACCGACGTCAAGGAAACACAGGAACGTTCGCTTGAGGACCTCAAATCCGCCAACGCCCCGGACGCCCGCAGCGTGGTCCGGGAGCTGGATGCCCCTGATGATGCCGACGCACTCGGCATCCCCGGAGGCGAAATCGTGGCCGAGGAACTCACGGTAGTGGTGGTGCCCGTAGCCGAGGACGAGTTCACGTGCCACTCCTGCTTCCTGGTCCGGCACCGTTCGCAGATCGCCAGGGAAAAAGACGGGCACCTGTACTGCACCGAGTGCGAAGGCTGACCACTCCTCCCTTTGCCGGGTGTCAAACGGGCCGGGGATTTCCACTCGGGGCACCAAATCAATTGCAGGTGCGCAAAGCTTTACCTTCTTTGGGGGAGAAGGTGCCGCCTGGGGCCCGCAGCGGGTCAGGGCTGGTCGCCCAGGTTTCCGAGTGTGACCCGCAGGCTTTGGGACGTACTGCCGCGCTCCACCACCACCTCCACCTGCTGGCCTGGGTCCTGCTTCCTGAGGGCTGCGAGCAGGTCCGTTACGTTTCCGACGGCCGAGCCAGCGAATTTGGTGATGATGTCGCCTGGCTTCATGCCTGCCTGCTCGGCCGGGCTGCCGTGCGACACGTCGACCACCAGGGCTCCCGCCGTGGTGGGCAACGAGAACCGCTGGGCAAGTTGCGGGGTGATGTCCGTCGGCACCACGCCAAGGGCCGCGTGCTTTACCGAACCGCTCGCCAGCAGTTGGTCTGCGACGTCGGTGACGGTCGACGATGGCGTCACGAAGCCGATGGCCACCGCTCCTGAACTGGGCGGCAGGTAAGCCTCGGAGAGTCCGATGACTTGTCCGCTGGACTCAGCCACGGCGCCGCCGGAGTTGCCCGGAGAGATCGGGGCGTCGGTCTGGAGCAGGTCGATGGCTCCATGGGGGGATTCCTTGGACGGCGGCATGTTCCGGTGGAGGCCGGAAACAATTCCGGCGGTGACCGTTTCCTCCAGTCCCAGGGGGCTGCCGATCACCACCGTCATCGAGCCCACCTCCGGGGCCGATGATGCGAATCGTGCGGCCGGGAGGCCGGTTCGGTCAACTTTCAGAACGGCGACATCGGTGACATCGTCTACTCCCACGAGGGTACCTTCGGACTGGGAGCCGTCCGCGAACTGGACCTGGACTTTCTTGAAGGGGTTCTTTTGCTGGTCCTCCACCACGTGGGCATCCGTGACGATAGAACCGTCGCTGTGATAAATAACGCCGCTGCCCAGGCCGATGTCTGTCCGGATCGTAACGACGGAGGGCTCAACCTCCTTGACCACCCCTGGCACGGCAGGAAGGCCTCCGCCGCCGGCCTGGCTGGCTGCCGGTCCTGATTCGCCCGGTGATGCCGCGGTGGAACTGGGGGCCGGGCCGGGGCTGCCGGTGCAACCCGCCAGCGCAAGCGCTGCTGCGCTCACCCCTGCCGCCGCACAGAGCCTGAAAGATTTCATGAGGTCTCCTCCTCCTGCAGTTCACTGCGGGTCCATTCCCTTATGAAACCGCAGTAGTTGCATATGTGCAATGGATCGCGGTTTTCTGGGGTGGGGAGGAGCCCGGCGGGGGAAGTCGGGTGGCCGCCCTTACTTAGGCACGTAGGGGGCGTACTGCGACAGCGTCCCATCAAGCACCGGAACGTCAAGGACCTCGCTCCGGCCCTTGGCTTCGATCGTCAGGTCCGTGCGCGCTCCGGGCGGATTCTCCGTGCTTTGAAGGATGTGTTCGGATGTGTCGAATCCGATCTGCCCGTGGGCCGGGACCGTCAGGTCCACGGAGTTGTTCCGGTCCCTGATCACCAACGGAATGTCTGCACCGGTGCTATTGAAAACCATCCCCAGGAGGCGGCCCGGCTGGTCCTGCGCGGCAGAGACCACCGAGATGCTCCGGAGCTCGAGCCCCTCCAGATCGAGGTTGGCACCCGGGGCTACGGATTTATAGTTCTGGACTCCAGAGTTGTAGCACCCGCCCAGCCCCACGGCGGTGCCCAGCACCAGCAGGATACAGCTGAGGCAATGGACTACACGTTTTAATGACATTTGAATTTCCTCTCCTGGACAACAGTTAAGAGCGGTGGCAGGTGGCCGTGGCGGGCCAGCGCTGGGCACAGAACCACCAGCGAACCAGGGCTTTCAAAGTTTGCCGGTCCGGCGCCCCGGGGAAGGATCCGACCTTCGTCAGGCGGTGGCGGCTGCGGCGACTGCCGCTGGGTCATCCGACTACGCCGCCGTCCGCGGCCAGAAGGCTTCCGACGACGACGGCGGCGCAGGTCGCCGGGAACAGTGCTGCTTTTAACGCTAGGTCCGTTTTGATGCTTCGCCCGTAACAAGCCTGTCAAGAATGAACGGCGAGCATCACGAGTGGGCAACAACATTGAGCTGGAAACAACGACAGGACAGGGAGCACCCGCGCCCGGGCCTCGTCTGGCGGCTCCCACTTGGGCACGCAGGGGCCGGCTCCGCCGCAGCCCGCAGTGGAGCTGTAGACAGTACGCTGGGTACCTCTGGTTTGCGCGGCGGCGTGAACAGGAGCTTTAACTGGCGAGAAACCGGGGCGGCACCAGGAGAGGGGCAGTTGCGCATGGCTGAAGCATTGACGGGGGAGGCGGAGCGTTGCTGAACGGCCGCGCCGCCCTCTGGCTGGACGCTCTGCGGACACAGTTGTGGCCGCTTCCGGTGCTGGCTGTTGCCGCCGCCGTCGCGCTCGGGGTCGCGTTGCCGGCGCTTGATTCCAGTGTTGACGGGCAATTACCGGACAGCGTCACTGCTGTTCTTTTCAGCGGAGGCCCTGAAGCGGCGAGGGCGGTCCTGCAAGCAATTGCAGGGTCCTTGATTACGGTGACGTCCCTGACGTTCTCCCTGACGGTGGTTACCCTGCAACTGGCCAGCAGCCAGTTTTCGCCCCGGTTGCTGCGCACTTTTACCGCTGACCGTTTTGTCCATGGCACGCTTGCATTGTTCCTTGCAGCGTTTGCTTTCGCGCTTGCGGTCCTTCGCAGTATCCGCGGTGAGGCCAGCGGAAAGACGGCCTTTGTCCCGGAGATATCCGTGACCGTCGCGTTCGCCCTTGCCCTTGCCAGCGTGGTGGGCCTTGTGCTCTTCCTTGCGCATCTCACCAGGGAGATCCGGGTGGAAACCATGATGCGCCGGGTGGGCGGAGAAACCCGCGAAACGATAGACCGGGTGTTCCCGAAAGGTCGGCCTTCTGAAGGCGTCCCGCCTGTACCGCAGCCAGGCAGTTTCCCCGTCACGGCAGACTCCTCCGGGTTCCTCACCTCATTGGACAAGGACGGACTCTTGGCGGCTGCGCTGAACTTCGGGGCCGTGGTCCGGATAGACCGGGACCCTGGGAGCTCCATGGTGGAGGGGGTTCCTTTCGCCACCGCCTGGCCGGTTGAACCGGGGGAGGGCTTAGGGCCGGAAGCCCGTGAAGAGCTGTGCCGGGATATCAACGCGGCCGTGGTTACCGGTTTCGAACGCACCAGACTGCAGGACGTCGGGTTCGGGTTCCGTCAGCTGGCGGATGTGGCGGCGCGGTCAATGTCTCCGGGTATCAACGACCCGACGACGGCAGTGCACGTCCTCGGCCACCTCTCGGCACTGCTGTGCCGGCTGGTGGACAGGGACCCTGGCCCGGAGCAGATTTGCGACGACGACGGGCGGGTGCGGGTTGTGGTTTCGCTCCCAAGTCTGCCCGCACTGGTGGACTTGGCGGTCAACCAGGCCAGGAACTACGGCGCCGGGGACGCGGACGTGGCACAGCGGCTGCTGGACCTCCTGCACGAAGTTGCGTACTGCGACCCCAAGGGCCTGTACCGGGACGTGATACTGGATCACCTGGACCGCATGCGCGCTGCAATAGCCGCCGCCGGGTACTCGGCGCCGGAACGGCGGCGACTGCTCGACCGGGCGGACGCCTCCGCCGTCGAGGTGCAGGTGCGGCCGGAAACGTAATGCCCGGTTGATGCCCCCGTCTCCCCGGGGCCCCTGGCAGTGCGCCACGTGTCCAGCGCGATGATTCCGCCGCCACAAGCTGCTTGTCTGTCCGCCGTGATGTGACGAGGTATGCCAGGACCAGCAGGAAATCGCAGGCGCCCAGCACGTGGGCCCGAGGGGAACGAAAAGCTTGGGTCCGGTTCCAGGAGCATGGCATCTACGGGAGCACCAGGACGCGGAATTGTGGAAGCGTCACGGCGTCCGATACACCTGCCAGGGAGCGGGCGACCAATCCGAGCAGTGCCCGGGAGGCCGTGAGGGTCCGTTCCAACGCTTCATCAAGTCCAGCCGCACCTTGCGCACACATACGTGACCCAACTCCTTGTAGATGGCCGAGTCCCAGCACTTTTCATGCACGGAAACAACGTTTGATCCACAGCACATGTTGGTGTGGAAGGTGGTTCAAGGCGTACAGGCGGCGTCCCGTGCTCAGCCCTCGTCCTCCGGGCTGCGCTCCGCCCGCAAGCGGAACCTGCTCCTACCTCGTATCCACGTCCTCGAACACCAGGAATGTCTGCGTATCGAGCACGCCCGGCATGGTCTGCAGCTGGTCGAAGATGACCCGGCGCAGATCGATGTTGTCTACGGCGCGGACCAGCAGGATCACGTCGAAGTCGCCCCCCACCAGGGCGATGTGGTGCACCTCCGGGATGGCGCCCAGCTGGTCGCGAAGTTCCCGCCAGGAATCCTGCTTTAGCTTCAGCGTCACATAGGCAGAGGATTTCAGGCCCGCCTTGATGGGGTCCACCAGCGCCGTGAACCGGGTCAGCACCCCGTCAGAAGTCAGCCGGGAAATCCGCGAGTAGGCGTGCGCCCGCGAGATGTGGACGTTTTCGGCCACCTGCGTCACGGACATCCGGCCGTCCCGTGTCAGCTCCGAAATAATGCGCCGGTCGATCTCATCCAGCGGCGCCGATTCAGTCGCAGCATCCTTGCCCGGCATTTTGTCCACGGCTCCCGTCGGTAATCCACGTCACAGTTACAAATCGTCTCCCATAGTAGGTAATTCCAAGCAGCTTCTCCACGATCTACACAGGTGCTGGATACGAAACCTGCCTCAGGACAATACTGGGAGGGAATAGTGGCTACCGAAGGACGGACCAATGACGATCTCCGCAGACCACACCGCGCCGGACACCACCAGCACTGCAACGCCAGAGAATGCGCTGACGGAAGCTGTGAAGAAGTTCGGCATCACGGTGGAGGACTACATGCTCCCCGCCCGGCACCAGATCCAGATGGTGGACCCGGACGGCCGGCTCAAGCCCGAAAGTGAGCAGGGCACCCAGCCCGGTCACGAATACCCCGTGCCCGGCGACAAGGAACTCCTCGAAGCGTACGAACAACTCGTCGTCGGCCGCCGCGTCAATGACCAGAACTCGGCCCTGGTCCGGCAGGGCCGCATGGCCGTCTACCCCTCCAGCCACGGCCAGGAAGCCTGCCAGGTGGCAGCCGCCCTGTGCCTGTCCGACGGCGACTGGATGTTCCCCACCTACCGCGACGCCGTGGCCGTGATGACCCGCGGCGTGGACCCCGTCCAGGTGATGACCATCTTCCGCGGCGACTGGCACGGCGGCTACGACCCCCTCAAGTACAAAGTGGGCATCCAGTGCACCCCGCTGACCACCCAGCTGCTGCACGCCGTCGGTGTTGCCCACGCCGCCAAGCTCCGCGGCGAGGACACCGTGGTGCTGGCCATGTGCGGCGACGGCGCCACCAGTGAAGGCGACTTCCACGAAGCCCTCAACTTCGCCGCCGTCTTCCACCTGCCCGTCATCTTTTTCGTCCAAAACAACAAGTACGCCATCTCGGTGCCGCTGGCACACCAGTCCGTGGCGCCGTCGCTCGCGCACAAAGCCGTGGGCTACGGCATGGCCGGCGAACGCGTGGACGGCAACGACGTGGTGGCGCTCCTCGCCGTCCTGGACCGCGCCGTGAAGCTGGCCCGCGAAGGCTCCGGCCCGCTGCTGGTGGAGGCCAACACCTACCGCATGCAGGCCCACACCAACGCCGACGACGACACGCGCTACCGGGAAAGCGCGGAAGTTGCGGAGTGGCGGGCCAAGGATCCGGTGAACAGGATCCGCACCTACCTGACAGACCGCGGTCTGCTGGACGACGACGGCGAGTCGCGGATCGCCGCGCACGCTGAAGCGGTTGCCGCGCAGCTGCGCGAGGGCCTCGGCGAAGACGTGCCCGTGGACCCGCAGGAGCTCTTCCGCCACGTGTTCGCGGTGCAGACCCCGCAGCTGAAGGAACAGTCCGCCATGCTCGCCGACGAGCTGGCCCGCGACGCGGCAGCATCTGATTCGAAGGAGGCCGGCAAGTGAGCCCCACCATCACCACCTCGTCCGAGGCCAACGGCAACGTTTCCGCTGCCACCGCCCGCGCCGCCGCGTCGGCCGCCGCGTCCGCCGAGGCCGCCGGCCCGCAGCCGGTCACCATGGCGAAAGCCCTGAACACGGCTTTGGTTGACGCCATGCACGCCGACTCCTCCGTCTTGGTGTTCGGAGAGGACGTGGGCATGCTGGGCGGCGTCTTCCGGATCACCGACGGCCTTACCGCGACCTTCGGCGAGCAGCGCTGCTTCGACACCCCGCTGGCAGAATCCGGGATCGTGGGCATGGCCGTGGGCATGGCCATCCACGGCATGCGCCCGGTCATCGAGATGCAGTTCGACGCGTTCGCTTACCCGGCCTTCGAACAGATCGTCAGCCACGTGGCCAAGATGCACAACCGCACCAAGGGCACAGTCAAGCTGCCCATGGTGATCCGCATCCCGTACGGCGGCGGCATCGGGGGCGTGGAGCACCACTGTGATTCCTCCGAATCCTATTACGCCCACACCGCCGGCCTGAAGGTTTACACCCCGGCCACCGTGGCGGACGGCTACCGGATGCTCCGCGAGGCCATCGACTCCGACGATCCGGTGGTCTTCATGGAGCCCAAGAAGATGTACTGGACCAAGGACTCGGTGGACCTGGGCGAGCTTCGGCGGCTCCACGAGCAAGGCACGACGGCGGGGCTTGGCTCTGAGGGGCGTGCCGCCGTCGCGCGCCCCGGCACGGATGCCACGCTGATTGCGTACGGTCCCTCCGTCCCGACCGCTTTGGCGGCCGCCGAGGCGGCTGCTTTGGAGGGACGCTCGCTGGAGGTGATCGACGTGCGGACCGTTGTTCCGTTCGATGATGCCACCGTGTGCGAGTCGGTCCGGAAGACCGGGCGGGCCGTGGTGATCGCCGAGGCGCACGGGTTCGCGTCCGTGTCCTCCGAGATCGTGGCCCGGGTGCAGGAACGCTGCTTCCACTACCTGGCCGCGCCGATCCGCCGCGTCACCGGCTTCGACGTCCCGTACCCCGCGCCGAAACTCGAGAAGTACTACCTGCCCGGCGTGGACCGCATCCTCGACGCCGTTGACGACCTTCAGTGGGAGAACTGACCATGAGCGAACCACGCGTATTTTTGCTGCCGGACCTGGGTGAGGGCCTCACCGAAGCCGAGCTGGTGGCCTGGCATGTCTCTGTTGGTGATGAGATCGCCGTCGACCAGCCCATCGCCGAGGTGGAAACCGCCAAGTCCGCGGTGGAGGTGCCGTCCCCCTATGCCGGGATCGTGGCCGTGCTGCACGGGAAGCCGGGGGAGACCCTGGACGTGGGGAAGCCGCTGATTTCGGTGACGCCTCTGGGAACGGGGGTCGGCGCGGACGATGCCGCCCCCGCCCCTTCGCCGGACGGCAATGCTGCAAGCAGCATGCCGTCCGGCTCAGGAAGGCCCGATGCCACTCCCGGGGCGGCATCGTCCGCGCCGGCTGCGTCGGCGGCGGCAGCCGAGACCTATCGGGAGGAAGAAAAGGCCGGATCCGGCAATGTGTTGATCGGCTATGGCACGCCCGGTGGACATGGCCAGGCACGACGCACCCGTGCACGGAAGTCTTCCGTAGCTGTGGACGAGCGGACTGAATCCGCTTCGGCCGAGCTGTCCAAGGAGGACGAGCTCGCGCTCCTGCGCACCCGTGTGCCCGGGAAGCTTGGTGCCGTGATTTCTCCGCTGGTCCGTCGGATGGCGCGGGAGCATGGCGTGGATCTGGGGGACATTTCGGGTTCCGGTGACAGCGGGCTGATCATGCGGCGAGACGTTGAGGCGGCGCTCCGGACAACTTCCCCCGCGGCTGCACCCGAAATCGAGCCCGCAGAAACACCCAAGCCCTCGTGGCTGGAGACTGACGAAAAGCAGGGGCGAGACGCCCGGACCGGGCTTCCCATCTCCGCCCGCACTCCAGTCCGTGGCGTCCGCAAAGCCGTTGCCGCCAACATGGCGCGCAGCCGCTCGGAAATTCCCGAGGCGACGGTGTGGGTTGATGTGGATGCCACGGCGCTGATGCAGCTGCGCGAGGGCTTGAAAGCCACCGGTGCCGAGGTCCCAGGTTTATTGGCCTTCATCGCCCGGTTCGTCACCGCCGGTCTCAAGAAGTATCCGGAACTGAACACCCGCATCGAGACTGCCGACGATGGATCGCAGGAGATTGTGGCCTTCGACGGGATCAACCTGGGTTTCGCGGCCCAGACTGACCGGGGACTGGTAGTTCCCTCAGTCCGCGGCGCCGAGAAGCTCAGTGCCCGGGAACTCGACGCGGAGATCCGCCGGCTCACCCAGGTGGCCCGCGACGGCAAGGCGACCCCGGCTGAGCTGGGCAGCGGAACGTTCACGCTGAACAACTACGGCGTATTCGGCGTCGACGGCTCAGCGGCGATCATCAACCACCCGGAGGTGGGGATCCTCGGCGTGGGACGGATCATCGACAAACCGTGGGTGGTCAACGGCGAGCTGGCTGTCCGCAAGGTCACCGAGCTGACCCTGACCTTCGACCACCGCGTCTGCGACGGGGGCACGGCCGGCGGTTTCCTCCGCTTCGTGGCCGACGCCATCGAAAACCCCACGTCCCTCCTGGCAGACATCTAACGCAGCGGACGGTTCGACACAGAAAACCTCCGCCGACACGTAGAAAGGCTGGCGCTCCCGATAATTGGGCCGCGCCAGCCTTTTTGCGTTGAAACTGCATTCCCAATAAACCGGCATTCTTGTCAAATGCTAAGATCCCGCCATGAATCCTGGCGTGGAGTTCGGCATATCGGTCGCTTTGTGCACCTACAACGGCGCCCGGTTCCTGTCCAAACAGATAGACAGCATCCTCGGTCAGTCCGTCCCACCAGAGGAGATTGTGATTCGGGACGACGGGTCTGCCGACCAGACGCTCCGAATCATAGAGAGCTATGGCGAGGTTCTCACTTTGCTTCCTGCTGGAGAACGTTTGGGTGTGACCCGCAACTTCGAGCAGGCCATCTCCGCCTGCAAAGGCCGGTACATCGCACTCAGCGACCAGGACGACATATGGGAGCCCTACAAGCTGGAACGGCTGCGGGAGGCGTTTGAAGCCGACAGCGGTCTTAGGCTTGTTGGCTCCAACGCCCAGGCGATCGATGAGAAGGACAAGCCGATGGGTTTCGACCTGTTCAGCGCGATCGCCCTCACTGATGCTGAAAAAGACACGTTGTCCAGCGGGGCAGGATTCGATGCTCTGATCAAACGCCCGCTGTTCACCGGGGCGACGGTGATGTTCCGAAGGGAACTGCTCGACGCCGCAAGTCCTTTCCCCGCGCTCTGGCTGCACGACGAGTGGCTTGCCATTATTGCTGCGGCAACCGGCCGAGTCCGGCTTCTCCCGGATCAGCTGACCCGCTACCGGCAGCACGACTCGAATGTGGCTGGGGTGAAAGAGAACACTGTTCTACGCAAGGTGAGCAAGGTGCGGAAACTGATTGCCCCCCGCCACTTGCGTCACCAAGCACTCCTGGCGCGCCGTGAGTCGCTGCTGGCTCAACTGAAAACTATCGATGCTCCAGGCAACGCAATTGCCAAGGCGGAGGCCGCCCTTGCCCACGAGGAATTCCGTTCTGGGCTGCCCAAGTCCCGTGCGTTGCGGATTGCACCTATCCTGGGCGAGCGACGAACGGGACGTTATGACTCCGTTGACTACGGCAACCGTGAAGTGCTGAGGGACCTTTTGTCATCCCCACGCTGACCGTCAAGGAAGGCCACTATCCGCCCAAGCGGAGGGTGATCACCAGACCGATCAAGGCAGCCACTCCGGCCAGCAGCATCGCCGCGCGGGGGTCCCCGAAGTTCAAGGTCCAGCCAATGCCGAACCTGCGGGGAACCAGCAGTGCGGGGTCTTCCCGGTTGATGTAGATCAGGCCGGCCCGCCAGTACCTGTCATCGTCGCGGTGCGTCAGGCCGGTGTCCTCCTCTTCCCCGCCGCGGTCCCTGTTGTTCCTGGCCAGGACCGCCACGGCTGCCACCACGGAGGCCAGGACCGGGAGCACAATCACCAGCGGGGCCCACCGTGTAACCGTCCCGGTCCACATCAGCAGTGACGACGCCATCAGTCCCAGGTCGATCATGCCAACCAGCCCGAGCAGTGCCTGGGCGCCCAGCGACATGTAATGCCGGGCCCAGCGGGCAGAACCCGTCGGGCGGGCTGGGTCAAGATCCGGCCGGCTGCGGACGATGGCGGCCGCCATGCCCGCCAGCAGTGCCGTGAGGCCCAGCTGCAGGAAAACCAGCGAGAAAGCAGAGCCGACCGACTTCACCTCCATCCGGTCCGGTGCACCGTTGACTCCATAGTGCACGGCGAGGTCTTGGGGCATGGAGGGGTACAAGAGGATGCCGATGGCTGCCGTCCCGGCCGTGATGATGACAGCCGGTGCCAACCAACGCCAGGGGAACCTTGGGGGATTGGTCCGGAGTTCGGTGTCGACTGCCATGCCTTGGTGTACGCCCTCGAACCAGCCTCCGGCGGCCTATGCTGCCCCGATCTCCTGGTGCGCCAGGAAGAAACAGCCGTACCAGGTACCGACGAGCACCATCACGGACAACGGCAGCAGTAGCGGCTGCCCGGTCACGGCGATGCTGCCCACCCCGGTCAACGCAATGACGCCGCCGCAGATCAACACCCGCCGCCGGTACAGGCGGGCCTGCTCCGCCACCACGGGGCTGGCTGCATACTGTTCCGGAATCCGGACGCCGAAGGGCACCGTGCCGCTGGTGACTGAAGGCAGCACCAGCGCGAGTAGAAGAACCAGTCCCAGCAGCACGAAGCCCAGGATGATGGAAATGATCATTGCGAGTCCTCCTGCTGCATGTCACCAAATGAATCGAGCAACGTGCGGCAGACCTGGAGCACGTCTTCGGCAGGTACTCCGCGTGCGACTGCCTCTGCCAGAAGCGTCCGGGCCCGGGCTGTCCAGTCAGGGGAAATCAATTGGTCTGTCGCAGCCGCCGTCACCACGGCCCCAGTCCTGCGGCCCAGGCGGATCAGCCCTTCCTGGCGAAGGAGATCGTAGGCTTTGTTGACGGTGTGGAAGTTGATGCCGAAGTCGGCGGCGAGGGTCCGGGTGGGCGGCAGCGTGCTTCCTTCGGTGAGTGCGCCGTGCGCCATCGCTTCCACGATTTGGTCCCGGATCTGCTGGTAGATCGGCACTTCTCCGGTCAGGTCCACATTGAGGATCAACGCCCCTGCCCTCCCTTTGTTCTATTAGTTATAGAACAAAGCAAAATGCCTGCCAAGAGGTTCGTCACTGTTGCGGTTCCCGGAGTGCACTCCTCGGTTTGACTTGTGATTCAGGACACTTTATGTTGGGTGCAGATGGGGGAAAGCGCATTCCAAACGTTGCCCCACCTCTGAACACATCCAGCAATGAGGCGGAGCCATATGACAGTCGCGGCAAGTGATATGAAAACGGGCGCGGGAACCCCGGGTAAGCCAACCCGAAACCACCAGCCCCGTCGCAGGGCTAATGCACGTGCGGGGAAATGGCTCTCGGAGCTTTGGCGCCCCGCTGTTTTTGTCCTGGTACTTTTGGCGGTCTGGTGGCTCGTCACTGCCCAGGGGTGGGTGGCACCGTTCATCCTGCCCAGCCCTCAGGACACTGTCGAAACCGCGGCCAAGAACTCGGCCTATCTTCTGCAGCACACCGGCGTGACAACCTTGGAGACCGTCCTCGGCTTCATCATCGCCTTCGTAGTCGGTGAACTGGTGGCCGTACTCATGATTTATTCAAAGTCCCTGGAAAAGACTATGTATCCGCTGATCCTTTTCGCGCAGGTCATCCCCAAGATCGCCATCGCCCCGCTGTTCGTGGTGTGGCTCGGCTTCGGGCTGGAACCCAAGGTATTCGTAGCCGTGCTGATGGCATTCTTCCCGATCGTCATCTCCGGCATGGCGGGCCTGAAGTCCGTTGACCCCGAGATTTTGGAGCTCACCTCCACCATGGGTGCCAACCCCTTCAAGACCTTTTGGAAGATCCGCCTCCCAGCCTCCCTGCCGCAACTGCTGTCCGGCCTGAAGGTGGCAGCAACGCTGGCAGTCACCGGCGCCGTGGTAGGCGAATTCGTCGGAGCCAACGAGGGACTTGGCTATGTCATCCTCCAGGCCAACGGAAATATCGACACCGCCATGCTGTTCGCAGCCCTGATCATCATGTCGCTGCTCGGTGTCCTGCTCTTCGCGATCATCCAGGTGGCTGAATGGTTCCTTATTCCCTGGCACTCGTCGCGCCGAACCCTGGGTGCCTCGACCGTCTCCTCCTAGATTTTCCAACTCTCCAGTGCCACTCGCATCTAGTACTGAAGGAACTGACATGACAATCGCTCGCCGATCAATCCTCGCCGCCGGCATCGCCGCCGCAGCCCTGACTATGTCCGCCTGTGGCGGCGGTTCCGGTGCAACCGCTGGCAGCGGTGCCGGCTCCGCCGCGGCCGGGGAGACCAAGGCTGTATCACTGATGCTCAACTGGTACCCCTACGGCGAACATGCCCCGTTCTACTACGGCGTGGAACAGGGCATCTTCAAGAAGCACGGCATCGACCTGACCATCAAGGCAGGCCAGGGCTCCACCAAGACGGTCCAGGCGACGGGCCAGGGGCAGGTGGACTTCGGCTGGGCAGACACCCCCGCTGTGCTGGCCAATGTCGACAAGGGTGTCAAGGTCAAGAGCCTCGGCGTCTACCTGCAAACCACGCCCTCTGCGGTCCAGGTCTTCAGCGACTCGGGAATCAAGACCCCGGCAGACTTGAAGGGCAAGACGATTGCAGTCTCCGCAGGCGACGCCCCCACCGTCACCTTCCCGATCTTCCTCAAGGCAGCCGGCCTCAGCCCGGACGACGTAAAACAGCAGAACCTGGACGCTGCAGGCAAGATTGCCGCCGTGATGTCCAATAAGGTGGATGGGCTGATCGGCTTCGCGCATGACCAGGGACCCACCATTGCGAATAAGAGCGGTAAGCAGATGAGCTACCTGCGCTACGCCGACGCCGGTCTCAACTTTTACTCCAATGGCCTGATCTCTTCCGATTCCTACCTATCCAAGAACAAGGACGTCGCCACCCGGATGATGGCCGCCCTCTCGGAATCCTTCGAAGCCGCGGTGCAAAACCCTGAAGCTGCGGCCAAGTCGATGGACGGCAAGGACCCGCAGATTCCGCCGGCCCCGGTGGTGCTGGACCAGTGGAAGGAAACCATCAAGCTGCTTCACACGTCCGCCACCCAGGGCAAGAAGCCGGGTGTGAACGATGCGGCGGACTGGACCGCCACGATCGACACGCTCAAGGGGGCCGGGCTGCTTGAAAGCGGAGGCGACGCGGCGAAGTACTACGACTCGCAATACCAGCCGAAGTAGGAGGAAGCGACATGGCCGCCACGTTGCCGGACGTTCCCTTGACGGGCACCTCGCCCGTCGTCGGGATTGAAAATATGAATGTCACCTTTTCCTCCAAGCGCGGGAGGCTCACGGCTCTGGAAGGCATCGACCTGGCAGTTGCCCCGGGGGAGTTCCTGTCCATCGCTGGCCCGTCCGGTTGCGGCAAATCAACACTTCTGAAGGTCGTGGCCGGGCTGACCAAAGCCAGCGCCGGGAGTGTGGAGCTGCGGGGCCAGCAGGTCAAGGGCCCGCGGAGGGACATCGGATACGTGTTCCAGCGTGCGGCCCTGCTGGAATGGCGCAACGTGCGGGGCAACATCCTGCTCCAGGCCGAGATGCGTGGCATGGACCGTGCCAAGGCCGCCCGCCGCGCCGACGAACTGATCGAGATGACGGGCCTGAGCGGCTTTGAACACTCGATGCCCCATGAATTGTCAGGCGGCATGCAGCAACGCGTTTCACTGTGCCGGGCACTGCTCCATGAGCCGGACGTGCTCCTCATGGATGAGCCGTTCGGGGCGCTGGACGCGTTGACGCGTGAGCGCATGAACATCGAACTGCATCGGATCTGGCGGGAGACCGGGACCACGGTGATCCTGGTAACCCACTCGGTGGCGGAGGCCGTGTACCTGGCCAACCGGGTTGTGGTGATGAGCCCTCGCCCCGGACGGATCCTGGAAACCATCGACGTGCCGCTGGGCAACAACCGTGACTACGCACAAACCATTGAGAAACCGGAGTTTGTCCGGATTGCCGCGCGCATCCGTGACCTTCTGGGGGCAACGCACGCGGCCGAGTGAGCTTTTCCACCCTCGGCTTTGGTGGTCCCCGGGCAAGCAGTAATTGGTGCCCGGGGAGCATCCTGCCGTAAGGTTGAAGCCTCCACAGGTCTCTCAAAAAGGTCAGAATCTTGACTACTTCTCCGCATGCACCCGCGCTCGCTGCGCTCGAAAACTTTGGCTGGACAGCCCTCTCCGCCGGCGCCGCCGCCGTGCTGCTTCCGGTGATCGGACTGAAGGCACTTTCAAATGCCGTGTTCCCCAAGGCATCAAAGACACCCCCCGTCCAGGAACGCCACTACCTGATCCAGTAACGGCAGCTGCCGGAGCCCAGTGTCACGGACGCCTGGCACGCCTCCCTCACCGTCGCTTCCAGCCGGTCATGGCCGTGTAGCGTACAGGAAGATCAATCAGCCTGAGGGGGCAGCGCTTGAATATCATTTATTTCCCGGCCACCGCTCCAGCCGCGGCCTCGAACCAGGACCGGCCCAGCATCGACACGTGGCGCCAGCCGTGACCCAGCAGGCGGCTCCGCCGCTCACCCTGTTCTGGAAACTCGTCATCACGCTCGCCGCCGTCGTGGGCATGGGCACTTGTGCGGGGCTGTGGGCGCTTTACGACCACTTCCTCGCGGTCCATCCCGGCAGTGTTGCGGTGCTGCAGCAGCCGGCCGCGGAGCGGGACGCCGTGCGGCTGCAGCGCATCACACCAGGGGAAGCGGACATCGACAAGGCGAGATTCCTTGCCACCTATGACACCACCACCTTCTACGCCACGCCCGGTGAAAGCCCGGAAGACTACTGCGTCGTGGTCAAGCCGACCTATGACAGTAGGTGGTACTGGGAATCCTGCGGCACGATGTTTGACGGCCGCGACCAGCTTGCTGCCGCCACAGACCAGCAGGGACGCTACGCGATCCTGGTGCCGGACCAGTTCGACCATAAGTCCTGGGAAGCGGAAGGCTGGGTCACCGTCCACCCCAACCTGCTCATCCAACCCCTGGCTTCCTGCCACGCCCCGCTGCGGTGCTGACGTGCCGGCACGGGCTTGGACGGGCTGCGCCGCCGTAGAAATTTTTTGTTTTTTCGCATCAGGGTCTTTACGCCCTAGCCGAAGGCTATTAACGTGGAACGCGTCATAGTCCGGATGGGCGCCGGGGGCGTCCGGGAAGGGGGAGTGCATCACCGCTGACCGATACCAAAAGACAAATGACCACTACGTCGAAAGCCCCTCCTAGGAGGGGCTTTCCCTTTGCCCCTGGCGGCCGTGGCTGTCGGGCAGCCCCTCCAGCCGGGCACGGAGGAACCGCTCTTCCGCTCCGTTGTCGGTAAGGATCAGTGCCTCCTCAAAGGCCACCCGCGCGTCCCCCGGGCGGCCAAGGCGGACCAGGAAATCCCCGCGGGCGGCGGCAAGGTAGGGGTAGCGTGCCAGCTGTGGTTCTGCTCCGAGCGCATCCAGCTCCGCGAGTCCTTCCGCAAAACCTGACGCGAAGCCCAGCGCAATGGCCCGGTTCAGCTGGACCACCGGGGAGGGCCACCTTTCCACGAGCAGGTCATACAGGCCCAGGATCTCGTGCCAGTCAGTGTCCGGCCAGGACCCACTCTGGTCATGCACGGCTGTGATGGCCGCCATGAGCGCGAAGCGGCCCGGTAGCCCCGCAGCCAGCGACTCCCGCAGCAGTGACACGCCTTCCTCGATGGCCCGCCGGTCCCACTTGGACCGGTCCTGGTGCTCGAGCAAAACAATGTCCCGGTGTCCGTCCAGCCGGGCGCCGGTGCGGGCCCCGGTGAGCAGGACCAGGGCCAGGAGCCCGGCGACATCGGCATCGCCGGGAAGCAACGCGTGCAGCATTCTCGCCAGCTCAAGTCCGCGCTCCGCAAGGTCCCTGCGCATCAGATCCGCTCCCGAGGGTGCCGTATGCCCTGTGGTGTACACCAGGTACACGACTGACAGCACCCCATCCACCCGCTCGTGCAGCTCGGACGCCGCCGGCACGCGGTAGGGGATGTGCGCGGCCGCAATCTTCTTCTTCGCCCTGGTGATCCGTGCCGCCATGGTTGCCTCCGGGACCAGGAACGCCCGCGCCACCTCGGCCGTCGAGAGTCCGCACAAGAGCCGCAGGGTCAGGGCCACCTGGGCCTCAACCGCCAGCGCTGGGTGGCAGCAGGTGAAGATCAGCCGGAGCCGGTCATCCGGGATGCCCTCTTCGTCGATGGCCAGGTCTTCAACCCCAGGCTCGCCCGGGCTCAAAAGTTTTGGCAAGGCGTGCTCCGCCGTGGCTGCCCGACGGCGGGCGTCAAGGGCCCGGCGTCGCGCCGTAACCGTAAGCCACGCCCCTGTGTTCCGGGGGATACCGCTCCCGCCCCAGCTGGCCAAGGCGCTGGCATAAGCGTCCTGTACCGCCTCCTCGGCGGCGTCGATGTCACCCGCAACCCGCACCGTGGCCGCCAGCACAAATGCCCACTCCCGGCGGTGCGCATCCGCAACCGCCGCAGCAACCTCAGCGCTGGCGGTCCGGGGCATCAGCTGGCCACCCGCACCGGCCACACTTCGACTCCGACTCCAGCGGGTACCTCCTTGGCGATTTCAAGCGCTTCATCGAGGTCGGTTGCCTCGATCAGGTAGTAGCCGCCCAAGGTTTCCTTCGACTCCGCGAAGGGGCCATCGGTTACCAGGAACCCCCCGTTTCCGTCCCGCCGTATGGAGGTGGCTGTGGAGGAGGGGTGCAGGGCAGCTCCGCCGAGCAGGGACGGGCCACGCCGCTGCTGGAACTGCTGGTAGCTGGCGCTGATGGATTCCCCTTCAGCCTGCCTGGCCACCGCCTCGTCCTGGTAGATCAGGATCAGGTACTTGGACATGTCGTGCTCCTTTGCCGTGGTGACAGGACCCTATCGAGCCCCTACCCATACGACGCGCATCGGACGCACAAATCGACAACATCACAAGACCAAATTGGGCCAGCATTTCAGCTGGCCGTTACGCTAACGGCCAGGGCGGGATGGTCTCCTGATACCTAATGATGGCGGCTTTGGCCTGCTGGAACCGGGCTTCATTGCCGCTAAACATGGAGTCCTCCATAAAACTGAATCCGAACAGGCCGTTCGCCTTCAATTCAGCGACCTTTGTATCGTTGAAAAAGCCGGCCATGTCCGCGTCATACGTTGCCAGGGAGTTATTGTCCGGCTTGTAGTGCGCCAGCAGGGACAGGCCGTTTCCGTAACCGTGCAGCGTTTTCACCATCCAGGTGGTCTGCTCCACGTTCTCGTGATTGCCCATCGCCTGGAACGACTGGAAGTCCGAGTCATCCATGACGTCCTTGAAGTAGGGCAGCATTGAACGGCCACCGCCGCGTGCGGGGTCATCAAACGTTGCTGCCCACCCGCCCCAGGTCAGGGCCACGTGGGAATTAGGGGCGTACTGGTGGAACGCATCCTTTGCCTCCAGATAGGCGTCCTTCAGGGCCCGGTAGTAGCCCTGCCCCGTATCCCAGTAGTTTCCGTCCTCGCGGCACGGGTAGGTCTGGAACTCGGTGAACATGGAAACGTACAGCGGCGGTCCCGACTCGGCACCGCCGGTGTTCTTCGCCAGCTGCACCATGTCCGCCTGGAATTCACGGGACAACGGGTAGGCCTCACCGCAGACCGGCCCGTACTTGGTCGGCACGATGCCGTCCGGGCTTCCACCAGGGGTTCCCGGGCGCGGGTAGCCGTCCCAAATCACCAGATGCATTGCCTTGCCTGCCGCATAGATCTGCGGCGTTACGGCGGTCCGGTAAATGTCGAAGAACGCCATGTCTGAGCGGAAGTTGTACCAGCTGGTGATCATGTTGACGGGCGCCTCTTTGACCAGTCGGTTCTCGAGCGACCTGTAGGCCTGGGGGCCCAGGCCGAACAGGAGCCCGCCCTCAACCGTGGCCTGAGGCTGCGCGGAATCGTCCGTACTGGGGCGTGCCGTGGCGCCGGGATTTGGTCCGGTGACCGCCCACGAGGGGACGCTTCCCGCCAGGAGGATGCACACCGCAAGCAACACCGCCGGCACACGGCATCCCGCCGCCAGCCTCGGAACAAGGGCACGGAAGAAAGAGCGGATAGATGTCATCACACCTCCAGCGGACGGAAGGCCGGCTTCGAGTTCCAGCCCCGGATGGTGCGCCGGGCGGCGGGATTCCTTCCATTTCCAAAGTACCGCGCCCCGGGGGCCTTGCCGCAAGGGTCCGGGGGTACCGCATACTGGCGGTCGAAAAGGAAGGGGACGGTTGGGTATGCATGACGTCGTGATAGTGGGGAGTGGGCCCACGGGGTTGATGCTGGCGGGCGAGCTGCGGCTGGCGGGGGTGGACGCGGTTGTCCTGGAGCGGCGTTCCTCCCAGGAGCTGGCGGGTTCCCGCGGCGGCGGGATCCATTCGCGCACCATCGAGCTCCTGGACCAGCGCGGCATCGCGGACCGGTTCCTCGCCGCAGGCAAGACGCTGCAAACGGCCACGTTTGGCAGCACGCAGCTGGACCTGGCGAGCCTGCCGACCCGCCACCCCTACACGCTGGCGCTGTTCCAGAACCACATCGAGCGGCTGCTGCTTGAGTGGGTGGAGGAGTTGGGCGTGCAGATCCGCCGCGGCGTGGAGGTCACCGGCGTTTCAGCGGACGACGGCGGCGCGGAGGTTCACCTCGCGGGGGAGGGGCCGGTGCGGGCCAGGTATGTCGTGGGAGCCGACGGCGGGCGCAGCGTCGTGCGGCGGTCGGCCGGCATCCCGATGCTGGGGCCGGATGCGACCCGGAGCAGCCTCATTGCCGAGGTGAAGGTGGCGGGCGAGCCGGGCCAGCAGGGGAAGGTGGACTCCCGCGGCATCCACGGGCTGTACCCGATGGGGAACGGCGTGGTCCGGGTGGTGGTCACCGAAGCGACGCTTGGCCCCGCGGCCGAGCCCACCCTGGCGGACCTGAAGCAGACCCTGACCGATGTGTTCGGGACGGACTTTGGGGTGCACAATCCCATCTGGCTCTCGCGGTTCACCGACGCCACCCGGCAGGCCGAGTCCTACCGGAAGGGCCCGGTGTTGCTGGCCGGCGACGCAGCCCACGTCCACTCGCCGACGGGCGGCCTGGGGATCGGGCTGGGGCTGCAGGACGCCGTCAACCTCGGCTGGAAGCTGGGGCAGGTGGTGCTTGGGACCTCGGGCGAGGAGCTGCTGGACACCTACCACGCGGAGCGCCACCCGGCCGGCGCCCGGTCGCTCAAATACACCATGGCGCAGTCGCTTTTCCAGAAGGCCGACCCACGGCAGGACGCACTGCGAGACCTGCTCGGCGAGGTGCTGCGTGTGGATGGGGCGGGCACGCCCATCGCCGCACTGGTCGCCGGGCTCGATGTCACCTACGATCTGGGCCCCGGGCATCCGCTGCTGGGGCGCCGCATGCCCGACCTGGACATTTCCACTGCTTCCGGCCCGCTCCGCGTGTACTGGTTACTGCACCAGGCACGGCCGTTGCTGCTCGAGTTCGACGGCCGCGCCTTGGAGCTGGGCGCCGGGGTGGGGCGGGTGCAGCATGTCGCAGCAACGTACGACGGCGGGTGGCGGCTTCCCGTCGTCGGCGCGGTGGGGGCGCCCACGGCAGTCCTGGTCCGGCCCGACGGCTATGTCGCCTGGGTGGGCGAAGGGTCAGCGGACGGGCTGGCCGACGCCCTTCAAAAGTGGTGCGGCGGGGCCGGCCGGTAGTTCCCGCTGGTCCATGCCGGCCCCGCCAGTTGGAATTGCGTCTACTCTTTGGGACCGGCGATATTGACCAGCCACTGAACGCCGAACTTGTCGGTGCACATGCCAAAGGAGTCGCCCCAGATGGCCTTTTCCAGCGGCATTGTGACCGTGCCGCCGTCGGACAGCTTCTCCCAGTAGCCCCGCAGTTCGGCTTCATCATCGCCGCTGAGGGACACGCTGAACGCATTCCCGGGGTTGTAGTCCATCCGGGCTGGAGTATCTGATCCCATCAGGGTCAGCCCCGACGGGCTGTCGAGCTGTGCATGCATGACCAGGTTGTCTTCGGAGGGATCCTGGCTTGCCTGGAAATCGGCGAACGTGCTTACGTTCAGTTCGCCGCCGAAGACGTTCTTGTAGAACTCCATGGCCTCCCGTGCGTTGTCGCGGAAGCTCAGATAGGGGTTGAGGCGCGTGGGCATGACGGCTCCTTAATGTACGGACTTCGTTGTCGGCAGGGTCATGCTAGCAGCGCCGCCCGACGGCCGAGAAGGGGTTCCGCCCGCATAGTGTCCGCCAGTGGTGAGTCCGCCTTTCCTGGCGCCGGGCCGTTCACTGAATCATTAATCGGGGGAGATAGAGCAGGTCTTGGGTATTTAGTCCCTGTTTCCCGGCAACATGCAGTCACTAGGCTGGTCTCAGGTCAGGCAGGCGGCCTTGTTGCCGCCGGAAGAAACTCGCCATGACCACCCCGTCACATAGAGCCCTTCCGGCGCGCCTTCGCTTCCCTGGCTGACGCGGATGTGGCCCAGACAAAGGTGACTTTGGGGGTGGGCCACATTCCCGTCGCAAGCTCCGGGAGCCAGCAGCGTGGCTGGCTCCCGGGCTGGTTTTGGATTGCTACTCCTCGAAGTGGGCCTTGGCGTCCTCAGGGGCGGAAAAGCGGTTCACCAGGGTTTCGGCCAGTTCGTTGAGCTTTTGATTCCGGGTGTTGGACGCGCTGCGCAGAACCTCGAAGGCCCTGTCCTTGCTGCACTTGTTCTCCGCCATGATGATCCCGCAGGCCAGGTCAATGGCGGTTCTCGTGTCCATCGCCGCCCTCATGTTCTCGGCACGCTGTTCGGCTGACGCGATCCGGACGGCGAGCCGCAGCGCCTTGCCTGCCATGTCGGCGAACCGTTTCCCTTCGGCCACCGTCTGCTCAGTGAAGAGCCCACTAACGGGAGCAAAGAAATCAAGGACCGCGCCGGCGTCGTCCTCCATGTTCATCGGGATGCCCAAGGAGCCGGCAATGCCTGCGGCGGACAGGGCGCTGCAATACTCGGGCCACCGCGGGTCGGAGGACACATCGCCCAGGAGGACGGGCACCCTACTCTCCAGGGCTTCAATGCAGGGACCGTCACCCAGGCCCTGTTCGATGCGGTCGATCACCACCGCCCTGCCGCTGCTGCCGCCGATGGTGGCCGTGCGCTTGCGCCGGTGCAGTGTCACGGCGCATTCGATCGGCACTCCGGTGGCGCCGGTCATGGCTGCGGCCGCCAGCCCGGTCAGGCCGTCCAGCACGGATTTGATGTCCTCCATCCCGGCAATGAGGTCAACGAGCCCTTCGAAATCATCTGCGATGTCCTGGTCCACCATGTGTTCACCCTAGAAGCGGGGGCTGCAAGCCACAAGGGTGGCTCTCAACCTTCCAGGGTCAGCGCTGTCCCAGCCAACGCCCAGCCCAGTTATGGAAACGTTATATATGCTTGTTGAGTGGTTTTGAGGTTAAGCAGGGAAATGTCATCAGTCCTGTCCCGTCCGGCGCCCCCCGAAACGGGGCTGATATCGGGCCGGAAGTACGCTCTGGACGGGCTGCGGACCATCGCCGTTGCCGGAGTCTTCTTCTTCCACACCGCCACCGAATCGATGCCGGGCGGTTCCATCGGCGTGGACGTGTTCTTCACGCTCAGCGGCTTCGTCATCACGCTTTTGATCATGAAGGAACGGCTTGCCACCGGCAGGCTCCACCTTGGCGTCTTCTACGCCAAGCGGCTGGCCCGGCTCTGGCCGGCGCTGCTGGCGCTCTGCGCGGTGATCCTCGCCGTCGGCTTCCTGTTCCCTGCTTCGGGCTGGGGCGGGCAGGCGGCTTTCGTCCTTCCCGCCGCCGGCTACGTCATGAACCTGGCGCACTTTGGCATGTTCGGTGACTCCATAGCCGGGGAAACCCTCGGGCCCACCTGGACCCTGGCCGTGGAGGAGCAGTTTTACCTGGTGTGGCCGTTGCTCCTGCTGGTCATGCTCCGGTTCTGGAAGGTCCGCGCCACTGCCTTCGCCACCGTGGCACTCGCTGCCGCGTTCGTGCTCAACCGTTTCCTGCTGGTCACAGCCGGCCAGCCACTGGACCGGATCTACAACGGGCCGGACACCCGGGCCGATGAGTTGCTGATCGGCTGCGCCCTCGCCCTGCTGTTCACCGCAGTACGGCAGGGCTCGGGACTGCACAAGGTTTTACTATCGGCCTCGCACTGGGGCGCCCCGCTTGCCGGCATCGGCCTGGTGGCCGCGCTGTTCCTGCTGAAGGAACCGGACACCCCCGGCACCTGGTTCAACGTGTTCTGGACAGCAGGCCCCGCCGCGCTGGCGCTGCTGTCCGCGGTGCTGGTCGGCTCCCTGGTCCTCCAGCCGGCAGGCTTTATGTCCCGCTTTCTCAGCCACCCCTGGCTGGCCCGCCCCGGCCGCGACCTGTCCTACGGAATGTACCTTTGGCACCTCCCGGTCTACCTGCTGCTGATGCCCCTGGTCCCAACGCTGCCGCTTCGGATCGCCCTGACCGCAGCCCTTACCGTTCTCCTGGCGTACGCGTCCTTCCGCTGTGTTGAGCAGCCGCTGCGCCGCTTGGCGAACAAAAGGCTGGATCCCGCCGTCGTGCGTTCCACCCCGGAGCCCAATCCCGCCCCGGAAGGTACACGGGAAATGGAACTTGAACGGTCGGCCTCAGCGTCCTAGACCGTCAAACGCCCTGTCCCCCTGCGGTGTAGAGCAGTTACGGGACGTGTGGTCATCCACAGAAATCGGCCGGTGACCTTGTGTGGCCTGAGGGCGGAAGCTAGCTTTGGAGACCCGACAAGGGGCGCCTGCCTGCCCGGATGAAAGGCCACCACCGTTGGCTCCATATACGTTCCTAGCCCTTGGCCCAGCTTCGGCGACAGCTGACGCCGCCTGGCTCAGCCACCCAATGATCAAAGCGATCTGCCAATACGAAGGCGCCGCCATCACCGGCAAACGGTGGGGCTCGAGGGTCCTGGGAATAGGCTTCGACTCGATGGTGCTGGCCCTCAAAACCCTCAACCCGTCCGTTAAGGGGCCCTACTTTGCCACCAACCCCTGGATTGGCGCCGCGTTGCGTCTGACGGGCAGGAAAGACTTCGTAGTCACCGGAATCTACGCCGAGCCCACCAGCCTTAGCTGGAAAATCCTGCGCCGGCTGATAGGCAGTGCGCCCGTCATCAGCATGTCCGAGTCAGAGGCCCGGCCCTGGAACCGCCGACGGGGGACGCGCGTGGTGCGTGCTGTATGGGAACTCGCTCGGGTACCCGGCCCAAAAGCCGGGCGACGGTTTCCACATATTTATCGGCGGCTCATCTGACCGCGACCCCCAGGCCATCAGGGCGCTTGAGGAGGAAGTGTTGTCCAGCCCCACCCCCGTGCAGCTGGACATCGCCACTGGCGGTCCGGCCAGTGAGATCCGCAGGGGCGGGAATGTGGTCAGGCACCCCGGCTACGTGAGCCAGAAGGAGTTCGGCGAACTGCTCAGCACTGCATCCGTGGTCTTCCTTCCGCTGGCACGCGGGACCAGGGCGGCCGGTCACATGGTCCTGGTTGGCGCTGTGGAGAGTGGCATCCCCGTGGCCGTTACGCCTAATGAAGGCATGAAGGAATATGTCATTGAGCCCGGCGTTGTTCTCTGCGACCCGGACCGGGCTATCCTTCCCCAGCTCCGCGAGTTGGCCGACGCCACAAGAGGCAGGCAGTCGGAAATACGGGCTCTGTGGAAAGCTCAATTAAGTCTTGACAGCTACATTTCGCGGATCATGGAAGTGCTGGAACCCGTCCGCGTTTAGGCATGGCTGGCCGCCAGGCGCCGGAGATTAATGCGCGATGTTTTCCTGGTCGCGGTGGGCGGCCGGTTCGATCTGGAAGGTGGAGTGCTCCACGCTGACGTCGAAGTCCTGGGCCACGCAGCGCTGCAGGTCGGCCAAGATGGTGGCCGAATGACCGTCGCGCATGCACCCGTCCTGCACCGTCACATGCGCGGACAGGACGGGCACACCTGATGCCACCAGGGAGGCGTGCAGGTCATGGACGTCAATGACGTGCGGCAGCGCCAGGATGTGCCGGCGCACCTCGGCCAGGTCCAGGCCCGGGGGAGTGCTTTCCATCAGCACGTTCACCGTGTCCCGCAGCAGCTTCAGCGTGCGTGGGATGATCAGCACACCGATGAGCAGGGATACGACGGCGTCTGCCCGGGTCCAGCCCGTCAGGGCAATGACCAGCGCGGCCACGATGACGGCGATGGAGCCGAGGGCGTCGTTAAGAACCTCAAGGAAAGCGGCCTTCATGTTGAAACTGTGGTGGCGTCCCGAGGCGAGCACCAGCAGCCCCACGGCGTTTCCGGCCAGGCCGATGACGCCAAACCACAGCATCAGTGGGCCTCCGACTTCCGGCGGTTCCAACAGGCGGCGGACGCCCTCGACAATGACGAAGCCGCCCACGCCCAGCAGCAGGGCTGCCTGCCCGGCCGCGGCGAGGATCTCGGCGCGCTTGTAACCCCACGTGCGCTTGAAGGTTGGCGGTTTCAGGGCCAGCGACGCCGCGATCACCGCAATCAGCAGGCCGGCGGAGTCCGTGAACATGTGCCCGGCGTCGGCCAGCAGGGCCAGGCTGCCGGTAAGGATTGTTCCCACGATCTCAGCCACTATTACCGTGAACGTGATGGCGAAAACCAGCAGCAGTTTGCCGCGCTGGCCGTGGGGATCGGCAACGTCGTGGCTGTGGTTGTGCCCGCTGCCCACGGGGTCAACTCTTCCTGGTGGTCGGCAGGCCCAGCGGCTGCGGGGTGGGCGAAGGGGCGGTGCTGGAGCAGCCGGGGCAGCAGGCGTCCCCGCGCCACGCGTTGATGCCTTCGCGGACGGCGATGCCCGCGATGACCAGTGCTGCACCGGCGTCGGCCCACCACCAGCCCAGGGTGCTGTTCAGGACCAGGCCAACCAGCAGCACGGCGGAGAGATACGTGCACAGCAGGGTCTGTTTGGAGTCCGCGACGGCGGTCCGGGACCCGAGTTCCCGCCCTGCACGGCGCTGGGCCCAGGACAGGACGGGCATGATGACCAGGCTCAGGGCCGCGATCACGATACCCGGCAGGGAGTGCTGCGCTTCGCCGCCGCCGGCCAAGGACCGGATGGAGTCCACTGCCACGAACGCGGCCAGCGCGAAGAAGGAGACGGCGATGATCCGCAGCGTCAGGTGTTCGCGCCGCTCGGGGTCCTTCGCGGAAAACTGCCAGGAGAGCGCCAGCGCGGAGGCCACTTCCATCACGGAATCCAGGCCGAATCCGATCAGGGCGGATGAATCAGCGGCACCCCCGGCCCACAGCGCCACGACGGCCTCGATGACGTTGTACGTGATGGTCGCTGCCGCGAAGAGCCTGATCCGGCGGCTCAATACCCGCCGCCGCTCCGAGGCAGGTACCTTCAATGCGGTGGTCATGCGAAGCACTCCCCATCGGGTGCGCAGCAGGCGGGATCCACCGCCAGGACAACGCTCAGCAGGTCTTTGATGGCGTGGCCGATCCGCGCGTCCGCCAGTTCATACCGGCTCCGCCGTCCGTCCGGCACCGCCACCACCAGGCCGCAGCCGCGCAGGCAGGTCAGATGGTTGGACATGCTTTGCCGGGACACCCCCAGGCTGTCCGCCAGGTCCGATGGATAGGACGGGGACTCCGCAAGGGCCAGCAGCACGCGGGCGCGCGTTGGGTCCGAGACCGCATAGCCGAAGCGGGCCAGCACAGGGGCATGGGTGAGGGTCTGCATGCTCCCAAAGTACAGCGGGGAATGTATTCAGGCAAAACTGGATCCCGCGAGATGGCACTTAGCAGCAGTCCAGGCGCCTGGGATTGCGGTGAACTGCCATCTCGCGCGAAGGGGAGGGTTATCCCAGCGGGTTGGCCGACTGGCACTTCTGGTCGCCGCCCGTCTGCGCCACCACGCTTCCGGGGGAGTCAGCGGACGACGGCGGCGCCGCGGGCTTGGTGCCCGACGCAAAGTCCGTGCCGGCGTACAGTTGCACGCCCTGGATGTTCGCAACCTGCTGGACACTGCTTGCCGGCAGGCCGAACAGCCCTGCAACGTCCGCTGCCACGTCCTCGAATCCCGCGGAGTAGTACACCATGGTCTGGCTCGTCACCTGGGCCGGAAGCTGGGTGAGCTTGGTGAACCCGGCCTCGGTCAGCAGCCCGGCGATCGCCTTGCTGCGGCCCGTCACGCCGGTGCCGTTGGCGACGGAGACCGGCTGCAGCGACTTGTCGTAGGCAGGTGCTGCCGGCGTGGCCGGTGTCTCGGTTGGTGCTGTAGGGGCAGGCTGGCTCAGGTCCGGGCTGTTGCGCAGGGCCTTGAAGAAGTTGGACGCCGCCGGTTCATCAAGTGCCAGCCGGTTGGGGTCCTGCGGTGAGGGAACCGTGGGCGTGGTAATGAAGTTGATGTTGGCCGGATCGATGTTCTTCAGCCGGTTGGCGATGGTCAGCAGCGACGGCACCGAGGACAGCCCGGAGTCCACCGTCAGGTTCTTGGTGATGGTGTCCGCGATGATCAGCACCTTCTGCGGGTTGCCAAGGGTCCCCTCGGATTTGAGCTTGCGGCTGAGCGAGGCCAGGAAGCCCTGCTGGGCCTGGATGCGGCCCAGGTCGCCGCCGTTCGCGAAGGCGTGCCGGGTGCGGAGGAATGCCAGGGCCTGTTCCCCATGCACCTGTGAGGTGCCGGCGGGCAGGTTCAGGTGCGAATCAGGATCATTAACGGCTTCGGTCACGCAGACCTCCACGCCGCCGACGGCATTGGACAATTCCTTGACAGCGTTGAAGTCCGCCATCATGAAGTGGTCCACCTCGAGGCCCGTCAACTTGTTCACCGTGTCCACCGCGCAGCCGATTCCGGCCTGGGCCATGGCGCCGTTGATCATGGCGCTCTTCTGCTCGGGATACGTCTGGTTGGTCTTGGAATCCGTGCATTCCGGAACATCCACCAGCAGGTCGCGGGGGAAACTGACAACGTTGACGTGCTTGTTGTCCGCGGAAATGTCCAGCAGCATCATCACATCGGACTGGCCATAGCCGGACGACTGGTCCGCAGTGCCGTACTGGCTGTTGCTGCCGCTCCGGGTGTCCGAGCCCAGCACCAGGATCTGCAGCCGGTCCATGCTGTCATTCACGGCCCCTTCGGTGCGCTGCCCGCCCGCGGACAGCTGTGAGGTGCTGATGTTGGACTGCAGGCGCCAGGCCCAGTAGCCGCCGAAGGCAAGGACGCCCAAAAGCAGCACGGACACCACGGCGGTGAGGACCTTGACCCAGCCTGGGGCGCGGCGGAGAGGCCGACGGCGGCCCGAACTGGCGGCGTACAGCTCACCTTGGCCGGGGTAGGCAGCAGAGCTGGCGGCTTCCTGTTCCGGGCCGGGGGATTTTCTGGAACCGAACACGACAAAATGACCTTCGGGAGGGGACAGGTTCCCGCCACCCTACAAGCCCAAGCTGGCAATTTGCCGGAACCCTTGACTTGACGGGTGTCCCGGCCTACCCAGGCCCCGGCGTCGGCGTACGCTGTTTTTTCGGCGGTACCCGCCCGGGCCGTGGGTCCGGCCCTGCGGGAAGCCCAGTGTGCAGGCTGAGGATCGGACAGATGAGTACAGGACAAAAGGAGCGGGTGACGGGCACTCCTGCCCGGCGCGGGCTGGGCAAACTGGCGGTGTGGCTGGAGGATGACTCGCCGGGCCGCCTGCGGCCGCTGATCCTGGCGGTGGTGCTCACGCTCTCGGCGATCGGACTCGTGGAGGTGGCGTCGGCGTCGTCCGTGGAATCCGTGGCGGCAGGAAACAACCCGTACGATCTTCCCCTGAAGCAGGCCATGTGGACTGTGGCCGGCGTGGTGATCATGCTGGTGCTGGCGCGGATGCCCGTGCGCCGGGTCCGGTGGCTGGGCTGGTGGCTGCTGATCGGCTCCCTGGTTGCCCTGGTCCTGGTGCTCACCCCGCTGGGCATGTCCGTGAACGGCAACCGGAACTGGCTGAGCGTGGGAGGTTTCACTGCCCAGCCGTCCGAGTTCGCCAAGCTCTCGCTGATTGTCTGGGGTGCCGGGATCCTGGATCGGAAGCAGGCCCTGCTGGGGCAGTGGAAGCACGCGGTCATCCCCCTGGCGCCGGCCGGAGCGTTGATTATGGGCATCGTGGCGCTGGGGCACGACCTGGGCACCACCATGATCATCATGATGATCCTCGCCGCCACCATGTTCTACGGCGGCGTGCGGATGAAGGTGTTCTCCGTGGCCGGGCTGATCTGCGTGGTGCTAGCCCTGGTGCTCGCAGCCACCAGCGGCAACAGGATGGGCCGGATCTCCTCCTGGCTGGGCATGGGGTCCGACGAGGACGCGCAGGGCATGGGGTACCAGGCACAGCACGGCGCGTATGCCCTGGCCTCCGGCAGCTGGTTCGGCGTGGGCCTGGGGCAGAGCCGGCAGAAGTGGAACTGGATCCCGGAAGCCCACAACGACTTCATCTTCTCCATCCTCGGGGAGGAACTTGGCCTTGCGGGCACGCTGCTGGTGCTGGGCCTGTTCGCCATCCTGGCCATTGCCGTGTTCAAAACCATCGCCCGGACCACGGACACTTTTTCCCGGATCGTCGCCTGCAGCGTGATCACCTGGATCCTGGGGCAGGCGGTGATCAACATCGCCATGGTCAGCGGGCTGCTGCCCGTGATAGGTGTGCCGCTGCCGTTCATCTCCTACGGCGGCTCGGCCATGGTGTCCTCCCTGGCAGGGATCGGGGTGATCCTGGCGGTCACCCGCCCGGAAGGCGCGGTCCCGCCTGCCCGTCCCGTAAAGCAGGCACGGGAGCATGCACTCCAGTCCTAATGGAGCCGGCCACGCAGCTACCTAGGCGACCGCCCCCGCAACCTCCGGGCACTCGGCACAGCGGACGTCCGCAATCAGGGAGCCGGCGTCGTCCTTTTGGAAGTGGGTGACGTGCTTGGTGGTCCTGCCGCAGGTGGGGCAGAAACTCTGGCTTTGTTTAGTCCACATGCATGAATAATACGGAACGCCGTGATAAAGAGAAGGTCACGGGTCCAGATATGTGGTTCCCCGCAGTTTTCCTTAATCGGATCTTGACCAAACCTGCCGGTGATCCTTCAGGGAACGCTGAGTTTTGCCGCGTAGCTTGGGCTCATCAGGCAGTAGGGGAGGGGTGCAGGACAATGACCATTACCGATTACGTCGTGGCTCTTGGCGGCATGCTGGCTTCACTCGGGTGTGCAGGACTGGTGGCGGCAGGGCTTATCCGGGCTCGGGCCCGACCCTAGTACTGAGGCAGCACGTTACTGCCGCCGCACCGTGATCTTGCGCCCCCAGTATCTGGTGGCTGGTTTTTAGGCGATGGCCGGGGGCTCGAACCGCGTGCCGGGCGCGCCGCTGGGCATTGCCCGCAGGATGCCGTCCGCCACACTGCGGACTTTGAGGTTGCGGTTCCTGGAGGTGCCGGCCAGCTTGCTGAAGGCCTCTGCGTAGGAGCAGCGGTTCTGGGCCATGAGTACTCCGCAGGCGACATCGATGCTTGTCCTGCTCTCGAGCACCTGCTTCAGGTTGTCGCCGGCACGGATGACGCCGTGCACGTCCAGTGCCAGCTTCAGGCTGTGCGATGCCACCTCGGAGAACCAGGCTGCTTCGCTAACCAGCTTGGCGTTGAATGCGAAATTGGCGGGGGCCAGGAAGACCAGGGCACCGGCGGCCCCGGAGTTGAGCTTCAGGGGAACCGCCAGGGCTGAGCCAAAGCCGCTGTCCATCAGCCGCTTCCGGTATGCTTGCCAGCGCCCCCCGGCCTGGTTGATCACTGTTGGAGAAACGAGTGCCGAACCCAATGCTGCTGGGCCATCCCCGTGCTCGTCCTCCCACGCTGCGAGGCCCGCCGCGCCTGGTGTGCTTCCCGCAGTGACAGGACAGGACCGCTGCCGGTGCAGCACGACGGCACACTGAATCGCCGCGCCCGCCGTGGTACTGACCCAGCTGGCGGCGGCGTCGGCGAGCATCTGCAGGGACCCTGCCTCGCCGTCGGCCCCTGTCACCAGGTCAAGCAGGAACCCGTGCCGTTCGGGCCCTTTGTTGTTTGCCGGGCCAACCGCCACCCTGCACCCCCATTCGATTACCCCACCGGCTATCAGTGCAGTGGGTTGCATAGAAACCTATTGGCACGGGCAGGCAGCGGCACGAGTAGCCGGTACTCTACTTTTCTGCGCCGGCTCCGCGGCTACCTGCTGCTTGTGCTTTTTGTCGTTGATGGAAGTGGGACGACGCCACTTCGGCTACCATTTATCGTTAGACGGGCAAGCAACTAGGGTATCGAAGGAATTTGCATGAACCCACATGGTGCAAGCGAAGGCTACCGGTACCGGGCCGGGGCGGAAGCCGCACCCGCGCCCGTTGACGTACTCAACGCGCTGCGGGAGTTCCGGACATCTGAAAGCGCCATGAGAAGGCGTACCCGCTCCTCGGTCGCCATGGGGGAGACCGACCTCCTGGCCCTCCGCTACCTCCTCGACGCGGAAGCGACTGGTGCACAAATCCGCCCCACCGGACTTGCCGCCCGCCTGGGCATAACCTCCGCCTCCATGACCAGCCTCGCGGACCGGCTGGTGGCCGCCGGCCACGTAACACGGCATCCCCATCCCACGGACCGGCGTGCCGTAATTCTCCGGCCGGCCCCGGGAGCTGATGAAGAGGTGCACCATAACCTGAACCAGATGCACAAGCGCATGCTGGAGGCGGCCGAATCCCTCTCCCCGGAGGAACTCAAAGCGGTGGTGCGCTTCCTGGATCGGATGCGGGAAGCTGTGGATGCCATCGATGCCACACCCAGCGTTGCTGCACGGTAGACAATGGGGCCATTGTAGTTAGACTAGCTACATACTTGGTTGGCTAGCGGACGGCGGATGGATCGATATGACTGTAGTACTTGAACCACAAACGCATGGAGAGTCCCCCTATGCCGGAAACCGCGGTGAGCATCAGCAGGAGTCCCGGACCCAAATCGCTTGGAACCATCCCGCCGCTGCTTTGCCTGATGCGGCGTTCTCCCTCGATGACCCGGCCGCACCCTTCCACTGCGGCACCGCAATGACCGCCAGTCCGGTGCCCCTGCCCTCGCTGAGTTGGGCGCCCACGGAACTGGACTGCAGGGAATGGACCTGCGCCTGCGGCTTCAAGCTGGACGTGGGCATCACGGCCGACTCCATGGAGGCAGTCCGGCTGGAATCAGCCATGCTGGAAAGCCTGCAGTGGGAAATGGACGCGGTGCGGGAGCGGTTTGAAAGCGCCGTCCGGACCGCGTCCCGGCTGGGTGCAGCCCCGGAGGCCCTCGGCAAGGCTGCCGGCCTTACCGGCGAGGAACTCCAGGAGATCCTGACCGGCGGCGTTCGACTGCTTTAAGTCCTGGTACGGCTCCGCAGTTCTGATGAACGGCCGGTTCCGGCAGGGAGGCCCCAAGTCCCGAAGTGCAGCCATCCGTATGTTCAGATGCAGCTGCACTTCGGGCTGTTGGGAGCGGAAGATCAGAGCAAAGGTTCGGCCGGCTCTGGCCCGAAATGTGGGCGCGGCGAGCGGCCGGAAGGTTTATGCGGCCAGGCGGGCTGCCGTGTGACGCGGATATCGGCGCTCGGCCAGCACGCTGAGGGTGCAGGGTGCCTGGTCCGGATCGATCCTTGCGGGCAGGTGCCGTGTCTCGGCGGCGGTGTGGAGCATGTCCATCGCCTCCTCATCCACCAGGGCGCTGGAGATGTCGAGCTCCAGGTCCAGGCCTCCCTTGAGGGAGTTGGCACGCTTTGCCACGACATAGAGGGCGTTGACGCTGTGGATGGTGATATGCCCCTTCGCAATCACCTGGGCCTTGCTATGGTCCAGATCCACCCGGACCACGATGTTCAGCTTAGAGTTCAAGATGTAAAGCCTTCCCCGGCATTGGCTGCGACGCTGCAGCTTCTTGCATGGCCTGTTTGCTTAAGCCTCATTTAGATTAGGCAATGGATGTGATGCGCGCAACATAGTGACGTTTGTTACACCAGATGGAGTTTCCTCTCAGTTTGCGGAGCAGTGAAAGAATCAGACGTGCCCAGCAGTACCGCCACCGAAGGACAAGCAATGAGCAAAGAACAGCTGATCATCATCGGCTCCGGCCCCTCCGGCTACACCGCCGCCATCTACGCCGCCCGCGCCGGCCTTAACCCGCTGGTCCTGGCCGGGTCCGTCACCGCCGGCGGCGCGCTGATGAACACCACCGAAGTGGAGAACTTTCCGGGCTTCCCCGCCGGCGTGCAGGGCCCGGAGCTGATGGACGGGCTCCAGCAGCAGGCGGAAAAGTTCGGCGCGCGCATTGAGTACGACGACGCCACGTCCGTTGACCTCAAGGGTCCGGTCAAGCGTGTGGTCACCGGCGGCGGGGAGACCTACGAGGCCAGCGCCGTCATCCTGGCCACGGGCTCCGCCTACAAGGAACTCGGCCTTCCGGAGGAGAAGAAATTCAGCGGCCACGGCGTCTCCTGGTGCGCCACCTGCGACGGGTTCTTCTTCCGTGACCAGGACATCATCGTCGTCGGCGGCGGCGACTCCGCCATGGAGGAAGCAACCTTCCTGACCCGGTTCGGGAAGTCCGTCACCGTCGTGGTGCGCAAGGGCGAACTGCGCGCCTCCCGCATCATGGCCCAGCGTGCCAAGGACAACCCCAAGATCCGCTTTGCCTGGAACTCGGCCGTCACCGCCATCCACGGCGACGGCAAGGTCAGCGGCGTCACCCTCACGGACACCCGCTCCGGTGAAGCGCGGCACCAGGATGCCACCGGCATCTTCGTCGCCATCGGCCATCTGCCGCGCACTGAACTCGTGGCAGGCCAGGTGGACCTGGACGAGGAAGGCTACATCAAGGTGGACTCACCCACCACTGTCACCAACCTGCCCGGCGTCTTTGCCTGCGGCGACGCCGTGGACCACCGCTACCGCCAGGCAATCACCGCCGCCGGCACCGGCTGCGCCGCAGCCCTGGACGCCGAACGCTTCCTCGCCGCTCTGGAGGACGCCGCGAGCATCGCCACCGCCCTGGTGGAGGAACCGACCCACAGCTAGGTTTTGGCTGACGGGAAGTGCTCCCTGGGTCAGACGACTTCGGGGAGCCTTCCCGTTAATACTGAGACGGGAGCAGCCGACCAGCGCTCGCGTTCCGGCTCGTACGAGATCACCATGGACGCGTCGCTCCCGCGCGATTCGTCGATGGCCAGCAGCAGTGCGTCCTCCAGGTGCCTGGCATATTCCAGCCGCTCGGGCAGGGAACCCTGCAGCCCGCCGTCGTCAATCAGCACGTGGCTCTTGCCGTCCACAATGACCTTGAGTGAATACCCGCGGTCCTCCTGAAGGGACCCGCGGCTGGATGTAATCTCGGTGACTCGATCTGCCCGGACCAGCCCGTTGCCCAGCGTGCGGATCCACACTTCACCCATGAAATGACCTCCCCTTGGCTGTGGGCGCAGATCACCAGCGCCCCATAGGGCGAACATTACTCCGTCCCGGGAGTTTGTGACCCCCTTTACTTTTCCGGCCACTGCTGGGCGAATATGACGGGCGCCTTTCAGACTCTTCCGTTATGGTGGGTGCCGTTGGAATGCTGCAGGCGCGCCTGAGCTTGGGAGGAATGTATGTGGTCGAAGCTTGATACTTATCTTTATCCGCTGCAGCCCTCCGCGGAGTGTCCTTCCGGGACCTTCAAACTGCATGTTTCTTCCGGGAAAATGGAGTGGTCCCACGGCATGTTCGGGATCCACGGCCTGAAGCAGGGTGAGGTGGTGCCCACCTTCGAACTGTTCATGGCGCACAAGCACCCGCTGGACCGTGGGCCCGTGCTCGCGCTCTGGGAGGACCTTCTAAAGGGTGGCGGCCAGGGCGCGCTGCTGCACCGGGTCATTGATGTGAGGGGCAAGGAACGGCGTGTTTTTTCTGCCATCCAGGTTGCGGCCGAACCCTCGGGACAGGTGGAGTACGTCCGCGGTTTCATGGTGGACGTAACCCAGAGCCTGCGTATCGAATCCCAGCATGCGGCGGAGGAAGCCATTGAGGGCGCCTACGGGCATAAAGCCCTGATTGAACAGGCCAAGGGCATTGTCATGGTGTTGCAGGCCGTGGACGGCCCGGCTGCATTCCAGGTCCTGGCCACCAGAAGCCAGCACGCCAACACCAAGCTGCATATCGTGGCGGAAGAGTTGGTGAACGCTGCAGCCAACGGCAAGGCGGCCGAACTCCTGGCGGGCTACTGACCTAACCCATAACCTGCTGGTTGACCACCGTCCCAACGGCGGTTGGGACCTTCGGCACTTCCGGGGACAGTGCACCCGGCGCCACTCTGGGTGGCATGGCGGACAGGACTTCCACCAGCCGGAGCGGCAATGTTGGCTCCGCCGTGATCAACGCCCTGCTGCTGTGGGGAATCAACATCTGGCCGGGCTGGCAGGTTGTGCCTTTCCTCACCGCGGATACCGCCCGCGTCCTCGACCTCATCAACGCCTCCCTGATCGCGGGCATCATCGTGAACCTGGTCTGCGCGGTGATCCATTCCAGGGCACTCCTGGCATTGGGAAACCTGGTGGTCATGGGCATTGGCGTGGCCGCCCTGCTGCGGGTGTGGGAGGTCTTCCCCTTCGACTTCGGCACGAGCTGGTCCGGCTGGCCGGTGGTGGTGCGGGTGTTCCTGGTGCTCGGCATCGTCGGCTCGATCATCGGCGCCATCGTTGAGGTGGTGAACTTCTTCCGGGCCCTTGCCGGGCTCGAGCCGCGGGCCCGCTGACAGCACTGCTCTCAGTCGAAGTGGGTGATGACACTGGGATCCTTGCCCACTGAGGCCACCAGCAATGCGGCAACATCCCGAAGCTTGCGGTTGCGGGTGTTGGAGGCGCTCCGCAGGATCCGGACGGCAGTGTCCTGGCTGCAGTCGTTCTGCGCCATGATGATTCCCGTTGCCAAGTCGATGATGGTCCTCGACTCCAGTGCTGCGGTCAGGTTTTCCCGGTCCTCTGCCAGCTGCGTCAGGCGCACGGCCAGGCGCAGTGCCTTGGATGCCCGGGCGGCGTGTTCCTGCGCCTTCCCAATGGCTTCGTCGCTGAACGCGTGGGTCTGGGCTGCATAGAGGTTCAGTGCCGCACTCGCCTCCCCTTCCAGCGGCAGCGGGACGGACAAAATGGAACGGATGCCTTCGGACCAGGCCGTGGAGCAGTAGTGGGGCCAGCGGCTTTCCTCATGCAACGTGGGGATGTAGATGGTCTCCAGGTCCCGCAGGGCGGTCAGGCACGGCCCGTCGCCGTAGGCGTACTGCAGCTCATCCATCGCCTTGACCCGGGGATGGCTGGTGGCCACTGTTGCCGGTTTCTTTTTCCGCACCATGGTGACGCCGCAGAGCAGTCTGCTGTGGACGGAAAGTGCTGCGGCGGAGAGGGTCACCAGCTCATGGAGGAGCTTCGCCATGTCCGGCGTCTTCAGGACAAGGTCCTGAAGACGCTCCACCATGCCTTCCTCACGCGGAGGTCCGTGCATTTCCGCCATGTGGCATCACTCCAATGTGCTGCTTAGGCAGATTCTAGGATGCGGGGCCGCGCAGGGACCCCCATGCCAGGCCCCCTCTCCAATGCAGGGGGTCCGAAGCGGGCCGCCATAGGATAAATCTGATGACTTCCCCTGACCCCGAACCCTTCAGCCTGCGCAGTATAGCGGTGGCCGCCTTTGGGCCTACACTCCTTTTCGGAATCGGGCAGGGCGCCATCCTTCCGGTGGTGGCATTGTCCGCCCGCGAACTCGGCGCCTCGGTTGCGGTGGCCGCCCTGATCGTCACGCTGATAGGCCTGGGGTCCTGGTTCTTCAACCTGCCCGCGTCCCTGGTGACTCTTCGCTTCGGTGAACGCTGGTCCATTGTGGCCGCCGCCGTCGCCGCCGGCCTGGCCCTGGCAGCAGCAGCCGCTGCCTCCGCCCTGGCCTCGAACGGACTGTGGCTGCTCGCGGCGGCGATGGCCGTCGTCGGGATGTCCGGGGCGGTGTTTGGCCTGGCCCGGCAAAAGTACCTCACCGAGGCGGTGCCTGTGGCGTTCCGCGCCCGGGCGCTGTCCACACTGGGCGGAGTGAACCGGATCGGCGTGTTCATCGGCCCGTTCGCGGGGGCAGCGGTGATGCAGTTCCTGGGCATCGCCGGCGCCTACTGGGTGGGGGTGGTGGCCATGGCGGCCGCCGCGCTGCTGTCCCTCACCATCCCTGATCTTACGACGCCGGAAGTCCGGTTGGGCGGGGACTGCGGTCCCCAGCCCACGCTTCGGAGTGTTGCGGTCTCGCACGCGGGCGTGTTCCTTTCGCTGGGCGTGGGCATCCTGCTGCTCAGCGCGCTGCGGTCTTCCCGCCAGGTGGTGATCCCGCTCTGGTCCGACCATCTGGGCATGGACGCCACCTCGGCGTCCCTCATCTACGGTTTGTCCGGAGCGATCGACATGCTGGTCTTCTATCCCGCCGGAAAGCTGATGGACCGCAAAGGCCGGCAATGGGTGGCCGTCCCGTCCACGCTGCTCATGGGAACCGCGCTGCTCCTGATTCCGCTGACCGGATCGTTTGTTGGGCTGCTGCTGGCGGCCCTGCTGATCGGGTTCGGCAACGGGATCAGTTCGGGGCTGGTGATGACCCTGGGCGCCGACTTCTCGCCGGACCGCGGCCGCGGCCAGTTCCTGGGCCTCTGGCGGTTCATGGCAGACGCCGGATCCACCGGCGGCCCCGTGCTCCTCTCCGGGGTGACCGCCCTCGCCTCCCTGGGCCCGGGGATCTCAGCCACAGGCATCCTGGGGTTCGCGGCGGCGGGCGTTTTCGCCGTCGTGATTCCCCGCCTGAAGCACCGGCGCAACTACTAGTTGCTGCGGGCGTGTTTGCGGGTCCGGTTGGTGGGTAGCGCGCCCGGCGAGGATATTCTCGACACATGAGTGATCCAGGCACCGTTGCCCGCATCAGTCCGCTGCAGAAGGCCGTGTGGTGGGCGCAGGACTATGTGTACGCCGCGGGCTGGCAGGTCCGGGGCTTCTTGTCGCGCGTGCAGCCGGCGTCCTTCCGCAACGGGTCCCGCGCACCCGTGGTGATCATCCCCGGCGTGTATGAAAACTGGCAGTTCATGATGCCGGTCATCCAGGCCATCCACGACGCCGGGCATCCCGTCCACGTGGTCACCGTGCTCCAGCGCAACAAACTGAAGGTGCCGGACGCCGCCAAGCTGGTGGCCCAGCACCTGGAGGAGGCGGGGCTGCGCGGCGCCATCCTGGTGGCGCACAGCAAGGGCGGGCTGATCGGCAAATACACCATGCTGGCCCTGGACCCGGAGCACCGGATCGACCGGATGATCTCCGTGTGCGCGCCGTTTTCGGGCTCGCGCTACGCCCGGTACATGCTGTTGCCCAGCCTGCGGATCTTCTCTCCGCGCAATACCCTGACTCTCCAGATGTCCCGCGAGCTGACCATCAACAGCCGGATCACGTCCATCTACGGCCCCTTCGATCCGCACATCCCGGAGGGAAGCGTCCTGCCCGGGGCCACCAACATCGAGCTTCCGGCCGCCGGGCACTTCAAGATCCTGGGCGACCCCGCGACCGCACGGATCATTGTGGAGCAGCTGAACCTTCCGTCCTGACGCCGTGGCGTGGCTGCGGTGCTGCCGATGTTTGTGGCGTGCGTGCCGCGATGCGCCGGGCGATGAAGGCCGCGTCCCTGCCCACGCCATTAACCATGGAGGACGCCAGCGACTGCTGGAAGGTGGCGCCCAGGAAATACAGTCCCGCCTGGGCTTTGGCCACGCCGCGGTCCTGCTCCGGTTCGCCGCCCGGGCCGAATACCGGCAGGTGGATCCATTCCAGGCCGGGGTGGAAGCCGGTGCACCAGATGATGTTGGGGACGTCGAGTGTCCGTCCATCCGCAAGCATCGGCAGGCCGCCTTGCGTGCCTTCCGTCCTGGGGACGCGTTCGACGCCGGCACGCAGCAGGTCGCGGTTCTTCACCCTGACCAGTGGCCCGCTGTGTGCAAGAACCTGGGGGCGGGCCTTCCGGCCGGCCGGCGTATTGAGGTTCAGGACGTGGGAAAATGCGAAGAAGACGGCGAGGGTGAGGGGGCGGGTTGCCGCAGCGTCGATGGGCCAGGGGATCTCGCCAGGGTGCCTGCCCGAGAGGTAGGTCTTGCGGTCCGGAGCCAGCTCCAGGGCAATGTCCGCGCCCGAGTTGCCCGCACCGACCACCAGGACGGGGCCCGGGGCCAGGCTGCCGGGGTTCCTGTAGCTTGCTGCCGTGACTTGCCGGATGTCCGGGGCGAGCTGCTGTGCGAAGGTCGGCACCTTGGGCGTCCGGTCCCAGCCCGGGGCAACCACCACGTTGTCCGCTTCGAGGCACTGGTTCCCGGTTTCGATGACGAAGCCGCGTCCGTTGTGGGTGAGGCTGGTGACCCGGACGTTGTTCCGGACCGGCAGCGCGAACGTTTCCGCATAGCTGCTGAGGTAATCCGCGAACTCATCCCGGGACGGGTAGGACCAGGGCGGGGCGGGGAAACGGCTGCGGGGGAGGGCGTCGTACCGGGCGGGGGTGAAGAGCCTGAGGGAGTCCCAGCGGGTGCGCCAGCTGTCCCCGGTCCTGGCGTTCTCGTCGAGGATGACGAAGGGGCCCCTCAGGCGGGACAGATGATAGCCCATGGCCAGGCCTGCCTGGCCGCCGCCCACCACAACCGTCTCGAAGTGCTCTGACATGATGCCCTGCCCTTCCGCCCCGGGCCGCTACTGGTTTATTCCCTGCGCCTCTGCTTCTTTGGGAGGACTCTTCGCGGGCCGGGGCTTCCTGCTAAGATTCATCCGAATAGCATTCGGATGAATTAAGGCTAGGCCCGGCGATGAGTGAAGTCAATGCCCCTGCCCGCTCTTACCACTCGCCGCGGCGGAAGGAACAGGCGGCCGCGACCCGCGGTGCGGTGCTGGCTGCCGCACGTGAACTGTTTGTGGGGGAGGGATACCGTTCCACCACCGTGGCGGGCATCGCACGGCGGGCGGGTGTCGCCGTCGACACTGTCTACGCCACCATCGGGCGCAAGCCGGACCTCTTGCGGGAGGTGGTGGAAGCAGCCATCTCCGGGACGGGGCAGGCAGTTCCCGCAGAACGACGGGATTACGTCATACGCCTGCGGGAAGCGAAGCGCGCGGCGGAGAAGATCTCCATCTACGCCCACGCCCTGGCGGCCATCCAGCCCCGGCTCGCGCCGGTTTACGTGGCACTGCGCGACGCCGCCGGGACCGACCCCGACTGCGCTGCACTTTGGCGGGAGATCTCGGACCGGCGCGCGGCGAACATGCTGAAGTTTGTTGAAGATCTCGCCGCTACCGGGGAATTGCGGGCAGACCGGCCGGCCGCTGAGCTTGCTGATGCGGTCTGGAGCATGAACGGGCCGGAGTACTGGGTACTGCTGGTGGGCCAGCGCGGATGGACCCCGGAACGGTTCGCCAACTGGCTGGCCGATGCCTGGTGCCGGCTGTTGCTGACCGGGGACCAGGCGTAGGGACAGGACTCATCGGCTTCCCTGCGGTCAGCCCGCTGGGTGCTAAGAATCAGCAGGACCAAGGCGGCCGGTGTGCGCTTCCGGCGGCTGCTGGTCCTCGCCGCCGGTGGTCTCCGGGCGCGGTTCCTTCAGCTCAACAAAAAGGCAGTGTGTAGGGGTGGAACCGGTATTAGTGCCGGCGTGCTCCTGCGCATCGAGCCAGCGGGCCCGTCCTGCGGGCAATTCCACATCGACTTCCCGGCCTCCCGACCGGAGGCGGCGGGTGAAGGAGCTGAGCGTGACCATCACACTGTCGGGGTGGGAGTGGACGCCGGTGCTGTCCCCTGGCCCGTCGCTGTACTCAAGGACGCGGACCCGGTCGTTCTCGAAAACAAGCCGGTAGTGCTGCGGATTCACTGCAATGGGATCAGCCACGGGAACCCCTGGAATGCTATATGGGACGTAAGTACCATGTCGGTACGTATGTATCATAAGACCCGTGCCCGGACGCCACAATGAAAAATATCTGGAGACGGGGAGGGCCCGGCAGAAGTCGCGCACCCGAGAGGCGCTGGTGGCCGTCCTGCGCGACCTCTTGAAGGAAGGGCAGGATCCTTCGGTTGCAGAGGTGGCCGCTGTTGCCGGCATCTCCAGGACCACTGCCTACCGGTACTTCCCGGACAAGGAAGCCCTCCTGCACGCGGCGCTGCCCGAGACCGGGGTCGGATCGCTGCTGGGCGGGGAGCCGCCGTCGGACGTCCGTACCCGCCTGGCGCACACCCTCGACGCTCATTTCGAGTTCATCCGCACCTGGGAGCCGCAACTGCGGGCTGCCCTGCGGCTGTCCCTCACCCCAGGCGCTGCCCGACCCACCCTTCGCGGTGGAAGGGCCATCGGCTGGTACCGGGATGCCCTTGCCCCGCTGGAAGCCGCCGGCACCGGGATCGACACCGCCGGCCTGGCAGTCCGGCTTCGTGCAGTTGCCGGGATTGAACCGTACGTCTGGCTGCGGGATGTGGCAGGTCTCCCGCCGGACCAGGCGTTCGAGGTCATGCGCGCCAACGCCCTCGACATCCTTGACGCTGCGCTGGCCGTCCGAAAGTAAGTTGCTGCCCTGGTTCGGCGGGCGCTGTGGGAACAGGGTCGCTGGCGTAAAAGCGCAGGTCAGAGCCGAGTTGAACTTTCAACAGCGTCGGTTTCACTCTGTCCCAGCAGGTCGCTTCCTAGTCGTAACCCACGGGTGGCTGAACGGCCACCCGCACCGTGATCAGCGACAGTACCAGGACGACCAGGAGGGGACCATGCGCACCAAGCGCAGACTGAAGGCGGCGGCACTCACCGCCTTCGCAGTGGTCCTCGGCCTGTTCACGGTGCAGGGGTCGTACGCATTGTGGAGCGCGGCAGCCTCGGCCTCCCCGGGAACCATCACGTCGGCATCGTTCGATGTAGCGTTGAAGGCGGTCAACACCGGGCTGTTGACCAACATGACCCTCACCAAGGGGACCGCTGCAACCCTCACCTTGTCTCCCGTCGGGACCCTGGGTCCGGGCACGTCGGTCAATGGCGGAGTGGTGGTTACCAACAACACCAACGCCGGCGGCCAGTTCAATACCGCGATCACCGCAGCCCAGCCCATCATCGCCAACGTCAACGGTGGAACCCTTGCCAGCTATGTCGGGGTGAATGCCAAGACGGCCGCCTCCTCCTCCGAGTGCAACACCCCGTCCAGTTTCGCCCCGATCAGTTCCGCGGGCCTGGTCTCACCCACGGTGGCGCTCGTCGCCGGCCCCTTAAGTACCGCCGGTTCGGCGGAAGAAGGTGCCGCTGCAACACCCCCAAGCAGCGGCACCGCCTGCCGCCGAGCCGGCTTTTTTGGCCGCGCGATGCGGGCGACTGGTATGTTCACCTCCGATGCCCACCTTCAAATGCGCACCCGATATTGAGGCCGCGCAGGGATAGATGTGCGTCGAGAATGGAGGGGCAGATCGGGAAGGAATATGCGGGTCGGGGAGGCCGAACGCGTCATGGACAACCGGGTCGGGACCGGCAGCAGGATCGAAAGATAGGCCCGCGGAAGCCGAGCCTGCTCCGGAAGGCGCGTCCCGCCGTCGCGCATTCCCTCCCGTGTCAGCCAGCTGGGGATTTAGCCCTTCCGTACACTGGCACCATGTCATGCCGTATCAGTGAACTGGTCCTGAACTGTGCCGATCCCGAACTGCTCGCGCGGTTCTGGAGTGACGTCCTTGGCTATGTGGAGCTTGACCGGGAGGACGGTGGGATTGAGATCGGACCTCAGGACGCCGGATTCGGCGGATTGCAGCCAACGATCTTCCTTAGCCCCAGCAGCAATCCGCGCGTGGGGAGGCTTCCGCTGCACATCGACGTCAACCCGGTGGACCGGGACCAGGACGCCGAACTGGAACGTCTGCTGGCGCTAGGCGCACGGCCTGCGGATGTGGGGCAGACCGGCGAGGAGCAATGGCACGTCCTGCAGGACCCGGAAGGCAACGAGTTCTGCCTGCTGCGCAAGCGGCTGGACCCGCTGGACCGGTAATTGGGCCGGTGATTGGGCCGCCCGGACTGAAAATCGGGAGATCGGGAAATCGGACCAAGCCGGAAAAATGGTGGGAATGCCCGGCGGCGCCCACTTCAAAACGCCGCCCGGGCACCTGCAACTATTCACCACACCGCTCAAGCTAAAGACCTCCAAATCCTCAAGCTTTGATCAAGAGATCCCCATAAAATCCTGACTCGTGCTAGAGCGCCGTCAGCGGGCGGAGTCTTCAGCCGTGGAAGCCTTTCTTACCGGGCAGGTCCGGCATAGGGTTTTGGGACAGCCAGTTATCAAGCAGCAGGTGAACGGGCCGCATAATGTCCTGCACTGCGTGCAGGGGCTGGAAGAAGCGCACCTTGACCGAGTTGATGTTGCTGGCCATGACCGGGCTGGCCCGTGAAGTTCTTGCAGCAGTCCGCAGCAGCGGGCAATACGACGTCCTGGGCATCCTGGATGACGACGCCCGCCTGCTGGGCACCTCCATCGACGGCACTGTAGTGATGGGTGCAATCACCGATGCCCGTGCCTTCAGGCAGGCTCTGTTCACGGTATGCCTCCCCGGCGGCCGCGAGCGGGAGGCGCTCGTCCACCGAATGTCCCTGCTCGGCGTGGGCGACGACAGGTACGCCACAGTAGTGGACCCCGACGTGCGCGTGCCCCGGGATTCCCGGATTGGCCCCGGCAGCATCGTGATGCGCAACGCCACCATTGCCCCGCAGGCCAGCATCGGCTCCCACGTGCTGGTGAAGCCCCAGGCCAATGTGGGCTGCGGCGTCCGGGTAGGGGACTTCGCCACGCTCTCGCCCCGCGTTTCGGTAGGGGAGGGTGCGCGCATCGGCCGGGCTGCAGACCTCGGCATGAACGCCGGCGTTGGGGACGGGCTCAGCGTGGGGGACTATTCGCACATCGGAATGAGCTCCGCCGTGATGCAGCGCGTGCCCGACCGCGAAACGTGGGCCGGGGTTCCCGCACGGGTCGTTCCGGGCCTGGACGAATCCATTTAGGAATGGACCGATCCATTTAGGAAGGGGACAGGAGTACATATGCGCAAGCGCACCCTGGGGCGCGGCCTTGAAGTGTCCGCCATAGGACTCGGCTGCATGAGCATGACCGGCGGCTACGGCAGCACCCCTGAGAGGCAGGACATGGTGCGGCTGCTCCGGGCAGCCGTGGAGCGGGGGGTTACCTTCTTTGATACTGCCGAAATTTACGGGCCCTACGCCAATGAGGAACTGGTGGGCGAGGCGCTGGCCCCGTACCGCGGGCAGGTGGTGATCGCCACGAAGTTCGGGTTCGACATCGACCCGGTGGCGCGGAAGCCCCGCGGCAGGGTCACCAGCGAACCCGGCCACATCCGCAAGGCAGTGGAGGGCTCCCTGCAGCGGCTGGGTGTCGAGGCAATCGACCTCTATTACCAGCACCGGGTGGACCCGAACGTTCCGATTGAGGACATGGCAGGTGCGGTCAAAGACCTGATCGACGCCGGCAAGGTGAAGCACTTTGGCATGTCGGAGGCCGCGGCGGGAACCATCCGGCGCGCCCACGCCGTCCAGCCCGTCACCGCCGTCCAAAGCGAGTACTCACTCTGGTGGCGCCGCCCGGAGGAAGAGGTCCTGGGCGCGTGCGAGGAACTGGGCATCGGCTTTGTTCCCTACAGCCCGCTGGGCCGGGGTTTCTTTACCGGGACGCTTGCAGCGTCTAAAACGTTCGACGGCGGCAATGACGCCCGTGCCAACATCCCGCGGTTCGAGCCGGACGCCCTGGCGCATAACCAGGCGCTGGTGGATGCCGTGACCGGTTTTGCCCACGGCAAGGGTGCCACCCCGGGCCAAATCGCCCTGGCCTGGCTGATGGCCCAAAAGCCTTGGATTGTTCCCATCCCGGGTACCCGGAAACTGGAGCGGCTGGAGGAAAACATGGCCGCCGCCGACGTGGAACTTACCAGGGAGGAACTGGCCGGGCTTGACGCCCTGATCACCGCAATCCCGGTCCAAGGTGCCCGATATTCGGAAGATGCTGAAGCCAGGACCAACCTTTAAAGTCTGGGCCTAAGGTCCTTACGGGGCAGGCCCGGGAAGGCTACATTTGAGCTACCGATGCCCGTCCCATCACGGTGCATCGCTACAGGGGATCACATGGAGCTTTTCAGCGACAAGCCTGCCGTGGCCGCGGCAGCCCTGACCAGGCTCGTTGCCGCGGATGCCAAGGCCAAGGGACGGCCCGCCGGCCGCCTCCGGGCATACCTCAGCGACCTCGTGGTCCGTAACGGACCCAGCATCGTTGAGGAGGTGGCCATCGAGCTTGCCCGCCAGCATCTGGCCACCCTGGAGAAGCTGGCCAAAGCCACCGGCCGCCCGGCGGCCCGCTACCTTGACGACATCGAACTTGCCGCTGCCATGGACGAAAGCATGGGACGCGACGCCAAGGACCTTGGTGGCACCAATAACACGTGATTTTGACCTGAGGACTAGGAGAACGCCATTGTTGCCGAGGCGCTGCTCCTGCCCCGCCTGGGTGCGGACTGACGCCCAAGGCGGAGCCCGTCAGCGGCGCAGTGCGTCCCGCCGTCGTGACGCAAATGCGAACAGGGACGTAGTGGCTACCGTGGCCAGGTACCCCGCGATCACAATCAGCGAGATGCCGGCCCAGAAATAGTTGGTGGTGCTGGCCTCCTGCCAGGGGCTTGGCGCAATCCGGATCAGCGAGTACACCGCAACCCCGGCTGAGGCCAAGCCAATCAGCACCGGCAGCGTGAGCCAGATCCGGGCCGAACCGATGTGTTCGCCGAACCCGTCCCACTCGTCCCAGGACCCGCGCCGGAGGATCAGCCAGCCGGCCGGAATCATGAACGCCCCCACCAGCAGGAACGCCGCCACCACGTCAGCGGGCCGGTGCCACTGGTTGATCAGCGTGGACACCCCCGATGCGATGGCGAAGGAGCCGCCGATGAAGCCCGCCATGGGGCGCCAGCGCGGGGACGCCATCAGGAAAACTGCCGCTGCCGCGGACGCCGCCAGCGTGGTGTGGCCGGAGGGCAGCGAGTTCAGTTCCAGGGTCAGCACGCCCTTGTCCGGACGCGGCGGCAGCAGGTCCTTCAACACCTGGGTGGCCACGTTGGCGCCAACGCACGCAGCCACGGCGATCCCTGCCTCGGCCCAGTGCCGCCGGATGACCGTGACAAACAGGACCACGACGGCGGCCATCACCAGTGAGATGGTGGGCAGCAGGTCCAGGAAGCGGGTAGCCGCCTTTCCGGCAGGCCCATGGATTTCCACCGCCTCCACCAGCGCTGACTCGTCAATGAACTGGCCCGTGGTGGTCTGCACAAAGAAGTAATAGGTGGCAACCAGCCCGGCAATGCACGCCACGGTGGACAGCACGAACAGGAACGCCGAGCCCGGGGCAGGCCGGGCGGGCGTCCGGGTGGGCAGTTGCCGGGAAGAAGTCATCGCGGTTAAGGGTGACACAAAAAGCTGGAAGACCGCTTAGGGGCCGGGTTTGACCGGGGCCAGGCGGGGGATGCTGGCCGCGGCCACCAGCAGCGCCAGTGCCCCCAGCCCGAACGGCAGGGCCGTGGCCGTGGCGATGCCGCCCACCAACAGGGGGCCGCCGGCGTCGCCCAGTTCGCGCCCCAGCTCGGCCGAGCCCATGGTCCGGCCCATCCGTTCCGGCGGCGTGGCGTCGGCCAGGTGCGCAAATCCCAGGGGAGTCACCGCACCGATGCCTGTGCCGATGCAGGCCGCGGCGACGAAAATGGTGACCACTCCCGGGGCCAACGCCACCGCAGCAATACCCGCGGCAATCAGCAGCAGGCCCGTCGTCGTGCCCTTGTTGTCGGTGACGGCGTTCCGGTCCCGCAACCTGCCGATCCACGGCTGGGTGAGCACCGAGCCCAGCGCCAGAACGCTCACCGCGGCGGTGCCGGCGAAAGCGTCCATGCCGTGCCGGGCTGCCAGGGCGGGGAGGAAGCCGACGGCGGCCCCCAGCGCGCCCGTCGCGGCGGCCAGCACCAGCGTGGGGACCAGGAAGCGGCGCTCGCCCAGCTGGCGCGCCAGGTCCATGACCGTGTACCGCTTCCGGGGCAGCGGCTCCAGATTCGGTACGGATAAAAGCACCCACAGCGCGGTCACAGCCGCCACCGCGGAGAGCGTTCCAAACAGCAGCGGAAAGCCGCCGGCAAGGATCAGGCCTGCACCCAGCGGCGGGCCGATGATGTAGCCCAGGCTCTTCCAGGAGCCGTACCGGCCAAAGTAGGTGCCCGCCTTTCCGCCCCGGGCCATCCTTGCCACCATGGCGGACGACGCCGGCGAGAACGCGGACGCCGCGGCCCCCTGTCCCAGCCGGGCCAACGCAAGGACAAGCGGGTCCGCAGCTCCCAGGCCAATCAGCGACAGTGCTGCGAAGGCGAGCAGGCCGCCCACCACGACGGGTTTGGCGCCGATGCGGTCGCTGAGGGCGCCAAAGACCGGCTTCAGGAACACCTCCGCCACGTCGTAAAGGGCCAGGAGGATGCCAAGGTTCAGCAGGGTCAGGCCGATGTTGCCGCTCTGCGAACCGAGTCCGGCCGCGATGCTGTGGGCGCCGAAAGCGGTGACAAACCCTGCGGCATAAAGAGGTACCGTCGCCGGCCGGGCGGCCTGTGCGGTGGCCAGGGGCTTGTCAGGACTCATAAGTGGGACTTTAGTGCCTTCACAATCTTGTGAAAACTTCAAAGACTTGGACCATGAACACCGTTGTCCAGACAACGAACCTGCACAAGCACTTCGGCCGCGTCAGGGCCCTGGACGGCCTCGACCTAGAAGTGCAGCGCGGTGAGATCCACGGTTTCCTGGGCCCCAACGGCGCCGGCAAATCCACCACCCTGCGCATCCTTTTGGGCCTGGCCAGGGCAACCTCCGGCTCCGCCACCGTCCTGGGCGTCGACCCCTGGGCCCAGGCCGCCGAACTGCACCGGCACCTGGCCTACGTTCCCGGTGATGTCCGGCTCTGGCCCAACCTGTCCGGCGGCGAAACCATCGACCTGCTGTCCAGGCTCCGGGGCGGCGCCGCGGACGAAGCAGCCTACCGGCGCCGGAAGGACCGCCTGTGCCAGGTGTTCGACTTCGATCCAACCAAGAAGGGGCGTGCCTACTCCAAGGGCAACCGGCAGAAGGTCGCCCTGATCGCGGCCCTCGCCACCGAGGCCGGGCTCTACCTGCTGGACGAGCCCACCAGCGGCCTTGACCCGCTCATGGAGGAGGTCTTCCGCCGCGAGCTGCTGGCCGCCGTCGAGCGCGGGGCAACGGTGCTGCTGTCCAGCCATATCCTCTCCGAGGTGGAAGCGCTGTGCCACCGGGTGAGCATCATCCGCGCGGGCAGGATTGTCGACGGCGGCACCCTGGACTCCCTGCGGCACCTCACCAGGTCTGAGGTTTCCTTCGCCGTGGACGGTCTGGATCCTGAAGCCCTGGCCCGCCTTGGCGCGGTGCATGGCCTGACGGTCGACGCCGGACGGGTCCGGTTCAGCGCCGACTCGGACCGGATCGCGGAGGTGCTTCCCGCGCTGGGCGCCTTGGGCGTGCAGGGCCTGACGATTGTCCCGCCGTCACTGGAGGAACTGTTCCTGCGGCACTACGGGGACAGGGCTGCGGCGCCCTCGCCGGGAACTGACGATCCGGCGGGGGCAGGCCACGGTACGCGGCGGCATCTGCTGGGCGCGAGGGGCCGGAGCTGACATGGACGTCCTCCTGGTCCTCTGGCGCCAGCGGCTGCGCCGGGACCGCTGGCAGCTCCTCAGCTGGGTGGTGGCCATCGGGGCCTTTGCCCTGTTCGCGGCGGCCGCCGTCACCCAGACCTACGGCAATGTGGCCAGCCGGACCGAAATCCTGCAGGTGGCCATCGCCACACCTGCCATCCTGATGCTGCGCGGTCTTCCCCGCGGCGCAGACCAGGGGGCCTTCACGTTCTTCCTGATCTACGCCTTCCTTGCCTTGTTGGCCGGGCTGATGAGCACGTTCCTTGCCGTGCGGCACACCCGTGCCGATGAGGAAACCGGCGCGGCAGAACTGGTGGCCGCCACCCCCGCCGGGCGCCTGCTGCCCACCGCCGCCACAGTGCTGCACGGCATCACGGCGAACATCCTCGTGGCGCTCGCGGTCTTCGGCGGGTTCGCCTCCCAGGGCCTGGACCCGCAAGGCTCCCTCACCGCAGGAGCCGCCACGGGCGTCGTCGGGCTGGCCTTCCTCGGCGTGGCGCTGCTGGTGGCCCAGCTCATGGGAACGTCACGCGGCGCGAATGGCGTCTCGGCGGCGCTGGTGGTGCTCGCGTACGTCCTGCGCGGGATCGGGGACGCCACCGGGGCGCCGGGCGCCGGTGGGACCACCATGACCGAAGGTGCGGCAAGCTGGTTCTCGCCGATTGGCTGGGGCCAGCAAACATTCGCCTTTTCGGGGAACCGTGCCTGGCCGCTGCTCCTGCCGGTGGGGCTGGGCGTTGTTTGCCTTGCGGCAGCCTGGCTGATCCTCGGCACGCGGGACAGCGGGTCCAGCGTCTGGGGAGCGCGGCCGGGACGCACCGCCGCCCGGCCGGGGCTTCGAAGCCCGGTTGCGCTGGCACTGCGGCTGCAGTCCGGGTCGATCGCTGGTTGGGGGCTCAGCGGGCTGGCCCTGGGCCTGCTGGCGGGTTCGCTCGGAAAGGCGATTGCCGCCGTCGACACCCCCGACACCAACATCACTGCCATGCTGCGGGCAATGCTGCAGTCCCAGGGGACCTCGCTGACGCAGCTGATGGTGTCGGTGCTCTTCTCCATGGCCGGGGTCCTGGCAGCGGCGTGCGCACTGCAGGCCGTGATCAGGCTTCGGCAGGAGGAAGCAGCCGGGACCGCCGAACTCCTGCTGTCCGCCCCGGTGGGACGGGTCCGATGGCTGGCCGGATACCTGGTGCTGGGCGCGGCGGCCGTGGTGCTGGTAGTGGGCCTAGCGGGGCTGGGGACATGGGCGACGCTCACCGGCTCCGGAGATACCTCCATGCCCGTTGATGTCCTGTGGCAAACGGCTCTGGCCCAGCTGCCGGCGGCCCTGATCTACCTTTCCGTGCCGGCGCTGGTGTTCGTCCTGATTCCCGCAGCGACCATTGCCGCCAGCTGGGCACTGCTGGCCCTCGGCGTACTGCTGGGCATCTTTGGCGCCATGCTGGGGATCGACCAAAGCCTGCGGGATCTGTCACCGTTCGCGCACACCCCGGTGCCGCACGGGGATGCCACGGACTGGAGCGGCGCGTGGTGGATGCTGGTGATCGCGATTCTCGCCGCCGTGCTGGCGGTTGCAGCGATGCGGCGGCGGGAGGTGGGCGCGGCATGAGCACGGACACCGGCGTTGCCGGCGTGGAGGCGTCCGGTCTGACGGCCGATGCCGCCGAAAGGACTGCGGCCGCCTTCGCTGCGGCAGGGTTCCCCAAGATGCCGGCCCGGACGTTGCTGGCGCTGGTGTCCTCGGAGCAGGGCAGCCTCACGGCCGCTGAACTCTCGGAGCGGTTGGGGGCCAGCGCCGCGGCAGTGTCGGGCGCCGTGCGCTACCTGCAGACCGTGGGTTTCGTGCACCGGGTCTCGCAGCCCGGGAGCCGCCGTGACCTCTACGCCCTGCATGAGGATGAGTGGTACGTGGCGGCAATGCGGAACAGCCCCGTCTACGAAAAACTCGCGGCCCTGACCGATGCCACGGCTGAAACCCTTCCGGAAGGATCGGCGGCCCGGGCGCGGGTGGCGGAGATGGCCAGGTTCTACCGGTTCCTCAATTTACGGATGCCGGCCCTGCTGGACGACTGGGAGCGTGAGCGGGGAGCCAAGAATGACGATCATTGACAACGCCGTGTACGTCAACGGGCTCCGCACCCAGGATCCGGAGGACCTGGACGAAACCTACTTCCTGCTCCGGCAGCGCGAGGGGATGGCGTGGATCGGCCTGTACCGGCCGGACCCAGAGGAACTGCAGTCCGTGGGCGAGGAATTCGACCTCAACGCCCTCGCCATCGAAGACGCGCTCGCCGGACACCAGCGGGCCAAGCTGGAGCATTACGGCGGCTGCCTGTTCCTGGTGCTCCGGCCCGCCAGGTACCGTGACGAAGTGGAGAAGGTCGACTTCGGCGAGATCCATGTCTTCGTCGGCGACGAGTACGTGGTCACCGTGCGGCACGCTGAATCCCCCGATCTGGCCAAAGTTCGCCGACGCATGGAGTCCATGCCCGAGTTCCTGGCCCTGGGCCCGGACGCCGTGCTGTACGGCATCCTGGACCAGGTGGTGGACGAGTACGAGCCCGTCGCCGCCGGCCTGGAGAACGACATCGACGAAATCGAGGACGACCTCTTCGGCGCGGACCCCGAGGTCTCGCGAAGGATCTACGAACTTTCCCGGCAGGTCATCACGTTCCAGCGGGCCACCAGCCCCTTGTCGGGAATCCTGCGGCAGCTGATGGCCGGATCGCCGGAGCGGCCGCCGGGGGAAGTCCTGCAGGACCACCTGCGTGACGTCCTGGACCACGTGCTGCGGCTCAACGAGCGCGTGGCTTCCTTCCGCGCCCTGCTCCAGAATGCGCTCGCCGTCAACGCCGCACTGGTGGCGCAGCGGCAAAACGATGAAATGCAGCGCATGACCGAGTCGAGCCTGGAGCAGAACGAGCAGGTCAAGCGCATTTCCTCCTGGGCCGCCATCCTGTTCGCTCCCACCCTGGTGGCGTCCATCTACGGCATGAACTTCGCGAATATGCCGGAGCTGGCGTGGATCTACGGTTACCCATACGCCCTGGGCCTGATGGCGGCCATGGGCCTGGTCCTCTACCTGGCGTTCAAGCACAACAAATGGATCTGAACCGGGGGAGCGGATCAATGAGGCTGTTGTCGACTACCTGGAATCGGGGCTGAAAGCCGGCATGGTCCTGCCCGACCCCGCCGACCCGTCGCTGGAGACCATCCGGGTGGTGCGCGAATAACTGGGTGCTTGTGCCCAGGCGTACAGTAATCGGCATGCCTAACCCCGGCCTGCCGCTTGCCTCCGATTTGCCCATCCCGCCCCTGGAGGAGCTGCTGGCAACCGCCCACGTGGTGAGCCTGCCCATGCGGGTGAAGTTCCGCGGGATCAGGCAGCGCGAATCCCTGCTGCTGCGTGGTCCTGCGGCCTGGGGTGAGTTCTGCCCATTCCCTGAGTACGGCGACGCGGAGGCCTCGCGCTGGCTGGCGGCCGCCATTGAAGCGGGGTGGCTCGGGTTTCCGGTGCCGTTGCGGCAGGTGATTCCGGTCAACGCCACCGTGCCCGCAGTTTCCGCGGAGCGGGTGCCGGACGTGCTGGCCCGGTTCGGCCGGGTGGATGCGGTGAAGGTCAAGGTGGCCGAGCAGGGGCAGTCATTGGACGACGACGTTGCCCGGCTTCACGCCGTCCGCGACGTCCTGCCGGACGCCGCCATCCGCGTGGATGCCAACGGCGGGTGGGACGTGCCGGGAGCGGTGGAGGCCCTGACCCGGCTGGCGCCGGTGGGGCTGGAGTACGCGGAGCAGCCGGTGCCGTCCATCGAGGGCCTGGCTGATGTCCGGTCCCGGCTGCGGGATGCCGGGACCCCGGTGCTCATTGCGGCCGACGAGAGCGTCCGCAAGGAAACCGACCCCCTCCGTGTGGCCAGGGCCGGCGCGGCGGACCTGATCGTGGTCAAGGTGGCGCCGCTCGGGGGAGTGCGGCGCGCCCTGGACGTCGTGGCACAGGCCGGACTTCCCGCCGTCGTCAGTTCAGCGCTGGACACGTCTGTGGGCATCCGCGCGGGGCTGGCGCTTGCCGCAGCCCTTCCCGAGCTGCCGTACGCCTGCGGCCTGGGGACGGTGTCCCTTTTTGAGTCGGACGTCACCATGGACCCCCTGGTGGCCGACGACGGCGCCATCCGCCTCCGCGACGTTGCCGCCGACGCGGGGCTGCTTGAGCGGTTTGCGGCTCCCGCCGAACGCCGGGAGTGGTGGCTGGACCGGCTCCGCCGCGTCCATGCCCTCCTCGCCCCATGACACGCCCGCTCAGGTTTGGCGGGTTTTCCTGACATGCGCGCTCACGTCCGGCGGGTTTTCCTGACACGCGCGCTCAGGTTTTGGCAACGTTCCTGCAGGTCACGGGCGGTTCACCTTAACTTCATCCAATTGATGGCTTCCGGTAGGAACCGGCTGGAAGGGTGGGCGGGCATCCCCAGTGAGATTCCTTGGAAGGTTCCCATGTCTAAAACTGCCCGCAAATTTGCCCTCCTGCCCATGCTCGGCCACACCAAGGGCAAGCGGAGCCCCGTCACCTGCGCGCTCAAGTGCGACAACGCCTGCGCGGGCGACGTCTGCAACACCAGCTCCAACAGCTACTTTCGTGACATCGCCTCCGCAACCTTGTCCCGCCGCGCCGCCCTGGGCCTGGGCGCCGCCGGTGCCCTCGCCGTCGCGCTCGGTTCGGCGGTGACCTCTGCCGAACCTGCTTCCGCCGCTGGCCTGTCCAAGGCCGCAAAGGAAGGCTTCGGCAAGTCCAAGCTGCAGTTCACGGCCATCAAACCGGTGGATAAGGCAATGGATGCCTTCACCGTTCCGGAGGGCTTCATCTGGCAGCCCATCATCCGCTGGGGTGACCCGCTGTTCAGCGACTCCCCGGAATTCGACCTGAACAACCAGACCGCTGCTGCCCAGGCCCGCCAGTTCGGCTACAACAACGACTACACGGACATCGTGGAAATCCCGGGCAGCAAGGGCCGCCGCGCGGTGCTGTTCACCAACCACGAATACACGAACGAAAGCATCATGGTCCCGGCGGGCTACGACCCCGTGGAAACCCGCGCTATCGGACGCGCCGCGCACGGCCTGGCCGTGGTGGAACTGGAGCGCAAGAACACCACCAAGCCCTGGAGCTACGTCAAGGGCGCGCCGCTGAACCGCCGCTATCTCTCCGATACCACCTACGAACTGACCGGCCCGGTTGCCGGTTCCGCGCTGGTGAAGACCGCGGCAGACCCCTCCGGCCGCGCCATCAAGGGCACGTTTGGCAACTGCTCCGGCGGCACCACCCCCTGGGGCAGCATCCTCTCCGGCGAGGAGAACTTCAACGGCTATTTCGTGGCAGGCGGCACGTCCGCCGGGGACAAGCGCTACGGCCTCACCGCCAAGCCCACGGCGCGCCAGTGGGAACTGGATGATCCCCGCTTCGACACCCGCAACCCAGGTTACGAGAACGAAGCCAACCGCTTCGGCTGGATCGTTGAAGTCGATCCCTTCGACCCCACCTCCACCCCCAGAAAGCGCTCCGCCATGGGCCGCTTCAAGCATGAGGGCGCCAACGTGATCGTGGCCGAATCCGGCCACGTGGTGGCATACATGGGCGACGACGAGAAGTTCGACTACCTGTACAAGTTCGTCTCCGCGAAAAAATACCGTGAGGGGGACCGCAGGCACAACATGGACCTGCTGTCCGAGGGCGATCTCTACGTCGCCAAGTTCACCGGCAACTCGCCCACCGCGGAGATCACGGGAACCGGCGCGCTTCCGTCCGACGGCGCCTTCGACGGCGCCGGTGAGTGGCTGCCCCTGGTGGTCGGCGGCGTCTCGAAGGTGCCGGGCATGTCCGTCGAGGAGGTTCTGGTGTACACCCGCCTGGCAGCGGACAAGGTGGGCCCCACCAAAATGGACCGCTGCGAGGACGTCCAGCCCAGCCTCCACACCGGGAAGGTCTACGTGGTCTGCACCAACAACTCCGACCGCGGCACCGGCACCAAGGAAGGCCCCACCGAGGTCAACCCGCGTACCCAGAACCGCGACGGGCACATCGTTGAAATCACCGAGACCGGCGACCAGACCTCAACGAAGTTCAATTGGACGCTGCTGATGGTGTGCGGCGATCCAGCCCAGGGCGACGTCACCTACTTCTCCGGCTACCCCGTGGACAAGGTCTCGCCCATCTCCTGCCCGGACAACGTGGCCTTCGACTCCGTGGGCAACCTCTGGATCTCCACCGACGGCGCCCCCTCCGGCATCGGCTACAACGACGGCCTCTTCAAGGTCACCCTTGACGGTGCCGAGCGCGGCAAGGTGGAGCAGTTCCTCTCCGTCCCGCGCGACGCCGAAACCTGCGGCCCGGTCATCCACGATGACGAGCGCACGGTGTTCGTCTCCGTGCAGCACCCGGGCGAGGACGGCACGTTCGAAGCGCCGAACTCGTTCTTCCCGGACTACGTCCCGGCAGGTACGACGCCGGCTCCCGGCCAGGTGCGCGCGCCACGCCCCGCGGTGGTCCAGGTGTTCCGCGGCTGACACCTTTCGTTGCTCTATCACTTATGGTCCCTAAAACCGCGGGATAGGGACCATAAGTGATAGGGCAACGCGGCATCAAGGCCATCAAGGCCATCAAGGCCGGCGTGCGGGGTGGCAGACTGGTTTGGTGACTTCGTTCAACGAACCCGCCGACTCCGCTTCCACAGAGGCCCCCACCGATACCGCTGCTGCAACTGGCGTCGAAGATGCCGTGCACGCCGACGACGCAGCTCAGCTGGACGCCCATGAACTGAGCGCGCTGACTGCGGCGCGGATCGCCGTCGCGGTACTGCTCGACGGCGGCGTGCGGCACGTGGTGGTTTCGCCGGGTTCGCGGTCGGCCCCCATGGCGTACGCGCTGGCGGAGGCATCGGCGGCAGGCCGGGTGGACCTGCTGATCCGGATCGACGAGCGTGCCGCCGGGTTCACGGCGCTGGGCCTGGCACTGTCCACGGGCTCGCCCGCAGCGGTCCTCACAACGTCCGGGACCGCCGTCGGGAACCTGATGCCCGCGGTGATGGAGGCCAACCATGCCGCCGTCCCGCTGATCGTCCTGTCGGCGGACCGGCCCGATGAGCTTCGCGGGACCGGCGCCAACCAGACCACCAACCAACCGGACCTTTTCGGCGAGCAGGTCCGGTTCGCTGCCGACGTCCCCGCGGGAAGCAACCCCCAGCGAGCCATCCAGACCGGGCTCTCCGCCGCCACGGGCGCGTTCCCTGACCTGCCGCCCGGCCCGGTCCAGCTCAACCTCGCGTTCCGCGACCCCCTGGTTCCCGCGCCCGACGAAGGGCTGCCCGAAGCGGTGGAGCGGCAGCGCTACCGGGTGGGCACCGAGCCGCTGGTCATGAACCTGCCCCCGGCGCCGGAGACCTTGCCGGAGCGGCGCACGGTGGTGCTGGCAGGGCACGACGCCGGTCCGGTGGCGGAGGCGTTCGCCCGCGCGCACAACCTGCCGCTGCTGGCAGAGCCGTCCTCCAACTCCCGCTTCGGCCCCAACGCCGTGGGCCCGTACCGCTTGCTGCTGGAGCACTTCGGCCCCGGTTCGGCCCGCCCCATAGAACGTGTGGTGCTGTTCGGCCGGCCCACTTTGTCCCGCCCGGTAGCAGCGCTCCTGGCCCGTGCTGACGTTGAATCAGCCCTGTACCAGCCGGTTCCGGTGGCCTGGTACGAGCCCGGCCGCCGCACCGAGCTTCCGCTGGAAAACCTCGCGGACCTGGCCGATTTCGCCGGCCGCGGCACGTCCGCCTGGCTGGACACGTGGCTGCTCGCCGGCTCGGCGGCGCAGCACGCGTTGGACCAGGTGCTGTCCGCCGAACCCGCCGCCACCGGCCCTTCCGTCGCCTCGCTGGTGTGGAAGAACGCCCGCCGCCAACTGCTGCTGGGGTCCTCCAACGGCATCAGGGACGTTGACCTCGCCGGGCTGCCCGCCCCCGATCCCGCCGCGACCGTGTATGCCAACCGCGGCCTGGCCGGGATCGACGGCACCATCTCCACCGCCACCGGCATCGCGCTTGGCGGCCGGCAGGAAACCACCGTGCTGCTGGGTGACGTCACCTTCCTGCACGACGCCGGCGGGCTCCTGCTCGGGATCGGAGAGGAACAGCCGGACCTGCGGATCGTGGTCCTGAACGACTCCGGCGGCGCGATCTTCGGCCTCCTGGAGCACGGGGGAGTGGAGGAGGGCGGCCGCTACGGAGACGCCGTCGAACGCCTCTTCGCCACCCCGCACTCCGTGGACATCGCGGCACTCGCCGCAGCGTACGGCGTCGGGCATTCAGCGGTAAGTACGACGGCGGGACTCGCCGAAGCGCTCGACCGGCCCGTGCAGGGGCGAACCATCGTGGAAGTCCGCACGGACCGCCGGTCGCTCCGGCAGCTGCACGCCAGGATCAAGGAAGCAGTGGCCGCCGCCGTGGCAGGAGTGCTCTCCGGCCACTGATAGGAACCGGTCAGTAATGCAAAAAGGCGGCCGCCGCGTGGACTTCACGCAGCGGCCGCCGTTCTTGCGGTTTGTCAGAGCACGCGGCCCAGGAATTCCTTGGTGCGCGCATGCTGCGGGTTGGCGATAATCTCGCGGGGATCGCCCGATTCCACCACCACACCACCGTCCATAAAGGTCAACGTGTCGCCCACCTCGCGGGCAAAGCCGATCTCGTGGGTCACCACAATCATGGTCATGCCCGACTTCGCGAGGTCCTTCATGACGTTCAGGACGTCTCCCACCAGTTCGGGGTCGAGCGCTGACGTGGGCTCGTCAAAGAGCATGAGCTCGGGCTCCATGGCCAGGGCCCGGGCGATGGCCACGCGCTGCTGCTGGCCGCCGGAGAGCTGGGACGGGTAGTGGCCGGCACGGTCACCGAGTCCCACGCGGTCCAGCAGTTCAACGGCACGCTTCTCGGCCTGGGCCTTCGGCTGGCCCTTCACGTGCACCGGCGCTTCCATGACGTTCTGGAGCGCAGTCTTGTGCGGGAACAGGTTGAACCGCTGGAAGACCATGCCGATTTCGCGGCGCTGGGCTGCGATCTCCTTGGTCTTGAGGTCGTGGAGCTTGCCGTTGATCTCGCGGTAGCCGATCAGCTGCCCGCCCACGGAAATGCGTCCGGCGCTGATTGACTCCAGGAGGTTCACGCAGCGCAGCATCGTGGACTTGCCCGAACCTGAAGGCCCGATCACCACCGATACCTCGCCCTGGTTGACGGTCAGGTCGATGCCCCGGAGCACGTGGTGGTGCCCGTAGTACTTGTGGAGGCCTTCGATCTTGACCAGCGGCTTCTCTGCTGTGACGGTCATCGTGCACTCTCCTCGGGGAAGTCCGTCTTCATGGACCGCTGTGCGTCCGCGCCAGGGCCGGCGGCTTTGGCCGCAGCAGGATTCATTGCTGCCGGGGCCGCGTTGTCCACGCCCCTGCCGTAGTACGCCTCAAGGTAGTGCTGGCCCACCATCAGGATGCTGGTGACCAGGAGGTACCAGAACGCGGCCACGATCAGGAGCGGGATCGGGAGGTAGATGCGGTTGGCCAGGGCGTTGGTGGCGAACGTCAGGTCCAGGGTGAACGGAACTGCCAAAACCAGTGAGGTGGTCTTCAGCATGCCGATGGTTTCATTACCGGTGGGCGGAACAATGATCCGCATGGCCTGCGGCAGGATGATCCGCCACATGATCTTGCCCTTGGACATGCCCAACGCCTCTGCGGCTTCCTGCTGGCCCTTGTCCACGGACTTGAGACCGGCGCGGAAGATCTCCGCCAGGTAGGCGGATTCGTTGAGGCCCAGGCCGAGGATCGCAGGGATCAAGCCCTTGCTGGGATCCGACAACGCGTAGCTGAAGAGTTCCGGCCCGAACGGGATGCCCAGGGTAATGGCCGGGTACAGAACGGTTACCAGGCCCCAGAACACCAGCTGCGTGTACACAGGCGTGCCACGGAAGAACCAGACCCACACCCAGCTGGTCCAGCGGAACACTGGGTTGTCAGACTGCCGCATCACCGCCAGCAGGATGGCCAGGACGATGGCCAGCACCATGGACGCGACCGTCAGCAGGAGGGTCCAGCCCACGCCCTGGACAACTTTCACGTCCAGGATGTAGGTGCCCACAATGTCCCAGCGGAAGTTGGGGTTGGTGAACAGGCTCTGCAGGAATGCCACCACCAGGAGAAGGATGATGACGGCGCTGATCCACCGGCCGGGGTGGCGGACCGGCACTGACTTGTTCAGTACCGGTTCGTCCCGGTGTTGATGGTGTTCCATGTGTACGCCTGACTTGTCGTCGGTAACGCGAAAACTCAAGACTTAACCGCCGGGTTGACCTCTGACTTGGTGATGGCGCCCTCGGAGTTGCCCCAGCCTTCGAGGATCTTCTTGTAGGAGCCGTCTTCCATCAGTTTGGTGACCGTCTTCTGGATGACGTCGGCCCAAGCGGTGTCGGACTTGGCCACGGCGATGCCCTGCGGAGCGGAATCGTAGACGTCGCCGAGCTTTTCCAGCTGGCCGTTGGTCTGGGTCAGGGCGTAACCGATGATGGGGGAGTCCGCGGCCATCGCGTCGATGCTGCCGTTGACCAGGCGGGTGGTGACGTCCGTCTGGTTCTTCAGGGTGACGATGTCGATGGGCTTCTTGCCGTCAGCCACGCACTTTTTGTTCCGGTCGGAGAGGTCCGGGTCTTCCTGGACGGTGCCGGTCTGCACGCCGATGGACTTTCCGCAGACATCGTCCAGGGAGAACTTGGTGGGGTTGCCCTTCTTAACAGCCCAGGCGGTGCCTGCGTTAAAGTAGCTGACCATGTTCACTGCGCCCAGGCGCTCCGGGTTGATGGTGAACGAGGAGATGCCCAGGTCGTACTTGGGGCCGAGGGCCGGGAGGATGCCGGTGAACTCCGCGGTCTGGACCTGGACCTTGAGGCCCAGGGTGGCGCCGATGGCCTTGGCGATGTCCACGTCGTATCCGACCGGAGTCTGGCCATCCGGACCCAGGAATTCGGCCGGGGCGTAGCTGGTGTCGGAGCCCACCGTGATGGTGCCCTTGGACTTGATGGCGTCCGGGACCATGGCGGCCAGGGCGTCGTCCTTCTTGACCGTTGTGGGATCGAAGCTGGCGCTGGCGCTGCCCGAAGAGGTGGCCGCGCTGGAGGGACCCGTTTCCGAGGCATTCGTGCATGCTGAGAGGGCCAGGGCGCTGATGGCGATCATAGTGGCAGCGGTCAGCTTGGAGGTGCCCAGGAGGGTACGGGGAGTCTGCATTTCTTACCTTTTGTTGCAGGGGCTATGAGGTACTAACGCGGCTTATAGTGTAACGCTCAACAAGAGAGGTACGTCACACGCAACTAAGTTTCACTATTGGATAACTGTAGCGGGGACAAAATCAACCCTTCCAGAACGGAACAGTCTGTCATTCCAGACATCCCGCCGGCAGCTCAGCTGCTGATCCCCAAAGACTCCAGCATCGGCCGAAACTTTGCCCACGTTTCCGCAAGCTCCGCCTCCGGCTGCGAACCGTCAACGATGCCGCAGCCGGCATACAGCCGCACCGTCTCTGGGGATTCAATAACCGCGCCCCGCAGGGCGATGCCCCATTCCCCGTTGCCTGCCGCGTCCAGCCAGCCCACCGGCCCCGCATACGGGCCGCGGTCCAGGTGCTCCAGCCTGCGGATCAGCTCACCGGCCACCAGCGTCGGCGTTCCACAAACGGCAGCGGTGGGGTGGAGGGCGTTGATCAGGGCCAGGCAGGTGGGCACGTGGCCCTCCACCTCGGTCAGCTCCGCCTTCACGTCCGAGGCCAGATGCCACACGTTGGGCAGTTCCAGGATGAAGGGTTCGTCGTGGGCGTTCATAGCCTCTGAGAACGGGGCCAGCTGTTTGGTCAGCGACTGGATGGCGATCTCATGCTCATGCCGTTGCTTCTCCGAGCCGGCCAGCACCCGCGTTGCGTAGTCCATCGGGGAGCCGTCCTCGCCGTGCGCGTCCCGGCGGTCCAGGGTGCCGGCCAGCACGCGGGCCTGGGCGGTGCGCCCCTCCACCTGGATCAGCATCTCCGGCGTGGCCCCCACCAGCCCGTCCACCCCGTAGGTCCAGCACTCGCGGTACCTCGCGGCGAGCTCCCGCAGCACGTCTGCGGCATGTACGCCGGAAGGAATAGTTGCCACCACATCCCGCGCCAGCACAAGCTTCTCCAGCGCTCCCGTGCGGATTTCGGCAACGCCTGCGGCCACCGCATCCATCCACGCTTCCTCGCTGAGCGAGCCGGTGTGCAGCGTTGCGCCGGCAGCCAGGGTGAGGGGGCGTACGACGGCGACGCCTCCTGTGCCGGGCACGGCACCCAGGGAAGCGTCCCCGGCGGAGTCCGCTGCCGCCGTCGTGCCTTCTGGTGCAGCGCCCATGTCGTCGGATTCAGCGCCGGAACCACTGCGGACCCACCGGTCGAGGGCGGCGAGGGCCGTCTCCTCGGTGAGCGGGCCGTCGTCGAACGTCAGCTGGGTGAGCCAGGCCTCGTTGTCCCGGACGCCCACCACGATCTCCGGCACGATCAGCCGGGACTCGTGGGCGGAGGTCTTGGAAAAGGCGAAGGAACCGAACGCCACGGGGCCGGTGCCGGGCAACTCAACAGAGTCCGTTACTTCTGCCTCCAGGACCAGGTGCCGCCACCAGATGTCTGCTTCCAGGAACCGGTCCGGGCCGGTGGCGTTAAACCGCGCGATCTGCCCGAAGCCAGCCAGGCCGGCTTCACGGCGGGTCCAGCAGAGGACGTCGTCCCGGACCAGAAACGAAGGCAGCCCCCCGGGGAACGCTTTGCCATCCAGGGGGACTGTCAAGGTGCGGAACATGCTCGTCATGATGAGACAACACTACTCCCGCGTAGAGATCGCCCTTCCCGGCGGCCGACAGGAGCCGTTGCGGTGAAACAGGGCTGGTCAGGACGGTCAGGAACATTTGAGACAATGTCATGGTGAACCGAGCATCCTTGGATAAGCGTCCGGACGAAGTAGCCACGATGTTTGACGACGTCGCACCGAAATACGACGTCGTCAACGATGTCCTGTCCATGGGACAGACCCGCCGCTGGCGGAAGATCGTGGTGGACGCCATGGAAGTCTCCAAGGGCCAGCGGGTCCTGGACTTGGCGGCCGGCACGGGCACCTCCAGCGAGCCATATGCCGATGCCGGCATAGATGTGGTGGCCTGTGATTTCTCCCTTGGCATGCTCAAGGTGGGCAAGCGCCGCCGGCCGGACATTGACTTCGTTGCCGGGGACGCCACCAACCTGCCGTTTGCGGACAACACCTTCGACGCCAGCACCATCTCGTTTGGCCTGCGCAACGTGAACGAGCCCAAGAAGGCACTGCAGGAGATGCTGCGCGTCACCAAGCCCGGCGGCCGCCTGGTCATCGCCGAGTTCTCGCAGCCCGTGGTTCCGCTCTGGCGCACCATGTACACCGAATACCTGATGCGCGCGCTGCCCGCGATCGCCACCAAGGTGGCCTCCAACCCGGACGCCTACGTCTACCTTGCCGAGTCCATCCGCGCCTGGCCGGACCAGGACCACCTGGCGGCCTGGCTGCAGGAGAGCGGCTGGGAGAACGTGACGTACCGCAACCTGACCGGCGGCATCGTGGCCGTCCACCGCGCGTTCAAGCCTGCTGATTCGTCGCCTGAAGGTGCTGCTGCCGCCATCGCCGCGCACAAGGGCCCGGTGGCCAAGCTGCGCCGCAACATCGTCCGCTGACCCTGTGAAGGTACTGATTGTCGGCGCGGGTCCGGCCGGATCGACCGCCGCGTACTACCTCGCCAAGGCCGGCCTCGACGTCACGGTCCTGGAAAAGACGAGCTTTCCGCGCGAGAAGGTCTGCGGTGACGGACTGACGCCCCGCGCCGTCCGCGAAATCCAGAAGCTCGGGCTGCCCCACCCGGAGAACGACGGCTGGCGCCGGAACAAGGGCCTGCGCCTGATCGCGGGCGGCCGCACCATCGAACTGCCCTGGCCCGAGGTGTCCGACTTCCCGCAGTACGGCCTCATCCGCACCCGGCTCGGCTTTGATGAGGAACTGGCCAGGCACGCCCAGGCCGCCGGCGCCGCCATCCTCGAGCGGCACAGCGTCACGGACGCCCTGACGAACCACGCCGGCCGCGTCACCGGAGTCCGCGCAGCGCTCCTTGACGAGTCCGGACGCAAGACGGGGGAGACGCGCGAGTTCAGTGCCGACGTCGTCCTCGCTGCCGACGGGAACTCCACCCGCACCGCCGTCTCCCGCGGGATCCAGAAGCGCGACGACCGCCCGCTGGGCGTCGCCGTCCGTACCTACTTCACCTCGCCGCGCACCGACGACGACTGGATGGAAGGCTGGCTGGAACTTCCCGGCCGCGACGGCAAGCTGCTGCCTGGCTACGGCTGGGTCTTCGGCGTCGGCGACGGCACCTCCAACGTGGGCCTGGGAATCCTGAACTCCTCCAGGGAATTTGGCAAGCTCGACTACAAGCAGGTCCTGCGCGAATGGACTGCCGGGATGCCTGCCGAGTGGGGCTTCAGGCCCGAGAACCAGGTGGGCGAGATCCGCGGCGCCGCGCTGCCCATGGGCTTCAACCGCACCCCGCACTACTCGCCGGGCCTCCTATTGCTCGGCGACGCCGGCGGCATGGTCTCGCCGTTCAACGGAGAGGGCATCTCCTACGCGATGGAGTCCGCGCGCTTCGCTGCAGAGTTCATCATCGACGCCTCCTCCCGCACGGCTGCTTCGGGCGGGACGTACGACGCCGATGCGCACCTTTCGCGGTACGCGGACTACGTGCGCGGCCAGTGGGGATCGCACTTCACCCTGGGCCGGGCCTTCGCCACGCTGATCGGGAAGCCCACCGTCATGAAACTGGCGTTGCGGACGGGCATGCCGATTCCGGTGCTGATGCGGTTCGTGGTCAGGCTCCTCGCCAACCTCACGGACCCCGCAGCGAAGGGCTTCGAGGACCGGGTGATCAGGGTCCTGGAATCGCTGGTTCCGGCCACATCCAACATCTCACCGGCATCGAATCAGCGGTATCCGCAACAAAAAGTTAGGGTTAACCCGTGACCAAATCCGCAGACCACAGCTGGACGCACGCCGGGCACGGCCTGCCGGACTCCGAACCCAGCCTTAACACCACCGCCATCGCCACGGGACTCCAGTTGCCGGCAGGCTTTGCGGCTATCGCGGGGGACGCCGAGCTGGGTCCGGCCATCACCACCAACCTGGCCAAGGTGGAGAAGAAACTCCGCGAGGCCATCGCCAACTCGGACCCCCTCGCTGACGCAACGTCACGCCACCTGGTGGAAGCCGGCGGCAAGCGCATCCGGCCGCTGCTGACCCTGCTCTGCGCCCACCTCGGGGACGCGTCCCTGCCCGCCGTGGTGCAGGCCGCCGTCGTGGTTGAACTGACGCACCTGGCAACCCTGTACCACGACGATGTGATGGACTCCGCGCCGCTGCGCCGCGGTGCCCCCACAGCCCACGAGGTGTGGGGCAACTCCGTGGCCGTCCTGACCGGCGACCTGATTTTTGCCCGCGCCTCGATCCTGGTGTCCGAACTGGGCGGCCGCGCACTCGGCATCCAGGCACGCACCTTCGAGCGGCTGTGCCTGGGCCAGCTACACGAGACCGTTGGTCCCCGCCCCGACGAGGACCCGATTAAGCACTACCTGTCAGTGATCGCGGACAAGACCGGCTCGCTCGTAGCTGCGTCAGGCCAGTTCGGTGCCATCTTCTCCGGCGCTGACGAGGCCTACGAAAACGTCCTGGTAGAGTACGGCGAGAAGGTGGGCGTGGCGTTCCAGCTGGCCGACGACGTCATCGACGTTACCGGCGTCAAGGTGAAGTCCGGCAAGACGCCCGGAACCGACCTGCGTGAAGGGGTGCCCACCCTGCCCGTCCTGCTCCTGCGGCAGGCTGCCGCTGACGGTGACCAGTCCGCCGTCGACCTCCTGAAACTCATTGACGGCGACCTGTCCTCTGACGAGGCCCTCGCTGACGCCGTTGCGGGACTCCGCGAGCACCCGGTGACCGCCGAATCCTGGGTGGTGGCGCGCCAGTGGGCCAACGAAGCCATTGCCGCCCTGGCCCCGCTGCCGGAAGGCGTGGTCAAGGAGTCGCTGTCCAACTTCGCACTGGCCGTAGTGGACCGCGCCAGCTGACTCTTGCATGTGGTGAAGCCCGGCTCCCCCAAGGTGCCGGGCTTCTTCTTTGCCTCTTTTGCTTAACGGGACAGCCCCGGTCCGCAGCAACCGAAGTTGTTATGAACCGGGGCTATCTCTCCGTTCGCATCAGACCCGCCGGAGGCGTTTAGCGGATCCGTGAATAGCTTATGACAGCTTTGTCATAACGCGCAAGTCCTCTGTAACTGCTCCTGTCAAAGAGTTTTCAGCGAGCTTCGCAGGCGGCCATGGAGGCGTCCCTCGCGCAATGGCGTGATTTATAGCTGGACGGGCAGCGGCGCACCCCTAAGTGCGGGGGAGCGTGTGCGCGCAGCCCAAAAAACACGCAATCGCGTCGGCGACTTCGTTTCCCTTATCCACATCGAGAGAATCCTCTGCTCCGGGGAGTGCCGCGCAGAGACACGATGAGGGATGGATATCTGTGACTACCTGGCCAGGCGGGGTGGAGCAGCCCGATCCCTTGAACTGCAAAAGGCCGGCTTCACGCGTACCAGGGTGGGGCAGGCGGTGGCGCTGAACCTCGTGATGAGAATCAGGCGGGGTGTTTATGCGCTGCCAGGCGATGAACGTGTTGCGGGGGCTTTGGCGGCTGGCGGCCGGCTCACGTGCTTATCCGCCGCACCCATCTACCAGCTGTGGACTCTCAACGACCCGGCAGGCCTGCATCTAAGCCGGAGCCACCCCACCCATACGTCCGGAGTTGTCGACCACGGGAGGCCCCAACATCCACGGCATCCCTGGCTGCCCGCGCTGGGGCTGGCGGACGTGCTTCTGCATACGCTGCACTGCCTACCCGAGCTGGAGGCGCTGGTGACGGTGCAGTCGGCTGTGGGCGCCGGGGACATCTCGCTCGATTTTCTCTACCGGCGCTGCCAGGGCCGCCGCAACGGGCGGGCGCGGTCGGTCCTGGACTTGGTGATTCCCCGCGCGGACTCCGTGCTCGAGGTACTGGCAAACGTCCACTTCGCACGGGCCGGACTGCGGGTTAGGCGGCATGTCTACATTGCCGGAGTGGGGGAAGTGGATTTCCTGATCGAGGAGTGCCTCGTGGTGGAGACGGACGGCTCAACCCACTTCGAGCCCAAATCCATCAAGCGCGACCAGCGGCGCAACAACCAAAGCATCATTGGCGGCTACCTGGTGCTGCGCTACTACTACGAGGACGTCATCCACCGTCCCGAGGCCATGGTGGCGGAGGTCCAGGCGGTGCTGCGCGTGTGGCGGAGACCAACTAACAACAGGCATGGCAACCGGTTTGCGTGATTTACGAGGTGTGAATTGGAGGAGCGCCCCTGCAAACAAAGGGGCGGCCCTCCGGGCCCGGGCCATAAGTGACGCATTTACGTCAACGGAGGGGAGGTCTACTCTTCCTCTTCGTCTTCCTCGAAGGCCCACTCGAACATGTCGAAGACGAACTCGGAGAAGGTGCCTTCCTCGGACTTCCATTGGCCGCGCGCGTTGTTGCGGCGGTAGACGATGGGGTCCGGGACGCTGAGGTCGCCCACCCGGAAGCCCCAGGTGTACTCCTCGTCCTCGTCCTCAAGGAACATCAGGAAGCCCTCGTCATCGACTTCGAGCTCGTCCGGGTCCCAGAAGTAGTGGTACGCCTCCATGAGGTCCTCACACCCGCCCAGTGCGAGGTAGAACTCGCGCAGGACCAGGGGGATCTGGAACTGGTGATCGGCCAGGGCCTTGTCCAGCTCCTCAGGGGTCAGGCCGTCCGCTTCCTGCCATTCATCCTCGAGATACTTCGGAACAAGCGCTTTGAACTTCTCGAGGAACATGTCAGTCATGCTCATATCCTAGCCAATCCGGGACGCCGGAAGATGACACCCTGATGAACCTCACAGCCCTGAATCCGTCGCCCGCCGGTGCCACCCGCGGACGGCAAGGGGTGCCTGCCAGGAGCGCCGCCAGGCCAGGACCCGGAACGTGAAAACCAGGGCCGCGATACCGGCGGCGGTCAGCACATTAAACACGCCCAGGACCCACAGCACCGCCGTCAGTGAAGAACCCAGGAACGCCGGCAGCGCGTAGATGTCCTTGGGATTGAACAGTTCGGGGACCTCATTGGCGGTAATGTCCCGGAGCAGGCCGCCGCCCACCGCCGTGGTGACGCCCAGCAGCACGGACGCCACCGGATTCAGGCCCGTGGCCAGCGCCTTGAGCGTGCCGGTCATGCAGAACAGCGCCAAACCGGCGGCGTCGAAGAGGACCAGCAGGGACGTGTAGCGCTGGACGCTGGAGAAGAGGAAGAACACCAGCACTGTTGCCAGCAGCGGCGGCGCCAGGTACGCCGGGTTGGTGAAGGCCGCCGGAACAATTCCCAAGATGATGTCGCGGATCACGCCGCCGCCCAGCCCCACCAGGGACGCCAGCAGCAGGGATCCCACAATGTCGATCTGCTTCCGCGCCGCCAGCAGTGAACCCGAGACGGCAAAGAAGAACACGCCCAGCAGATCCAGCCAGACAGGGGAGTTGTCAAAGGCGAATGTCATGGAGCGTCCCGGCAATTCAAAGAGGGCGGACAGGGCGGCTCCAACGTTACGCTAACCCCTATGAACAGCCCCATCATGATCGCCTGCGCCCATGGGACGTCCAACACACAGGGGGCTGCGGAGGTCAATGCCCTCCGCACTGCCATCGCGGAACTGCGCCCGGGCCTTGACGTCCGGGAAGCGTACGTGGACGTCCAGCAGCCGGATCTGGTGGACGTGGTGGCGGGCCTGCCGGAGGGGGAACCCGCCGTCGTGGTACCGCTGCTGCTGAGTGTGGGCTACCACGTGAAGGTGGACATTGCCCGCGCGGTGAAGAGCCGGCCGGGCAGTGCCGCTGCGGCGCCGCTGGGTCCGGACCGCCGCCTGGCCCAGCTGCTTGACCAGCGGCTGCGCGAGGCCGGCACCACGGACAACGACGTCATTGTCCTTGCCGCGGCGGGCTCATCCAATCCCAACGCCGCGGTCAGTGTGGAGGAGCTGCTGGGCCAACTGCAGGAGCTGCGGTCCAACCGGATCGTGGCCGCCTACGGTGCCTCCGCCCAGCCGTCCGTGCCCGACGCCGTCGCCATGCTGCGGGAAGAACTCGCCGGGGGTGCCGGGGCGGGTGAGTCCGCAGGAGCGGTCGACGTCGGCGGCCGGGTGATGATTGCCTCATATCTCCTGGCGCCGGGCTTCTTCCATGACCAGCTGGCCAAGGCGGGGGCCGACGTCGTGACCGAACCCCTGCTGCCGTCCCCGACGCTCGCCGAGATCGCGCTGGACAGGTACGACGCCGCCGTCGCCATGATGAACGAAGCGACCGCGCCATCAGCTCCGGCGCCCCCGGCAGAGGCCGCAAACCAGGCTCCAGCCGATGCACAGCAGGGTGGCCTGTTCAAGGCCGTCCGGCGTTTCGTGACGAAATATTTCCCTAGGTGACTTAGCGTTTCCGGGCCTTTGTGACGCAATTCGGGGTCGCCCTACAGTCGATGCATGACTGATACAGCTCTAGCCGGAGCGTCCGCGGACCCCGCTGCCACCAAGCGCCCCGCCCGCCCGTCCCGCCCCGCTGCGAAGCCGCACGGCCAGTGGAAAGTGGACGGCAAGACGCCGCTGAACGCCAACGAAACCTGGAAGCAGGAAGACGACGGCCTGAACGTCCGCGAGCGTATCGAGTCCATCTACGCCAAGGAAGGCTTCGACGCCATCCCCAGCCAGGACCTGCACGGGCGCTTCCGCTGGTGGGGCCTGTACACGCAGCGCAAGCAGGGGATCGACGGCGGGAAGACCGCCACCCTGGAGCCGCACGAGCTCGAAGACAAGTACTTCATGCTCCGGGTGCGGATCGACGGTGGTGCGCTCACCACCGAGCAGCTGCGCGTCATCGGCCAGATCTCCGTCGACTTCGCACGCGACTCGGCAGACGTCACGGACCGCCAAAACATCCAGCTGCACTGGATCGAGGTGGAAAACGTCCCCGAAATCTGGCGCCGGCTCGAAGCGGTTGGGCTGTCCACCACCGAGGCCTGCGGCGACGTTCCGCGCGTCATCCTGGGTTCGCCCGTGGCCGGCATCGCCAAGGACGAGATCATCGATCCCACGCCGCTCATCGAGGAGCTGGGGGAGCGGTTCATCGGCAACCCGATCGTGTCCAACCTGCCCCGCAAGTACAAGACCGCCATCACCGGCCACCCCAGCCAGGACGTGGTCCACGAGATCAACGACTTCGGCCTGGTGGGCATGATCCACCCTGAGCTGGGCGCCGGTTACGACCTGTGGGTGGGCGGCGCCCTCGCCACCAACCCGATGCTGGCCAAGCGTCTGGGCGCGTTCGTGACGCCTGAGCAGGCCGCCGACGTGTGGCTCGGCGTCACCAGCATCTTCCGCGACTACGGCTACCGCCGCATGCGCACCAAGGCCCGCCTGAAGTTCCTGCTTGCCGACTGGGGCCCCGAGAAGTTCCGCCAGATTCTTGAGGACGAATACCTGGGCTACAAGCTGGCCGACGGACCCGCGGCGCCCAAGCCCGCCACCCCCGGCGACCACGTGGGCGTCCACGAACAGAAGGACGGCAAGTTCTTCATCGGCGCCACACCACTGGGTGGCCGGCTGTCCGGCTCCGGCCTGGTCAAGCTCGCCGACACGCTCGAGGCGCGTGGCTCCTACCGGCTGCGCACCACTCCGCACCAGAAGATCGTTGTGCTGGACGTCGAAAAGGACCACGTGGAGCCGCTCGTCGCCGAGCTGGACGCCCTGGGCCTGTCCGCCCGCCCCTCAGTGTTCCGGCGCGGCACCATCGCCTGCACCGGCATCGAGTACTGCAAGCTGGCCATCGTCGAAACCAAGATGACGGCCGCCACCGCCGTCGCCGAGTTGGAGCGCCGCCTGGCCGACCTCGCCGACTCGGGCCAGCTGCCCGCGGCACTCTCCCTGCACATCAACGGCTGCCCCAACTCCTGCGCCCGCATCCAGACGGCGGATATCGGCCTTAAGGGCATGATGCTTCCAACGCCCGACGGCGACCCCTCCCCGGGTTTCCAGGTCCACCTTGGCGGCGGGCTGGCTTCCAGCGACCGCGAGGAAGCAGGCCTGGGACGCACCGTCCGTGGCCTGAAGGTATACGTCGACGACCTGCCCGATTACGTGGAGCGCGTGGTCCGCCGGTTCGTGGCCGACCGCGCCGAAGGCCAGACTTTCGCCGAATGGGCCCACGCAGCAGACGAGGAGGCACTGCAGTAATGGCAAAGCACCTTGCACCCGCACCCAAGCTCCGCTCCAAGGAAGAGCTGAAGGCCCTGGCCGAGGCCGGTGCCGCCGAACTCGGCTGGGACGCCCCCGCCCGCGACGTGATCGCCTGGGTGGAACGCAACTTCGACCTGCCCGCCGTCGCCGTCGCCTGCTCCATGGCCGACGCAGTCCTGCCGGCGCTGGTCGCGGACCAAATGCCCGGCGTCGACGTCCTGTTCCTGGAGACCGGCTACCACTTCCCGGAAACCTACGCCACGCGTGACGAGGTGGCAGCGAACCTCCGCGTCAACGTGGTGGACGTGCTGCCCGAAACCACCGTGGAACAGCAGGACCGGCTCCTGGGCAAGGACCTCTTCGCCCGCGACGCCGCCCAGTGCTGTGCCCTGCGCAAGGTGGCCCCGCTGCAGCGGACCCTGGCCGGCTACGAACTATGGTTCACGCGGCGTCCGCCGCGACGAGGCCCCCACCCGCACCAACACCCCGCTGGTCGCCTGGGACGACAAGAACGGCCTGGTCAAGGTCAACCCCATGGCCGCGTGGACGTTCGACCAGCTGGTCCAGTACTCGGACGACAACCTTTTGCCCGTCAACCCGCTCCTTTCCCAGGGTTACCCCTCCATTGGCTGCCAGCCCTGCACCCGCAAGGTGGCGCCCGGCGAAGACCCCCGCGCCGGCCGCTGGGCAGGATCCGACAAGACAGAATGCGGACTACACGTATGAGCAACTTCCCGACTTCCGTGGCCGTCGATCCGGGCACCTTCGCCTCCGCAGCAGATGCCGCCCCCGCCCCTTCGCGGGACGGCGATGCTACAAGCAGCATGGCGTCCCGCTCCGGCAGGCCCGATGCCACTCCCGGGGCGGCATCTGCTGCTCCGGCTATGCAGGCGGGTCGCCTTTCGTCTCTCGACACCCTCGAGTCCGAAGCCATCCACATCATCCGCGAGGTGGTTGCCGAGTTCGAGAAGCCTGCGCTGCTGTTCTCCGGCGGCAAGGACTCCGTGGTGATGCTGCACCTGGCCACCAAGGCGTTCTGGCCCGGCAAGGTGCCGTTCCCCGTGCTGCACGTGGACACCGGCCACAACTTCCCCGAGGTTCTGGACTTCCGTGACCGGACTGTGGAGCGGCTGGGCCTGAAGCTCGTGGTCGGGTCGGTGCAGGAGTTCATTGACCGCGGCGAGCTGGCCGAGCGTGCCGACGGCACCCGCAACCCGCTGCAGACGGTCCCGCTGCTGGACGCCATCCAGCAGAACAAGTTCGACGCCGTGTTCGGCGGCGGCCGCCGCGACGAGGACAAGGCCCGCGCCAAGGAACGTATCCTGAGCCTCCGCGACGAGTTCGGCCAGTGGGATCCGCGCAACCAGCGCCCCGAGCTGTGGAACCTGTACAACGGCCGCCACACCGTGGGCCAGCACGTCCGAGCGTTCCCCATCAGCAACTGGACCGAACTGGACATCTGGCGCTACATCGAGCGCGAGAACATCGAGCTCCCCGGCCTGTACTACGCCCACGAGCGTGAGGTCTTCGCCCGCGACGGCATGTGGCGCGCAGTGGGCGAAGTGTCCCAGCCGCGTGACGGCGAGGACGTCATCACCAAGACCGTCCGCTACCGGACCGTGGGCGACATGTCCTGCACCGGCGCCGTCGAGTCCAACGCCTTCACCGTGGCCGACGTGGTGGTTGAAGTCGCCGCCTCCACCCTGACCGAACGTGGCGCCACCCGCGCAGATGACCGCATCTCCGAGGCAGCCATGGAAGACCGCAAGAAGGACGGGTATTTCTAATGACCACCGAAGCAGTTCTCCCGGCGGACCTGGAAACAGCCCTGCCCACCACGCTCTTCCGGTTTGCGACGGCAGGATCGGTCGACGACGGCAAGTCCACCCTGGTGGGCCGCCTCCTTCACGATTCGAAGGCTATCCTGGCGGACCAGCTCGACGCCGTCGCCCGCACCTCTGCGGACCGCGGGTTTGGCGGGGAAAAGGGCGGCATCGACCTGGCCCTGCTGACCGACGGCCTGCGCGCCGAGCGCGAACAGGGCATCACGATCGACGTGGCCTACCGCTACTTCGCCACGGACCGCCGCAGCTTCATCCTGGCCGACTGCCCCGGGCACGTGCAGTACACCAAGAACACGGTGACGGGCGCGTCCACCGCGGATGCCGTCGTCGTACTCATTGACGCCCGCAAGGGCGTGCTGGAGCAAACCCGCCGGCACCTGTCCGTGCTGCAGCTGCTGCGCGTGGCGCACGTGATTGTGGCCGTCAACAAGATCGACCTGGTGGACTTCAGCGAGTCCGTGTTCCGCGACATCGAAGCCGACGTGCAGCAGGTTGGCCGTGAGCTGGGCCTCGGCTCCGACGGAATTTCCGACCTGCTGGTCATCCCGGTGTCCGCGCTCGACGGCGACAACGTGGTGGAACGCTCCGAGCGCACCCCCTGGTACACCGGCCCCGCGCTGCTGGAGGTCCTCGAAACCCTGCCCGCCGCCGACGAACTGGAAAGCCACCTGGAGAGCTTCCGCTTCCCGGTGCAGCTGGTCGTCCGGCCCCAGGGCGCCCTGGCTCCCGACGCCGTGGCCGCCGGCCTGGATGTGGAGGCCTACCGCGACTACCGCGCTTACGCCGGCCAGATCACCGAGGGTTCCGTCAAGGTGGGGGACCAGGTCTCCGTGCTGACGCCGGGCCAGTCCCCGCGGACCACCACCGTAGTGGGCCTCGACTTCGCCGGCGCCTCGCTGGAGGAAGCTGCCGCGCCGCAGTCCGTGGCCATCCGGCTGGTAGACGAGTTCGACGTCGCCCGTGGTGACACCATCGCCGCTGCCGGAACTGTCCGGGAAGCCTCCGCCGACCTTTACGCCGCCTTGTGCTGGCTGTCCCCGAAGCCGCTCCGCGAGGGCCAGAAGGTGCTGGTCAAGCACGGCACCCGCACCGTCCAGGCGATGGTGCGGAGCGTCTCCGGCAAGCTGGACCTGGCCACTTTCAAGCTCGAGGGTGCTTCCAGCCTGGAGCTCAACGACATCGGCCACGCACAGCTCCGGCTCGCCGCGCCGCTGCCGCTGGAGAACTACCTGCACCACCGCCGCACCGGCGCGTTCCTGGTGATCGACCCGCTCGATGGCAACACCCTGGCCGCGGGACTGGTCAAGGACCACCCGGGCGACCACGAGGACGAGCGCTACAGCATCTAGGGTCCGTCCACATCGCTGGACCCCTGCGGGGCCGCCGTATTGCTACGGCGGCCCCGCTGCGTCTCCGGCGATTTCACGTGCCTGCGGTAATCCGCACAATAAACCGCAGACGTCCCCGCTGAACCTTCCTTGGCCGCAGGAGGCATGGGAAGCTCAGGGATCGCTTCGCCGGTGCCGCGATTCCAGGCTCCGGCCTGTTTTCGTTGAGGGGGCACGAATGCCAGCCATCCACCGGTGGTACACCAAAGCCGCAATCCGTTTCGCGCGGGACGCCCGTGAATGGGGAATCCTCCCACGCCGGGCATGGGCCATCGCGCTGCTGCCTCTCGGCGTCGCACTCGCCGCCGCTGCCACCGTCCTGCACCCGCCGCTCTTCATCTGGCTCCTCGACGAGGACTCCCTGATCGAGTGGTTACAATTCTTGGCCCTCCTGGCTGCGGGCATTTTCCTCCCGCTCGTCGCCTTCGCCCTGCTCAAGACCGGGCACAAAGCCATGGCATTGCTGTACGGGGTAGTAGCCGCCGGTGTGTGGTTCCTCGCGGGCGAGGAAATTTCGTGGGGCCAACGCATCTTTGGCTGGCAAACCCCGGAGGCCATGGAGGCGATCAACCGCCAGGGGGAGACCACGGTGCACAACATTGGCGGCGTGCAGGAACTGGTACCTGCCGCCATGCTGCTGGCAAGCCTGTACGGGGCGTGTGCTCCTCTCATCTGGAACGCAGCCCGGGCCCGCTGGAAGCACCTTGGTTCCGCGCACCTGCTCGTCCCGCCGCTGTGCCTGGTGCCTGCCTTCGGGCTTGCCGCGGCCTACCGGCTCTTCCGTCTACTGGTGTGGCCCTCGCCTGACTACGGCATCTCCGAGTATGGCGAAGTGATGGAATTCAGCCTGTACCTGGGGCTGGCCCTGTTCTGCTGGTTAAACCTGCGCCGCCTGCTGGTGACAAGGCCGGCGGCCCGGAGCCCCCGGCACCGCCTCACCGCCACCGCGTAAACCCCGCCACTCACCGGAACCACGGCTCGTTCGCGAGACCTGGCCTTCAAAGCCGGGTTTTGCGAACAAGCCGCGGTTTTGCTGTTTCCGGAGAGTTTCCCGGGGCAGGGTTTAAGCATGGAAACCATCAGTCCGAAGCTCTTGAACTGGGCGTCCATCCTGGACGATAAGACCCGCGAACAAGCGGTGATGACGGCGGGCCTGCCGTTCATCTACCCCCACCTTGCCCTGATGCCGGACGCGCACCTGGGCAAGGGCGCCACCGTGGGATCTGTCATCCCCACGCTGCGGGCCATCATCCCTGCGGCCGTGGGCGTGGACATTGGCTGCGGCATGATCGCGGTCCGCACCCAGTACTCCGTGAAGGACCTGCCAAAGGACCGGAAAAGCCTCCGCGAGGACATCGAACGGGTCATCCCCCTGTCCGCCGGGAACAACAACAAAAAGATCCTCCCCACCGCGGAGCCGCGCATCGCCGAGCTGAAGCAGCGAGCCGCGAAAGCCGGCTTCAACCCGGGCCAGTACGTTGCCAAGTGGGAGCTGCAGTTGGGGTCGCTGGGCTCCGGGAACCACTTCATCGAGGTCTCCGCGGATGAGTCCGACGGCGTGTGGCTCTTCCTGCATTCGGGCTCGCGGGGCATCGGCAACAGGATCGCCCAGCACCACATCGGGGTGGCCCAGCACGTGAGCCGCAAGAACCAGATCTACCTGCCGGATCCTGACCTGGCGTACCTGGACGAGGGCACCCCGCAGTTTGAGCAGTACATCGCAGAACTGCGGTGGGCCCAGCACTTCGCTCTGCTGAACCGGGAGGAAATGATGGACCGGGTGGCTGCCCAGTTCAGCCGCTGGGTGGGAGGCAAGGTGCGCGAGCTTGAGCGGATCAACTGCCACCACAACTTCACAGAGCAGGAGACGCACTACGGCAAGCCGGTCTGGGTGTCCCGCAAGGGTGCCATCAAAGCCGCGCACGGCGATCCCGGACTGATCCCCGGATCCATGGGGACGGCGTCGTATGTTGTGGAAGGCCGGGGCAACCCGGCGTCGCTGAACTCGTCCCCGCACGGGGCCGGACGGGAATACTCACGCAACGCAGCCCGGAAGGCCTTCACCCTGGAGGAACTGAAGCGGGCCATGAAGGGCATTGAGTTCCGGGCGTCGGAGGCCTTCATCGACGAGATCCCGGCCGCCTACAAGCCGATTGACCAAGTCATGCAGGACGCCGCGGACCTGGTGACGGTGCGGCACAAGCTGCGGCAGTTGGTCAACGTCAAAGGCAACTGACTCTGCGAAACCGGGCAGCAGTGCGGCGGAATGTGACGCTAAATGAACGTGCGTGACCCCCCGTTTCCGCCTCATTGAACGGGTTGGGGCCGCTCCCTATGGTGAAACAATGACTAGTTCCAAGCCCGGGATGACCCGCATCGTGGCAGGCGAGAGCGCGGTCCCCACGCGCAGGCGCGCCGTCGAGGCTGCCCTGGCCATCGGTCTGGTTCTGCTGATCGCTGTCGGGGCCATTGTTGCCTCCAACATCTCCCGCAACACCGAGGCGCAGGCCGCCGAGCCCAGCCCGGCCGCGGAGCTGAAACTGGGGTACTTCGGCAATGTCACGCACGTCCCGGCCCTGGTCGGGGTCAAAAAAGGGTTCCTGGCTGAGGCCCTGGGCGGCACCAAGCTCAGCACCGAGACCTTCAATGCGGGACCGGCAGCGATCGAGGCCCTCAACGCAGGGGCCATCGACGCGGCCTACATCGGCCCCAACCCGGCCATCAACTCGTTCGCCAAGAGCCAGGGCCAGTCCGTGCGCGTGATCGCCGGAGCCGCGGCGGGCGGGGCGCAGCTGGTGGTCAAGCCGGGTATCACCTCCGCGGCTGACCTTCGGGGCAAGACCCTGGCAACGCCGCAGCTGGGCGGGACCCAGGACGTGGCCCTGCGCGCCTGGCTCACCAAGCAGGGATACAAGACCAACGTGGACGGCAGCGGCGACGTCGCCATCAACCCCACGGACAACGCCCAGACGCTGAAGCTCTTCCAGGACGGAAAGCTCGACGGCGCGTGGCTGCCTGAGCCGTGGGCCTCGCGTTTGGTGCTCCAGGCCGGAGCCAAGGTCCTCGTGGACGAAAAGGACCTGTGGGACGGGGCAGGCACCGGCAAGCCCGGAGAGTTCCCCACCACCATCCTGATCGTGAACCAGAAGTTCGCCGCCGACCACCCGGACACCGTGAAGGCCCTGCTGAAGGGGAATGCGGAGTCGGTGGCGTGGCTCAACTCGGCGCCGGCCCAGGAAAAGTCCGCGCTGATCAACGCCGCGCTGCAGGAAGCCGCTGGGGCCGCGCTGCCGGCTGATGTGCTGAACCGTTCCCTCGCCAACATCACCTTCACCCTCGACCCGCTGGCCGGCAGCTACCCCAAACTGCTGCAGGACGGGGTGGACTCCGGCACCACCAAGAAAGCCGACATCAACGGACTCTTCGACCTCAGCGCGCTCAACCAGGTCACCGGCAGCGACAAGATTTCGGCGGCCGGCCTCGGCCAGGACTGACCCACCACCACTAAGGACGCCACCATGCCAGTAGTACTGGAACACCTGGGCAAGCGCTTCGGCGACGGCGCCCCGGTCCTGGACGACGTCAACGCCAACATCAGGCAGGGCGAGTTCGTTGCCCTCCTCGGTGCCTCCGGCTGCGGCAAATCCACCCTCCTGAACATCATCGCGGGACTGGAAGCGCCGACGTCGGGCGCCCTGGAAGTACCCAGCGACGGCGCAGCCTTCATGTTCCAGGACGCCGCCCTCTTTCCGTGGCTGACAGCCCGGGAGAACATCGAACTGGCCCTGAAGCTGCGCGGTGTTGGCAAGGCCGAACGCCGCAGCAAGGCACAGGAACTCCTCGAACTGGTGCACCTGGGGTCCGCCGGGGACAAGCGGCCGCACGAACTGTCCGGCGGCATGCGGCAGCGCGTGTCTCTTGCCCGCTCGCTGGCCCAGGACCGGCAGCTGCTGCTCATGGATGAGCCGTTCGCCGCACTGGACGCCATCACCCGCGACCTGCTGCACGACGAGCTGGAGCGCATCTGGAAGGAAACCGGGCGCACCATCGTCTTCGTCACCCACAACGTCCGCGAGGCCGTCCGTCTCGGCCAGCGCGTCCTGCTGCTGTCCTCCCGCCCCGGCCGTGTGGTCCAGGAATGGGCCGTCAGCGAGGAACACCGAACCGACGCCGGGCTTGCCGGCCAGCTGACCGGGGTCATCACCGCCCGGCTGCGGGAGGAGATTCGCCGCCATGCCAAGTAAGTCCCTGTCCAGCTCCGCGCCTACTTCGCCCTCCGCGCCGGATGCCGCCCCCGCCCCTTCGCGGGACGGCTTTCGTCCTTCGGACGAAGCGTCCGGCTCCGACAGCGGCACCGGCCTTCCCACCACTCGCAAGCTCGCGGCGGGTCCCTCGGACGGTGCCTTAGATGCCACTCCTGCAACACACGTGCATGCCGCTTTGACGCGGACTTCGAGTGGCCATGAAGACCTGCGGGAGCTTGAGTCCGGCCTGGACTCACTGCAGTCCGACGCCGACCGCAAACACCGGATCGACTGGAGCCGCATCCTGCTGCCCGTGGCCGCGCTGGTGGTCCTGGTGCTCATCTGGCAGTTCTATGTGTCGCTCGGTGTGAAGCGGCGCGACCTGGTTCCCGGCCCGCTGGATGTGGTGGCGCAGATGGGCGTCCTGTGGGGCGACGGCAAGTTCCAGGAATCGATCTGGACCTCGCTCCAGCGCGGTGTGGTGGGCTTCCTGATTTCGGTGGCCATTGCCACTCCCGTCGGTTTGCTGCTGGCCCAGGTGGCCCCGCTGCGCCGCGCGTTTGGGCCGTTGATTTCCGGCTTGCAGGTCCTGCCCTCGGTGGCGTGGGTGCCTGCGGCGATCATCTGGTTCGGCCTGACCGACGCCACCGTCTACTTCGTGGTGTTCATGGGCGCCATCCCGTCCATCATCAACGGCCTGATCTCGGGTGTGGACCAGATCCCGCCGCAGTACCGGAGGGTGGGCACCGTCCTGGGCGCATCCCGGCTGCAGATGGCCTTGCAGGTGATCCTTCCTGCCGCGCTGCCCGGCTACCTCAGCGGGCTCAAACAGGGCTGGGCCTTCTCCTGGCGCTCCCTCATGGCCGCCGAAATTATCGCTGTGGGCGGCACCATCGGCTTTGGCCTGGGCTCGCTGCTGGACCAGGGCCGGGACCTGTCCGACATGACCATCGTCATGGCGGCCATCCTGCTGATCCTCGGCGTCGGCATCCTCATCGAGCTGCTGGTCTTTGGGCCCATCGAGAAGCGCCTCCTGCGCCGCCGCGGCCTCCTGGCCGGCAGCACCCGCTGACCCAACCCCTTCGGAACCCGCAGCAAGAGCCCGACGGCGACCTCCCGCCGTCGGGCTCTGCCGTTTCCTGACGCGTTTGCGTCACTTTTAGCCCCGCCAGGGCCCCCGGCCCCTGATCTTGCAGGGTGAGCCCGGTCAGGAGGCCCTGAAAGTCCCGCAAATGCGTCAGCCCGAAAAAACTGCTGGCAGACTGGCCACATGACCGCCAGCTTCGTGTGCCGCACAGAGTCCCAGCTTCCGGTGGAACGGCTCTTTGACCTGGCGCGCAGCATCGATCTGCATGTGGACTCCCAGCAGAAATCAGGGGAGCGGGCAATCGGCGGCGTCACCCGTGGGGTGATCGGAGAAGGCCAGGAGGTCACGTGGCGGGCAAAACACTTCGGAGTCCCGCTCACCATGACCAGCCGGATCACCCACTTCGATTTCCCCCGCAGCTTCACCGATGAACAGGTGAAGGGCCCCTTCAAGGCTTTCCGGCATGTCCACGAATTCGAGCCAACCGCCGCCGGGAGCACCATGACGGACCGCGTGGAGTTCACCGCCCCGCTGGGAGTCCTGGGCCGCGCCGTCGAACGTTTGTTCCTGACCCGCTACCTGGAACGGCTCATCAGCACCCGCGGCAGCTTCCTTGCCAGGCACGAAAATCCTTTGTGACGCAGCGTTACCTTACGTGAACTGGTGTTGCTGACCCTTTGTGGGCCAATGTGACGCCGCCCTACCGTTGATTCATGGCAATTCAGGACATTTACCCCACCGCGCTGCGGCTGCTCGGCCGCCCCGCGCTGGTGGTGGGCGGCGGCCCCGTTGCTGCCCGCCGGGCCAAGGGGCTGCTCGACGCGGGTGCAGTGGTTACCGTCGTGGCCCCGGTTGCCTCGCCCGCGCTGCAGGAGATGGCCGACGCCGGCCTGCTCACCTGGGCAGCGCGCCCTTACCTTTCCCAGGACGTCGACGGCGTCTGGTTCGTTCAGACGGCAACGGGGGATCCGGCGGTGGACGCCCAGGTATCGGCCGACGCCGAGGCGCAGCGGGTTTGGTGCGTCAATGCCTCCAACCATGAAGCTTCTGCCGCCTGGACGCCCGCCGTGGCGGAGGTGGACGACGTCAAGATTGCCGTCAACGCCGGGGGAGACCCGCGCCGGGCCATGGCCGTTCGGGACGCCGTCGCCACCGCCCTCGAAACCGGTGATCTTCCGCTGCGCCGCCGCCGTGCGCACCAGGGAAGCGTGGCCCTCGTTGGCGGCGGCCCGGGCGATACCGGCCTCATCACCGTCCGCGGCCGCCGGCTCCTGGGCCAGGCCGACGTCGTGGTCGCTGACCGCTTGGGCCCCCGCGAACTCCTGAGCGAACTCGCCCTCGACGTCCGCGTCATCGAAGTCGGCAAGACCCCCGGCCACCACCCCGTGCCGCAGGCGGAGATCAACCGCATCCTGGTGGCGGAAGCCCTCAAAGGCCACCGGGTGGTCCGGCTCAAGGGCGGCGACCCGTACGTGCTGGGCCGCGGCGGCGAGGAAGCCGAATACTGCCGGCAGCACGGCATCGACGTGGAAGTTGTTTCCGGCGTGACCTCCGCCATCTCGGTACCCGCTGCGGCCGGCATCCCCGTCACCCACCGCGGCCTGGCCAAGGGCTTCAGCGTGGTCACCGGCCACGAAGAACTCTCCGAGGTTCCTGCCCGCGCAGACCACACCATCATCCTGCTCATGGGCGTGGGCCAGCTCCGGGAATCTGCGTCCGCGCTGGGCGAAGCCGGGCTGCCGCAGGGCACACCTGTTGGTATCGTGGAAAACGGCTATTTGCCGGACCAGCGCGTCACCATCGGCACGCTCGGTACCATCGCCGACCAGGCCCAGGCGGCCGGCGTCGCAAATCCTGCCGTGATTGTCATCGGTGACGTGGTGCGCGTAAGCCCCTTCGCGCCGTCGCACTTCAAAACCGCTGACTACAGCACCACTACTCCGAACAGCCCCCGCAAGACCGCCCTTACCCCCTGAAACCCATCGATTGCTCCGTAACTGCCGTTATGAGCGTTCAAAACGGCAAGTACTCAGCAGTCGATGCAGAAGAAAAGGAACACAGCCGTGTCATCCAGCACCACCGTAGGATCTGCTGAGCGTCCGCTGCGCGTCGCCGTCGTGGGCTCCGGCCCGGCCGGCGTTTACGCCGCCGACATCCTCACCAAGAGCGAAGCCGTCAAGAGCGGCGAGCTGACCGTCAGCATCGACCTCTTCGACCGCTACCCGGCACCCTACGGCCTGATCCGCTACGGCGTGGCCCCGGACCACCCCCGCATCAAGGGCATCGTGAACGCCCTGCACAAGGTGCTGGACCGCGGCGACATCCGCTTCTTCGGCAACGTGGACTACGGCACGGACCTCACCATCGAGGACCTCCGCAAGCACTACGACGCCGTCGTCTTCGCCACCGGCGCCATCAAGGACGCGGACCTGAACATCCCCGGCGTCGAGCTGGAGGGCTCCTTCGGCGGCGCCGACTTCGTGTCCTGGTACGACGGCCACCCGGACGTGCCGCGTGAATGGCCGCTGGACGCCAAGGAAATCGCGGTCATCGGCAACGGCAACGTGGCCCTGGATGTGGCCCGCGTCCTGTCCAAGCACGCAGATGACCTGCTGGTGACCGAAATCCCCGACAACGTCTACGCCGGGCTGAAGGCATCGCCCGTCACCGACGTGCACGTCTTCGGCCGCCGCGGCCCCGCCCAGGTGAAGTTCACCCCGCTGGAGCTGCGCGAGCTGTCGCACTCCAAGGACGTGGACATCATCCTGTACCCGGAGGACTTCGAGTTCGACGAGGAATCGGACCGCCAGATCCAGACGAACAACCAGACCAAGACTATGGTGGGCACGCTCACCAACTGGATCGCCGAGCAGCCGGAGGACCTCTCCGAGCTTAAGGCTTCGCGCCGCCTGCACCTGCACTTCCTGCACAGCCCGGTGGAGATCTACGACGACGCCGAGACGCCCGGCAAGGTGGCCGGCATCAAGTTCGAGCGCACCGAGCTGGACGGCACCGGCAACGCCCGCGGCACCGGCGAGCACGTGGACTACCCGGTCCAGGCCGTCTACCGCGCCATCGGCTACTTCGGTTCCGCCTTGCCGGACGTGGAGTTCGACCACAAGAAGGGCGTAGTCACGAACGACGGCGGCCGCGTCCTGGACACGTCCGGCACCCACGTGCCGGGCCTCTACGCCACGGGCTGGATCAAGCGCGGACCGGTCGGCCTGATCGGGCACACCAAGGGCGACGCCCTGGAGACCGTCACCTACCTGCTGGAAGACCGCGAAAACCTGCCGGTGGCTTCAGTCCCGCAGGAGGACGCTGTCACCGAACTCCTCGACGCCCGCGGCGTGAAGTTCACCAGCTGGGAAGGCTGGCTGGCACTGGACGCCCACGAGCTGGCCCTCGGCGCGGCGGCCACCGAAGCCGGCGGCTCGCACGGCGTGGAGGTCAAGCGTGAGCGCATCAAGGTGGTGCCGCGCGGGGACATGGTGGACATTTCCCGCGACGGCGTCGCCGCCCAGGTCTAGGACCTCTGAGCAAAGCAAGGAACCGCGGGGCCACCGGCCCTGCGGTTCTTGCTCTTTTAAGGAGTCTTAACCGGGCTGCGCTATTTCCCCGCCCCGCCAATGGCCATGAGCTCCAGGCGCCGCAGGGTCTCCCGGTTGCGGGCTGAAATCAGCGGGTCCCGCAGGACCTTCGGCATGAGCTTGCCCGGCCCGTGGATGGCGTCCTCGGCAATCGTCACCCGGCACTGGTTCCCGCGGTCCTCCAGTGTGATCTCCACTTTGGCCTCGCCCATGGGCCAGCCGCGCGCCACAAGTTCCAGGGAGCGGCCGGGCTCCACGGCGGTCACCTTGGTGCTGTCGTTGATGACCAGCGGCCAGGTCCCTACCGAGTGGTGCAGTTGTGCGCCGAGCCGCGGCCATTCTGCGTCCACATCCCTGATCCGGGACGCGCCCACCACCCAGCCGGAGTACAGCCAGCCGTCGGAGATGACACGCCAGACGGCGGCGGTGGACGAGTTGAACAGCAGCGAGACGGTAGACATGGAATTCCTTCCGGTGGGGCTTTCCTGAAATGTTTCGGCGCGGGCTTCGGGGCGTTTTGGGTGCTTTTCATGCACGACGGCGGGAGGTGCGGGCTGCCGTGCCGCCCGGTAGGAGGGCTTCCGCAGGCGCCGCGCCCACCCATAGGCATCAGCCCCGGGCGGCTGGTTCTCAAGCGGATCGAAACGCAAGGGGACGTCAGCAGGATCGGCCCCGGCGTGCAGCCGCAGTTCACCGCACTCGCGCCACGGCCCTCCGGGTTTGGCCCAGTGCAGCGCCAGCACCCACTCCCCGGAAGCCAGCGAACCCGGTGGGAGGCTCCGCGTCCGCAGGCCCAGCAGCACGGGGCCCCGCCGGCCGCGGTACGGCATGAGCGTGGTCAGGGTGGCGCCGGCGACATCCAGCCGCGGCATCAACAGGAACCGGCCCGGCAGGCCCCACCCGGTGGAGGCAAACAGGACGTCGGCAGGTCCGGCACCAGCCGATCCGGTAGGGGAAACCCGGAGGGCCAGGCCCAGGATGTCCGGCAGCGCCTGCGGCAGGCCCACGGACCGCGAAAAGCGGGCAGCCACCTGATCCTGGCCGGGTGAGTCCAGCCAGTCGATCCCGCTGGGGCCGGCCGGGTTGCCGGTCCTGGTGAGCTCTCCGGCCAAACCCAACCCCTTGGGGTGGATGGGCCGGTCCGGCCGTGCGAGTTTCAGGAGCCGGAAGAGGGCAGCAAAGGCCTGGCCGGCACTCCCTGTGACGGCGGAAACAACGCGCAGCTGCTGGGTCATACTTCCTTCCTACCCACAATTCGCAGGACTACATGCGGCCGAACCGGGCCCGGATCAGCGCGAAGATCCCGTAGGCGATGAAGCCGGCGCCGATCGCCACCAGCAGTGGGGGCCCGAAGGGATGGTCCTGCAGGGCCTTGAGGCTGCCGTCGAGTCCCGTGGATTCCTCTGGCCGGTGCTTGGCCGCGGCAATGATGAACAGCAGTCCCGTAAGGTCCAGCGCGATGCCTTTGGCCACGTGGCCTATGACGCCCAGGCTGTCGATGATCCGGCCCCGCCGGGTGCCGTCGAAATGGAACAGCTCTTCCTTGAAGCCGCGCCGGAGTCCCTTGACGATGAAGTAGATGCCGATGCCCAGGATGGTCAGGCCCAGGGCCACCAGGATCCAGGGCCCCGCAGGGTGGTCCATCAGGCTGGCGCTGAAGTCTCGGGTGTTGTCGCCCGAGTCGCTGCGCTGCCCCACCGCGAAGCCTGCGAAGGTCAGGCCGACGCTGCCGTACGCGATGGCCAGGAAACCCGAGGAGACCAGCTTGGCCAGCCGTTCCTTGCGCGGTTCGCGGCGCATGCGGAGCGTCGCCTCGCTGGCCTGCCATGCAGCAAGGCCCAGGCAGGCCGCCACGCACGCCCACATCACAATTGGGCCCCACGCGTTGTCTGCCAGTCGGGCGATGGCTCCCGTGGGTTCGGCCTCGCCCGGATGTCCGAAAGCGATGGCGATGGCGATGGCGCCGAGGATGACGTGGAGCAGGGCCATGACGGCAAACCCGGCGCGGGCCAGCACATCCAGGACCTTGTGGTTGGACGCCTCCTCGACAGCGTCCGCTGCCTGCCGGAGGGTAGATTCGCCGTCGGACATCCGTCAGCCGTTCATGGGCCCTTCGGCCCGCAGCTTTTCCGCGCCGGGGCCCTCAACGTGCACGGTGCAGCGGACCACCAGCTTGCCGGGGGCGTTGTCCAGCTCCACCAGCGACTCGTCGGCGCTGAGGACGGTGAACACTTCGGACCCCGCCACCACGTCCACGCCCTTGGCCTTTGCTGTCTCCCTGGCATTCCGCAGCGCCTCGCGCTCCAGTCCGTCGACGTAGCCGCTGTCACTTTCACGGGCGGGGTTCCCGAAGGCCCAGCCGAACAATGTCCCAGTGTTTCCCATGGCGACGATATTACGCGGTCGTCCCAGCCCGGAGCGGGCTTTCGTAATATTAGTAAGTGTGCTTACCATGGGCGCACCAGACCCCGATGGGACACGGCAAGTGAAGTCCGCCGCGAAGCGGCAACCCGGAATCAGTCCACAACGTTAGGAATGCACATCATGGCAGGAAATCTCATTGCCCGTTCAGTTCACGACCTGACGGCAGCAGCATGGTTTGGTGGATCCCTGATGGGCGCCATCGGGCTCAACGGGGCAGCGGCCCAGGCCAAGGACCCTGCGGAGCGCACCCGGCTTTCCAGCGCGGGATGGATGAAGTGGGCCCCGTTCCAGACCGCGGCCTTCGCCTCCCACCTGGTGGCGGACCTCGCCATCGCCTGGGAAAACAAGGGCCGCATCGCCAAGCAGGAGGGCGTGGCCCGCGACACCGTCATCAAGACGGCCGTTACGGTTGTGGGCGCCGCGGTGACGCTGTATTCGGGGATCGTGGGCAAGAAGGTGGACAAGCTTGCCGGTGAGGGTGCCGAAGGCGCCACCGAGCCGCATGCCGGTGCTTCGGACGAGCTCAAGGCCGCCCAGCAGCAGCTGAAGCTTCTGCAGTGGGCCATCCCCGCCTTCGCGGCCCTGGTGGTCATCCTTGGCGCCAAGCACGGCGAGATGCAGCGCCCCAAGAACGTCTTCGCGGGACTGCGCCGCGGCGAGTAGGGCGTAACACACAGAGCGTACGACGGCGGTCCGGCACCTCAGTGCCGGGCCGCCGCTGCGTCCGGACCAATGTGTCCGGGGGCCTGCCTAGATGTATTGACCTGTGAGGTTGGTGACGCGGCTGGCTGGTGGCTGACCTTTGAGTGAGGTGTGGCCTCGATGATGATTGTAGTGATGGAGCCAATCGGCGAAGGCGGCAACACGCTCGGCTTCTGAGCGGTAAGGACGGGCGTAGGCCCATTCATCGAGCATGGTTCGGTTGTAGCGCTCGACTTTGCCGTTGGTCTGGGGCCTGTACGGGCGGGTGCGCTTGTGTTTGATCGCCGGCCCCAGGGCGTCTTTGAAGGCGTAGGAGCGGTAGCAGGAGCCGTTGTCCGTCAGTACCCGTTTCACGGTAATCCCGTGAGACTCGAAGAAGGCGTTGGCGCGTTCCCAGAACCTGGCGGCGGTGTCCTTTTTCTCATCGGCCAGGATCTCGGTGTAGGCGAGCCGGGAGTGGTCATCAACGGCGTTGTGCAAAAACGCGTAGCCCGGTCGCCGGTTCGCGGCGGTGCCGGTCTTGTTTCTATTGCCCCCGGCTCGCCCTGTGACACGATGTCCGCCGCCGTCCGGGATCCGCCCGAGCTTCTTGATGTCGACGTGGACCAGCTCCCCGGGGCTGTGGTGCTCGTAGCGGCGGATCACCCGGCCCGTCGCACGGTCCAGCCAGGACAACCGCGCCAGCCCGAACCTGGACAGGACCCGGTGCACCGTGGAGGGGTGGATGCCCAGCAGAAAACCAATCTTTGCAGGGCCCCACCGGCGGTTGACCCTGACCGCGATGATCCGTCGTTCCCGCCGCACGGAGGTCCGCTGCGGGGACCTGACGGGCCGGCTGGAACGGTCGTTCATCCCGGCTTCACCGTGGGCCCGGTAGCGTGCGGCCCAACGGGCGGCGGTTGTCACCGAAACTTGGAACCGTTCTGCTGCCCGGCGAAGGGACCACTCGTCCTCGACGACGCACTGGGCCAGCCGAAGCCTGCCCTTGGGCGTGAGGAGCGCGTTAGCATGGGACATTGAAGACCTCCTTGTGGATCGGACTCTTAGACAAGCCCCACTCCACTCGGAGGTCTTCTTTTTGTCACCTATCCACGCCGCACGTTACTAACGTCCGTGGACAATACACCTAGACGGGTTGGGTATTGGCGGGCGGGAGGTCCGGGTTCATGTCCTTCAGATTCGGGGCTTCGGCAGTCCACACCTGGATGATGGCCCAGGCCACGGCGGCCAGGGGCACGGACAACACGGCGCCCACGATCCCGGCCAGGATGGTGCCGGCGGTCAGGGCCATCAGGATCACCAGGGCGTGCAGCTGCAGGGACTTGCCCATGACGATTGGCTGCAGGAGGTCACCCTCGAGCTGGTTGACGGCGACGACGACGGCCACCACGATCAGTGCCACCACCGGCCCGTTTGCCACCAGTGCCACCAAGGCTGCGAGGACGCCGGCGAGCGTAGCGCCCACAAGCGGGATGAACGCGGTGATGAAAACAACGATGGCGAGCGGAATGGCCAGCGGGACCTGCATGATCAGCAGTGCGGCGCCGATGGCCACCGTATCCACCAGGGCCACAATTGCTGTTCCCCGGACGTAGCCGCCCAGGACTTCCAGGGTGCGTCGGCCGGCGCGGCGGAGCTTGGCCTCCCGCTGGCCGGAGAACGGGCGGAGGAAGAAGTTCCAGATCTTGGCGCCGTCCTTGAGGAAGAAGAAAAGGATGACCACCATGAGGCTGGCCCCGGCGATGAATTCGGTCACCACGGACAATCCGGTAACGGCGCCGGAGCGGACCTGGCTGCTGGTGGCAAACTGCACCACGGCCTCCCGGGCCTGGTTGAGCTGCTCCTGCTCAATGGGGATGGGGCCGGTCAGCAGGAACTTTTCCAGTTCGTCGAGGCCGGAGGACGCCTGCGCGGCCAGTTCCCCCCACTGGTTCCGGACCGAGAAGTAGATGACGGTGGACACGCCGGCCAGGATCACCAGCAGTGCCACGAAGGCGATGCCGGTGGCCAGGCCGCCGGGTACGCCGCGGCGCCGGAGCATGTTCACGAACGGGCCGATCGCGGCGGCCAGGATCAGTGCGATCAGGACCGGAATCACCAGGAGCTTGATCTGCATCAGGGCAAAGACGGATACGGTGACCACCGCCAGGATCAGCAGGATCTGCGCTGCCCGGGTGCCAACCCTGCCCAAACCGTCGGACCACAGCGCGGCCTTGGGCTTGGCTTCGTTGGCGGCGGGGGTCGCGGCTTTCGGGGCCGGACCTCCTGCCGGGGCCGGGGCCGGGACCGCGGACTGCGGCGGCCCGGACTGTCCAGGTCCGGTTGCGCTGGACCCGTCCTGCCGCGGCTCCGGCTGTGACCGGCCGGCGCGCTGTTCTTCGGTGGAGCGTGTTGGTTTCGCCATGGAAACTCCTCAATCATTGGCGGCGCCTGCGCGGTAACCGGCAGGCATTGGTACCCAATCGGATAGTAAGCCTACTGATTGTTGTGCCATGGAAGAAACCTTGAAACCGCGGGGGATTACTCCGCCAGCCGCTCCGTGCACGAGTTCAGGTTCCGGTTGACGGTGGCCACGGCAGCTTCCTGGTCGCGACGTTCAATGGCGTCGAGCAATGTTTCGTGGCCGTCACTGGGCAGCCCGTTGAAGCCCGGCCGCCGCTGCTGCTTGAGCAGGTCATGGTGGAGGGCGGCGCCAAAGCTGGCGTAGAGCTCGTGCAGCAGGGGGTTGCCGGACGCACTGGCGATGCCTTCGTGGAAGTGCCAGTCGGCGTCCGCCCAGGCCTCGAAGTCCCCGTTCTTCCAGGCCTGGTCCCGGCTGGCGAGGAGAGCCCGCAGGGCCGTGACGTCGTCGTCCGTTGCATTCCGTGCGGCCAGCCGGGCAGCCTGGGTGTCCAGGCCCAGCCGGACCTCCAGGATGTGCTGCTCGGTGTGGTCCTGGTACATCCGGCGCGCCGCGCCGGACATCTCGCTGGTGGCGCGCACGTAGGTGCCGTCCCCGCGCCGCACTTCGAGCATGCCGCTGTGGGCGAGGGCCTTGATTGCTTCGCGGAGGGTTCCGCGGGACACGCCGAGTTCGGATATCAGCTCTGGTTCGGGCGGGATGCGCTGGTTCAACGGCCACTCGCCGGAGTGGACCATTTCCCTCAGCTTTGCCGTGACTTCGGCGGCGAGCGGCGGACGGACAGAAGGGCTCAGCGACATGTTGCTATTTTCCTTCCGGAGCGGCGGGATCCCCGGCAACGGGACCCGCAGCGGGCCCGGACGCGGTGGCCTTTCCGGACATTGCCCTGCCCGTGAGCAGGTGGGACACCACGATTTGGGCCAGGGCCAGGGCCAGCAGCAGCACCAGCGGCAGGGACCAGCCTCCGGTGGCGCTGTGCAGCAGGCCCATGCCGAATGGGCCTGCGGTGGCCAGCAGGTAACCCGAGGACTGGGCAAGGGTGGACAGGGCAGTGGTTTCGGCGGTGCTGGTTCCGCTGCGGCTGATCATCACCATCACCAGCGGGAAGATGCCCAAGCCAAAGCCCAGCAGCACAGCGGGAACGGCCGCCAGCCCCACGGGGAGGACCAGCAGGGCTGCGATCCCGGCGGCCATGGTGATGCTCACCAGGTAGAAGGCCGGACGCAGCATGCCCGGACGTGCACCGAGGGCTATCAGCACCATGCCTGCCGGGACGGACACCAGCTGCATCAGCCCGAACATCAGGCCGCTGTCGGACGCGCCCATGCCCAGGGTGGTCAGCATGTACGGGAACCAGCTCAGCAGGGCGTACGCCAGCAGGGCTTGCAGGGTGAAGATTGCGGTGAGGAGCTGGCCTTTGCGGGTCCGGAGCAGCGGCCAGGGGGAAACGTGGCCGGCGGCGGTCCGGATGGTGTGGCGGTGGGCGTGCATGGCCACGGGTACGAAACCCAGGAAGGCGGCGACGGCGGCGATGCCCACGGCGCCCACCGCGGCGGACGGGGAGCCCAGGGCTTGTGCCAGCGGAACCACCAGGACCGAAGTGAGGGTGCCGCCGGTGGTCATGGTCACCGTGTAGACGGCGGTCATGAGGGAGGTGCGGGCGGCGAAGTGCTCGCGGATGAAGGACGGCATGGCCACGTTGCAGATGGCCAGCCCCGACATGCCCACCACGCTGCCTGCCACCAGCATGCCGGTTGCAGGGATGCCGCGCAGCATCAGCCCGCCTGCCAGCAGCGCCAGCGACAGCAGGATTGCCTTCTCCACCCCCAGCCTGCCGCTCAGCCAGGACGTTGCGGCTCCGGCGACGGCGAAACAGAGGGTGGGGATGGACGGGATGATGGCCGCCACGAGCGCGCCGTAGCCCAGCACCGCCTGCAGGTCATGCAGCAGCGCGGATGCCCCGGTGATGCCGGCGCGGAGGTTCAGCCCGATCAGCACCAGCGCAATGACGCCGAACACGACGGCGGAGCGCGGCCTGGCAGGAGCCGTTGCAGTTTCCGGGGGAGCTGGCGAGGTGGCGGGCGCGTGGGCGCTGACGGGTGCGGAGGCGAAGGGAGCGGCGGGCATACGTTCAACGGTAAAGGTTAGACGTTTGATGTTTCCACGTTTGTGGCCAACCTCTCGCCGCCGTCGGCGGCTGCAATAGACTGCCAACGGACTGTCGGAAGGCCTGGCGCGGACCAGGCGGTGCGGAAGGACGGCTGTGGAGGCTTCCCGGGGACTCGAGATCGAGAAGAAGTACGACGTCAATGCCAGCGCCCAGGTGCCGGCCCTGGAGCAGGCTCCCGGGGTGGCACGTGTGGGCAAGGCACACACGGACCTCCTGGAGGCGGTGTACTTCGACACTCCCCGGCATGGCCTGGCCGGCCGCCGCATCACGCTGCGCCGCCGCACCGGAGGCAAGGACGCCGGGTGGCACCTGAAGCTGCCGCCGCAGGCAGCTGGACCGGGGGAAGGCCCCCAGCAGCGGACGGAGCTGCACGCACCCCTTGGCCGGCCCGACGTCGTCCCTGACAGCCTGCTCACCCACCTTCATGCCTATCTACGGGGTACTGTCCCGGCACCGGTGGTCCGCCTGGAAACCCGCCGCACCACCTACCCTCTCTATGGGGACGACGGCGTGCACCTCGCCGACCTTGCCGACGACCACGTGACGGCCGTGCGGCTGGAGGACGGGGCGGACGCGCCCCGCCAGGAATGGCGCGAATGGGAGCTGGAACTGGTCCACGGGGATCCGGGACTCTTCGCTCCCGTGGAGGAACTGCTCTCCGCAGTCGGCGCACGGCCGGCAGGCCACGCCTCCAAGCTGGCCCGTGCCCTGGGCGCCGACACGAAGGCGGGGAAGCGGGCCGCCGCCGGCGGGGGCCCCGCCGATGCTGCCGGCTCCGAAAGCACCCCCGCCCTCCTGGCCGGAAAGCGGGCGCCGGCCGCCGCCGTCGTCACCGTCTACGTGGGCGCCCAGATTGACCGGATCCTTGCCGGCGACGCCGCTGTCCGGGGCGAGGAACCAGACGCGGTGCACGCCATGCGTTCGGCCACCCGGCGGATCCGCTCCATCCTGGCCGCCTACTCCCGGCTCTACCGTGCCTCACCGGTGCGCAAGCTCCGAAGCGAGCTGAAATGGCTGGGCCAGCTGCTCGGCCGGCCGCGCGACGCCGAGGTCCTGCGGGAACGGCTCCGCGAACAGCTGGGCGGACTGCCGCCGGGAGACGGCATTGCCGGTGCCACGGCAGGCGTTGAGCAGCGTACCGGCGGGGATTACGACGCCGGCTACCGGCTCCTGCAGGAAGCCCTGGGATCGGCCCGCTACTTCCGGCTCCTGGACAAGCTCGAGGATTTCCGGGACAACCCGCCGGTGCGGGCCGAAGCTGTGGCTCCCGGGCGGCGGGCAGCCGCGAAGGCGGTGGACAAGGCCGCCAAACGGCTGCGCCGTTCGCACAAGGCGGTCAAGCGGGCCCGCCGCGGCAGGGAGGAAGAGCTTGCCCTCCACCGCGTGCGCAAGGACGCCAAGCGGCTGCGCCACGTGGCTGAATCTGCGGCGCTGGTGCACGGCAAACGTGCGGGCAAGGTGGCAAAGGCCGCCCACCGGCAGCAGAAGATCCTTGGCCTGTTCCAGGATGCCGTGGTGGCCCGTGACCTGCTGGAAACCATCGCCGCTGACTACAGCGATCCGGCAACCGCGGCGGTCTACGCGGACCTGCTGAACCGGCAGGAAGAACAGATGCTGGCGGCCCGCGCCCGGTACAGGAAGGCCTGGAAGAAGTCACGAGACCTGCTGGGCCACGGCGTGATCTGAGGCTGGTGCACGCCTACTTGCCCTGCCGTGCCGACAACCGGGCCACCGCCAGGGCGAGCCACAGCTGCACCCTGTCCGCGGTGATCGCGGGGTCGTAGCCGGTGAGCTCGGTGATCTGGGCCAGCCGGTAACGGACCGTGTTGCGGTGCAGCGTGAGTTCCTCCGCCACCGCAGCCACCGAACCGTTGTTGTTCAGGTAACTCTCCAACGTGGCCATCAGCTCCGACCCGTGCGCGGCGTCGAAGGACCGCAAAGGGTTCAGCGACTCGTGCGCCATATCCGCGAGCGGCACATCCTCGCTGGCCAGCAGCAGCGACGTCAGGCTCAGCCGCTCAGGTTCGTTGACCGGCAGGCCGTGGCTCGCGGCCTCCCGGGCCTCGAAGTAGCTCCAGCGGAGCCCGTTGGGCTTGGTATACGCCCCGCCGATGCCGATCGTGGCATGGATCCCGGCTTCGGCGAGGTGGTCGCTGAGCTTCCGGGCCAGCGCAGGTGCCGTCCCGCCGTCGTCATTGACCACCAGCACCAGGTCCTTGCCCACGACGGCGGCCACCGCCTTCTCCAGTTCCTGCGGCACTGAGGTGCTCCCCAAAGCCTTCCCGTGGGCGGCCGATACGGCCAGCACCACCACGTTCTTGCGGGTGCTGTTCACGCCCACGCCGGCCAGCCTGCGCTGCGCCTCGCTGGTCTCCAGCGCCCCGTGGATCACGTCCTCCAGCACCTGGCCGCACAGGGCGCGCTGGGCCTGCCGCTGCTTGACCATGTTGTTCAGCTCCACGCTGATCAGGTTCTGCGCGTAGCCGATGATGCCGGTGTCCTCGAAGGGCTGGCGCACCCACAGGGTGCAGGCATCGCGCCGGCCCGTGGGCACTGGAAAGCTGGACCAGGTATCCGCCGACGGGTGCGTGCTGCTGCTGCTGTTGTAGAGCTGCGCGGTGAACTGGGTGAGCGCAACGTCCGTGCGCAGCATGCCGCCCAGGTTCTTCAACAGCTCCGCGAGCCCGCCGCCGGTCAGCAGCGCCCGGGCCAGCACCTGGTGCCCCGCTATGAGCCGTTCCAGCTTGGCGTAGTGGTCGGCAGACTGGGTATCCGCCACCAGCTTGGTGATGGCGATGAACGGGGTCTCGTACGGCACTTCCACCACTGGAAGGCCCCACCGGTTGGCCTCCGCCAGCAGGGCCGGCGGCACTGCCTCATGCGACAGGCCCACGCCGAACCCGATGCCCACCGCGCCGGCGCGCTGCACCTGGCGGACAAAACGGCGCTGCTCAGGCGCGGACCTCAGACGCAGTCCCGTGGTGAGCACCAGTTCCCCGCCATTGAGGAACCGCTGCGGATCCTCCAGTTCGGTCACCGCCACCCAGTTGATGTCCTGGTTCCAGGTGGTCTCCGCCACGCCCGCCTTGGACAGCTTCAGGGACGTGACGCCCACCAGGGCGGCAAGGGAAATGGCCATGAAGCAAGGATAAACGTGAGCTGGGCAACCGCACTAAACCCCTTCGGGAAGGGTGTGCAGGTGGCTATTCACCCGGCTGGGGCGCTGGCATAGGCTCAAGGCAGTTCCATCCATCCGTCCCGGTTCTCCGCCCGGCCGCCGATGGCCCTTACGAAAGAGGTTGCACACCGTGGTCCAAACCTTGCAGAACTTCATCAACGGGAAGTTCGTCACCCCCGCCGGCACCACCCTGCTGGACGTGGTCAACCCCGCCAACGGCGAAGTGGTGGCCCAGGCTCCCGTATCCGTGCAGGCCGATGTGGACGCAGCGATGGCAGCCGCCAAGGACGCCTTTCGGACCTGGAAGCACGTCACCCCGGGCCAGCGCCAGCTGATGCTGCTCAAGATCGCCGACGCCATCGAGGCCAACAGCGACGAACTGGTCGAGGCGCAGCACCGCAACACTGGCCAGGTCCGGTCGCTCATCGCCTCGGAGGAAGTGGCCGCCGGCGCCGACCAGCTGCGCTTCTTCGCCGGTGCCGCCCGGATCCTGGAGGGCAAGTCCGCCGGCGAGTACTTCGAGGGCCACACCTCCTACGTCCGCCGCGAACCCATCGGCGTCGTGGCCCAGGTGGCGCCCTGGAACTACCCGTTCCTGATGGCAATCTGGAAGATCGGCCCCGCACTCGCGGCTGGCAACACCGTGGTCCTCAAGCCGTCCGACACCACTCCCGAATCCACCCTGGTGCTGGCCCGGCTCGCCGGGGAGATCCTGCCCGCAGGCGTCCTGAACGTGGTGCTTGGCACCGGCGAAACCGGAGCCATGATGGTGGAGCACAAGGTCCCCGGCCTGGTGTCCATCACCGGCTCTGTCCGCGCCGGCATCGCAGTCGCTTCCGGTGCCGCCAAGGGCCTCAAGCGCGCCCACCTGGAACTCGGCGGCAAGGCCCCGGCCATCGTGTTCAAGGACGCCGACATCAAGAAGAGCGCCGCGGCCATCGCCGAGTTCGCATTCTTCAACGCCGGCCAGGACTGCACCGCCATCACCCGCGTGCTGGTGGAGGAGTCGGTGCACGACGACGTCGTGGCAGCCATGGTGGAGCACACCCGGACCCTGCACACCGGCTCGCAGAACGACGAAGACAACTACTTCGGTCCGCTGAACAACGTCAACCACTTCAACGCCGTCACCTCCGTGGTGGAGAACCTGCCGGCAAACTGCCGGATCGAGACCGGCGGCCACCGGGCGGGGGAGAAGGGCTTCTTCTTCGAACCCACCATCATCACCGGCGCCAACCAGACCGACGACGTGGTGCAGAAGGAAACCTTCGGTCCCGTGATCACCGTGCAGAAGTTCAGCACCGAGGAAGAAGCCGTGGCCATGGCCAACGACGTTGACTACGCCCTCGCCTCCAGCGTCTGGACCACCAACCACGGCACCGCCATGCGGCTCAGCCGCGACCTGGACTTCGGTGCCGTCTGGATCAATACCCACATCCTCCTCACCGCCGAAATGCCCCACGGCGGCTTCAAGCAGTCCGGCTACGGCAAGGACCTCTCCATGTACGGCGTGGAGGACTACACGCGCATCAAGCACGTCATGTCCGCGCTGGATGCCTAATCCCCACCGGCGCCCTAACCTCGCTCCGCTTCGGCCAGGGAACCCGGCCGGCGTGGGCCCACCAGTAAAAGAAAGAAAATCCCATGACCACCACCGCATCAGACATCACCTACCGCCTGGAGCAGAAGCGCCGCGTCCAGGCTGACTTCCCCGGTCCCAAGTCCGTGGCGCTGACTGAACGCCGCAAGTCCGTGGTGGCTGCCGGCGTCGCCTCCAGCGTCCCGGTCTACGTTGCAGACGCCGACGGCGGCATCATCCAGGACGTCGACGGCAACTCCTTCATCGACCTCGGCTCGGGCATCGCCGTGACCAGCGTGGGTGCCTCCGACCCCGCCGTCGTGGGCGCCGTCAAGGAGGCCGTGGAGCACTTCACCCACACCTGCTTCATGGTCACCCCCTACGAGGGCTACGTTGCCGTCGCCGAGCAGCTGAACCGCCTTACCCCTGGCGACCACGAAAAGCGCACCGTCCTCTTCAACTCCGGCGCCGAGGCAGTGGAAAACGCCATCAAGGTGGCCCGCCTGGCAACCGGCCGGGACGCCGTCGTCGCTTTCGACCACGCCTACCACGGCCGCACCAACCTGACCATGGCGCTGACCGCCAAGGCCATGCCGTACAAGACCAACTTCGGCCCCTTCGCCCCTGAGGTCTACCGGATGCCTATGAGCTACCCGTACCGGGAGGAAAACCCTTCCATCACGGGCGCCGAGGCCGCCAAGCGCGCCATCACCATGATCGAGAAGCAGATCGGCGGCGACCAGGTTGCGGCGATCATCATCGAACCCATCCAGGGTGAGGGCGGCTTCATCGTCCCGGCCGAGGGCTTCCTGCCTGCCCTCGCCGCATGGGCCAAGGAGAAGGGCATCGTCTTCATCGCCGACGAGGTCCAGTCCGGCTTCTGCCGCACCGGTGAATGGTTCGCGGTCAACCACGAGGGCGTCGTTCCGGACATCATGACCCTCGCCAAGGGCATCGCCGGCGGCATGCCGCTGTCTGCCATCACCGGCCGGGCGGACCTGCTCGACGCAGTGCACCCCGGTGGCTTGGGCGGCACCTACGGCGGCAACCCGGTGGCCTGCGCGGCAGCACTGGCCTCCATCGGATCGATGGAGGAGTACGACCTCAACGCCCGTGCCCGCCACATCGAGGAACTGGCCCTGGGCCGGCTCCGCGACCTGCAGGCCGAGCTGGCCGGCGGCGGCAGCTCCGTGATCGGCGACGTCCGCGGCCGCGGCGCCATGCTCGCCGTCGAACTCGTCCAGGCCGGCTCGAAGGAGCCGAACCCTGAACTGACCAAGGCTGTTGCCGCCGCGTGCTTGAAGGAGGGGGTCATCATCCTCACGTGCGGCACCTACGCGCAACGTCATCCGCCTGCTGCCGCCGCTGGTCATCACCGATGAGCTGCTCGCAGACGGTTTGGAAGTCCTCGCCGCCGCCATTAAGGCCCACGCCTAAAGGCTGCAGGCAAGGCAACGGAAAAGGGCAGCACCCCACGGGGGTGCTGCCCTTTTCCGTTGCCTTGAAGTCCTATTGTTTGGGGGCTACCTAGGCCCCCTCGCCGCTCAGCTTCAACTACCTAATATCGGGCCCTCGCCCGCGGCAAAGCAGAGGTCCCCCCACAGCTCTTTCGGTAAGTACCCCCAAATATGTTATTGAGTACCCGTTACTCGTGTCCGTCCTCCGCAGGGATACGTAACTTTGAACCTATAAACGGGTGGGCCGAGCGCGACGCCGAATGCCTTAGGCGCCGCCCCCCCGCACCCCACAACGCAGCGCTTCCGCGCTCCTATCGTGTCAGCCACAGGGTAATGACGCTGCCCTCCCTTGGCGCTAATGACAGGTACTTCATCCAACGCCTGGTGTTTGGGCACCCCGGGCGGTGATACCCCAAAGCCCAAAACGTACTTCTTGCTTTAGACAAGGGGGAAGGCAGTGACGCATCTGGGAAGCTTCGTAATGCCGGCAGCGCTGCCGGTGCAGGCCACGTTCGGCCGGGACGGAGCCATGTTTGAAAGCCTGCTGGGTTTCGTGGCCCAGTTGAGCCTGGTGCTGTGGAGCCTGGTTACTTTCACGGTGGTCATCCGCTTCGTAGGCATCCGGTTCTACCGGCGCGCTGCACGCAAGGCCCTGGCCCGGCTCGCGAGTGCGGACGATTCGGTCCCAACCGCTGCCGGGCGCGCCGTGGCAGTCCCTGGCGCAGGGGTTGCCGGAACCACTGCGGCCGCCGCCGCGCCCGCCGTTAAGCCTGCCGCCAAATCCGCAGTCCCCGCTGTTGTCCTGCCGGCCATCGCCGTGGTTCCGGTCATCAGGGCGGGGATCGATCTGCTCCAGCCCGCCAGCGTTCCGCTGCCTGAGGCCGTCACGAACGTGCTGGCCGGCAACCCGGCGGACGGGTGAGCTGATGGACATCGCGCTTCTGGTCTTTTGGCTGTTCGCGGGCGTCAGCATCCTCTACGTCGTGCACTTCGGCCTCTACCTGGCAGGCGCCAACTTTTACGACATCTGGCAGCAGCGGCGGAAAGGGATCAGGGGCGTCCGCCTCCCCACCCCCTACCAGCCCGAATGTGCGGCCACAGCCACCTGGACCCGAAGGGCGCTCCCCGAAGTACCCGGCCTGGTGTCCATCGTCATTGCAGCCCACAACGAGGAAGCGGTGATCATCCGGACGCTCGAGTCCATCCTGCGCAGCACCTACCGCTCCTTCGAAGTCCTCGTGGCGGACGACGCCTCCGGCGACCTCACCGGCCGCCTGGTCCGCGACTACCAGCTGCGCCACCCGGGAATGGACCTGCGCTTGGTGCGGATGCGCAGGAACGTGGGAAAGGGCGCCGCGCTCAATACGGTGCTCCGGCGGTTCGCGCGCGGCCAGTATGTGATGACGCTCGACGCCGACTCGGTCATCAGGCCGGACGCCATCACCAATGCCCTGTCCTACTTTGACGACCCGTATGTGGGCGGTGTCGCGGCGAACGTCCAGATCATGGAGGAGCCCACCGCGCTGGGCATCCTGCAGCGGTTTGAGCACATGATCGGCTACCGCTCGAAGAAGCTCTACTCGCTGCTGAACTGCGAGTACGTCGTGGGCGGAGTCGCCTCCACGTACCGGATGCGCGTGCTGCGGAAGGTGGACTTCTACGACACGGACACCGTGACCGAGGACATCGGCCTGAGTGCCAAGATCACCCACCTTGGCAACCGGCGGTTCCGCATGGTTTACGGCGCGGACGTGGTGGCCAGGACCGAGGGCGTGCTCACGTTCCGCGCCCTGGCCAAGCAGCGCTACCGGTGGAAGTACGGAAGCATCCAGAACCTCATCAAGTACCGCGGCATGGCGCTGAACCCCAGCCGCCGGTACAGCCGCACCCTGGCGTACTACCGGATGCCGATGGCGCTGTTGAGCGAGTTCACGCTGCTCGTCTCGCCCCTGGCCTGGACGTACGCTGTCTACTGGTCGCTGGCCACGTACACGCCCGCCCTGATCATCGGTTCCTACGCCACCATCACCGCCTACACGCTGCTCACGGTCCTGATGGACGAGAACCTCACCGCACGCGAACGCACCAGGCTCTGCATGTATGCACCCACGGCCTATTTCCTGTTCTACATCATGGACCTGGTGCAGTTGGTGGCGGCCGTCCGCTGCATTGCGCGCTCGCCCGGCCTGGTCCGGCGTTCTGCAATCAACACCTGGAACTCCCCGCAACGGGCCGGCAGCGCGGGGGTGGTGACGAGTGCGGCCTAGGCGGCGGAGGATCCGCCGGGTACTGCTGAATCCACTCGTCCTCATCACCGTTCTGGTCCTCATGATCACCGCCGGGTGGCTGGCGTACACGGGGAGGATGGGCAGTTTCGCCCAGCCCCGGCCAGGAGCCAACCTGCTGCCGGCACTTTTCCCCGCCATAGCCGGACCTGCCGCCACACCCGGCCCGTCGCCGTCGGCCGGATCTTCCCTGGCTCCTGCGGGCGGCTGGACCGCCGGGCACAGCGGTGACGCGAAGACTTCGCTGGAACTGGTGATGGGGCAGCTGGGCGGGCAGGCGCTCAAACTCAGTATCAGCCAGTACACCTCCGGCGATGTCACCCTCACCAGCCCGCGGGTGGACCTTGCTCCCGGCAAGACCTACTTCTTTAAGGCGTTCACAACCGCCGACCCCGATTTCAGGTTGCTGGCCCGGAAGTTCCACAAGGACGGCAGCACCAGCCTTGAGCAGCTGCGGAACCCGCTGGAACGGCCCGGCACCTCCGCGTTCACGGTAAGCGATGCGTTCAACAGCGGGGACACGACGACGGCGGTGCAGTACGTCTTCCGCTTCGCCTCCGTGGGCAGTTTCCAGGTGGAGGGCGCGTATATCGAGGCGGCCGAGGATGTCCAGCTTCCTGCCTCCGGAGCAGGGGGCCCCAACGTGATCCCCAACCCGGGGTTCGCAGGGACCGATCCGGCCCTGCCCGCCTACTGGTCCCCGTACTCGTCCGGGACGTCCACGGTGGAGTCCGGGCGCGGCGAAGACGGGCGCGGCAGCTTCCTCTGGACGCGAGTGGGAAATTACCAGAACGGCGAAGCGAAGTGGCAGTACCAGCCCATCCCGGTCACCGCCGACCGCTATTTCACCTTCAGCGCGGCGTACAAGTCCGACCTCACGGTGGATGTGGTGGCCGAGTTCGAGCTGGCCGACGGCGGCCGCAAGTTCCGGAACCTGGAGACTGTGCCTCCGGCGGGGGAGTGGACCACCGTCAAGGAGGCGTTCCAGGTCCCGGACGGTGCGGCTACCGCCATGGTCACCCTGATTTCGCACGGGAACGGCACCACCGCTGTCCGGGACTTTTCGCTGATGGATGTCACCAGGCCGGGGCCGCTGCGCTGGAAGGAGCCCATGGTCTCGATCACCTTCGATGACGGCTGGCAGTCGGTGTACGACCGTGCCTTGCCCTTGCTGGACAAGCACGGCTTCAAGTCCACCCAGTACGTCAATGCCAGTTCCATCGAGACGCCGAACTTCATCAGCGCGGCAGAGGTCCAGCAGATGAGCCAGGCAGGCCATGAGATCGCCGCCCACAGCTACCAGCACGTGGACCTCACCTCCGTGGGCACCAGCAGGCTGGACGACGAACTGCGCAAGAGCGAGGATGCCCTTGCTGCCGCGGGCCTGCCCACCGATGACCTGGCACCGCCGTACGGACGCTCAGACCCGCAGGTGGACTGGTACGCGGGCAAGTACTTCAAGGTCATCCGCGGCACGGGTGACGGCATCAACACCAGGCAGAACATCAACCCGCACGACTTGAAGGTCCTCTACGTGACCGACGCAACGACGCCGGAGACCCTCAAGGAAGCACTCGCCGAAACCACCAGGTCCAACGGCTGGCTCATCCTTGTGTACCACCAGATCGCAGCGCCCGATTTGTCGGGCACCCAGAAAAACACTATTGCGGCGGACAGGAGCACCGTCACCAGCGACGTCCTCGCAACCCAGCTGCAGCTCATCGACGAAAGCGGCATCCAGGTCAAACCGGTCGCCCAGGCGTTCGAGCAGTTGCAGGGCCCGTGACCACCATCAAGCGGTGAAACGCGGCGCCTTCGCCACCCGAAAGAAGGAGAAAGTCATGATCACATCAAGATCCAGCCTGGCGCGTCGCCGCGCCAGGCTCCTGACCATTGGGGTGGCGGTGTGGGCCATAGCCGGCGCGCTGCTGTCCCCTGCGGCCGCCAATGCCGCAGTGGACAACCCCGCCCCAACTCCGCTCGTGTCCTTCACCTTCGACGACGGCATGCAGAATGCCCTGACCCAGGCTGCCCCCACACTCAAGAAGTACGGGCTCACCGGCACCAGCTACGTCATCACCAACTGCGTGGGCATGACCACGGTGCCGAACACCTGCCGCGCCAACACGGACGTACCGTACATGACCTGGGACCAGATCACCCAGCTGCAAAACACCTACGGCTGGGAGATCGGCTCGCACACCGTTGACCACCAGTGCCTGGTCAGCGTGGGCAATGACTGCCAGGCGACGAAGCTGACGGCTGCCCAAGTGGACGCCGAGCTGGCCAACAGCAGGGCGGCGCTGGCGGCACACGGCTTCAACGCTACCGCCCTCGCCACCCCATACGGCGACTACGACATGTCTGCGCTCGCCCAAATCGCCAAGTACTACAGCTCCATGCGCGGCTTCGCCGACGTGGGCAACAACATCTGGCCGCTCGGCGACCTCCTGCTCCACAACACCCCCGTGCAGGAGGTGACCACCCCGGTCGCCACCCTCAAGGCCAAGGTGGACGAGGCGATCGCGAACAAGACATGGGCCATCTTCACGTTCCACGACATCAGGCCTTCGCCGAGCAAGACCCCGGACGATTACCAGTACGGCACCGCAGAGCTGGACCAGCTGGCTGCGTATGTGCAGACCAAGGTGGCGGCCGGCCAGATCCGGAACGTCAATATCAGCAAGGGACTGGTCAACGGCAGCCCCAACATGTTCCCCAACCCAACGTTCAACAACGGCATCGCCGACGGATGGCGGACCGACGCCCCGGCAACAATCACGGCAAACGCCGGAAACAACGGCAGCTACCCGGACGCCGCCAAATCGGTGAAGCTGGTGTCGGGTTCGGCTGCAGGCCACCTGTTCTCGCCGAAGGTTCCGGTATCGGCCGCCAACAGCTACCTGTTCAAGGCCTACCTCAATGTAGCCGCGATCTCCTCCGGTGAAGTTGGCTTCTATGTGGACGAGTACAACGCTGCCGGGCAGTGGGTTTCCGGGCAGTTCCGTAAGCGGGAAAACAGCCGCTGGGTGGAGTCGATGAACTTCACCTACACTCCGAGCTCCACCAGCGTTGCGTCGGCCAGCCTCCAGGTCTACGTGACAGGTACCGGCATCACCGCCTATCTGGACAACATGCAGATGATGGCCCTTGGTTCGGCGACACCTCCCACGCAGTCCCCGAACCTGGTGGCCAACGGCACCTTTGACGCCGGCATCGGCTCGGGCTGGAGGACGGACTCAGCGTCCACCATCCTCGCTGACGCAGCTAACCATGGGAGCCCCGCCAACCCGGTGAACTCGGTCAAGATGGCGTCCACGACGGCCAACAAGCACCTGTTCTCCCCCCAGGTGGCGGTAACGGCCGGCAGCTACAAGATCGCCAGCTACCTCAACATCACGGCGCGGACCAGCGGCGAGATGGGCTTCTACATTGACGAATACAACTCCGCCGGGCAGTGGGTCTCCGGGCAGTGGAAGCTCGGCGTCTCGGCCGGCGGCGTCACCAATGTGGACCTGACGTACTCGCCGAGCAGCACCGCGGTGGCCAAGGCGAGCCTGCAGGTCATCGTGCAGGGCAATTCAGGGCTGAAGGCCTATTTCGACGACGTCCGCTGGACCAAGTCCTAGCGGCACCAAGTCCTGGCAACGTGGAAGAAGACGAAGGATGGCCGGACGCCCGCACGCACTGGCTGTGGTACTGGTGTCCGCCCTCCTCGTCATCCTCGCTTCCTGCTCCCCGCCGAAGCCCGACGTGACCCTGGACCTGCTGCGTGTGGACTGGCAGGACGTCCCCGGTGTCCGGGCCGGCAGTAGCGGGCTGCAGGTGAGGCCCACCGCCAGGCGCATCGTGGAGCAAAGCGGGGATGGGGGCCAGCCGAACCCTCCGCTCAACCTGGCCGGCACGCACCTGGTGGTCGGCGGGGACTTCTCATTGAGTGCCACGTTCGCGGATGTCACCGCGGACGCATCCTGGGCCCTGTACGACCGGCCGCCGGTCATTGCGGATGAGTTCCGCGTGGAGCCTGCGGGTCTGCGGCTTACCCTCCAAGGCAATGAACTGCGGATCGCGGTCTTTGACGGAGCCCAGAAGAAGGACGTGACCCAGCCTGTTCCCGTGCATGACGAGCACGTGACGGTGAAGGACGCAGGTGCCCCGCTTACGGTGCGCCGGGCCGGCGATACCTTGACAGTCGCCAGCGGCGGCGACACCCTGTCCTCGCTTCCCCTGGGCAAGGTGTTCACCTCCGGGGAACTGTGGCTGGGGTTTTCCAGCGACTCCGGGGACTTTCACATCACTTCGCTGAAGGCGGCAGCGCCGGGAAGTACCGGCCTGCACACCTCGGGGGCCGCCGCGGCAGATGCGCAGCGGTCAGAAGACGGCCTCCAGGCGCTTGCCGCCAGGACCCGTCCGGGGTTCCTGGTAGGCGCCGCCGTGGCCCTCGGACCTCTCACCGGCGACGAGGACTACGCCCGCGAGTTCGTGGGAAACTTCGGCGCCCTCACCCCGGAAAACGCCATGAAGCCGCAGTTCCTCTCCCCGCAGAAGGGCGTCTACACCTTCGAGGAGGCCGACGCGATCCTGGCCATCGCGCAGAGCAAAGGCATGGCGGTCCACGGGCACACCATCGCCTTCACCGAGGCCATGCCCCGCTGGATGCAGGAGCTCCCGGCCGGCTCGGAGGCGGAGCGCCGGGCCAGCGGAGCTGCCCTGCTGGAGTACGTCAGCACCGTGGTGGCGCACTTCAAAGGGCGGCTGGCGTCCCTTGACGTGGTGAACGAACCGTTCGACGTCAACCAGGGGACGGGCATGCAGCAGAACATCTGGTACCGGGTTTTCGGGCCCGGATATCCGGCGGTGGTCTCCAAGGCCGTCTACGCTGCCGATCCGGATGTCAAGCAGTACATCAACGAGAACGGGGCCGACGTGCCGGGGCGGCGCCAGGACGCCCTGCTCAAGCTCATCCTCGACACCAACGCACAGGGCGGACACATCTATGGCGCAGGCCTCCAGGCCCACGTCTACGACCTCAAGACCGACGCCATCTCCGCAGAGGACCTCACCCGTACACTCAACCGCTTCGGCGCGGCCGGGCTGCACGTCCGGATCTCCGAGAACGACGTCACGGACGACCAGGGGACGGCCGCCCAGGCGAAGCAGTACGCCACGGTGCTGGCCACCTGCCTGCGCTCGCAGACCTGCGTTTCCTACACCACGTGGGGCGTTGACGACCGCTACGACTGGTGGATCGACGACGGCGGCAGCCTCCAGCAGGGCCACGACCACCTGTTCAGCGACGGCAAGCCTACGCCCGCGTACGACGCCGTGAAGCGCGCCCTGGGTGGTTGACCAGACGGGCCTGCTTACCTCAGGCCGCCTGGCGCAGCGCCTTGCGGGCGAGCGAGTTCCTGCGCGCCGCCCGCAGCATGTCCAGGGTCAGCAGCACCAGGGCCAGCCACACCACCCCGAATCCGATCCAGCGCTCGACGGTCATGGCCTCGCGGAACACCAGCAGGGCCACCAGGAACTGCAGGACGGGAGCGAAGTACTGGAGCAGCCCGATGGTGGTCATGGGCAGCCGGCGCGCGGAAGCGCCGAAGAACAGCAGCGGCACGGCCGTGATGACGCCGGACGCCAGCAGCAGCCAGAAGTGTCCGGCACCCTGGGAGGTCAGGGTCGAACCTCCGGTCGTAGCCAGGACCACCATGGCTACGGCCGCCAGCGGGGCGAGCACCATGGTTTCAACGCTGAGGCTGGTGATGGCGTCCACTCTTGATCCCACCCGGTTCTTCACGAAGCCGTAGAGGCCGAAGCTGAACGCCAGCGTCAGTGCGATCCACGGCAGCTTTCCGTACGAGTAGGTGAGGACGCCCACCGCCACGAAGCCCACGGCCACCGCAGCCCACTGGAGCGGCCGCAGCTTTTCCTTCAGGACCAGTACGCCCAGCAGGACCGAGACGAGCGGGTTGATGAAGTAGCCCAGCGACGTTTCCACGGCCTGTCCGGTGGTCACACCGTACGTGTAGGTCAGCCAGTTGATGGCGATCAGGAAGGCCGCCAGGGCCAGGGAGCCAAAGACCCGCCGGTCCTTCAAGGCCCTGGCAAGGGGCCGCCACGCCCTGGTCACCGTGATGAGGAGGGCACAGAACAGCAGCGACCACACCACGCGGTTTGCCACGATTTCGACGGCGCCCGCCGGCATGAGGATGAAGAAGTAGAGGGGGAGAAGCCCCCACAAAACATACGCGCCGATGCCGAACAGCATTCCCGCCGTCGCGTCCTTTGCCCCGGGCCGCGGGCCCACCGGTGCCGGGACGCCCGCTGTTGAACTGGCCGCAGGAGGTGCGGCAGCTGCGGGGGTGGCGACAGGGGTGGCTGGAGAGGTTCCTTCTGGCATGGGCACGCTCTCAATAACAGCATCAGGTGGGCAGGTATTCCAGCAGGCAGGCGTAAATCCGAAAAATAGTCAGTAGGCTTGCTTTCATGACACGTGTGCCTTTGCCGGAGCCCGCCCCATGAGGCTCCGGCGCAGCAATGCCTCGGGCCGCGGCTACCGCAGGGTGGCTGCCGGCAAGGGCTTCAGCTACCGGGACCTGGACGGCTCCACCCTGCCGCCCGGTCCTCTCAGGGACCGGCTCGAAAGCATCGGCATCCCCCCGGCCTGGACGGACGTATGGATCGCCCCGTTCGAGAACGGCCACATCCAGGCGACCGGCGTGGATGGGGTGGGCCGCCGCCAGTACATCTACCATCCAGAGTGGCGCGAGCGTAAGGACCGGGTGAAGTTCGACCGGTCCCTCCAGCTGGCCGAATCGCTGCCTGCGGCGCGCCGCCGGGTCACGATGGACCTGCGCAGCGATGGCTTCACCCGGGAGCGCGTCCTGGCGGGCGCCTTCCGGATGCTCGACAGCGGCTCCCTGCGGGTGGGTTCGGAGCGGTACACCAACGAGAACGGCAGCCGCGGGCTTGCCACCCTGCTCTGCGCCCACGTCCAGGTGCGCAAGGACCGGATCCTGCTGCGCTTCCCGGCCAAGAGCGGCAAGGACTGGGAATCGGAAATCCGGGACCCCGACCTCGCCGTCCTGCTGCGCCTGCTCAAGCGCCGCGGACCCAACGCGCGGCTCCTGGCCTACAAGGAGGGCAGGACCTGGCGTCCGGTGAGCAGCGCGGACATCAACGCCTACGTCAAGGAGCGCACCGGGTCCGACTTCACGGCCAAGGATTTCCGCACCCTGCGCGGGACGGTGGCGGCCGCCGAAAGCCTGGCCCGCACCGGCCCCCAGCGCACCGCAGCCAAGAGGAAGCGCGCCATCAGCCGGGCCATGCACGACGCCGCGGAGACGTTGGGAAACACCCCTTCCATTGCCCGCAAGAGTTACGTTGACCCGAGGGTTGTGGATCATTTCCACGACGGCGAAACCATCGATCCGAAGCGGCTGGACTCGGCGGAAGCCGAACTGCGTGCGCTGCTGTACCGCGAAGGCAAAGTGGTGCCCCTGGCCGCCAACTAGAATGGGGGACTGTGCGCTGCACCATGCTGCGCACCCTCATGATCCGTGAGCAGGACCAGTTCAGAAGGGCTTCCGGTGTCCAGTTACAGCGAAACCGCCGCCAACCGTCCCCTCCGCGTCGCCATCGTCGGCGCGGGACCGGCAGGAGTTTACGCTGCGGACATCCTCACCAAGTCCAGCGGGGTGAAGGACGGTGACTTCCAGGTCAGCATCGACCTCTTTGAGGCCTACCCCGCGCCGTACGGCCTCATCAGGTACGGCGTTGCCCCGGACCATCCCCGCATCAAGGGCATCGTCAACGCCCTGCACAAGGTGCTGGACCGGGGCGACATCCGGTTCCTGGGCAACGTGACCTACGGCCGGGACCTCACGCTGCACGATTTCCGGGCCTTCTACGACGCCGTGATCTTCTCCACCGGCGCCATCAAGGACGCCGACTTGGACATTCCGGGCATCAACCTGCAGGGCTCCTTCGGCGGCGCCGACTTCGTCTCCTGGTACGACGGGCATCCTGACGTCCCCCGCCAGTGGCCGCTGGAGGCCAGGGAAATCGCCGTCATCGGCAACGGGAACGTGGCCCTGGACGTTGCCCGCATGCTGGCCAAGCACCCCGAGGAACTGCTCACCACCGAGATCCCGGACAACGTTTATGCCGGCCTGAAAGCCTCGCCCGTCACCGACGTCCACGTCTTCGGCCGCCGCGGCCCCGCCCAGGTCAAGTTCACCCCACTGGAACTGCGGGAGCTGTCCCACATGGACGACGTCGACATCGTCCTGTACCCCGAGGATTTTGAATTCGACGAGGCCTCGGACGAAGCCATCCGCAGCAACAACCAGGTGAAGACCATGGTGAACACGCTCACCAACTGGCTGGTGGAGGAGCATGCGGAGTCCGACAACCCCTCCTCCCGCAGGCTGCACCTGCACTTCCTGCACAACCCCGTTGAGGTGCTCGACGACGGCACGGGCAAGGTGGGCGGTATCAAGTTTGAGCGCATGCAGCTGGACGGGACGGGCAACGCCAAGGGCACGGGGGAGTACGTCGAATACCCCGTCCAGGCCGTCTACCGCGCCATCGGGTACCACGGGTCGGCGCTGGACGAACTGGAATACGACGCCAAGCGCGGCGTCATTCCCAACGAGGGCGGCCGCGTCCTGGACGCCAACGGCAACCCCGTTCCGGGCATCTACACCACAGGCTGGATCAAGCGCGGCCCGGTCGGTTTGATCGGGCACACCAAGGGCGATGCCCTGGAGACCATCGGCTTCCTGCTGGAGGACCGGCTGACCCTGCCCGCGGCCAAGAACCCGGATCCGCAGGCCATCATCGACCTGCTTGAGGAACGCGGCATCGAATACACCACCTGGGAAGGGTGGAACAAGCTCGATGCCCACGAGGCAGGGCTCGGCGCGGACTGGACCGGACCCGAAGGCCTGGACCATGTGGTGCGGGAACGCATCAAGGTGGTGCCGCGCGAGGACATGATCCGCATCTCCCGCGGCTGAATCACTATCCCAGGCGCTTTGCCGGGTCCGCTCGCCGGTGACACGGGGTTTTTGTCCAGCTATGCTGACTTGGCCACCCTCCAGCCCTGCATCGCCGGACAAAACTCCGGAACGGGAGTTCGATGACGAACCTGCTCCAGCCTGAACCGCGCCAGCGTGCCGCGCTGGCCGGACACGAGCTCCTGGGGCGCCTTGCCCCGGAACGCCCGGGCCCCGGCGGCGCCACTCCCGAAATCCCCGGCCTGCGCAAACTCATCCGGGAGTCCTGGCAACGGTCGGCAAGCTTCAAAGCCAACCCGGACAACGCGGCCGCACCGCTGGCCTTCGATTGGGACGAGCTGGAGGACTACCGGCGGCAGCACCCCCTCGCGGCGATCATGCCGGTCATCAACAAACTCCTGGTCCAGCCCAGCCACGACAGCGGGCTCCTGGTAGCGGTGGGCGACGAAGTGGGCAGGCTGCTGTGGGTGGACGGGGACCCCACCCTCCAGCGCAGGGCCGAAGGGATGATGTTCGTGCCCGGTGCCGACTGGTCAGAGGCGAGCGTCGGCACCAGCGCCCCCGGCACCGCCCTTGTCCTGGGGCGTGGAATCCAGATTGCCGGCGCCGAGCACTACCAGCGCGCGGTACATCCCTGGAGCTGCACGGCCGTTCCCTTCCATGATCCGGACTCCGGCGCGGTGCTCGGCGTCGTGGACATCACCGGGACGGACACCGCGGTGGCGCCGCACACGCTTTCGCTGGTGGAGGCCACGGTGGCGGCCGCGCAGGCGCAGCTGCGGGTGGAGCGCCTGCAGCATGCTGCGGAGCTGGCCAGGAAACCCGTACGACGGCGGCCCCCGGCTCCCGCAAGCAGGAAGGGCCTGATTGCCGGGGACGGAAGCCGCGCCGGGGAAGGAAGCCTCTACCGGAACAGCCTGCAACTGCTGGGCCGCGACCAGGCGCTGCTGAGCCTGGGCGGCCGGACGGTTTCGCTGTCTGCCCGGCACAGCGAGATCCTTGCCCTGCTCAGCACGCACCCGGAAGGGCTCAGCGCCGAGGAACTCAGCTCGCTGCTGTACCCGGGGGAGGGTTCGACTATCACGCTCCGCGCGGAGATGGTCCGTCTCCGGAAGGTCATCCAGGAGCTGAGCCCGGACGCGGTTCCCGGCTCACGCCCGTACCGGCTTCCGCTGGACCTGGTGCCGGACACGGGCCAGGTGCTCAGCTGCCTGCAGCGCGGCGCCCACCGCATAGCCCTGGAAATCTACCGCGGACGGGTGCTTCCGCGCTCGGAGGCGCCGGGCATTGTGGAGCTGAGGAACAGGGTTTCATCCCTGCTCCGGGAAGCTGTCCTCACGGACGGCAGTGCCGAGTCCCTGCTCAAGTATGCCGCGCTGCCTGAGGCAAGTGACGACGTCGGGATCCGCCTCGCCGCGCTCCGCCTCCTGCCGCCGCGCTCACCCAAGCGCGCCGCCGTCGTGGCCGACCTGGAACGGCTGGAAGCCGAACTGCGGGCCTGAAAGCAGGGCCCGCCGGGTTCTTTGTGATCCAGCTCTCACCATTGCAACCTTGCTGCAACCTTCCCGCTCCTACGCTGGGTTCATCGGCGGGCGCCCTTGTACGCCGGCCCTATGAACTGCACAGCAAAGGAGCTAAGCACATGACCGTTTACGCACAGCCGGGAACCGACGGTTCGAAGGTCACCTTCAAGGACCGGTACGAGAACTGGATTGGCGGCGAATGGGTGGCCCCGGTGAAGGGCCAGTACTTCGAGAACATCACGCCGGTGACCGGCAAGGCCTTCTGCGAGGTGGCCCGCGGGACGGCCGAGGACATTGAACTGGCTTTGGACGCGGCGCACAAGGCCGCACCTTCCTGGGGAAAGACGTCCGTGGCGGAGCGCGCCGCCGTCCTGAACAAGATCGCGGACCGCATCGACGAGAACCTTGAGATGCTGGCCGTCGCCGAAACCTGGGACAACGGCAAGCCCGTCCGGGAGACCCTCAACGCAGACCTGCCGCTGGCTTCGGACCACTTCCGCTACTTCGCCTCCGCCGTCCGGGCCCAGGAGGGCAGCCTGTCCCAGTTGGACGACAACACCACCGCGTACCACTTCCACGAACCGCTCGGCGTGGTGGGCCAAATCATCCCCTGGAACTTCCCCATCCTGATGGCGGTCTGGAAGCTTGCGCCCGCGCTCGCTGCCGGCAACACCGTAGTGCTTAAGCCGGCGGAGCAGACGCCGTCGTCGATCCTGGTCCTGATGGAGCTCATCGCGGATCTGCTGCCGGCGGGTGTGGTGAATGTGGTCAACGGCTTCGGCGTGGAGGCCGGCAAGCCGCTTGCCTCCAGTTCCCGGATCCGGAAGATCGCCTTCACCGGCGAGACCACCACCGGCCGGCTTATCAGCCAGTACGCCAGCCAGAACCTCATCCCGGTCACCCTGGAACTGGGCGGCAAGAGCCCGAACATCTTCTTCAACGATGTTGCGCAGGAAAATGACGCCTTCTACGACAAGGCGCAGGAGGGCTTCGCGCTGTTCGCCTTCAACCAGGGTGAAGTGTGCACCTGCCCGTCGCGCGCGCTGGTGCAGGAGGACATCTACGAGTCCTTCATGGCCGACGCCGTGGCCCGGGTGGAAAAGATGATACAGGGCAACCCGCTGGACACCGAAACCCAGGTCGGCGCGCAGGCATCCAACGACCAACTGGAAAAGATCCTGTCCTACATTGACATCGGAAAGCAGGAAGGCGCCAAAGTGCTCACCGGCGGCGCCCGTGCAGAGCTCCCCGGCGACCTGGCCGGCGGCTTCTACGTCCAGCCCACCGTGTTCGAGGGCCACAACAGGATGCGGATCTTCCAGGAGGAGATCTTCGGCCCCGTGGTGGCGGTGACCAAGTTCAGCGACTACAACGACGCCATGGGCATCGCGAACGACACCCTTTACGGCCTCGGCGCCGGTGTGTGGTCCCGCAACGGCAACGTGGCCTACCGTGCAGGCCGTGAAATCCAAGCCGGCCGTGTCTGGGTGAACAACTACCACGCCTACCCGGCCGGCGCGGCCTTCGGCGGCTACAAGTCGTCCGGCATTGGCCGTGAAAACCACGCCATGATGCTGGACCACTACCAGCAGACCAAGAACCTGCTGGTCAGCTACGACGAAAACAAGCTGGGTTTCTTCTAGGCCATGGCTTCGACCAGGCTTGATGCCGCGGTGACGCTGCCCGGGGAAGATTTTTCCCGGGTGGCGCTCACGCCAGCCGCAGTGGACCTGCTGCGGATGCTGTGGGACCGGCACGGCCCGCTCATGTTCCACCAGTCGGGCGGATGCTGCGACGGGTCATCGCCCATGTGCTATCCGGCCGGGGACTTCATCACAGGGGAAGCGGACGTCCTGCTGGGATTGTTCGATCTCTCGGACGGCTTGAAGCCGCTGCCGCTGGAGTTCTGGATGTCCCGTGAGCAGTTCAACTACTGGAGCCACACGCACCTGACTGTCGACGTTGTGCCCGGCCGGGGGAGCGGCTTTTCCGTTGAAGCACCGGAGGGTAAACGCTTCCTAATCCGGTCAACGCTGATGGAATGGCCTTCCTAGGAAGTTCGATCCAGAGGCACTCGGGGCTCTCCGTTGGGAGGGCCCCGAGTGCTTTCGCAGAAGAATATTCGGCACGGTGGCTGTCTCACTATTCGGGACGATTGGGACCGTCCAGTGGATGGACACTATCGTTGATAGGTCTGTTTCCCTCACAAACCAGGATTGTGACCCCTTATGAATCTTCTGCGGACAAAATCCATCGAGCAGTCGATTGCCGACGCCGATGAGCCCGGACGCAAGCTTAAGCGTTCCCTCAGCACCTGGGACCTCATGATCATGGGCGTCGCCGTTGCTGTCGGCGCCGGCATCTTTTCGGTCGGCGCGAAGGCTGCCGCCAACTTCGCCGGTCCCGCCGTCACACTCTCCTTCGCGATCGCCGCCGTCACCTGCGCGCTGGCCATCATGTGCTACGCCGAGTTCGCCACTGCCATCCCCGTGGCCGGATCCGCCTACGTTTTCACCTACGCCACCATGGGCGAGCTCCTTGCCTGGATTATCGGCTGGAACCTGATCCTCGAACTGTTCACGGCCGCTGCGGTGATCGCCAAATACTGGGGCATCTACCTCAGCAAGGTGTTTGCCCTCACGGGCCTGGACATCCCGCCGGCCATCTCGCTGGGCGGCGTTGACCTCTACTGGGGCGCCTTCCTGATTGTGGCCATCTTCACCGTGCTGCTGGTGCTCGGCACCAAGCTCTCCGCCCGGGTAGGCAACATCTTCACCCTGATCAAGATCGCCGTCGTGCTGTTCGTGATCGTGGTGGGCTTCACCTACGTGAAGTTCGAGAACTACACCCCGTTCGTACCGGCAGCCGAGCCCACGGCCGCTACCGGTGCCGCCGATGTCCTGAAGCAGTCGTTCTTCGGCTTCCTGACCGGGGCTGCCCCCGCCCAGTACGGCACCATGGGCATCTTTGCCGGCGCGGCCCTGGTGTTCTTCGCCTTCATCGGCTTCGACGTGGTGGCCACCTCCGCCGAAGAAGTGAAGAACCCGCAGAAGACCCTGCCCCGCGGCATCTTTGGCGGCCTGGCCCTGGTGACCCTGCTGTACATCCTGGTCTCCCTGGCCCTGACCGGCATGGTGTCCTACACCCAGCTGGCCGAAGCCAAGAGCCCCACCCTCACCACGGCCTTCGAGGCCGTGGGCGACACGTCCGCCGCCAAGGTCATCGCCTTCGGTTCGCTGGTGGGCCTCACCACCGTGATCATGGTGCTCCTCATGGGCCTGTCCCGTGTGGTGCTGGCGATGAGCCGCGACGGCCTGCTGCCCAGGGCATTGTCCAAGACCAGTGACAAGCGTTCGACGCCGGTCCGCCTCCAGATCATCTGCGGCACCGCGGTTGCCCTGGTGGCCGGGCTCACCAACGTCGACCTGCTCGAGGAAATGATCAACATCGGCACCCTGTCCGCCTTCGTTGTGGTCAGCCTGGGGATCCTGGTGCTCCGCAAAAAGCGCCCGGACCTGAAGCCTGCCTTCCGTGTCCCGTTCGGAAAGGTCCTGCCGATCGTTTCTGCCGTACTCTGCCTGTACCTGATGACCAACCTGGCTGTGGAGACCTGGATCTTCTTCGCCTTCTGGCTGGTCATTGGCCTGGCCATCTACTTCGCCTACGGCCAGCGCCACTCGCGGCTCAACGAGCGCTTCGCCGAGGCCAACGCGTCGGTCAACGGGGCCGCGCCAGTCAACAGCGCCCGCGGCACCGCCCCGCGCACGGCCAGCGAGCCTGATGACGAGGACCAGTTCACCCGCGCCTGACACAGCTGGAATTGCCCCACCGGCAATGACGACCGCCCGTTGATCCTTGATCAGCGGGCGGTTCTGTGTTCAGGGCGCCGCGTGCCTGCCCACCCACTCAACCAGCGGACGCAGCTGCCGCCATCTGGCAGCGACCTCTTCGGCAGCCGCCTCCGTGGCGAGCCACCCGGGCCGGCCCAGGTCCGCTCCGGTATACAGGGTCTTGTACTTCAGGAGCTCCGCCCGCGGGTGGTCCCGGTCGAAGCCGCGGGGGACGGTCTTGAGTTTTTCCCCTTCGATGCGGAAGCCGGCCGCCGTGATCGACTCCACGATCTCCTGCAGGGCGACCCCGCTCCCCGAGGCATCGGCTGCCGCCCGGAACCTGGCCAGCTGCGCGGGTGTGTGGGAGCGGTAGCCGCCACCCACCAGCAGCCCGTCGGCGCTGACCTGGAGGTAGTACCCCACCCCTTCCTGCCGGGTGGCGAAGGCGCCCTGGGCGGTTTTGTAGGGTGACTTGTCCTGGGAGAAGCGGACGTCGCGGAAGGGCCGGAACAGCCGGGCCGGGCCGAACTCCGGCTCCAGCTCCGCCAGGAGCGCCGCCAGCGGTGCCTTGACCGCGGCCTCGTAGGTGTCCCTGTGCCCGAGCCACCAGTCGCGGTTGTTGTTGTCTTCCAGCTCCTCGTAGAAGCTGAATGCTTCCGGGGGAACGCCTGCAAATGTGTCCATGCCATGGAGCCTAGGACCGGCCCCGGCAGCGGGCCAGAGGGCGGCAGCCCTATGTGCATAAGGCGGCACGCCACAGAAAAGATCACCCCGCCACAAAAGTCTGTGGCGGGGTGGTCTGGCAGTTCAGCCGGCAGGATGCCTGTTTAGCCGATCTTGTTGGCGGACTCTGCATCCGAGGTGGGAGCCGACGGGGCAACCGCGGCGCCGAGGTTGGCGCGCAGCTTGGCGCCCAGTTCGGCGTCGACGTTGGTCCAGTACTGGATGGCACGTTCCTTGATGTCGGAGCGCTTCACGCCGCCCACGGCGCCGGTGATCGTCTCCAGGAAACGGGCCTTTTCACCTTCGTTGTAGACCTCGCGGTACAGCGCGCCGGCCTGGACGAAGTCGCCGTCCTCGGCATGGAGGGAGTGCGCGGCGAGGGTGAGCTCGCCGTCGTTCTCCCAGCCGCCGGCCGGGTTCTGCGGCTCAAGTGCAGCCGGGCCGCCAAAGGTGTTGGGGGCGTAGACCGGAACCGAGGGGGCGTTGAAGAGGAAACGTCCCTGGCCGTCCTGGCTGTAGTTGTTGACCTGGTTCTTGGGCTGGTTCACCGGGATCTGGGCGTGGTTGGTGCCCACGCGGTAGCGGTGCGCGTCCGCATAGGAGAAGATGCGGGCCTGCAGCATCTTGTCCGGGGAGGCGGCGATGCCGGGCACGAAGTTCGACGGCGCGAAGGTGGCCTGTTCGATCTGCGCGAAGTAGTTCTCCGGGTTCTTGTTCAGCTCCATGGTGCCCACCTTGATCAGCGGGTAGTCAGCGTGCGGCCAGACCTTGGTCAGGTCGAACGGGTTGAAGCGGTAGGTCTTGGCGTGCTCGTACGGCATGACCTGCACGTGCAGGTCCCAGGACGGGAAGTTGCCGGCTTCGATGTTCTCGGACAGGTCACGGATGTAGAAGTCCGCGTCTGAACCGGCAAGCTGTTCCGCCTGCTCGGAGCTCATGGAGTTCACGCCCTGGTTGGACTTGAAGTGGTACTTCACCCAGAAACGCTCACCGGCTTCGTTGATCCACTGGTAGGTGTGCGAGCCGTAGCCCTGCATCTCGCGCCAGGAGGCGGGCAGGCCGCGGTCACCCATCAGCCAGGTGACCTGGTGGGCGGATTCGGGGGACAGGGTCCAGAAGTCCCACTGCATGTCGGCGTCGCGCAGGTGGGTGCCCGGCAGGCGCTTCTGGGAGTGGATGAAGTCCGGGAACTTGATGCCGTCACGAATGAAGAAGACGGGGGTGTTGTTGCCCACGAGGTCGTAGTTGCCCTCGGTGGTGTAGAACTTCACGGCGAAACCGCGGGGGTCGCGCCAGGTGTCCGGGGAGCCGTTCTCGCCGGCCACGGAGGAGAAGCGGATCAGCATCTCGGTCTCGACGCCGGGCTGCAGGAACGCCGCCTTGGTGTACTTGGAGACGTCCTCGGTGGTCTTGAACGTGCCGAATGCACCGCCGCCCTTGGCGTGCACTACGCGCTCCGGAACCCGCTCACGGTTGAACTGGGCGAGCTTCTCAACGAGGTAGTGGTCAGTCAGGATGATGGCACCATCGGCACCAACTGACTTCGAGTGTGCGTCGGACGTAACCGGTGCACCTGACTGGGTTGTGGAAACGGCAGTCATTGTTCTCCTATTTCTCTTTTTCTTGCGAGGGACTGTGGGGAGGAAGCTGTTGTGCCTGCTGGCATTCCTGGCAGATGCCCTGGTACATGACGTCGGCGATCTGGATGGTCATGGGCTTGGCGTCCGGGTTCCAGTGCGGCGTGAGGCAGGGGGCGTGGCCGACGGCGCAGTCCACGTCTTCCACCCGTCCGCAGCTGATGCAGATGGCGTGGTGGTGGTTGTCGCCTACGCGCGTTTCATAAAGAGCGGGGGAGTGCGGGGGCTCGAAGCGGCGCAGCATGTGCAGGTCAGTCAGGTCACCGAGGACCACGTAAACGGACTGGGCCGTCAGTTCGGGCAGCTCGGTCCGGGCGGCGGCAAGGATGCTTTCGGCAGGGGAATGCGGGTGGCGTTCGACGGCGGCCAGCACGGCGAGCCGCTGCTTGGTCACCCTGCGGCCGTGGGCGCGCAGGGCCGCAGCCCATGCTTCCTGGCCGTCAAAGTGCTCCATCATGGCTCCATTGAAACACTTATTTTGATCAACTCACAATAAGGCGCGGCTAACCTTTCCATGTCACCCCATTACAGTTACCGGGTGGGGAAAATACTTGCCGATGTCACGCCGCTCAAGGAAAGCCCCGCATTCCGCAGGCTGTGGCTGGGATCCGCGGTGTCCGCCGTCGGCAGCCAACTCACCCTGGTGGCTGTCAGCCTTGAGGTGTACCGGCTGACCCAGGACAGCTTCTACGTGGGCCTGCTGGGCATCTTCGCGCTGGTTCCCCTGGTGATTGGCGGGCTGATGGGCGGTTCCATCGCCGACACGCACGACCGCCGCCGCATCGCCCTGCTCGCCTCCGCGGTGCTGTGGCTGACCACGGGCCTGATCGCGCTCCAGGCATGGGGGCACCTGGGCAACGTGTGGGTGCTGTACCTGCTGGTGGCACTGCAAAGCGGGGCCCAGGCCATCAACCAGCCGGCCCGCAGTGCCATCATCCCCATGCTCATCCGCAAGGAGCTCCTGCCGGCGGCCAATGCCCTGAGCATGCTGTCGATGGGCCTGGCCATGACCGCCGGGCCGCTGCTGGCTGGCGTCCTGGTTGCCTGGCTCGGGTTCGGCTGGACCTACACCATCGACTTCGCCAGCTTCGCCTTCGTCCTGTGGGCCGTGTATCGCCTCCCGCCGATGCCACCTACCGGAGGCGGTGGCAGGCCGGGGATCCGTTCCGTGATCGAGGGATTCCGGTTCCTGGGCACACGCCCCAACCTCCGCATGACCTTCATCATCGATCTGGTGGCCATGGTCCTCGCCCAGCCGCGGGCGCTGCTCCCGGCTGTCGCGGCGCTGATGATCGGCGGGGGAGAGGCGACTGTGGGCATCCTGCTGGCCTGCACCGCCGTCGGGGCTTTCCTGGCCGGCCTGTTCTCCGGCCCGCTGGGCAGCGTGCGCCGCCAGGGGACCGCCGTCGTGGTTTCCGTCATGGGCTGGGGTGCCTCCATCGGCGCGTTCGGCCTGGTGGTGCTGCTCGCGGGCCCGGCGCCGGACGGTGCGGTGACCGTGTGGCTGGTGCCCGCCGCCGTCTGCTGTGCGCTGGCCGGCATCGCCGACTCCATCAGCAGCGTCTTCCGGAACACCATCCTCCAGGCAGCGGCGCCGGACCATCTGCGCGGACGGCTGCAGGGCGTGTTCATCGTGGTGGTGGCCGGTGGCCCGCGGATCGGGGACCTGCTGGCCGGCGGCGCGACTAAGCTTCTGAATGAGGGTTGGGTCCTGCTGCTCGGCGGTGTGCTGTGCATTGCGGGGGCGTGGCTGGCGGCGAAGCTGCAGCCCGGCTTCCGGAAGTACGATGCGCGGAACCCGCTTCCCTAGCAAGCCGTTCCTTAATCAAGGAGGAAACGTGCACAAACATCACAACGGCCTGAAGACCGCGGCACTGTTCGGGGTGCTGTGGGCGGTGCTGCTGGGCCTTGGCGGTCTCATCGGGGTGGGGACGCGCAGTTCCGCGCCCATCTGGATCATGGCCCTGATCGGCGTCGGCACCACGTTCTACGGCTACTGGAACAGCGACAAAATCGCCATCCGGTCCATGCAGGCCTTTCCGGTGACCGAAGCCCAGGCGCCGCAGCTGTACCAGATCGTCCGCGAGCTCTCCATGCGCGCCAACCAGCCGATGCCGCGGATCTATGTCTCGCCCACCATGAACCCCAACGCCTTCGCCACCGGCCGCAACCCGCAAAACGCCGCGGTCTGCTGCACCGAGGGCATCCTGCAGCTGCTGGACGCCCGCGAACTCCGCGGCGTCCTGGGCCACGAGCTCATGCACGTCTACAACCGCGACATCCTCACCTCGTCCGTCGCGGCCGCCGTCGCCGGCGTCATTACCTCGGTGGGGCAGATGCTGCTGTTCTTCGGCGGGGGCGACCGGCGCAACGCCAACCCGTTTGCCATGATCGCCATGGCGCTGCTGGCTCCCTTTGCGGCGTCGCTGATCCAGATGGCCATCTCGCGGACCAGGGAGTACGACGCCGACGAGGACGGTTCGCAGCTCACCGGCGATCCGCTGGCACTCGCCTCAGCCCTGGGCAAGATTGAGCGTGGCGTCAGCATTGCGCCGCTGCCGCAGGACCAGCGGCTGGTCAACGCCTCGCACCTGATGATCGCCAACCCGTTCCGCGGCGGCGCGATGAACAAGCTCTTCGCCACCCACCCGCCCATGCGGGACCGGATCGCCCGGCTGGAGCGGATGGCGGGCCGGCAGCCATAGCCGGGAACCCGCCGTCGGACGCGTCCTGACGACGCTCAACGGCACTTTCGCGACGCAAAAAGGCCGGCGCACCCGGAAAGTGGGGTGCGCCAGCCTTTATGCGGAGCGTGTAACTTCCTGCGCGTCGAAAACGACGGCGGGAAGGCTAGCTGCGGAAGTTCACGAACTGCAGGTCGGCTTCCTCGAAGTCCTTGAGCAGGGCCATGGTTGCCTGCAGGTCGTCGCGGGACTTGGAGGATACGCGGAGCTCGTCGCCCTGGATCTGGGACTTGACCGATTTGGGGCCTTCATCGCGGATCAGCTTGTTGATCTTCTTTGCCAGGTCCTGGGCGATGCCTTCCTTGATGGAGGCTTCCAGGCGGTACTCCTTGCCGGAAGCGTAAGGTTCGCCCTCGTCCAGGGACTTCAGCGAGATGCCGCGCTTGATCAGCTTGGACTGGAAGACATCCAGGACAGCCTTGACCCGTTCCTCCGAGTTGGCCTTCATGAGGATCTTCTCGCCACTGAAGTCGATCTCGGCGCCAACGCCCTTGAAGTCATAGCGCTGGGCAATTTCCTTCTGGGACTGGTGGAGTGCGTTGGCCACTTCCTGCTTGTCCACCTTGCTTACGACGTCGAACGTTGACTCGCCTGCCATGACTCTCCTTTTGCTGATGGGAGCCCTGTGCGGGGACAGGGCCTGGATTCCTGCGTTCCAGCCTAGTACGGATGCTGCGGCTGGTGGGGTGCGCATTTCACAGTTCCCTCTCAGCGGACGCACCGGGGGAACGAAGGAGGGGTGGCCAGAGTTGGACCAGATGTACAGCAGTTGAAGGGAACATCATGCACCGCAGGGCCGCCCGTTACGTCACCCGCACCACCACAGCAGCAGCCGGGGCGGTGGCCACAGCCGCAACTTCAGTGGCGGCGGCAGCGGTGGCGGCTTCCATCGTCCTGAGCCCGGTGGCGGAAGCCTCCTCCCGGATGGACGGGGTGCGTGCAGACCTCCAGCGCGCGGTGCAGCTTAACCAGATCACCGAGGAGCAGGCGCTCAGCTTCGAAGCCAAGCTGGCGGGGCGCATCCTGGGCCAGGCATAAGTCCCCAGTTTTTGGCGTAACTTCGGGGCTTTTGCGGCGGGGTAGGGCCCGATTCGATTCTTCGCCGGAAGTTCTGTAAAGTTGTCTTGCCCGCGGTTACTGAAGCGGAACGGACCGGAAACGGACCCTTCCGAACACTGCATCGGCGGGTACTTCTTTTGAAGTTCGGCAGATTACCCGAGCGGCCAAAGGGGGCTGACTGTAAATCAGCTGGCAACGCCTACGGGGGTTCGAATCCCTCATCTGCCACCCAAGGAAAGCCTCCGGAACCATCAGGTTCCGGAGGCTTTTTCGTTGCCCCAAGACCCGTGCCAGCGGGCCCGGAACGGACCTCCATCCGCCGTCGACACCGTGGTGGGCCGGGCGTAGTCTGGCAGCATCGGCGCATGTGCTCCGATGCCCTGCGTCGATAATCCACATCGATGAAGGAGGATTCAATGAGTGCCGTACGCGAATTCATGACCACTGATGCGCGATGTGTCGGGGAAACTGAGTCCCTTCTGGACGCGGCCCGGATGATGCGGGACCTCGACTGCGGAGCTCTTCCCATTTGCGGCGACGACGGCAAGCTGAAGGGCATGGTCACCGACCGCGACATTGTGCTCAAGTGCGTCGCCGCCGGCCGCGACCCGGGACAGATGATGGCCCGCGACCTTGCCGCCGGCAAGCCGTACTGCGTTGATGCTGATGCCAATGTTGATGCAGCCATCGACATGATGGAGCAGCACCAGGTCCGCCGGCTCCCGGTGATCTCCGACCACAAACTGGTAGGGATCATCAGCCAGGGCGACATTGCGCGGAACTACTCCGAGCAGCGCGTGGGCGAACTGGTGGAACACATTTCAGAGCGCCACGGCGTGTAGCGCGTCATGGCCTTGTCCGCGGATCCGGCCCACGAAGGCCAGGACCCGCGGACAAGCTTAGGAAGTCTTGCGGGGGAATAAGTTCAGTTCAGTGCGATCAGGAGCATGGTGCTGGTCCCCGGGATGCAGGTCTGCAGGATGGCCCGGGGGAAGCCGCCGAAGGCAGCGATGACGTCATTGGTGGTTCCCGGGTTGGGAACCGTGCCGCGCCCCGTCACCGTGTAGGTGCCGTAGCCCGGAATGCTCACCGTCTCGCCCACGCCGATTCCGGAGAACCGCGCCCACCCGCCGCAGAAATCGTGCTCGGTGATGAAGAGCGAGTAGCCGTCGTTCGGGGTGTAGTGGATGGGCCCGATGCAGGCGTCCACCATTGACTGGCCGCCGGAGCCGGCAACGTAGATGGTGCGGACGGCAGGAGCCGCCGGTACAACCGGGGGAGCCGGAGCGGGTGCCTGCGCAGCAACCGGTGCCGCGGCGGGGGCAGTGGCGGGAACCGGAACAGGTGCAGGTACGGCAACCGCGATGGGCGGTCCCGTCAACAGGAGCGTCTCGCCCGGGTAGATGACGCTGTAGGCGCTGAGCCCGTTGGCGGCGAGCATGGCATCCATGTCCACGCCGTGGGCGGCCGCGATCGCTCCCACGGTGTCTCCCGGGACCACCGTGTACAGGTTGGAGTCGCCAGCAGGTTCAGGGGCGGGTGCCGCCTCAGGTTCCGGGGCCGGAGCGGGAGCAGGTTCCACTGGCGGGGCTGGGGGCGCCTCTGTCGCGGGAGCTTCCGGCTGTGCCGCGACTGCGGGCACTGCTGCGGCACCGGGCCCGGCCGCGTCACCCGGTTCGGCTGCGGCGCTGGGCGACGGCGGAGGGGCTGACTCCGCAACCTGGGCCGCCGCAGACGCACCTCCATCAACGGAAGCTGGCGGTGCGGCCAGGGCGCCCACACCTACGGCGGCCACGACTGCCGCCGTGGCCATGCCGGCCCACAACTTGTTGCTGATGCCCGGATGGCCGGCACTGAGTTCCGTGCGCGGTTCGTCGGTGGCGAAGCTTCTGCTGGTGCCGTCGGGGGAGGGGAGGAATGGCTTGTTCATGGGTTGCCCATCAGATGTCGGTCCTGTCCGGGCCATGCGGGTGCAGGTCCGGACTGGACGGATCGAGATGTCATTGCGCCGCCGGCCCCGGCGAACGCCGGAACCACTGGCGGTACAGGTTGGAGGCATCCGCACACCCAGAAAATGCGGAGCTCCGCGTGACAGCAGGAGCTCCCGGAAGCCATCCGGGGGACCTGCCAGTGCGTGTTGGTCCTAGGAATCCTGAGTCTAGGAATTACGCCAGGGCCGGGCACCAGTAGGAATTACCCGTCTTTTCCGGGCCGGTACTCGCCCGCCCGGGACCTGCTACTCAACCGCGCGAGGTCCGGTACTTGCCATTACAGCGGCCGGTGTTCCCGCAGTTCCGCGATCTCCCGCCGCAGCAAGGCGATCTCCGCCACCAGTTCCGCAACCTCAACCCGGACCGGTTCCTCCACGGCCTCTGCCACCGATTCCGCGGTGTCCTCAACCCTTTGGACCAGCCAGGACGCGATGGAGGCCGTGACCACGCCCAGTACGGCGATGCCGCTCATCATCAGCGCCGTTGCCACCAGGCGGCCGATGGGTGTCACCGGATACATGTCCCCGTAGCCCACGGTGGTGATGGTGGCGGTGGCCCACCACAGGGCGTCGCCGAACGTGGTGATCTTGGCATCGGGCGCCCACTGCTCCACGTCCAGCACCGCCAGCGCCCCGACGAAGACCAGCAGCGCCGCGGACGCCGCAACATACGTGACCACCCGGCCGCGCAGCGTTTCGCCCACGGTGCGGTGCAGCACGGAGAGCAACGTCACCAGGCGCAGCAGGCGCAGGGGCCGGAAGAACGGCAGCGCCACAATCACCAGCTCGTGCAGGTTCCGGACGAACCACTGCCGGCGGTCCTCCGCCAGCCACAGGTTCGCCGCGTAGTCCAGGACGAAGATGCACCACGTCACCCACATGACGGACTCAAGCCAGTCAGCCCCGCTGCCCTCAATGCGGCCGATGACCTGCCAGGCGTACGCGGCCAGGAACAGGAGCGCGGTGGCCATCAGGGGCCACTCCGCCAGGGCCCGGTAGCGTTGCTGCGTCATGCAGGAAATCCTACGGCGGATGGCGCGGCGCCAGCAGGCGGCGGCATGTTACTGACGGGTAGCATTGACGCATGCACCTGCTCCTGAGAACCCTCCTCATGCTGTTCCGTTCGTCCCGGCGCCCGCCGCTCACGGTGTGGGAGGCATCGTCCCTGCCGCTGCGGGTCCTGCCCACGGACATCGACATCGCCATGCACGTCAACAACGGCATGTACCTGTCCCTCATGGACCTGGGCCGGTTCGACCTCATGGTCCGCAGCGGCGTCTGGCAGCGGATGCGCCGCCGCGGCTGGAGCCCGGTGGTGTCCGCGGAGACCATTTCCTTCCGCAAGTCACTGAAGCTGTGGCAGGAATACACCATCGAGAGCCGCATCATCGGGCTGGACGCCAAGGCGATCTTCTTTGAGCAGCGCATGGTGTCCGGCGGCGAGATTTACGCGCGTGCCTACATCGCCACCCGGCTGGTCACCAAGGCAGGCCCGGTGAGCCAGGAGGACATCCTCGCGGAGTTCGGCGCCGCACCCGCGGACCTCGTGCTCCCCGAGTGGATCCACGAATGGCGCGCCTCCAGCGCCCTCCCCGGCAGCCGCACGCCTGCCCCGCACCTCTGGGACGCCCGCGCTTAAAGCCCGGAGCCGGCGTCGGACTCCCTGTTATTCCCAATGACGCGGGGAGCGAACAGGCGCGACAGGGAGGAACCGGGCGCGTACCGTGGACACATGGCTACCCTTGACATCACAGGTGAACAGTTCGCATCTACGATCGAAGGCAACGACATTGTCCTGGTCGATTTCTGGGCAGAATGGTGCGGCCCCTGCAAGCAGTTCGGCCCCACCTACTCAACCGTTTCCGAGAAGCACCCCGACGTCCTCTTCACCAAGGTGGACACCGAAGCGGAGCAGCAGCTCGCCGCGGAAGCAGGCATCACCTCCATCCCCACGCTGATGGCCTTCCGCGAAAAGGTCCTGGTGTTCTCACAGCCCGGTGCCCTGAACGCGCAGCAGCTGGAACAGGTAGTGGACGCCGTGAAGGCGCTGGACATGGACGAGGTCCACGCCCACGTCGCCAAGCAGCGTGAGGAAGCAGCAGCCGCGGCCGGCAAACCCGCCGGATCACAGGGCGGCACCCAGGACGGCACGCAGATCCCCGACTTCTAAGACTCGTTAAAACAAAATGCGGGACCTCCGGTGGGAGGTCCCGCATTCTTGCTTTAACCGGCTGCGTCAGACGCGCTCCACCTTGACGGGTTCGGCCAGCAGCGCGCTCAGCGATTCGTTCAGGTCCTGCACGGCGGTGCCCTTGGAGTGCCTGTCCAGGTCTTCCTCGGAGGCCCACTGCTCGGTTAGGACCAGCTTTTGCTCGGTGGCTTCGGTCAGCTCGTACTGGATGCAGCCTGGCTCCTTCACCACCTCATCGATCGCGATTTCCAGGGCCAGCTTGACGCGGTGGAACTCGCCGTCGTTGGGGATGAACGTTGCTATCAGGTCAATGGGTGCACTCATGGATTTCACAATACCGGGCGCCGCCCGGCCCTTCGGTCCTGTTGCGCCCGTTTCCCTGCCTGTCGTCCTTCTCCTGCCGTGATCCTGTTGGTAGCGTGCCACCATGCGTGCTTACACAGCCGGGGACACTGACGTCCCGCTCCTGGAGGAAACCATCGGCGCCAACTTTGAGCGCGTCGCCGCGCAGTTTCCCCTCCATGACGCCTTGATCGAAGCTGCGCCCGTGCCCGGCGGTGATGCGCGCCGCTGGAGCTACACCAAGATGAACGACGACGTCGACCGGCTGGCACGCGCGCTCCTAGCCTTGGGTGTCGCCAAGGGGGAGAGGGTGGGCATCTGGAGCCCCAACTGCGCCGAGTGGACGCTGCTGCAGTACGCCACCGCGAAGGTGGGTGCCATCCTGGTGAACGTCAACCCGGCGTACCGCAGCCACGAACTCGAGTTCGTGGTCAAGCAGAACGGCATGCGCATGCTGGTCACGGCGCCGTCGGACAACACCAGCGACTACGTGGCCATGGCCCGGCAGGCCCTCCTCACCTGCCCGGACCTGCGGGAACTCGTCTTCCTCCCGGATCACGGCCTGGACGCCCTGAAGGCCGGCAGCCCGCAAAGCGACGCGGAACTCACGTACGGTGAGCTGCTCACCCGGGCGGACGCCGTGGGCCATTCTGTCCTGTTGGCCCGCATGGGGGAGCTTTCCCCGCACGACCCCATCAACCTGCAGTACACCTCCGGCACCACGGGGTTCCCCAAGGGCGCGACCCTGACGCACCACAACATTTTGAACAACGGCTACGCCATCGGCGAGCTGCTGGGCTACACGGAACGGGACCGGGTGGTCATTCCCGTGCCGTTCTACCACTGCTTCGGGATGGTGATCGGCAACCTGAACGCCCTCAGCCACGGCGCGGCCACGATCATCCCGGGGCGCGGGTTCTCGCCCTCCGCGGCGCTCGAGGCCGTCCAGGACTTTGAGGGGACGTCGCTGTACGGCGTGCCCACCATGTTCATCGCCGAGCTGGCCCTGCCCGATTTTGGAACTTACGACCTTTCGACGCTCCGCACGGGCGTGATGGCAGGGTCGCTGTGCCCCATCGAGGTGATGAACCGGGTGATCGCGGAGATGAACATGGTGGACGTGGCCATTTGCTACGGCATGACCGAGACGTCACCGGTGTCCACGATGACCCGCAAGGGGGACACGCTGCAGCAGCGTACGGAGACGGTGGGCCGGACCATGCCGCAGCTGGAAAGCAGGATCGTGGACCCTGCCACCGGGGAGGAACTGGAACGCGGGCAGATCGGCGAACTGTGCACCCGCGGCTACGCCGTGATGGCGGGGTACTGGAACCAGCCGGATAAGACGGCCGAGGCGATCGACGCTGACGGCTGGATGCATACCGGCGACCTGGCCCGCATGGACCAGGACGGCTACGTGGTGGTGGAAGGCCGGATCAAGGACATGGTGATCCGGGGCGGCGAGAACATCTACCCGCGCGAGATCGAGGAATTCCTGTACACCCACCCGGACATCCAGGACGTACAGGTGATCGGTGTCCCGGATCCCCGGTACGGCGAGGAACTGATGGCCTGCATCATCCTCAAACCGGGGGCCGGACCGCTGGACGCCGGCTCCCTTGCGGAGTTCTGCCGCGGAAAGCTGGCGCACTACAAGATCCCGCGCTACGTGGAGGTCCGGGAAAGTTTCCCCATGACGGTGTCAGGGAAGATCCGGAAGGTCCAGATGCGCGAGGAAGCGGTCGCCCGGCTGGGCCTTTAGGCGCCCGCCCTGCTGGACCTGCACGGGCACGGCGGGCTGGGCCTTCAGGCGCACGGTGCGGCGGCCGCCGGCGCCGGCCCGGATGGCCACAACGGCGGCAACTGCAACCGCTGCCAGTGCCGCCAGGGCCAGGACGGCGCCGCTTTCCCACCGCGGCAGGGAAAGGGTGCGGGTGCTTCCGCCGGTGGCCTCGGTGCCCGGAATGTTCCATTCGTCCTCGGAGGGGAAAATCCCGGCGGGAAGTTTCTCCTGCTGCAGCTCCCGGTGGGCGGCGAGCCGCTCCCGGACCTCCTGCTTCGGGGCCGGCACGATCGTGTCCGCGATGACCGCCGCGGGAAGGTTCACGATGTAGGGCTCGCCGTAGAACGCTGAGGACGCCACCGACTCCAGCCAGGTGCCGGGGGGCGTCTCGACGCCGCGCCGGGCAAAGGCCGCGCGCAGCATCTCCTGGATTTCGCTGAGGCTCCGGCCATCAGCGTCCCGGGTGACCTCGAAGATGGCCAGCTGGAGCCGCACCTTCTCGTCCGCCATGGGGTCCGCGACGGACGGGTCATCGGCAATGGCGTCCTGGGTGATGGCGTCCCGGTCGAGTACCTCCTGGGCGGTGGAATCCTGGGCCGTGATTTCAGCGGCAGTGGGGCCCACATGCAGAGGCCCTGCGGCAGCCGGGTCCGCGTTGCGTTCGTTGATGCTCATGGAGCCCTCCAGTCAGTTGTGCCCACCCCGGGGCGGGTCGGGCGGCGGATATGCTTCAGCGGGCCCGGCGCGGGTCCGCACGCGCAGTCCGCAGGCTCAAACCGGTACACCGGGTCCACCTGCTGACCGTACCCATCCTCCCTTCGCCTCAAGCGCCGCGTGGCCAAACAGGTTCCCAACGCGGGTGTGGTCGTGGAGCCGTTCCATGCGGGAAAGGCAGGGCATCAGAGCTGCGGGTTGGGGTTGATGCCCCAGAGTGCGGTGTGGGACTCTCCGGGTTGGAGGGTGATCAGTCCTTCGCCGGAGTTGAAGGCGTCAGGTGCGCAGGTCATGGGCTCCACGCCCAGTCCGGTGCGGCGCCGGCCAGGCTGCGGCAGGGTGTCGCCGGTGAAGATTTCCAGGTACGGGTATGCCTCGTCAACCCAGAGCTCCACCCCGGCAGAGCGGTCGGGCCGAACCAGTTTCACGCGTGCCCTCCCGTCGGCGTCCCGCACCAGGTCCGTGTAGGCGACGTCGATGTGGCGGCCGCCCAGCTGCTGAAGCTCCTTCAAGTCATACCTGGTGCCGTCCACCCGCTCGTGTCCCGTGGGGATGCCCCGCTCATCGACCGGCAGGAAGGTGCGGCCGGGCACCTGCACCAGGCCGCCGTCGATCGCTCCGCCGCCCAGGGCCTGGCCACCGTCCTTGCCGTCCGGATCCAGGCCCCGTCCATGCGCTCCCGCCAGCCCAAGGCTGAGGTAGGGATGCGCCCCCGTGCCGTAGGGGCAGGGCTCCGGGCTTCGGTTAACGGCCGTGGTGCGTACGCTTAATCCGTCCGGGCCAAGCTGGTAATCCAGCCGGCAGTCAAGCACCCAGGGCCAGCCCTGGCAGGCGTGCAGGGTGTAGGTGAAGGAGATGGCGTCCGCGGCTTGGTGCAGGACAGTCCAGTTCCGCCAGCGGGTCAGCCCGTGGATTGCACCGCCCTTGTCCGGCTCGCTCAGGTCGAGCTGGAGGGGCGCGCCCTCCCACTGGTAGCTGCCGCCCTTGATCCGGTTGGGCCACGGAATCAGCGACTGCCCCCGCGCGCCCGTGCACATGTCCTCAGGACCGTACCCGTCCAGCAGGTTCCGGCCGTCCTGGCGGTATTCGCGCAGGGCTGCGCCCACTTCAGTGAGGGCGGCGCTCTGGCGGCCGAAGACGATTTCGTATTGCCGCCCCGAGGGCAGGTTTGCCGCGTCGCCTCCCTGGGTTTCGCCGCGGGGGCTCATTGCCGTTCGTTCCCGTCGTCAGTTCCTGCCTTGACGTCCAGGACCACCTTGACGTCGTCGGGCTGGTGTTTGAATGCGTCCGCGAAGCTTTCCAACGGAAGCCGGCGGCTGATGAGGCGGCGGAGCCAGTCCTGGTCCGCGGCGGCCAACGCCTGCGCGCCGGCGTCGTAGTGGCGGCGGTTCGCGTTGACGCTGCCGAACACTACGCCGTTCATGAGCACCTCCTCGCGGTTGAGTGCGCCCACATCCACCTTTGTCTGTTTCCCGGTTCCGGAAACCCCGGTCAGGCAGGTGACGGCGTCCTGGGCCCGGCACTTGAGGGCATCCAGGACCACCGGCGTGACCCCGGTGCATTCAACCAGGACGTTGGGCTTGATGCCTGACTCCGGCAGGGGTTCGCTGTGGTAGGTGGCACCCAGGTCATGGACAAGCTGCGGTTTGGGGCCGTCCGTGACGATGTCGAAAACGTGCACGTCCAGCCCTTGCTGGACTCCCAGCAGCGCTGCGAGCAAGCCAACGGGTCCGGCGCCGGTCACGACGGCGGTGTGGGGGTCAAAAAATGCCCGCTGCCCGATCCGGTTGATCTGCTCCCACGCCTTGGCCACGATGGTGGTGGGCTCCAGCAGGACACCCACGTCCTCCAGGCCGGAGTCCAGTTTCACCATCGCCTCGGCGTCCGCCCGCCAGCGTTCCCGCGCAAAACCGTGCAGGCCTTTGATCCCGTGCTCCGTGTAGTTCCCGTTGAGGCACATGTCCCATTCCCCGGCGGCACAGGCTTTGCACGGTTCAGGGTCCGGCCTGCGGACTATGCCCACCACCAGGTCACCGGCGGCCAGGCCGGAACCGGAGGGAGCATCCAGCACCCTGCCCAGGTTTTCGTGGCCAAGCACCAGATAGTCCTGGCCCGGGGGTGCTTCCCCATACTCTGCAGCGATGATTTCGCCGTCGGTTCCGCAGAGGCCCACGGCCAGCGCCTCCACGAGCACCCCGCCCTCGCCGGACTCCGGCTCAGGAACATCCCGCAGTTTGAGTGAATTTTGTTCCCCGGGAGTAACTGTCAATGCCCGCATCGTCTCTCCTCAAGCAGAAGGCCAGTACTGCCAGTCTCACCTATTATTTGCGCTTGCGCAACGGTTTTGTAGGCGGGCCGGGACTCCTGGGAGGCTGCTGTGACGTTGCCGGGAGATAGCGGCGCCCAGGACGATGGCAGGCCGGGATGCCCCGCAGCTCAATGCCCGCGGTGGTCCTGGATGGTCATCCTGGGGCCGAAGGTGGGCTTGCGGAACCCGGTGCTTTGGATCATCCGGACCACGCGCTGCCGGTGCCCGCGCCAGGGTTCCAGCAGCCGGAGCATCCCGGCGTCGTCCGTCCGGCGCCCGGTCAGCGCCGCGCCCACGTAGGCCGCCAGGTGATAGTCGCCCACCGAAATCGAGTCCGGGCAGCCATGGGTGCGCTGCACCACCTCGGCAGCCGTCCAGACACCGATGCCGGGGATCACCTGCATCTTCTCCGCCGCCTGGACGGCCGGCAGGGTTGCAAGGCGTTCAAGCGCGACGGCGGAGCGCAACGCCCGCATGACCGTGGCCGAGCGCTGGGGTCCCACGCCTGCCTTGTGCCACTCCCAGCTGGGAATCTGCAGCCACTGCGGTGCCGTGGGCGGCACCACCAGGCCGGCCGGAGTGGAGGTTCCGGCCGCGGGGGCGGGCGTTCCATAGCGGTGCACCAGGTAGCGGTAGGCCCGCCGCGCCTCGATCACCGTCACCTTCTGTTCCAGGATGATCGGCACCAGTTGGTCCACCATGCGGCCGCTGGACGGCAGCCGCACTGCCAGGCTGCGCCGCCGTGCTTCCCGGACCATGCGGGGCAGCGTGGCATGGAAGGAGGGGTCGTCGAAACCCCGCCAGTCGTCGTCGGCGCCCAACAGCCGCGGCGCTGCCTGCACGGCGGCCGAGGCGCCGGGGCCCCAGGCCTGGACATCCACGAGCGGCCCGCCTGCTGCGCCCCCGCATGCGGGGGCGAGGCGCATGGTCGCTGGACCGTCCGGCGTCGTAAAGGCGTTCCAAATGACGTCCCCCTGGACGCTGAAGGATGGATCGCTGTTGCCGCGCAGCAACGGGGCCAGGGTGCGGGAAAGACTGTAGGGGGACTCCGGATACCACCGCAGGGAGACGTCCGCGGCGGCTGCCAGCCGGGGTGGTGCCTCTGCGATGGTCATGCCTTCCATCGTCCCACGGACCACTGACAGCGGCGGGACCATCGGCCCTTCTGCCGCTTCCCGGCCCCGGATTAGGATCACCGCGTGTGGCAGACCGGGAGCCTGCACCAGGCGGCCGTTCAGCCGCGAACCACAGGAACACGGAGGGCAACCATGGGCGGAGTAGTGCATTTCGAGATCCCCGCGGACAATCAGAAGCGGGCCAGGAAGTTCTACCAGGAGGCGTTGGGCTGGCGGATAGAACCGGTGCCCGGGATGGACTACAGCATGGTCATCACCACCGAAATGGACGACGACGGCCAGCCGGCAGCCGCAGGTGCCATCAATGGGGGAATGATGGCCAGAGAAGGGCAGATCACCACCCCGGTCATCACTGTTGATGTGCGGGACATCAACGCAACGCTCAAGAGCGTCGAGGAGCTCGGCGGCACGGTGGTCATGCCCAAGAACGAGATTCCCGGAATGGGCTACACGGCGTACTTCAAGGATCCCGAGGGCAACATCCTGGGCCTGTGGGAGAACCTTCCTGCTGCGGAAGGTCAGGGTGCGGGCAGCTGATTCCAGGCCCGCTCAAGGCATCCCGGACACCGCCCACAGCGCCAGGACGGCCAGCGGGACGGTCAGGGCAACAGCCACCAGTCCCGCCGCGGCAAACCCGCCCCACTTGATGGGCACGTTCAGTACCCGGAGCCGCTCATGCCACAGGAGTGTGGCCAGCGACGCCCACGGGGTGACCAGCGGGCCAAGGTTCACCCCGATGAGCAGGGCGGCCAGCCGCACCGGCGATCCTGCCACCGGCTCCAGTGCCAGGTAGGCGGGAAGGTTGTTGACAGCGTTGGCCGCACCGACGCCCAGCCCTGCCAACTGCAGGAGCGCGGGCAGGCTGTCCCCGGTGCTGGCTACACCCGCCAGCAGCGTGGTAAGGCCATGCGCATGCAGGGCCTCCATCAGCATGAACAGCCCCACCGTCAGCATCAGCGGCCGCCACGGAACCATGGACCACCGAAGCACGGAGGGCCTGCGCCGGAGGAAGACCGCCAGGAGGACGACTGCCGCGGCGAGCGCCGGGTACTGGACCGGCAGTCCGGACACCAGCGCGGGCAGCAGGACCAGGAGCGTGACGGCTGCGGTCTTCAGCAGGGTGCGGTCCTTGACGGGGTGGGCGGGCTGCGGCCCATAGGTTCCGCTCAGGTCCCGGCGGAACGCCAGCCAGAGCAGGGCAAGGGGGACCAGCAGGCCAACCAGGGCGGGTGCCCAGACCAGCCCTGCGAAGCGCCACGGGCTTAGCCCCAGCCGGTCCTGGGCCAGGAGGTTGGTCAGGTTGGAGACGGGCAGCAGCAGGGAGGCCGTATTGGCCAGCCAGATGCTGGTCAGCGCGAACGGCAGCGGCGGGATCCGGGCATGGACCGCCAGCAGTACCACCACGGGCGTCACCAGCACCGCCGTCGTATCCAGGGACAGGAACACCGTGGACACCGCGGCCACTGCCACCACCAGGAGCCACAGCAGGAAGACCCGTCCGCGGCCCAGGGCGGCAAGCCGGTCCGTCACCACCCGGAACAGCCCAGCCTCGTCCACCAGTTCGGTGACCAGGGACATGGCAAGCACAAAGGCGAGGATGGGCAGGGTGCGGGCGGTCAGTTCCCCGAATGCAGGCAGGGGAAGAAGGCCCAACCCCAGGGTGGCCGCGCCTGCGGCCAGTGTTGCGCCGGGCAGCAGGTAGCTCCGGGCGGCCTTGGGCCATGCGAACTGCTTCACCGGGCTATCCTCGCACCCCGGGCAGGGAAGGGCGCACAGGAAGCGGTAGCTTTGTACCTATGAAGTACGCCCAGTCCGTCCTGGACCTCATCGGCAATACCCCGCTCATCAAGCTCAACCACGTGACCGAAGGCATCAAAGCCACCGTCCTGGTCAAGCTGGAGTACCTGAACCCTGGTGGGTCCATCAAGGACCGCATCGCGGCGCAGATGATCGAGGACGCCGAACGCGACGGCAAGCTGAAGCCCGGCGGCACCATCGTCGAGCCTACGTCCGGCAACACCGGGGTGGGCCTGGCCCTGGTGGCGCAGCAGAAGGGCTACAAGTGCGTCTTCGTGGTCCCGGACAAAGTGGGCGAGGACAAGCGCGCCGTGCTGCAGGCTTACGGCGCCGAGGTGGTGGTCACGCCCACGTCCGTCCCGCCGGACAGCCCGCAAAGCTACTACGGCGTCTCGGACCGGATCACCCGCGAGACCCCGGGCGCCTTCAAACCGGACCAGTTCTCCAACCCGGCGGCGCCGGGCAGCCACTATAAGACCACCGGCCCGGAGATTTGGCGGGACACCGACGGCAAGGTCACCCACGTCGTCATCGGCGCCGGCACGGGCGGCACCATCACCGGCACGGGCAGGTACCTCAAGGAGGTTTCGGCTGACCGGGGGGAGTCCGACGGCGGGCTGGTCCGGATCATCGGCGCGGACCCGGCAGGCTCGGTCTACTCAGGCGGCACCGGACGGCCGTATTTCGTTGAGGGCGTCGGCGAGGACATGTGGCCGGCGAACTACGACAAGACAATCCCGGACGACGTCATCGCCGTCACTGATGCCGACTCCTTTGCCATGACCCGCCGCCTGGCACGGGAAGAGGGGCTGCTGGTGGGCGGTTCCTCCGGCATGGCTGTAGTAGCCGCCCTGCAGGCCGCGAAGGACCTGCCGGAAAGTGCCGTCGTCGTGGTTATCCTGCCCGACTCCGGCCGCGGCTACCTGGCCAAGATCTTCAACGACCAGTGGATGCGTTCCTACGGGTTCCTCTCCGGCGGCGAGGAAACCTCCGTGGGCGAGGTCATCAAGTCCAAGAACGGCGAGCTGCCGGACCTGGTGCACATCCACCCCAACGAGTCGGTCCGCGACGTCATCAACATCATGAACGAGTTCGGCGTCAGCCACATCCCGGTCCTGTCCCAGGAACCGCCGGTGGTCATGGGCGAGGTCCTGGGCGCCGTGGACGAGCGCACCCTGACCGCCAAGCTGTTCCGCGGCGAAGCCAAGCTGACGGACAAGATTTCCGAGCACATGGGACCCAAGCTCCCCGTCATCGGATCACTGGAAACCATCTCCGCGGCCAGGGAGCTGCTCTCTGACACTGACACCCTGATGGTCACGTTCGTGGGAGCCCCCGTGGGCATCCTCACCCGCCACGACCTGCTGGCCTACCTCAGCAACTGATCTGCGTTACCCGTAAAGGAGCACCCATGCCTGCCTCTGAAAACCAAGGGTTCAACACCCGCGCCGTCCACGCCGGACAGGCCTTCGAACCCCGCACCGGAGCAGTGGTGCCGCCGCTGCATTTCAGCTCCACCTACGCCCAGGACGGCATCGGCGGGCTGCGCAGCGGCTACGAGTACGGCCGCGGCGGCAACCCCACCCGCGATGCCCTGCAGGAACAGCTCGCTGCGCTGGAACTGGGCAGCCACGCCTACAGCTTCAGCTCCGGGCTTGCCGCCGAGGACGCCCTCATCCGCGCGCTGACCCGCCCCGGGGACCACATCGTGCTGGGCAACGACGCGTACGGCGGTACCTACCGGCTGATCAGCCGGGTCCTGGGGGACTGGGGGATCGGCAATACCCCGGTTGACATGGCCAACCTGGACAGGGTCCGCCGTGCGGTGGCTGCGCACAAGACCCGGTTCGTGTGGGTGGAGACGCCGTCCAACCCGCTGATGAAGATCACCGACATCGTGGCGCTCGCCGACATCGCGCACAACGCCGGGGCCCTCCTTGTCGTCGACAACACCTTCGCGTCCCCCTACCTCCAGAATCCGCTCGCCCTGGGTGCCGACATTGTGGTCCACTCCACCACAAAGTACATCGGCGGACACTCGGATGTGGTGGGCGGCGCCGTGGTGGTCAACGACGCTGAGCTGGCGGAGAAGATCGGCTTCGTCCAGTTCGCCGTGGGCGCCGTGTCCGGGCCCATGGACGCCTTCCTGACCACGCGCGGACTCAAAACCCTCGGCGTCCGGATGGACCGGCACAGCGAGAACGGCCAGGCCGTGGCCGAGTGGCTGCTGGAGCGCCCCGAGGTGGAGGCCGTCCTCTACCCGGGACTGCCCACCCACCCGGGCCACGAGCTGGCCAAGTCGCAGATGCGGAAGTTCGGCGGCATGGTTTCGGTGCAGTTCAAGGGCGGTGAAGCTGCCGCCCGAAAGGTGGCGGAATCCACCTCCGTGTTTACCTTGGCCGAGTCCCTGGGCGGCATCGAGTCGCTCATGAACTACCCCTCCGAGATGACCCACGCTTCGGTCAAGGGCACTGAACTGGCCGTCCCGGTCAACCTACTCCGCCTCTCCTGCGGCATCGAGGACGCGGAGGACCTGATCGCGGACCTGGACCAGGCGTTCTCCAACATCCCCTAGCAGTAGGCGAAACCTCTGGCTTTCTTGAAGAGAGTCAGCTAGCGTTTCCGGTATGCCTCTTCGATCCGACTGGTCCCAGCGCACCTGCAGCATCGCCCGCGGCCTGGACATCCTGGGCGACCCCTGGTCCGTCCTGGTGCTCCGCGAGGTCTTCTTCGGGAACGGGCGCTTTGACGCGATGAAGAGCCGCCTGGAGGTGGCGGACTCCGTCCTCACCAAGCGCCTGGCAGGCCTGGTGGAATCCGGGCTGCTGGAGAAAAAGGCATACGACGACGGCGGACGCACCCGCCAGGAGTACGTCCTGACTCCCATGGGTGAGGACGCGCTACCGGTGCTGAACGCCGTCACCATCTGGGCGGAGAAGCACCTGCCCGCACCCTCGGAGCAGGCGCACCTCTACGTCATCCACTCCAGCTGCGGAAACCCCACCACCTCCGCCGATACCTGCACCGAATGCGGGGAAAGGCTGACCGGGGCGAACACCAGCTGGCACAGCCGGTCCAGGTCCGAGCAGCCCATCCCGTTGTCCACCGCATCCCGGAGAGGAACGCCCGCATGAGCACGCTGCCCGACGAAGCGGCCGGCATTCCCGTCGATGCTGCACCTGCTGGGCCGCGGGGTCCCCGCCGCCGGCTGCATCCTGCGTGGACGGTGGCAGCCGTGGCGTTCCTTGCCCTGGTGGGTGCCGCCGGATTCCGGGCGGCTCCGGGTGTCCTCATGGTCCCGCTCCAACAGGAGTTCGGCTGGTCCACCACAGTGTTGTCCGCAGCCGTCAGCATCAACCTGGTGCTCTTCGGCCTGACTGCGCCGTTCGCCGCGGCTTTGATGGAACGGTTCGGTGTCCGCGCGGTCACGGCAACGGCGCTGGTCCTCATCGGCATGGGCAGTGCGCTGACCGTGCTGGTGAACCAGTCGTGGCAGATCCTTCTGACATGGGGGCTGCTGATCGGCCTCGGTACGGGCTCGATGGCCCTGGTCTTCGCCGCCACCATCGCCAACACATGGTTCACCAGGAGCAGGGGACTGGTGATCGGCATCCTCACCGCCGGCAGTGCCGCCGGGCAACTGGTGTTCCTGCCCTTCATCGCGCTGCTCGCCCAGGACCCAGGGTGGCGGCAGGCATCCCTGCTGATCGCCGCCGGAGCCCTGGCCGTGGTCCCGCTGGTGTTGAAGTTCCTCAAAAACTCTCCCTCCGACGTCGGTGTCCTGCCCTATGGCGCGGAACCCGCCGGCGCTGAAGCCTCCAAACCGGAAGCCGCAACGGCGCCGGCGGCCGCAGCGGTGCCGGAAACCGGGCCGCGCACCAATGCCGCCATCCGTGCCCTGCAGGTACTCCGCCGGGCCAGCAAGGTCCGGACCTTCTGGGCGCTCGCCGCCGGTTTTGCCATCTGCGGTGCCACCACCAACGGGCTGATCGGCACCCACTTCATTCCCTCCGCCCATGACCACGGCATGCCGGAAACCACCGCCGCAGGGCTGCTCGCCGTCGTCGGGATTTTCGACATCATCGGAACCATCGCCTCCGGCTGGCTGACGGACCGCTTCAACCCCCGCATCCTGCTGGCCGTCTACTACCAGTTCCGCGGCATCGGCCTGCTGGTGCTCCCGCTGCTGCTGAATGCCGAAGTGCAGCCCAGCATGATCGTGTTCGTGGTGATCTACGGCCTGGACTGGGTGGCCACCGTCCCGCCCACCGCCGCCATCTGCCGGGAGACGTTCGGGGCGGACGGCAGCGTGGTCTTCGGCTGGGTTTTCGCCGCCCACCAACTCGGGGCTGCCGCGGCCGCCATCGCCGCCGGCGCCCTGCGTGATGCCACCGGACACTACACGTACGCCTGGCTGGGAGCGGCGGCCATGTGCACCATCGCCGCGGTCATCAGCGCCACCATCCGCCGGCACAAAGGTGGAGCGGAAACAAAGGCAGGAAAAGCGGAGCCCGCGGCCGCCTGAACACTGCGGACCTAAACAGTGCGGGCACCCGCCCCCGCTAGGCTGGTCGGATGGAAACCCCTGCGCCCGTCCCCGCCCGCCCCGTTGCCCTGGTCACCGGAGTAGGGCGGCTGGCCGGCATCGGCGCCGGAATCGCCCGGCAGCTCGCCGCCGACGGCTGGGACCTGGTCCTGTCCTACTGGGCCGACTACGACGCCCGCATGCCGTGGGGGAGTGAACCGGAGGACGTGGTCCGCCTCACCGCCGAACTGGAAGCCATCGGCGCCAAGGTCCACGTCCTCTCAGCCGACCTGCAGGACCCGGGCGTGCCGGACCGCCTCGTTACGGAGTCCGTACAGCTGGCCGGACCGCTGAGGGGTCTGGTGCTCAGCCACGCGGAATCGGTGGATTCGGGCGTCCTGGACACCACCGTTGAATCCTTTGACCGGCACTTCGCCGTGAACACCCGCGCCAGCTGGCAGCTGATTGCCGCCTTCGCCCGGCAGGCAACGGACGACGGCGGCGCGATCGTTGCGCTGACCAGTGACCACACAGCGTTCAACCTGCCGTACGGCGCCTCGAAGGGGGCCCTGGACCGCATCGTGATTGCCGCCGCCCGCGAATTGGGGCCGCAGGGAATCTCGGCGAACGTGCTGAACCCGGGGCCGGTGGATACGGGCTGGATGACCCAAGAGGTCCGCGGGGAGCTCACGGCACAGCAGCCCACCGGCCGCCTGGGCACCCCCGCAGATGTCGCCGGGACCGTGGCGTTCCTGCTCTCGCCGGCCGGCCGCTGGATCTCGGGCCAGCTGATCAAGGCCGACGGCGGCTTCTCCGCCTGAGCGCTGCGTCCCAACGCCGCTAATCGGCGCTCAGTGGAAGGCGTTCAGGCCGGTGATGTGGCGGCCCAGGATCAGAGTGTGGACCTCGTCGGTGCCTTCATAGGTCCGCACCGATTCCAGGTTCGCGGCATGCCGCAGCGGTGAGTAGTCGGTGGTGATGCCGTTGCCGCCCAGGATGGACCGGGCCTCCCGTGCCACGGCGATGGCCTCGCGGACGTTATTCAACTTGCCCAGCGAGATCTGCTCCGGCCGGATGGTTCCCGCGTCCTTGAGCCGGCCCAGGTGCAGTGCCAGCAGCGTGCCCTTTTGGATCTCCACGAGCATGTTCACCAGCTTCTCCTGCGTGAGCTGGTAGCCGGCCAGCGGCTTGCCGAACTGCAGCCGGTCCTGCGAGTACGCCAGCGCCGACTCGTAGGAATCCCGCGCCGCGCCCATGGCACCCCAGGCGATCCCGTACCGGGCCTCATTGAGGCAGGTGAACGGGCCGCGCAGCCCCTGCGCCCCCGGCAACAGGGCCTCGGGACCCAGCCGGACGTCGTCGAACTCCACGTCGCACTGGACGGAGGCGCGCATGGACAGCTTTTGTTTGATGGGGGTGGCGGTCACGCCGGGGGTTCCGGCGGGGACCAGGAAGCCGCGGACGCCGTCATCCGTCATGGCCCACACCACCATGACGCCGGCCACCGATGCCAGGCCGATCCAGCGCTTGGCACCGTTAAGTACCCAGCCGGCGTCGTCACCGCTGCCGTCCTGCTGCGCAAAGGTGGCCATGGAGGCGGGGTCCGAACCGGCAGTGGGCTCGGTCAGGGCGAAGCAGCCAATAACCTCACCCGCCGCCATGCGCGGCAGCCACTCCTGCTTCTGCTCCTCGGAGCCCCAGGTGTGGATGGCGGTCATGGCCAGCGAGCCCTGGACGGACACGAAGGTGCGGATCCCGGAGTCGCCGGCTTCCAGTTCCATTGCCGCGAGGCCGTATTCGACGGCGGAGCGGCCCGGGCAGCCATAGCCCTCCAGGTGCATGCCCAGCACACCCAGCTCGCCCAGTTCCGGCGCCAGGTCCAGGGGAAAGACGGCGTCCTCGTACCAGCGGGCGATGTCCGGCTTGATCCGCTGGCAGGTGAAGTCCCGGACCTTCTGCCGGAGCTCCAGTTCCTCCGCCGAGAGCAGGGAATCGAGGTCCAGGATGTCGGACGGGCCTGCCGGCATGGCCTCACGGGTCATTTCTTGACCACGAAGTAGCCGCGCGTGGCGGGCAGGAACCGGCAGACGGCGGCCAGCACCACGCCCAGGGCCAGCAGCACCACACCGCTCACGAAGGCCCCGCCAACCCCGAAGATCTGGGTGTCGCCATACGCCGGGTCCCACATCTGCACCGCGGAGACGAAGAACGCGGCGGTCAGGAGGAGGGCACCGGCCAGGGGCAGGATGCCGCGGAACCAGAGGTTGCGGGCCGAGTCCCGGAGCGTCCCGCGGAAGTACCAGAAGCAGGCGAAGCCGGTCAGGGCGTAGTAGAACGCAATGAAAAGGCTGATGGCGCTGATGGAGTCCGACAGCAGGTTTTCACTCAGGAAGCTCATGGCCACGTAGTAGGCGGCCGCGGCGGCACCCATCACCTTGGTGGAAAAACCCGGGGTCTGGTTGCGGGGGTGCACCTCGGCGAACTTGGCGGGCAGGGCGCCGTGGATGCCCATGGAGAGCGTGCCGCGTGCGGTGGGCAGGATGGTGGTCTGCGTGGAGGACAGGACGGAGGCGAGGACCGCGACGACGATCAGCCAGCCCCACGGCCCCAGCACCACATCCTTCATGGCCAGGAACACGTCGTCCTGGTTGGCCTCATTGCCCAGGCCGATGCCCTCGGACCCCACGGTGGCATACATCATCACCAGCAGCGCCACGGAAACATAGATCGCTACCAACACGAAGGCCGAGATGACGGCGCCGCGGCCGGGGGTCCTGGACGGGTCCTCGGTTTCCTCGTTGACCGCCAGGCAGGTGTCCCAGCCCCAGTAGATGAACAGGGCCAGGAGGGCTCCGTGCACCACGGCACCGGGATCGGTGAAGGCTCCCACCGGGTTGAACCACTCAAAGTCGAAGGCTTGGCCTTCCGGCGCCCCGCCCACGATCCGCATGACGATGGCCAGCGCGAAGATGCCCAGCGCAATGTACTGGACATACGTCAGGACGCGCTGGACGTGTTCGCCCAACCGGATCCCACGGTAGTTCACCAGGGTCATCAGCACGATGAACAGCAGGCCGCTTCCGGTGACCAGCAGTTTGTTCTGCGCCAGCGACCCGTCGCCCACCAGCAGCCACAGGTACTGCCCGGCCACCTGCGCCAGGTTGGCCAGCACCACGATCCCGGCGAGCGCCACGCCCCAGCCGCCCAGCCATCCCGCCCAGGGGCCGAACGCCTGCCGGGACCAGGTGAAGGTGGTGCCGCAGTCCGGGATGGCACTGTTGAGCTCGCGGAAGGCATAGGCGATAAACAGGACCGGGATGAAGCCCAGCAGGAGAATCAGGGGCGTGTAGTTGCCGTTGACCGCCACGATCAGGCCAAGGGTGGCGGCAAGCGAGTACACCGGGGCGGTGGAGGCCAGCCCCAGCATCACCGAGTCGCCCAGGTCCAGGATCCCGGCCCGGAGTCCCTTGCCCGGCACCGGGGTGCCGGCCCCGCCTCCGGGGGCTCCCGCCGTCGTCATGTCTGTACTCATGCTGTCACCTGGTTCATAGCGTGATTCCTGCCTTGCTGGAGGCGGCCACCGCGGAAAGCGGAGCCGGCGCGTCAATGGTGTTGGGCACAAAGCGGCAGAAGTAGTCCGTGACCGGCCCGTCCGATTCCCGGATGCCGCAGCCCACGGACTCGCCGTCCACCACCCAGAGGCCCAGGACCGGACGGTTGCCGTCGAAGTCGGGGAGGGGGTGGTACTGCTGGTAGCACCAGCCCTCGCGGCCGTACCCGCCGGGCTGCTCGAGCCTGATGCCGTCAGCGTGGATGCGGATGTTGTCGCCCTCGCGGCCGTGCAGGGGCTTGGCCACCCATTCCTTCAGCGGCCCCGGGTCCGTGAGGTAGGCCGGAAGCAGGTTGGGGTGGTTGGGGTAGAGATGCCACAGTGCCGCGAGGAGGGCCTTGTTGGAGAGCAGCATCTTCCAGGCCGGTTCCACCCAGCGCGGGCTGTGGGCGCGCTCCAGCAGCCGCGGGCCGAACTCCTCCTTCATCATCAGCTCCCAGGGGTAGAGCTTGAAGATGGTGCTGATCAGAAAGTTGTCAAGGTCCACGAAGCGGTTCAGGTTGGGGTCCCAGCCGATATCGGACATGTTGATGCCGATGGTGGTCCACCCGGCCTGGCTGGCGACGTCGCGCATGTAGGCGGCGGTCATCCAGTCCTCGCCGGATTCCTCCACTTCCGAATGGGCAACGTGAAGGGTGCTCATGCCCGTGCGGTACTGGAACTTTTTCCATTGCCGGATCAGGGCCTCGTGGATGCCGTTCCACTGGTCCTTTCCCGGGTGGACGTCCTGCAGCCAGAACCATTGGGCGACGGCGGCCTCGATGAGCCCGGTGGGGGTGTCGGCGTTGTATTCGAGCATCTTGGCCGGGCCACCCTGGCCGTCATAGATGAAGTCGAACCGGCCGTAGACGTCCACGTCGCCGGCCTGCAGGGACTCGGCTGCCAGTTCCAGGGCCTGGGGTCCGATGCCGATGCTGCCCATGGCCCCGGTGGCGAGGAATTTTGCGGCCTCCAGGCACATCCGGTGCATGTCCTCGGCCGCCACTTCGAGGGTCTCGACTTCGTCCATGGTGAACTCGTAGTATGCCGACTCGTTCCAGTACTCGATGCGGCGCCCGTCATCCATGGTGGTGGTGGAGAAGACCAGCCCCTGCTCTTCAATCTTCTGCTTCCAGTCGGGCCGGGGCTCAGACAACAACCGTTTCATCCGTCAGCCTCCCGATACCTTGCCGCCGCCACTTGAGCCGCTCTTGGCGCTTGATCCGAAACCGCCGCGGCTGACCGTGCCGCCCTTGCTGCTGTAACCGGTGGAGGCCTTGGCCCCGCTGGGAATGGTCCGCGTGTAGTTGGGGGCGGTGGACCGGTTCTGGCCGATGGACGGAACGCTTGCCCCCCGGGAGTAGAAGTACCAGGCGTAGATGCCGCCGCTGCGGCCGGCGGAACTGTTGCAACTGGTGTCCGCCACGCGCTCGCCGGTTTCCTCGTTGAAGCACACCTGTGCGTATTCGGGGTCGTCCTCGTTGCTGGCCACCACGGCCGTGATGGTGCCGGCCAGCAGGGCGGTGACACCCAGGCCCACCACCACGGTCCGCCGCTGGGAACGCTTCTTCCGTGCCGCTGCATCAGTGAGCTGCTTTTCCCGTTCGCGTGCAAACGGGTCCACGGGGGTGACAGGGTCATTGAGGAGCTCCGGCCGCAGCTCCGGTTTGGGCACCTGCCAGGGCGGCGGCTTGGCAGTGCTGCCCGCGCCGTTGCTGCCACGGGTGCCGCCGGCACCACCCAGGGGACCGGTCTGCGGTTCCTCTTTCGGGTCTTTCTGGTTCGAGTCCACGGCGTCCCCCTCAGTTGTTCACGCGATTTGGGCGCAGCGCTGCACCCCCAAATGCAAGTCTCGAATCAGCGTAGCCCCTGCCGGTGCGCCCTGCGAGCAGGAAGGCTCACAGAAGCAGGGGAGAAGTGCCCACGCGCGGCGGGGGAGCGGGCGCCATACCGGAGAACCCTAGACTGATGCCATGGAATCAGGTTCTGTCCTTGCCGTCTGCCGCGTCCACCAGCTTCTGGGGGATGCTTCCAGCGTGGGAGTTACCGCCATCGACAAGCGGCCCGCGGATGGTCCGGTGAAGGTGCACAAGCTGGGCCTGCGCGGGGACATCCAGGCCAACAGGGCGCACCACGGTGGGGAGGACCAGGCCGTCTACGCCTATTCACAGGCCGACGCCGACTACTGGTCCGCTGCCCTGGGGCGCGAGCTTCCGCCGGGCGTCTTCGGTGAGAACCTGCGCGTCTCCGGCATCGAGGCAACGCACGCGGTCATAGGGGAGCGCTGGAAGGTGGGGTCCGGCGTCGAGCTTGAGGTCACGTCCCCCCGCACGCCCTGCGCCACGTTCCAGCGCCGGATGAAGGAACCGCAGTGGGTGAAGCGGTTCGCCGAGGAAGGGCGGGTGGGGACCTACCTTCGCGTCCTCCGCACCGGCAGCATCCAGGCAGGCGACACCATCGAGCGCACGTTCGTCCCGCGCCATGGCGTCACCATCGGCAAGTGGTTCAGTGCGCCGGATGCGGAGCTTGTTAAGGCCCTGCGCGGTGCAGAGGCCGACGGCGAGATCCGGCTCCAGGACGAGTACCACACCCGGTTTGAGGTGCTGCTGCGGCGGCTGGGACGGTAGCACCGGTCCCCTCACGAGGCTGTACGGTGGGCTGTGTGCGCAAGCTCACCGCCGTCGTCGGCCGTTTAATTACCCAACGGCACCTTCGTGCCCTACACTTGAAACATCCCCCACTCCGGAAATCCCTTATTCCTGCCCAATTTTTGAGGCAGGACTGGCAAGTGTTGGGGCCCGCGCAAGCGATGCGGGCATTTTCATAGGGAGAGCCGGCTAAAGAAAACGCTGTACAGACTGCTGGGATAGCAGCCAAGAGATGCAGCGCGAAGTCCTGCCATGGGATTGCGAAAGCGCCGGACTTCTGTGACCGGCCGGTCAACGTTTGCCCGGCACCATCGGCACGTGTACTGCGGCTCCGCTCACCTGGGTAGTGCCGCCTGGCCCCCTATGGATGAGGAACAACTCTCTATGCCCGAAAACCAGAACGAAACCACCGCATCGGCAACTGCTGAAACCGCCGCCGTCGAATTTACCGAGGCCGCTGCACCCGCAACCGAGCCCGCCACGGAAGTTGCCGAAGCTCCTGCCACGGAAGCCCCCTCCGCCAAGGTTGAGGAAGAGGAAGACGGCGTAAAGTTTGCCGATCTCGGCATCGACGGCCGCGTCCTGGCCGCCCTGCAGGATGTCGGGTACGAAAAGCCGTCCCCCATCCAGGCAGCCACCATCCCGCTGCTGCTCGAAGGCCGCGACGTTGTTGGCCTGGCACAGACCGGTACCGGCAAGACTGCAGCATTCGCAGTGCCGGCACTGTCCCGCCTGGCCGAACTCCACGACCTCAACGGCCCGTCCCGCAAGACCCAGGCCCTGGTCCTGGCCCCCACCCGCGAGCTGGCCCTCCAGGTGGCCGAGGCGTTCACCTCCTACGCCAAGCACATTGACGATTTCACCGTACTGCCCGTCTACGGCGGCTCGGCCTACGGTCCCCAGCTCGCCGGCCTGCGCCGCGGCGCCCAGGTGGTTGTGGGTACCCCCGGCCGCGTGATCGACCACATCTCGAAGGGTTCCCTGGACCTGTCCGAGCTGCAGTACCTGGTGCTGGACGAGGCTGACGAAATGCTGCGCATGGGCTTCGCCGAGGATGTTGAGCAGATCTTCCAGCAGACCCCTTCGGAGCGCCAGGTGGCGCTGTTCTCGGCCACCATGCCGAGCCAGATCCGCCGGATGTCCAAGCAGTACCTGAACGACCCCGCCGAGATCTCGGTGAAGTCCAAGACCACCACCGGCGCCAACACGCGCCAGCGGTACCTGCAGGTCATGGGCCCGCACAAGCTGGACGCCATGACCCGCATCCTTGAGGTGGAAGAGTTCGACGGCGTCATCGCCTTCGTGCGCACCAAGATGGCCACCGAGGACCTGGCTGACAAGCTCAAGGCCCGTGGCTTCCAGGCCGCAGCCATCAACGGTGACATCCCGCAGCAGCAGCGCGAACGCACGGTGGATGCGCTGAAGGAAGGCCGGATCGACATCCTGGTGGCCACCGACGTCGCCGCCCGCGGCCTGGACGTTGAGCGCATCAGCCACGTGATCAACTACGACATCCCGCACGACACCGAGTCCTACGTGCACCGCATCGGCCGCACGGGCCGTGCAGGGCGTTCCGGCGACGCCATCCTGTTCATGACGCCGCGGGAGAAGTACCTGCTGCGTTCCATCGAGAAGGCCACCCGCCAGCCGGTGGAGCAGATGCACCTGCCCACGGCCGAGACCGTGAACACCCTGCGCCTGGGCAAATTCGCCGAGCGCATCACTGAGACCCTTGAGTCCGAGGACGTCTCGATGTTCCGCGACCTCATCGCTTCCTACGAGGAAGAGCACAAGGTGCCGGCAGCAGAAATCGCTGCAGCACTGGCCGTCATGGCCCAGGGTGGACAGCCGCTCCTGGTCAAGGAACTGCCCGCGGCTCCCGAGTACCAGAAGCGTGAGCGCTCCAAGGACGGCTTCGGCTCCCGTGGCCCGACCCGTACGCTCACCGAGGGCAACGCCACCTACCGGATCGCCGTCGGACGCCGCCAGCGCGTCATGCCGGGTTCCATCGTGGGTGCCATTGCCAACGAGGGCGGCATCTCCTCGGCCCAGATCGGCGGCATTGACATCCGCTCCGACCACTCCCTCGTGGAGCTGCCCGCGGACCTGAGCCCCGAGCAGCTGCGGGCGCTGTCCCGCACCCGGATCGGCGGCGAGCTGATCCACCTCGAGCTGGACAACGGCCGCAAGCCCTCGGGCGACCGCGGCGCCTACCAGGGCAACCGCGGCGGCAACTTCAAGGGCAACGGCGGGTTCAAGAAGGAATTCCGGAAGAACGACGGCGAGCGGTCCTCGGCTGATCGCGGCGGACGTTCCTACAGCGACCGCTCCGAGCGTTCCTTCAGCGACCGCGGCCAGTCCGGCGACTCCCGCTTCGGCGGCCACGGCGACGGCTCCCGCAAGCCCCGCAGCGGCGGCGAGAGCGGACACCGCGACTTCAACCGCAAGGGCAAGTGGTAAACACTTCCGCACGTTGAGCAATTGACGACGGCGATGGGCCGGCTTTCGAGCCGGCCCATCGGTGTTTAACCGATGGTGCGGGTGTGGGGCTGGACACATTCTGCCGTTGGCAAGGAGGCGCTGGGCCTCGTGAAGGTGCTTTCCGCCGTCGCCCTTGTGCCTTTCGTGCCTCCTCCAGCCCCGGAAATCCGCGGAAAACCTGGTGTGGGGGCGGTGGAATACTCCCTGCCGCAGGGCCCTGCTGCCGCCCCCGGACGCCGATTTGTTGGTGTGAAAATCTTCCGGTAGAGTATTTACTCGTTGCCCCCCTAGCTCAGTGGTAGAGCGCGTTCTTGGTAAGAACGAGGTCACCGGATCGATTCCGGTGGGGGGCTCTGAATGAGGGCCTGTGTCAAGGCGGTTTTGACCGGCTTGACACAGGTTTTTCTCATTCGTGGCGGTGTAGCTCAGTTGGTTAGAGCGCACGACTCATAATCGTGAGGTCGGGAGATCGAGCCTCCCCACCGCTACATAGATAAGCCCCCGGAATCCCCGAGATTCCGGGGGCTTTCTTGTTTAGTAAGCTAGCAGCGCAAAGGCACTTAGCAGCTCCGGGGCGGGAAATGGGGCGGGAAATCTCAGCAGTTGTCCCCCATCGTGGGCCGAAATCTGGCTTTCCAATACTAAGAAGTGTTGTTGCCACCTGCGGGGCAGGAGCGGTGCCAGAGTGTATTCGTGCGACAAATCGACATGTGTGAGGGGCATCCCGATGACTCCGGCTTCTTGACCAGTGATGCCGGTCAGTTCCGGGGCGACGCCCACAGCTACAACGAAGAACCGTCTGACGGGCAGAAGTTGGTTTCGCTGCTGATTGGGTCTCAGTCTTGGGTCCATAGGCGCGTGGACGCTTTGCGCTTAAGCGGTGATGGCACTACTCGTCTTCACGTTTCACTCGATGTGACAGTTCCTGCGGACCTTCGTCTGGCGCGTCCGGGTGGTCAAATGGCAGTTCCCCTCGCTCTCATGGAGAAAGTTCCCCTCCGGCACTTGGATACGGAAGACTGGACAGGGAAGTCCATGGCGGTTTTGGACACTCCACTGAACAGTCGCTACGCGTTCGAGTTCCTGAGTGCACTGACGCCGCGCTGGGTTCGCGAGGACAGGGTGTGGGGCGCCATTCAGACGGTATTGGGCGAGCTAGTAGAGTCTGACGGGGGCCCGGACGCTCTGAGCATCTCAAAGAGGCTTGAAGCCCTGCTGGAGCGGGGGGAGCATAGGCGTTCCCCGCTCAGTGAAGACGAGTCCTTGGAACTGTCGGCCTTCACCAGCATTGCAAAGCAGTTGGGCCAGCAGTTCCTGTTCATGGTCGAAATTGATGCCGAGCGCGTCGAAACTCGCACCATTCTGAAGTATTCGGTAGATCAGGACGCTCCCAGACATTCTCGGGGCCAGAGCAAGCGCGTTGTCTTCCGTCTCCAAGTACCCGACATGGGGTTTGCTGCTAGCCAGCACATTGAGGTGGAACTACCTGACGGCGTGGTTCTTGAGCGGCTCACTCTCGAAGGAACCATATTTGAAGGGGACCTTCAGGAGGGTCTCGCTACTGACGAACCGGAGGGCTGGTTACAAAGAACGTCAGGCCACGTCACGGTTCGTCCGAATGCAAGGTTTTTGAAGGGCGAACTGTGGGTTTGGGTAGTTCCCGCGAAGCAGGGGCTTTATAGGTTCGCAAAAGTCAGCATTGTGATGGTCACTCTCGTTGTCTGCGCAACGTGGCTGATTCGCGCTAATTCTGAGGTTCTCCTGCGGGAGGTGGTCATACCGTCCCCATCAGCTTCCATCCTGCTCATCGGTCCCGCCTTGCTGCTGTCGTGGTTCAGCCGCACAACAGAACACACTTTGGTCGCGAAAGTGCAAGGGCCCTTGCGGTTGGCTTTGCTTGGAACCGCACTAGTGTTGCTCATCATGGCTGCTCTCGCCGCAGTGCCCGTGACTGCGGAAGTCTGGGCAATTGCATGGGTGGTTGCCACTTGCATTCAAAGCGCCGCTTTCCTTCTGCTCCTATACTTCGCTTCAGACCTCCGCAGGAAGATGGGGCGTAGGGACTTTTGAGCGCTGCTTAACATCGGATGTCAGTAGGACACGTACAATAGGTGAAAAGGGAGGAGCAGACGATGAAGCACATCTCGAAAGTGAAGATCGGTCTGAAGGACATGAAGAACGCCACATTGCGCGCCCGTGGAATCGCTCCTCGACCTGACTACGTAATCAAGCCTGCTGCTGGTTCGCTCATCGGAGACGTACCGGGCCTGAGGGGCAACAAGGAGCGTACGAACGCAGTGGTTGAGCGGATGCTTGCGTCATCGGGTGTTCGGCGTCGGAGCACCGCAGAATAGTGTTTTCTCTTAGGTAAATTTTTTCATTCCCTCTTGTTGACCACCGCTCGCACCTCTCCCAACTGGGTGAGAGGTGCGGGCGGTGGTTTCAGGGGCTACTATTGCGGCCCTCGAACTGGCGGCCTAAGGAAGAATTACCTTCCAATGGTCATTAATGCGCTCCGCTGCTCTTGAAGCATAGTCAAAGTGGCTTCCCGAATATGCGTTCGTTGTCGCCACATCCGAGTGGCCAAGAATAGCCCGCACATCGTGCAGTGGGACGCCCATGGTCAGCATGTTTGAGGCAGCCGTGTGCCTGAGATCATGGAAGCACATACCGGGCTTTCCGATCGACTTTCGGATCGCGTCCCAGTTTAGAGACCGCCGCAAATTGCTTCCACGGATGGTTGAGCCTGCGGGCGTTGTTAGGAGCTGCTCACTTGGTGCTTTTCCCTGCATCGCCGCTTGTAAGGCGGCTCGCAAGGAGTCGGGGATCGGTGCCGTCCTGCACTTTTTCCCCTTCGTCTGACCAAGCTTAAGTTCTCCGTTTTCATCGAGAAAGTATGCGCGGTTGACCGCCAAAACTCCCGCCGATAGGTTCACATCGGTAACTCTCAACGCGGTTGCTTCATTGAAGCGTAGGCCGGTATGGAGCAAAGTTTGAATAAACCAGTCATATGCAGGGTCTTGTCCTTGCATGATGCGTAGTAGGTCGGCTTGCTGTCCGCCCGTCAGCGCGCGTTCTCCAACGTTGGTAGTAGTAGTTGATTTTGGACGTTCCACACCTCGAACGGGATTCTTGCCGATCCGGTTCTGTGCCACAGCCTTATCCAGAAGTTGAGATAGGTAAGCCAGTGCGCTGCAAACGGTTGAGGGTGTCGCGCTTTCCAACCAATTCTGTATGGCCTCCTCAACAACGTCCGGGCTAATGTCTCCCAGCCTGAAATTTCCGAGATCGGGCAAAATACGAATTCTCCACGCACGGTCGTAGTCCCGCACCGTGTTGGGGGTACGGCCTGCCTTAAGAACCGATCCCTGCGCTTCCTTCTGGAAGTCCGCGAGAGATGTCTTAGCCCGCTGGCCGGGAGGAGGATTGCCCTGTGCGATGTCGAGTTTAAGGTTCGCTAGTCCCTTTTTCGCAGCCGCAAGCGTGGGATAGCTCTTGGACGTAGAACGCCACGAGCCGTTTACCTGCTGGAGTTCCTGTTCCACACGATAGGGCAGCTTGGGCCGGTTTTCTACGTACCGTATGCCAGCAGGCAACACGTTGCCTTTTGGGTCTGTCCTTGCAGGACGCTTGCCCGACATCCGCTTCTCATCCTCAACCCGTTCTGGGTTCGACGAAGGCGCGTGGCGCACGGCGACACCATCCATCTGGGCGGCAGCGGATGAACGCGGCTCGGACTGAATCAACCGCTTTTTGAACTTTGCATTCCCCATAAGATCGATGACGGTGGCTGACGCCTCGGCAAATTTCTCGTTCTTCATTTGGTGACCTCCGTATTGGACGCAATCCATGAGTCGATGTTGGCGCGCGTCCAACGGAGGTTTCTGCCAACCCTTGTTGCAGGCGGGAAGTTGCCCCTCTTACGGAGACCACGAGCGCTGTTGGGTGATATTCCCAGAATTTGGGCAGTCTCGGCAAGTGAGAGCAAGCGATCAGCCGACGCGGAGTAACGGAGTTTAACTACATTAGACACAAGTATCCCCTTCAGGATTTCTGCAGGTCTGTGGCTGTTCTTGTAGTTAACTTTTTATTTTTATAAACAGGAACTATGCGTCCTGCGCCCATGCTTTTGTTTTTATTCGATATATGACCCGTGAGTGCACGAAGCGCTCATGTATAAAATTTAGCAAGTGCCCTGACGCGATATAAGTGTGTTCTCTCATAGGGAAATCAGGTTCGCGTTCATTGTCCTTTGCGCTGCTAGTTCTCTAGGTTGAGCAAACCCTGCCTCCGCAAAGTCTCGCGAGCTGCCCCGTAGTAATTAGCATTGTTTCCGTGCCTACTCGCGGCAATCCATGTCACATGTGTGGGAATCTAAATGCGCATGAGATTTTCACAACAAGCAATCCCTGAACCCGAGCCGATGTGAGCGATTTTAGGGGGAGAAGCCTAGGCGTCCTGCTACAAGTTTTCGGGAGGCATGGCACCCGCAGCCTCTACGCAATATGTGTAAGCCCACTGTTCATCGCGTATGCCCTACGGCTGAGATTGGGTCCTCGCACCAACACGACCGGTCCGCCTGTCATCGCAACTTCAATTTGGGAGTTTTACCTGAAGCGACGTTAGGCCGTGCTGTCTCAAAAACGAAGGATTTTGGTAGGTTCGCGAACTGCCCCAAATTTCTCTCTCAAAATTCTCTCAAATGCTGATTTCTATCAATAGCTAAGAAACAGCGTTATTGATAGTATTTTGGCATGTCACTCATCGGATACGCACGGGTCTCGACGGCAGACCAGTCACTCAACTCACAGCTCGACGCGTTGAAGGCTGCTGGGTGTAAGAAGATTTACCAAGAGAAGATGTCCGGCGTTCGTGACGATCGTCCGGAACTCCAAAAGTGCTTGGACTACATCCGAGACGGTGACACCCTCGTCGTCCTAAAACTCGACAGGCTTGGACGATCACTGCACCACCTCGTCACTGTGATCAACCTGCTTCATGAGAAGGAGGCCAACTTCCGGTCCCTAAGCGACTCGATAGATACGAATTCACCTAGCGGCAGGCTGACCTTCCACGTCATGGGGGCAATGGCGGAATTCGAGAAGTCACTAAATGCGGACAGAACACGTCTCGGGCTGGCTTCCGCTCGTGCGCGAGGTCGCATTGGTGGCCGCCCTAAGGCTCTGGATTCTGAGAAAGAAGGAATTGTCGATCAGCGTCGAAGCGAGGGCGTCAGCGTGGCAAAGATTGCGGAAGAGCTGGAGATCGGCGTCGCAACTGTCTATCGCTATTTGAAATCACAGGAAGCCGATGCCGCATGATTTCAGAGTCAATTCCATGGCGGGAAGAACTTTGGCGAGTCGCTGAGAGGTTCAAAAGAAGTCCCAGCAGAACCGGTGGACTGAGCGCAGCAGCTTCATGGTGATCGCGACCTAATGACGGGTTACACCGGTGGCAACAACTGGAGCAAAGTCTGTCCGGTACCAAGAAGACGAGGGCATTCATGCTCGGGGTCGTCGTCATATTCACGCTGTCGGCCAACATCAGTAGCTGTCAGGCTGAGACCCCGCAGGCGGCAGCGTCCTATAGGATTCACGAGGCGCCTACCCGATCCGGGTGAAGGGCAACAGTGTGGTAAATACACAGGGAACAGTTGAGGCAGGAAGATACATTTGAGCAACAAGGGGTTTGTGGCAGAGACTATAGCCCTTGCGAAGGCAGACCCGGCGGGTGCTGTCACCGGCCTCGCAGGAGTCGTGGGTGTTGGTGTCGCATTGATGGACCTCTTCACGCCGTTCGAGCTACCAGCAGACGTTCCCGACGAGGTCTTCCTTTTCGGATTATCGACCTTTCTGCTCAGCGTGTATGGAGCCTCCCGTCTGCGCCGTATTCGCGACAAGGAAGAGCGGCTACGAGATGATCGCCATGACCTGCTCCTAGGGCAGATCGCGCAGTTAGTGGAAGAAGCGGAACTTAGGCAGGTGCCGAGCGGAGAAATCAACACTCTTTTGGTTGCCGAACTGAGTAGCACTTCTGGGTGGTGGTTTCGGGGAGGCTCTGGGCGTTGGTTCAGCCGCACAGTGTTGCCTGCTTTAGCTGAGCGAAAAGTTCCGCAGCCCGTTTCCATTCAGATACTTGACCCTAGGGATAAGCACTTATGTGCGCGCTATGCGTCTTACCGAAGTCAACAGCGCGACCCGGCTGACATCCGTGACAATGAATCGGACCCAAGAGCTATCCAAACTGATTTACTCGCGTGCATCCTGTCTGCCCGAGTTCATGCCTCGCATTCTCGCATCAATGAAGACATAGTGCTTCTTCGCACCTACAGTCCAATGCGGATCGATATGGGGTCATCAATGCTATTAGCTACGGTGGCGTCACAGACGGCGCCTGCACTGATGGCGAGGCACGATAGTTTTTTTTACAAGAGCATCAAGGACGAGTTCGAAAGCGCTGCCCATGGCCATGCCGTCCTTCGTTCCAACTTTGACGATCGCCGTATACCACGACCAAAGGACATGACGGCAGAGTCTGCTCGTGCCGTTCTTGAAGGGTACGAGGTCATCGTCGGTGAAGAGCAGCCCACATCTCTGCTGTCGGGATTCGCACGTGCAGAGGACCTTAATTTTGAAGACATCTACAGGAAGGCATTTTGCGTCGATGCTTGAGTTCACGGCCTCAGGGGTACAAGGAATCTTCGACAACGTCGGCATTAACAGTGCGCTGGCCAGAAGCATCCTTATAGAGGTAGCAGAAGCCCTTCCGCAGGTACAGGCTACGGAACATCCCCTTGGTTTTGCTCACCTAGAGCTGACCTCTGTTCTAGGCACTTCATTTCGGACGCGGCTGCATCTGTGGACACAGGAAACTCGACAATGGGCAGACGAACTTGGAAGCCTTCACGACCACACTTGGGAGCTCAATAGCGCGGTGCTCACGGGCGGACTGACTGACACCTATCTGGAGCCTCGACAAACGGATGACGGGCAGTACGGCGCCTACCAAATCCAGTACGGGAGTGGCCGCAACACGACAATTCGTCTCGCCGGTAGGTGGGCGCTGGACGAGCGCGGCAGGAGAAAGGTCGTAGCAGGAGAGACATACAAACTGCCTCCGCGAGCAGTGCACAGGACCGTCGTTGATTCCTTCCCGACAGCGACTTTGGTGATAGCGAGAGAGATGGGAGGGGAGGGGCCGAAAGTGTTCCTACCCGGTGCTGCCAGTGAGCTACCGGCTGGAGAACGGATGGAGATCGACCCTAGGTGGACGTATCAAGCTTTGCAGCGGGCGATAGCATCGCTGTCGTGATTAGTAAAGTACCCGCCACGGGCGCCACACGTTCTCCAATTGTGGATTGCGCACAAAAACTAATGCATTTCATAGGGCCGCCTCTGTCCAAAGAACATATGCGTCTAAAAGGCGCTCCAACTGTGCTTCTCGGCAATGAAGCGAACTAACAGCGATATCCACGGTGAGCGCATTCTCACTCTCCTGTCGCGCCAAAAGAGCGGAGAGTTGTCCACTGAGCAGCTTTTCCTGCAATTGGAGGCGGGGTACGGGTTCCTCCTGAACAGTGTTGATCACGAGGTACCGAGCAGTGAGCAAGTTAATCGTCGCCCACGTGAGAACTGGAAAATACGGGTTGGTGCCACCAAAAAGTATTTGCGATCGCGCGGTTGGATTTCTGACTCCCCAAACAGCCTTTGGCGCATATCAGAGGCTGGCAGGCGTCGCGCGAAAGAATTAGCGGAGGTGGCAGTGATGTCAACGAGCACACGAGACCGAATCATTTATGGAGATATCGTCGGGTACGAAGCCCCACAGGAGTTCGAAAACCGCAGGGCGGCGTTTCTGGCTGGTGTTCATCGACAAACACAGGCTGGCATTTCCGGCGGGGCTGAGGGAGTTGACGCAATTTGCCTCTCCGACGGGTATTCGGACGACGCCTTTGATGGCGACTTGATAACTTACACGGGTTTCGGGGGACAGGACCCAACCACGCGGCTTCATATCGCAGACCAACAACTCATTCGGGGCAACCTTGGGTTGGTACGCAATTACGAGTTGGAACGTCCAGTCAGAGTTCTCGTGAAGAAGTCGGTGTTGACTAAAAATCGCCGAGACAGCAGCTATTTGTACGTGGGACTCTACGTAGTCGTTCACTGGGATTGGGCGCTGCGAGACGGATTCAAAATCCTCGTCTATCAACTCAAATCCCTTACTGGTCAAACCGAAGCTGGACTGGTTTCTTCTATCGCCGTCTTGACGGGTGGCGCCGAGGAGCCGGAACGCCGCGACTCGTTGAGTAGCAGAATCGTACGTGACTATAGCGTCGCGGAGGCAGTGAAGAGGCTCTACGCGGACACCTGCCAAGTGTGCCGTACGCAGCTTCGAACGGCGGCTGGGACATACTCAGAGGCGGCACACATCAGGCCTCTTGGAGCACCACATCGAGGTCCAGACGTGCCGTCGAACCTCCTGTGCCTATGCCCAAATTGCCACAAGCAGTTTGATGGACATGCGCTGACCATTGACGACGACGGCTCAGTTTTCGCCTTCCAGACCCGCATTGGCGCTCTTCATGTCCATCCACGGCATCCCATCGATAAGGAGCATCTCGCCTACCACCGTGCTAGCTCAGTACCACAAAGTTGATCTGCATCAGGTTGGGGTGCTTGCATCTTTGAACGACGCACTGTGGAATCCGTCGTAGCACTTGCACTGTCCTTCACTACTTCCCTAGGAAACAAATTTTCAAAGGAAGACCGCTTAAGTATCCTGCTGCATGTTCTCGGTGGGCAGGGCTTTGGCTGATTCAACGGATGTTTCATAAGCACGCTGAATGTAGGCCTCAATCTCTTTGCGTTCAATCCGCCAAACGCCACGGCCACCTACTTGAATACCCCTTAGCTCCCCCGATCTCAGCAATTCCCTGATTGTCGGCTGTCCGACAGACAACTCGTCGGCGACTTGCTGAAGGCTCACGAAACGGGGCCCGATCTGGGGCGCGGAGTGGTCGGTCATAACTAGGACCATAGCGTAGGTTTCAATCGCTGAATGGAAGCAGAACTGGCTCAGCTCCTCCGGTTTTCCTTGAGCGCAGAGCACGCACACTCTGCTTGCCCTCAGCGGCTGCCATGCGCGGTTCCGAAGTGCGGTTGTTGCCCAACCGGGGAAGGGTTAGTTTCGTGTACGGCAGTTCCCACCGGGACGACACCTGTTCGGCGGTGCTAAGGGCAGGAAGATGCTGAACTTCCGCTACCGTTATGACGAGTATTTAGCTACATAGCCAAACGTGGGAGCCGCATTGCAGGGTGTCATCGACGAACCGATTCTCAATAACCCCTATGATCCGCCGTCCCGTCACTACGTGTTAGGCCCCAACGGTCCCACGGGTGAGATACGGGATGGACGTCGAGCGAGCGAGTCTTTCATACCAATCGCAGCCAGCCGTAAGGGTGGCACCGTAGGCGCCGCTGACAGTGTGCAGGAAGCGTTCGACTTCGACACAACTGGTGAGCGAATGGAACGCAATATCCTCGTGAACGAGTTGCGCAACGAGGTAGCACGGTGGCGTCAATTCAACTTTGAGCACGCGACCCCAGTGACTAAGAAACTGCTCTGGCACTGGTCGAATCCGGACCGAAGTAACCGAGTGCTGTTCGGCCAGCGCGAAGCAGCGGAGACAGCTATTTTTCTCACGGAAATATCGGGACGCCACGGTTACACGGACTGGCGCATCCGCCTCAAGCAGGAGAATGCCGACTACAACTCGGGTCTGCCCAGAGTCGCGCTCAAGATGGCGACAGGATCGGGCAAGACGGTCGTCATGGCGATGCTGATCGCTTGGCAAACGTTAAACAAGGTGTACGGCCAGAAAAACGACGCCAGATTTACTAAGCGATTCTTGCTTGTTGCACCCGGTGTGACGATTCGAGATCGACTGCGTGTGCTCATGCCTTCCGACAGCGAAGACTACTACACCGCCCGTGATCTCATTCCTGCCGACCTGAAACAGGGCATCAATAATGCAGAGATAGTCATCCATAACTATCACGCTTTTATGTTGCGTGACGTCAAAGAGATCAAGGGCATCTCCGCCAACACAAGAAAAATCCTCAGGGCAGGAAACTCTGGTCAGGACCCGTTCAAGGAAACCCCCGAAATGATGGTCTCGCGCGTGCTGAGGGACTTCTCCGGGGGTAGGGGTCATTCCGAGATAATGATCTTCAACGATGAGGCGCACCACTGCTATCAGGACAAAGCAATAACCGGAGAGCCTGAGGGTAAGAAGCTGTCGGCGGAGGCCAAGGAAGCAAAGAAACAGGCAGAAGAAGCCAATGCCGAGGCCCGAGTCTGGTTCAAGGGACTACAAGCCATCGCGAAAAAAGTTGGCGTGAAACAGGTCGTTGACCTGTCAGCGACTCCTTTCTTCTTGTCCGGGAGCGGTTATAACGAGGGTTTTCTGTTTCCATGGACGGTCTCGGATTTCTCACTGATGGATGCGATCGAGTCGGGCGTAGTGAAGATTCCGAGAACGCCAGTTGATGATGACTCCACAAGCGAAATGGTGACGTACCTAAACCTCTGGGACCACATCACTCCACCGCTTCCCAAAACCAACCGCGGTGCTCCTGCCGACAGTCGTAACTGGGTTCCTCCTACGGCGGTTGAAGGCGCGCTTAGAAGTCTGTATCGCTCCTACGAGGTGTCCTTTCAGCACTGGGAGGAGCATCTCAAGGACCACGGGGAGCCGCCACCCGTTTTCATCGTTGTATGTCCTAATACTGTCGTTTCAAAACTTGTCTACGACTGGATTGGCGGTGTCTACGAGTCGTCGGAAGATGGAGTCTTGTTTGAGAAGAGTGCGGGAAACCTTGAGCTGTTTCGCAACTCTGAGATGGGACGCCCCCTTCGGCAACCACGCAGCATCTTAGTTGATTCCAAGACGCTGGAGTCCGGCGAGATACTTAGCGCTGACTTTCGTCTGGCCGCATCCTCAGAGATCGAAACGTTCAAACGGGAGTGGGCAACACGTCATGCCGGAGCGGATGTCTCAAAAATTTCGGATGAAGATATCTTGCGCGAGGTTATGAACACAGTCGGGAAAAAAGACAAGTTGGGGGCTGAGATTCGCTGCGTCGTCTCGGTGTCCATGCTCACCGAGGGTTGGGATGCAAACACGGTGAGCCACATACTGGGCATCCGGCCTTTCCGTTCCCAGCTTCTGTGTGAGCAAGTAGTGGGGCGTGGACTCCGGCGCCGCAACTACGTCGTGGGTGACGACGGCAAGTTCGAGCCGGAGTATGCAAACGTCTACGGCATCCCGTTCGCATTCATCCCAACCGACAAAACGATCGTCGAGCAGCTTCCTAAGCCGCCTGCCCTCGAAATCGCTGCACTTGAAGACCGGAAGCATCTCGCAATTGATTTTCCTCACGTTAGTGGCTACCGCGTAGAAATTCCCGATGCCGAGATACGTATTGATCCCAATAAGGTCAGCAAGTTTGTCGTCAGTAAGGATGAGATTCCGACGTGGACTGATACGTACGGAATCATCGGTGCGGGGGAGCGTCAGGTGCAGATTGATCCTGCCCAAGTCCGTTTCCAGCGAGTTGTTTACGAGCTGTCGGGTCGCGTCCTCAAGACACACTTCACGCCGATCGGGGAGGACATTAAACCTTGGTTGTTTCCACGGCTCGTTGACATGATGCGCCAATGGCTGGCGGCTGCCATCGAGTTGCGTGACGGGCTGTCGATCGGCCACCTGATGCTTTCGACTGAGCGAGTGAGTGCAGCCTGTGAGGCATTTGTAACGTCCCTGACGATCCAGTCAGAAGAGGCCCGCACGGAACATGTAATGCCCGTTCTGAGGAGCACACAGTCAACTGGCTCGACGAACGAAGTTTATTTCATGAGCCGTAAACCAGCCATCGAGACCGTGAAATCCCACGTTTCACATGTCGTTCTCGACGGGAGGGACGGGAATACTTGGGAGCAAATCGTGTCACTTGAACTGGAGCTTCACCCAGACGTCCACTCTTACGTTAAAAATGACCACCTCGGCTTTTCTATCCCCTACGTCCATAAAGGCCGCTCCCACGACTACGTTCCCGATTTCCTCGTGAGACTTCGAAGAAAAGATGGGGACGAAGTGGACAAGACGCTGATCATTGAAGTGTCTGGTGGACAAAAGTCACCGGGACCTACCAAAGCCAAGGCCGACACGGCGCGTTTCTCTTGGTGCGCTGGTGTCAACAATCATCGCGGCTTTGGCAAATGGGCCTACTTGGAAGTCGAGAGCATGGTGGACGTAGCTTCGGCCATTGACGAAGCAATTGTGGAACTCTTGAAAACTGTAGATAGCGAGAATATAAATGCCTCCGCGTAAGACCACACTTGCCCCGACGCCAGTCGAGTCCGTTCATCACGCTGATAAGCGGACAAATATTCCCACAGCCGATGCTCATCATTTCGTCACGGAGGAGATGGAGCAGCCCAAAACATTGGTATACCCGCGCGACACTTCCCTCGACCCCCAGTTGGTCTGGAAGGGCAAAGACGAGCAGGATTCATCCGGGCTAGTCGTGGACGCTCCTCCCATCTACATACAGGAAAAGATCGATCCTAGAGTCCTGATCGAGAACCTTCGGAAGACGGCCCTTGAGGGTGAAGGTGAGCCCGACGGTGTCCTATTCGAAATGTTCGATGGACTAGATGAGTATTCCGCCGTCGATTTCTACCACCACGACGCCAATTGGTCCAACAGGATGATATTGGGCGACTCATTGCAGGTTATGGGGTCACTCGCAGAGCGAGAAAACCTTCGTGGCCAGGTGCAGATGGTCTATATCGACCCGCCGTACGGGATCAAGTTCGGCTCCAACTGGCAGGTCTCCGCCCGGCAGCGTGACGTGTCCGACGGCAAACTTAGCGACACAGTTCGGGAAGCCGAACAAGTAAAAGCCTTCCGGGACACTTGGGAGCTGGGCATTCACTCCTATCTCGCGTATTTACGCGACAGGCTGATTACGGCCCGAGATTTGCTGGCCAATAGCGGAAGCGTATTCGTCCAAATCGGTGACGAGAACGTGCATCTCGTACGCAACCTCATGGACGAGGTTTTCGGGGCCGAGAATTGGATTTCAACTATCGTCGTGTCGAAGACGAGCAGCGCCACGGGTGACTTCATCGGCGGAACCGTGGACTATGTCCATTGGTTTGCCAAAAATAAGGAAATCGTCAAGCATCGTCAGCTTTTTCGTAAGAAAATCGGCGGTGGCGACGGTGCCGGAATGTACACCCGAGTTGAACTGCCAAGCGGAGAACGGAGGAGCTTAACCGCGCCTGAGCGCCAAGACATGAGCCTCATACCCGAGGGAGCCAGACTTTTCCGGCACGATAATCTCACGAGCCAAAGCATGGGTCGAGAGAAAGGCGAAGGAGCGGCGTCGTGGTTCCCCGTCGAGGTTGAGGGCAAAGTCTTTCGCCCAAGCATGCAGGCTCGATGGAAGACCAATGAAGAAGGCATGCGCCGCCTGTTAGCCGCCGGGCGTGTGGCAGCAGGGCGCAACATGCCTGCATATGTCCGCTACCTTGATGACTTTCCCGCCTTTCCATACACCGAGGTCTGGTCTGACATCGGAGGCGCACGCGACAAGAATTACGTCGTGGAGACTGCGACGACGATAATCGAGCGGTGCATGCTTATGAGCACCGACCCCGGTGATTTGATACTCGACCCTACGTGCGGTTCTGGAACATCCGCGTTCGTGGCAGAGCAGTGGGGGCGGCGATGGATAACTATTGACACCTCGCGCGTCGCCCTCGCGCTGGCTCGGCAGCGTTTGATGGGAGCCAAGTTTCCGTATTACTTGATGTCTGATTCGATGGACGGGCGGAAGAAGGAAATGGCGCTGTCCGGAAAGCCTTCTGCCTCCGGCCCAGTCACCAACAACGTGCGTCATGGCTTCGTGTACAAGCGGATACCACATATTACGCTGCGCGCGATCGCCAATAACCCTGACGTCAAGGAAGGCATGGAGAGGAAGGACATCGACGCCATCATTCGGCGGCATGCAGATTTTGAAGTTCTCGTCGATGATCCCTTTGAGGACAAGCGCAAGGTTCGAGTAAGCGGACCATTTACGGTGGAGTCCCTTACACCGCATCGTTCTCTGACTTTCGAGGAGGGATCAAAGCAGCAGTCCAAGCCCTCCTCCAGTGGGCGTCAGGCCTCTGCAAGTTTGGTTGACGATACACCGTTTGAGCAATCGATCCTCGACAATCTGTTCAAGGCAGGTATTCAAAACGGTAGAAAAGCGGAGCGGCTTGTCTTTTCGTCACTCGATATGTATCCCGGAACCTTTATGCAAGCAGTCGCGACCAGTACTGAAACGACGGGCGAAAGCAGGATAGGGCTAGCTATTGGTCCTCAATATGGGACGGTTTCGCCTACCTTTATCAAGAAGGCGGCACGGGAAGCCATAGAAGCGGACGATATCGACGTGCTCTGCGTGCTAGGTTTTGCATTCGATCCTCGTGCTACCAACGTTACGCACGACGACGGGGTGACGGTAGACGCTTCTTCGGCAGGCTTTGCAGAAGTTGCGGGCCAGAGGAAGCTAGGCAAAGTCAATGTCCTTTTTGTCCGCATGAATTCCGATCTGCTGATGGGAGCGGACTTGAAGAAGACTGGCGCTGGGAACCTCTTCACAGTTTTCGGGGAACCTGATATTGAGGTCATCCATGATGTCGATGTCGTAACCGTCCATCTAAAGGGCATTGATGTCTTCGACCCAACAACGGGCGAGGTTCGTTCCGGTGGCACGGACAAAGTCGCCCTCTGGATGATCGACACTAACTACAACGAAGAGTCTTTCTTCGTACGCCACTGCTATTTCACCGGCGGGGGTGATCCCCTTAAGAAGCTCAGAAACACCCTCAAAGCTGAGATCAATGCCGAGGCTTGGGATTCTCTGTATTCGACAATTTCTCGTCCGTTCAACAGAGCTGAAACAGGCAAGATCGCCGTCAAGGTTATCAATGATTACGGTGACGAAGTCATGAAGGTATTTGAGGTCTGACATACCGAACGAGGAGACCCTCTGGATCACCTCAATGGTCACATCCAGAGGGTCTTATCCATCGCGCAGAACCTCGTTATTTCATAGTTTATCGATCCACGTATCTTCTTCACGGGTATCCCAGCTTGAACCCGTCGCCTTCGGCTTAGTCGTGTCCTTGATCCGCTGAACAATCCGGCGTGCTTCTACAGCACGAAGGTCGCGGAGGGACGCGACCTCACGCATGCTTACTGATTCAATCAGTGACTTCCGAGCAGTCTGCTCGACAATCCCAGCCTCGTCGAAGGCAGCACGAATCTCCTGAACTTGATCATCCCGTATAGGCAAGTCCGGCAGTACTGATGGTGACCTAGGTGTAGCAGTCTCAGGTATATCAAACAGGCTGAATTCGTTCTCGATCATGGGAAACAATCTTACCGATGAGGCGTGCTGACTCTGTGGCACAACTGAAGGATCGGGACGTGTATGGTTCTCACGGAGCAACGCCGAGGGAGGACCACATGCAGGATCACATTGCCAAGCTAGTAAGCAGCGCGCTGGACAACTTCGACACTCCGGGGCAGTCGGTCGCCTCACTCGTTCGACAGGCGGCACGGATAGCCTCCCTGAGGAAGGACTACACGGCGCAGTACCGCTTCCAAATAGAATTGCTCGACGTGCAGGCAGGGGCTGTTAAGACGGACCCCACCATAGAAAGCATCAACAACAACCTCATGACGCTGCTGGGTGTTGAAGGTGCTCAGGAGCAGGTCCTCAAGGCATTCGAGGCGTATCGACTAGGACGAAAGGTAGGCAAGGGGGACAACATCGATGTCGTCCCGGTGTCCCAACTGGACATCAACCTTGCGCGAATTCAAAGCGTTTACGATGAAGACTCTGTGCAGGACAAGGGATCAACCTACTACGCCTTCGAGGCGGCCAAGGCGGCAGACCAAGGGCAAGCGAAGCTGCTCTCGATGATCCAGCACCATACGGAAATTCTCGAACGCATCCGTCAAGACGTGCATAGTTACCTCGTTCTAGTTGAAGCAAACCTGCATACTGGCAAACCATCGAGCAGTGTGTTCGAACGCGGGCTGGAGTACGTCCGTAGTGCCCTAGCCGAGCATGCTCCAGCCGCTCTGGAGAAGTTCACAGCGGCTGAAGCTAGGCTGGCTGCCGGAACACCTGAGGACCTATCTCAGGCTTTGACCAGCACAAGGCGCATGATCAGGGACCTCGCAGACGCGTTGTATCCAGCTACAGGCGAAACCATCGTTGGCGACGACAAGGTAAGTCGTGTCATGGATGATGATGCCTACCGCAACAGACTCATCCAGTTCGCAAAGGAAAAGCTTGGCAAGCAACTCCAAGGGAAAGTCATGGGCGACGCGCTAGCCAGCTACGGAAAGCGCATCACGAATTTGGACTCAATGGCCAGCAAGGGAGTTCATGGTGATGTCACTACCGCCGAGGCGGAACAGTGTGTGATTTGGTCCTTCATGCTTGCTGCTGACTTATTGCGGTTAGCGGACGGTACAGCAGCAGAATTTGCCAGCAAAGAGCCTGCTATCCCATAGGCTGCCTTCGGTCTTACCAATGAGGAACAGGATAATCCCCGACTCGATGCGCATCGCCGGGAGCAAAATGGAGCCGGATGGTTAGCCCGTTGTTCCCTTTCATACGTAAATGTATCCCTTATGAAAGGGAAAACCCTAGATTCCGGGGTTTTGAGTACGTCGGAAAGAGGCGTATCAATATGGTTGACAAGATGCAGAGATTCAACTTAGAAGAGCTAATGGACCTTGCCTTGTGGGAGCAGATGCCGAAGGCAACCTAGTGTGGACTCATGAGCAACATAAGGTCAGTGTCGGGGGCGACTGCTGAAATAACGGAAGCGCTTCAGCTTGCCGTCTACGTTGATGAACTGGGGCGGCAAGCAGAGATCGCCAGCCGGTACCTGACGCGGGCATGGCTGAGGGCGATGCGTCCCGAGACCGACACCCACGACGCGATGGTTTGGGGCGACCTCCAAGCATGCCTTTTCGCCTGTATCGTGATTCAGCGAATGCTCCAGCCGGGAGCCGCGTTCCGACATCCTGAGGCAACCCGAGCGCACCGGCAGAAACGGCTCAAAGAACGATCGCTACGGCTGAACGAACTCCTCCAGCTCGACGACGACTTCCCGGTGCTCAAGGTTAGGGAAATCAGGAACGCCTTCGAACACTTTGACGAGGGGTTGGACACGCTGGTCCTCGCAGGCCGCGCATCCTTCATCGATTGGCACATCAGCCGCGATGGTTTGAGCATGCGGACGCTCCCGGTCTGGACGGTCCAGTCCTGCAAGCATTGAGGGCCTTCCACCCCGCAGGCGGGACTTTGCACTTCGGGGACCTCTTTCTCGACCTGTTCAGCATGGATTGCGCACTGCTGCAACTACGGGACGAACGTGTGCCACCAGCGCTCAAAGGACTAGAAGAGATATCCGCGACCGGCCCGAAACTCTTTGGTGCACCCCAGCTCATCCACCTTGTGCCTCCGGAACAGGTCGAGCCTCGCCTTAATGAATGGCTTCGCGTCCGAGAGGAAATCGGGCATGCCGTTCCCTACCACCCCACCAAGTGACCGTTCCCGCTCCTACACACAGAAGTGGAGCTAGCTAGCTCGGTCTGACCTCTGGCAGGATCAGGTCATTGCGGCAACGAGGACTAATATCACTCCCGGAGTCCTCGATGCCCTGATGGTCCCCGGTCTCCATCATGAGGTCACTCTGGCACTGATCTCTCGACCCGCTGTGTCCGAAGACCAACTGTCATGGTTAGCGGAACACACTGATTCGGCACATGCTCTAGGTCGCATCGCTGGTCACCCCACGGCCAGTACTGGAACACTGAAGCTGATTCGTGATCGTGCTGCCGGTGAATCATGGGAAGGCTGGGAGCACTTGCGTCGTTTCGTCGGCATCATGCTCAGCAAGAGGGCGTCGCAGACGGGGGCTGATCGCTTGGCTGGATAGGATCAGCGCATGACTCAAAATGGGGGAGCGGTCGCTGAACAGCCCGCAAAGAAAAAGGGTCCTTCTCCGGCTGCCTGATGCTCTTCGGGATCGTCGTCGTACTGCTGATCGTTCTGGTCATCGTCTCGAACGTGAAAGCCAACAACGCCGCTGATGCCAAAGCCGGCGCGTCAGCCAGTGAAACGCCTCTCGTGCTGCCCGTAGAGGCAGCACAGGTCTCCAAACCGGACAACGACGCGATAATCGCGCGTTTCCATCTTGGTGCTCGTGGAGTTGATGATGTGCATCTGTACGAGTTCTGAATGGTGCAACCCTGCGAATGGCGTCGGATAGCGAGACCTGCAACCTGCAATGGGCCGGGTCGGACTGGCGCTCGGGAATCCGGTTCTGATCTGCACAAACATCAACAAGGGGAGTCGCATGACACGAATCTGGAGGTTTTAGCCACCCACGTCTGGCTCTGGCTTGCCCCTTGGGCTTTGGTGCGATCTCCTCCCCGCCCTATTTACAACCTCTTGGATCGCTGCGACGAAAAACGCAGCCGCTACTCCAGCGAAAAGGCCCCAGAGAAATACGGATCGTTCGCGTGCATTGCGAAGATCGGGGTCCGTTACCGAAACGATTAGAGGCTCTATTGCGTATGGGTCTGTTTTCCATTTGTAATCAGAGAGCGTAGTGGCGTCTGGGGGACGAGAGTTCGTCACGATCGCATCGAAGGGCGATCTTTCAATTTCAAATTGAATATCAGCCGCATCTGTGTCGGAAGTAGGGGCACCCAAGACAAAGGTTGGTGGAAGGGTGTAAGTCACCTCGGACGCTGTTCCTTGAGCTTTCGCCAGCTCAGTCGCGTCGCAGTAGATGGATACAGAACTGTACTTCTCGCTACCATTCACCGTCGTCGCAGCCAACGGTTTTTCATTTCCGACAAGTGGGTTGGCCTTCACTCCGAAGGTGAGTGGTCGCTGTGGAGCGGCAGTAGACGTTGTTGGTGGAGAAGAGGCTGGCAGTGAAGGGGCTTCGCCATGTCCTTCGCATGATAGCGGGGATATGTCGCTTGATCTTAAAGAATTTGCCGACAATTCCATGTCGCTGAAAGTGAAGCCATCTTGAACGTCGCTCGTGATGTATATTGAAAGATTTGCCCTTTCGCCGGAATTGGGTAGAGGGAATAGTGTGAGGTCAACCGCGACCTTTGCATGCCGATCGCTGATTGGTCCGACGATTACCGTGATTCCCTTTCCAAAGTACTTATCGACGTTCTCCGGATTTTTCAAATCAAAGGTCTGCACCTCATTGAAAGGGCCGAGCGACTGGATAAGTCCAATCGATCCCCATCCGAGGGCGGCGTAGAACGCGGCGTTCAGTAACCATCGAGGAAGTGGTCGTCTCCAAATACTCGTGGCTGCTCTATGCTCCGCCATTGGCTAAATATACCGGCGTTGGAACGGTTTGCAAGGTGCGGCCCTAGCTCTTGAACGACAAAAGACCCCACCTCAGCACGAAGCCAAGGTGGGGTCTTTTGGGAACATCTGCTGTCTGAATCAGTAGATGGTACAAGCCTATGCCCGATCCGCAGACTTCTGCTTACTGGGCACTGCCGCCACCGCACCGCCGGTTCCCAGCACGGCGAGTGCGAAACCGATCCATTGTATGAAAGTAATGTCGGTCGGGGCCGCCTCAGACGCGAGGGTACAGACTAGATTGTCCCCATGGGGAACACTGGGGGAAGTCTTTTTGGCACGCGGATGGTCTGGGCACGCATCATTGCGATTAGCGTGATCTTCGCGGCATGGATGCAGATCAGCAGTTGCAACGCGTCCAAGGAGGGGGCTTCGCAGGAAGCCGCGATGAGTGCGGCGGCGACGAGTACCTCCGCGATTAGCTATTGCGAGGAGAGCGTTCGCAAGCAGAACTCAATTCATCAGCAGCTCCACATCATCAGCTCCACCAGTACAAAGATGGCGACGCGCGGTTACCGCGTCATCACCAAGTACGAGTACTTCAGCGGTGCGACGAAGCAAATGACCTCGGACAGTGAGACCTGCAACGTTGAGTGGACCGGCTCGCGCTGGCGTCCGGGCATGCTTTTCTAGGTTTTCCCGACAAGCGACAAGGAGTCGAACCATGACACGCATCAACGCCAAGGGTTTCCCCGTGGATGACAAGGGGCACCGCACTGACCGTCCCTATACTCATAAATCCGGAAAGAAATTGTGGTACCCAGATGAGTTGAAGTTCGCTCAGGGGGAGCGTGTGCGAGCAATCAAGGACTATGGCTTGATCAAAGAGGGAGATGTCGGCACGATCACCGAGGTACCAGTTCTAACGTCGCCCGCCTATCACGTAATGCCTGATGGGACTGAGAAGATACAACGCGTGCCGCAAGACTATCTCGAAGCAGAGTAGGTCGTAGGTTCCTAACGCAAAAAAAACCCCCTGCCTACCCGTGATGGGTAAACAGGGGGTTCATTTTTACGCATCCGCTTTTCTAAATTAGTGGATGTCTATCAGCCTACTCCGATGCACGGTGTCGGGGTGCGTCAGCGGTGATGAGCGTGTACGTTGACCTGCCGTACAACTAAGTTCCACTCTTAGCGACGATAACTTGAAGGACGGCACCGTGACAGAGCAAACTGTGACCTGCCGCTTCCGTGACCTCCAGCAAGATGCCCATATGCTGAGGCAATGAAGTCGATCTTGGAGACGATCCGAGGACATGCCACTTTTATTTTTTGGACACTCTTCACACTTGTCGCCCTCGTCGTGGGTTACTGGCTCATCCGAGACTTCAAGCTCGACGCCAATACCATTGCCGCTGTCTCGGGAGCTATCGCAGCCATGGCTGGTGCTCTCGCCGCTATTGCCTCACTCGGAGCGGCCCGTGAAAGCCGCCGCACCGCCAAAGACGCGACCAGAGCCTTAGCCTTGGCAAGTAAGCCAATTCCTGTAATCAGCGTTCTCGTCAATCCTTCTCCTTTAAATCTGGAACGCATGCGGGTGGTCATCAAAATCGAGAACCTGTCACCCCATGCAATCAGGGGCGGTACCTTGCATTGGGTGCTCCGCGATGGAACGACGGGCAGCCAGCCCGTAGAGGAGATACAAGGGCGATCCATCGACCGGGGAACGCAGCACAGGTACGACGGAATCGCGTACTTCTTAGCCGCCGCAATTATTGATGACTGGCTCGCCGGTGTAGACCGAGTGACCTTGGATTATTACGGTGAAGTGCGGGATGTCGTCTGGCGGAGCACCATGACCTTGCGCTGGGAGGTCATACCCGACGAGTGGACAGTTCGGGATGGCATCCGAGTTCCTTCCGTGAAGCGCAGCGAATTTGACCGGACCGATGTGGAAATTCGGGCCTCAACCGCCGATAGGCCCCCAGCCTAAACCCGTGAGGGAACAAGCTGGGGGCCTATCGTTCGGAAACATCCGTTCTGAATCGGGTGCTACTACCGTACGGCCTAGTCTTTTGGCTCGCTGGCAAGCCACGGCGCAAAGCGCTTGAGTATCTCATCGACTACCGGCAGCGCCGTCACACGGGTAATGGCACCAGATACAGTTAGAGCGACAGGGTCTTGGAGCTGCTTAGCAAATTCAGTGACTCTCATCGTCAGGCATAACTTCAGCGCTTCTTCTTTGAGTGCTGCTGGGTAAGATTCAGCCACATCAGCCTCCTAAGTTGTTAGCGCAGAGCCTTCCGAGTCTCGGTGTTCCCTACGGGATGCAGGTTGCGCATTGATATAGGGTCTGCCCCATGGAAGACGGACTCTACGGAGCGATCATCGCGGGCGCGGTTGCGGTTCTCGTTTCCATTCTGAGCGCTTATCTCGGCGCGATGTGGGGCAGGCGGCACGAGCGGGAGCGCTGGTTCAGGGATCAGAAGTTGGCCCTGTACACGGAGTTCCTTGACCAAGTTGCAGGCCTTGAAACCAGCGATTCCAGCCACGAGAGAAAAATTATCTTATCGAAGCTCTCTTTGGCTGCTCCTGAGGAAATCCTCATTCTGGCAGAAGAAATCGATAATGTGCTCATCTGGCAAGACACCCTACTTATGCAAATGAAAGATCATCCTGAAACTAGGACCGCCGGGTTAATGGGTGAGTATGGTGCTCACAAGATGAACTTGGTTAGCGCATTGAAGTACCGCATGCGCATGGACCTAGGCAACCGAGTATCCCGGAAGGAGCGGGTGCGAATCCGAAGGTATTTGAAGCAGATTGACTCGGACTACGAACTAACCGACGACCCCAAGCGATCACGCAACGATGGTGTCAGTGCGGGGCCTGATAAAACCAGTAAGAAGTGACCCGTCTTCAAGGTGCTTTGCCCGCTTTTGAAGTGATCCTCGGGGCAATTGCAGCCCCTGATCGGGTCTGGAGTGGTCAGGACCAGCATTTGGACCTCATAAGCAATTAACAGGTGGACCGCTGGAAGCCCGTCACAAGCTCTGGATCGGAATGAGCGGGTGCGACTTCGTGAGTTGAATAAACGTCGCCCTGAGGTGCCTTCTCGTCGCTCTCAGCTACCAATAGGATTTTATCGTCCCGTGAAGTTGATGGAGAACTTGAATTCGAGCTTCATGCTCGGTCCTCACACCAGCAGAGCTTGGTCATATTGCAAACAGTGCAGATGACCGATGTCTCCTCAGGCAACGAGATTGCGTCATTGCAGTCATCGTGCATGTACTGTCCATAGCTACAGCGAATAAGTTGCCTCAGCTACAGCGAATAAGTTGCCTCGGATGGATAAGTTCTTCGCAGTCGGGGGCAGGTCCCTCGATATTGTGCTTCGAAAGCTTTCACGGCTACCCCTGTTAATCGTCAACATTATTGATTAGTATCTGTATTCGAATAGCAGCGAAGACTTATCGAAGGTGGGTACGAATGAGAAAGGCAATTGCAGCGCTAGGAATGGCGCTGCTTATATCTGTCGGTAGTGCTGGGGTAGCTATGGCTGCTGAAACACCGGGCGTCGGATCAACGGGTGGAGATGGCATGATCGGCTGGACTCCGCCGCCTGCTCCTTCGGCTCCTACGCCGCCTCCGGGTCCTACCTGCACCAATCCGTCTCCCACGCAGGGCTGCACGGTTTATCACGGTCCCGTTCCAGCAGCTCCTGCACCGGCTCCGTATGTCCCGCAAGCTCCTGTTCAGCAACCAGCTCCCGTTCATCAGTCTCCATCGCCCGTGTACGTTGCACCAGCGCCCGTTCAACAGCCTTATAAGGCTCCAGTAGGTCAGGCACCTGCTCCGGTGTACGTTGCTCCCGCTCCCGCAGCTCCTGCCCCACAGCCTTATGTGACTCCAGCGGCTCCTACTGCCTACGCTCCGGATTACGTTGCCGCGGTACAGGCTCAGGCGCCGGGCGTTCAAAACCCTGCCCCCGTCGAGGGTGAAGCATCCTCGACCGTGACTCCGGCAGAGGAGCCAGCGGTGGATGCAGTGGCCACTGAAGCTCAGGCGAGCAACGAGGCAATCAGCAGTAGCCCGAGCAGCAGCGCAACACCATCGCTGTCGTCCTCGCCGAAGAGCGATGCCGTGATCAAGGCGAGCAGCGTAGCTAATGATGCTGGCGGGTTCAATGCAGTGCCCATCCTCATCTTTGCTGGCGTCGGCTTAGTTGGCCTTGGCGCTTTTGCCGGTTATCAAAAAATGCGTTCTAAGCGACTTTAAATTCCCGAACGGGCGACAGCCGCTCAGTGACTCTTATTGGGGCTGCTGGGCGGCTTTATGTATGTCTGAGAAGCGGGTGGGAGGTATTGCACACGCCGTCATGGACTGGGGCTAGCGCCTGCACGCTGGGGACCGGTGGCACTAGTTATGACGGCATGTGCTGCCATGGCTTCGCGAACTAACTTTATGGACTCGCCGATAAGTGCGACTCAAAAAACAATGCAGCGCTGTTCTCCCTGCCTTCGGCACGGAAATAAAAAACGCAAGGTTCATCGGTGGCATCGCTAAATTGTGCGCTGGGAAGTGACCGATGTTCGATAACCACTGCGAGCGTCTGCAATTTTTCAAGGATGGCGCGGACCTGCTTTGCACTGGCACCCTTCAGCCCACCACCACTCAGCACAAGCTCGGCTAGCTCGCTGTCATAGCACTCCGTCTGTGAGGAGAGGTGAACCGCCGGAGCCAAGGAGGGCTTCCTGTTCGCGGTACCGCGCGCACAAACCCCCGTGAATTGTGAGTGCCTCTGCTTCGGTTGCCGTCGCGATGTCAGCGACGCCGCTGTCACCTCGCGCAGTAGTCAGAAAGATGCGTTCAGGTATGAGATCGTCACGGTCATGTCCGATCCAGCGAGTCTTAACGACGACGCCAAGCATCGGGAATCTGTCACGAGCGACATCGGAATAGTTCGGTTCACTGACCAACTGCTGCCAACGCTCGGCACCAATGCCGTTTCCATCCCGGTCAAAGAATGGCCCTAACATATGCTCCTCATTTCCAGTCCAGCGGCACAGCCAGTACAAAAGGTTGTAGCGTGCGGAGCACCTTCAACGTGGAGCGTGGCGTCGGCTGAAGTGATCGTCCTAGGCAGTCTTGCCTTGCTCGTCTTCCGCATCCAGTTCTCCAGCTTGCACAGGCTGCAGGTCCTCGCTGAGTGCGCAGTACCGAGATCATGGAGGCGCTGTTCTTGTCGCTCGATGCCATAGGACGCGGCAGAAGTGTAAGCCCAGCGCCAGCCGTCATCAGCGTTGTGGATTAGACCGGCCAGCCGCCAACAGGTCCACGCTTCGGTTTCGTCCGGAGTGTCGCACGAGTCGCATGAATAGCAGTCGCAGCCGTAATAGTCATCGGGGTCCGTGCCGGAGACCATGCCTACCGTCAAAGCGGGAGTCGAACCTTCGACGGGGAACTGCGCACCGTCCTCAGCGCCACCAACGAGAACACCGTCTATACCTGTGGGTCGGTGCATAACGACGAGGTGAGCGATCGAACCAACGAAGTACATCTTGCCTTTGATGTCCGTTAACGGAACTGACTGCCAACCGGCTGCGTGGAGCTGGGCTTTGAGTGCCCACCTCATGGACTGCAACGTTGGACGGAGAGCCTCAATACTTGCGAGGCTGCGGTCCGTGATCGGTAGCGTTGCCACCGCTCGCTCTGGCTCCTGCACTGCGCCTCCTTTTGAATGTCAACTGACTTGAATTTAAACATCTATCTGGTGGAAAGACCACGCCCGCCGCCGCACCGGTGCCTAGCGCAGCGTCCGCCCGCTACCAGTATCAGAGTTAGCGTAGGGAAAGTTAGTAGCGGTCTGCAAAATTCAGCTCGCTAATACGTGACGTCGTCTACGCAACTTCTCTCACTGATATTCAAGGCGCATTCTTGAGTTGGTCTATGCACTCGTGTACCCCGCGTCTCCTCAATTTGTATGCAGAGTCCCCTGCGCCTGATCGGTTTGGCTTGAGAAGCAACACGATGAAAAAGGTGGGAAGGAAAGACCAGCACGGCATAGAAGGGCTTAAAGTCTGCTATTGATCGTCTGCCTAAAGGTACATCCAAGTGGCATTCCTCAGGGAGACGCTCGACTGACTGCTGACCTAGCTGTACCTGTTAGCAATCAGCAGCCGGAGCTGACGCCGATGTTTACTAACAATGAGTTATCGCCTATTTCCTTTTGCCTGTTACCTACGCGAAGGGTGGGCGTGGTACGGCAAGCAATGCATTATGAACAAAGAGGGCCGGGGAGATGAAGGCTGCTGGCAGCATATGGGGGGTGGAGCCGGTGCTTGGCGAAGCGCTGGGAATTCGAGCAGGGGTGCTCATTCAAATGTATTAGGACGCCGCAGGCGGCGCAATCAGAATGTTGCTTGGATAGTCCGTGCGTGATAGTCATGGCATGCAGGGCCGCGCAATCCAACTGGTTGTTCACACCCTTCGTGAGAGCGGCGGACCAGTACTCTGCGGCGTCGGTACTTGGTGTATTCGGCAGGAAGTTGTCCGATGGGTCCACAGGTAGAAAGCGCGCAAGGCGAAACTCAATCTGCTTAGACCGGATGGTGTCTCGCGTCGAAGGAGTGTTCCGGCTGCACGAGTCTCGCGCCACTTCGGCCACTCGTATCAAGTATCAAGTCGTACATCTTGATGACAGCCGTGTAGGCTTCATGCTCGCCTAGCTGGGCGCCTATCCACCATCCTGCTTCAGTCTTCGCGGCTAACCAATACGTCAGTCCAGCACCATACTCTGCGCTGAGGAAGCCTGCATCGTAGTTCCGTTCGACAATCGAGCGGACTTTATCGCGTATGTTGCGCGCCCAAGCCACGTCTTCTTGCGAACCTTGCATTGAAGGACTCCAAACGTCTCGCCCATAACCTTGGCGAGAGTTTGCATGCCGCGTTTTGGCGTCGATGATCCGAACCTCTTGAGTCGCCCACTCCTTCAGCGTCTGACCTCTAGCTCGTTGCCCGGTCTCCCATTGACGATGCAGACGACGGTACTCCGCTGCAAGCTTCTGTTGCGCTAACTTCTTTTCTTTGGCGAGAGCGGCAGCAACCCGCCTTACTTCCGCAGTCGCTGCGGCTTCTCGCCGCCAGTCAGTCACTGCTTTCCGCGCCAGTGCGAGATGCGGCGAACCCAGCCCTCCTGCATTGATCCACCATTCGCTCAGAGGGCTCCAAATAGTGGTTGTCTTTCCGCCTTCTCCCGTCGAGTAAGTGACACCGAGAGAGCACTCGGTCAATTCGGCATCGATGCTGACTCTCAGGCAGAGCCCCGCGTCCTTAAGCTCCTGACGGCAAGCTTGGATGGTGTCAACCTCGTAGAGCCAATTCACGGCTGTCGCCTTCCGGCTGTAGAGCGCAGTTCTCCTGTTCACGTCGAACGGGCTGATGTCTGAACGCTGGACTTCGAGGCTGACACGCGTGCCGGGACCAGCGACGTACAGGTCGGTCCTCCCACCTTCAACGCGTTCTTCCATGGTGCAACCAAAACCCGGAACTGCATTTATCCACTTAAGCAATGCGAGTTGGATCGCGACATGCGTGTAGTTGTCTCTTGCCCGATCCGCATCTCGGAGGGCGCAAGCAGATTTGGGCAGATGTCGAAAGTGGGGTATTCGCACAGGTCCGGCGGCTAGCGTGAGGGTCGCCCCACAACCACCAGCGAGGCGTGAACAAAAGAAGGGAAGGCGCTTCAGCGGTAACGCGTCGGCTTGAGTCCGAGGCGCGATAACGATGCCCATGGAGTAAGGATCACGCGCGACTGCATAGAGGACATGCGTTGCACCATGGGGCGTATTCATTCAGGAATAATAAACTAGGCCGGTGACAATTCGGTCGAACTTGAGCGTACAAGAGCAAGGCGTCCGTGATTGGCAGCTCCCCGTGAAGTCGGAGCCGAAATGGGTTAGCCCACCTTGTCCTTGAGGTCCTCGATAGTGTCGGCCTTCGTTCGTGACTATAGCTTGAGCGTTGCAGCAAACCGTTGGAGTTCGAGGATGCTATGACGGTTGAGGTGGTAGAACCTTCTAACGGTGTCCTTGCGAAATTCGACTACATTGAAGTCCCTTAGAATTTTCAGGTGCTTGCTTACCGTCGGTTGGGGTAAGCCCAGTTCGTAAGTAATATCCGCGACGCTGAGTTCTTTGTGTTGGGCGAGTAGTTCGACGATCCGCAGACGGGTTTCGTCGCCGAGCCCCTTCAGGTGGCCCGCTCTTTCCGTGTAGTTCATGTTCGCCCCTTAATGGGAGATGGTCATAGTGTTCTCGTCGAGGAGTCGCCTCTGCGGTGTGTAACGTCATCCACTCTCGACATGAAGGTAGCGGCGTTGAATGCCCTCGGGCGGCGTCGCGAGGCGAATCCACATTCGTGGGCTCCACTTATCCGTGCTTGCAGCTCGTAATACAGTCGCTGTGAGCCCTTCTAAGCGGCTTGCTGACTACGTAACCCCAGATATCCATAGAACTTAGTTCCATGCTCTCCACGGGCCAGCCAGTTAGCTGGGACGCGATTCTGGAATCTCTTCCTTATGGTGCCTTTCCCTGTTTTCTTGAAATAGGCCACCATCTTGTTAATTGCGTCCTTAGGTTCGTCGCACCAGTGTTCGTTGACTTCTTCCGGCGAGGGGAGCCATGTGAACTTTGTTCGGGGCGTCTGCTGCTGAGTTATTCTCTGCCATGATCTCTCCAACCACTTCGCCCACACCCAGCCTCCGAATTCTGCACGGTGTGGAGAGCGACGACCGTAGGCGGACCGCCCAGAGGGTGGCGCAGCCATCCACAGGTGCAAGTGGGCGTTGCCGAAGTCCATGTTGTTTTTCCTATCGACGCTGCCCTTACGTGTGCCGTGTTGGGCAGGTGCGAACTCCTTCTTCCAGAGCGCGAGAAGTGTGTGCCCCCAAGCTGCCTCGTAGTCATCGGCGAGTGCTTGAAGGTGGCGCGCCATCATGGCGTTGGTCAGAGTGTCAGCCAGCGAGTCGCTATATTTCAGTGTCACGAGGTACTGGGCATCAATGATGGCCGTCAGGTCCAATCGACCGTACAAGCCCTGCATGCTCTTCATGGCTTCCGACGAAAACCGCTCAACGATTCGCTTTTTGGACTCTTCCGTCAGCGCGGGTCTATCGGAATCCTCCATGTCGTCGTTAGCTTCCGAATGGGTGAAGTAGGTGGTCGCTGGCTCCAAGTGCGAGATGGACGATGCAGGGAGATTGCCACACCCGACGCCGAAGCAGCTCATCTGCCCTGCTTCTTTTCTCTTGTAACTATTCCCTTTAATACTGTTTGCGCTGGTTTCGAGGGCATCTTTTTCCGCGCCAGCACTGGGAAGCGAACCCTTCACGGAGGGGCCAGTGGCTCCGTCATAGCTTCGGTGAGAACCCACAATTTCTGATCGTGTTTTCTTTCCGAGTGAACTGTAATACTCTCGTTCAGCGACAGAAGTAGTGCGCTGAAACTCTACGAATTTATCCCAATCGCCTGCACTTTCGAATTGGTCGTCATAGGAGTTTCTGTGCTCGTGCCCGAATTCCTCGACCAGTCGTAGTTCGTATTCGTATTGCCCTCGCTGTTCGTTCGTGTAGCCATTCCATACTGTCTTGAACGCAGCATGTGCCGTTGCCGCGTCGTCCTTCCGTTGATCGAGTACCCCGCTCTCAAGAAGGTCAAGGAACAAGTCCATCCCTGTGGCGACTGCCCACACCGAAAGCTTTCTTAGATGGGACGGCGTGACTTGAGAAAGCCAATCATGCTCCGTCTTGCCGCCAAGGTGGGAGGAGGCCGGTCGCAGGCTGAAAGTGGAAGTCGTCATGAGGGCTTCCCTTCTCCCAAGCCAGTCTCTGAATGACTAGTAGTTTGCAGGCGGACGCGCGGAAGTCGTGGCCTGACGGGGGTCTCGAAGTCTGAGTCTGGCAGGGCTTGAAGCCAACTGATCAGATAGGTTGCTTGCCGTGAATTCAGTTCGCGGAGCCACGTCGCTACGGGACCGTGGCAGTCTTCCGGGTCCAGTCCGAAGTCTGTGAATGTGGAGTCCATAAAGACCGTTTGGTATCCCCGCCGTCGCAAGACGCTTAGGGCATAGTCAAATTGCGCATCAGTAATTGTCTTTATCGAGCCCATCAAATCCGTCGTCTCTTTCGCTTGGGATAGTGGCGATCACCTGCGGGATGCAGGTTCATTGGCGCCGTTTGTATTCAATCATTGCAATTTCTTTCGCCCTCTAGTAAAGGGGGACTATTTCTAGACAGTATCAAGGAATTTAAAGGGCGTTTTGAGCTAATGGAAGTGCACCAATGTTGAGCTGTGCTTTCAGGGACTTTCAAAGGCCTATGGCTCGGAAAGATATGCCTGAGCAGTCGTGGGCGGCAGATTTCGGCAGCTAGAAAGCGACAAGCGGCCAACGGGCCGGGTCCCGCCGCTCACGAGTCTTCGAAGCTCATTCGGAGGGAAGCCGAGGGGCCGAACGCGCGGGCACGCTTTGCCCCCAAAGCAACCCGAATTGAGGGCGCGTTCATTACAGCGATGGACAAATCACGGCGGCCTAGGGTGAGTGGGCAGGACGAGAAACTTGTCGATGACTCTTAGGAATTACGCGCGGGTGCCCGGCAATGGTCCTGCCGGACAGTGCTGGGAACCTAGCCGTATATCGGACACCTAGGCAAGAAGGCCCACTCGTCAAACGTTTTGCGCTCACCTTCCACCATCCGTTCCCGCTGCCCAGAGGTGTTTATCCAATCAGTCGCGACGTGACCCTAAGCCGGGATCAGCATGATCGTAGGGATCGTCGTCGCAATAGCCGTCATGCAGTCAGCGGCACCAAACAATAGCCTGTGAGGGACGGAATCTGGACCAAATTGCGCTGTGCTAGGGCAGGTTGAAATCGCCCCTACGAGCCCAATCATCGAGTTTGCGCGTCAGTAGATGCCGGTAGTTCTGCACTCCTGCTCGGGGCGGAACGCCTCTTAGCCACCTGATGGTGTCGTTGATCGCGTCGCCCACTTCCGGGTCAGACCATGCGCGAGTGGCATCGCGGAGGTCACGAAGTTGGCCGACGATACCGATGTCGCCGGATAGCAAGATTTTCGAAAGGTGGTGGGATATGAAGCGTCTTCTTGCTGGCGGGTCGAGCACCGGGGCGCCATCGACTCGTACTGATCCCGCAGCTTGGAGGAACTTTACTGGATCGTTAAGTTGATGTGCTGACACGCCTGCGAGCACCGGGGCTTCGACGGTCAGTCGGTGGACTTTGGCATCACGTTCGTACTGGAGGACCAACGTTTTAGCAGTCGAGGGCAGCACGTTGCTGATGACCTTCGCTAATGTGAACTTGCTCCTCTCCGTCTTGCCTATCGCGATCGTCCAAAGCTCGTCATCGTCAACAGTGGAGTGCACTGTGACGTCAAGGGCGGTCAGCAGGAGTCGGACTACCTCAGAGACGGAAAAGCCAAAAAGCTCAAGGTCTCGGACCTGATGACCGTCCTGACCACGGGAGGACAATTCATCGTCAAGGACGAGCTGGATGGCGGTGAAGCTCTCCATTAGCGCCATCATCTTGTCCGTCAGTACATCGAAAGCCATGGCTCCCTGATAGCTTTTCAGCCGGATACAGAGCGAGTCCTCGGTGACCGTGTAACTATGTCCATGTGCCGTCGCGTTGCGAAGATTAATGTCCAGCCCTTCGACCAAACCATTCAGGGCGGGGCTCTTGGATAGGTTGTCTGCAATCGCCGTCGCGTTCTGTATTCTCATTTTGGCGTACGGCATAGTCTTCTGCCCCGAAAGCAACAGCACTGAGCCCATGACCGGAATTCCGACCTGTTCGAACAGCTCGCTGTAAAGGGCTAAGACTTCTCTGACGAGAGCAGGCGTAGTGATCCGTCCTGAGACGGTCCTCTGAAATCGAACCCATGCTTGCACGGCCCTAAGTCTGGCTTCATGGAGATCAGACAGAAGGGCAGCATCTTCAGCCAACGAATCGAGTGTCTCTGCGTTGACTTTGGACAACTGAGCGGTCCTCTTGACTACTTGCTTGAATCGATCCCTGTCGAAGTTCGCCTCCGAAAACAGATCGCACGTAAGGTACGAAAGCCCGGTTCCGACCTGTGGCTCGCGGCCTGACAGTTCTGAGAATTCAGTACGTCCTCGATGCTCCAATTCAGCTACAGACAGTCCGCCGTGTCGAACGCTGAGAGCCCGAAAAAGGTCGATTCCGCCGCCATCCAAGAAGTCAGCAGAGCTGATTTCTTGGACTGCCGATTGAATTTTGTTCTGAACCTCACGCCGCGACGCCATGGCGTCGATATGACTTTGGGCTTGACGAGCGTAGTTCTGGGCCTCATGCATGTTTGGAGCCGCTAGGACCTCTAGGTACAAGTTGATTACCGCCCCTAAGTCCGCTGCCTGTCTCTTGAGGTACTGCAACCGCCCCACGGAGGGACGCCGAAGGGGGATGTTCTCGGCGGCTGCAATCATGTCGAGGTGGTGGCGAGCCAGTTGCTTGAGGGTGGCGATTTTCGCGGCAGTTCGCGATTGCCGGGCTACTTCTGCGAAGGACCTGAGGATGGGCTCTAGTGCGTTCTCGACGTAGTCGTCGAGATGCTCCAAAGGAACGGTCGGAAGTTCCAGCGGTGATCCGTCGTGGTGCACGTCATCACCAGAAAGTGCGGCTCTGATTCCGTCCACGATCCTGCGCCGGTCATTGACGGCGCCATTCACTTCCTCAGCAGCAGGACGTCGCCCACACTCCGTGCACGGCTGCGCGATGACACGCGTTGGGGCTCCACAACGATCGCAAGAAGTCTTGTCGTAAGACAGAACCAATGTGTTATCCCGCTTAGCCATCTTCCCCCTGAAGCCGCCATGCGGGACACCCCCATGGCGCCTCGCGCAGCCGGTCTTCCAGTCCTCTCCAGCCTTGCGATAATCCATCGACGCCTGCAAAGGAACCTACGCCACGATATCTCCGGTCGGTGGCATGTGAACAACAGTACTTCGCCTCTGGTCCAAGCGCGTCACCATGCGGGGCTGGGCTTGAGAACGGAGATGGGTGTGGATTTCAAGGCAGGAGTCGTGGAGGCAGCGGCCTTCCGGACGCCTCAACCGCGTGCTTCTTCATATCAGCCGATCAAGCCACGAACGTTCCGCCGGACCTGCCGAACCGCATGTGGGCAGGAACTGAACCGGCCCGCACGCGAACGCCATACGGCCATACGCTGAAGGGCAAAGGTCACCGTGACAGCTAATTACAGGTCAGCGCCGAGGCGATACCTCGGTGAAGGCAGGTAGTCATGCGCCAGAGGACGCGGAAAGAGCGCCGGATCGAATTTGAAGCAAGACCTGTGGCATTTGCGCCCGACTGGATTGATTCAGGCTGAGCGAGACGGCCATACAAAAAGCGCCGGGGGACACGGACGGTTCGAAATGTCCGGGGCGGGAACGGGGCGGGAAAGTGTTGACCTTTTGGCGAATATCCATGACCAACAGTGACCACTGACGGCCCAAACGCTGACTAGTACAAGGTAAACACGACTCATAATCGTGAGGTCGGGAGATCGAGCCTCCCCACCGCTACAAAGTAAAACCCCCGGAATCCGCGAGATTCCGGGGGTTTTTCGTTGCTCTAACGAAAATGCTTGGCAGGTAGGGATTCTCCTGCATTCCCTCGGAATCGTAGCCATTCTCTGGGTGGTGGCTACAAAATGGCTACTCACTCCCACCCTTCGCTCATTAGCTGCCCCCTCACCCCTTCTGGGGCCGCTGGAGGCCCTCCACGAGTGACAGGGCGGGCAGTGCTGCCTGTTGCGGCTGCGGGCGGTCAGGAGCCCCCTCAGCCTGCCCAAGAGTAATTCGGGAGAGCTTAGGGATTGGTGGGGGATGACTGGTCAGCCTGCTTACTATTTACTAGGGTGGATCGGGAACTGCAGCAAAAGTGGAAGGCGTCGCGATTTCACGACAAGCACGAGGCAGAACTGCCACCGCCATCCGAATGGTGGTGCAGATAGTTCTGACCCTTTCACTGCTGGTTGCCTTCACAACTTCGGCGTCCGCAGGCTTGTGCCTGAACATGAAGCACCCATCGCCTGTCAAAACAACCGGCACTTCGGCGGTCACCCTGGAACAAGCCGACCATGCCGCGGATAGCGGTTCTCCAGGCATGGTTGGCCAGCACACGCCTTCGCCCTGGCGAACCTGTTGTCAGCATCAAGGCAGCACCCCGGTTGGGATCACTGAGGCACAAAGGGCGTTCCCCACCGAGAAAAGCACTGCCGTCCCCGCTGCACGGGGAGAGCTTAGTTCTGTCACCGGCTCCCATCTTCCTGCCGGGATATCTAACGCAGCGCTGGAAAAACGCGACCATCTCGCTCCATCGCTGACTGCCCTCTCGATCAGCCGAACGTAAGCCTCCGCTGCCCGGGGGCTGTCATCGGTCCCTTGTCGTGGCCTTGAAGCCGTCATCGTCCCCGGGATCCCAGACGGTTAAGCCACGTGTGGCTGACGCACATCAATTGCACCCGAATGAGGAGAAACCAATGACACACCACGTAGCCCGAATGCTTGAGACTTACCCGAAGGACCTCGGCGGCGTTGACCAGGAGAAGCTGGCAGCCTGCATCGAGGCCTGTTTTGAGTGCGCGCAGACCTGTACGGCCTGCGCGGACGCCTGCCTGAGTGAGGACATGGTCGCGGAACTGACCAAGTGCATCCGCACCAACCGGGATTGCGCCGATATTTGCGCGACTACCGGCAATGTCCTTTCCCGCCACACCGGCTACGACGCCAACATCACCCGTGCCGTACTGGAGGCGTGCCGGACTGTGTGCAAGGCCTGTGCGGATGAATGCGAACAGCACGCGGGCATGCACGAGCACTGCCGGATCTGCGCAGAAGCCTGCCGCAGATGCGAACAGGCCTGCGCGGATCTGCTGTCCTCATTCGGCTAGAGCCCTTCTGCGAAAGAGTTCAAGGAGCACCTCATGAATGCAGAAAGCGACGCCGGTAGCCACAATGAACGAGGGCACGATCAGAAGCACTCTGAACAGGGCCAGCAGGAAATGCCATCCGGAGGGAACCACGCCCCGAACGGACAGGCGCACTCCCATCAGGGCGGTTCGGCCAAGATGTATGTGAAGTTCGGTGTCATCCTCGGGCTGATGTGGGTGTTGTCGATGTCGATGGTCCGATCAATCGATCACTTCTACTTCAACCTCAGCAACTTTTGGATGGCGTTGCTCATGGTCGCAGCGATGGCAATCGTCATGATCGTTGGCATGTGGGCGATGTTTAAGAACACGAAAGCAAACATCGCCATGCTGGTCGGGTTTGCTGTGCTCTTCGCCGGGGTATTCGCGCTGGGGCGGACGGAAACCTTCGTCGGCAACGAGCAGTTCCTGAAGTCGATGATCCCTCACCACTCCCGCGCCATCCTGGTCTGTCAGGAATCGGACATCACTGACCCGGAAATTGTGGAACTGTGCGACCAGATTGTTAGCTCGCAGCAGGAAGAGATCACTCAGATGCAGAAGATCCTGGAGCGCTACGAGGCAGATTGAGTTGTAGGTGACGGGGCGGGAGCGTTGTATTCATCGAACCGCCCGGCCCCGTCACCGTGTACCGATAAGACCAACGATCGTTGGACCGGGCTCTTCATCGGTTAGAGATCTGACACTCCTGCTCCTGCGTCATCCAGACAGGGTGAGCGGTCACCGACAGGGACGACCGATCGCAGGCAAGCGCAGGGATTGCCCCTCGACGGCAGGCAGAAACAACCACCTGCCGCAAGCCTTATCCGTTGGTGCTGCTCTGGTCTCATAACCCTTTCTATTTCAAGACACTGGGTTGTTACTGAAAAAGGCGGCTTGCGGGAGGATGGGACACGCTGCGGATCGTGTGTTGCACGTCAATCAGCCGGCGAGTGGCCGTCACTGGGCAATACCCGGTGCGGGCATGCCCACACCGGGGACGCGCCGACCTTTCTGATTTCCACCGCAGGGGGCAGCGGAAATCAGAACAGGTTTCGCCCGCAACTCGACTGCACGGGCCGTCCTAGTGTTGCTTCTGCGACTCAAGACGCGGTCAAGGTTTCCGCAGGATAAGGAAAAGTCTCACTTTAAGCGGGCTCCCCTTAAGGGGGCTCCCGCCCTTGTCAAAGGCTGTAGGTCCTCTGGGTCGGGGGGGCAGCCAGACAAGATGTCGCGCCGGGGGTGGTCCTACTGGCGGGCACGTGCGATTCTGGAGCCTCAGCCGACAGCCAGGCGGGATAACCATGCGGCGGCGGTCGCAGCCGTGATCGAGAATGCAGCACGTGAAGATGCAGCGCTGACGATTTGGGCCTCGTTTGCTTGGCTCACCGTTCGACGGTGTCGGGTTGGCCCCGTCCTTCGACGGCCAGTTGGGTGGTGAGTCCGGTGAGCAGGATGTTCAGTCCGTGGTCCAGCTCTGCCGCCCCGTCATAGTCGGCAAGGACCGGGCCCAGGGCCCGGAGGTGGGGAAACTCCTTTGCCGGCAAGCGGCGCAGTTCGAGGCGGAGGGTGGCCTCGTTCTCTTCCGCATCCACAACGAGTTCCTGGAGTTCGTTGAGGATGTGCCCGAAGAGGAATCCGTAGTAGGCGCGGTAGACGTGGAGTGCATCTGCCGGTGCGAAGCCGGCTTTTATCAGCAGCGCCAGTATCTGTTCGAGGGGCCGCAAGACCCCGAGCGGGCGCAGACCAAGGGGGGTCGACAGCGGTCGGGTGACCAGCAGCGGCACGACGTTGGGGTGGCGGAGGGCAAGGAGCCGAAGGTCGTGGGCGATCCGGCGCAGCCCGGCATGCCAGTCCGGGGCATCGGTAAGAACGGCCACTTCGCTGATCACCAGTTCGGTGATGCCGTCCAGCAGGTCGTCCCGGCTGGTGGCATGGCGGTAAAGACTCATGGGGTCGTATCCCAGCTCCTGCCCCAGCCGGCGCATGCTCAATGCGTTCAGACCTTCTGAGTCCACCAGTTCTAGGGCGGTGGCGAGCACGAGGTCCCTGCTGAGGCGCGTTTTTCCGGATTCGGGCCCACTGCGGGGGTTCTTGCGGGAAGGCATAACGATCCGTCCTGCCGGTTACATCGGGGCCGGCGCGTTCACGGCTAGGCACTTGCTTTCCTACTTGACTACACCTACAGTCTACACTGTAGAGAGCTTGCCGGTATGGTTTCAGTCAGGGGACCAGATTTTTGTCCGGTCACCTTTCTCGCCGGCCCGAAGACTTGAGTCAGGGTCCGGCACTTCCGCCCAGTGTCTTGTGCAGGGCATTGGGTTTTATGCCGCTGTAGCCCACGGCGGAGAACAGCACCGTAGTGAACGGAGCCATCGTGGCACATTCACAGTTTGACCAGTTCCTTCAGGAAGCCACCTACGTTGATCCGGAGTCCGAGACGACGCTGGACGCGGACACCCTTTACGGTCTGTATACCAGCTGGTGCCTTTTGTCCCGGCAGAAACCCCACCCCGAGCAGGCCTTCTGGGCAGCGATCGACCAGCGCCTAAGCCCGGGCCAGCGCCTTCGGATGAAGGGCCCGGCCGCAGCGGACTACATCCTCACCAGCTACCAGGCCGTGGTGTAATCACCGGTCATGACCACAACGTCCAACAGTTACACGCGCGGGGACGGGAAGCAGCCACACGGTAAACGGCCCCGGTGCGAGGTATGTGATACCGACATCCACCTGAATGGTGAATCCCCGGCCGTTCCCGGCCCGCAGCCGGCCAGCCCCGCCGCTTTCGGCTGCTCCGGCTGCGGGGTGTCCCGCCTGTTCGAGACCACCAGCGAAGACCTCGCTGCCTTCCCGGCCCCGCCAGTACCATTACAGGAGCTGGGTCGCCGCGACGGTCCCTACTTCCACCGCGGAGAACCCTTGAGACCTCCCGCGTACCCATGTCGAAACGATGGCGGGGACCTTCCCCGGCCAGGACCAGCTGGCGCCGGGGATTCCCTGGCCGCCTACCTTGCGACCAGGGTTCTGCGTTGCCGCTGTGAATTCCAAATGGAAGTAACCCCCTGAGCGCCACCACAAACCCAGCAATCACAGGTATGACAACCAAGATAAACAGCAACCACGCAACCGCCGCTGACACGTCCCCGATCAGCATCGAAGACCTCGATCTCACACCCGAAGGCCTCGCCGACACCCCGGCACACCAGGAGGACACCGAGAGCATCGTCCACATCGCCGAGAGCTAGAGCCCAGGCCGCCTCCTTCGCGTTCTGGTCCTTCCGCCGCCGCAAACCCTGGCCTCCCGTGCGGGACTTATGAGCGCGGACCGAGGCGGGTAGCGGCCGCGGAGGGGGTCGTTCTGCTTCGTCAGGTCAATGTCATCACCAGGAGTAGAAGCTTGACGGGCATATCTTTCCGCTGGGGCACTGCGCCCGGACGGGTAAAACTATCGGTAAGGAGCCGGCCCGGCCCCGCGTGCGTGCCGGGCGGAGACGTCATTCAGCGGCCCGGCACGCACACCCCCATCTTCGCAGTTACGAAGGTTGGTGGGTCGAACGAACGCAGCATATGGAATCCTCCAGCCGGCGTCGTATCGGTGACCTGGGTCCCGACGGTCTGAACTCGGCAAAACGATGTGGTCGGGAATCCTGCGCTGGAATCCGGCATGCGTCAGGTTTTACTAAGCGTTGGGGTGTCGGGAACCTGCATATAGGGCTAGCCTCGTAAGTGAGGCTGCATTTTCGTTCGTGTTTTCAACAGATACCCATATATAGGGGATTGGGTATCTGTTCTCCTTTTCAGGGTGGGGCCAGATTGGCAGCAGGAAACCAGCAAACGCCATCAGGGTTTCAGGGGCGGATGAACGGAAACGAATATGGCGGCTGATGCTAGCCCCGGGTGGGCGTCCTCCTCTCGGAGCGTGTACATCGTGAGTGGCGAAGAGCTCGTCAGGCAGGGTCTGCGGGGATTGCTGGAGGCTGACGGCTTCAGCGTTTCCGGGGAGTCCGCGTCTGTGCGCCAGGCGACCCGGCGGATCCCTGCGCTACGTCCGGACTTGGCCATCATTGATGATGATCTTCCCGATGGTTCCGGTGACGGGCTGTGTCGGACAATCGCAGCTGCTGATGCCACCATTCGATGTGTGCTGATGACAGGTGAAACCGACGAAGCGGTGCTGATTGGGGCTATCTTGGCCGGTGCCTGGGGGTGCTTGTCCCAACAGGATGACAACCAGGAGCTGCTCAGGCTGATCCGGCGCGCAATGCGTGGGTACACCGCTTACAGCCGTCGTTTCCAGACCGGCATCCTGGCTCCCATCCAGGCCGACGGGAAGAACGGGCCCAACGGACGGTTCGGGATGCTCTCAAAGCAGGAAATGAAGGTAGCGGTCAGGGTTGCCCGAGGGTTGACCAACAGCCAGATCGGACAGGAAATGTTTCTGGCCGAAAAGACCGTGAAGAACATGGTCTCATCCGTGCTGATGAAATTTGAGATGGCACACAGGACCGAGGTCGCGATCTTCGTCGCCGGAGAACTTGAAGACACAGGAGACCTCGCGCAGGAGTACCGGCGCAGTCGTGACCCGGAGTTGATCGCGGAGGTCACCGCTGCACTGGTTATCTGCACCAGCGAGGCCGGCAGCGCGCCGCCGGCCGACAGCATGCTGCTACTGGACGCCATGCGGCTTTCTGATGCACTTGCCGCTGCCGGTACCCGGCCGCACGCCGGGGAATACCAGTCAGGGAAATCCTCGTAAACTGACCGCCTAAAAAACCGCGCGTCAGAACCGGGTAAGCCCCGCAGCGCGGACAGCGAATCGAAAAGGACCATCTGTCCGTGCCCATCGATTCTGACCGCCTCCGCTGCAGCTTGCTGCATCGGAGCGCGGTAACAGCATGAGGAACGAGCACGCATCCAGGGTTGTTCAGAAATCACACGCGTTCAGATTTCCCCTTGCGGGTGTGTGCCAAATAGCGCTGCGAAAAAGCAGCCATTTATCGCTGAAGTCACACCCGGGTTTGTCTGTTGCCTCCCCTATGTACGCTGAAGGACCGGCTTACGGGCGCCGGTGCAAAATAACGTGATCACAGAATGACGCCACAAAGAGATCAGTCCGCAGTTGAGGAACGCTGCCGTCCAACGGGACGCGTTGTAGGCAGGCGTTCGGTGTGGGCCGCTTCTTACTCCCGTCTGAGGAGTACGTCGAGGATCTCACCGACCGCGACCTCGTCCAGACCTTCCCGTCGGATCGGCTGGTTCGGATGCAGCTCATAGAAGTTGCGGCTCCCGACCCGACGGCGGGTCAAGTAACCGCCCTCGACCAGATCCGAAACGATACGGTGCGCCGCCCGCTCTTGGACCCCCACGCTTTCGGCGATCTCACGTATGCGAATCCCGGGGTGGCGCGCGACGCAGTAGAGCGCGTGCAGGTGATTAGTCAGGAAACTCCATTCAGCCATGCCTCCAATTATACTGTCAATAAAGACATGTATCCATTGACCTGTCCGGCATAACGGCCTACCGTAGCAGGTATCGGCGCAGAATCTCCTACCGCCGACAGACTCGCGGACCTGGCCGAACTGGAGAGACCCCGCCCGCCGCTGTAACGCCAACGCCCCGAATGGGCAAGCGTTTACAGCTCAAGGAAGGGCTTCTCATGGGACAACAAACTTCATACCCGCTCGCTCTCGACGGCGGGCAATCCCCAAAGCTGAGCCGTTGGCTGTGGCTCGTCAAATGGCTGCTGATCATCCCGCACATCATTGTTCTGTTCTTCCTGTGGATCGCTTTCCTGGTGCTCTCGGTGGTGGCGTTCTTCGCAATCCTGATCACCGGAAGGTATCCGCGTGCAATTTTTGACTTCAACGTCGGCGTGCTGCGCTGGACGTGGCGGGTCAGCTTCTATTCCTACAGCGCCCTGGGCACCGACGTCTATCCGCCGTTCACGCTGGCCGACGATCCGGGCTATCCGGCACGGCTGTCCGTTGAATACCCGCAGTCGCTTTCCCGCGGACTCGTGCTGGTGAAATGGTGGCTGCTCGCGCTCCCGCATTACCTGATCATTGGTGTGTTCACCGGAGCCGCCTTCGCCGGCTATAACCAGGTGCGCGATGGCAACGCCTGGGCCTACGGCAGCGGACTGATCGGCCTGCTGGTCTGCATCGCCGGTCTCGTCCTGCTGTTTGCCGGCCGCTACCCCCGCGGGGTGTTCGACCTCCTCATGGGCATGAACCGCTGGGTGTTCCGCGTGACCGCCTACGCAGCGCTGATGACCGACCAATACCCGCCGCTGCGCCTCGACCTGGGCAGCAGTGAACCACCACCATCCGCTATCGCCTCTGACGACGCCCCAATGATGCCCGCACCGGTCATCCCATGACGCCGGTACCCAACGCCCGGAGTACGTCGCGCGCCATGGCTTTCATTCGTGCTCATGCTCGCCACCGTTTGCTACGTCATCGACGCCCTGACACGGTTCCTCGCCCCCTCATTAGCGGACACATCAGCTGCCATCTTCATCCTGCCGGACATCATTTGCGACGTCTCGCTGTTGGCCTATCTACTCATCCGCGGCGTGAAGACGCCCCGCACCACAGCTGCCGGGCTCTCATCCGAACCTGAACCAGCTCACTAACAGCACCGTCCAGGAGTAGCCATGGAACACATAGAGGCAAGGATTGACTTTCCGGCAGAACCGTCGGTGGTCTGGAAACAACTGATAGACACAGCATCGATGGCAAGCTGGAACCCCTTCATTACCTCCATGTCCGGGGTCCTCGCGGTCGGAGAACGTCTCCAGGTGCGCATCGCCCCGGCAGGGGGCAGAGCGATGACGTTCAAGCCGCGGGTCACTATTGTCCAGCCCGATCAGCGCCTGGAGTGGCTCGGAACCATGGGCATCCCCGGACTCTTCGACGGCCGGCACTCATTCACACTTATTCCGCTCGAACAAGGCCGCACCCGCCTGGTGCAAGCAGAGACCTTTTCCGGAGCCCTCATCCCCTTCACCGGGAAACTCCTGCAGAGGACCGAGGCGGGCTTCCAAGCAATGAACACGGCCCTCCTGACCCGACTCAAGGTAGCTGCGGTAAAGGTCAGCGGCACAGAAGGAGTCGATCTCGCCTCTATCCATGCCCCAGAGCGAGCAGTCACGATCGATGGTCCACCGATTGGGTTCTCCAGAACGACCGGGAACGAGTCCGTCGACGGCAGCACGCCACAGGATCCAATCCTGGACAACACCGCGAGCATCAGGCTGAACACGTCTGCGCCGCGCCCTCCAGACCGCTCCAGCGGGGCGCCTCGCCCTCACTAATACCCTGATCGCGATAAAGACCGGCGCACGCCGAATCCCCGGAATAACCAATCGATCTCCGGGTCAACCAATCAAAGGGAAGTAAATGCCATGTCGCGAAGGATGGTCGCAATCATCGTAGGGGCCTTGTTTGTCGTTCAGATGATCACTGCGGTGATCGGAAATTCTTTGATACAAAGCTTCGGGGACGGCGGTACCGCAACGGCACCGCCAACGATCGGCGTGCTGCTCATGCTGTGTTCAGGCCTTGCCGTGGTCGGCATCGGGCTGCTGATGTATCCGGTCCTGAAAACGGTCAACAGGGAACTGGCCCTTTGGTACCCGATCCTGAGGATCGTCGAGTTCATCGTCTCGACCGTGGGCGGTATCTACCTCTTGACCCAGCTGCACGTAGTCCCCAACCAGATGCTCTGGGTCTACATTCCAACGGGCCTCGGCGGTCTGGTCCTGTGCTACCTGCTCTACGTCTCCCGGCTGGTTCCGCGACCCATCGCTGTCACTGGCCTCTTCGGATACCTTCTGCTCTCTCTGGGCGTCCTCCTTGACCTCCTCGGCGTTGTTGACATGAATGCCGGACCGGGACAGTTGATACTGCTCCCCGGCGGACTCTTCGAGGTCGTGCTCTTGCCGGTCTGGTTGATCGCCAAGGGCTTCAACTCCCCCCTCACCTCGAGGGCGACTCAAGCCATACGCCGTAACGCCCTAACAGCCCTTGCACTGTCCGCCCCTCCGGAAACGAGCAGACAAACCGCCGCCGGTTTCTACCCACCGTTCCACCTCGATCTGGGAGAGAACGAACCACCACCGCGGACAGCCCACCCGGCCCGGCCGGGATCTACCGCCAAGAAATCCGATGCGGTTCCATCCCTGCCGCCCGGCACAACGCACCCAATGATCCATCCACCTTCCAAGGAGCACGCCATGGCCGCCAACACCCACATCACTCCGCCGATCAAAGCACCCATCCCGCGGCGCGGCATGCACCCGACGAGGCGGATCTCCCTGGCCGCCGGCATCCTGTACGTGCTCACGTTCGTCTCCATCCCCACCCTCGCCCTCTACAAAGCGGTGAAGGATGACGCAGGTGCTTTCGTCCTGGGAGCCGGCAGCACCGCCGGGGTGCAGTGGGGCGCCCTGTCCGAGGTCATTGTCGGTCTGGCCGGCATCGGCACCGCCGTGGTGCTCTATCCGGTGGCCAAGCGGGTCAGCCAAACCGCGGCCCTGGGGTTCGTGGCCGCTCGACTCGTGGAAACCTGCCTCATTTTCGTCAGCGTCGTCAGCCTGCTCACGATCCTCACCCTGCGGAACGACGTTGCCGGGACCGCCGGGACGGACTCCGCCTCGCTCGTCACAGTCAGTCATAGCCTCATGGCAACCTACAACTGGACATTCCTGCTCTCCCAAAGCCTGATGCCCGTGGCCTGCGACCTGCTCCTGGGCTACGTACTCTACCGCTCCGCCCTGGTGCCCCGGATCCTGCCGATCATCGCATTCATCGGCGCCCCGCTGCTCCTGGCCTCTGACATCGCAATCTACTTCGGCGCCTACGGCGCGGTGTCCCCGATCGCCGTTCTTGCCGCACTGCCCGTCGCCGTGTTCGAACTGTCCCTAGGCATCTGGCTGATCGTCAAAGGTTTCAAGCCAACCCCGCTGACCACCGACCACGCCGACACCAGCCAGTCCACAGCAACCTGAGGGGAATAGCCCCGTTTTTGTTGACGCCCTCAGGCTAAGGCTGGTTGACTGCACCGCCCGCTAAAGGATCCCTTACGGGACGCACCGAACACCGGCGTTAATCTGATGAATAGACGGTTCAGTTTTGGCGCACCCCCCACCGCTACAGGCAAAGCCGCCGGAATCCCCGAGATTCCGGGGCTTTCCTGTTTCCCGGATACCCAGTAGCTTTGCAGCAACTGAGGACGGGGGATTTGGTGGACTTTCTGGCGGCGGTGATGGAGCCGTTCCGGTGGCTGGTGTCCGTCATCCTGGTGGCTTTCCATGACGGGCTCAGCGCGGCAGGCATGCGGGCGGCAGGCGGCTGGACCTGGGCCCTGTCCATCATCGGGCTGGTGCTGGTCATCCGCGCCGCGCTGATCCCGGTCTTCCTGGCACAGGTCCGGGCCCAGCGCAGGATGCGGCTGCTGCAGCCCGACCTCAGGGAACTCCAGGACAGGTACAAGGGCCGGACGGACCAGGCGTCCCGGCAGGCCATGGCCCAGGAACAGATGGCCCTGTACAAAAAGCACGGCACCAACCCGTTTTCCGCCTGCCTGCCGCTGCTGATCCAGGCGCCGTTCTTCCTGGCCCTGTTCCAGGTGCTGTCCGGGATCTCCAGCGCATCGAGGCAGGGCGTGGGCATCGGGGCATTGGGCCACGACCAGGTGGTCCAGTTCGACTCGTCCAGCATCTTCGGGGCGCCGCTGTCCGCTTCCCTGCTGCACGGCGGCGGCGACTCCACCGCCGTGGCCGCGCTCGCCGTCGTGATGATCCTGGTGATGATTGTCTGCCAGTTCCTCACCCAGAAACTTGTGGCGGCACGGACCATGGCCGGGCAGGACAGTGAGAGTCCCTTCATGCGCCAGCAGAAGGTCCTCCTCTATGTCCTGCCGCTGGTCTTCGGCGCGGGCGGGGTGTTCTTCCCCATCGGAGTCCTGGTTTACTGGACGGTCTCCAATTTGTGGACCCTGGGGCAGCAGTTCCTGGTGTCCCGGCGGGCGTGAGCGCGCCGTCAGCGGCCGGCCAATGCCTGCGCCTGCTCCTTCAGGAAGTCGCTGACGGACTTTGGCTTGATCCCCCGCTGGCGGAGGGGCTTGTCGTCCCAGGTGGCCTCCTCGATATCTGAGGACAGCCCGGCCCCCAGCGCAGAAGCCATGGCGTCGTTTCTGCTTTTCAACATGAGGGTGGCCAGCCGCGCCACGGGGCGCGGCATGCGCTGCACTTTCATGCGGTGGTGGACCAGTTCTCCTGCCAGCTCAATAATCTCCTTTTTGGTCAGCGGCTCAGGTCCGCCCACGTCGATCTGCGCCGGCGGATCGGTTTCCACCGCCACAGCGGAGAGGAGGGCGGCAATATCCTCAGTGGACACCAGCCGGCGGGGGTTATCGCCCCTGCCGATGACGGCTGCCTTTCCCGCTGCGAGGTCGAACCGTGCGGCGCGGCTGAGTTGGATCTCCTGCAAGCCGTCGGAGCGGACCACCACGGCCCGCATGGGCGAGTTGGCCAGGCGCCGCTCAATGGCGAGCTTGGCCTGTTCCAGCGGGGTCCCCAGGCTGGCGCTGCCGATCGGAAAGGACAGGTAGACAAAGCGCTGCACGCCGGCGGTCTCCGCGGCATCAACAAGATGCTTCATGCCCACCTCATCGACGTCCCGGATGGTCGCGGAACTGGTCCCCGCAAACCGGCGGGTGATTGCTGTTGCCGTGGCGATCACCGTTTCGACGCCCTCGCACGCGGGCAGCAGCGTGGCCGGTTCGGTGAGGTCGCCGGGCACAATCTCCGCGCCAATCGCCCGGAGCGGCGAATTGTCAGTGGTGGGCCGGACCAGGCAGCGGACACCCTGCCCGGAGTCACGCAGAAGCCGGGCCACCCGGCCACCCAGGTCGCCCGTGGCCCCGACCAAGAGGATCATGGCCGTGCTCCTTCCGTTCCTGCTCCGGTGACGGCCTGGACGGCGGCATTCACGTCCGTCGTGTCCCTGTCGACAGGCTCCAGGTAGAATCTCACACCCGCGATCCGGTCGTTGCGGAGGCTGAAGATGGCGACGCCGGCCTGTTCTACAGCGCTGCCGTCCAGGCGGGTTCCACGCGAGCCCCATTCAACCCAGACCTTGCCTCCAGTGCCAGTGCCGGTGCCGGGGCCGGTTGCCGAGTCCAGCACTGTCACGGTGAGGTCAGGGATCCCTGCGAACAGTGCGGACCAGTTCTTCCGCACCTGCGCGCTTCCGGTGAAGCTGCGGGCGGGGTGGTTGGGGGTGATATTGACGTAGTCGTCGGCGAACTCGGCCATCATGGCATCGAGGTCGCGCCGCTGTGTTGCGGAAAACACTCGGCGCACAGGGCCGTCGGGGAGGCGGTCCACGCCGTCTGGCGTGTCCATGGAAAACTCCTTGGTGCCTCGCGGAGCGAGGCTGTGACCTGTTAGATTAATTTCAATACAGTTAGCTGTATTGATTGGAGTTTAGGACCGCATGCATAGCCCAGTCAATGCCTCCGGAAAGCGGCCCGTAAAGCGCGCCTACGACGCCCGGCGGCGCCGGCAACTGGCCGATGAGTCGCTGCATACCGTTCGTGCCCGCGCCCGTGAACTGTTCCTGACCAAAGGATTCGGCGCGACAACCATTGCGGAGATTGCGCGCGCTGCCGGGGTATCGGCGGAGTCGGTCTACAAGAACTTCGGCAGCAAGGCGGGGCTGGTCCGCGCCATCTACGAGGAGAGCCTCCTCGGTGCGGGCGGTCCTCCGGCCGAGCAGAGGTCTGATCTGGCCCAGACGACGGAAACGGATCCGGTACGGCTGATGGAGCGGTTCGGCCGGTTCACCACGGAGATCAGTCCCATCGGCGCCCCGGTCTACCTTCTCATCAGGGACGCGGCGGCCAGCGGGGACGCTTCCATGGCGGCACTGCTGCGTGACGTGGACGATGCCCGTTACCGGCGGATGCTGCATAACGCCCGGCAACTGGTGGGCAGGGGGCTCCTCAAGCCCGGACTCACCACGGCCGAAGCTGCCGACGTCATGTTCACCTCCACCGCCGCCGAACTCTACGAGACCCTGGTGGTCAAGCGGGGATGGTCCGCCGAACGCTATGGCACATTCATCGCCAGGACCCTCACTGCGAACCTGCTCTGACCGGGACCACTTTTCGCTGGCGGTCCTTGGCCTGTTCGCAAATCAACGGCGTTGAAGGTTCTGACCTGCGAACAAGGCGGGGAATGCTCAAGGCGATGCCAAACACCTATCCAGACCTGACGTCCACCGGCAGAATGGGCCCATGGCGCAGCTGATCTACTCCGCAATCATGTCCCTGGACGGCTACACGGCTGACAAGAACGGCAACTTCAGCTGGTCCGCCCCGGACGAGGAGGTGCACGCCTTCGTCAACGACCTGGAGCGGGACGTGGGCACCTACCTTCTGGGCCGGCAGATGTACGAAGTGATGTCCGTCTGGGAAACCATGGGGACGCAGGATGACCACCCGGTGATCCAGGACTACGCCCGCATCTGGCAGGCAGCGGACAAAGTGGTGTACTCCACGTCGCTGGACACCGCCGGTACCCCCAGGACGCGCCTGGAGCGGGAGTTTCTCCCGGAAGCGGTGCAGGACCTGAAAAGGAACAGCGACAGGAACATCAGCATCGGCGGCCCCACCCTGGCGGCGCACGCCCTCAAAGCCGGGCTGGTGGATGAGTGCCAGCTGTTCATCAACCCCGTGGCCGTGGGCGGCGGCCTGCGCTTCCTGCCTGACGGGCTGGAGGCGAGCCTGGAACTGCTGGACGAGCGCCGGTTCGGCAACGGTGTGGTGTACCTGCGCTACCGCGCCCGCTGAACCGCCGCCCTCCCGGCCCTGGGCTGGACCGCGACGAGGGTGAACACCAAGGCCACCAGGGCCGTGACCACGAGCAGTAGCAGCCCGATCGAATAGCTGCGCGTCGCGGCGTCATAGGTTGCGCCCATAACCAGCGGGGGGAAGTAACCGCCCAGGCCGCCCGCCGCGCTGACGATGCCGCTGATGCTGCCCACCTTCCCTGCCGGGGACAGGACGCCGACCCATGCAAACACGCCGCCCGTCCCCAGGCCCAGCGCGGCAGCCATGGCAACGAACGTGGCACCTGCCGGGACTTCGCCGTCGGGCCGCAGGTTCACCACCCAGCCCAGGACGGCGACGGCGGCCAGCGCCACGAGCACCACGGGCTTGGGGCCGAGCCTGTCCGCCAGCACCCCGCCCACCGGACGGGCAAGGACGGCGGCCAGGGCAAACCCGGCGGTCCGGGCGCCGGCGCCGGCAGGGTCGAAGCTGTAGACGTCCCGGAGGTAGGTGGGCAGGTAGGTGGCGAAGGACACGAATCCACCGAAGACCACGGCATACAGGAAGCACATCTTCCAGGTGACCGCCGTCCTGGCGGCATCCATGAGCTTCGGCAGCACCGGCGCGTGGTTGGGTGCCCAGTCCGGCGATTCCTTCATCAGGAACCACACCAGCGCTGCCATCACGGCCAGGACACCGGCGATCAGCAGGTGCGTGGGAAAGTATCCGATCCCGGCAACCAATCGGGGATTCAGGAAGGCGGCCAGCGCCGTCCCGCCCATGCCCGCGCCGAAGACACCGGTGGCGAAGCCGCGGCGGGCCGGCTCGTACCAGGCACTGACGAACGGGATCCCGACGGCGAACACCGTCCCGGCGACGCCGAGCAGCAGCCCGGCGCCCAGCACCAGAGCGAAGGAACTAAGGAGGCCGCCCACGGACACCAGCAGGATGGGAGGGATGGCCGCCAGCAGGACGAAGGTGAACATGGCCCGGCCGCCATACTTGTCCGTCAGCGTGCCCACCACAATCCGGCCCAGCGATCCGACGAACACCGGCATGGCCACCAGGATCCCGGTGGTCGCGGGTGTCAGGGCGAGGTTCTGGGTGTAGAAGGCGCCCAGCGTGGCCACCGAGTTCCACGCCCAGAAACCGGCAACGGACGCCGCCGTCGCCAGCGTCAGGTTCAGCGCCCTCCCGGTGCCCTGCGTTGAGGTTGTTTCCGCCACTTGCAGCTCCTCACCACATCATCCGAAACGCACCGCCGGTCAGCGGTTGCGGGTGTCCCTGTCCGGCGTGCCCACGGCGGACCAGCCCCTGCCCTTGGTCTCCCTGTCCCTGGACCGGTAGACGATGTACGGGCGGAACAGGTAGTGCAGGGGCGCGGTAAAGGCGTGCACCAGCCGGGTGAACGGCCAGATGACGAACAGCGCCATTCCCACCAGGGTGTGCAGGTGGAAGGAGAACGGCGCAGCGGCCATTGCCGCGATGTCGGGCTGGAAGATGAAAAGCGACCGGAACCACGGCGCCACCGTCTCCCGGTAGTTGTGCCCGTGTTCGCCTTCGAAGACGCTGGCCAGCGTGGTCCACAGGCCGAACACGATGGCAGCGGTCAGCACCACGTACATGGTCTTGTCATTCTTGGTGGTGGCCATGAACACCGGCCCCGTGGTGCGCCGCCGGTAAATCAGCAGCGCAATCCCGCCGAGCGTCCCCACGCCGGCGATGCCGCCCACCAGCAGGGCGTTGAAGTGGTAGAACTCCTGGCTCATGCCCGCCGCCGCGGTCCAGGCCATCGGGATCACCAGGCCAAAGAAATGCCCGGCGATCACGGCCAGCAGCCCGAAGTGGAACAGCGGGGAGGCGATCCGCAGGAGCCTGGATTCGTACAGCTGCGAGGACCTGGTGGTCCAGCCGAACTGGTCGTACCGGTAGCGCCACACCAGCCCGCCCACCAGCACCACGGCCATGACGTAGGGCAGGACGCCCCACAGGACGGTGTCCCAGGTGTTAAGCACGACGGCGGCTCCCGGCTCCGTCTCGAGCATCGCCTCGAGTGCCCACACGGTCAGCCCCTCCTGACGGGCAGCAGCCGCGGGTCATAGGGATCGAGCCCCACGCTTTCGGTGGGTGGTCCGTATCCGGCCATGCGCATCACTTCCTGCTCGTCCTGCGGTGACTTTCCCGGCAGCGTGGCGCAGATGGCCGCGAGGATCCCGCTGTGCGGCAGGTTGTCCCGCAGGAGTCCGAGCCGGAGCATTTCAAGGCTGGCCCGGTAGCGCTGCAGCAGTTCGCGCCCGGCGGCCCCATCAACCCGGGCCGCGAATTCCAGCACCATGGGCAGGTAGTCCGGAAGTTCCCCGTCCAGGTCCACCAGGACACCGCTGTGCCGGTAGGCCTCCTTGAAGAGGCCCAGCACTTCGCCGCGGCGGCGGGTGTCCCCGTCCGTCCAGTAGCTCAGGTGCAGGGCGTGCCGCCTGCCCAGGTCGAATTCGCGGACGTACAGGGCCTGCAGTTCCATGGGCGGCGTAGTTTCCAGGAGGTCCAGTACCGGGGCGAACTCCGGCAGGGCGCCCGGAAACTCGGCCAGCGCGGCCCGGACCAGGGGAACCCGGTGCACCAGTTCCTCATCCGGGTAGGACAGGCACCAGGCAGCGGCAAGGTACACCACCTGCTCACGGCGGTTCATCGCCGGCCGGTTCATGGCTGGTCCTCGGCGCCGGCCAGGGTGTCCGGGTCCGGCCCCCTGTCCCGGGAAAGCTTGTCGGGGAACAGTCCCGGCGGTGCGCCGCGGCCATCCCAGTTCAGCAGGTTCACCCTGCCGTGCAGGCTTGATCCTGCCGCGATGGTGTCGGTACTCTGCCGGTCCCGCAGCGCGTGGAAGGTGTCAACGGCCACCGGGACCGGTCTGCCGCTCGCCTCGCCGAACGGTGCCGAATCCTGCATGCCCGGGCCGCCGTCGAAATCCAGCGAACAGCCCAGCTCCTCCAGGTCGTGGGCCTGCTCCACGTGCGCCTTGGGGATGACGTACCGCTCGTCGTACTTGGCGATGGCCATCAGCCGGTACATCTCATACATGGCCTGCCCGTCCATGCCCACGGACTCCGGAATGGCCTCGTCCGGGTCTTCGCCCAGGCTGATGCCCCGCATGAAGGAACGCATGGCCGCGAGCTTCCGCAGCACGGCCGTGACGCGCTCTGTGTCTCCGGCGGTGAAGAGTTCGGCAAGATACTCCACCGGGATCCGCAGGGCGTCGATGGCGCCGAACAGGTTGCCGGTGTCCTCGCCGTCGTGGCCCTGGTCGCGCAGCAGGTCAACCACGGGGGAGAGCGGCGGCACGTACCAGACCATCGGCATGGTGCGGTACTCCGGGTGCAGCGGCAGCGCCACCTTGTAGACCTTGGCCAAGGCGTAAACGGGCGAGCGGCGGGCGGCGTCAAGCCAGTCCTCCGGGATGCCCTGCGCCCGGGCCTCGGCCTGGACGTGCGGGTCGTTGGGGTCCAGCAGCACATCCATCTGGGCGTCGTAAAGGTCCTGCGGGTCGGTGACGGACGCGGCCGCGGTGACGGCATCGGCGTCGTACAAAAACAACCCCAGGTACCGCAGCCGGCCCACGCACGTCTCGGAGCAGACGGTGGGCAGGCCCACCTCCACCCGGGGATAGCAGAACGTGCACTTCTCGGCCTTGCCGGTCTTGTGGTTGAAGTAGATCTTCTTGTACGGGCAGCCGGTGACGCACTGGCGCCAGCCGCGGCACCGGTCCTGGTCCACCAGTACGATCCCGTCCTCCACCCGCTTGTAGATCGCGCCCGACGGGCAGGACGCCATGCAGGAGGGGTTCAGGCAGTGCTCGCAGATCCGGGGCAGGTAGAACATGAAGGTCTGCTCGTAGGCGAACTTGATCTTGTCCTCGGACTCGCGCCGGACCTTTTCCACGATCGGGTCCAGGCCGCCGTTCTCCGCGGAGCCGCCCAGGTTGTCATCCCAGTTGGCGGACCAGGTGATCTTGGTGTCTTCACCGGTGATCAGGGACTTGGGCCGGGCCACCGGGAAGTCATCACCCAGGGGTGCGTCCACCAGGGTCTTGTAGTCGTAGGTCCACGGCTCGTAGTAGTCCTTGAGCTCGGGCTGGACAGGGCTGGCGAAGATGCCGAACAGCTTCTTCACCCTGCCGCCGGCCTTCAGCACCAGCCTGCCGCGCCGGTTCAGGGTCCAGCCGCCGTACCACCGCTCCTGGTCCTCGTAGCGGCGCGGATAGCCCTGCCCGGGCCGGGTCTCCACATTGTTGAACCACACATATTCCATGCCGGCACGGTTGGTCCAGGCCTGCTTGCAGGTCACGGAGCAGGTGTGGCAGCCAATGCACTTGTCCAGGTTCATCACCATGCCCATCTGGGCCATCACACGCATCAGTACTGCACCTCCTGCGAACGGCGGCGCACTGTGGCCACCATGTCGCGCTGGTTTCCGGTGGGGCCGAGATAGTTGAACGCGTAGGCCAACTGGGCGTAGCCGCCCGCCAGGTGCGACGGTTTCACCAGCAGCCGGGTCACCGAGTTGTGGATCCCGCCGCGCCGCCCGGTGGCCTCCGACTTCGGGACGTCGATGGTGCGCTCCTGGGCGTGGTGGACGTAAACCACTCCAGCCGGCATCCGGTGGCTGACAATGGCGCGGGCCACCAGGACGCCGTTGACGTTGGTGCATTCCACCCAGTCGTTGTCCCGCACCTTAATCGCGTCGGCATCGGCCGGGCTCATCCACACGGTGGGCCCGCCGCGGGACAGCGAGAGCATCAGCAGGTTGTCCTGGTACTCGGAGTGGATGGACCACTTGGAATGCGGGGTCAGGTACCTGACGGTCACCTCCATGGCGCCGTCAGAACCCAGCCGCGGTTCGCCGAACAGCCGGTGCATGTCCAGCGGAGGCCGGTAGATGGGCAGGTTTTCGCCGATGTCCGTCATCCAGTCGTGGTCCAGGAAAAAGTGCATCCGGCCGGTGAGGGTGTGGAAGGGCTTGAGCCGTTCGATGTTGATGGTGAACGGGGCGTACCGCCGCCCGCCCGTTTCGGACCCTGACCATTCCGGGGACGTGATCACCGGGACCGGACCAGCCTGGGTCTGGGCAAACGTGATGAACTTTTCCTCCGAGCCCTCGGCCAGGTCCGCGAGCTTCCTGCCGGTGCGCACCTCCAAGTCCTTGAAGCCCTGGACGGACAGGACCCCGTTGGTGGTGCCGGAGAACGCCAGGATCGCCTCGGCCATCTTCGCGTCCGTGTCCATGGCCAGCCGGCCATCCGCCGCCCCGCCCAGCATCACGCCGTTGGCGTGGCTGAGCCGCGCAACCGGTTGGGCCACCTTGTAGGTGACGTTCTTGACCGTGAAGCCCAGCTTGTCAGCGAGCGGCCCGACGGCGGCGAGCTTGTCCGCGATGGCCGTATAGTCCCGCTCCACCACGGAAAAGACGGGCATATTCTGCCCCGGAACGGCAGGAATGCCCGGGTCCCGCCAGTCCCGGACCCGCCCGCCGGGCTGGGCCAGCTGGCCGGGGGTGTCATGCATCAGCGGCACACTGACCAGGTCCTTCCGGACGCCCAGGTGGGTCGCGGCGAGCCTGGACAATTCCCGGGCGAGCAGGTGGAAGGTGTCAAAGTCGGTCTTGGTTTCCCAGGGCGGGTCAATGGCCGGGCTGAACGCGTGCACGAACGGGTGCATGTCCGTGGAAGACAGGTCATGCTTTTCGTACCAGGTGGCGGCCGGGAAGACGACGTCGGAAAGCAGCGTGGTGGAGGTCATCCGGAAGTCGGCGGAGACCAAGAGGTCCAGCTTTCCCTCGGGCGCCTTGTCGTGCCAGGCCACGTCCCGGGGCTTGAGTTCCTCGGCGCTGTCCGGTCCCAGGACGTTGTTGTGCGTTCCCAGCAGGTTGCGGAGAAAATACTCGTTGCCCTTGGCGGAGGAGCCGAACAGGTTGGACCGCCACAGCACCAGGGTCCGGGGCCAGTTGGCCGGGGCGTCCACGTCCTCGATGGCAGGGTTGAGGGTGCGGTTCTTCAGCGATTCGGCGATGTAGGAGGGCGCGTCGGCGGCGGTGCCGGCGGTGACGGCGGCCTGCGCCTCATCCGCCACGTCGAGGGGGTTGCGGTCGAACTGGGGGTAGAAGGGCATCCAGCCGAGCCGGGCTGACTGGGCGATGGCGTCCGCCGTGTGCATGCCGTCCAGCTTTCCGGTGGACAGCGGGGACTTCAGGGCGTCCGCCGAATAGCCGTCCTGCCGCCACTGGTCCGTGTGCATGTACCAGTAGCTGGTGCCGGTCATGGTCCGCGGCGGCCGTGACCAGTCCAGGGCGTTGGCCAGTGACACCCAGCCGGTGACGGGACGCGTCTTTTCCTGGCCCACGTAGTGCGCCCAGCCGCCGCCGTTGCGGCCCATGCAGCCGGTGAGCATCACCAGCGCCAGCACCGCCCGGTAGGTGGTGTCGCCGTGGAACCACTGGCAGATGCCGGCGCCCATGATGATCATTGAACGGCCCTGGGACTGCTCCGCGTTGCGGGCGAATTCCCGGGCCACCCGGATGCAGGCCTGTGCCGGGACGCTGGTGATCTCCTCCTGCCAGGCCGGTGTGTAGGGGGTGGCGGCGTCGTCGTAGCCGGCAGCCCAGTCTCCGGGCAGGCCGTCCCTGCCCACGCCGTACTGGGCAAGCATGAGGTCGAACACGGTGGTCACCAGCTGGCCGCCCACCTCCATCACCGGGACGCCCCTGCGCAGGATGCTGCCTTCGCCGCCGGCATCCTCAAAGCAGGGGAGCAGGATCTCCGCGTTCTGTTCGGACACTTCCCGGAGGGACAGGGCAGGCTCGATCCCCTCGAGGTCCAGGTTCCATTTGCCCTCGCCGCTGGCGGAGTAGCGGAACCCCATGGACCCGTTGGGAACGGCCGCCCGGCCGGCGGCCTTGTCGAACAGGACGGTGCGGAACGCGGCATCCTCAGCCACGGACTCGCTCGGGACGTCAAGGGCGGTGAGGAATTTCGACGGCGTGAGGGCGCCGTCGTCGGTCCTCTCCAGCCTGACCAGGAAGGGAAGGTCCGTGTACTGCTTCACGTAGTCGGTGAAGAACGGCACCTGCCGGTCCACGAAGAATTCCTTCAGCATCACGTGGCCCATGGCCATGGCCAGTGCGGCGTCCGTTCCGGCCTGCGCCGGAAGCCATTCATCGGCGAACTTGGTGTTGTCCGCATAGTCCGGGCTGACGGTGACCACCTTGGTGCCGCGGTACCGGACCTCGGTCATCCAGTGGGCGTCCGGGGTGCGTGTGACGGGAACGTTGGAGCCCCACATCATGAGGTAGCGGGCATCCCACCAGTCCCCGGACTCGGGAACGTCGGTCTGGTCCCCGAACACCTGCGGGCTGGCGACAGGCAGGTCGGCATACCAGTCGTAGAAGGACGTCATGACCCCGCCGATGAGCTGGATGAAGCGGGTTCCCACCGCGTGGGAGACCATGGACATCGCCGGGATGGGGGAAAAGCCCGCGCAGCGGTCCGGGCCGTACGTTTTGATGGTGTTCACGTGGGCCGCGGCGGCAATCTCGATGGCCTCCTGCCAGGACACGCGCACCAGGCCGCCCTTGCCGCGGGCCTGCTGGTAGCGGCGCCGCCGCTCGGGATCGGCCGCCACCTCGGCAAACGCCAGCACGGGGTCGCCCAGCCGCGCCTTGGCCTCCCGGTACATCTCCACGAGGACGCCGCGCGCATAGGGAAAGCGCACCCGGGTGGGGGAGTAGGTGTACCAGGAAAAGGCTGCCCCGCGAGGGCAGCCCCGTGGCTCGTACTCAGGGCTGTCCGCCCCGACAGATGGGTAGTCCGTCTGCTGGGACTCCCACGTGATGATGCCGTCCTTGACGTACACCTTCCAAGAGCACGAACCGGTGCAGTTCACCCCGTGCGTGGACCGGACCACCTTGTCGTGGCTCCAGCGGTCCCGGTAGAAGATGTCGCCCTTTCGGCCGCCTTCCCGGAACACCGCCCTGCCGTCCTCCGTCTGGTCCCACCTCGTGAAGAAACGGCCCAGCTTCAACATTGCTTCTGATGCGGGTCCATCTAACCCCGCATGGGGTCCGGCAGCCATGCCCCCAAGCTAGGTGGGTGCCGGAAACCCCCAATAGAGCCCAAAGGCCCTGTTCAAAGCCATATTGCTCTGTTTGTGGGCGACCGGCGGGCAGAATGGGTGCATGACACGCATTGCCATTATTGGCGGCCACGGAAAAGTGGCCCTCCTCCTGTCCGAACTGCTCACTGGCGAGGGCCACTCAGTGACCTCCTTAATCCGGAACCCGGACCATGCCGACGAGGTCGCTGCCACCGGCGCCACCCCGTCGGTCCTGGACGTGGAGAATTCCACGACGGCGGCGATCGCCGATGCCCTGGCCGGGCATGACGCCGTGGTTTGGTCCGCCGGCGCGGGGGGCGGCAGCCCGGAGCGCACCTACGCCGTGGACAGGGATGCCGCCATCCGCTCCATGGATGCCGCTGCCCAGGCCGGGGTGCACCGGTACGTCATGGTGTCCTACTTCGGTGCCGGCAAGGACCACGGGGTGCCCGAAGACAGCAGCTTCTATGCGTATGCCGAAGCGAAGGCGGCCGCGGACGAGTACCTGCGCGGCACCGGGCTGGCGTGGACCATCCTTGGCCCGGGAGCCCTGACGGACAACCCCGGAACCGGACGGATCGACGTCGACCCCTCGCCGGAAGGGGGCCGGGAGACGTCCCGGGCCAACACTGCGATCGTGGCAGCGGCGGTGCTGGACCTGCCGCAGACAGCGGGCCGGACCATCGAGTTCCGCGACGGCACCCTGCCGGTGGCCGCCGCCCTGGAACCGCGCCCGTAGGCGCCGGCAGGGAAGAGGCTTATGGACCAGCTCGCACTGATAGTTGGACTGCTGCTGGCCACGGTGGTGGCCGTGGGCCTGGGGGACAGGCTGCGGTTGCCGTACCCGGTCCTGATGCTCCTCCTGGCGGTGGCCCTCACGTTCATACCGGGTTTCCCGGACCTGGAAATTGAACCCGAGCTGATCCTGCCCATCTTCCTGCCGCCGCTGCTGTTCGCCACCGCCCAGCGAAGCTCATGGGCCGTGTTCCGCATCCGGTGGCGGACCCTGATCATGCTGGCCGTGGCCCTGGTGGTGATCAGCACCGCCGTGGTGGCCGGCGCCGCCTGGCTGATGATCCCCGGCATCGGAATTCCGGCCGCCATCGCCCTCGGAGCCATGGTGGCCCCGCCGGATCCGGTGGCCGTGGAATCCGTGGCAGGCCGCGTGCACATGCCGCGCCGCCTGATCACCGTCCTGCAGAGCGAGGGCCTGTTCAACGACGCTGCCGCCATCGTCATTTTCCAGGCAGCCGTGGCGGCTGCCGTGGGCGGCACCAAGATAGGGCCCGACGTCGTCCTGCAGTTCCTGGTGGGAGCGGCGCTTGCCGTCGTGGTCGGCGTCGCCATGGGCTGGCTGATCGCGCTCATCACCCGGCTGGTCACGTCCATGGTGGCCCGGAGTGCCGTGACCCTGGTGGTGCCGTTCGCCGCGTACATCCTGGCGGAGGAGGTGCATGCCTCCGGCGTCATTGCCGTGGTAGTCACCGCCCTGGAAATGCAGCGCCACGCCCGCCCGCAGGATGCTGCCGAGCGGGTCACCCGGAACGCCTTCTGGGATGTGGTGGAACTGCTGGCCACCGGGCTGGCATTCGGTTTGGTGGGGCTGGAAATCCGCCATGTCATCCGGGATGAGGGAACGGAAATTTTCGGCATGATCGGGGCGTCCCTTGTGGTCTGTGTCCTGGTCTTCGCGGTCCGGTTCCTGTGGCTGGGCGTCCTGGCCCTGGGCGCCAGGAAACGCAGGAACCTGCTGCAGCCCACATCCCTGAAGGAAGTTCTCATCCTGACGTGGTGCGGCATGCGCGGCCTGGCCACCCTGGCGCTGGCCCTGGCACTGCCGCTGACCCTGGCGGATGGCACGCCGTTCCCCGGCAGGGACTACCTGCTGGTCATCGCCTGCGCCGTGCTGCTTGCCACGCTGGTCCTTCCGGGCCTGACGCTGCCATGGCTGATGCGGGTCCTCAACGCCTCCGAGGACGGTACCGCGGAGCGCGACGCCGTCCGGCTGCTGGCCACCAGGGCCCAGGCGGCCGCGGTGGCGGCCCTGAAACAGCACGACCTGATGACGGACCTGCCGCCGGAGAAAGTGGCGCTGGTCAAGGACAGGATGCAGCGCCTGCACGCGGAACTGACGGACGGCAGCCTGCGGAACGAGCCCCTGGCGGAAAAGCGCCAGCGTGGACGCGAGCTGGCCATCGCCGTGCAGACCATCGCACTGGACGCAGCCCGGCAGGAAGTGGTGGCCGCCCGCAATGAGCCGGACATGGATCCCGAGGTGGCAGACCGGGTGCTCCGGCAGCTGGACCTGCGCACCATGGTCATGCCGGAGTAGGAACCCCTCAAGCCGGAGCGGCGCGCCCTGCGAGCACCAGGTCCAAGGAGTGCTTCTCCACGTAGTCCAGGGCGCAGCGCACCGCGCCCACGGTGACGATCGAATCGCCCAGCGGGGACACTGCCACGCGTGCGGGGGTGGCCGTGAACTCCTTCAGGCGCTCGCTAATGGGAGTGAGGAGTACGTCCGCAGAGTCGGCCACGCCGCCGCCGATGACCACCAGGTCGGGGTTGAGCAGGGTGGCGACGGTGCCGATAACCCGTGCCATCCTGTCCGCCAGGCGGTCCAGGATGTCCAGCGCCACGGCGTCTCCTTTGGCTGCCGCGGCGAAGACCTGTTCTGCCTCGACCCGGCCTGGCAAGAAATCCCGGAGGGCAGTGGGGACGGGCGTGGCCAGGGCCTCGGCAGCCCAGGTCCGGGCCAGGTGGGCGATGCCGTACGTGTCACCCACGCCTTCCACCAGGTTCAGGTAGGCAAGCTCGCCGGCGCTGCCGCGGGAGCCATGCACCAGCCGCCCGCCTTCCACGATGCCGGAGCCCAGACGTTCGCTGGCCAGGATCACCACGACGTCGTCGATCCCGGCGGCCGCCCCCTGCCACCGGTCGCCGAGGGCGGCAAGGTTGGCGTCGTTCTCCAGCAGGACGGTCCAGCCGCGTGTCTCCTTGAGGGCCGGCCGCAGCCCGAGGTCGAACAGGCCCCAGAACTCCTGCGTGGCCACCACGTCCCCGTGCCGGTCCACGGGTGCGGCCACGCCCGCGCAAACTGCCAGCACCTGCCGGGGCTCCATGTCCGCGGAACGCAGTGCCTCCAAGGCCACGCCATCGATGAACGCGATGCGTTCGCGCGATCCCACGTTGCCGGCCTGGAACGGACGGCTGGACCGTCCAAGGGTCCTGCCCCGGAGGTCTGAAACCACCACGGTGACCTTGGAGTAGCCGATGTCCATGCCCAGGACCACGCCGGCCCGCTCGTTGAGCTCGAACCGGCGCGCCGGGCGGCCCTTCTGGTATCCGCCAAACTCGCGCTGATTCTCCAGCTCCAGGAGCCAGCCCCGCTGGACCAGGTCCTCGCAGACGGCAATGGTGGTGGCGCGGGTCAACCCAGTGGCTGCCATGACGTCAGTGACCGTCACGGCGGCTGTGGTCCGCATGAACTCCAGGACCGCGCCGGCACTGACGCGGCGGAGCAACTGGGGAGTCGCCGGAACTGGTTCACGCATGCTGTTGACCTTCCTGTACAAATCACCTGATAATACTTGAGGAAGTAAATTTAGTTTCAATATAAATATAGACCGCACTGAAGAAGAGGGTTAGTCCTTGTCCACCACTGCCACCCTGGCAACCCTGTCCGACTCTGACCGTCTGGCCGACCCCAACTGGTGGCGCCAGGCCTCCGTCTACCAGATCTATCCGCGCAGCTTCGCCGACTCCAATGGCGACGGTATCGGCGACCTCAAAGGCATCACCGCCAAGGTGCCGTACCTGAAGTCGCTGGGGATCGACGCCGTCTGGCTGAGCCCGTTCTACCCGTCAGCGCTCGCGGACGGCGGCTACGACGTCGACGACTACCGCGACGTCGACCCCAAGCTGGGCACGCTGGCCGATTTCGACGAGATGGCCAAGGCCCTGCACGACGCCGGCATCAAGCTGATCGCCGACATCGTCCCCAACCACTCCTCGGACCGGCACGAATGGTTCAAGGAGGCGCTCGCCTCGCCGAAGGGCTCCCCGGCACGCGACCGCTACATCTTCCGTGACGGCAAGGGCTCCAAAGGCGAGTTCCCGCCGTCGGACTGGGACTCGGTGTTCGGCGGACCGGCGTGGGAGCGCATCACCGAACCGGACGGCACCCCTGGCCAGTGGTACATGCACATCTTCGCCAAGGAGCAGCCGGACCTGAACTGGTCCAACCGGGAAATCCGCGACGACTTCCTCAAGACATTGCGCTTCTGGTCCGACCGGGGCGTGGACGGCTTCCGCGTTGACGTGGCCCACGCCCTCACCAAGGACCTGACCGAACCGCTGCTCTCCAAGCTGGAACTGAGCGCGGCCAACACCGGTGTAGACGGGTTCGACGACGGCACCCACCCGTTCTGGGACCGCGACGAAGTCCACGAGATCTACGCCGAATGGCGCGAGGTGTTCAACGAGTACAACCCGCCGCGCACCGCCGTCGCCGAGGCCTGGGTGCACGCCACCCGCCGCGCCCGCTATGCCAGCCCGCAGGGACTGGGCCAGGCGTTCAACTTCGACCTGCTCCAGGCGGACTTCGACGCCGCCGAGTACAAGGAGATCATCACCCGCAACCTCGCCGAGGCGGCCGCCACCGGTGCCTCCTCCACGTGGGTGTTTTCCAACCACGACGTGGTGCGGCACGCCACCCGCTACGGCCTGCCGCAGGTGTCCAAGGAAAAGGCCGGCGCCAAGGGCCAGGACGGCAAGGACTGGCTGCTCGCCGGCGGACCCAAGGACCAGCTGGACGCTGAGCTCGGCGAACGCCGCGCCCGCGCCGCCACCTTGCTGATGCTCGCTGTGCCCGGCTCTGCCTACCTGTACCAGGGGGAGGAACTGGGCCTGCAGGAAGTGGCCGAGATTCCCGAATCGGAACGGCAGGACCCGTCCTTCTTCCGCAACAAGGGCGTGGAGGTGGGCCGCGACGGCTGCCGCGTCCCGCTGCCTTGGAAGGTGGAAGGCACCTCCTTCGGATTCGGCGACGGCGGTTCCCACCTTCCGCAGCCGGATTGGTTCAGCAAGTACGCGGTTGAAGCCCAGGACGGCACCGAAGGCTCCAGCCTCGAGCTGTACCGCAAGGCCCTGCAGCTCCGCCGGGAACTGCTCACGGACGAGGACCTCGAGTGGGTTGAGAACGGCAACCCGGACGTGCTGCACTTCAAGCGTCCCAACGGCTGGCAGTCCGTGACCAACTTTGGGAACACCGCCGTCGACCTTCCCGCCGGGACGGTACTGGTCAGCAGCGGCCCGCTGGAGGACAACAAGCTGCCGGCCAACACCACCGCATGGCTGCGCTGATGCGACTGTCCCGCAGAAGCGGCCGGGCCTGATGCAGGAAGTCATCTACGGATGCATGGGGCTGGGCGGCAGTTGGTCTGGGGAGCCACATGGCACACACCATGTGGACCAGGCCGCTGCTGCCGTCCAGGCCGCCCTGGACGCTGGCATCACCCTGTTCGACCACGCAGACATCTACCGGAACGGCAAGTCTGAGGCGGTGTTCGGCGAGGTTCTGGCCGCCACCCCCGGACTGCGGGAGCGGATCCGGCTGCAGACCAAGTGCGGCATCCGGCTGAACGAGCGCGGCCTGCAGACCCACTATGACCTGAGCCGGGACGCCATCCTGGAACGGGTCAACGGCAGCCTTGAACGGCTCAGGACCGACTACGTGGACATCCTCCTGCTGCACCGCCCGGACCCCCTGGCGGATCCTGCGGAGGTGGCTGCCGCCGTCGGGCAGCTTATGGCCGAAGGGAAGGTCCGGGCGCTGGGCGTATCCAACATGTCCGCGGCGCAGATCGAGCTGCTGCAGGACCGGCTGGAGACGCCCGTGGTGGCCAACCAGCTGGAAATGAGCCTGCTCAAGCGGGCATGGCTGGAAAGCCAGGTCCTTGTCAACCACCCGGAACACCTGGACTACAGCTTCCCGCACGGCACGCTGGAGTACTGCACCCGCAACAACATCACCTTGCAGGCGTACGGCTCGCTGGCCCGCGGCGCCTACACCGGCGCTGAACCGGAGAGCCCCACGTCCGCCGGGGCGGCGACTGCGGAACTTGTTGCAGAGCTTGCTGGCCAGTACGGCACCTCCGGTGAGGCCATCCTCCTGGGGTGGCTGATGAAGCATCCCACCGGGATCGCGCCCGTCATCGGGACAGTGAATCCCGGCCGGATCCACGCCTGCGGCGACGCCGCACGCGTGGCCCAGGCCCTGACCCGTGCCGACTGGTACAAACTCTGGGTCACGGCGCGCGGCAGCAACATCCCCTGACCCCGCCGCGCCAGTCACAACCCGTTTAGTTCGTATTGATCCTCACAAGCGGGCCGTTTTCATCACCGTGCCGCTCACGGGCCGGATACTGTAGAAGGCATGACGTCTACCATCGCCGCCGAAACCGTTAGGCCGGAACGCAATATCCCCGCAGAGATCGCCCGTTCCTGGCTGCTGGTCAATGCCATGAAGCCGGAGCTCTTCGACCAGTCGGCCGTGTCCCGCGCCGACTCGATCATCCTGGATATTGAAGATGCGGTGGACCCGTCCCAGAAGGACCAGGCCCGCGACAACGTCATTGACTGGCTGACCGCCGGCGGCAAGGCCTGGGTCCGGATCAACGACGCCACCAGCCCGTTCTGGGCTGACGACCTCGCCGGCCTGCGCGGCACCCCCGGGCTGCTGGGCGTCATGCTCGCCAAGACCGAATCCGCGGACCAGGTCACCGAGAGCTTCCACCGCATGGACGGCAAGACCCCCGTCATCCCGCTGGTGGAATCCGCCCTGGGCATCGAGGAAGCAAACCACATCGCCAAGGCCCAGGGCGCGTTCCGCCTGGCCTTCGGCTCCGGCGACTTCCGCCGCGACACCGGCATGGCTGCCACCGCCGAAGCCATGGCCTACCCGCGCGCCAAGCTCGTGGTCGCCAGCCGCGTCGGCAACCTGCCGGGCCCCATCGACGGACCCACCGTCGGCACCAACCACCCCATCCTGCGCGAGCAGACCGGCATCACGGTGATGATGGGCATGACCGGCAAGCTCTGCCTGGCCATCGACCAGACCCCGGTCATCAACGAGGTCATCAGCCCCACCCCGTCGGACGTCGCCTGGGCCACCGACTTCATGAACGACTTCGAAGCCAATGGCCGCGTCATCCGTGACGGCTCCGACCTGCCCCGCCTGGGCCGTGCCGAGAAGATCATGAAGCTCGCGGTAGCCTTCGGGGTGCAGCCCGCGCTGTAGCACCCAGGACACATCAGGAGACCCCGTTGACCGATACCCGCTATCTGGTCCACGGGGTCTTTTGGGATGGGCCGGCTGCGGACGCAGCAAGCACTTTCAAAGAAGCGGGCGACGGCGGCGGCGCGGTCCTGCGCCTCCAGTCACCGGAGGGGGAATTCAGGGAGATCGGCCTTGGCAGGGGCCAACGGCTCGGCTTCCAGGTGGTGGAGCCCGGGAGGTTCTGCCTGGGCCACACCCGGGTGAAGTCGGCCGGCTCGCGCAGCCACATCCTCTGTGCCTCTGCAGCCCCGGCTATCCGGGGAAAACAGTGCGAGCGGTGCTTTGTGCTGGACGAGTTCCGGCTGATGCACGACTTCCACCGGGGCGGACGGGTCACCCCAGGCCTCCGGGACTACCTGATGCAGGAACACTGGCTGTATGTGGCCACCTTCGCCGGTGGTGCCACCAAGGTTGGGACGGCCTCCGGGCCAAGGAAGTGGAACCGGCTGGCGGAGCAGGGCGCAGCGGTGGCACGTTATGTGGCACGGGCGCAGGACGGCCGGGTGGTGCGGATCCTCGAGGACCTGGTGACGGCCGACGTCGGCCTGACGCAGCAGGTGCGTTCGGCAGCCAAGGCGGAGGCACTGCTGCAGCCACTCCCGGCCACGGCGTTGAACGCCATGAACGCCCGGGAGGCCGGTGAGGTGCGCACGTTGCTGGCTCGCACCGCCGTCGAAGGTTTTGACACTGTGGAAGAGCAGTGGGCCAGGCCCGCGCATGCTGATGCCCTGTATCTGGATAATGCCTTCTGCGGAAACAAGCCCCGCCACCCATACCCGCATCCCTTGGACACCGGGCAGCACGGCTTCGAGATTGCCGCCCTTAGCGGCGTGCACGCCCTGGCCCGGCTGGACGGCTCGGATGCAGGGTTCGTGGTCAACCTGTCCCAACTGGCCGCGCGGACCATCGTCCTGGGGGACTATGCGTCCGACATGCCGGCACTACAGGAAGCGTTGTTCTGACCCGTCACGGCCCGTCACGGCCGGGCACGCCGGTAGACTTGGACGGTGCTGAATGAATTCTGGGCCACCGCGCCAACCCGCTACAAAGTCCTGGTTTTCAGCGCCATGGGACTGATCGCCGTCGGCATCATCCTCAACCTGGTGGGCAACACCAGCGGAAATCAGGCACTGGCCATGGCGTCCCTGCCCCTCATCGCGCTGGGGTTGGTCCTGCATGTCGTGGGCATCGTGGTCCGCGGCCAGGCGATCCGCAAGAACCTCAGGCGCTAGCCGCCGCGTTCCGCAGGACGTGGCTGCGGGCGTGCTCCACGGCATCGTCAAGGCGCTCGAACAGGTGTTTGTGGTGCCGCAGGGAACGGATCACTCCCACATTCGTGACCAGGGCCAGGTGGTCCGGCCGGACGCCCTTGAGCAGGACCGTGATGCCGCGCAGTTCCAGGGCGGCAATGACCTCCACCAGTGCATGGGCACCCGTGGCGTCGAGCATCCGCAGCTGGGACAGCCTGATGATCGCCACCTGCACGTCCCTGACCTGGCTGATCTCCTGGAGGATGCGTTCGGCGGCCCCGAAGAACATCGCCCCATCCAGCCGGAACACGGCGATGTGTTCGTCTCCTTCGGCCGGGGGACCGGGGATCTCCTCACGCTGGACTCCGCTCAGGGAGGCGAATTTCCGCAGTGCGAAGAGGGCCGCCGCGGCAAGGCCGATCTGGATGGCGACGATGAGGTCGAAGGCTACGGTGATGACCGCCGTCAGCACGAAGACCGCGGCGTCTGCCCGGGTGGAACGCAGGATGGCGGTGACGGTGCGCCGCGAAACCATCCGCACTGCCGTGACCATCAGGACCCCGCCCAGTGCTGCGAGCGGGATGCGGCTGACCATTCCGGACGCCAGGTAAGTGATGCCCAGCAGCACGACGGCGTGCACCGCCGCGGCCAGGCGGGTCCTGGCGCCGGAACGCACGTTGACCGCGGTCCGGGCAATGGCTCCGGTGGCGGGCATTCCGCCGAACAGGCCGGCGGCGATGGACGCCAGGCCCTGCCCCATCAGCTCACGGTCGGGGCTGTAGGCGCCGTTTGGCCTGCCGTCCGGTCCGGCCATCCCGGCGGCCACCCGCGCCGAGAGCAGGGATTCAATGGCGGCCAGGCAGGCGACGGCCACCGCGGGCATCGCCAGGCTGCCAAGCGCCGCGGGGTCGAAGGCGGGGAAGGATGGTGCCGGAAGGGAATGCGGCAGCGGACCAATCCGGGGGACGTCCAGCTGCAGGATTTCGGCGGCGGCTGTCGCCAGGAGTACCGCAAGCAGGCTGGCCGGCAGTGCGCGGAACAGCTTCTGCACCAGGACCATCACGACGGCGACTGCCGCCACGAGCGCGAGGGTCAGCAGGACCGTTGGAGCGGCGGCGCCCGCTGCCGCCTCCGCAGCGGCCAGGAGGGTGTTGTGTCCCGGGGTGCCGGACGTGCCCGTGGCAAGGGGAACCTGCTGGAGGAAGATGATGGCGGCGATCCCCAGGGTGAAGCCTTCCACCACGGGCCAGGGTATGAAGGCCACGGCCCGGCCCAGGCCAGTGAAGCCGATAGCGCAGACCAGCAACCCTGCCATCAGGGATAAGAGGGCAACGCTGCCAATGCCGTGAACCGCCACCACGGGTGCCAGCACCACCACCATGGCGCCCGTGGGCCCCGACACCTGTACCGGGGACCCACCCATGACGGCCGCCACCAGCCCGGCCACGATCGCTGTGATGAGACCTGCTTCGGCGCCCACGCCGGAGCTGACGCCAAACGCGAGGGCCAGCGGCAGCGCCACAATGCCCACCGTGATCCCGGCCATCAGGTCACTGCGCCAGGTGGCGGAGAGGCCGGCGTAATCGTGTCGCGAGGGGAGGAACCGCGTGATTCTCCTGGTGGCCGTGGCGGGGGCGGTGACCGGGTTCGCAGTCACGAGGCTGACCCGCCCGCCAAATGGTCCGCGGGCAGCTGCTGTGCCAGCCGGAGCTGCTCGTTGGAGCCGGCCAGACTGTCCAGGAGGAAGGTCCGCGCGATGGCAAGCAGCTGTGACACCCCAGGGTGGGCGAGCTGGTAGGTCACCGCATTGGCACTACGTACCGAGGTCACCACCTTGTGCTTCCGCAAGGTGGCCAGGTGCTGGGAGAGGTGGGAGGCCTCCAGTCCGGTCTCTGCCAGCAGGTAACTGACTCCTGCAGACTCCTGCGGCGCCGCGGCCAGCAGCTCAAGGATCCGTATCCTGGCGGGGTGGGCGAGGCCCTTAAAAAGGTTTGCTTTGATCTCGTAGAGCGGGGCTTGGGCGGAAGACAGCATCAGAGGCGGCGCTCCTGTGCGCGACGGCGGCCCGGGAGAACGGGAACGCCTGGTTTGATGAGATGATGAATTCATCATACCAGTGCGGCAGGCGCTTTGAGAAGGGCGGGGCAACGATAGGCTGGAATCCATGACTATCAATCCGGACCTGCAGGGCCGAAGCTACCCTGCCGCAGAGGTGTATGACGTTGGCCGTGAGAAAATCCGCGAGTTTGCCCGCGCCGTGAAAGCCACCCATCCTGCGCACTTCGACCCTGAGGCAGCCAAGGCCTTGGGTCACCGCGACCTGGTGGCGCCCCCCACCTTCGCCATCATCATTGCCCAGCGTGCCGATGCCCAGCTCATCCAGGATCCGGAGGCGGGCATCGACTTCTCCCGCGTGGTCCACGCCGACCAGCGCTTCACCCACCACCGGCCCATCGTCGCCGGCGACCGGCTCGTAGCAGAGCTGCACGTGGACGGGGTCCGGGCCATGGGCGGCGGTGCCATGATCACCACCCGGTCGGAGATTTTCGCCCTTGGTGACGGCGGCTCCCGGGAGCAGGTCACCACCACCACGTCATCCATTCTGGTCCGCGGAGAGGGACAGTAACCATGAGCCCCAGCTTTGACGAACTCAGCGCCGGCCAGGAAATCGGCAGCCGCACCATCGAGGTCACGCGCACCGACCTGGTCAAGTACGCCGGTGCGTCCGGCGACTTCAACCCCATCCACTGGAACGAGGCCTTCGCTACCGGTGTGGAACTGCCGGGCGTGATCGCCCACGGCATGTTCACCATGGGCTCAGCCGTCCAGCTGGTGACTGACTGGGCGGGCGACCCCGCCGCCGTCGTCGATTTCCAGACCCGCTTCACCAAGCCTGTCCTGGTCGCCGACACCACCGGGACCGACGAGCCAGGGGCCACCATCGAGGTCAGCGGCACCATCGGAAAGCTCGACGCCGACGCGGGCACCGCACGCGTGGACCTCACCGTGACCGCGGCCGGGCAGAAAGTCCTGATGAAGGCCCAGGCCCTCGTCAAGCTGTCTTGAGCTGCACCTTTTGACGACCCCTGCAGGAACCGCGGCTACCGCTGCCCAAGTCTCGGCGTGGCGGAACGCGGTGGTGGTGGCCTACGCCGCCAGCGGCCTCAACTTTGCCTCCTGGGTCTCCCGGCTGCCCGCCATCCGGGACACACTCGACCTCACGCCGGGCAACGTGGGGGTCATCCTGCTGTGCATGACGCTGGGCTCGTTCGCTTCTGTCTCCGCGTCGGGGCTGATCGTGCTCCGGCTGGGGTCCAAGCGGACCATCCGGACCGGCAGCATCATGGTGGGCGCCGGCCTGGTCACCACCGGTTTTGGCACAACCGTGCTGGCAAGCCCGGTGGCGACGGCCATTGGGCTGGCCATCATCGGCCTGGGGACCGGCAGCTGGAACACGGCCTCCAATGTGGAGGGCGCCGCGGTGGAACGGGCGGTGGGCCGGCACATCATGCCGCGGCTCCACGGCGCGTTCAGCCTGGGCACGGTTGCCGGCGCCGGACTGGGTGCCCTTGCTGCGGCAATCTCGCTGCCCGTGCTTTGGCACCTGGCGGCGGCCGGGGTGGTGGTGGCCGTGTCCGTGGCGACGGCGGCCTCCCGGTTCCGTGCCGACATCACTCCGGTCGCGGGGGAGCGAACCTACGCGCAGGACAACTTCGAGGACCCCACGACGGGCCCCATTCCCGTGATTCCTGCCGGAACCACGGGAGAGGCGCCCCTGGACAACAAGCGCAGGATCGCCCAGGCGTGGCGGGACCGGCGGACCCTGCTGCTGGGGGTCCTGGTGCTGGGCCTCGCCCTGGCCGAGGGCGCGGCGGGGGACTGGGTGGCACTGGCCCTGGCGGACGGCCACGGACAGAGCGATGCAGCGGGGGCTGCCGGTTATGGCCTCTTTGTCACGTTCATGACAATTGGCCGGTTCGCGGGAACGCCGTTGCTGGATCGGTTCGGGCGGGGTGCCCGTCATGCGCTGGTGCGCGGCTGCCGCCGTCGCGGGACTGGGAATTTTTGTTTTCGCCCCGGTCCCGTGGCTGGCCTACGTTGGCCTGGTTGCCTGGGGCCTGGGTGCATCACTGGGATTCCCGGTGGGCATGTCCGCTGCGGCTGATGATCCTGCCAAGGCTGCCGCCAGGGTGTCGGTGGTGTCCACCATCGGCTACGGGGCGTTCCTGTGCGGGCCGCCGCTGCTGGGCCTGCTGGCCGAGCACGTGGGCATCCTGCATTCACTCCTGGCCGTCATGGTGATGCTGGCCGTGAGCTTCGTGCTGTCGCCGGTGGCCCGGAAGGCTGACTAGCTTTCCCTTGTATTGTTGACGGGTGACTCCCACGCTGCTTTCCACCCTGACCACCTCCGCCGTCGGCGGCCCCGCCGGAAAATTCATCGAGGCGCGCACCGAGGCTGAGATCATTGACGCCGTCCGCTCTGCTGATGCCGCCGGGGAACAGGTGTTGATCATCAGTGGCGGGTCCAACCTTTTGGTGTCCGACGACGGGTTCCCCGGGACCGTTGTCAGGATCGCCTCCGAGGGCTTCACGGTCAACGCCGAGGACTCCTGCGGGGGAGTGGCTGTGGTGGTGCAGGCCGGCCACAACTGGGACAAGCTCGTGGAGCACGCGGTTCGCCACGCCTGGTCCGGGATAGAGGCTCTGTCCGGCATACCCGGCTCAACCGGCGCCACTCCCGTGCAGAACGTGGGTGCCTACGGCGCGGAAGTCTCCCAGACCATCGCCGCCGTCCGCACCTGGGACCGCCAGCGGAACGCGGTTCAGACTTTCACCAACTCCGAGCTGAAGTTCGGCTACCGGGACTCCATCCTCAAGCAGACCACGGTCAATGGCTCGCCCCGGTACGTGGTGCTCACCGTGGAGTTCCAGCTGCCGCTGGGGCGGATGAGTGCCCCAATCCGGTACGCCGAACTGGCCCGCGTCCTCGGCGTGGAAGTGGGCAAGCGTGCCTACGCCAACGACGTCCGCCGGGAGGTACTCCGGCTGCGCGGCTCCAAGGGCATGGTGTGGGACGCCGCGGACCGGGACACGTACTCCACCGGCTCCTTCTTCACCAACCCGATTGTTCCCGCCGACGTGGCGGACAAGCTGCCGGAAGCGGCGCCCCGCTACCCAGCCGGGCAGGACGGGCTGGTGAAACTGTCGGCAGCGTGGCTGATAGACCAGGCAGGCTTCGGCAAGGGCTTCGGCCGTGAACCGGATGGCGTGGCCGGCGGCCGCGCTTCCCTGTCCACCAAGCACACGCTGGCGATTACCAACCGCGGCTCCGCCAGCGCCGCTGACATGGTGGCTGTCGCGCGGGAGGTGCGCGCCGGCGTCGAACGCCAGTTTGGAATTTCGCTGCACCCTGAGCCCCTGCTGATCGGCCTGGATCTCTAAAGCGCCGCTGTCCGCCTGCTGCAGGCGGGCCTAGGATGGGCGCATGGCTGCAGTAGGTGTCCTCCGCGACGGCAGGATGATGGGACGGCTTCGGCTGGCGTCCCAGCGGCTTGGCGGGAACGTGGCCACCTCCACTCCGGAGCTGGTCCGCTGGATGACCGCCATGCAGGCACAGGACCTGTCGGCGGCCCTGTGGGCGGTGGGGGTCCGCGTGCCGGGCGCGGGAATCACTGATGTACGGGCCGCCATCGATTCCGGGACTGTGGTGCGGTCCTGGCCCATGCGTGGGACGCTGCATTTGGTGGCACCCGAAGACTTGCGGTGGATGCTGGACCTCACAGCCGAGCGGCTCACCAGGAGCATCGCGGCCCGCCACCGGCAGCTGGACATTGCGTGGTCCGACGTCGAAAAGGCCCGCGACCTGGCGCTGGACCGCATCCTGGCCGACGGTCCCATCAGCCGAGCCGGGCTGTTCAAGGTGTTCGACGCCGGAGGCCAGCCGACGCAGGGACAGCGGGGGATCCATCTCCTGGGTTCGCTGTGCCGGCACGGGTGGCTGGTGCTGGGGCCCCTTGCCGGGAACCAGCAGCTGATCGCCGCGTTCGACGAATGGATTCCGGCATCGCGGAACCTGGAGCGGGAGCAGGCCATGGCGGAGTTTCTGCTCCGGTACTTCCGCAGCCACGGACCGGCCACGCTCCGCGATTTCGCCTGGTGGACACAGCTGCCGCTGACCGAGGTGCGGCAGGCGTTTGGGCACGTCCGGCACGAGCTGGTGGAAGTGGAGTTTGAGGGGACCAGCTATTGGCTGTCACCTGATGTGGCGGCCCTCGTGGACTCCGGGCTCCCCGGCGGCCGGGCTGTCCACCTGCTGCCCGGTTTTGATGAGTTTGTCCTGGGCTACACGGACCGCAGCCTCGTCCTGGCACCGGAGCACTCCGACCTGATCGTGCCCGGCGGGAACGGTGTTTTCAAGAAGACGGTGGTTGCGGCGGGGAAGGTGATTGGCACCTGGGCCCTGCAGGGCACGGGGCCGGCCGCCGCCGTCGTACCCGAGCTCTTTGACCAAGCCCGCCCGCTTGGTCCGGCAGCGCAGGCGGCCCTGGCCCGGGCAGCCCAGCGGTACAGGACGTTCCTGGCCACCTGACGCCCGCTTCCGTCCCGCATAGGCGGCCCTGCCCCGCATAACCGGTGCCGGGCAGCAACGGTTTTGCGAGGGAGGGCCGCTCGTTTCGGTCGCCGTCCACATAGCGGCGTTCCGTGCTGCCGCTGCCGGCGTCCGCCGTCGATTCTTGAACCATGAAACGCGATGAGGTGCGAGCCCTGGTCGATGATCGATGGCCGGAACAAGCAGTGGCTTCAACCCGCCAGTTGGCGGCTGCGGGGCTGGATGATCGTGTGGTGGCTGCGGCCGTGAAGAGCCGTGCTCTGCTCCGGTTGCGGCGAGGAGCCTACGTCCGCAGTATGCATTGGCATAGCCTCAAGCCGTGGGACCGGGACCACCTCCACCTGGTGGCGCATTTCGAGTCGACGCATGGCCGGGCCCGATACAGCCATGTGAGTGGGGCACTGCTGCATGGCTTTTTTGTCTTCGGCAGCGTATCCGCAGTGCACGTGACAACGAGCTACTCCAATTCGAGGGCAAGCGCAGCCAAGAATGTCCGGACACACAAGCTGCCACTGACACAAGCTGAACTGGCCTCATTGTGGACGCCCGACGGTCGAGAAATCTTCACCACCAGTCCCGAAAGAACGGTGTTGGACTGCGCCCGGATCCTGCCCCTGGACAACGCTGCGGTGATCGGTGACCATGCGCTACGCAAAGGAGCGTCCATGGAGGCCATGCGGCAGTTGCTGAACGATAGTGGGGTCACGCGTGGAGGCAGGCGGGCCCTGGACCTGTTGAATGTCCTGGATGGCCGATCCGAATCCGCAGGGGAGACACGGACAAGGCTGCTGTTGCATTCTCTTGGCCTGCGTATGTTCGAGCCACAGGTAGAAATCCCTACCCGTGAGGGGCTTTTCCGGGCAGATTTCGCGGACCCCGGGTCCCGGGTGATCATCGAGTTCGACGGCGCCGCCAAGTACACGGACTACAAGCCGACGGCAGATGTGCTTCTCGCGGAGCGGCGACGGGAGAACGCATTGCAGGAGCTGGGGTGGACCTTCTTCAGGATCAACTGGAAAGCCCTGGACCGGCCGGGCGAGCTGCAGCAGAGACTCTTTGCGTTTCTGGCACAGCAAAAGCGGCCCCGGCCCGTATAACCGGTGGCGGGCAGCAACGGTTATGCGGGCAAGGGCCGCTCATGTAACAGCTGTGGGCCTACAGGTTGCCGGTGGCGATGTTGAGCATGCGGCGCAGCGGCTCGGCGGCGCCCCACAGGAGCTGGTCGCCCACAGTGAAGGCGCTGATGTACTGGGGGCCCATCTCCATCTTGCGGATGCGGCCCACCGGGATGTCCAGGGTGCCGGACGCGGCAACCGGGGTCAGTTCGGCCATGGAGGCTTCCTTGGTGTTCGGAACCACCTTGGCCCACTGGTTGTCCTCGTCCAGCAGCTTCTCGATCTCGGCCACGGACAGGTCCTCACGGAGCTTCAGTGTGAGGGCCTGGGAGTGGGAGCGCATGGCGCCGATCCGGACGCAGAGGCCGTCCATGATCACGTGGTTTTCCTCGGAGGTGCCCAGGATCTTGTTGGTCTCAACGCCGGCCTTCCACTCTTCCTTGGACTGCCCGTTGCCCAGGTCGGCGTCGATCCAGGGGATCAGGGAGCCGGCCAGGGGGACGCCGAACTGGGTGGCGTCGATGCCGGTGCGCTGGTGGGCCAGGACCTTGCGGTCAATGTCCAGGATGGCCGACGCCGGGTCGTCCAGTTCCGTGCTGACCTCGGCGTTGAGCGTGCCGAACTGGCTGAGGAGCTCACGCATGTGCCGGGCGCCGCCGCCCGAGGCAGCCTGGTAGGTCATGGAGGTTCCCCACTCGACCAGGCCATTCTTGAACAGGCCGCCCAGGCCCATGAGCATGCAGGAAACGGTGCAGTTGCCGCCGATGAAGTCCTTGGTGCCGTTGACCAGGCCCTTGTCGATGACGTCGCGGTTGATGGGGTCCAGCACGATGATCGAGTCGTCGTTCATGCGCAGCGTGGAGGCGGCGTCGATCCAGAGGCCGTCCCAGCCGCGGCTGCGCAGGTCGCCGTGGACCTGCTTGGTGTAGTCGCCGCCCTGGGCGGTGACGATGATGGGCAGCTTGGCCAGGGTGTCGAGGTCGAACGCGTTCTCGAGCTTGCCGGCGCCGTCAGCGAACGACGGCGCGGCACCTCCCGCGTTGGAGGTGGAGAAGAACACCGGGTTGATGTTGGCGAAGTCGCCCTCGTCCTGCATGCGCTGCATGAGGACGGAACCGACCATGCCGCGCCATCCGACCAGGCCGACGGAGGGGGTAGCTGCTGTAGTCATTCGTCCAGTTTAGACTTCGCATCCGGAGGGCGCAGTCGGTTACGTCACGCCGGAGGCAGCTTGGGAAGGTACGACGGCGGCAGGCGCTGAGGCCCTGGTGTCACGGCGGCGCGTTGCCATGCAGGTCCTAATCCCAATCCAACTGGCGGGCACTGGGTTCAGGGATGCCCCGTTCCGCCCGCAAGCGTTTTGCCCTTGAAGACACCTTCGCCATTCGAACGGCGTAAAGGACGCCGGCCACTCCTAACACGGTCAGGAATAGGGCGTCCCACAACGGGCCTTGACCCCTGCTCGTAGGTCCTGCCACCAGCCAGATGGAGACGACCGCAACGGCAGCGAAGACAACCGCCAACACCAGGAAACCGAAGGCAGACCTAACCTGAGGATGTGAGCTGGCGCTCACCACCCCGAGTTCGTCCTTCGCATAGCTGTACAAGTCACCGTTCACAGTGTGGAACAGGACTCTCTTTTCCCCGCGCTCCAGCGCCTTTTCGTGTTCGGCGCGGACTTGGTCGTCGCGGTTGGAGCCATTGCCCGTGTTGTTGCCCGGAATGCGGTTCTGCACCTTAGTCCTGTCGGATTGATCGGATGTGATCCATGACCTGGCCGTCTGTGAGGCCTGTAATTTCCTGGATGGGTGCGGAGGGAGCGTCGGTGGCACCATACCCGACTGCCCACCCCGGCCCGCTGCGTTTGACGAGAAGCTGTGTCTTCGCATCGTCTTGAAGGAGCCGGATGGTGGCACCTCCCGACGGATGGTCTTCAAGGTGCTTGCGGATTATGTAAAAGTTCGCTTCTGCGGGCGTGGCATCGGGACGCTGGGCCATGGCAAACCAGCTGAGGTACGCGCGGGGCTGCAGGAGTATCTGGTATTTGGGCGACTCGACGGACAGCACGTTGTCCACGGAGTCAACGGTCAGGAGGTTAATCTGGACATGCTTGACTGCCTCGGTCAGAGCGCTGGTTACTGCTGCTACCGGTCCAGCGACAGAGAGTTCACCACCGGGTTCCGCTGTCGCCGCGCCACGGGCCACCAAGGAGGAGGCACCGGCAGCGAGCATGGAGGCATCATCCAGTTCTTCCACCAGCCGCAATGCCTTCGCGGATGCCTCTGCTTCAGGGCCTCGGCGCAGGCTCAAGAGAAGTGCCAGTTCGGCGAAGCCAAAACCGATCGCGTCGGGGAAACCTTGTCCGGCGGCTGTGCCCCTGGCTGTGCTTGTTTCAGTCACTGACTGTTCTCCTCAGTTCTTAGAAGCCGAAAAAGTCGCCGACTGCGTCGACGCCGTCGCTGATGGCACCGCCAACGGCCTCTGCCCCTTCCACGATCTTATCTTTGGCGTTATCCACCGCCTCGTGGATAACGGGGACGTTGTCGTACAGGGCGAGTGCGCCACTGGCAACCATGCAGACCGTACCCACCGGCGGTGGAGCGAACGAGCCGGCCCCCACCGCGACCTTGAACAACGAATACTTGCCGGCGTCGATATCGCCCTCTTTGAAATTGTTGAAGGCATCCAACGCGTCCAGGCCCACGCCCACAGCACCCAGGCCCTTGCTGAAGCCATCCAGGTATTTGAACGCCTGGCTGGTGCTGGCCACATTTAGAACTTCATGGAATTTGCCCTCAAATAAGTTGTTGGACAGGTTGAAAAACTTGCTGAACTCGTTGGAGTTTTCGAAGGCTTTCCACGCGGCCGGGTCCAGGAAATCACCGATCCGGGACTTGTGCAGCATTGCACCAATATCGAACAGGCCCGCCCGCAGGTTAGGGAAAGCCTTCGTGAGGCCGTAGATGTCCCAGCCATCGCGGAACGGGGAATCAGGATCAGTCAGCCAGTCCGGTCCCCATGGATCGTTGCTGCCCTGCCCCTGCATTGGCGGGCGGGGGCCGTTGCTGCCGGCGGGCGAACCGGTGTCGGGTCCGCCACCTGCGGCGGAGCCGTTGGTGCTGGCCTTCTCCTGTTCATCTGCGTTCTTGAGGAGCACCTTTGATTCCTGCTTGAGCCGCGAGACAGTTTGCTGAAGGAGTGTGCGGTGGCTGGTGTTCCAGTCGGACCGGAACCGCTGGGCGTCAGCGCCCTTCCAGGCCGGGTTGTTGTTGATCTGGCTGCTCAGCTGTGTCGACTGCTGCTGCAGCAGGTCCGCCGTCTTGCGGAACTGCTGCGCGAGGGTCCGCAGTTGCTCGACGTCGGCGCCCCACAAAGTTCCTGCCACCAGGATTCCCCCCAATATTCATCCAGCAGCCCCCAGAGTGCTGCGTGCACCAGCCTAAGGCAGGAGCAGGCGGGCCGCGATGGGGCGGTCTCCCCATGCGGACAGCCTTATGCCGCTAACCCCGGTCCGACTGCTCCAAGACGGCGGCCTTCCGCGCGCGCAGCGCGAAGAACGCCCCGAAGGTGAACAGCTGTGTAACGACCACCAGCACGATGGCTCCGGCGATCTTGTTGCCGCCCAGGATCATGGTCAGTCCTACGATGGCGGACAGGAGCGCCAGCAGGGGCAGCAGCATGAAGCCCAGGACGAACAGGGTTTCCGGTTTCTTCAGCATGTTCCTAGCCCTCAGTCCGTGACCATTTGGTGAATCGGTAGCGTGTGCCGTTGGCGGCGGTCAGCCAGCCGTCCGGCGGGACGGAGGCGGTGGCCTCCCAGCTGGGGCCAAGCTCCGGGGCGAACGTGTCGCCGTCGGCCTTCACATCGATGGTGGTGACCACCGCGACGTTGGCGAGTTCGGTGGACTGGCGGAACACTTCACCGCCGCCCAGGATCCAGACGGTCTCGCCGCCGTCGACGAACTGCGACTCAAGGAGCGCGTCATCAAGGGAGGGGACCACCACGGCGCCCTCCGCCTCGGGCGTGTTGGCCCAGCTTTTCTGCCGGGTGATGACGATGTTGGTGCGCCCGGGCAGCGGACGGTACTTGTCCGGGAAGGACAGCCAGGTTTTGCGGCCCATGATGACCGGATGCCCGGTGGTCAGGCGGGTGAAGTGCTTGAGGTCCTCGGGCAGGTGCCAGGGCATGTCCCCGTCCTTGCCGATCACGCCGTCGGATGTCTGTGCCCAGACCAGGCCCACTCCCGTGCTCGATGCGGCCAGTTCCTCGGTGAACGACTGTGGGTCGGTGGAGTTTTCGGTGCTCATACGGCGATCGGGGCCTTGATGGTGGGGTGGTGCTGGTAGCCCACCACTTCGAAGTCCTCCAGCGTGTAGTCGAAAATCGAGGCCGGCTTGCGCGTGATTTTCAGCTGCGGGTACTCGTACGGCTCGCGTTCCAGCTGCTTGAGGACCTGGTCCATGTGGTTCTCGTAAATGTGCACGTCGCCGCCGGTCCACACGAATTCGCCGGGTTCGAGCCCCACCTGCTGTGCGACCATGCACGTGAGCAGCGCGTAGGAAGCGATGTTGAAGGGAACGCCGAGGAACATGTCCGCCGAGCGCTGGTAGAGCTGGCAGGAGAGCCTGCCGTTGGCCACGTAGAACTGGAAGAACGCGTGGCAGGGCGGGAGCGCCATGTCGTTGAGCTCCGAGACATTCCATGCTGACACGATGTGCCGGCGGGAGTCCGGATTCGACTTGAGGTTCTCGATGAGTTCGGTGATCTGGTCGATATGCCCGCCGTCAGGGGTGGGCCAGCTGCGCCATTGCACGCCGTAGACCGGGCCCAGGTCGCCGTCTTCATCCGCCCATTCGTTCCAGATGGTGACACCCTGGTCCGTCATCCACTTGATGTTGGTCTCGCCGCGCAGGAACCACAGGAGTTCCACCGCTACGGACTTGAAATGGACCCGCTTGGTGGTGATCAGCGGGAAGCTTTTGGACAGGTCAAAGCGGATCTGGCGCCCGAAAACGCTGGTGGTTCCGGTGCCCGTGCGGTCCGATTTATGGGTGCCGGTGGCCAGGACATCGCGCAGGAGGTCTTCATAAGGGGTTGGGATGCTCACGCCTCAAGTCTACTGGCTGGGGTTCGTGGGCTGCCGGGGATGTGGCATCCCGGCGCGGGCGCACGCCTTGGACCGGGATCACCGCAATCACCACTCCCGCCGTGGCCAGAAGAACCCCGACGGCGGGTGCCACCTGCCACGCGCCGTCCCACCCTTCCGGCGTCAGCGGCGATGCCCGGTACAGCTTTGGTCCTGCGCTCATCAGCAGCGCCCCGGCCTGCGCGGCGAAGGCGGCGGCGAGGGTTCGGACGACGCGGTGTACGGTAACGGCGCGGAGCGAGGCGTCGAGGACTGTCCCCTCGACACTGCGGCGCCGGCGGGCAAGCACCAGGGGAACGGCGGCAAACAGCAGAATTCCGGTACTTGTCCATGCAGTCATGTGCCACGACGGCTGCACAGCCAGCTGCGCCTGGCACCAGGCAACGGCCACCACCACGGCGATCAGGGCGGCTGCGGCCACGGCGAACGTGCACGCAAGGGCGGGGGACACAGCCCGGCGCGGCCAGCGCCGGGGTCTATGCGCCATCCCATGGTTGTGGTGCAACAACAGTTCTCCCAGCGACACAACCGCCAGGACCGCTGCGGCAGACACCGTTACGAAAAGCGAGGGGTGCCCGATGACGGCCCAAGGGACGAAGATCGCAGCCGGCAGGGGGGCGAAGGCGGCCAGCCCCGTGGCCGCGCCGATCGACACCGACAGGACGGTGGCCGGCTGCGACGTGCTGGGGACCGCCGACCGGCGCGGCTGGTGCTGTGCCAGCCTGGGCGGCGCCCACAGCAGCATCACCAACAGGACAGCCAGATTCAGGGCCCCGGCTGGGTTGACCCAGCCGTTGACGCCCGAGGCCGGATCAGGGCGTGCCGCGTGGTTTCCGGCGATGGCCGCCAAACCGGATGCAACGGTGGCCACCGTCCGGAGCAACCGGTTCATGGCAATGGTCCGCAGCCGGCGATCGAGTTCAGGGCTGAGCCCGTCCAGCGGCGCACGCCGGGTGATCAGCGCCAGGACCAACAAAGTTCCCACTCCCAGGACCACCAAAAAGCCACCCAGATACGCTGCCAGCTCGACGCCGGGAATTCGGCCTTCCCCGCCGAAGGTGACATAGCCGGCCGCGCCATCCGGCCGTGACTCATACGCGGCAGGGGCGAAGCCCGGCAGGGTAGACGTCCACACGATTTGCGCTGCGGCCCCTGTGAAGACCGCCAGTACCGTCCAGGTGAGGCGGCGGGGGAGGAAGTCCAGGATTCGTCTCTGGTTCGCGGCTTGCCGCCCTGGCTTTGAGCGCGTCCTGGGGTAGCTCACCTGCCCCAGCACGTGCGCCGCCAGGCAACCAAGAACCGGCCAGGCGAGGGCAGGCATGATGTTCACAGGAGAAGTCACCGCGCCCGGTACAGGCAGGATTCCAGCATTGGCGGCCGGCAGCAGTGAACTCGCCATCCATCCAGTGAGCCCAGTGCAGAGAGCATGGCGGGATGCCGAAACGATGACGTCCCGGCCCGTGGCTCCGCGGATTATTGAGCGAAGAAGGAGGTATACGCCGCCTGCCAGCAGGAACGGCCATAGAACGGCCATCGGTGGTACATCGTTGACAACAGCGAATGTGGCAGCCTGCACGTTTTCCCCCAGAGCGGTGCGTCGTCCACTAAGTCAAAGCTGGTAGAACCCCCAGGTCAAGCCGGTGAGGGCACGGGCTAGTCGTCAAAGGGCTTGAACTGCTCCACCGCCACAATGCGTTTCTTCCCGCCCGCCGCCACGTGGCAGACCACCACCTCACCCGGGGACAGGTATGGCTCGTGGGCGGGCAGCAGCTTGGCAAGGTGTGATGGCATGTGCTCCGCCAGCTGCTTGAGCACCGTTGGCAGAGCCGGCCGGTGGGTGCAGACAACCACGGGGCGCTGCTTGTCCAGGACCGACTCAACGACGCCCGCCGTCTTCTTGGGGCTCCGCTGGTGCTTGTGCTCGGTAAGGCCCTCCGCCAGTTTCACCTTGGCACCCGTGGCCCGGGCGTAGGGGGCGACGGTGGCCACACAGCGCAGCCACGGGCTGGTCACCACGCGCATCGGCTTCCACGCCTGCAGGAGCCGGCCAACGGCCTGCGCCTGCCGGGTCCCGGTGGCCGCCAGCGGACGCTCGCCCTCCGCCTTGCTCCAGGACGAACGCGGTTTGGCCTTGGCATGGCGCAGCACCAGCAGCGGCCAGGTGTCCAGCGCGCCCCGTTCGTGCGCGTCCCGAAGGTATTCAAGAGGTACGACGTCGGACGGGTTGGACAGCAGGCGGGCGGCCTTTTCCGGGGCGCACCACATGACGCTGTCCACCTCCTTGCCGTCCGGCACCAGGCTGTTGCCGTTCACCTTGACAGCCCAGTAGTGGACCACCTTGAGGCCCGAGGCCACGTGGTAGTGGATGGGCGGCAGTGGTATGCCCAGGGGCGCACGGAGGCCGATTTCCTCCCAGACCTCACGGATGGCGCACTCGGGGACGGTCTCACCGGCGTCGATCTTTCCCTTGGGCCAGGACCAATCGTCATAGCGCGGCCGGTGGATCAGCAGGACCTCCAGGCCGTCCTTGTTGATGCGCCAGGGGATGCCTCCCGCAGCGGTTACGGCTACGGGTTCCCCCGGGTGGTCAGTCTGGTCGGCTACGAGAGCATCGCTCGACAACGCGGCTGCCTATCGCCGGCTCAGGCTGCGCTGCCGCGGCCGGGATGCCAGCAGCCAGGACTGGACGTCTTCAAGCGGCTTCCCGTCCTCGGACAGGTGGTGCCGTGTCCAGTGACCCTCGTTGTCAAGGTGCCAGCTGGAGGTCCCGGGTGCCATGTAACGGCGCATGAGGTCAAGGACATAGGTGATGTCGTCCGGGCTGGCCAGCTGGACCAGGGCCTCCACGCGGCGGTCCAGGTTCCGGTGCATCATGTCCGCCGAACCGATGTATGCCACAGGGTCGCCGCCGTTGGCGAAGGCGAATACCCGGGAGTGCTCCAGGAACCTGCCCAGGATGGAACGGACGGTGATGTTCTCGCTCAGGCCGGGAACCCCCGGGCGGAGCGAGCAGATGCCGCGGACCACCACATCCACCTGCACCCCAGCCTGGGAAGCGCGGTACAGCGAATCGATGATGGCCTCGTCCACCATCGAGTTCACCTTGATCTGCACGTGCCCCGGGACTCCCGCCCGGGCGTTGCGGATCTCGGTCTCGATCCGGTCGATGAGCCCCGACCGGACGGACCGGGGCGCCACGAGGAGCCGTTTGAAGGTGGACTTGGGCGCGTAGCCGGAGAGCTGGTTGAACAGCTTGGAGAGGTCCTCGCCCACCTGCTCATTGGCGGTCAGCAGGCCCAGGTCCTCGTAGTACCGCGCGGTGCGGGGGTGGTAGTTGCCTGTGCCGATGTGGCAGTAGCGGCGCAGCCCGTCCACTTCCTGGCGGACCACCAGCGAAAGCTTGCAGTGCGTCTTGAGGCCAACGATGCCGTACACAACATGCACGCCGGCCTGCTCCAGCTTGCGGGCCCAGGAAATGTTGGCCTGCTCGTCGAAGCGCGCCTTGATCTCCACCAGGGCCAGGACCTGCTTGCCGGCCTCGGCAGCGTCGATCAGGGCGTCAACAATGGGGGAGTCACCGGACGTGCGGTACAGGGTCTGCTTGATGGCCTGGACCTTGGGGTCCGCCGCTGCCTGTTCCAGGAACGCCTGGACGGAGGTGGAAAACGAGTCGTACGGGTGGTGCAGCAGGATATCCCGGCGGCGCATAGCGGCGAACACGTTGGCGGCCTTGGACGTTTCGGACTCGTTCAGATACCGCGAGGTGTGGGGGACGTGCTTGGGGTAATGCAGGTCTGCCCGGTCGATGCCGGCGATGACTGCCAGGCCCCGGAGGTCCAGCGGAGCCGGCACCGAGTACACCTCGGATTCCTCCACCCCCAGCTCCCGGATCAGGAGCGCGCGGATATTGGGATTGATGTCATGGGTGACTTCAAGCCGGACCGGCGGGCCGAAGCGGCGGCGCAGGAGTTCCTTCTCCAGGGCCTGCAGGAGGTTCTCGGCGTCGTCCTCCTCCACCTCCACGTCCTCGTTGCGGGTGACGCGGAAGGTGTGGTGCTCCAGGACCTCCATGCCCGCGAACAACTTGTCGAGGTGGACGGCAATGACTTCCTCAAGCGCAATGAACCGGGCAACCCGGCCGGGCACCGCGCCGGCGCGCGGACCGTCGATGGAGATCAGCCGCGGCAACTGGTCCGGGACCTTGACGCGGGCGAAGAGTTCCTTGTCGCTGACCGGGTTCCTGACCACGACGGCGAGATTCAGCGACAGTCCCGAGATGTAAGGGAAGGGGTGTGCCGGGTCAACGGCAAGGGGAGTGAGGATGGGGAAGACTTTTTCCGCGAACATGGCGCTGAGCTGCTGCTGGGCGGTGTCGTCCAGTTCTTCCCACTGCATGAGGTGAATGTGCTCGTACGCCAGGGCGGGCCGGATCTGGTCGGCGTACACCTGGGCGTGTCGTTCCTGGAGCCGGTGGGCTTCCTCGCTGATGCTCTCCAGCACCTCGACCGGGCTCAGCCCCGCGGGGGAGGGGACGGCCAGCCCGGTAGCGATGCGCCGCTTAAGGCCGGCCACGCGGACCATGAAGAACTCGTCCAGGTTGGAGGCGAAGATGGACAGGAAGTTGACGCGCTCCAGCAGGTGCAGGGTGGGGTCCTCGGCGAGCTCCAGCACGCGGGAATTGAAAGCGAGCCAGCTCAGCTCGCGGTCCAGGAACCGGTCCGGCCGGATGTCACCTTCCGGCTGCAGGTTCGGCGCGAACTCCGGGATGTCGATGCGGTCCTGGGTTGCCCTGGACGCCGGTACCTCTGAGGAGCCGAAGCGCGCCCGGACAGGCACCGCAACATCCTGGGACGTGGCTGTTCCGGAGGGTTCCGGGTTCATGGCTGCTCCTTTTACTGGCGCTCTGGTGCCGGCGCTTCCGCCCCGCGCGGTTCCCTTTCAACCTTACAAGCATTCACTGACCCCAAGGCCCTTGTTCTACCCGGTGACAGCGTTTGATATGGCCGCCCGGTTCAGCCTGCCGCCGGGCCGTACATGACGTCCATGTCCCACCGGGTGAATCCGAGCCGCCGGTAGAGGGCCACTGCCGCGCTGTTGTCCGCGTCGACGTAAAGCATCACGGCGTTCAGCCCCAGGTCACGGAGGTGTTTGAGGCCTGCGATGGTCAGGGCCTTGCCCAGGCCCATGCCCTGCGCCTGCGGGGTCACCCCCACCACATACACCTCGCCGATGGCCGGGTGCGCACCGTGCCGGGGGTGGACTTTGGTCCAGTGGTAGCCCAGCAGCCGGCCGTCCCGGTCCTCGGCCAGGAAGAACCCGGCAGGATCGAACCAGTCTTCCGCCATGCGGGCTTCGAGGTCGGCCCTTGTCAGGTTGCCCTGTTCCGGGTGGTGGGCGAACGCCGCACGGTTGGCTGCCAGCCAGGAATCCTCATCCCTGCCCGGCACGAAGGTGCGGATGGCCACCCCGTCCGGAAGCCCGGCGTCGGGCAGGTCCGCACCCGCCGTCGTCATCCTCATCTTCCACAGCTCACGCACCGGAGCGTACCCGTAGCGTGCGGCGAGGTCGGCGGCGGCCTCGTGGTTCCCGTGGGACCACGCCTTCAGCCCGTCGAAGCCCCGGACCTCCTTGAGCGCGCCCACCAGCCTGTCCGCAACTCCCTGGTTCCGGTAGGAGGGGTGGACGGCGATTTCCAGGATGCCGTCGCCGTCCGGCTCTTCGACCACCACGGCGAAACCTGCCAGGTCCTGGGCGGTTGCGGGATCGGAGTCCTCGTCCGGCGCGTACAGCGCCAGGGTCATCAGGGTGTGCTCCGCGGAATCCCCGGCACGCATGGTCACCAGGGTCTGCTCGGAAATGGACGGATTGCCGTCCGATTCCTCCGCGGCGGCCAGGAGATTCCGGCAGTCTTTCAGGAGTTGCTGGTCAACTCCGCCACGGACGACATGGACGGGCCACTTCTGCGGATGCGCTGGAGTCATGAGCCAAGGCTATACGTCGATGCGGACCGCGGCTCAGGCTTCGGTGAGCTCGTCTTCCTGCTGCCGGACCAGGGTGAGGCGGTAGCCAACGTTCCGCACCGTGCTGATCAGGTTCTCATGGTCCGCGCCGAGCTTGGCCCGCAGGCGCCGGACGTGGACGTCCACGGTGCGGGTGCCGCCGTAGTAGTCGTAGCCCCAGACCTCGGTGAGCAGCTGCTGGCGGGTGAAGACACGGCCGGGGTGCTGCGCCAGGTACTTGAGGAGTTCAAACTCCTTGAAGGTCAGGTTCAGCGGCGCCCCATTAACCCGGGCGGTGTAGCTTGCCTCGTCGATGACCACACCGGCGGCGCGGATCTCGCTCGGGGCGTCTTCCTGCTCCGGCACGGCACGGGCAACCGACAGCCGGATACGTGCCTCCACCTCGGCGGGGCCGGCTGAATCAAGGACGATGTCGTCAACCGCCCAGGCCGAGGAAACCGCGGCCATGCCGCCTTCGGTCAGGATCAGCACAAGCGGGGCGCTGAGGCCGGTGGCTTTCAGGAGCTGGGTGAGGGAACGGGCGCCCACCAGGTCCTTGCGCGCGTCCAGCAGGACAACGTCGCAGGGGTCTGTTTCCAGCAGCGCTGTGGGCTCGGCGGGGAGGATATGGACCCTGTGGTTCAGCAACTCAAGGGCAGGCAGGATGTCCACCGAAGAACCAGTGCTGTTGGTCAGTAACAGGATGTGCGACATTGTTCCTCCAAGGGCCGTCCGCGCATCTTTGGGCGACTGAACCGGATTCCCACCGGCCGGTACTGGCTGCCTGCAGGAGGTTTATTGACCGTCAGCACACCGGCGGCCAGCCACCTCAGCAGGGAGCGTAGCTGAGCTTTGAGTATACCCGGCAGCCCCTTTCAGGCCACAGATCCCGGCCATGGACAGGCACGTTTTGCGACATATCCGGTTCACATAAGGCAGGATTGGACCAGGGCGGACCAGCCCTGCCATGAGGGGGCGGACCAGCCTTCCGGCCGACGCCAGGATGGGAAACCAGCGCAGTGACTGCACCGACGAAGCACAGGCCGGGTGCCGCATGACGGCGGAACTGCAGGCACCCGTGCGTTCGCTGGGTTCCTGGGTTGTCGGCCTCATCGGGATCGCCGGCCTCGTCGCCATCATCGCCGGGGTTTATGCGTCACCGGAGGCGCTCGTCGCCGTCGGGATCGTCATAGCCGCGGCCGTGGGCATCGGTTGGCCCCACTTCCTGCGGATCCCCGCGAAGAAGACCCTCGCCGCCGTCATCGCCCTGCCGGGTGCGGCTTCCGCAGTGGCCGCCGCCCTGGCCCCGGCCCCGGGGTACCTGGACTGGACGCCGACTTTTGTGGCGCTGGGAATGATGGCCGTCTTCGTGGTGCAGCTGATCCGCGGCACCGGGCAGGCGCAGCGGCTGGAGTCCACCCTTGGCTGCTGCGCGGGCGTCCTGCTCTCCTGCCTCGGCGCGGGCTGGATTGCCGGCGCCCGTTTCAACGGCGTTCGCGAGATGCTCCTGGTGGCAGCGATCAGTGCCGCCGTGGCCCTGCTTGCCGGGCTCATCCGCTGGCCGGACAGCATCGTGGCGCCGCTGGGAGTAGTGCTTGCCGGGCTGGCCGGGCCACTGGCCGGGCTGGTCCTGTCGGACATCGCCGTCCTGCCTGCAGCCGTCTTCGGCGTGGTGGTGGGTGCGGTCCTGGCCAGCTTCCGCAGGCTTGCCACGCTCCGCGGCGCCCCGCTGAACATCCCCGCCGCCCTGAGCATGGGCCTTGCCCCGGTTTCGGCTGTGGGATCCCTCGCATACTTCATTGACAAACTACTCATCTACTAACGGGTTAGGATGGCACCATGTCCGTACTTGCTTTTGAAATCTTCTTCCTTGTCCTGCTCGGCATCGCGAGCCTGTCCATGGCCTGGTTCGCCGGGTTTGTGGTCTACCGCCTCTTCAAGGGCCAGCAGTAGCCGCCCCTTTTCCGGAGCGAGCCGCATCTGGAGGTAATACCAATGCCCATTGAGATTCCTACAGACTTGACCCCTGAACTCGTACCCCTTTCCTGGCTCATTGGTGAGTGGGAGGGCCGCGGCCGGCTGGGCAGCGGCGACGAGGATTCCGAACACTTCCTGCAGCACGTCTCCTTCACCCACAACGGCCTGCCGTACCTCCAGTACCGTGCCGAAAGCTGGCTGACCGATGACGAAGGGACGCGCCTGCGGCCACTCACGGTCGAGACCGGCTTCTGGGCGTTGGAGCGCAAGCAGTTGGATGCCGACGGCGGTCCCGGCCTGGTGCCGGCGGACATCGTGCCGGTGTTGAAGAGCGCCGACGAGGTGGAGGCGCTGCGCAACAAGGACGGCGGCTTCGACATCTCCGTGTCCATCTCCCATCCCGGCGGAATCTCCGAGCTGTACTACGGCCAGATCAAGGGTCCGCAGATCCAGCTGACCACCGACATGGTGATGCGCGGCAGCCACTCCAAGGACTACAGCGCCGCCACCCGCATCTTCGGCCTGGTGGACGGCAACCTGTTGTGGCGGTGGGACGTGGCTTCCGGCGGCGAGGCCGGGAAGGGACTCGAGGCCCACGCCTCCGCGTTCCTGCACAGGGTTTCCTGACCAGGTGAGGGTTTACTGACCCCTAAGAGGGAGGCGGCACCGTGGAAGAACGTACCGGGGGAGCAGCAGGAGGGCGGGCCGATTACAGCGACCTCAAGGCTGTGTTCTTTAATGGCACCCTCAAAAAGTCGCCCCAGACTTCCAACACCGACGGATTGATCCGCATCAGCCGCCGGATCATGGAAAAGCAGGGTGTCAGCACCACGGTGATCCGCACGGTGGACCACGACATCGCCAGCGGCGTATACCCCGACATGACCCAGTACGGCTGGGCCACCGACGAGTGGCCGGAGCTTTACCCCACGGTCCGGGAAGCGGACATTCTTGTGGTGGCCGGGCCCATCTGGCTGGGCGACAACTCCTCGCAGACCAAGAAGCTGATCGAACGCCTGTACGCCCACTCCGGTGAGCTCAACAGCAAGGGTCAGTGGGCGTTCTATCCGAAAGCCGGCGGCTGCCTGATCACGGGAAACGAGGACGGGATCAAGCACTGCGCCTTGAACGTCCTCTACAGCCTGCAACACATCGGCTTCAGCATTCCGCCGCAGGCCGACGCCGGATGGATCGGGCCCGTGGGTCCCGGACCAAGCTACCTCGATGAAGGCTCGGGCGGCCCGGACACGGACTTCACCAACCGGAACACCACCTTCATGACCTGGAACCTCCTGCACCTTGCCCGGATCCTGAAGGACGCCGGGGGCTACCCCGCGTACGGAAACCTCCCGGGCGAATGGGCAGCCGGAACAAGGTTCGATTTCGAAAACCCGGAATACCGCTGACCTCCAAGGACTTCTACTACATATGACTACGCCCAGCCCTTTGTTGTCGCGCCCCGGCGCCGTCGAAGCCGCCGGCGCTGACGCCGGCGTTGCTGCCCACTACGGCGAGCCGTTGCGCGAGCAGCGCGCCCTCGCCGCCGGAACCGCCGTCGTCGACCTTTCCCACCGCGGTGTGGTTACCGTCACCGGCCCCGACCGGCTGAGCTGGCTCAACACCCTGTCCTCCCAGCAGGTGGCCGCCCTGAAACCGGGGGAGTCCAGCGAGCTGCTGCTCCTGAGCGTCCAGGGCCGCATTGATTTCGATGCGCGGGTGGTTGACGACGGCGCCACCACCTGGCTGATCGTGGAAGCCGCCGAGGCCGCGCCGCTGGCCGGGTACCTCAACCGAATGAAGTTCATGCTGCGGGTGGAGATCGCCGACGCCTCCGCGGACTGGGCCGTGCTGGGCAGCACCCGTGCGGTCCCCGAATGGTCGGGCCACCTTGCCTGGCAGGACCCGTGGCCGCACGTGGGCGCCGGCGGTTACTCCTACGCCACCGTCCCGGAGGAAAACCATCCAGGCATCGAGCGGCCCTGGTTCGAATACCTGATCCCCGCCGCCGAACTGGAGGATGCCGTAGACGGGCGCGCCCTGGCAGGCGTGCTCGCCGCGGAAGCCCTGCGCATCGCTGCCTGGCGTCCCCGCATCGGCGCCGAGACGGATGACAAGACCATCCCGCACGAACTGGACCTGCTGCGCACCGCCGTTCACCTGGCCAAGGGCTGCTACAAGGGGCAGGAAACCATCGCCCGCGTCCACAACCTGGGCCACCCGCCGCGCCGGCTGGTGTTCCTGCAACTGGACGGGTCGCAGCACACCTTGCCCGCCGCCGGCAGTGCGGTCCTGGCAGGGGAACGGAAAGTGGGAACCGTAACGTCCGTGGCCCAGCACTATGAGATGGGCCCCGTGGCCCTGGCTGTCATAAAGCGCTCCGTTGCCCCGGATGACATACTGACGGTCCTGGACGGCGACGAGCCGTATCCGGCCGCCCAGGAACTCATCGTCGCCCCCGACGCAGGCCAGGTTGTGGGGCGCCAGACAGGATTCCTCAGGGGGCCACGCTGATGACAGAGAACACCACACCCGCCGACGCTGGGACGGAGGCAGGGGCAGGGCACGACGACGACGCGCTGGCTTTGGCGCATACGCTCTTCGAGGCTGCGCGTGAAGGAAACGACGCGCTGCTGGGCGCCTACCTCGACGCCGGGGCTCCCGCCACCATGACGAACTCGGCGGGGGACTCCCTGCTGATGCTCGCCGCTTACCACGGCCATGCCGGTACGGTCGCCCTGCTCCTGCAGCACGGCGCCGACGCCAACGCCGCCAATGACCGGGGGCAGACGCCCCTGGCCGGAGCGGCGTTCAAAGGCTACACGGACGTAGCCAGGGTCCTGCTGGGCGCCGGAGCGGATCCGGATTCCGGTGCCCCGTCGGCACGGGCGGCAGCGCAGATGTTTGCCCGGGCGGAGATCCTGGAACTGCTGGGCTAGCCTTACTTGGTGCCCGCGCGGCACGGCCAAATCTTCAAAAGGATGACCGAGTGGAAAACGTAGAAAAGCCGTGGCCGGCGCTGTGGTCCCTGGTGATCGGATTCTTTATGATCCTGATCGACAGCACCATCGTGTCCGTCGCAAACCCGCGGATCATGGAAGGCCTGAACGCAGACATCAACTCGGTGATCTGGGTGACCAGCGCCTACCTGCTGGCCTACGCCGTCCCGCTGCTCATCACCGGCCGCCTGGGCGACAGGTTCGGGCCGAAAAAGCTCTACCTCCTGGGCCTGGTGGTGTTCACGCTCGCGTCCCTGTGGTGCGGTCTTGCCCGGAACGTGGAGACACTTATTCTGGCGCGCGTGCTCCAGGGCCTTGGCGCTGCCGTCATGACCCCGCAGACCATGGCGGTCATCACCCGCATCTTCCCGCCCGACCGCCGTGGCTCCGCCATGGCTATTTGGGGTGCCACCGCCGGAATGGCGACACTGGTAGGCCCTATCCTGGGCGGCGTCCTGGTGGACGGGCTTGGCTGGGAGTGGATCTTCTTCATCAACGTGCCCATCGGCGTCGTGGGCTTCATCCTGGCGATGCGCAACGTCCCGGCCCTCAGCACCCATCCGCACCGGTTCGATATCCCCGGTGTGATCCTTAGCGCCGTGGGCTTGTTCCTGCTGGTGTTCGGCATCCAGGAAGGCGAAACGTACAACTGGGGCACCATCACCGGGCCCATCAGCGTGTGGGGCCTGATTATTGCCGGCATTGTTGTCCTGGCCGCTTTCGTGGCGTGGCAGCGTTTTAACAAGGGTGAGCCGCTGCTGCCGCTGGGGCTGTTCCGGGACCGGAACTTTTCGCTCGCCAACCTTGGAATCACCATGGTGGGGTTCACCGTGACTTCCTTCGGCCTGCCGCTGATCTTCTACTACCAGCTGGTCCGCGGCCTGACACCCACCCAGTCAGCACTCCTCATGGTCCCCATGGCCCTTATTTCGGGCGGGATGGCACCTGTCGTGGGGAAGATCGTGGACCGGGTCAACCCGAAATACCTGGCGGCGGCCGGGCTGGTCCTGATGGCGGTGGCGTTGGTGTGGAACGGCCTGCTGATGCAGCCCGACACGCCCATCCTGCTGTTCCTGCTGCCCAGCGCGGTCCTGGGCTTTGCCAACGCAGGCATCTGGGCCCCGCTCAGCACCACCGCCACCCGGAACCTGCCTCCCCGCCAGGCCGGCGCTGGTTCCGGCGTCTACAACACCACCCGCCAGTTCGGGGCGGTGCTGGGCAGCGCGGCCATCGCCGTCCTGATCCAGTCGCGGCTTGCGGCCGAACTTCCCTCCGGCGGCCCGGGAGGTTCAGGCGGTGAGGGGATGGCCATGGGCGGTACCTTGCCTGAGTTCCTTCATGCGGGGTTCTCGACGGCGATGGCCCAGTCCATCCTGCTGCCCGCCGCAGTAGTGCTGGCCGGTGCCGCCGTGGCCCTGTTCTTCGCCAAGCCTAAGCCGGTCCAGAACTGGGGTGCCGCGGAGGGCCAGGCGTCAGCGAAGGTGGACGCTGGTCTGGATTCCGCCGGCTGAGAGTCCGAGTTTGCGGGCCAGCGCCAGGCACCCCGTGTTGCTGACGTCTGCACGCCACTGCAGGGTCAGCCCGGCGGCGAGTGCCTCGTGGGCTGCGATGGACCCCGCCAGTGAGCCCAGGCCGCGCCGCCGCCACTCAGGGTCCACCAGCACACCCATGTTGGCCAGCAGGCCCTCCCATTCGCCGTAGGCGCCGCAGGCCAGGGGGACGCGCCGGCCGTCCAGCTCGTGCACGATGGTGTAGCGGTTTTCCAGGTCGGAGAGGCCCACTTCGTTGACGTCGTCCGGTGGGCAGCGGCCCTCCAGTTCGATGGCTTCCGGGTTCCCGTGGGAGACCGTCAGTTCCTCGGACGGCTGCTGAATTGGCAGGTCGTCCGCGAAGAAAAGGGCCGCTGCGCCCAGCCCGTGGCCGCCGCGGTCCCTGGTCAATTTCAGGAGCGTGACGTGGTGGGCCATCTCCTCGTCAGGGATGTCAGTGGCGGCGTCGATCACACCCTGCGGGCCCACCAGCGCCGAGCTCCCGAACAACCGCACGAACTCCACGGTGCGGCAGGATTCGTCCGCGCGGACAATTCTTTTCCCGGACGCGAGTGCGTCGCCAAATGCGTCGTCGTCGAGGCCCAGCCGGCGTGCCCACGCCAGCTGGATGATGGCCGCGGAGCCGGGATCGAGTGTCATGGTCCCAGCCTAGGGCGGCCCGGAGGCTTAGCCGAACAGGACCGCGGCTTCGTCGTACCGGTTTTGGGGGACGGTCTTCAGCTGGCCCAGGGCTTCTTCGAAGGCGACGTGCCGGATGTCGGTTCCCTTGAGGGCCACCATGGTGCCCCAGTAGCCTTCCACCACGGAGTCGATGGCGGCCATGCCCAGCCGGGTGGCCAGGACGCGGTCGAAGGCGGAGGGGACGCCGCCGCGCTGGATGTGGCCAAGGATGGTGGCGCGGGTTTCAATGCCGGTCCGGGCTTCCAGTTCGGGTGCGAGTTGGTCGGCGATGCCGCCCAGCCGGGGGCGCCCGAAGGTGTCCAGGCCACGCTCGGAGTGCGGGCTCTCCATGTGCTCCGGAACGAACCCTTCGGCCACTACCACCAGGGGCGCGCGCCCGCGGTGGTGGGCTTCCTTGACCCATTCGGTGATCTGCTCGATGCTGACCTTCTGCTCCGGGATGAGGATGGCGTGCGCACCCGCTGCCATGCCGGCGTGCAGGGCGATCCAGCCCACGTGCCGGCCCATGACTTCGGCGATCATGCAGCGGTGGTGGGATTCACCCGTGGTGCGGAGCCGGTCGATCGCCTCAGTGGCGATCTGGACAGCGGTGTCGAAACCGAAGGTGTAGTCGGTGGCGTCAAGGTCGTTGTCCACGGTCTTGGGGACGCCCACGATCTTCAGTCCGGCGTCGGTCAGGCGCTTTGCTGCTGCCAGGGTTCCCTCACCGCCGATGGCGATGATGGCGTCGATGCCCAGCCGGTCCATGTGGGCCTTGATGGCCTCGGGTCCGCCACCGTTTTCGAACGGGTTGGTGCGGGAGGTGCCCAGGATGGTGCCGCCCTGTTTGGCGATGCCCCTGACGAGGGTGCGGGGGATGTCGATGATGTCGCCCTCCACCACGCCCCGCCAGCCATCGCGGAATCCGACGAATTCCTGGCCGTGGACGGCGATGCCCTTCAGCACGGCGCCGCGGATGACGGCGTTCAATCCGGGGCAGTCGCCACCGCTGGTGAGGATTCCAATTTTCATGTTCGGCTCAAATCCTGGGAGAAGGTTTACAGGCAGAGCGCCACGCTGAGCTCACCTAGAAGTGTAGTGGGGTGTGTGGGGTACGACACAAACCGGTTACAAGGTGCACCTGCAGGCAAGGGAACACAAAGGCAGACAAAGGCCCCCGCGCCATGGGGTTCAAGGCGCGGGGGCTTGGGTTGCCGGCGGGTCCGTTCACCCGTTGAGCGACCTCCGGTCCAGGAACGTCTGGAGCAGGATCTCGTTGCGCTGGTCGGGGATGATGATCCAGGCCAGAAGGTAGAAGATCACGGCCGGTCCGGGGAGCAGGCAGAGCAGCAGGAATGCGATCCGCACGTAGGCCACGTCCACGTTGAGCTGTGCGGCGATGCCGCCGAGCACTCCGCCAAGCCAGCGCTGCGGGCCGCGCTTCAGGCCGAAGCCCCTGACAATGCTGAAGAACTTATCCATGGTTCAAGACTTCCCTGTAGTTGGTTCGTTGTCACGTTTCCGGGCCGAGAGCAGGCCGCCCACCACCAGGGCCACGCCCGCCCCGATCATGAGGCCGATCAGGACATAGGTGCCGTTGAGGGTGACGATGCCCAGCTGCGCCACGATGATCAGTGCGGCCAGCGCCAGGACGATCAGCCCCCACACCACGGTTCCCACCCTGGCAGGTGCCGTGCCCCCGGTGTCCGGTCCCGTCGTCGGAATATTGCTGCTGTCCATGTCAGTTGCCTTCCTGGATGGTGACATTGCTGAAGGTGCCGTCGATCTGCACCACCAGGTGGTTGCCCGGCTTGTCGGTGTTGTAGCTGCTTTCGCGGGTGGTGTTGCCGCCGCGCTGGCCGCTTTCCTCGTTCAGGTTCCCCATGGTCATGTCCGCTTTGATGTCCACGGGCACGTTCTGTGGGATGACCACGGTGACGTTGCTGGCGGTAACGTCGAGGGGAACCACGACGTCGGACGTCAGGGGGGCGCTTGGGGAGAGGTCCGTGAGGTCCACCGTTCCCCGGCCGGCGGTGATGTCGATGCCGCCGCGCGCTTCCTCGATGCTTGCCGGGTTCCAGTCCACCTGCTGGAAACGCATCCGGCCGTCGTCCAGCGTGTTGTAGATGCCGCCCGTGACCAGGGCGATCACGGCGAAGAGGCTCAGGATCCCGGCGGTCCGGCCGCGGAAGCCCGCTACAAGGATGCCCAGGCCAAGGACCGCGGCCGCGCTGGCCCATACGATCGCGTTTGCAGAGCCGCCCAGGTTGATGAGGTTCGCCGCGTCCAGCGCTTTCAGCCCGCCGCCCACCAGGAGGGCGCAGCCGGCAGCAATGGCGACGGCAGGTGCCCCGGGACCGGACGGCCTGGGCTTTGGCGGCCGCGGCGGGACCCACGGCGTGGGGTAGCTGCTGCCACCCGGAACTCCGCCGCCCGGGCCGCCGGGTGCGCCGGGTGCGCCGGGTGCGCCGCCGAAGGTACCCGAACCCGGGCTGGTGCCGCTGGGACACATGGCGCCGGTGCCTGCGGTGCCTGGGACGCCGGAACCGCTGGCCGCTGCCGTACCGGCAGTGCCGTAGGCGCCCTGGCCGTAGGGGCGTGTCCCCGTACCGCCGGTGGCGCCGCTGCCGTAGGCCGGTGCTGAAGCGTGCCCCGGTGCGGAAGCTGAAGGCGTGCCGGCGGAGAATGACGAAGTGTTCCCGGCGCCGGTATGCCCCGCCGGGTACCCGGCGCCGGAGGCTGATGCGTGGCCGGCGACCGTCGGGTGGGCCTTGTTGCGCTGGGACAGGTAGTAGACCAGGTAGATCACGCCGCCCACCCAGAAGAGGGTCCACAGCAGGCCGCTGAGGCCGTTGTGGCTCCAGCCCCAGAAGCCTCCGCCCAGGCCGGTGAGCCCCAGGACGGTGGCGATCAGGGAGCCCGTCATGCCGCTGGACCAGCGCCCCGCACCGGCTTCCTGGACGTGGATCCTGCCGTCAGGTTCCGGAAGGAAGGCCCAGGCCAGGCCGTACAGCAGTACGCCGATGCCCGCCAAAAGGGTCAGGACGATGACGACGCCGCGGACGATGATGGGGTCCACGTTCAGCCGGTGGGCAATCCCGCTGCAGACGCCGCCGATCCAGCGGTCGTTGCCCCGGTAGATGCCCTGGCTGCGGATCCAGCCGAAGAAGTCCGTGGAAGGGGTGGGAGCGGGTCCGCCCTGGAAGGCGTAACCATCACCGGGAGGGGCACTGTAGCCCGAACCAGCACTGTAGCCCGAACCAGCACCAGTGCCCTGGCCAGTACCACTGCCCTGGCCAGTACCACTGCCCTGGCCGGCACCACTACCGGCACCGGCGGCCTGGCCGTCGGATGCGGGATGCTCGGAACCGGCTGAACCGGCTGAACCGGCGGAACCGGCTGAACCGGCGGGGCGGCTTCCCGCAGGATCGCCAGGGTCGCCAGGGACGCCCGGAGTGCCGCTGGCGGAAGCTGCGGAGGGGTCCGGCACGGCGGCCGGAGGCACTGAACTGGAAGACGGCAACGGCTCGGTGGGCCGCTCGCTGCCTGTGCCGTGCTGCCCTTGGGGGAGGGGCCCGGCAGGGTGATCGTCGTCGGGGGAGGGGATCTGCGAGTTCATACCTCGATCCTCCCGTTTCGGCCCGTTGCCGCTCTACTGGGGGAAACCCTGAACCGTCCCTGAACTGTCCCCGGGAAGCGGCAGAATGCGGTCCGGGCAACCCTGATCCATGCTTGGATTGATCCATGACCACCCTCCCGTCGCGCCCGCCCCTGGCACGGAGCAGCGACCGCGTCATCGCCGGGGTGTGCTCGGGCCTCGCCGCCCACCTTGGCTGGCCGGTGAAGAACGTCCGGCTGGGCATGGTCCTCGCTTCCTTCGCAGGCGGGGCAGGGCTGGTCTTCTACGCCTGGCTGTGGATCATGGTTCCCACGGCGGATGAGGCCGCCCGCCGCAATGCCCGCCGCCCGGCGTCGCCCATTGCCCCAGCGGTGAGCCGACCCATGCAGGGCCAGCCGGTGCCGGGCCAGGTGCCGGGAGCAGCGCCCGACGGCGGAACTCCCGCAGGTGCCGACGGTTCCGTCCCGGGAGGCTTGGACGACGCCGCCGCTGCGCCCTGGTTCCGGGTGGGCGGCATGCGGTACGGCAAGGAGATACTCCTGGGCTGCGGGCTGCTGCTGGTGGCCGGCATCATGATCGCCCAATTGCTGGGCGTGGACGTATCCCTCGGCACGCTGATCCCCGCCGCCGCCGTCCTTGGCGGGGCCTCCATCGCCTGGATGCAGCTGGACGAAACCCGGCGCGCCGGGCTGGTGGACAAGACCAAGGCCGACCAGGCCGGCGGATGGGGGCGGCTTGCCGCTGGACTGGCGTTGGTGGTTGCCGGCGTCCTGGTGATGGTGTCCGGCTCGGGCTCGTGGGAACAGACTTGGCTGGCGCTGCTGGCCTCCGTGGCGGTGCTGGGCGGCGTGATACTGGTCCTGCTGCCGTGGGCCCTCAAGTTCTGGCGGGACCTGGAAGCTGAGCGGGCCGGCCGGATCCGGGAGACCGAACGGGCGGAAATCGCGGCACACCTCCACGATTCCGTGCTGCAGACGCTCGCCCTGATCCAGCGGCGGGCGGGCAATGAGCACGACGTTGTCCGCCTGGCCCGTGCCCAGGAGCGGGAGCTGCGGGGCTGGCTGTTCCAGGACCCGGGCCGCGAAAGCGGCCAGCTGTCGGACCGGATCAAGGCAGTGGCAGGCGAGGTGGAGGACCTGCTGGGCAACGCAGTGGAGGTGGTCACCGTTGGTGATGCCGCCATGACCGAGGCGCACGAGGCCTTGGTCCAGGCCAGCCGGGAGGCCATGCTCAACGCATCGCGCCATGGCGGCGGCACCGTCTCGGTCTACCTGGAGGCATCGGACGGGCAGGCGGAAATCTTCATCAAGGACAGGGGGCCCGGCTTCGAGCTGGGCGACGTGCCGGCGGACCGGCTGGGTGTGCGGGAGTCAATTGTCGGCAGGATGAAACGCCACGGCGGCTCGGCTGCCATCCTCAGCACCGGGGACGGCACGGAAGTACGGCTTCGACTGCCGGCTGCAGCAGAACATGCGGAAGGGAAATCATGAACACGACCCAGGGGACAGGCGGACAGGGCGCAGGCGGGCAGGGGACAGGTGCCCAGGGGGCAGGCGCCGCAAGTGCCCGGCCTGGCAAATCCGCGCGCGTGGTCATCGTCGATGACCACGCCATCTTCCGGTCCGGGCTGAAAGCTGACCTCGACGCCAGCATCGAGGTGGTGGGGGAGGCCGCCACGGTGGAGCAGGCCATCGCCGTGATCGCGGACCGGCGGCCCGACGTCGTCCTCCTGGACGTCCACCTGCCGGGCGGGCTGGGCGGCGGCGGCCGGGAAGTCATTGCCGGGTCCGCGGCATTGCTGTCCACCACCCGCTTCCTGGCCCTGAGCGTCTCCGATGCCGCCGAGGACGTGGTGGCCGTAATCCGCGCCGGTGCCCGCGGCTATGTCACCAAGACCATCTCCGGCGCCGAGATCACCGATGCGGTGTTCCGTGTGGCCGGCGGCGACGCGGTCTTCTCGCCCCGCCTTGCCGGGTTCGTCCTCGACGCCTTCGGCACTGCCCCCGCAGACATTGCCGATGACGAACTGGACAAACTCTCCGCCCGCGAACTCGAGGTCATGCGCCTCATCGCCCGGGGCTACAGCTACAAGGAAGTGGCCAAGGAACTCTTCATCAGCATCAAGACCGTGGAAACCCATGTGTCAGCCGTGCTGCGAAAGCTCCAGCTCTCCAGCCGCCACGAACTGACCAAGTGGGCCGCGGAGCGCCGCCTCCTCTAGAACAGAGATGCTCCATCAGTTGTGGTCCCTAAACAGTGCTGTTAGGGACCACAACTGATGGAGCATTGGAGGTTTGGGGCGTCTACTGCGCCTTGCCAAGGAAGTCCTGCAGGCCGCTGGACACCGGTGGCGAGGTCGTCGTCGCCCAGCGCGTAGGAGAGGCGCAGGAAGCCGGAGGGGCCGAAGGCCTCGCCCGGAACCACTGCCACCTCAACCTCGTCGAGGATCAGCGCGGCCAGCTCGGCGGAGGTCTGCGGGGTGGCCGTGCCGGACGCCGTCGGGAATTCCTTGCCCAGCAGCGCACGGACGTCCGCATACACGTAGAAGGCGCCCTTCGGTGTCGGGCATTCCACGCCTTCAATGGCGTTCAGGCCGGCCACGATGGCCTTGCGGCGGCGGTCGAACGCCACCTTCATATCGTCGACGGCGGTCAGGGGACCGGACACGGCGGCGAGGGCGGCAATCTGCATGATGTTGGAAACGTTGGAGGTGGCGTGAGACTGCAGGTTGGTGGCCGCCTTGATGACGTCGGCAGGGCCGATCATCCAGCCCACGCGCCAGCCGGTCATGGCATAGGTCTTGGCGACGCCGTTGAGGATGACCACCTTGTCGCCCAGCTCCGGGGCGGCCGTGGCGATGGAGGTGAAGGGGACGCCGTCGTAGGTCAGGTGCTCATAGATCTCATCCGTGACCACCCACAGGCCCTTGGCCGCGGCCCACTTGCCGATCTCCGCCACCTGCTCGGGGGAGTACACGGCACCCGTAGGGTTCGACGGCGAGACGAACAGCAGGATCTTGGTGCGGTCCGTGACGGCTGCTTCGAGCTGCTCGACGGTCACCAGGTAGTCCTGCTCCGGCCCGGCAAAAACCTCCACGGGGACGCCGCCGGCCAAGCGGATGGCTTCCGGGTAGGTGGTCCAAAAAGGGGAGGGCACGATGACTTCGTCGCCCGGATCCACCAGGGTTGCAAAGGTGTTGTACACGGCCTGCTTGCCGCCATTGGTCATTAGCACCTGCGAGGGGTCAACCTGGTAGCCGGAATCACGCAGGGTCTTCTCGGCGATGGCCTTCTTCAGCTCCGGCAGTCCGCCCGCGGGGGAGTAGCGGTGGAACCTGGGCTGGCCCGCAGCCTCGATGGCCGCCTGGACGATGTAGTCCGGGGTGGGGAAGTCGGGTTCGCCCGCGCCGAAGCCAATAACCGGCCGGCCAGCTGCCTTCAGCGCCTTGGCCTTGGCATCAACGGCAAGGGTCGCGGATTCGGCAATTGCGGAAATGCGCTGGGAAACGCGGGCGGCAGACATGGCAGGTCCGTTCTTCGCTTGCAGCCGGGAGGCTGGAATGTGGGATTCGACGAGTTCTACTCTATGCTGTTCACCGGACCCTCCGGGGTGCCGGTTCTGATTTATGACTGCCCCGCGCAGCAGGTTTCAGGCCGGTGGTCGGGCGGGCCGGAAGGGCCGGTTTTACCTACGCGGAGTTCTTGCGTAGACTGGTTCACCGGTGTTGAAACACGGATGATGGCGTGCGCCCCAGTTCAAGCTGGTGTTGGGTCGTCAAAGAGTGGCTTTCACTCCATAGGGTAGTGGCGCAATTGGTAGCGCAGCGGTCTCCAAAACCGCAGGTTGCAGGTTCGAGTCCTGTCTGCCCTGCGCAAGCTGTTCCGGGCGAGAGCCCGGGGCAGGCGCAGCAACCATGGTTCTGATCAGGGCCGGGTAATCCACCATTGCAAAGATGAGCGAGGACCAGGTGACCGAAACAGCTGCCAGCAGCTCCAAGGGCCGCCCAGCTAAGAAGGAAGCCAAGGCAAACTTCTTCGCCCGCATTGCACTCTTTGTCCGCCAGATCATCGGCGAACTGAAGAAGGTCGTTGCCCCCACCCGCAAGGAACTGATCAACTACACGCTCGTGGTGCTGGTGTTCGTGGCCATCATGATGGTCATCGTCAGCCTGCTGGACATAGGTTTCGGAACCGCTGTCAGCTGGATCTTCGGCGGTACCGGCTCCAAGGACAGCTAAGGCTGCACGGTCCGCAGGCCGCGTGTTCCGCCCGGGAAAACCGGAAGGATGCACCGGCGTGCGGAATTGAGCCATTTAAATAGGCATGTTAGGCAATGAGGAAGCAGGAGACCAAGTGTCTGAGCAGGAGCTCGAGGTAACCGAGACTGGGCTGGAAGAATCCCCGGACGTCACGGCAGAAGCCGGCGAAGAGTCCGAGGTTGAGTCCTCCGCGCCCGAATCCGACGACGCCGCCTCCGACGTTGCCGACGCAGACGCTGCCGACGCTTCAGAAGCCGGCGACGAAGAGACCGACGCCCTTGCCGCCGCGGCAGCCACTGCAGCTGCGGATCCCGCCGAGGAGTTCAAGGCCAAGCTGCGCCGCCAGGAAGGTGACTGGTACGTCATCCACTCCTACGCCGGTTACGAAAACCGCGTGAAGGCCAACCTTGAAACCCGCATCCAGACCCTGGACATGGAAGATTACATCTTCGAAATCCAGGTGCCCATGGAAGAGGTCGTGGAGATCAAGAACGCCCAGCGCAAGGTGATCAACCGCGTCCGCATCCCCGGCTACGTCCTGGTCCGCATGGACCTGACCGACGCTTCCTGGGGCGCCGTCCGTCACACCCCCGGCGTCACCGGCTTCGTGGGCAACGCCCACAACCCGGTTCCGCTGCGCCTGGACGAGGTCTTCTCCATGCTCGCCCCTGTCTTCGAGGAAGAGCAGGCCGAGAAGGGCAAGCCGGTCAACAAGCAGAACCAGACCCCCGTGGCCGTGGACTTCGAGGTCGGCGAGTCCGTCATCGTCAAGGAGGGCCCGTTCGAGACCCTCCCCGCCACGATCTCCGAGATCAAGCCCGAGTCCCAGACCCTCGTGGTGCTGGTCTCCATCTTCGAGCGCGAAACGCCCGTCACCCTGGCGTTCAACCAGGTCACCAAGATCTGAGAATCCTAGAATTCGTTCCGGCGCCGCCCGCTTAGCGGCACCGGAACGGCCGGCCGCCTTGCCATGGCGGCCAAAAACCTGAGGCACGCTCCTGTGCCCCAGAACGTTATTGAGAGAAGGACCCTACATTGGCTCCCAAGAAGAAGGTCACCGGCCTCATCAAGCTGCAGATCCAGGCAGGTGCCGCCAACCCGGCCCCGCCGATCGGTCCTGCGCTTGGCCAGCACGGTGTCAACATCATGGAATTCTGCAAGGCGTACAACGCTGCGACGGAAGCCCAGCGCGGAAACGTCATCCCCGTGGAAATCACGGTCTACGAGGACCGTTCCTTCACGTTCATCACCAAGACCCCGCCGGCCGCAGAGCTCATCAAGAAGGCTGCAGGCGTTGCCAAGGGTTCATCCACCCCGCACACCGTCAAGGTTGCCAAGCTGACCCAGGCCCAGGTCAACGAGATCGCCTCCACCAAGATGGAAGACCTCAACGCCACCAGCCTCGAAGGCGCAGCGAAGATCATCGCCGGCACCGCCCGCTCCATGGGCATCACCGTCGAGGGCTAATACCCCATACCGCTGTCCAGCGCCGGAGTAATTGACGACGACGGGCGGCACCGCCGGGGTACCGGCACCAAAGAAAATTCAAGCGTTGGCCATCTCGGGCCGGATAACGAGCCGGATTGGCCGACTGTGGCAGGGCCCAGCGCGGTCCGCAGACCACAACTGCACAAGGAGAAATAAGCAGCATGGCAAAGCGCAGCAAAGCATATGAGGCAGCAGCCGCCAAGATCGACGCGGAGAAGCACTACGCACCGTTCGAGGCAATAACGCTGGCCAAGGACACCAACCCGTCCAAGTTCGACGCTACCGTTGAGGTCGCCTTCCGCCTCGGCGTCGATCCCCGCAAGGCTGACCAGATGGTCCGCGGCACGGTCAACCTGCCGCACGGCACCGGTAAGACCGCCCGCGTCCTGGTTTTCGCCACCGGCGACAAGGCTGAGGCCGCAATCGCAGCCGGCGCCGACTTCGTTGGTTCCGATGACCTGATCGAACGGATCGCCGGCGGCTGGACCGACTTCGACGCCGCCGTTGCCACCCCTGACCTCATGGGCAAGGTTGGCCGCCTCGGTAAGGTCCTGGGCCCGCGTAACCTGATGCCGAACCCAAAGACGGGCACCGTGACCCCTGACGTCACCAAGGCCGTCAACGACATCAAGGGTGGCAAGATCGACTTCCGCGTCGACAAGCACTCCAACCTGCACTTCATCATCGGCAAGGTTTCCTTCGACGCCGTGAAGCTGGCCGAGAACTACGCAGCCGCCCTGGAAGAGGTTCTTCGCCTCAAGCCGTCCGCTGCCAAGGGCCGCTACATCCAGAAGGCCACCGTGGCCACCACGTTCGGCCCGGGCATCTCCGTTGACCCCAACGTCACCAAGGTGCTCACCGAGGCGTAGTCCTTGATTGAAGTTCCTGCCCCGGACTGATTCCGGAGCACCCAAAGACCGCCCCGGCGCATTGCGCCGGGGCGGTCTTTTTGCCGGTGGACTTGTGCCACCGGTTGCCTAAGCTTGCTGCATGGGCCAACCGGGGCAAACTGATCCCTTACCTGCGCCGACACCTGATGACGTCGCGATTGCCGCCGTCGTCCTTCCGCCGCGGGGTGGCCGCGACGGGAGTAACGACGTGGGGCTGCCTGCGGAATTCCATGAATGCCAGGCCATGAAGGAAGCAGAGGCACTGGCTGTGTGGGGGAACCTGCAGTGGTGCCTTACGCCCGCCGAGGCGCTGGAATACTGGCGCGGCGACGCGTACGAGCAGCGGCAGCTGTTCCTGGCCCGGATCGCGGGGGAGCCGGCGGGGCTGTGTTCGGTGACACTTCCCTTGCGCGAGAATGTGGCCACGGCAGGCATTGACGTCCTGGTCGTTCCCCGCTGGCGGCGCAGGGGAGTGGGGCGTTCCCTCCTGAAGCACGCCGAAGCGGTGGCATGGACACGCGGCCGGACGTCCCTCGATTCCTTCCATGAAGTGCCGCTCAGTGCCCTGCCTGGGGAGGGCCGCGTGGTCGCCGCCAAGTCCGGCGCGGGGGTCCTGCCGCTCGATGACCCGGCCACCGCGTTCGCCGTCGCCGCTGGCTATGAGCTGGAGCAGGTGAAGCGGTCCAGCCGCCTTGCCGTGCCGGTCCCCGAGGACCTCCTCACAGGGCTTGCGACTGACGCACGCGCACTGTCGGGGGACTACGTCCTGACGGCGTGGGACGAGCACTGCCCGGAAGAGCTCGTAGCCGCCTATGCCGGGCTGCGGGCGCGGATGAGTACCGATGCCCCCACTGCCGGGATGGACTGGGAGCGCGAGGACTGGGACGTTGCCAGGGTCCGGGACGACGAACAACGGCAGGTCCGCAGCGGTGTGCAGTCCTGTGTGGCAACGGCGTTGTACAGGCCCACAGGTGAACTGGTGGCCTATACCGTCCTGGCCTGGCGCCCGCAGTTGCCGGAGTCGTTGGTCCAGCAGGACACACTGGTGGCGGGCGGGCACCGGGGCCACCGGCTGGGCATGCTGATCAAGGCGGCCAACCTCCGCCGGGTCCAGGACAGGTGGCCGTCGGCACGCTCGGTCCTGACATGGAATGCCAGCGAAAACCAGCATATGCTGGCGATAAATACCGCACTTGGATTCAGGCCTGCTGGCTATGAAGGTGAGTGGTAGAAACGGCTGGGATGATGCCCGAATGGCAATAGACGTTAAGATCGAGCAGCTCTGGATCCCCGACTCACTGGATACCCCGGACGCCGCAGACTTCCTGGCCGCCGTGGAAGTGGGGCGCAAAGTGCGGATGCAGACCTGGGGCAGTGACGATCTTGCCTACGGGCCGCTCGAGAAACTGCTGGAGTTCGCGGACCCGTATGAGCGCCAGCTGATTCTCGTGGCGAAGGTGGACGGTGCAATCGTCGGCACCGTGGACATTGCGCTGCCTCTGACTGACCATCTGGACCTTGCCGAGCTCACCCTGGACATCCTTCCGGATTTCCAGCGGCAGGGGGTGGGCCGGCGCCTGCTGGAGGCGGCCGAACAGCTGGCCCGGGGGGAGGGCCGCACCATGATCCTGGTGGACACGAACCACCCCGGCGCGTCGCTGCACGAATTCGAACGCGCCCAGCTGGTCCCGGGCACGGGGCAAGGCTTCGTGCCCCTGGAGAGCCGGGAGGTGGAGTTCGCCCAGAAGACCGGGTACACCCTCCAGCACATCGAGCAGTTCAGCTCGTGCGCCCTGCCGCTGGACTCCAAGGTGGTGGCCGAGCTGCAGGCTGAGGCGGATGCAGCCAACAACGGGCGCTACCGGCTGCACCACTGGACCGACCGCTGCCCGGACGGCTGGCTGGAGGCGGTGGCTGCGCTGGAGAACCAGGCGGGGGCCGACGTCGACGCTTCCTTGGATCCGCCGGTTGAGCAGGAGCTGGTGTTCGACGGCGGCATCCTCCGTGAGGCCGAGGAAGTGGCCATCGCGCAGGGCCGGCGGACAGTGGTCACCGCCGTGGAGCATATTGCCACCGGCTCGCTCGTGGGATTGACGACGATCACGGTGTTGGCACACCGGACAGACGTTGTGTTCCAGGACGACACCCTGGTCCTGCAGGAACACCGCGGCAACAAACTGGGCCTCCTGATCAAGGTGGCCAACATGGAACGGCTCAGCGAGCAGTTCCCGGATGCGCGCATCATCTACACGTGGAACGCGCCCGAGAACCGGTACCTTCTGACCGTGAACAAGCAGCTGGGGTTCCAGACGGCCGGGGTCACGGGTATCTGGCAAAAAGAGCTTCCCTCGCTGCATGCCAGCACCAGTTGACTCCCGATTTGGTGGACTGGCGGCGCCTCGCGTAAGCTGGAAGCACCAAAGACCGTCGGTTGTTGGAAATCCACTCTCCTGAACATGGCTCAACTCTGCAGTTGTGCGCTGGGGACCACAGTGGCTTTCCGGACGAAGGACCCTCAACGCAGGGCGGCCGGCGCAGGTGAACGAAGCAACGCTCCACGGTATGACCGTGTTGAGCCAAGCCCCGTGCATCTGCGCGGGGCGTTTTTAGTTTTAGCTCTCTTGAGCGGGGACCGTCGAATACCGGCACTATCCCCGGAAGGAGGGTTATGGCAACGCCTACCAAGGTTTCAGCAGTAGCTGAGATCACTAACGATTTCAAGGAATCGAACGCCGCTGTCCTGACCGAATACCGCGGGCTCACCGTTGCACAGCTCAAGCAGCTGCGTGTTTCTCTCGGCCAGGACACCAAGTTCGCGGTCGTCAAGAACACCCTGACCGCCATTGCAGCCAAGGAAGCCGGCGTCGAAGCATTCGACGGCCAGCTTGCCGGCCCCACTGCAATTGCGTTCATCAAGGGTGACGCAGTTGCCGCTGCCAAGAGCCTGACGGATTTTGCCAAGGCCAACAAGCAGCTGGTCATCAAGACCGGTTACTTTGAGGGCAAGGCGCTGGACGCCACCGAGGTTGCCGCACTGGCTGCCCTCGAGTCCCGCGAGCTGCAGCTCGCCAAGGTTGCAGGCGTCCTCAAGGCACCTGCCGCCGCAGCTGCACGCATCATCGACGCACTGCGCCTCAAGCTTGAAGAAGAGAACGGTGCACCGGCAGCTGCCGAAGCGCCCGCCGCTGAAGAAGCTCCCGCCGCCGAAGCTGAAGCTGCCGCTGAAGCTCCTGCTGCCGAAGAGAACTAATTCTCTTACCCCCACCAGACTCCGGTGTCAGCCCGGCCCCGTGCCGTTCGGACACCACAACAGGAAGGACGCCAACCATGGCGAAGCTCAGCAACGAAGAGCTCATTGAAGCTTTCAAGGAACTGACCATCATCGAGCTCTCCGAGTTCGTCAAGCTCTTCGAAGAGACCTTCGAAGTTACCGCTGCTGCTGTAGCCGTTGCCGGCCCCGCCGGTGGCGGAGCCGCTGAAGAGGTTGAAGAGAAGACCGACTTCGACGTCGTCCTCGAAGCTGCCGGTGACAAGAAGATCGCAGTCATCAAGGAAGTTCGCGCCATCACCTCCCTCGGCCTCAAGGAAGCCAAGGACCTGGTTGACAGCGCACCCAAGGCTGTCCTCGAAGGCGCCACCAAGGAAGCTGCCGAGAAGGCCAAGGAGCAGCTCGAGGCTGCAGGCGCCACCGTTACCCTCAAGTAACAACGCCTTTTCCTTCGGAAACCCCGTCCACGATTGTGGGCGGGGTTTCCTGCTTTAACCGGCGGCCCCCTCAGTTCTTGCCCACCAGCCCTGGTTGGGAGGACCGGCGGGATCAGGCGGGATCGCTGATATCCGCGACCACCGCGTCGAGGGCTGCTGTGAGTGCATCTGCGTCCACGAAGGCGCTGTAGCCGTGCGCGCCGGCCCCCATGGAGATGCGGCGGCCGCTGATCGAAGCATCGGCGTAGACGGGCCAGGGAGTGGTGCTGCCCAGGGGCGTGATGGTGCCACGCTCGAAACCGGTGGCCTCGAGCGCGGTCTCGGCCGGCGGCAGGGACAGCTTGTTGACGCCCACCAGCGCGCGGAGCTTGGGCCAAGAGATCTGCCGGTCGCCCGGAATCAGGGCGAACAGGAAGGTCCCGTCCTTGTGCTTGACCACCAGGGACTTGACGATGTCCGCGGGCCTGATGCCCAGGATCTCCGCGGCTTCTTCCAGGCTCTTCGCCGCAGACCGCTCCACCACGTCAACCTGCAGGCCGCGGGCTTTGGCGTCGGCCAGGAAGCGTTCCCGCCCGACGCCGTCCGTTCCGTTCCCGGCTGCGCCCGCCATCAGTCGCGGTACAGCAGGAGGGCTTCGCCCTGCCCGCCCCCGCCGCAGAGGGACACGGCAGCCTTGCCGGTCCCACGCCGCTTCAGCTCATGGGCGGCATGGGCTGCCAGCCGGGCTCCTGAGGCGCCGATCGGGTGCCCCAGGGCGATGGCCCCGCCGTGGATGTTGCACTTCTCGAGGGGGTAGTCCAGGTCCTTGAGTGACTGCACCGCGACCGAGCCGAACGCCTCGTTGATTTCAATGAAGTCAAGCTCGGAGGTGCTCCAGCCGGCCTTGCCAAGTGCATTCAGGATGGCGTTCGAGGGCTGGGAGTGCAGGGAGTTGTCCGGACCGGCTACCTGTCCCGGCTTGCCCACGACCGCAAGGTATCCCAGACCGTGCTTTTCCGCGTAGCCGCGGGACGTGAGGACCAGGGCGGCGGCGCCGTCGGACAGGGGAGAGGAGTTGCCTGCGGTGATGGTGCCGTCGGTAACGAAGGCCGCGCGCAGGCCGGCCAGCGATTCCACCGAGGTATTCGGGCGGACGCCCTCATCGGTATCCACCACCAGCGGCTCGCCCTTGCGCTGCTTGACGCTGACAGGTGCGATCTCGCCGTCGAACGTCCCGTTCTTTGCCGCAAGCGCGGCGCGCTGGTGCGACTGGGCGGCGACGTTGTCCTGGGACGTGCGGTCGATGCCCAGCGTGAGGTTCCGCGTCTCCGTGGACAAGCCCATGGACTGTCCGTCAAAGGCGTCGGTCAGGCCGTCATGGGCGGCAGCGTCCAGCGCCTGAATGGATCCGTACGTCCACCCCTGGCGTGATCCCGGAAGCAGGTGCGGGGCCCGGCTCATCGACTCCTGGCCGCCTGCCACCACCACCTCAGCCTCACGGGCGCGGATCATCCGGGCGGCGTCGATCACCGCCGTCAGGCCCGAGAGGCATACCTTGTTGACCGTTACCGCAGGCACGTTCCATCCGATGCCGGCGCTGATGGCGCTCTGGCGTGCCGGGTTCTGTCCGGCGCCCGCCTGGAGCACCTGGCCCATGATCACGGCCTCTACGTCGGCGGCCGCCACGCCGCTGCCTTCCAGCGCGGCCTTGATGGCGTGCGCACCGAGGTCCACAGCCGTGAGGCTGGAGAGTTGGCCGTTGATCCGGCCTTGCGGCGTCCGCGCCGCACCGAGGATGACAACGTCGCTGCTGTCAGGAGAGTTGCCCATGGTTACCACTTTCAATCCGGTTGCGGTGTAAGCCACCAAGGCTATCGTGACCCTGGTCACCCAACTATTCAAACGCTGGAGCGCCTATGTGCATTCCTGGCAGGGGAGTAGTCCCCACCGGCGCATTATGTACGACGGCGACAGCTTGCGTAGGGTGGACGGCGGATACTTCCGCAGGGGGACGGCAGGCCCGTGCCGGGAACGATTGGAGCAGCACCATGAGAAAAATCCTGGCCGCGGCGGCCTGCGTGGGCCTCGCCGGGCTTACCGCCTGTTCTGTTTCCGCCCCCGCGCCCGAAGCCGCTTCAACGATGCCGGCCCAGTCGGAGCCCGCCACAGCCCAGCCAGCCCGTCCCTCCGGTGACGCTGACAGCGGTACGGCCGCGCCGCCGTCGTCCGCTGCAGGGGGAGCCCGGGCAACCGGAACCAGGGAAGCCTGCCAGCTCTTCAACAAGTTGGTGGTGGACTACGGCGCCGTTTCACCCACCGATTCCAACGGCTACGAGGACGTCTACCTGAAGGCCCAGGACGCAACGGACGCTGTGTCCGGGGACCTCAGGGGCTTGTTCAGTTCCCTGGGCCTGCTGGCCCTGGACCGCTCTTCGGCTGCGGAGTCCGGTGGCAAACCGGCACAGGAATCCCAGGACGCGGTCCGGGACGCCGTCTTCGCCAACTCCGGCGCGTGCACCGCAGCCGGGGTAACGCTGCGGCTCTAGGCTCCGCGGGTAGTTGGCGGGTGGCCGGACATAAGGTGCTTGCAATCCGGCGGGATGTGGGGTAGACACGTAGGTTGTTTTGCCGTATCGTAGATATTTGCGTCTTCCCTGTTTACCTTCAGCCTTCATATAGCGGTGGGCTTCGCCCGACAGCTGGCAATCAACGTGCCGTAACAACGGTCACAGCATAGCCAGTTTCGGGTCCCGGGTCATATAGCGGAACCGGATGGTAGCGCTGCGGAGTCACTTCGCAGGGTGCACAGCGGGGGAGATCTGAAAACGCCTGAAGGTCTGTGGAAGGATCCCTCTTGGTCGCCTCGAGCACCTCTAATAACGAAACCGCTAACACTGCCGACAGCACTGATGGTGCCACTCGCCGGCTCTCATTCGCAAAGATTCACGAACCTCTTGACGTTCCGAATCTGCTTGCCCTGCAGACGGACAGCTTTGACTGGCTGGTCGGCAATGAGCGCTGGCAGGCACGCGTGGCAAAGGCTGTCGAAGAAAACGATCTCAGCGTCGCCACCACGTCCGGCCTGTCGGACATCTTCGAAGAAATCTCCCCGATCGAGGATTTCCAGGGCACCATGTCCCTGAGCTTCTCCGATCCGGAGTTCGCTGACCCCAAGTACACGATGGCTGAGTGCAAGGACCGGGACGCAACGTACTCGGCTCCGCTGTACGTCAAGGCCGAGTTCATGAACAACAACACGGGCGAAATCAAGCAGCAGACCGTGTTCATGGGTGACTTCCCGCTGATGACCGAGAAGGGCACCTTCGTCGTCAACGGCACCGAGCGTGTCGTCGTCTCCCAGCTGGTCCGTTCGCCGGGCGCCTACTTCGAGCGGGCCGCCGACAAGACCAGCGACAAGGACATCTTCACCGCCAAGATCATCCCGTCCCGCGGTGCATGGTTCGAGCTCGAGATCGACAAGCGCGACCAGGTCGGTGTCCGCCTCGACCGCAAGCGCAAGCAGTCCGTCACGGTCCTGCTGAAGGCCCTGGGCTGGACCGAAGGCCAGATCCTCGAAGAGTTCGGCCAGTACGACTCCATGCGAGCAACCCTGGAGAAGGACGCCACCGAAACCCGCGAAGACGCCCTGCTGGACATCTACCGCAAGCTGCGTCCGGGCGAGCCGCCCACCGTCGAGGCTGCCCAGTCCCTGCTGGACAACCTGTACTTCAACTCCAAGCGCTACGATCTGGCCAAGGTTGGCCGCTACAAGATCAACCGCAAGCTGGGCATCGACCGCTCCCTTGGCGACAAGGAAGCCTCCGTCCTGCACGTTGAAGACATCGTTGCCATGATCAAGTTCCTCGTTGCGCTGCACGCCGGCGAGAAGACCATCAAGGGCACCCGCGATGGCCAGGAAGTGGACCTCCGCGTCGAGATCGACGACATTGACCACTTCGGCAACCGCCGCATCCGCGCCGTCGGCGAGCTCATCGAGAACCAGGTCCGCACCGGCCTGTCCCGCATGGAGCGCGTCGTCCGCGAGCGGATGACCACCCAGGACGTCGAGGCCATCACGCCGCAGACCCTGATCAACATCCGCCCGGTGGTGGCAGCCATCAAGGAGTTCTTCGGGACGTCCCAGCTGTCGCAGTTCATGGACCAGAACAACCCGCTGTCGGGCCTGACCCACAAGCGCCGCCTGTCGGCCCTTGGCCCCGGTGGTCTGTCCCGTGACCGCGCCGGCATGGAAGTCCGTGACGTGCACCCGTCCCACTACGGACGCATGTGCCCCATCGAAACCCCTGAAGGCCCCAACATTGGCCTTATCGGTTCGCTGGCATCCTACGGACGCATCAACCCGTTCGGCTTCATCGAGACCCCGTACCGCCTGGTCAAGGGCGGCGTCGTGTCCGACGACGTCCAGTACCTGACGGCCGACGACGAGGCTGAGGTCCTGATCGCCCAGGCCAACGCACCGCTGGACGAGAACAACCAGTTCTCCGAAGACACCGTGCTGGTCCGTGCCCGTGGTGGTGGAGGCGAGCCCGTCCTGGTTCCGGCCGAGGACGTTGAGTTCATGGACGTTTCCCCGCGCCAGATGGTGTCCGTGGCTACGGCCCTGATCCCGTTCCTGGAGCACGACGACGCCAACCGCGCACTCATGGGTGCCAACATGCAGCGCCAGGCTGTGCCGCTGGTCCGTTCCGAGGCCCCGTTCGTGGGCACCGGCATGGAGCGCGCCGCCGCTGTGGACGCCGGCGACGTCGTCATCGCCAAGAAGGCCGGTGTGGTCACCGAGGTTTCCGCCGAGCTCGTCATTATGCTCAACGACGACGGCACCGAGACCAACTACCGCATCAACAAGTTCGCCCGCTCCAACCAGGGCAACTGCTACAACCACCGCGTGCTCGTGAACGAAGGCCAGCGCCTGGAAGTTGGCGGCATCATCGCCGACGGCCCGGCAACGGACCAGGGTGAACTGGCACTGGGCAAGAACCTGCTCGTGGCATTCATGTCATGGGAAGGCCACAACTTCGAGGACGCCATCATCCTCTCGCAGCGCATCGTTGCCGAGGACGTCCTTTCCTCCATCCACATCGAGGAGCACGAGATCGATGCCCGCGACACCAAGCTTGGTGCCGAGGAAATCACCCGTGACATCCCCAACGTGTCCGAGGAAGTCCTCGCAGGCCTGGACGAGCGCGGCATCATCCACATCGGTGCCGAGGTTGAAGCAGGGGACATCCTGGTCGGAAAGGTCACCCCGAAGGGTGAAACCGAACTGACCCCGGAAGAGCGCCTGCTGCGCGCCATCTTCGGCGAGAAGTCACGCGAAGTGCGCGACACCTCCCTGAAGGTGCCCCACGGCGAGTCCGGCACCGTCATCGGCGTGCGCGTCTTCGACCGCGACAACGACGACGAGCTGCCCCCGGGCGTGAACCAGCTGGTCCGCGTGTACGTGGCCGCCAAGCGCAAGATCACCGACGGCGACAAGCTCGCCGGCCGCCACGGCAACAAGGGTGTTATCTCCAAGATCCTCCCGATCGAGGACATGCCCTTCCTTGCCGACGGCACCCCCGTTGACATCGTCCTGAACCCGCTGGGTGTTCCGGGCCGTATGAACGTTGGCCAGGTGCTCGAAACGCACCTCGGCTGGGTTGCCAAGACCGGTTGGAAGATCGAAGGCGAACCCGAGTGGGTCAAGCAGCTGCCCAACCTGCCGCGCGAAAGTGGTCCCACCACTGTTGCAACGCCGGTGTTCGACGGTGCCCGCGAAGAGGAAATCACGGGCCTGCTGGATTCCACCAACGTGACCCGCGATGGTGACCGCCTGATCAACTCCTCGGGCAAGACCCGCCTGTTTGACGGCCGCTCCGGCGAGCCGTTCCCGGATCCGATCTCGGTCGGCTACATGTACATCCTGAAGCTCCACCACCTGGTGGACGACAAGATCCACGCGCGCTCCACCGGCCCGTACTCCATGATCACCCAGCAGCCGCTGGGTGGTAAGGCACAGTTCGGTGGCCAGCGCTTCGGTGAAATGGAAGTGTGGGCGCTCGAAGCTTACGGCGCCGCCTACACGCTCCAGGAACTCCTCACGATCAAGTCCGATGACATCCATGGTCGTGTGAAGGTCTATGAAGCGATCGTCAAGGGCGAGAACATCCCCGAGCCGGGCGTTCCCGAATCCTTCAAGGTCTTGATCAAGGAAATGCAGTCGCTGTGCCTGAACGTGGAAGTTCTTTCCACGGACGGAACCACAATTGAAATGCGTGACTCTGATGACGCAGTCTTCACGGCTGCGGAGGAACTGGGCATCGATCTGTCTCGTGCAGAGCCCAGCTCCGTAGAAGAGGTCTAGCAGGTAAGTGTTCGACGGCGGGTGCGCACCCGCCGTCGTACGCCGCCTCCCTCATCCCGCACCTAAGACTTCAGAATTTAGAGAACAAGAGAGAACAGGGACCATATGTCCAGCGAATCCTCCTTCGGCCTCATGCAGATCGGCCTCGCCACCGCGGAAGACATCCGCGGCTGGTCGTACGGCGAGGTTAAGAAGCCGGAAACCATCAACTACCGCACGCTCAAGCCCGAGAAGGACGGCCTCTTCTGCGAGAAGATCTTCGGCCCGTCCCGGGACTGGGAATGCTACTGCGGCAAGTACAAGCGCGTGCGCTTCAAGGGCATCATCTGTGAGCGCTGTGGCGTCGAAGTCACCCGCGCCAAGGTCCGCCGTGAGCGCATGGGCCACATCGAATTGGCCGCCCCCGTCACGCACATCTGGTACTTCAAGGGTGTTCCGTCCCGCCTGGGCTACCTCCTTGACCTGGCCCCGAAGGACCTCGAAAAGGTCATCTACTTCGCTGCCTACATGATCACCAGCGTCGACGAGGCTGCCCGCCACGAGGAACTGCCCAACCTGCAGGTTGAGCACGACATCGAGAAGAAGCAGCTGATCGACAACCGCGATGGCGACATCGCTGCAATCGCCCGCGACCTCGAAGGCGAAATCGCCCGCCTTGAGGGCGAAGGCGCCAAGGCTGCCGACAAGAAGAAGGCCCGCGACTCCGCTGACCGCCAGATGGCCAACGTCCGCAAGCGTGCCGACGCCGACATCGAGCGCCTCGAGCAGGTCTGGGACCGCTTCAAGAACCTGAAGGTCGCCGACCTCGAAGGTGACGAAGGCCTGTACCGCGAGCTGCGCGACCGCTACGGCATGTACTTCGAAGGCTCCATGGGTGCCGAAGCCATCAAGAAGCGCCTTGAGAACTTCGACATGCAGGCCGAGTCCGAATCCTTGCGCGACATCATCGCCAACGGCAAGGGCCAGCGGAAGACCCGCGCCCTCAAGCGGCTGAAGGTGGTCAACGCATTCCTGACCACCAACAACAGCCCGCTCGGCATGGTCCTCGACGCCGTCCCGGTGATCCCGCCGGAACTGCGCCCCATGGTGCAGCTGGACGGTGGCCGCTTCGCGACCTCCGACCTCAACGACCTGTACCGCCGCGTGATCAACCGCAACAACCGCCTCAAGCGCCTGCTTGACTTGGGTGCTCCGGAGATCATCGTCAACAACGAGAAGCGCATGCTTCAGGAAGCTGTTGACAGCCTCTTCGACAACGGCCGCCGCGGCCGTCCGGTCACCGGACCGGGCAACCGTCCGCTGAAGTCCCTGAGCGACATGCTCAAGGGCAAGCAGGGCCGTTTCCGCCAGAACCTCCTCGGCAAGCGCGTCGACTACTCCGGCCGTTCGGTCATCGTCGTCGGCCCGCAGCTGAAGCTGCACCAGTGCGGCCTGCCCAAGCAGATGGCCCTGGAGCTCTTCAAGCCGTTCGTGATGAAGCGCCTGGTCGACCTCAACCACGCCCAGAACATCAAGTCCGCCAAGCGGATGGTGGAGCGCTACCGCCCGCAGGTCTGGGACGTGCTCGAGGAGATCATCACCGAACACCCGGTGCTGCTCAACCGTGCACCTACCCTGCACCGCCTGGGCATCCAGGCATTCGAGCCGCAGCTTGTTGAAGGCAAGGCCATCCAGCTCCACCCGCTGGTTTGTGGTGCCTTCAACGCCGACTTCGACGGCGACCAGATGGCAGTCCACCTGCCGCTGAGCCCCGAGGCGCAGGCTGAGGCCCGCATCCTGATGCTGTCCTCGAACAACATCCTGAAGCCCTCCGACGGACGCCCGGTCACCCTGCCTTCGCAGGATATGATCATCGGCCTGTACCACCTGACCACCAAGCGCAAGGGGTCAGCCGGCGAAGGCCGTATCTTCGGTTCGGTCTCCGAGGCCATCATGGCGTTCGACGCCCGCGAGCTGCACCTGAACTCGCAGGTCAAGATCCGCCTCGAAGGCTTCGTGCCCTACGCAGGCTGGGAAGCTCCGGAAGGCTGGGAGCCGGGTCAGCCGGCCCTCGTCCAGACCTCCCTGGGCCAGGTCATCTTCAACGAGACCCTGCCCGAGGACTACCCGTGGGTTGAGGCTGTTGCCGACAAGGGCGAACTGTCCCGCATCGTCAACGACCTCGCCGAGCGCTACCCGAAGGTTGTCACCGCCGCAACGCTGGACAACCTGAAGGACGCCGGTTTCTACTGGGCCACCCGTTCAGGCGTCACCGTCGCCATCTCGGACATCGAGGTTCCTGCTGCCAAGCCGGAAATCCTTGCCGGGTACGAGGAGCGAGCCGCCAAGATCCAGGGCCAGTACGACAAGGGCCTGATCGACGACGACGAGCGCCGCCAGGAACTGATCGAGATCTGGAACAAGGCCACCAACGACATCGCTGCGGTGATGCGCGAGAGCCTGTCCCCGATGAACACCATCAACCGCATGGTGTCCTCCGGTGCACGTGGTAACTGGATGCAGGTCCGCCAGATCGCAGGTATCCGTGGCCTGGTGGCCAACCCGAAGGGTGAGATCATCCCGCGTCCCATCAAGTCCTCCTACCGTGAGGGCCTGTCGGTGCTGGAATACTTCATCGCCACGCACGGTGCCCGTAAGGGTCTCGCCGATACCGCCCTGCGCACCGCCAACTCGGGTTACCTGACCCGTCGTCTGGTGGACGTCTCGCAGGACGTCATCGTCCGTGAAGAGGACTGCGGCACCGAGCGCGGCCTGGTCACGCCCATCGCCGTCGCCGACTCCAACGGTGAGCTGGTCCTGGACGAGAACGTCGAGAACAGCGCCTACGCACGTACGCTGGCCGTCGACGTCGTGGACTCCGAGGGCAACGTCCTCGCGGCCGCCGGCACCGACTGCGGCGACGTGGTCATCGACGAGCTCTTCAAGGCAGGCATCACCGAGGTCAAGGTCCGCTCCGTACTCACCTGCGAGTCCAGCGTCGGCACCTGCGCCCTGTGCTACGGCCGTTCGCTGGCCACCGGCAAGACCGTGGACATCGGCGAGGCCGTGGGCATCATCGCCGCACAGTCCATCGGTGAGCCCGGTACCCAGCTGACCATGCGTACGTTCCACACCGGTGGTGCTGTTTCCGCCGGTGGTGGCGACGACATCACCCAGGGTCTGCCCCGTATCCAGGAGCTCTTCGAAGCCCGTACTCCGAAGGGTGTTGCGCCGATTGCTGAAGCAGCCGGCCGCATCACCATCGAAGAGTCCGAGCGCCAGATGCGCCTGGTCATAACCCCGGATGACGGCTCGGAAGAGATCGCCTACCCGGTCCTGCGCCGTTCACGCCTGCTGATCGAAGACGGCGACCACGTCGCAGTCGGACAGAAGCTGATCAACGGCCCGGTGGATCCCAAGCAGGTCCTGCGCATCATGGGCCCGCGTGCGGCACAGAAGTTCCTGGTGGACGAAGTCCAGGGCGTGTACCGCAGCCAGGGCATCGGTATCCACGACAAGCACGTCGAGGTTATCGTCCGCCAGATGCTGCGCCGCGTCACGGTCATCGAGTCCGGCGAATCGGACCTGCTGCCCGGCGAGCTCGCCGAGCGCAGCCGGTTCGAGGACGCCAACCGCCGCGTTGTGTCCGAGGGCAAGACTCCGGCTTCCGGGCGTCCCGAGCTCATGGGCATCACCAAGGCGTCGCTGGCCACCGAGTCCTGGCTGTCCGCAGCTTCCTTCCAGGAGACCACCCGCGTCCTGACGCAGGCGGCCATGGAGGGCAAGAGCGATCCGCTGCTCGGCCTCAAGGAGAACGTCATCATCGGTAAGCTGATCCCGGCCGGCACGGGTCTCCCGCGCTACACCGAGGTAACCGTCGAGCCCACTGAGGAAGCAAAGGCCAACCTGTTCACCGGCCCCAGCGCATTCAGTGACTTCTCGTACGACACCCTGGGCGGTGACGGAGCTCCCGAGTTCCACGCCATCCCGCTGGATGACTACGACCTGGGCAACGACTTCCGCTAAACCGGAATCCTGTTGTTGAGGCCCCGCCCCACCTGCTGTCCGGCAGGTGAGGCGGGGCCTTTCGCATACACCCAATTCAGTCGCAGGATCAAGCCGTGTTAGACTGTATCTAATTGTTTGTGTGGCAGTGGATGAAGGCCGCCGTGGCATCATTTTGGTTTTGTTCTCATGATGCCGGGTGTGAGCTTGTTTCCGGGTTGCGGGCTAGGTGCGCAACGAATGCCACGCTTTTGCACGCCTAAGTACGATTCAAGATATCCAGGCTGCAGGAACAACGCCAAAATCGGTGCAATGACGGTTCACCCCTCGATGTGCCGGTAGAGATCAAACCAACGGAGAACACGAGAGTGCCTACGATTAACCAGCTGGTCCGCAAGGGCCGCACGCCTAAGGTCAAAAAGACCAAGGCCCCTGCCCTGAACGGGAGCCCGATGCGCCGCGGTGTCTGCACCCGCGTCTACACCACCACCCCGAAGAAGCCGAACTCGGCTCTGCGTAAGGTGGCGCGTGTGCGCCTCAACGGCGGCGTGGAAGTTACCGCCTACATCCCCGGTGTTGGCCACAACCTGCAGGAGCACTCCATTGTGCTCGTTCGCGGTGGTCGTGTGAAGGACCTCCCGGGTGTCCGCTACAAGATCGTCCGTGGCGCCCTCGATACCCAGGGTGTGAAGAACCGTAAGCAGGCCCGCAGCCGCTACGGCGCAAAGATGGAGAAGAAGTAATATGCCTCGCAAGGGTCCGGCCCCCAAGCGGCCGCTCGTTTCGGATCCGGTTTACGGTTCCCCGCTGGTAACCCAGCTCATCAACAAGGTGCTCGTTGACGGCAAGAAGTCCACGGCAGAGCGCATTGTCTACGGTGCCCTCGAAGGCGCCCGCGCCAAGTCCGGCGGAGACCCCGTTGCAGCCCTGAAGAAGGCCATGGACAACGTCAAGCCTTCGCTCGAGGTCCGCTCCCGCCGTGTCGGTGGCGCCACCTACCAGGTTCCGGTTGAGGTCAAGCCGGGCCGCTCCACCGCACTCGCCCTGCGGTGGCTGGTCGGCTACTCCAAGGCCCGCCGCGAAAAGACGATGACCGAGCGCCTCCAGAACGAAATCCTGGATGCGTCAAACGGTCTCGGTGCCGCTGTGAAGCGTCGCGAAGACACCCACAAGATGGCCGAGTCCAACAAGGCCTTCGCACACTACCGCTGGTAATACTTCCCGCGCGCCGCCGGCTCAACCGAGCCGGCGGCGAACGTGTAGTCCATCCCAAAAGGAGACCCCGTGGCACAGGACGTGCTTACCGACCTTAGCAAGGTCCGCAACATCGGCATCATGGCCCACATTGATGCCGGCAAGACCACCACAACCGAGCGCATCCTGTTCTACACGGGTGTGAACCACAAGATCGGCGAAACGCACGACGGCGCGTCGACCACCGACTGGATGGAACAGGAAAAGGAACGCGGCATCACCATCACGTCTGCCGCCGTGACCTGCTTCTGGGAAAACAACCAGATCAACATCATCGACACCCCCGGCCACGTGGACTTCACGGTTGAGGTTGAGCGCTCCCTGCGCGTCCTCGACGGTGCAGTTGCCGTCTTCGATGGCAAGGAAGGCGTCGAGCCGCAGTCCGAGACTGTTTGGCGCCAGGCTGACAAGTACAACGTTCCGCGTATCTGCTTCGTCAACAAGATGGACAAGCTCGGTGCTGACTTCTACTTCACCGTAGACACCATCATCAGCCGCCTCGGCGCCAAGCCGCTGGTCATGCAGCTGCCCATCGGTGCCGAGAACGACTTCATCGGCGTCGTCGACCTGCTCTACATGCGTGCCCTGGTGTGGCCCGGCGATGCCAAGGGTGACGTCACCATGGGTGCCAAGTACGAGATCCGCGAGATCCCGGCTGACCTCCAGGAAAAGGCGGAGGAATACCGCTCGAACCTCGTTGAGACCGTAGCCGAGTCTTCCGAGGAACTCATGGAGAAGTACCTCGAGGGTGAAGAGATCTCGATCGACGAGCTCAAGGCCGGCATCCGCAAGATGACCATCAACTCCGAGCTCTACCCGATCTTCTGCGGTTCCGCCTTCAAGAACCGCGGCGTTCAGCCCATGCTCGATGCAGTTGTGGACTACCTGCCGAACCCGCTCGACGTTCCCCCGATGGTCGGTCACGACCCCCGCGACGAAGAGAAGGAACTGACCCGCAAGCCTTCCGCCGAAGAGCCGTTCTCGGCCCTGGCGTTCAAGATTGCGGCGCACCCCTTCTTCGGCCAGCTCACCTTCATCCGCGTGTACTCCGGTCACGTGGAAGCAGGCGCGCAGGTGGTCAACTCCACCAAGGGCAAGAAGGAGCGCATCGGCAAGCTGTTCCAGATGCACGCCAACAAGGAAATGCCTGTTGAGGGCGCTACCGCCGGCCACATCTACGCAGCCATCGGTCTGAAGGACACCACCACGGGTGACACCCTGTGCGACTCCGCCAACCAGATCGTGCTCGAGTCCATGAGCTTCCCGGAGCCCGTGATCTCGGTTGCCATCGAGCCGAACACCAAGGGTGACCAGGAGAAGCTCTCCACCGCCATCCAGAAGCTCTCCGCTGAGGACCCCACCTTCCAGGTGTCCCTCAACGAAGACACCGGCCAGACCATCATCGCCGGCATGGGCGAGCTCCACCTGGACATCCTGGTGGACCGCATGCGCCGCGAATTCAAGGTCGAGGCAAACGTGGGCAAGCCCCAGGTTGCCTACCGCGAAACCATCAAGCGCGCCGTCGAACGCCACGACTACACGCACAAGAAGCAGACCGGTGGTTCGGGCCAGTTCGCAAAGATCCAGATTGCCATCGAGCCGCTGGACACCGCCGAGGGCGAGCTGTACGAGTTCGAGAACAAGGTCACCGGTGGCCGCGTTCCCCGCGAGTACATCCCGTCTGTTGACGCGGGCATCCAGGATGCGCTGAACGACGGCGTCCTGGCTGGCTACCCGGTTGTCGGCATCAAGGCCACGCTGATTGACGGCGCGTACCACGATGTTGACTCCTCGGAAATGGCGTTCAAGATCGCCGGCCGTATGGCTTTCAAGGAAGCCGCACGCAAGGCGAACCCGGTTCTGCTCGAACCGCTGATGGATGTCGAGGTCCGCACCCCTGAGGAATACATGGGTGAAGTTATCGGTGACCTCAACTCCCGCCGTGGCCAGATGCAGTCCATGGAAGACGCACAGGGTGTCAAGGTCATCCGTGCGCACGTTCCGCTGTCCGGCATGTTCGGCTACATCGGTGACCTGCGCTCGAAGACCCAGGGCCGTGCTGTGTACTCCATGACGTTCAACAGCTACGCCGAGGTCCCGAAGGCTGTTGCCGACGAGATCATCCAGAAGACCCGCGGCGAATAGTCCTCGGACTTCTCAACGCGACAAACTCGGGTGCGCTTGCCGGTAACGGAAAGCACAGCCGGTGCAGGTGGCCGGGGACGGTTCACGCCGGTTTCCGGCCATCTGCACGAACAGGCTCTAGGGACTAGTATTAGTTCCTGAATCTGCAATTTCACCAATCCAAAGCCCCCCAAGTAGACTTACCTGAGTTTCTGCCGCGACAAAGAGCGGCGGAAGGGTATGTCATTTGAAAACGTTCTAGGAGGAACCTGTGGCAAAGGCAAAGTTCGAGCGGACTAAGCCGCACGTCAACATCGGCACCATTGGTCACGTTGACCACGGTAAGACGACGCTGACGGCCGCCATTTCCAAGGTGCTGTACGACAAGTACCCGACTCTCAACGAGAAGCGTGACTTCGCGTCGATCGACTCTGCACCCGAAGAGCGTCAGCGCGGTATTACCATCAACATCTCCCACGTGGAGTACCAGACCGAGAAGCGTCACTACGCACACGTTGACGCCCCCGGCCACGCTGACTACATCAAGAACATGATCACCGGTGCTGCCCAGATGGACGGCGCAATCCTCGTGGTTGCTGCTACCGACGGCCCGATGGCTCAGACCCGCGAGCACGTTCTTCTCGCCCGCCAGGTTGGTGTTCCCTACCTGCTGGTCGCGCTGAACAAGGCTGACATGGTTGATGACGAAGAACTCCTCGACCTCGTCGAAATGGAAGTTCGTGAGCTCCTGAGCTCGCAGGGCTTCGATGGCGACAACGCTCCCGTTGTCCGCGTCTCCGGCCTGAAGGCACTGGAAGGCGACCCCGAGTGGGTCAAGTCCGTTGAGGACCTGATGGCCGCAGTCGACGAGTCCGTTCCGGACCCCGTACGTGACCGCGACAAGCCGTTCCTGATGCCGATCGAGGACGTCTTCACCATCACCGGTCGTGGCACCGTTGTTACGGGCCGCGCCGAGCGTGGAACCCTCGCCATCAACTCCGAGGTCGAGATCGTTGGCATCCGCCCGGTCCAGAAGACCACGGTTACCGGTATCGAGATGTTCCACAAGCAGCTCGACGAAGCATGGGCCGGCGAGAACTGTGGCCTCCTGCTCCGCGGTCTGAAGCGCGACGATGTCGAGCGTGGCCAGGTTGTCGTCAAGCCGGGTTCCATCACCCCGCACACCGACTTCGAGGCTAACGTCTACATCCTCTCCAAGGACGAAGGCGGACGTCACAACCCGTTCTACTCCAACTACCGCCCGCAGTTCTACTTCCGTACCACGGACGTAACCGGCGTCATCACCCTGCCCGAGGGCACGGAAATGGTTATGCCCGGCGACAACACTGAGATGACCGTTGCGCTCATCCAGCCCATCGCCATGGAAGAGGGCCTCGGCTTCGCAATCCGCGAAGGCGGCCGCACCGTTGGTTCGGGACGCGTTACCAAGATCATCAAGTAGTACTTGCTGATCAAGGATCTGCAGGGCCACGGCCCACGCTGACTCCAAAGGAAAGCCCCGCTGCTTCAAGCAGCGGGGCTTTCCTTTTGCAGTGTCTCAGCCAAGTCCTGGCGATGTTGCCGCAACGGGCCCCTGATACTGTTGCAGCACTGAAAGGAGATCAATCATGGGATGGCTTATTTTCCTGATCATCGCGGTTGTGGTGGTGGCCGGGGTGTTCTGGGTCAAGAGGAATTTCCGGCACGAAATTGACCGGGCCAAGCGGATTAACAGGGCAAACAAAAACCAGCCCTGACGCGCACGGCAGCAGTTGCCGGTAGTCCTTATTCCTACTTTTCGGTACACCTAAATCGCGGTATCCTCGTAGTGACGCCCCAACGACGAGGACATGTGATGGCAGTTTCAACGATGACCGCGGAGCCCGCCAGCACCAGGATCTGGTCGCGCCTCCTACTGCTGGGGCCTGCCTTCGTGGCTGCCATCGCGTATGTGGACCCGGGAAATGTGGCGGCCAATCTGACGGCGGGCGCCAGTTTTGGCTACCTGCTGGTGTGGGTCCTCGTCGCCGCCAACGCCATGGCCGTCCTGATCCAGTACCAGTCCGCCAAGCTGGGACTTGCCACCGGAATGAGCCTGCCGGAAATTCTCGGCCGGCGCCTGGGAACCCACCGTCGGCGGGCCTACTGGGTGCAGGCCGAGATCGTTGCAGGAGCCACGGATCTCGCCGAGGTTATCGGCGGGGCAGTGGCACTCAACCTGTTGTTCGGGCTGCCATTGCTCGCAGGCGGCGTCATCATTGGCCTGGCTTCCATGCTGCTGCTGGCGCTGCAGTCGCACCGGAGCCAGAAGTCCTTCGAGTTTGCGATCCTCACGCTTCTCGGCGTGATTGCCGTGGGGTTCGTTTCGGGCCTGTTCGTCGCTCCGCCAGACGCGGGCGGAGCCCTGGCCGGGCTTGTGCCCCGCTTTGAGGGAACCGACACCGTCCTTCTCGCCGCCAGTATGCTCGGGGCGACCGTCATGCCGCACGCAATTTACCTGCACTCCGCCCTCGCCCGGGACCGCCACGGCTTCTCGAAGGATCCTGCCGTCAGGACGAGGCTGATCCGGACCACCCGCATCGATGTCGCGGGCGCCCTGCTGCTTGCCGGCGTCGTCAATATCGCCATGCTGCTGCTCGCCGCCACCAGCCTCCGCGGCGTCGAGGGAACCGACACCATCGCCGGTGCGCACGCGGCCGTCACATCGGCACTCGGCCCGGTTATCGGCGTCGTATTCGCCGTGGGCCTCCTGGCCTCGGGGCTGGCGTCCACCTCCGTGGGATGCTACGCCGGGGCCACCATCATGGGCGGCCTGCTGAAAGTCAGGATTCCGCTGCTGATCCGCCGCACAGTCACCCTGATTCCGGCGCTGCTGGTCCTCGGGGCCGGAATTGAACCCACCTTGGCGCTGGTCCTCAGCCAGGTCCTGCTGAGTTTCGGCATCCCGTTCGCGCTGATCCCCTTGATCCGGCTCACGGGAAGCCGCAAGGTGATGGGCATCCACGTGGATTCAAGGCCGCTCCGGATCGCCGGCTGGACCAGTGCCGCCCTGATAGTTGGCCTCAACTGTGTGCTGATTTTCCTGACTGTTACGGGTCATGCCTGACCTGCAAACGCCACCGTCACCCGGTAAATGGCACGGTTGCCTAGTCCTGCCGGTGCCCCCGGGCGCGGGACAGCGTCTGGTACCAGTAAAAGGACCTCTTCGGCGTCCGCTGCAGCGTCTCGAAGTCCACGTGCACCAGGCCAAAACGCTGTGAATAGCCGGCGGCCCACTCGAAGTTGTCCATCAGCGTCCACACGTAATAGCCGCGCAGGTCCACTCCCTCCGCAACGCCGCCGGGCGCCGTCGCCTCAAGCGCCGCGCCCAGGTGTCCGGCCAGGTATTCCACCCGGTCGGTATCCTCGAACGTCCCCGTGACATTGTCAGGTTCCGGGAAGCTTGCGCCACCCTCAGTGATGTAGACCGGGGGCAGGGCCTGTCCGTACCGGTCCCGCATCTCGCGCAGCAGGATGCCCAGATGCTCCGGCGCAACGGGCCAGCCGAAGCCCGTACTGCCGTACTCCGGGTAGCCCACTTCGTGGAAGGGCAGCTTGGCCAGTTCCTGGTGCATGTCCGCGGGGACGGGTGTGATGCCCGGTCCCAGCGCCACCTTGACCGGGAAGTAGTAGTTGAGGCCGTAGAAATCAAGGGGCTGGTGGATGGTCCTGAGGTCTGCGTCGGAGATCCTGCCGATGGAACGCAGCCACGGTTTCGCGTACAACGGCAGGGACGGGTAGCGGCCCAGCAGGACCGGGTCTGCGTAGATCCTGTTCATCAGCAGGTCGTAGAGGTGCGCGACGAGCCGGTCGCCGATCTTCCGCGTGGCTGGCCTGACGGGGGAGTGCAGGTTGGTCACTCCAATCCCGCCGTCCACTCCGGCGGCCCGAAGCGCCTGCACCCCGAGCCCATGGGCCAGGAGTTGGTGGTGGATGGCGGGAAGGGCATCGAACAACAGCCGGCGTCCGGGCGCGTGTACTCCCAGTGCGTAACCGTTCAGGGTTACCGAGACGGGTTCGTTGAGGGTGACCCACTGCGCCACCCGGTCCCCGAACCGTTCGCCGGCGGCCCTGGCATAGTCGCCGAACCGCTCGGCGGTATCCCGATTCAGCCAGCCGCCGCGTTGTTCCAGGGGCAGCGGGGTGTCCCAGTGGTAGAGCGTCGCCATGGGGGAGACGCCGGCCTCGAGCAGCTGGTCGATCAGGCGGTCGTAGAAGTCCAGACCCTCGGCATTGAAGCCGCCCTGGCCGTCAGGCTGGATGCGCGGCCAGGAGAGGGAGAACCGGTATGAGTCCACGCCCAGTTCCTTCAGCAGCGCCACGTCTTCGGGCAGCCTGTTGTAGTGGTCGCACGCCACTGCCGGGGAGTGCCCGTCGATGATGGCGCCCGGTTTCTCTGCGAAGGCGTCCCATCCCGAGGGTCCGCGGCCTCCTGCCTTGACCGCGCCTTCAATCTGGAACGCCGCTGCCGCGACGCCAAGGACGAACGACGGCGGCATGCGCCCGGCCAGTTCAGTCACCAATTCAGTGCTCTCCAGGGTCATGCCCCTATCATGCAACCCGTTCCCGCCTCCGGCAATGGCCCTGACGAGCACCGATTCCTGGGCCAATTCGCATCTGCCGCGCTTTTCCGGCATACTAGATGAGTTGTTCAAGCGCTTCTTCGCGTCCCGATCCGGATAATGCCGGGTGCAGGGTCCAAGTTGAAGACCAAACATAACCCACCCCAATGGATTGCGGATTTGTATGCGTGTTCAGCGCGACACGCCCGACCGCGGGGGTCGGTTGCGCCGGCAAGGTGAGGAACCCGGATTTATCCGGATTCAGTTTGTGCGGCGGATGGTGGTTACGACCTCAAATGCTTCGGCAGCCATACAACGAGTAAGTGAACAGGGCAGCCCTAAACCGGGGAAGCACAGACTGAAAGAGAGTCAGGCGACATGGCGGGACAAAAAATCCGCATCCGGCTGAAGTCATACGACCACGAGGTCATTGACGTTTCAGCACGGAAGATCGTTGAGACGGTCACGCGCGCAGGCGCAACGGTAGTCGGCCCCGTGCCGCTCCCGACGGAGAAGAACGTGTACTGCGTTATCCGCTCTCCGCACAAGTACAAGGACAGCCGCGAGCACTTTGAAATGCGCACGCACAAGCGTCTTATCGACATCATCGATCCCACGCCGAAGGCTGTTGACTCGCTCATGCGTCTCGACCTGCCGGCTGACGTGAACATCGAAATCAAGCTGTAGGGAGGTGCTGAGAGACTATGACCGCAACCCGTAACGTAAAGGGCCTGCTGGGCACGAAGCTCGGCATGACCCAGGTCTGGGACGAGAACAACAAGCTCATCCCCGTCACTGTGGTCCAGGCAGACTCGAACGTCATCACCCAGCTGCGCAACGCAGAAGTTGATGGCTACGTCGCCGTTCAGATCGGCTACGGCCAGATCGATCCCCGCAAGGTCACCAAGCCGCTGGCTGGTCACTTTGAAAAGGCAGGCGTCACGCCTCGCCGCCACGTCGTCGAACTTCGTACCGCAGATGCTGCCGAGTACGAGCTGGGCCAGGAGCTCTCCGTAGAGCTTTTCGAAGCCGGCCAGAAGATCGACGTCGTCGGCACCACCAAGGGTAAGGGCTTCGCCGGTGTGATGAAGCGTCACGGCTTCCACGGCGTTGGAGCTTCCCACGGTGCACACAAGAACCACCGTAAGCCCGGTTCAATCGGTGGCGCATCCACCCCGAGCCGCGTCTTCAAGGGCATGAAAATGGCCGGCCGCATGGGCGCCGTTCGTCACACCACGCTGAACCTCACGGTCCACGCGGTTGACGTCGAGAAGTCGCTGCTCCTTATCAAGGGTGCCGTTCCCGGCGCCCGCGGCCAGGTCGTCTTCGTACGCACCGCCGTGAAGGGAGCCTAGTTCAATGGCTAACACTGTCCAGGTTGACCTGCCTGCAGAGATCTTCGACGTTCAGACCAACGTGCCGCTGCTGCACCAGGTTGTCGTTGCCCAGCTCGCTGCTGCCCGCCAGGGAACCCACAAGACCAAGACCCGCGCTGAAGTTTCCGGTGCAGGACGCAAGCCGTTCAAGCAGAAGGGCACCGGCCGCGCCCGCCAGGGTTCAATCCGTGCTCCTCACATGACCGGCGGTGGCGTTGTCCACGGTCCCACCCCGCGTGACTACAGCCAGCGCACCCCCAAGAAGATGATTGCTGCTGCACTGCGCGGCGCACTGTCTGACCGGGCCCGTAACGGCCGCATCCACGTTGTCTCTGAGCTGGTTGCAGGAGACAAGCCGTCTTCCAAGACCGCACTCGCAACGCTCCGCGGTGTTTCGGACCGCAAGAACCTGCTGGTCGTCATCGAGCGCGATAACGACGTTGCTGCACTGTCCGTGCGCAACCTCGGTGGCGTTCACGTTCTGTACGCAGACCAGCTGAACACCTACGACGTTCTCGTTTCTGATGACGTTGTCTTCACCAAGGCTGCCTACGACGCATTCGTTGCCGCTAAGGCAGCAAAGAACGAGGAGGATGCCAAGTGAGTGCAGCCACCATCAAGGATCCCCGCGACGTCGTGCTTGCCCCCGTCGTGTCGGAAAAGAGCTACGGCCTGATCGACGAGGGCAAGTACACCTTCCTGGTGGACCCCCGTTCGAACAAGACCGAGATCAAGCTGGCCGTGGAGAAAATCTTCTCCGTCAAGGTCGAATCGATCAACACCATCAACCGTGCCGGTAAGCGCAAGCGCACCAAATTCGGATGGGGTACCCGCAAGAACACCAAGCGTGCGATTGTCACCCTCAAAGAAGGCACCATCGACATCTTCGGCGGTCCGCTCGCGTAGCGGAGACCACTTTAACGAGGAAATAAATTATGGGAATCCGTAAATACAAGCCGACTACCCCGGGCCGTCGCGGCTCGAGCGTAGCGGACTTTATCGAAATCACGCGGTCGACGCCGGAAAAGTCGTTGGTACGTCCGCTGCCCAAGAAGGGCGGCCGTAACAACACCGGTAAGATCACCACCCGTCACAAGGGTGGTGGGCACAAGCGCCAGTACCGTCTGATCGACTTCCGTCGCCACGACAAGGACGGCGTCAACGCCCGCGTTGCCGAAATCGAGTACGATCCGAACCGCACGGCTCGCATCGCCCTCCTGCACTACGTTGATGGCACCAAGCGTTACATCATCGCCCCCAACAAGCTCTCCCAGGGTGACGTTGTAGAGGCAGGTGCCGGTGCTGACATCAAGCCCGGTAACAACCTGCCGCTGCTCAACATCCCGGTGGGTACCGTCATCCACGCAGTGGAACTGCGTCCGGGCGGCGGCGCCAAGATGGGCCGCTCCGCCGGCGCATCCATCCAGCTTGTTGCCAAGGAAGGCCGGTTCGCCCAGCTGCGCCTGCCTTCCGGCGAAATCCGCAACGTTGACGTGCGCTGCCGCGCAACCGTCGGCGAGGTCGGCAACGCCGAGCAGTCGAACATCAACTGGGGCAAGGCCGGCCGTATGCGGTGGAAGGGCGTCCGCCCGACCGTCCGTGGTGTCGCCATGAACCCGGTTGACCACCCGCACGGTGGTGGTGAAGGTAAGACTTCCGGTGGACGTAACCCCGTGAACCCGAACGGTAAGCGTGAAGGCCGCACCCGCCGCCCCAACAAAGAGAGCGACAAGCTTATTGTGCGTCGCCGTCGTACTGGCAAGAACAAGCGATAGGAGCCTGGACACATGCCACGCAGCCTGAAAAAAGGTCCTTTCGTTGACCAGCACCTCTTTGTGAAGGTAGCCAGGGAAAACGAAAAGGGCACCAAGAACGTCATCAAGACCTGGTCCCGCCGTTCGATGATCATCCCCGACATGCTCGGGCACACGATCGCCGTACACGACGGACGCAAGCACATCCCGGTGTTTGTCACTGAGTCGATGGTCGGGCACAAGCTCGGCGAATTCGCTCCCACGCGGACATTCCGCGGCCATGTCAAGGACGACCGTAAGGGCAAGCGCCGCTAGGCGCCTGCGTTTACGTCAAAGACGAGAGAAGGAAAGCAATGGAAGCCAAGGCAATTGCGCGCCACATCCGCGTAACGCCTATGAAGGCCCGGCGCGTCGTCAACCTTGTTCGTGGATTGCAAGCGAATGAGGCTCTGGCAATTCTGAAGTTTGCCCCGCAGGCAGCTTCGGAGCCGGTATTCAAGGTAGTTCAGTCGGCAATCGCCAACGCCCGGGTCCTCGCGGACCGCGACGGCGTGGGGTTTGACGAAGGCGACCTCATCATCAGCGAAGCGTTTGTTGATGAAGGCCCGACCATGAAGCGGTTCCAGCCGCGTGCCCAGGGTCGTGCATTTCAGATCAAGAAGCGCACCAGCCACATCACCGTGGTAGTCGCTACCCCGGAGAAAGAGGAGGCTCGCTAAGTGGGACAGAAAGTAAACCCGCACGGGTTCCGACTCGGCATCACCACCGATCACGTATCGCACTGGTTCGCTGACAGCACCAAGGCCGGCCAGCGGTACAAGGACTTCGTCCGCGAAGACATCCGCATCCGCCAGCTCATGTCCACGGGCATGGAGCGCGCCGGCATCGCCAAGGTCGAGATCGAGCGCACCCGTGACCGTGTCCGCGTGGACATCCACACGGCACGTCCCGGCATCGTCATCGGCCGCCGTGGAGCAGAAGCCGACCGCATCCGCGGCGAGCTCGAAAAGCTCACCGGCAAGCAGGTCCAGCTGAACATCCTCGAGGTCAAGAACCCCGAGATGGAAGCCCAGCTTGTGGCCCAGGGCGTTGCAGAGCAGCTGACTTCCCGCGTGGCGTTCCGTCGTGCGATGAAGAAGGCCATGCAGTCCGCACAGCGTGCAGGTGCCAAGGGCATCCGTATCGCCTGCTCGGGCCGCCTGGGTGGCGCTGAAATGTCGCGTTCGGAGTTCTACCGCGAAGGCCGTGTGCCCCTGCACACCCTCCGCGCGAACATCGACTACGGCTTCTACGAAGCCAAGACCACCTTCGGCCGCATCGGCGTGAAGGTCTGGATCTACAAGGGTGACGTCACCGCCAAGGAACTGGCCGCGCAGGCTGCAGCCGCACCTTCCCGCGGTGGCCGTGGCGAGCGTCCCGGCCGTCCGGGTGGCGCTGACCGTGGTGACCGCCGTCGTCGCAACGACCGCCCGGCCGCTGACGCAGCTCCTGCTGCGGAAGCCCCGGCAGCTGAGGCGGCTCCGGCCGCTGTAGAAGGAGGACAGGCTTAAATGCTTATCCCACGTCGAGTAAAGCACCGTAAGCAGCACCACCCGGGTCGTTCCGGCGCTGCTACGGGCGGCACCGAGGTTTCGTTCGGCGAGTGGGGTATCCAGGCGCTGAGCCCGGCATACGTCACCAACCGTCAGATCGAGTCCGCTCGTATCGCCATGACCCGCCACATCAAGCGTGGCGGTAAGGTCTGGATCAACATCTACCCGGACCGTCCGCTGACCAAGAAGCCTGCCGAAACCCGCATGGGTTCCGGTAAGGGTTCGCCGGAATGGTGGGTCGCCAACGTCAAGCCGGGCCGGGTTCTCTTCGAACTCTCCGGTGTCAATGAAGAGGTAGCTCGCGAGGCCCTGCGCCTGGCGATCCACAAGCTGCCGTTGAAGGCACGCATCGTGCGTCGCGAAGGTGGTGAGTAGAAATGGCAGTAGGATCCAAGGATCTGGCTCCCGCACAGCTGGACGGTTTCGACAACGAGCGTCTCGTTGAAGAACTCCGCAAGGCCAAGGAAGAGCTGTTCAACCTGCGTTTCCAGTCCGCCACCGGACAGCTGGAGAACCACGGTCGCCTGCGTGCGGTAAAGAAGGACATCGCACGCATCTACACCGTTCTCCGCGAACGCGAGCTGGGCATTCGTGCCGAGGTTGCCGCCCCGGTTGTGGAAGCCAAGGAAGAGAAGAAGTCCAAGAAGGCTTCAACCAAGAAGGCCGACAAGGCTGAAAAGGCTGAGACCGAGGAGGACGCCAAGTGAGTGAAAAGGACCAGAACGTGACCGAAACTGCTACCGAAGCCAAGGCTGGGCAGCGCGGTTACCGCAAGACCCGTCGCGGCTACGTGGTTTCCGACAAGATGGAAAAGACCATCGTTGTCGAGGTTGAAGACCGCGTGAAGCACGCACTGTACGGCAAGGTCATCCGTCGCACCTCCAAGGTCAAGGCGCACGACGAAGAGAACACCGCCGGCATCGGCGACCTCGTAGTCATCGCCGAGACCCGTCCGCTGTCCGCCACCAAGAACTGGCGGCTCGTGGAAATCCTCGAGAAGGCCAAGTAGCACCCGCTGCTTAGCTGTTGCCCCTGCTTCCTTCCGGGAGCGGGGGCTTCCTCGTTTAACGCGTGAAGCAGGTTCGCAGCGTCACGCCAAGCACCTTTTTGCTCCCGCGGACGACGGCGGGGCCTGGGTTGGCGGGGGAGTGGCACCGATAGCGGGCCGAAAGGCTGTCTTGCGTGACGCCGTCGTCCGTCTTGCCTGGGTGGGCCGGCTCTGTTGCGGAGCAGAGGACAGCGGTGATATGGGAACCGGCGGTAAACGTGCTAGGATATTGAGTTTGTATGGCGCCTTTCGCGCGCCATCATCAACCTCGTAAACAAGCGTGCCACAGCATAGTGCCCCTGTGCGCCCGGGATCTGTCCCGGACCGGGTGGGAGCAACTGCTTCTGGCACGGGCGTTTAGGCCTGGTCTGGCAAAATCCAGGCAGGTCAAGAGACACCCCGATCAACCGTTCCGCAAGGCTCATTCCGTAGCAAGACCACGGCCTGAGAACCGGCGCGACGCAAGGAGTAAATAGTGATTCAGCAGGAGTCGCGACTCAAGGTCGCCGACAACACGGGTGCTAAGGAAATCCTTACCATTCGCGTTCTCGGTGGATCCGGCCGTCGCTACGCAGGCATCGGTGACGTCATTGTCGCCACCGTCAAGGATGCAATCCCGGGCGGCAACGTAAAGAAGGGCGATGTGGTCAAGGCCGTCATCGTCCGTACCAAGAAGGAACGCCGCCGTGCGGATGGTTCCTACATCAAGTTTGACGAGAACGCAGCTGTGATCCTGAAGAACGACGGTGACCCCCGCGGTACCCGTATCTTCGGACCGGTTGGTCGTGAACTGCGTGACAAGAAGTTCATGAAGATCGTTTCTCTGGCTCCGGAGGTGCTCTAGCTCATGGCTGCAAAGATCAAGAAGGGTGACCTGGTTCAGGTCATCACTGGCGCCAAGGCTGAGCGCGGCGGCGACCGCGGCAAGCAGGGCAAGGTTCTGCGCGTCTTCACCGACACCAACCGCGTGCTGGTTGAGGGTGTCAACCGCGTCACCAAGCACACCCGTGTTGGACAGTCGCAGCGCGGCACCAAGACCGGCGGCATCGAGGTCGTAGAGGCCCCGATCCACATTTCCAACGTGGCCCTGGTTGACCCGTCGACCAAGAAGCCGACCCGTGTGGGCTTCCGCCTCGACACTGTGGAGAAGAACGGTGTCAAGAAGACCGTCCGTATCCGCGTGTCCAAGAGCTCCGGGAAGGACATCTAATGACTGAGACTCTCGAGACTCCGGCAACGAAGATCGTTCCTCGTCTGAAGACCAAGTACGCCGAAACCATCAAGGGCCAGCTCCAGGATGAGTTCAAGTACCAGAACGTGAACCAGGTACCCCGTCTGGTCAAGGTTGTTGTGAACATGGGTGTTGGAGATGCCGCCAAGGACTCCAAGCTGATCGACGGCGCTGTCCGCGACCTCACCCAGATCACCGGCCAGAAGCCGCAGGTTACCAAGGCCCGCAAGTCGATCGCACAGTTCAAGCTGCGCGAAGGCATGCCCATCGGTGCACACGCAACCCTGCGTGGCGACCGCATGTGGGAATTTGTGGACCGCCTGGTCAGCCTGGCACTGCCCCGTATCCGCGACTTCCGCGGCCTCAGCGGCAAGCAGTTTGATGGCAATGGCAACTACACCTTCGGTCTGACCGAGCAGGTTATGTTCCACGAAATCGACCAGGACAAGATCGACCGCGTCCGCGGTATGGACATCACGGTTGTGACCACTGCCAAGACTGACGACGAAGGCCGCGCGCTGCTCAAGGCGCTTGGTTTCCCGTTCAAAACCGAAGCTTAATTAACTACATAAAAGGTCCGGCCGCTCCGCTCTTTGAAGGACGGAACGGCGGAAACCGTTATGAGGAAGGGCATGAGCCCACATGACAATGACAGATCCTGTCGCAGATATGCTTACGCGCCTGCGTAACGCAAACTCGGCATACCACGACTCCGTGTCTATGCCTTACAGCAAGCTCAAGGCACGCGTTGCCGACATCCTCAAGGCCGAAGGTTTCATCGCCGGCTGGAAGGAAGAGGACGCTGAGGTTGGCAAGAAGCTGACCCTGGACCTCAAGTTCGGTCCGAACCGCGAGCGTTCCATCGCCGGTGTACGCCGCATCTCCAAGCCGGGTCTCCGCGTTTACGCGAAGTCCACCAACCTGCCCCACGTGCTCGGTGGCCTGGGTATCGCAATCCTGTCCACCTCTTCCGGCCTCCTGACTGACAAGCAGGCCGGCAAGAAGGGCGTGGGCGGCGAAGTCCTCGCGTACGTCTGGTAACGGGAAAGGAAGAGAATAATGTCACGTATTGGACGTCTCCCCATCACCGTTCCTGCCGGCGTTGAGGTCAAGGTTGACGGCTCTGTCGTCAGCGTCAAGGGTTCCAAGGGGGAGCTGACCCACACTGTGGCCAGCCCCATCGAGGTTAGCCCTGGACGACAGCACCCTGACCGTCAGCCGCCCGAACGACGAGCGCGCCTCCCGTTCGCTCCACGGCCTGACCCGCACCCTGATCGCCAACATGATCCAGGGCGTCACCGCAGGCTACGAGAAGAAGCTTGAAATCGTCGGTACCGGTTACCGCGTTCAGGCCAAGGGATCTGACCTTGAGTTCGCTCTTGGCTACAGCCACCCGGTCAACGTTTCGGCTCCGGCCGGCATCACCTTTGCAGTAGAGGGACCGACCAAGCTCTCTGTCTCAGGAATCAACAAGCAGCAGGTCGGCGAAGTTGCTGCCAACATTCGCAAGCTGCGGAAGCCGGACCCCTACAAGGGCAAGGGCATCCGTTACGCAGGCGAAGTCATCCGCCGCAAGGTCGGAAAGGCTGGTAAGTAACCATGGCCATCTCCATTAACAAGAAGCGTACGAACAAGAGCAAGGCTGCTGGTCGCAGCCGCCGCCAGCTTCGTATCCGCAAGCGCATTTCCGGTACGGCTGTCCGCCCCCGCATGGTGGTCAACCGCTCCGCACGCCACGTATTTGTCCAGGTTGTCGACGACACCATTGGCCAGACCGTAGCAAGCGCGTCCACTCTGGAAGCTGACCTTCGTGCATTCGACGGTGACAAGACCGCCAAGGCCAAGCGCGTCGGCGAGCTCGTTGCCGAACGTGCCAAGGCTGCCGGCGTCGAGGCTGTCGTCTTCGACCGTGGTGGTAACAAGTACCACGGCCGGATTGCCGCCGTCGCTGACGGTGCACGCGAAGGTGGGCTGTCACTGTGACCGAAGCAAACAAGGAAAAGGACACTGTGTCTGCAGATCAGAAGGCGCCCGAAGCCGCAGCTGCTGAGACCACTGCCCCCGCTGCCGAGGACCGCCGTGGTGGCGCCCGTCGCGGCGAGCGTGGCGACCGCGGCCAGGGCCGTGGCGACCGCGGTGGCCGTGGCGGCCGCGACGGTGGCCGTGAAGCCGAAAAGAACCAGTTCGTAGAGCGCGTTGTCACCATCAACCGCGTTTCCAAGGTGGTCAAGGGTGGTCGTCGCTTCAGCTTCACCGCGCTGGTCGTCGTTGGTGACGGTAACGGCATGGTCGGCGTGGGCTACGGCAAGGCCAAGGAAGTTCCCGCTGCTATCGCCAAGGGCGTTGAAGAGGCCAAGAAGTCCTTCTTCCGCGTTCCCCGCGTTGGCAACACCATCCCGCACCGCGTTCAGGGTGAAGCCGCTGCCGGCGTCGTAATGCTGCGTCCGGCTTCCGCCGGTACCGGTGTTATCGCCGGTGGTCCGGTCCGTGCAGTACTGGAGTGCGTGGGCATCCACGACATCCTCTCCAAGTCGCTCGGTTCCTCCAACGCCATCAACATCGTTCACGCGACCGTTGATGCCCTGAAGCGCCTCGAAGAGCCGGCATCCGTGGCAGCACGCCGCGGCCTGCCGCTGGATGAGGTTGCCCCGGCGGCACTGGTGAAGGCTCTCCTCGCCCCGAAGGCAGGTGTCTAGTCATGGCTAAGAACCTGGTCCCCTCCGACGCTCAGTTGGAGATCACTCAGATCAAGTCCGCCATTGGCGGCAAGCAGAACCAGCGCGACACCCTGCGGTCCCTCGGCCTGAAGCGGATCGGACACACCGTTGTCCGCACCGCCGACGCCGTGACCGTTGGAATGCTCAACACGGTTCCGCACCTGGTAAAGGTAGAGGAGGCGAAGTAAATGGCAGAGAACACTGCTGATAAGGCACAGGCTGCTGAGAAGCAGAACGCCCTGAAGGTTCACCACCTGCGTCCCGCTCCGGGTGCCAAGACCGCCAAGACCCGTGTGGGTCGTGGTGAGGCATCCAAGGGTAAGACCGCCGGCCGCGGTACCAAGGGTACGGCTGCCCGCTACCAGGTGAAGGCTGGCTTTGCCGGCGGCCAGCTGCCGCTGCACATGCGCCTGCCGAAGCTGCGTGGCTTCAAAAACCCGTTCCGGGTTGAGTTCCAGGTTGTAAACCTGGACAAGCTCAACGAGCTGTTCCCGGAAGGTGGCGCAGTCACCGTGGAGAACCTGGTCGAAAAGGGTGCCGTTCGCAAGAACCAGCCCGTCAAGGTGCTGGGCACCGGCGACATCACCGTCAAGGTTGACGTCACGGCCCACGCATTCTCGGCCAGCGCCGCTGAAAAGATTGCTGCAGCAGGCGGAAGCACCACCGCCCTGTAAGGGACGGCGCCAGCTGTTGAACTCCCGGTATCCGTAGGCTTTGGCCTCGGATGCCGGGAGTTTTTCATATCCGCCGGGCGAATTTTTTCCGCCACCCGGCGCAGGTGCGCCACCGCGGATTGTTCGCATGGCGCATGGAACCGTTAGACTCGGATGTCGGGATCTATCGGTTCCCCTCACCCCACTCTTATTGACACCACAGGAGGACGCTTGCTTAGCGCATTTGGCCGGGCCTTTCGCACGCCTGATCTGCGACGCAAGTTGTTGTTCACGCTGGGAATCATCACCATCTTCCGCTTGGGTGCTTTCATTCCCTCGCCCGGTGTGAACTACCAGAATGTCCAGCAATGCTTGCAGAACGGTCAGACCGCCGGCGGGTTGTACCAGCTCGTAAACCTCTTCAGCGGCGGCGCGTTGCTCCAGGTGTCCATCTTCGCCCTGGGCATCATGCCCTACATCACGGCAAGCATCATCGTGCAGCTGCTCCGGGTGGTTATTCCCCGTTTCCAGCAGCTCTACGAAGAGGGCGCGTCCGGCCAGTCCAAGCTGACCCAGTACACGCGTTACCTCACCATTGCCCTGGGCCTGCTCAACGCCACCACCCTGGTGTCCCTGGCCCGTTCCGGGCAGCTGCTGCCGGGCTGCCAGCTGCCGGTGATCCCGGACACCAGCATCATCACCACCATCCTCATCATCATCACGCTCACGGCCGGTACCGGCCTGATCATGTGGATGGGCGAGCTCGTCACGGAGAAGGGCGTGGGCAACGGCATGTCGCTGCTCATCTTCACCTCCATCGCCGCGCAGTTCCCCACGTCGCTGGGTGCAATCTGGACCTCGCAGGGCCCCGGGACCTTCTTCATCGTCCTGGCAGTTGGCCTGCTCACCGTCGCGCTGGTGGTTTTCGTGGAACAGTCCCAGCGGCGCGTTCCGGTCCAGTACGCCAAGCGGATGATCGGCCGGCGAACTGTTGGCGGCACCAGCACCTACATTCCCATCAAGGTGAACATGGCCGGTGTCATCCCGGTGATCTTCGCTTCGTCCATGCTCTACATTCCCGGGTTGATCGCGCAGTTCAACCAGCCCCGGAACGGCGAGCCCATCCAGCCGTGGGTTGAGTGGATCAACAACAACCTGACCCGCGGTGACCACCCGATCTACATGGCGGTTTACTTCCTCCTGATCGTGTTCTTTACCTACTTCTACGTCGCGATTACCTTCAACCCTGAAGAAGTCTCGGACAACATGAAGAAGTACGGCGGCTTCATTCCAGGTATCCGCGCCGGCCGACCGACCGCTGATTACCTGCAGTACGTGCTTTCACGGATCACCCTGCCCGGCGCCCTCTACCTGGGCTTCGTGGCACTGATTCCGCTGGTGGCACTGGTACTGATCAACGCAAACCAGAACTTCCCGTTCGGTGGCACCTCGATCCTGATCATGGTGGGCGTTGGTTTGGAGACCGTAAAGCAGATTGATGCGCAGCTACAACAACGTCACTACGAAGGGCTTTTGCGATGACGAGAATGCTGATTATTGGACCTCCCGGTTCCGGAAAAGGAACGCAGGCGGAGCGGATTTCAGAACGCCTCGGCGTTGTGGCCATCTCCACCGGCGACATCTTCCGTGCCAACGTGAAGGGCGAAACGCCGCTGGGCCTCGAGGCCAAGAAGTACATGGACAACGGCGACTTCGTTCCGGACAGCGTGACCAACAAAATGGTCCGCGACCGCCTTGGCGAGTCCGACGTCGACGCCGGTTTCCTGCTGGACGGCTACCCGCGCACCACCGCGCAGGTGGATTACCTTGACGAGATCCTCGCCGACGGCGACGAGAAGCTCGACGTGGTCCTCCAGCTGACCGCCGACGACGAGGAACTGGTGCACCGCCTCCTGGGCCGGGCCAAGGAAACGGGCCGGAGCGACGACAACGAAGCCGTCATCCGCCACCGCCTGGATCTCTACCACGAGCAGACCGAAGCAGTGGTGTCGAAGTACGCCGAGCGCGGCATCCTCACCCAGGTCGACGGGATCGGCCCCATCGACGAAGTCACAAACCGCGTGATGCAGGCCATCAAGGCCGCACAGGCAGCCTGACCAAGGGCGCCCCGGTTTCTCGAGGCTCCTCCCGGCATCCGGGAGGAGCCTCAGCCATTTGAAAGGAAACACCATGGCCTTCGGCCAGCCCCGCATCGAATTCAAGAACAACGCCCAGATGCGCACCATGCACGAGGCAGGACTGGTCCTCAGCCGCGCTTTGGACGCCGCCGTTGCCGCCGCGGTGCCGGGGGTCACCACCAAGGATTTGGACGACGTCTTCGCCGCCGTCCTCAACGAGGCAGGCGCCAAGTCCAACTTCCTGGGCTACCACGGCTTCCCGGCCACCATCTGCACCTCCGTCAATGAGGAAGTGGTGCACGGCATTCCCGGCAGCCGGGTCCTGCAGGACGGGGACATCATCTCCATCGACGGCGGAGCGATCGTCGACGGCTGGCACTCCGACTCGGCCCGCACCGTGATCGTGGGCAGCGCGGATCCGGAGGACCAGCGGCTCTCCGACGTCACCCACGCAGCCATGTGGCGGGGAATCGCCGCGCTTGCCACCGGCTCGCACGTGGGCGACGTCGGCGCGGCCATCGACGACTACGTATCGTCCGTCCCCGGCAAACCGCTGGGCATCCTGGAGGACTACGTGGGCCACGGCATCGGCTCCGAGATGCATATGGCGCCGGACGTCCTGAACTACCGCACCAACCACCGCGGCCCCAAGATCAAGCCGGGCCTCTGCCTCGCCATTGAACCCATGCTGGTCCGCGGCGGCATCGAGACCGCGGTCCTCGAGGATGACTGGACCGTGGTGACCACCGACGGCAAGCGCTCCTGCCAGTGGGAGCATTCCGTGGCGGTGCACGAGAAGGGCATCTGGGTGCTTTCAGCGCCCGACGGCGGTGCGGAGCACCTGGTGCCCCTGGGCGTCACCCCCGTGCCGATCCCCTAGGGGACGCGCACTTCGCCCGCGATGCAGAAAATCCCTGTCGACCCCGAAAAAAGGGTCGGCAGGGATTTTGCGCGTTATCAGGGCTTTAGCGCTACGACTTCAGCTTCGGCTTCACGTCGCGCTCGTAGATGCTCTGCAGCGTGTTCTTCAGGTCCGTCATGGTGGACTTGACGTCGCCCTGCTGGGTGAGGATCTTCGCGGCCGCCTTTGCCATCTCCTGGTCAGCACCCGGCAGGAACACGCGGGCGTTGTCCTGGACCTTGGTCACTGCCAGCTGGTCCACTGCAGTCTGGATCTGCGGTGTCTTGGCCAGGACGGCTTTCATGTCGGCGGACTTCCTGGTGGGCATATAGCCGGTGGCGGCCGAGAACTCGGCGGTGCTCTCCGGCTGGGTAACGAAATCGAGGAACATCCCGGCGGCCAGCTGTTCCTCTTTGGTGATCCCGCTGGGGATGCCCAGGCCTGCGCCGCCCGTGGGGCAGACGTTGGTGGTTTCCTTGGGGCCACCCGGCAGGAAGCCGACACCGACGTTGAACTTGGCCGATTTCAGGATCCCCAACAGCGAACCGGTGGAGGCGATGGTGGCGGAGGTCAAGCCGGCCGAGAAATCATCGGCTGCTTCCTTGGAGGAGACGCCCGCCCACTTGTCCTTGTAGATCGAATCCTGGGCCCACTGCAGTGCCGCCACCGATTCTGGGGAGTCGCAGGTGACGTCCCATTCCTTGGACCAGCCGCCGCCCCAGCCCCACAGCATGTTCTGCAGCGTCCAGCCCGCGTACCCGGCCAGTGCGGGATAGATGTAGGCGTACTGCGCCCCGGAGCTTGCCTTCAGCTTGGGTGCCCACTCGCCGAATTCCTGCCAGGTCTTGGGAGCACGGTCGGGGATCCCCGCTGCCGCGAAGTGGTCCTTGTTGTAATAGAACAGCGGCGTTGACCGGCCGTAGGGGAGCGCCCACTGCTTACCGTCGTACTTGTAGTCATTGACCAGTGACTGCTGGAAGTCGTCCATCTTCATGTTCAGCTGCTTGGTAAGGCTGTCCACGGGGATGATGCTGCCGTTGGTGTAGTAGCGGAACCACCACACATCCGAGAGGACCACCACGCCCGGAAGGCCGGACTTGGCAGCCTGCGCCGTCTGGAATTTCTGCGCGATTTCCTCGTAGTTGGCCCCGGCCGTCACCAGGTTGACGGTGATGCCCGGATTCTTGGCCTGGAACTTCTCGATCAGGCTCTTCTCGACCTCCTGCGACTGGCCGGGGTGGCTGGACCAGAAGTCGATCTTGGCCGCCGGCTTCACGCCATTGAAGTCGATATCGGCCGCCTGCGAGGTGGCCTGCCCGCCGCCGGTTGTGGAGGGTCCGCCGCATGCGGCCAGGGCAGCGGCGGAGGCGGTAACCCCTGCCAGGCCCAGGAAATGCCTCCGGTCCAGGTGAAGTGTCATGACGGTTCCTTTCGGTTGTTGCCGGTGGAAGGGTGGGAGTACTGGAAGGTTGGGAAGTACGACGGCGGCCGGCGGCTTAGCCGGTCACGCTGCCTTGGGTGAGGCCCGCCACGATGTAACGCTGCAGGGCCGCGAAGATGATCAGGATGGGGACGATGACCAGGACTGCGCCGGCCATGAGGACGCCCCATCCGGCGGCGTTGCTCTCGTTGTTCTGCAGCAGCGTGAGCCCCACCGGAAGGGTCATGGTTTCCGGCCGGTCCGTGATGATCAGCGGCCAGATGTAGTCGTTCCATTCGGTCACGATGGTCACCAGCGCCACGGTGGCGATGGACGGGACCGAGACGGGGACCACGATCTGCCACAACCGCCGCCAGTGGCCGGCCCCGTCCATCTCCGCGGACTCCAGGATCGACGCCGGCAGGGTGCGGAAGTGCTGGCGCAACAGAAAGGTGCCGAACGCGGTGCCAAGGCCGGGAAGGATGATGCCCCACAGGGTGTTCTTGCCGCCCATCCCGGCGATCAGGATGAAGTTGGGCAGGATGGACACCTGCGGCGGCACCATGAGGGCCACCAGGATGAGCAGGAAGATGAAGTTCCGGAACGGAAAGCGGACAAAGACCAGGGCGTAAGCCGTCAGGATCGCCAGGAGCACCTTGATGGTGGCACCTGCCAGGGTGACGATGGTGCTGTTCAGGAAGAACCGGCCAAACGGGACCGTGGTCATGGCCGTCCGGTAGTTCTCCAGGTTGAGGCTCTCCGGCAGGATTTGAAGGTCCGTTGTGACGATTTCGCCGGCCTGTTTGAACGAGCTCAGCACCATCCACAGCAGGGGCAGGAAGACCACAAGCGTTGCGATGAGCAGCGGCAGGTAACCGCCCACAACGGTCTGGACGAGGTTGCGGCGCGACAACGGACGGTCGCGGTGCAGGCCAGGCTCGGGCGGGGCGACTGCCGCTGCGGCGGGATCCGGGCTGACCGGTGATAGGGAGGTCACGAGTAGTGCACCTTTCGTTCCACGAACCGCAGCTGGAGCACGGTGATGACCAGGAGGATGGCGAACAGCACCACGGAGATGGCTGCCGAGTAGCCGGCCCTGTTGTATGCGCCGAACGCCTGCAGGTAGGCCTCGTAGATCAGGGTGCTGGTGCCGGTGCCCAACGGCGTCATGATCCGGATCAGGTCGAAGGCCTGCAGTGAGCTGAGCATGGTGGTGATCAGCAGGAAGAACGTGGTGGGGGACAGCAGCGGCAGCGAGATGCTGATGAAGCGGCGGAACCCGTTGGCGCCGTCAAGGGACGCGGCCTCCATGACGTCCTGCGGCAGGGACTGGAGCCCGGCAAGGTACACCACGGCGCAGTAGCCCAGGTTCTTCCAGACGTAGACCAGGATCACCATGACCAGCGAGAGCTGGGGATCGTTGATCCACTGCGGGCTTTGCTGTCCCATGCCCCGCAGCAGCCAGGCCAGGACGCCGTAGCCGGGGTCGAAAATGAACAGCCACACCAGGCCGACGCCAACACCGGAGAGCACATAGGGGGCAAAGACGGCGGAGCGGGCGAACGTGGTGCCGCGGACTTTCGCGTTCAGCGCCAAAGCCACCAGCAGGCCCAGCAGCATGGAGCCGCCCACCGTGACAAAAGTGAACACGGCGGTGGTCCCCAGGACCTTCGGCGCATCATTGCTGCTGAAGAACGTGACGTAATTGGTGAAGCCCACCACCGTGGCGGAGGGGGAACCCAAGGTCCAGTCCAGGGTCGAGTAGTAAATATTGCTGAACAGCGGGCGGTAGGTGAAGACGGCGATCAGCACCAGGTTGGGCAACGCCATGGCAAGGAAAACAAAGAAGTCACGGCGGGTCCTCGCGGTCCACCGCCGCTTTGGTACTTTCGCGGACCGCCCCGAAGGCCCGTTGGGTTTTGCGGAGGGGTGCGGGGCGAGTTGACGGGTCATGCGTGTCTCTCCCGGGTTGGGGAGCCTGCTCGTGGCCGGCCCTGGCTTGATCTAGGGACTACTACACCAGACCGTCAGGGGGCTGAAACCCGCATATGCCCTTGTCAGGGGACTATTATCCAAGGCTTCGTCGCCCGTTAACGCTGTGTTGAATGCAGTCTTGCATAAAGTTTGCCGATGCGGCAGGGGCGCGCCTGCAGAGGGGAGAATAGGGGCATGGGAACCATTACCGCTGTCCCGGGCATCCGCGTGGGCCACGTGCAGAAGAACGGTGACGGCTGGCTGACGGGCGTCACCGTGGTCCTGCCCCCGAAAGGCACCGTGGGCTCGGTGGATGTCCAGGGCGGCGGGCCCGCCACCCACGAAACGGACGCCCTTGACCCCACCACGCTGGTCAGCCACGTCGACGCCGTGGTGCTCACGGGCGGCAGCGCCTACGGGCTGGCCTCCGCGGCCGGCGCCCAGCGCTGGTGCGAGGAAAACGGCCGCGGCTTCGCCGTCCCCGGGGGAGTAGTGCCCATCGTCCCCGCCGCCGCCATCTTCGACCTGGGCAGGGGCGGCGACTTCTCCGCACGCCCGACGCCGGACATGGGCTACGCGGCAACGGCCGCCGCCGCGGCGCAGAAGGAAGGGCACGACGTCGAACGCGGCAACATCGGCGCCGGAACCGGCGCACTCATCGGCCGGGGCCAATACAAAGGGGGAGTGGGAACAGCCTCGAGCACCCTGGAGAATGGGGTTGTGGTCGGGGCTCTTGCCATAGTTAACGCCCTGGGGCTCCCGTTTGGCACGACGAGCCAGCAGGCGGAACCCAGCCACGGCGTCCCCCTTAACACCACTCTTGTTGTCGTGGCCACGAACGCCGTTTTGGATGTGGCCGAGTGCAAGCGGACTGCCTCGGCCTCCCATGCCGGGATTGCGCGGGCGCTTAATCCCAGCCATACCCTTGCCGACGGGGACACTGTCTTCTGCTTGGCGACTGGGGCCGTGCCACTGGACCGCTCGGACGAAGCTGCCCGGCAGGTAAGCCTCATCACGCTGCAAAGCGCGGCAGCCGACGTCGTACGCTTGGCCATCCTTGACGGCGTGGCCAGCGCTGCAGCTGTCACCACTCCCGCAGGTGAATATGGTGCCTACCGCTCCGCGTAAGCTACTATGGCCGATTTAACTTTTACCGGCTGACGGGGTAGTGTTGCTTGTTGGTTGTCTGGACTGCTACGCCCTTTTGGGCCTGGAGGCGGCAATCGATCCAACAAAAACGTTCGTGGCCATGCCCGGTGCAATCCGGCGGGGCTGCGGCAACAACAGTTAGCGGAGGGTATGGCCAAGAAGGACGGGGTCATTGAGATCGAAGGCGTTGTGACCGAGGCGCTGCCTAACGCGATGTTTCGCGTTGAGCTCACCAACAAGCACATCGTTCTGGCACACATCTCTGGAAAGATGCGTCAGCACTACATCCGAATCCTCCCTGAGGACCGCGTAGTGGTGGAGCTGAGCCCGTACGACCTCACCCGTGGTCGTATCGTCTACCGCTACAAGTAAATTGCTGGGCGGCGTCAGTGCGAACTGGCTGCCGCTCCAGTTGACCACACTGCTACACGCAAAGGAATGCCATGAAGGTCAAGCCGAGCGTCAAGCAGATCTGCGAAAAGTGCAAAGTGATCCGCCGTAATGGCCGGGTCATGGTGATCTGCGAGAACCCGCGCCACAAGCAGCGCCAGGGCTAATTTCCTTCCCTGAAGGAAATCCTGGGTTGCTAACCCACGCAAGTAAATAAAGGCAGCACAAGCTGATCTGGAACATTGAGCTCGAAAGAGTCCGGACAGCTAACCCCCGGTCGGAGGCTGGGGCCGCACGGAAAGTGCGGGTGTACTGCCTACGACCTCCGGTTTATCAAGGAGTACTGCCACTATGGCTCGTCTCGCTGGCGTAGACATTCCCCGCGAAAAGCGGCTGGAAATTGCGCTTACTTACATCTACGGCGTGGGCAAGACCCGTGCACACGAAACCCTGGCTGCCACGGGCATCAGCGCTGACGTTCGCGTCAAGGACCTGACTGACGCCCAGTTGGTTGAGCTGCGTGACTACATTGAAGGCAACTACAAGGTTGAGGGTGACCTTCGCCGCGAAGTAGCAGCAGATATCCGCCGCAAGGTTGAAATCGGCAGCTACGAAGGTATTCGCCACCGTAAGGGCCTCCCGGTCCGCGGGCAGCGTACCAAGACCAACGCACGTACCCGCAAGGGCCCGAAGCGCACGGTCGCAGGCAAGAAGAAGGCCCGTTAAAATCCCGGCCGGGATTTACGGAACTTTCCCCAATAACTTTCTGTAGGAGAAAAAATGCCCCCGAAGACTCGTGGCGCGGTTCGCAAGCCGCGTAAGAAGGACAAGAAGAATATCGCGCTTGGCCAGGCGCACATCAAGAGCACCTTTAACAACACCATCGTTTCCATCACGGATCCGAGCGGCGCTGTTATTTCCTGGGCTTCCTCCGGTGAGGTTGGCTTCAAGGGCTCGCGTAAGTCCACCCCGTTCGCTGCCCAGATGGCTGCCGAAGCCGCTGCCAAGCGTGCGCAGGAGCACGGCATGCGCAAGGTAGACGTTTTCGTCAAGGGACCGGGTTCGGGACGCGAGACCGCGATCCGTTCGCTGCAGGCCGCAGGCCTCGAGGTTGGCTCCATCCAGGACGTCACCCCCGCAGCCCACAACGGCTGCCGCCCGCCGAAGCGCCGCCGCGTCTAATTCTTTTTCGCAGCAGGAGCTTGCCCGAACCAGCACTGGTCCGGGCAAGCCCAGCGCGTTAAGTCTTTAGACCGAATTTCCACCACCTGTGTTGCGTCATATAGCGGATGCTCGCCGAAAGGAAACCTAAGTGCTCATTGCACAGCGCCCCACCCTCTCCGAAGAGGTAGTCTCCGAAAACCGTTCGCGTTTCATCATTGAACCGCTGGAACCGGGCTTCGGCTACACCCTCGGAAACTCCCTCCGCCGTACCCTGCTCTCCTCCATCCCCGGTGCTGCCGTAACCAGCATCCGGATCGATGGTGTGCTGCACGAGTTCACCACGGTTCCGGGTGTCAAGGAAGATGTCACCGAGATCATCCTTAACATCAAGAGCCTGTCGGTTTCCTCCGAGCACGACGAGCCCGTCGTGGCTTACCTGCGCAAGCAGGGCCCCGGAGTCGTCACCGCCGCGGACATCGCTCCGCCGGCCGGTGTCGAATTCCACAACCCGGATCTGCACATCGCCACGCTGAACTCGAAGGGCAAGTTCGAACTCGAACTGACCATCGAGCGCGGCCGCGGCTACGTTTCGGCAGCTCAGAACAAGTCCGGCGACGCAGAGATCGGCCGTATCCCGGTCGACTCCATCTACTCGCCGGTGCTGAAGGTTACTTTCCGCGTGGAAGCAACCCGTGTTGAGCAGCGCACCGACTTCGACAAGCTGATTGTCGACGTCGAGACCAAGCAGGCCATCGCCCCGCGCGATGCCGTTGCTTCCGCAGGTACCACCCTGGTGGAACTGTTCGGTCTGGCCCGTGAGCTGAACACCGCAGCTGAAGGTATCGAGATCGGCCCGTCGCCCACCGACGCTGCCCTGGCAGCCGACATGGCACTGCCGATCGAGGATCTGGACCTCACCGTCCGTTCCTACAACTGCCTCAAGCGTGAGGGCATCCACACCGTGGGTGAACTCGTTGCCCGCTCCGAGGCTGACCTGATGGACATCCGCAACTTCGGTGCAAAGTCCATTGACGAGGTCAAGGCAAAGCTGGTTGAACTGGGCCTGTCCCTCAAGGACTCGCCTCCCGGTTTTGACCTCGCAGCACGCGCCGCAGCAATCGAAGAGGACGACGCCGCGTTCGGCGACGACGAACTCTAAACCAGACCTTGGCCGGCGGGCAGCACCATGGTGTGCCGCCCACGGCTTCCACATGAGGAGAAACAACTATGCCTACCCCCACTAAGGGTCCGCGCCTCGGAGGCGGCCCGGCTCACGAGCGCCTCATGCTCGCGAACCTGGCAGCATCCCTGTTCGAGCACAAGCGGATCACCACCACGGTCACCAAGGCCAAGCGCCTGAAGCCGTACGCAGAGCGCCTGGTCACCTTCGCCAAGCGCGGCGACCTCGCTTCCCGCCGCCGCGTGCTCGGCCTGATCAGCAACAAGGGCGTCGTCCACGAGCTGTTCACCGACATTGCGCAGGCTGTGGAGAACCGCGACGGCGGCTACACCCGCATCACCAAGATCGGCAACCGCAAGGGCGACAACGCTCCCATGGCTGTCATCGAACTGGTCCTCGAGCCGGTTTCCGCCAAGCAGGCTGTGGTAGCCGAGGCTACCCAGGCTGCTGCCAAGGCTGCTCCGGCCGCCGAGGAAGCTCCTGTTGAAGAGGCTCCTGCTGAGGAAGCTGCTGCAACCGAAGAGGCGCCTGCCGCTGAGGAAGCTGCTGCAACCGAAGAGGCTCCCGCCGCTGAGGAAGCTGCCGAAGCTCCCGCAGCCGAGGAGAAGGACGCGAAGTAATTCGCTGATTCCCTTCGCATAGACTTAGGTCTGTGAACCACCAAGAACCCGCGGCCCCCGTTTCAGGGGGCGGCGGGTTTTTGCGTCTCCGGCTTGATCTTTCGTACGACGGCGGCCCGTTCAGCGGGTGGGCCGTGCAGCCGGGACTGCGGACCGTCCAGGGCGTCCTGGAGGAGGCCCTGGAGTTGCTGGTCCGCCGCCCGGTCCGCGTCACGGTGGCGGGCCGTACCGACGCGGGGGTGCACGCGCGCGGGCAGGTGGTGCACCTGGACGTCACGGAAGCCGAGTGGCTGGGGATGGCGCGCGGGCACGAGCTGGATGCCGCCGTCGCCATGCTGCGAAGGCTCCGCGGGGCGCTGAACCGGGGGCTTGGCGACCTTCACGGAGCTGTGGAGGTGCATGCCGTGGTGCCGGCTCCCGCTGGTTTCGACGCTCGCTTCTCCGCTCTCTGGCGGCGCTACAGCTACCGGATAGCGGACGGCCCGGAGCTCTGGGATCCGCTGGAGCGCTACTTCACCCTGTGGCACAAGAATCCGCTGGACGTCTCGCTGCTAAACAAGGGCGCGTCGCAGCTGCTGGGGCTGCAGAACTTCCTGTCCTTCTGCAAGCCGCGTGAAGGGGCCACCACCATCCGGGAGCTGCAGCGGTTTGAGTTCCGGCGCGGCGAGGACGGCGTCATCGTGGCCACCGTCCAGGCCGACGCGTTCTGCCACAACATGGTGCGCGCGTTGATTGGCTCTGCCCTGTACGTGGGCGAGGGAGCCGAGGAACCGGGCTGGCTGCACGAGCGGCTGCTGCTGCAAAAGCGGGACGCCAAGTCGGTCCTTGCCGCCCCGCACCCCCTGGTGCTGGAGGAAGTGGCCTACCCCTCGGACGGTGAGCTGCTGGCCCGCGCCGAGCAGACCAGGGCCCTCCGGAACTCCTAGTCAGAACGCCGGAGGTGGGCCTTCCGCAGGAAGGCTCACGGTGAAGGTGCTGCCTTGGCCCTCACCGCTTTCGCAGACGATGCTGCCGCCGTGCCGCTCGATGATCATCCGGGTGATGGAGAGCCCCAGCCCTGCCCCGGGGATGGCTGCCTTTTGCGCTGATTCGGCGCGGAAGAAGCGGTTGAAAGCCTTCGCCGCGTCTTCCCCGGTCATGCCCATCCCGGTGTCCGTGACGCTCAATTTGACCCACTGCCTGTCCGCCTGCGCGCTGATGCTGACCCTGCCGCCGTCGGGACTGTATTTGATGGCATTGGAGACGAGGTTATCCAGCACCTGCACGATCCGGAGCGGGTCCGCATAAGCCCAGAGCGGTGACGGGACATCCGAGGCGATCTCCACGTGGGACCGCAGGGCCGAGGCCTGGGCCGTGCTCAGGCTGGTCTCCACCAGGCTGGCCAGGTCGGTCCGCTTGGGGTGGACGTTCAGGGTGGTGGAGGCGGAAGCTGTCAGGTCGGTCACGAGGTCCAGCAGCCGTTCGGCGTTGCGCTGCACCACCAGCAGGCGCTGTGCAACATGCGGGGGAAGGGCGGCGGGGTCCTCGAGTACCAGGTCCACGTTGCCAAGGATGGAGTTGAGCGGGGTCTTGAATTCATGCGAGACATTGGAAACGAGTTCCTGGTTGGCAGCCAAGGATTCCACCCAGCCCGTGACGTCGTTGTAGACCACGACGGCGCCGGTGAGCCGGCCGTCCTCGCTGACCAGTGGGCGGGCCGCGGTGGACACTGCGCGTTGCTCAGCTCCTTCGCCCGCCCACACCAGGTAGTCGGCGAAGGACTCACCGGCCATGGCCCGGCTGATGGGCCGCCGGTCGGGCGGAAGCAGCGTGCTGCGGTCCTGGCCGAAGATGAGCTGGTGCCCCTGGCCGGGGACCGCCTCATCGGCTCCCGTGGCGCGCCGGAAGTTGCGCTGCCGGCTGTTGGAGACCAGGAAGTGGCCGGAGCGGTCGACGGCGGCAATGCCGACGTCGGTGGCGTCCAGCACGGTTTCGAGCAGCTTCTCCCGTTCCCGGCTTGCGGCCAGCAGGTCCCGGAGTTCGCGGTCCTTGTCCGCCAGTTCGGCCTGCTGCAGCCGGAGGCTCACGCTGGCGAAGCGGATGGCCAGGGACACCGCGAGCATCATGGCAGGGAACAGAACCACCGTGGTGAGATCCGAGGCGTTCACGGCAGGAAAATGGGCTGCCGCCGAGGGGATCATGATCAGCAGGGGACCCAGGAAACTGAGCACCAGGCTGCTGCGTGCCAGCATGCCGGAGGCGGAAAGCCAGATGACGGGGAAAACCACCAGCACCGCGAGGCCCGGCAGGAGGGGCGCGGCGCCGTTGCGCAGCAAACCGATGGCGGCGAAATCCAGGACGGGAACCAGCAGGTAGGGGCGGTGCGACAGCCGTTCCCACGGGACAAGGAAGCAGCCAAGGAACAGGATTGCATGCAGGAAAATCCCGGCCACGTACAAGGGGCTGTGCGTAAGCGAGGGCCATGCGGAGGGGGTGATCACCGCCAGGACAGCCACAACGAGCGTGAGGGGGAGCTGGCACAACACCACTTGGGCACGGGTGCCCAGCCGGCGGAAGATGCGGCCGGGTCCACGGTGGAACAACGGCTCAGCCATGTTTCTGACTCGTACCCCTTTACGTTTGGAAAGCAGGCGCCGGCAAGGTCTTTCAATTCCCCCAGTTACCTTGGGCAACCACTCTTTCCCCAGATATTGCACATGTCTTGTCATAATAATTGACTTTTCAATTTTTGGGGGCGATACGGATGTCATCAGCCGCGCTTACTAGTAGCGTATAAATGGTTGGAGCGGGATTGGCATTGGCGCTGGGCCAATGGGGGGCCATCTCCGCCTGGCGCAGGGATAGCAATGGACGATCTTGGTGTAGCTGTAGTAATCGAGGATGACGCCGATGTGCGCAACCTCCTGGAAGGCGTGTTGTCCCAGGCGGGCTTCGAAGTGCATACAGCGGTCGATGGGCGGACCGGCGTCGATGTGGTCCGCAGCAAGCAGGCCAACGTTGTGACGCTCGATATTGGCCTGCCGGATATTGACGGGTTTGAGGTCTTACGGCGGATCCGGAATTTCAGTAACGCCTACGTGGTGATGTTGACCGGCCGCACCGAGGAACCGGACCTGTTGTCTGCACTCAATGCAGGGGCGGACGACTACATCGCCAAACCGTTCAGGCCCCGGGAACTCCGGGCGCGGGTGGCGGCAATGATGCGCAGGCCCCGGCATGAGGCGGACGGGCAGGATACCCCCACAACCTGGGGACAGGCCCCCGCTCCCGCCGGCCGCGCGGAACCCGGAGTCATGAAGCACAACGGACTTCTCCTGAACCACCGGACGCGCACGGTGGAGGTCAGAGGTGAGCCGCTGGGGCTGACCCGGAGTGAATTTGACCTGCTCCACGTGCTGCTGAAGGGCGGCGGCGCGGTGTGCACCAGGGCGGACCTGGTGCGGGCGGTCCGGGGCGAGTTCTATGACCGGGACACGTACATCAGCGAGGCAGATGAGCGCGCGGTGGAGGTGCACGTGGGAAACCTGCGGCGCAAGCTCAGGGAAGACCAGCTTTCGCCCCGCTGGCTGCAGACCGTCCGCGGAGTCGGATACCGGCTGGCGCCGCGGCGCCCTGACGACGCGTAGGCGCCCACCCCTGGGCCTTAGGGCTAGCCCTTTTCCAGGATGTAGGTTTCCTGAAGCTCGGACACGGTGCGTGCCCCGTCCTGGGCCACACCGGCCATCATGGCCTGGCCCTGGAGGAAGTCACCCTGCCGGATCAGGCCTTCCAGGAGTTCGGCGAGCCTCGCCAGGCGTACTCCGCCAACCATTGCGGAGCTGATCTTGAGGCTGATGACCGCGTCCAGGGCCAGGTCCTCGTCCTGGCTGTGGACTGCTGTTTCCAGCCGGGCCAGGCGCAGGTCCCACATGGCGGCGTAGTCACGGGCGAAGCGCTGGGCCAGCCCGGGGCCGGCCAGTTCCTCTTCGAGCTCGTCCAGGACTGCGGCATCAATCAGCGGCAACAAACCCGCCGCCTCCAGTGAGTGTCCCATGCTGGGAGCAGGAACGGCAGGAGCAGGCAGAGCGACCCCCGGCAGCGTGGAGTCCGCAGCGGGGCTCTTTCCGCTGGAACCGGGATCGGTACTGTGCATTGTTCAAGGCTACTTCCTGGAAATCCTTCGTTGGCCTATTTCTCATCATTCTGTGGAAACCTTGAGACAACCTTGCCGTCGGCCTGAGTATCCATTACTGCCCGCTGAACGTCGCGATGGTGTTGATCACGGCCGGTCCCAGAATGGCTATGAAGAGGACCGGGAAGATGAAGAACAGCAGTGGGAACAGGATCATGACAGGCAGCTTCATGGCCTTCTCCTCGGCCCGCTGGCGCCGCTTGACCCGCATGACCTTGGCCTGGACGCGCAGCACCCGGCTGATCGCGATGCCGTACGTATCGGCCTGCACCACGGCCTGCACAAAGCTGCGCAGTTCCGGAATGCTGGTCCTTTCAGCCAGGGCGATATAGGACTCCCTGCGGCTGCGTCCCACCTGCATGTCCTGCAGGGTGCGCACCAGTTCCTCCGCGAGCGGGCCCTTGCCGTTCTCGCCGGCCCGGGCCATGGCACCTTCGAAGCCGAGGCCTGCTTCCACGGAAATGAGCATCTGGTCCAGCGTGTTGGCCAGCTCCAGCTGCATCGCCTTCTGCCGCTCCTGGCCCTTGCTGTACAGGAGCAGGTCCGGGATGAAGTAGCCCAGGAAGAGGACGAAGAGCCCGGCGAGTTTCATTATCGGCGAGCTGCCGATGGAGGTCAGATACAGGCCGACCGCAGCACCCGCCAGTCCGATGCCCAGTTTTGACCCCAGGACCTTGCCAAGCGGCATGGAAGCAGGACGGCCCGCGAGGGAAAGCAGCCGGTCCAGGAACGCCACGTAGGCAGGGGGAGTGAGGCGCCGGCCAATGCCTTCCAGCAGGCCAGGTTTGGACGCGGATGCAGCAGTCACGGGCGGGGCGCCGCGGGACAGCAGGTCGGCGACCGCTACGCGCCCCTGTTTGTCGACGGTGAGGACGGACCAGGCCAGCGCCGCCACCGGAATGCAGACCAGCAGGACGGAGAGGAGGACGATCAGGTTCACGGGGTCCTCAGAACTTCAGGTCGATGATCTTGCGCATCCAGAGGGCGCCGATGGTCATCAGGACAAAGGAGGCGCCGATCATCACCCAGCCCAGGGGATGGGTGAACATCGAATTCATGTAGCTGGGGCTCACCGCCAGCAGCATGGCCACGATGCCGAACGGCATGGCGATGAGGATGTAGGCGGAGAACTTGCCTTCCGCGGCCAGGGCCTTGATGTGGCCCTTGATCTCCGCGCGCTCGCGGATGGTCTCGTTGACCTGGTCCAGCACTTCGGCTAGATTGCCGCCCACCTCGCGGTTGATCTGGATGGCCTGCGAGATCCACACGAAGTCCTCGTTCTTCATCCGGTCCGCGGTGTCGTTGAGGGCGGCGAGCAGGTCGCGACCCAGGCTGGTTTCGGTGATCACGCGCCGCATCTCCTCGGACGTGGGCTTCTGGGACTCGGTTGCAGCTGCCTCAATGGCACGCAGGATGCTGTGTCCGGCCCGCAGTCCGCCGGAGAGCAGCTGCAGCGTGTCGCCCAGTTGGCTGTCGAAGGCAGTGCGGCGCTTGCCGGCCAGGAATCCGAGGACCAGTTTGCCCACGAGGGGTGCCAGCAGGGCGAGCAGCAGCCCCACCAAGGGACCCACGGTCACCGTGCCCACCAGCATCCCGACGCACGCGCCGATCCCGACCAGCAGCAAGAATTCAGCCTGGCTGAGCCGCAGGCCCGCGTTCTCCAGCTCCGGGCGGGAGAAGAGCTTGACGTTCCGGCCGCCAAGCAGCCGTTCAAAGGACCTGACGCCGGAGAGTGCCAGGCGGGACAGGGAGGACGGCGGCTCGGGCTCAAACGGACGACGGCGGTCCAGCGGCACCGAGGGTGCGCTCGGCAGGAGCACGGCCACCCCGAGCAGGCAGATGGCCGCGAGAAGGATTGCACTTCCGATAGCGATGATCATGAGTGCGTCCCTACTTCGCGCCGGGCGACAGCGGCCCGGCGAAAACGGCCGGGGACACATGGATGCCCAGGTCCTCGAACCGGTCAATGAACCGGGGCCGGATGCCAGTGGCAACAGGCTTTCCCATAAACCGGCCCTGCGCGTCCACGCCTGCGGAGTAGTCGAAGACGAAGGCATCCTGGAGGGTGACGATGTCGCCTTCCATGCCCTGCACCTCGGTGACGTGCGTGATGCGGCGGGAGCCGTCGCGGAGCCTGGAGATCTGGACGATGAGGTTCACGGCGGAGGCAATCTGCTCACGGATGGCGCGCAGCGGAAGATCCATGCCGGCCATCAGCACCAGGGTCTCGAGGCGGGCCACGGCGTCGCGGGGGGAGTTGGAGTGCACGGTGGAGAGGGAGCCGTCGTGGCCCGTGTTCATGGCCTGCAGCATGTCCAGCGACTCGCCGCCGCGGACCTCGCCCACCACGATGCGGTCCGGACGCATACGGAGCGAGTTGCGGAGGAGCTCGCGGATGGTGACCTCGCCCTTGCCCTCGGTGTTGGGCGGGCGGCTTTCCAGCCGGACCACGTGGTCCTGCTGGATCTGCAGTTCCACCGCATCCTCGATGGTGACGATCCGTTCGTCGTGCGGCAGGAAGGAGGACAGGACGTTGAGGAGCGTGGTCTTGCCCGTGCCCGTGCCGCCGGAGACGATGATGTTCAGCTTGGCTTTGACGCAGGCGTTGAGCAGCTCGGCCATCTCGGGTGTCAGCGTGCCGAAGTCGATCAGGTTGCGGACCGTCAGCGGGGTCTTGCTGAACTTACGGATGGTCAGCGAGGATCCGCCCACGGCCAGCGGCGGAATGACGGCGTTGACACGGGAGCCGTCTTCGAGGCGGGCGTCCACCAGCGGCGAGGACTCGTCGATGCGGCGGCCCACCTTGGACACGATGCGTTCGATGACCTTGCGCAGGTGCTCCTCGGAGCTGAAGCGGGACTCGGTGAGCGTGAGCTTGCCTTTGCGCTCGACGTAGATCTGGTCCATCCGGTTGACCATGATTTCGGTGACGGCGGGATCGTCCAGCAGGCGCTGGAGGGGGCCGTAACCGAGGACGTCGTCGGCCACGTCCTGTACCAGGCGGCTGCGTTCCTCGGGCGTCAGCGGCACCTGCTCGGCGTCGACGATGCGGGTGAGTTCTTCCTTGGCGGTGCTCCGCAGTTCCTTCTCGGTGACGGCGGCGTCGTTGAAGCGTGTTCCCATCCGCTCGAACAGTGCGGTGGCCGCCCTGTCCTTCATGGCTGCGAAGACGTCCACCTTGGGTGCCGTGGGCACCTGCTGCGTGCCGGCGTCGTACGTTGAAGGCACGACGGCGGCGTGGGAGGGCAGGTGCCCCTCCGTGCTTTCCGTGGGGGACGGCGAAGGCGCTGGTGCCGGACGGGGCGGCTCCAGCAGCGCGGTGCCGGATGCTTGGCGGCTTTGGGCCGCGTTGATGCGGTCGGAGAGTTTCATCAGATGACGACCCTTCGGTGGAGCTTCCGCTGGGTCTGTGTGCGCCAGGCCGGGTTGAAGCGCTCCACCAGCTGGCGGAGGCTCTTGACGGCGGGGTCCTTTTTGGATTCCTGGAGGACGGGGATGCCGCGGTTGGTGGACAGGGCCACGGCGCGGGAGCGCGGGACGCTCACGTCAACCGGGGCACCGATGGTGGATTCGACGTCCCGGACGTTCAGGCCGGCCTTGGCGTCGGCCATGTTGAGGACCACGTGGCGGGATTCGGGCATGATGTCCAGCTGGCGGAGGACCTCCAGGCCGGAGCGGAGGCCGCGGAGGCTGGGGATGTCCATGGCGCTGACCCAGACCACGTCGGTGCACTGTTCCATGGCGGCGAGCCCGATTTCCGGCATGCCGGGGGCGGTGTCGATGACCACGTACTGAAATTCCTGGGCCAGCTGTTCCAGCAGGTGGCTGACCTGTTCCGGGGTGATGTGGTCCGCGTCGACCGGGTTGGGCGGTGCGCACAGGGCGTAGATGCCGGCAGGGTGCACGGTGAGGAAGGCCTTGAGGACCAGGGGGTCCTGGGCGGCGGCGGGGGTGACGGCGTCGGTGACAGTGTGCTGCGGGTTGAGGTAGAGGCCGGAGGCGACGTCACCGAACTGCAGGTCAAGGTCCACTATGACCACGCTCATGGGCGCAATCTGGCCCAGGCCAATGGCGATGTTGGTGGCGAGGGTGGTCTTGCCCACGCCGCCCTTGGGGGAGAAGACGCCGATGACCAGGCCGTTGCCGTTCTCTGCCTGCTGCGTCTCCGGGCCCCGGTGGCGGGTGGCGAAGGACTGGCAGGCGCGTTCCAGCAGCACCCTGATTTCGGCGGCGTCGGCCTGCGGACTGAGGATGTCGCGGATGCCGGCGCGCATGGCGTTGAGGAGTGCGGCCGATTCGATGTCGCTGACCAGGACCAGGCTGAGGCCGGGGAGCTGGACGTCGAAGACCTTGGCGAACCTCAAGGCCTCTTCATACGGGACGTCGGGTCCGATGATCAGGACCTCCGGCTGCTCCTGGTTGAGGAGGCCGAACAGTTCCGCCGGGCCTGCGGGGAGGATGTCGCTCGCGATGGTCTGGACGGTGCCGCGCAGGCCGTTGGCGACGGCGGCGCGCAGTTTCTGGTCGAAGTCGGCGTTGGGGGAGAGGAGGACGAAGCGGCTCATTTGTACACCGTGTCCTTCCTGGCGATGAAGCCGCCGTTATCCTGGGCGTCGAGGGGTTCCTTGGTAAGCCAGAGGCTGCCATTGATGGTGGTGAAGATGATTTTGTTGGCGTCAACGTCACTCACCGCCACAGTCACCATGAAGGAGCCCTGGGGAAGGGTGGTGTCCTGCGGGTTCGTGCCATCCGTGGTCTTGTTCGCGTCGGCTGGCTGCGGTGCCCGCTGGACCGCCGTGACCAGGACCTTGCGGAGGGCGAGTTGGGTTGTGGGCTCGCTGGGCTTGCTCTTATCCGCGCCGCCCGGGAAGCTGAACGCCATGGCAACGTGGTCGCCGGCTTCGAGACGTCCACCGACAACCATCTTGGGTTCCAGTTCGAATGTCACTTCCTGCAGCCCCGCGGGCACCTTTGGGGCGCCGCTGGCCTTGGCATCCTTTGGTGCCACAAGGCGTTCCGCGAGGAGCTGTTCGCCCGGGACAAGGTCCACGGCAGCGACCGTTCCGCCCTTGCCATCCAGAGACGTGAGCGCGCTGGTGGCTACGCCGGCCGCGGGCACGTCCTCAATGACGAGCGAGGCTGTCATGTCGTTCACCGGAGTTCCGGAGGGGATGGCCTTTTGGACGACCAGGACTTTCTTGGGGTTGGTGCTCGCCATCGCCCGTGCGTCCGCGCCGTTGGCATACACGATGATGAGGAGGGCTCCCACAAGCGCCAGGGCTACTGCGGCCGTTCCGGCAAGCATGCGAGACTTCACGTTGGACTCCGTGGTGTTGTTGGGTGGATCAGAGGGAAAGACGAACGATAGTGGCGCCGTAAGGACTGACGGGGCCGAGGGTGTAACCATCGGCAAGCGAGACGTACGTCACGAATTCTCCGATGACGCCCCTGCAATCGCCTGTGCATGTAGCAGTAGCAGCCGAGCCCGACCCTTTAGGGGCGGTGTTGCTGAACGAGTAGGGGGTGACGTTGTCCTGCCCGCTGAACTTCCAGCCGACGATATTGAAGGCGGCGAAGGCCGTGAGGTGGTAGACGGCACCAGCACCAGTGCCAGTAACTTTGTCAAAAACCGGGAGGAGAACGACAGCTTTGCGCCCGCCCCTGATGTCGGCAGCCCAGCCATTGAGTGTGGCCTCGCAGTTGCTGGGGGCGCTGTTGCCCGTTTTGGTACTCGTTGGATCGCTGCCGCCTTTGTCGATGCTCAAATCGATGCTGGCGCTGCACTTCCCGGCGTCCTGGGCCAGCCAGCCGAAGCCTCCCGGCACAGTCCCCCCGGAGGGAAGGGTGCAACCGGGGTTCGCGGATTTACTGTCCTTGTTTTGAAGGACCTGCAGGCCTTTGTCCACCATGTTCTGCACCTGGCAAATGGAAAAAGCGAGTGGAAACGCCGTGGGCCCTTTATTCGGGCTGCCCCAGACGGCCGAAGCCTTTGCGCCGACCTCTTTCGAAGGGATGCCAAGGACTCCGGCGAAGAAGAGGGAGACCGAGTTATCAGGTGCTCCGTTCTCCTTGGCCGTTGTGGTGACCGATATAGTCCTGGCCGTCGTGTTCAACTGGATGTTGTTCACGTTGCTCATGCCGTCTAAGGCGTTCTGGTTCGCGAGGCTTCCCGCCAGCGTCGAAGTCGTTGAACACACCGTCGTATCGGCAGTGTTCCTTGCGCATTTTTGCGCGACTGCAATTGCAGAAGCATCGGCGCCGTTTTGAAGTTGGGCGCGCTCCGAGTAGATCCGACCGACGTCGATGGCGATGGCCACGAACCCTAGGAGAGTCACCATCAGAATGGCAACGATGACGCTGATCGCGCCGCGCTCGCCGTGCAGCGTGGGTGAGGTCCCCTTGTTCCAGCTCACCCTCCGCACAGCATGACTCCCTTGCCTGTCATAGGGAACGGGCCGGCGATGCCGGTGATCGTGGAGAGCGTGTAGTTGATAGTGACTGTCACTTGGGTTCCCGTGGTACAAGTCGACGGGTTCACATTCACTGCGGAGGCGGAAATGGTGGAACTGACCGAAGCCGCCGCGTTTGCAGCAGCTGTTTTGGCTCCGGTTGGATCGTTGTTAATCGCCATGACCCGCACACCGTCGCGGGCAGCGTTGGTGAGGGTGATCTGGGCGTTGTAGGCCCGGCCGAATTCGATGGTACCCAGCACGAGCATCAAGAGGAGGGGCAGCAGGATCGCGAATTCGACCGCGGCTGCGCCGCGTTCCGAATCACGTTTCACCTGCTGCACCTCCTCTTGAATTGCTTGTTTCTGCCGGCAAAGTGCCCCCGTTTCGATATGGGGTCCGGAACGGCGTTCGGGTGTTGCTACGGGGTGGGGATGGCCGTCTTGGACGGGTGCGCGATGTCGGTGGAGACGCCGCTGAACATTGTGCCGAGCTGGCCGCCAAGTGTGCTGACCGCGACGATGATGACGACGGCGATGAGGGCGACCATGATGCCGTATTCAACGGCGGTTGCGCCTTTTTCACTGCGAAGACGGATCATGATGTTGGTGTAGAGAGAAAGCATCTGAGACTCCTGTGCGAGACGGATTGGCTGGCCCTGCACCAGCACTAAGTCGAAGTTAGCAACGCTTGATTGGACATTGACCGGATCTTGCAACATCCTGCGTAAAGCCTGTGCGGAGTAGCCCTTCACAGCGCTTTTGCTTCGCCTTTATTGGGCAAAAGTTGACGCTTCACGGATTTGGGGCATACAAAAGGACCCCCTCGGTTCTGGGTGCCGAGGGGGTCCGGTATTTGGGGCGCCAGAAGGCGCGGTGGGCAGGTGTGTCGCTTACGGGATGTCGAGAGCCGCCTTGATTCCTGTGCTGAGGAAGCCGAAAAATCCGTTGAGCGAAAGCCCGAATATGCCTACGCCTGCCAAGATTACGATTGCGATGAAGCCGACCGTAATCCCATACTCAGTGGCTGTGGCCCCTCTCTCCTGATGTCGAAGGCTCAAAACAAAGTCACTAGTAAAGAAAGAAATCCGCGCCAAATTCGTCATGACTCCTCCTACGAAATCGCAGCGGCGATATTCATGACTGCGGGCCCCAGCAGGATGATGAACAGCGTGGGAAAAATGAAGAAGATCAGGGGGAACAGGATCTTAACGGGAATCTTCATTGCATGTTCTTCGGCGCGCTGCCGGCGCTTGAGGCGCATGTCGTGGGCCTGGACCTTCAAGACCTTGGCGATGGCAATGCCGTACGCGTCCGCTTGGACTACGGCGCGAATAAAAGAGCGGAGGTCAGGTACATCAACGCGGTCGGACAGCGCCAGGTAGGCCTCTTTGCGTGATCGTCCCACCTGGATGTCCTGCAGGGTGCGGATGAACTCCTCTGCCAAGGGTCCACCTCCGTTCGACGCCGCACGGGCCATTGCGGCCTCAAAGCCGAGACCGGCCTGTACCGAGATCAACATCTGGTCCAGGGTGTTCGGTAGCTCCAGCCTGATCGCGTCCCTGCGCTTCTCGGCATTAGTGCGGACCAACAGGTCGGGGGCAAAGTAACCAAAGGCAGTTGCTGCCATCAGGATGGCCAAGCGGCCTGGACCAGGTTCAGCCAGTAGGTAGATGAGCCCCAGAACGCCGCCGCCCAAACCCAGCAGTGGCTTCACAGCCAGAAGCCGTTCCAGTGGCCATGTCTTGGGACGGCCGAGCCCTGCAAGTTGTTTGTCCAGCCAAGCGGCATAGCTGCCGGGTGTGATGCGGCGGGTGAGGCCGCTGAATTGGGTGGCGAAACCAGGACGTGCCGCGTCCCGGGCCCGCTGACCCAGATTTGCCTGAATGTTCCGTATGGCCACGCGGTCGACGGCAAATACAGCCCAAACAAGATATGAGACGGGAAGAACAATGGCGAGCATGGCGCCAAGTGCAATGGGTGACACGTCGCCCTCCTAATACTTCGGCTTGATGAGTTTACTGAGCCACAGGCCGCCAGCAGTCAGCATCACGCCGGCCGCCCCCAGCATCAGATAGCCGGGGACCGTGGATGTAAATGTCCTGGAATATTGCGGGTTGATTAAGATCAACGCGAAGAAAAGCACCACCGGCAATCCCATCAGGACGGCAGCCGACATCTTGCCTTCCGCACTGAGAGCCTTGACCTGCCGGCGTATCTGGTTCCGGTCGCGGATCGTTTCGCCCACATGGTCGAGTACCTCAGCAAGATCCCCGCCGACCTCCCGGTGGATCTCGATTGCCTGGGCAATCCAGCTGAAGTCTTCGCTCGTCGTTCGGTCGGCTACATCCAGCATGGACGCACCTAGGTCCCTCCCTATTCTTGTCTCATTGACAATCCTGATCAGTTCCTCCGACATCGGGGCGTCCGTTTCTTTTGCGGAGGCGTCGATGGCCCGCAGGAGACTGTGCCCGGCGCGCATACTGCCGCTGAGCATTTGAATAGTGTCCGGCAGTTGCTCATCAAACTTCGCTCGACGCCGCGATGCCAGCAGCGACAGGTAGCCGACCATGCCGGCAGGAACGGCAGCCAAGAGAATGACTGCAAAGAAGAGCCCGCCAAGCATGAAGCCCAAGACTGCCCCCACCGAGGCTCCCGCACCCATCATCAGGAGGTAGTCAGCCGGTTGCGTTTTGAGGCCGGCCCGTTCCAGCTTGTCGCGGTTTACCATGAAACCGCTGCCACCCTTGAGTCGCTTGTTGATGGCCGCGACGACCGAATCCGTTAGTATCGTCAATCCCTTGGCCGCCGAAATAGCTTCGTCGGGCCGTCGCCGGGACAACGGAATGACGTTCGTCGGTTTGAAAACGACGGCGAACAGGATAATGATCCCAACGAATATCAGAAGGATCCCAGCTGCGAAGACCCCAAATGGCATTTCAGCGATGTCCATCACCGCCTCCCCGCAGCCTGTGCGCCAAAGACGGCCGGTGAGATCCGGATCCCGAGTTCCTCGAACCGGTCAGTGAAGCGCGGCCGGACACCAGTGGGGATCGGCTTTCCGAGGAAGCGGCCGTTTGCATCAATTCCCGCTGAGTAGTCGAAGACGAAGGCGTCCTGCAGGGTAACGATGTCGCCTTCCATTCCTTGGACCTCGGTGATGTGGGTGACACGGCGCGAACCATCGCGAAGCCTTGAGATGTGCACAATTAGGTTCACTGCGGAAGCGATCTGTTCCCGGATGGCGCGGAGGGGAAGATCCATTCCAGCCATGAGAACCAGGGTTTCCAGGCGGGCTACGGCGTCGCGGGGCGAATTCGCGTGGACCGTGGAGATGGAACCGTCGTGGCCGGTGTTCATAGCTTGCAACATGTCCAGCGATTCACCTCCGCGGACTTCACCAACAACAATCCGGTCCGGCCGCATACGGAGTGAGTTACGGACCAAGTCGCGGATCGAAACCTCGCCCTTGCCTTCAATGTTGGCGGGCCGGCTCTCCAGCCGGACCACGTGGGCCTGCTGCAACTGGAGCTCGACCGCATCTTCAATGGTGACGATGCGGTCCGTGGCGGGAATGAAGGAAGACAATACATTCAGCATGGTGGTCTTGCCGGTGCCCGTACCACCCGAGACGATGATGTTCATTTTTGCGAGCACGCACGCTTGGAGCAATTCAGCCATCTCAGGGGACAGACTTCCGAAACTGATGAGCTTCTGGACGGTGAGCGCCTCGCGGCCGAACTTTCGAATTGTCAGCGAGGCACCGTTGACGGCGAGCGGCGGGATGATGGCATTCACGCGCGAACCATCAGCCAAGCGGGCGTCCACCAGGGGGGAAGACTCATCAATTCGCCGGCCAATTCGGGTAACGATGCGTTCGATGACCCGGCGAAGCGCATCTTCGCTGGCAAATTTGGTGTCGGTCAGGAAGAGTTGGCCATGCCGCTCTACGTAGATCTGATCTGCCCGGTTGACCATGATTTCAGTGACCGTCGGGTCGTCGAGGTAGCGCTGCATGGGGCCGTGCCCTAGTACGTCGTCGATAATTTCACGGGTAAGCCGTTGACGCTCTCCTGTGGACAGGGGCACTTGCTCCTCGTCCACCACAGCTTTCAGTTCGTCTTTCACAAACCGGTGCAGCTCTGACTCCTCCATCGAGGAGTCAGTGATCCTGGACCCCAGCCGTTCGTACAGCACAGCGCTGGCGCGCTCCTTAAGGGTGGACAAAGCCTCACTTGCAGCACCTGCGCTAACCTGCACGTTCACAGGTATGGATGCCTGTTCGGCGGCTTGGGCTCGCTGGATAGAGCTGAGGGTAGAGGGGGCTGCGGCGGCCATGACTGGCAAGTCTCCGGCATATGCGTCGTCAGCCAGCGACTGATCGTCGTCACCCCGCAACTTGGCAAATCGGTTAGAGAGACTCATGACACTACCGCCCTTCGATGCAACTTCTTACGGGGAGCTTCCCAAGTAGGTTTGAAGCGCTCGACGAGCTGCCGCAGACCTTTTGCCGCGGAGTCCCTGCTGCCGTCCTGCAATAAGGGGACACCCTTATTGGTCGAAAAGGGAACTGTCCGCGAGCGTGGGAGCACGACGTCGACGGGGGCGCCGATCGTTGCCTCGACGTCCTGGACGGTCAGCCCGGTCTTGCGGTCCGCCATGTTCAGCACGACGTGCCGGTTGTCTGGTAGCAGATCGAGTTCCGAGAGGATTTGAAAACCAGTGCGCAGGCCTCGAATGCTGGGAATGTCCATTCCACAGACCCACACAGCATCGGTTGCTTGCTCCAGTGTGGCCAAGACGTGCTCACCCAGCCCCGGAGCAGTATCGACCACAACGTACTGAAATTCAGAGCGCAGCTGGCTTAGGAGATGCGTGATGTGTTCGCCGCTGATCCGGTCCATCTCGATGGGGTTGCGTGGTGCGCAGAGTGCATAGATGCTGCCGGGGTGGAGCGAGAGGTACGTCTTCAGGACCATGGAATCCTGGCTGGCCGCACCTACCACGCCATCAGTGATCGTAAATTCCGGCTCGAGCATCAGGCCGCTCGCGACGTCACCGAACTGAAGGTCGAGGTCGACGATGACTACGCTCATCGGAGCAATCTGGCCCAACCCTATGGCGAGGTTGCTGGCGATGGTGGTCTTGCCGACACCACCTTTCGGGGACATAACTGCGATGACTCTCCCGCCGTCGGCATTTGCTCCTTCCCCTGCTGTCGGAGCCAATCCACGACGGCGGCCTGCAGCAGACAGACTGGCCCGTTCCACCAAGGCGCGCACCGTGTCTGAGTCAGCCGACGGCGAGATGATGTCACGGATTCCGGAGCGCATGGCGCTAAGCGCTGTCTCGCCGTCGTCTTCTGCTGTGAGCACAAGACTGATTTCGGGATACCGAAGATCCAGGACCGCGGCAAACTTCAGCGCCTCATCCAGAGGGAGCCCAGGCCCGAGAATCAGAACTTCGGGTGGTTCTCCACTTTGCTGCCGCAGGATGTCCTCAGGAGCTTCGGGAAAATAGGCCGCCTGGTAGAACTGCAGGGACCCGCGAAGGGGAGCGATTGAGGCCCGGACCTTCCGTTCGTAGTCTGCTGAAGGGGAAATCAAAATGAAACGGCTCATTGGAATACCTTTGACTGATTGACCACGCCGGTTGTGCCTTCAATGGCATCTGCCGGCTCCTTGGAGAGGTAGACCTTCCCGAATTCCGCGGCGTACACCAGTTTCTCCGTGTCGACGGCGTTCCTAGCGAAGGTGACCAGATACGAACCGTTTGACACCTGTTTCTTTTGGTTCGTGGAATTGAGCGCCCCTGACGAACTTGTTTGTGTTGTCGCTTCAGCTTCAGTCTGTGCGGGGGCCCCTGAGCTGAACTGAACCGCCGTTACCAGCACCTTGTGGAAGGTGAACTGCGTGTTTCCCCCGGTGGCTTGATCGTTTGTGGAGATGAAAACGCCCACGCTATCGCCAGCCCTGATAGTGCCGCCGACTACCCGATCGATGTCAAGACGAACGCTAATTTCTTGCAGGCCGGTAGGGACAGCAACCCGCGCCGGTCCTAAGTAGGCACTGGCATCCACCAAACGGCTGCTGAGGAGCTGCTCGCCTGGAACGAGCGCCACTGAAGTGACAGTTTCGCCCAATGCACCGAGGTCGCGCACTCCATCGGCTGCGACGGCGGTGCGCGGCACGGCCTTTGTTGTGACGTATTGCGCGAGCTGGTTGGCCGGAGTTCCGGCCGGAACGTTCTGTTTAACAACGAGGACGTCTTGCGTTTCCGTGTTTGCCAGCGCGCGGCGATCCGCGCCCTGAACGTAGTTGAATAGGAGTACTGTCCCCAGAACTGCCACAACGAGCGCGGCGATGCCTCCCAGTAGGCGTGCTTTCATGTTCTTTCCCCTTTGATTCCTTTACTTGACCAGATGTGGCGGCAGCGATGCTCCGCCCTCGGTGTAGCCGGCGCCGCTGTATGTGGATGGATCTGCGACCCATTCCACAAACCTTCCTGCTATTCCTCGTGAATTTGCTCCTCCGGGGACAGCCACTCCCCCGGAAACTCCACCGTTGAAGCGGTAGCCTTCCAGCTTGAACGCTGCCCAACCCTCGATGATGTACTTTCCACCGGCACCGTTGCCCGTCACACCGCTATAGACAGGGAATAGGATCACCTTGTTCAGGTTGTTCGCCAGGGCAATCTTGCACGCGTTGGGGACACTGATACTGGTATTGCTTTCGAGATACATATAGCCCGATCCATCTGAAGCGGTCTTTACGCTGGTTGAACAGGTGGCTGCGTCATCCAATACAGCAAAGTGAAATCCGCCTGGCAGCGCACTCACATGCGCAGTCGATCCATCCCCTGGGCATGTGGCGTACGCAGGCGGGGGGTCCTTGAGATACAAGTACTGAAGTACTCCGCTGGTGGAGTCTATTTGGCACGGGGCGAAGGCCATCGGTAGCGTTGCTGGGCCTATAAGGGGTCCTCCCCAACCAGCTATCGCAGTAGCGCCGACTGCAACACCGGGGCCATCGGTGAGAGCACTCGCGAAGAGCTTCGACAAGGTATTCCCGTTAGTGGAGGAGTTTTTCGTTTTGGTGACTACTCTGACCTGCCCTGCGACCGAGGTTGTGTCGACTAGGTCAACGGTGCTCTTACCGTCCAACGAGTTCTGATTTGCCAAAGGGGCAGCCAATCCGGCGTCACAGGCGCCCTGTGCGCAGCTCTGCGCTACCGCGAGAGCGCCGGCATCCGCTGCGTTCTGCAATTGACCGCGCTCCGAATAGATCTGTCCGACGTCAACTGCGACAGCACCCATACCGATAAGGACCAACATCGAGATGACGACCATTACTCCAGCTACACCCTCTTGCCCGTGTAGTTGAGCCCTCTTCATCAGCCACTGCATCGCATGGCTCCTACTCCAGTTGTGACAAATGTGTTTGCAAACGAGATGCTGGTGCCTTGCACGTCCAGCGCGAAACCCGTTGGGGAATTGAAGGTGTGTTTGACAGTTACCTGGACGGTTTGGTCCGTTCCGGAGCACGTTGTGGGGGTGAGGACGAAGTCGCCGGCCGAGAGGCCGCTTCCGGGAGCGCCCAGGATTCCCTGTGCCGTCGCCTGGGACCATGATTTGGTAACGGCGTAGGTCCTCGCAGCTTCGCGGGCGGCCTGACTAAGGGAGATTTGAGTGTTGTAGGCGTATGAGAACTCGACGATCCCCGCGATCAGCGCCAGAAGGAGGGGCGCGACCAGGGCCAGTTCAACGGCAACGGCGCCACTCTCCCGCCTATGCACCCTTCGAATGCGATTCAACGAAGCTCCTCAAGTCGGTGTACAAGTAGCGGGGGCCGCAGCCCACGAGTGGGTGCGGCCCCCATGGGAGATTCGGTTACTGGGATCTGCTACGGCCCGGCAGGAGCGGCAGGAGTCGTCCAGCCGGCCACGATGCCGCCGAGGTTGTCAAACCAAGTGTTCAAGGCGCCGCCGAAGATACCTACGCCGCCGACGAGTACCAGCGCGATCAGACCGACCAACAGTGAGTACTCCGTCGCAGTTGCGCCCTTTTCAGATTCGAACCGATCCTTGACGTTAGCGACAAAAGCCATCATTGAGACCATCAGAGAAGTCATTGTATTTTCCTTAATTCGGTGAAATTGGATCTATCTGATTTCAGCGAACTTCCAGCTGCCCTCATAAATCTTTAGCGGCTGGACTTCGCTAAGAAGAGATTGTCACTGGGGGGTGTGGGGCAACAATGCGTAGTGGTACTCGACTTTTTTGGCAGACCCTAAAAGTACGTACTCGAATGGGCAAGCCAGTACTCAGTCAGTGTTTGCAGGCACGCGAAGGACTACTTGGGCTGCTGGTTGGACCGGTGGCGGTGGCAGAAGGAACTACGGCGGTGGGGACTGGGTGACGAAGAGCGTGACTACCGTGAGGGCGCCGAGCATCGAGGGTCCGTGAGCTACTTCCGCGGCTCTATTCCGGCCTTTTCTGCTGATCACCATTATCGAAACGACGCCGTTCAGGACGAACCCAAGGAGGCCACCGTAGAGGAGGTGGCTCCACCCTAGGTACCCGAGGTAAAGGCCGACAGGGGCTGCGAGCTTCACGTCGCCCATTCCGATGGCGCCAGGAGAAATAAGTCCCAAAGTCAGGTAGGCGGCAAACAAAATGACCGCTCCCAGGGCTGCCCGAAGCAAATTATCAGATTGCTTACCAAATACTCCTGGCAACAAAAGTAGGAAAAGGCCGCCGGCCAGAAGTATCAATACGAGGGGATTGGGGAGCAAATGGAGCGCCACATCGATCCGCCCGAGCTGTGCACCCAATACTGCGAGTAAAAAGAAGCCTGGAAGACTTAAGGAGAAACCAAAATGCGCCGCGAAGGCGGCGCAGACGAGGCCGGTGAGTGCCGCCGTCGTAATTCGTGTCTGGAAACGGGGTAGGTCACCAAGCCTGGGAAGCAGCCTGGCGATCATGGTCTCGGCGATGGGGGAGAGGATGGCTCCCAAAAGGGCTGCACCAAGGACTAAGAGCATAGTGATGGAGTATGAGTTCGCCACTGACACCACTGCATCCCCCTGCGTTGAACGAGCCAGCGTGACCCCAGTGGCCTCCGGCTACCTCATTTTGACCCCGAACCACCTGACGCGCTAATCTTGGTAGTCGTTGTGCGTGTCCTATTCCGATGGTGCGTGCCCGCTTGAGGATCCGGTTGCAGGATAACTACTCAACGTGCACATTCGGAACTTCAGGATGACTGGTTACATGGAGCCCTCACCTCTGTTCCGGTAGCGCGCAGACAGTAGGTGCGCGAGCTAGCGACACCTAAACAAGAACGCCAGAACAAGAACGAGGCAAACACCGTGCGTACGTACACCCCGAAGCCCGGCGATATCAACCGCCAGTGGCACGTCATTGACGCCACCGACGTTGTCCTTGGTCGTCTTGCAAGCCAGACCGCAATCCTGCTGCGCGGCAAGCACAAGGCCACATTCGCATCCCACATGGACATGGGCGACTTTGTCATCATCATCAACGCCGAGAAGGTAGCCCTGACGGGCGCCAAGCTGGAGCAGAAGCGGGCATACCGCCACTCCGGTTACCCGGGCGGCCTGACCTCTGTCAACTACGCGGAACTGCTGGAATCCAACCCGGTCCGCGCCGTTGAGAAGGCCATCAAGGGCATGCTCCCCAAGAACTCCCTGGCTGCCCAGCAGCTCGGCAAGCTGAAGGTGTACCGCGGTGCTGAGCACCCCCACGCCGCCCAGCAGCCCAAGACTTTCGAAATCACCCAGGTCGCCCAGTAGTCCTGGCCACCAAACAACTTATCTATACAAGGAGAATCGTGGCTCAGAACGAAGAGACCACCGAGGTCGTCGAGGCCGAGGAAAACCTGACCAGCTACACCTCTGAAAGCTCAGCTGCTGACGCCGCTGCGCCGAAGAAGGAGCGCCCGGCCCTGACCGTTGCCGGCGCAGCAGTTGGCCGCCGCAAGGAAGCCGTTGCACGCGTTCGCGTTGTGCCCGGCTCCGGCAAGTGGACCATCAACGGCCGTGCGCTGGACAACTACTTCCCGAACAAGCTGCACCAGCAGGACGTCAACGAGCCCTTCAAGATCCTTGATCTTGAAGGCGCCTACGACGTTATCGCCCGTATCCACGGCGGCGGCATCTCCGGCCAGGCCGGCGCCCTGCGCCTCGGCATCGCCCGGTCGTTGAACGAGATCGACGTCGAGAACAACCGCGCTACCCTCAAGAAGGCCGGCTACCTCTCACGTGACGCCCGCGTCATCGAGCGTAAGAAGGCTGGCCTCAAGAAGGCCCGTAAGGCTCAGCAGTACTCCAAGCGCTAAATCCGCTTACACAGAAGCCCGTCCCGCCGTTTGGCGGAGCGGGCTTCTGTCATTTAACGCCACTTGGAAACGACGCCTGTTCCGGATCGCATTGACGCGGCTAGAAATCACCCGTATCTTCGCTTGAGACCGACCACTTCGAGTGGATCTGGATCGGCTGTAATAAGCAGCTGATCAAGTGTGGATATGAGCCATGCGACTTCCCGTAATTGGATTTCGCGCTATGCCGTATTGAACCAAGGTCACCTATGTGAGCCGAAATGCCGCTCTTCGGGCCCTCCAAGCCATTCAACGCTCGGGCGATGACAGGAGGCGAGAGGCCAGCCTGTATCCCTGTTCTCTCTGCTCCCGATGGCACCTGACATCGCAGCGAGTCGGTGGAGTATGGAAGAATTTTCAGCCGCGCTCAGGTGTCTGAGAAGGCACAAAATGCGCGCTCTGACCAGCGGTTTCGAGGCGCAGCGACCCCATCCTCTACACTTGACCGGTGTCTAGATTATTTGGAACAGATGGTGTCCGGGGGCTGGCCAACGGCCTGCTGACAGCAGAACTGGCCCTGCAGCTGGCCCAGGCGGCCGCCGTCGTACTCGGCCATGACCGTGCTGCCAACGGTGCGAGGCCCCGCGCCGTGCTGGCCCGGGATCCCCGCGCCAGCGGCGAATTCATTGCCGCAGCCGTGGAAGCCGGCCTTTCCAGCTCAGGGATCGACGTCTACGACGCGGGCGTCCTGCCCACCCCCGCCGCCGCCTACCTCGTTGCGGATCTGGACGCGGACTTCGGCGTCATGATCTCCGCCTCGCACAACCCCGCTCCGGACAACGGCATCAAGTTCTTCGCCCGCGGCGGCCAGAAGCTCCCCGACGAGGTGGAGGACGCCATCGAAGCCCAGATGAGCAAGGAAGCCGTCCGCCCCACCGGCGCCGACGTGGGCCGCATCCAGCGCTTCTCAGACGCCGAGGACCGCTACATCGTCCACCTGCTCCGCACCCTTCCGCACCGCCTGGACGGCCTCACCGTGGTGCTGGACTGCGCCAACGGTGCCGCCAGCGGCTGCTCGCCCCAGCTTTTCAAGGACGCCGGTGCCGAAGTTATTGTCATCGGCGCAGATCCTGACGGCTTGAACATCAACGACGGCGTCGGCTCCACCCACCTCGGCCCGCTCAAGGAAGCCGTGGTCAAGTACGGCTTCAACCTGGGCATCGCCCACGACGGCGACGCCGACCGGTGCCTCGCCGTGGACCACGAAGGCAACGAGGTGGACGGCGACCAGATCATGGCCATTCTCGCCGTCGCGCTCAAGAAGTCCGGCAAGCTGAAGGACGATGTCCTGGTGGCCACGGTCATGAGCAATCTGGGCCTCAAGATCGCCCTCCGCGAGGCCGGCATCACCATCGTGGAAACGGCAGTGGGGGACCGCTACGTCCTGGAAGGCATGCGCGACGGCGGCTACAACCTGGGTGGCGAACAGTCCGGCCACGTGATCTTCTCCGACCACGCCACCACCGGTGACGGCCTCCTCACCGGCCTGCAGCTCGCCGCGCAGGTAGCGCTGACCCAAAAGCCGCTCAAGGAGCTGGCCACCGTGATGACTAAGCTCCCGCAGGTCCTCATCAACGTCAGGGGCGTGGACCGCAGCCGAGTCAGCAGCAACGACGTCCTGGCCCAAGCCGTCGCCGCGGCGGAAGCAGCGCTCGGCGAAACCGGCCGCGTTTTGCTCCGACCCTCCGGCACAGAGCCCGTGGTTCGCGTGATGGTGGAAGCCGCCGACGAAGAGACGGCCCAGTCCATCGCCGAGCACCTGGCCCAGGTGGTCCGGACCGAGCTCGCGCTGGAGCTCGCCTCAAACTAGCGCACCAAAGAGTTGTGGCCCGCCTCCCAGCAGGGAGGCGAGCCACTTTGCGTTAAATAACACTTACACCGAGCGTTCCTTCAGCGCGTCCCGGATCTCGGTCAACAGCGCAACCTGCGGGTCCTCGGCGGCATCCTTCTTCACGTCCTGGTTGATCCCCAGCCGGCGGTTGCGGCGCTCGATCATGATGTTCATCGGCATGACCACCACAAAGTAGATGGCGGCGGCAATCAGCAGGAAGTTCACCACGGCGGTCAGCAGTACCCCGAACTCGATGGCGTTGCCGTTCAGCTCCACCCGTGCGAAGCTGTCGAAATTGGGCGCGCCCACCAGGCCGGAAACGAAGGGCATCAACACCTTGTTCACCAGCGCCGTCACCACCGCGCCGAACGCAGTACCCATGACGACGGCCACGGCAAGGTCAACCACATTGCCCTTCATAATGAAGTTCTTGAATCCACTAAGCATGGAAACCAAGCTAGCCCAGTTTCACTGGCTTCCCGAACGAGGTTTTCCCACGCATTCCTCGTTAAAAGTGACGCTCAGCTCTCCTCTTGCTGCGGTACCGCTCAAGGGTGGTCAAGAATTCCTCCGCCGTAACCCCCTCCAGCGTCAAGCCGTACCTGTCGTCAGTGGCGTCTCCCAGCTCGCGTGCGAGGCTCTCATCGCTGGGGGCATTCTCCAGAAGGTGCCTCGCGAACGCACGGGTGAGGTGCCGGAGATGGTGCGTCCTGTATGCGAACTCGTCGCCCCAGGAGTAGCCAGTCGAGGTCACAAGCTGACTGTGGTAGTTGTCCTGCACGGATCGAAGTGCTTGAGCGGTAAGGAGCATGTTGCTAATCGCGTGTCTGGAGTACTGCCTATCAGCAACCTCAGTTAAACCAGTGGGCTCCTCTAGCCCCAGAGCTGTCCAGGCATCGCGAATGATGCCGGTATTTGGTGGCAGAAAGGTGAAGTAGTCCCGGATGTAGCGTTCGCCAGAATACCTGTGCCTGAATTCGCTAATGAATCGGGCCGTTCCATAGTAGTAGGACCTGTAGTGGTCCGGGTCACCGTCGGTGCAGCGGATACCGTGCGCTTCTGAGAAAGGACCGCTGTTGTTCAGGTCGTCGTCAAAGGCTGCGAGGACCTCGTATGAGAAGGTGCCAAAGTATTTCAGGCCCTTCTCCAGTCGCTCCCGCTCGTACGCACGCTGTGAATTCATGAAATCGCGATGTTTGCGGTAATGCTCCGGCGTCAGGTTGAGTTGCTTCTTGCGCTCATCAGCAATGGCCGCAGTCCGCTCCGCCTGCTCCCTGTCAAAGACATCGATGCGGAGTTGAAAGTCGCGTCGTGCTCGGTCCGTTAGCTCTGCCAGAATGAGCTGGCGGTCACGGTCAGTCATAGGCACAGCATAGGGGTGCCAGCAGCTAGGGCGCGCCTACAGGTACGCCGGCGCCGCCTCCAGGCCGAAGTATTCCTCCAGAGTGCCGATGCCGCGGTTCAGCATGTCCGTCGCCGCCTCCACCCCCACGTACCGCAGGTGCCACGGCTCGTAGTAATACCCCGTGATGGGATGCAGCATCCACGGATACCGCACCACGAACCCGAACCGGTGCCCGTTCGCCTTTGCCCAGGTCGCCGCGGGCTGGTCGGCGAAGCACGGTTCGAAGCTGCAGGCGCCTCCGCCGTCACCGATGTCGAACGCCCACCCCGTCTGGTGTTCCGAGTGGCCGGGGCGGGCGCTGGCGGTGTCGGCGTCGGCCTGGCCCCGCGCCGCGACGTACCCGTTGTAGGTGGCCACCTGCGTGGTGTACGAGCGGTAGCCACTGGCCAGGACCATTGCCACGCCATCCCGCGCGGCGGCCGCGAACATCGCCTCGGCCGCCGCCGCCGTCGTGCTGTTCAGAAGCACCGCCTCACCCGCAGCAGAAATGGCCACGGCGGGACGCACCAAGGCGGCCGGCACATAGTCCGCCGGTTTCAGCGCCCGGTGCTTGTTCACAACGACCCACGGGCTGGCCGGGTCGTCAAGCGAAAACTGCCGCGCCAACGTGGCTGACGGGGACGGCGTGGGGGACGGCGCCTCCGGTGGCTGGCCCGCCGCGGCCGTTTCCGCCGTCGGGCTGGCCGAAGCAGTGACGGCGGCAGGGGAGGAGGCTGCAGATGAAGCAGTGGACGACGACGGCGCCACCGCCTTGGGTGCCTCCGGCGAGCAGGCGGCCAGGACAGTCAGCCCGGCTCCGGCTGCGAGGAAACGGGTGAAGCTGCGACGGCTGGAGGACCCGCATTGGTAGCACACCTGTGCTACACCTTCCGGAGCAGCATGCGGCGGATGGAGTGGTCCGCCTCTTTGGTCAGCACCAGCTGGGCCCGGCCGCGCGTGGGCAGCACGTTCTCCTCCAGGTTGGGCTCGTTGATCCGCTTCCAGATGTCCCTTGCGGTGTTCTCGGCTTCCTCGTCGGACAGCGTGGCGTAGCGGTGGAAGTAGGACTCGGGCTGCGCGAAGGCCGTGCTGCGCAGCTTCCGGAACCGGTCCACGTACCACTCCTCGATGTACGAGGTCTTGGCGTCGACGTAGATGGAGAAGTCAAAGAAGTCGCTCAGCGCCAGGCCCTGCCGGCCGTCGTGCCGGGGCCGGGCCGGTGCGAGGACGTTCAGGCCCTCCACAATGAGCACGTCCGGGCGGCGGACCACCACTTCCTTACCGGGCACGATGTCATAGGTGACGTGGGAGTACCAGGGCGCACGCACTTCCTCGGCGCCGCCCTTGATCTCGCTCACGAACCGCAGCAGCGCCCGCCGGTCATAGGACTCCGGGAAGCCCTTCCGGTCCAGCAGCTGCCGGCGCTTCAGCTCGGCCAGGGGGTAGAGGAAACCGTCGGTGGTGATGAGCTCCACGTTGGGGGTGCCAGGCCACCGGCGCAGCATTTCCCGCAGCACGCGGGCGATGGTGGACTTGCCGACGGCCACGGACCCGGCCACACCGATCACGAACGGGGTGCGCTGGGTCTGCTCGCCCAGGAACGTGGTGGTGGCAGCGTGCAGCTGCCCTGCCGCCTCCACATACAGGTGCAGCAGCCGTGACAGCGGCAGGTAGACATCCCTGACTTCGTTGATATCCAGGGGGTCACCGAGCCCGCGAAGGCGCAGCACGTCCTCTTCATTAAGGGGCTGTTCCATCTGGGCTGCGAGGCGGGACCAGGTCTGCCGGTCCAGCTCCACGAACGGTGAGGCACCCTCCCCGTTCGCGTCGTTGCGTTGCGAAGTCACCTAAAGATTCTGCCCCGCGCCCGGCCCATCGCGAAATGACGGCCCTGCTCAGCGCGGCGTACGTCACTGCCGCGGTGCGGTGCTGGCCGCCCGGTTTAGAGCAAGAGGCACGCTGCCGATAGTCTTGAGGCTATGTGTGGAATCGTGGGGTATGTAGGCCGTCGGGTTGACGGTGCAATTAACGGTCACAGTGCGCTGGACGTTGTCCTTGAGGGACTGCGCCGCCTGGAGTACCGCGGTTATGACTCCGCCGGTGTGGCTGTGGTGTCGGATGGCACGATTGAGTCGCGGAAGAAGTCCGGGAAGCTGAGCAACCTGATTGGTGAGCTGGAGGCCCGGCCGCTGCCGGAGACCGTCACGGGGATCGGGCACACGCGGTGGGCGACGCACGGCGGCCCGACGGACCGCAACGCGCACCCGCACCTGGCTGACGGCGGCAAGCTGGCCGTGATCCACAACGGCATCATCGAAAACTTCGCCGAACTCAAGCTCGAGCTGCTGAAAAAGGGCGTTGAGTTCCTGTCCGAGACGGACACCGAGGTCGCCGCCGCGCTGCTGGCGGACATCCTCCGGAACCAGCTGGGCGGGGACCCCGCCAACGGCGGCCTCACCAAGGCTATGGAGCTGGCCTGCCAGCGCCTTGAGGGCGCCTTCACCCTGCTCGCGGTGCACGCGAACCAGCCCGACGTCGTCGTGGCCGCCCGCCGCAACTCACCGCTGGTGGTGGGCCTGGGCGAGGGGGAAAACTTCCTGGGCTCGGACGTGTCCGGGTTCATCGATTACACGCGCCGCGCCGTGGAGCTGGGGCAGGACCAGATCGTCACGATCACCGCCGATTCCGTGGAGATCACTGATTTTTACGGTAACCCGGCGCAGGGCAAGGAATACCACGTGGACTGGGACCCGGCGTCGGCCGAAAAGGGCGGGTTCTCCTCGTTCATGGAGAAGGAAATCCATGACCAGCCCGATGCCGTGGCGCAGACCCTGCTGGGCCGGTCCGACCTGGACGGCAAGCTGACCCTGGATGAGCTGCGGATCGACCCGGAGCGGCTGAAGCAGGTCAACAAGATCATCGTGCTGGCCTGCGGCACCGCCGCCTATGCGGGCATGGTGGCGAAGTACGCCATCGAGAACTGGTGCCGGATCCCCACCGAGGTGGAGCTCGCGCACGAGTTCCGCTACCGGGACCCGATCCTGGACGAGAACACCCTGGTGGTCTCCATCTCCCAGTCGGGGGAGACCATGGACACGCTGATGGCGGTCCGGTACGCCCGGGAACAGGGCGCCAAGACCATCTCGATCTGCAACACCAACGGCTCCACCATCCCGCGTGAATCCGACGCCGTGCTGTACACGCACGCCGGGCCGGAGATCGCGGTGGCCTCCACCAAGGCGTTCCTGGCCCAGATCACGGCCGCGTACCTGCTGGGCCTGTACCTGGCCCAGCTGCGCGGGAACATCTTCACCGGGCAGATCAAGGACGTCCTCGCGGACCTTGGCAAGATCCCGGACAAGATCCAGACCATCCTGGACAACGCCGGCCCGCTGCGTGAACTGGCCCGGTCCATGGCCAACGAGAAGTCCGTGCTGTTCCTGGGCCGGCACGTGGGCTACCCCGTGGCCCTCGAGGGCGCGCTGAAGCTCAAGGAAATCGCATACATCCACGCCGAAGGGTTCGCCGCCGGTGAGCTCAAGCACGGCCCCATCGCCCTGATCGATGAAGGCCAGCCGGTGTTCGTGGTGGTCCCGTCCCCGCGCGGGCGCGACTCGCTGCACGCCAAGGTGGTCTCCAACATCCAGGAAGTCCGCGCCCGCGGCGCCCGGACCCTGGTCATCGCCGAGGAAGGCGACGAAGCCGTCAAGGCCTACGCCGAGTACGTCTTCTACGTCCCCGAAACCCCCACCCTGCTCATGCCGCTGCTGACCACCGTCCCGCTGCAGATCTTCGCCGCGGAACTCGCCGCGGCCAAGGGCTATGACGTGGACCAGCCCCGCAACCTCGCCAAGAGCGTCACCGTCGAGTAGCCGGTCTTGTCTTAACACAGCTGAAGCCCCGGGCCCATGCGGCCTGGGGCTTCCGTTCTACTTACGGTTTTTGATGTTGCTCAGTCGGAACTGGATGATCCGTTCCGGGTCGTTCTCTGCCAACTTCAGCACCCGAACCTCAACGTCATAGCCGTCCAGCACTCTGGCTGCGCTGCAGGCCATATACATTCCGGTGACATTCGGCGGAAGCGGGGAGCTTTCACAGTCCCCCTCCACGTTCCCATCCAGCCCCGCTGCCACGCTTATCCGGCGTACGTCGGCGGGAGTTACGGGCTGCTGCGTCCTGTACTGGCGCCACATGCTGTCACAAGGCACGGCGACGGGGACGCAAAAGAAGCCGCCGCTGACGTGTTCACCGTCCTCTATCCATCCGGGCGCCGGCTGGAGCCTGTCGGCGACGGACACCATCCGGGTCGTTCCCAGGACGTACGAGGCCTGAAACAGCAGAAGTGGAGCGACGATCACAGCGAGTGCGATCAGGACTCCTTTAAGAGCCCTTCGCCAAGGTCTTCTCCTCCGTGGCGGCTGGGAGCCTGTCGAGTTGTCCATAGGGCATTATCTCCAGCGAATGGAAAAACATTAACACCTCGGGGCGAGCGGGTTTGCGTAACTTTTGGTCCTCCCCGGCCACTGAGGCGCCGGGATGTCAGGGTGCCATCCCTGCAAACGGCCTGAAAGTCACGCATTTCCGCTCATGGCGGACACCGCGGATGACCGGCGTGCGCCGCCCTCCAGCCGCAGGCGCCCCCGTAGAATGAACCGCATGATCGTTGGCATTGGGGTAGACGTAGTAGACATCGAGCGGTTCGGCCGCCAGCTGGAGCGGACGCCGGGCCTGCGGGACCGCCTGTTCGTACCAGCCGAGCGGGAATTGCACATCCGCTCCCTTGCCGCCCGGTTCGCCGCGAAGGAAGCGGTGGCCAAGGTCCTCGGGGCGCCGGCTGGCATGAACTGGCAGGACTGCTGGATCGGCCTCGACCAGAACGGGCCCACTGTCCAGGTGAAGGGCACGGTCCTGGCGGTTGCCGAGGCCAAGGGCGTCAAGCGCTGGCACCTCTCAATCAGCCACGACGGCGGCATCGCCACCGCCACGGTCCTGGCCGAGGGCTGACCCGGGCGGCCGCCGTGATCAGCGCCTACACCGGAACGCAGGTCCGGGCAGCGGAACAACCCCTCCTGGCCGCCGGGCTGGGGGACGTGCTCATGCAGCGCGCCGCGCACGGGCTGGCCAACGCCGTCGTCCATGAACTCAAGGCACGCCGCACCCGCCTCAACGGGGCCCGCCTTGTGGTGCTTGCCGGCAAGGGCAACAACGGCGGTGACGGCCTTTTTGCCGCCGCGTTCCTTGCCGCCCGGGGGATGCGTACGACGGCGGTACTCACCGGGGACGCCGCCCACCAGGCTGGTCTCGCCGCATTTGAGCGCGCCGGCGGCCGGGTGCACTGGCTCACCGAAGCGGCACTTCCCGGACTGGCCGCCGAAGCCGCCGCGGCCGACGTCGTGATTGATGCAATCCTGGGCACGGGTGCCCAGGGCGGCCTGCGGGGGAGCGCCGCGGACCTGGTCAGTATCATCACTGGCCACTGCCCGCGTGGCGTTGTCCTCGCCTGCGACCTTCCCAGCGGTGTGGATGCCGATACCGGTGAGGCTTCCGCTCCGGTCCTGCCCGCGGATCTGACGGTGACGTTCGGGGGAGCGAAGAACGGCCTGTTGACAGACCCCGGTGCGGACTATGCCGGGCGCGTCCTGGTCGTGGAAATCGGCATTGAGGAGCACCTCCCGGAGCCGGCCCTCCGCCGCCTCGAGGACGCTGACATGGCAGGCCTCCTGCCGCACCCGGCCCGGCGCGCCCAGAAGTACTCCCGCGGCGTCCTGGGGGTGGTGGCGGGATCCGAGGACTATCCCGGCGCCGCGGTCCTTGCGTGCCGCGGCGCGCTGGCCGCCGGTGTGGGCATGGTCCGTTACCTCGGCCCGCCGTCGGTGGCCCACCTGGTCCGCCAGTCCTGCCCTGAGGTTGTCTGCAGCACCGGGACGGTGGCCGAAAACCGCGTGCAGGCCTGGCTGGTGGGCTCGGGCATGGGTCCGCAGGACCACGACCAGCTGGCGCGCGCACGGGACGCACTTGCGTCAGGCCTCCCCGTGGTGGCCGACGCCGGCGCGCTGCCCGCACTTCCTGACAGGCTCGCCCCGCATGTGGTGCTGACCCCGCACGCCGGCGAACTCGCCTCACTGTTCCAGCGCCTGGGCGGCGGGGAGGACAGGGAAGCGGTGGAAGCCGGAACGCTCGCCGCTGTCCGCCAGGCCGCTGACCGCACCGGGGCCACCGTCCTGCTCAAGGGCGCCAGCACCCTCGTGGCCGCACCCGCGGGCACCACCTTCAGCCAGGCGGACGGCACACCGTGGCTCGCCACCGCCGGCAGCGGGGACGTCCTGGCCGGCGTCATCGGTGCGCTGCTCGCCCAGGCGGGGTCCGACGTCGGACGCTTCAGGAAGCTGGGCATCGAACCGGAGGGGCAGTGGGCCGCCATCGCCGCGCTGGGGGCCGCACTGCACGGCCAGGCCGGGGGGGCGGCGTCCGAGGCGGTAGCGGGTGGACCGATCGCCGCTGGCGGAATTGCTGACGCCATACCTGAAACGTGGGGTAAAGTCAGCATGCTTAGTAACTATGGAGCACGGAAACGTAATAGTCACAGCCAGCCACTACGGTAGGCATTAGTTCGCACCAGCAGCAGGGGCGTTCCATTGCCGTCTGCTGCTGACCAATAAATGAGGAGCACGATGGAAGTCTGGCCTGGAAACGCCTACCCGCTGGGAGCTACCTTTGACGGCACCGGCACCAATTTCGCCCTGTTCAGCGAACGGGCCGAGCGGGTTGAACTCTGCCTCCTGGCCGATGACCTGACCGAGACACGCATCGAGCTGACGGAAGTGGACGGCTATGTGTGGCACTGCTACCTGCCGCACATCCAGCCCGGCCAGAAGTACGGCTACCGCGTGCACGGACCCTACGATCCTGCCAGCGGCAACCGCTTCAACCCCAACAAGCTGCTGATGGACCCGTACGCCAAGGCCATCCAGGGCCAGATCGACTGGGACCCCGCGCTCTTCTCCTACGAATTCGGCGACCCCGATTCCCGCAACGACGACGATTCCGCGCCACACACCATGCACGGCGTGGTCATCAACCCGTTCTTCGAATGGGACGGCGACCGCCAGCTGAAAATCCCTTACCACGATTCGGTCATCTACGAAGCCCACGTCAAGGGCCTCACCGAACTGCACCCCGAGATCCCGGAAGAGCAGCGCGGCACCTACGCGGGCGTCGCGCACCCCGCAGTGATCGACCACATGAAGAAGCTCGGCGTCACCGCCATCGAGCTCATGCCCGTCCACCAGTTCGTCAACGACGGCACCCTGGTGGAGAAGGGACTCAACAACTACTGGGGCTACAACACCATCGGCTTCTTCGCGCCGCAGAACACCTACAGCGCAACCGGCGACGTGGGACACCAGGTCCAGGAATTCAAAGCCATGGTCCGCGACCTGCACCGCGCCGGCATCGAAGTGATCCTCGACGTCGTCTACAACCACACCGCCGAAGGCAACCACCTGGGCCCCACGCTGTCCTTCAAGGGCATCGACAACCAGGCCTACTACCGGCTGGTGGACAACGACCTCAAGCACTACATGGACTACACCGGCACCGGCAACTCGCTGAACGTGCGCCACCCGCACTCCCTGCAGCTGCTTATGGACTCCCTGCGCTACTGGGTGACCGAGATGCACGTGGACGGCTTCCGCTTCGACCTCGCTTCCACCCTGGCCCGCGAGTTCTACGACGTGGACAAGCTCTCCACCTTCTTCGAACTCATCCAGCAGGACCCGGTAGTTTCCCAGGTGAAGCTGATTGCAGAGCCGTGGGACGTCGGTCCCGGCGGCTACCAGGTGGGCAACTTCCCGCCGCAGTGGACTGAATGGAACGGCAAGTTCCGCGACACCGTCCGCGACTTCTGGCGCGGCGAGCCCTCCACCCTGGGCGAGTTCGCGTCTCGGCTCACCGGCTCCGCCGACCTGTACGAAAGCTCGGCCCGCCGCCCGGTAGCCTCGATCAACTTCGTCACCGCCCACGACGGCTTCACCATGCGGGACCTGGTGTCCTACAACGAGAAGCACAACGAGGCCAACGGCGAAGGCAACAACGACGGCGAATCGCACAACCGGTCCTGGAACTGCGGCGTGGAAGGCGACACGGATGACGAAACCGTGTTGGCCCTGCGCGCCCGCCAGCAGCGGAACTTCATCGGCACGCTGCTGCTCTCTCAGGGCGTCCCCATGCTGCTGCACGGCGACGAACTCGGCCGCACCCAGCAGGGCAACAACAACACCTACTGCCAGGACTCCGAGCTCAGCTGGATCCACTGGGAGGCCATGGACCAGCCGCTGGTGGAGTTCACCGCCTTCGTCAACAAGCTCCGCCACGACCACCCCACGTTCCGCCGCAGCCGCTTCTTTGACGGCCGCCCGGTCCGCCGTGGCGAAGGCGAAAAGCTGCCGGACATTGTGTGGCTGAAGACCGACGGCACGGAGATGCTGCCGGAGGACTGGGGGAGCGGCTTCGGCCGGACCATCGGTGTGTTCTACAACGGCGACGGCATCCAGGAACAGGATTCCCGTGGCCGCCGGATCACCGATGACAGCTTCATCATGGCCTTCAACGCTCACGACGATGCCGTGGACTTCTGCCTGCCGGCTGAAGAATACTCGCAGTACTGGGAGGTCATGTTCGACACCGCAGCCCAGGCTGACGACTACGAACCGCTCAAGGCCGGCGCCACGCTGAAGCTGGACGCGAAGTCAATGGTGGTGCTCCGCGCCTACTCCGGCCCTGAGGAAGAGGTGGATTACTCCGCGGCGGCTTCCCTGGCCTCCATGGCCGAGCAGGAAGAAGCACAGGGGGAGATGGTGGAGGCCCAGACCAAGGCGGCGGAAGCCAGCGAGGCAAGGGCAACCGGCGCCGACGAGGAATCCAAGGCATGAGGACCCCGGTCTCCACGTACCGCCTCCAGATCCGCAGCAGCTTCACCCTGTTCGACGCCGCCAAGCAGGTCCCGTACCTGAAGGACCTCGGCGTTGACTGGGTGTACCTGTCGCCCATCCTCACCGCGGAAAAGGGCTCGGACCACGGCTACGACGTGACCGACCCTTCCTCCGTGGACCCGGACCGCGGCGGCCCGGAAGGCCTCCTGGCACTGTCAAAGGCAGCCCGCGAACACGGCATGGGCGTCCTGGTGGACATCGTGCCCAACCACGTGGGCGTGGCCACTCCGGTGCAGAACCCGTGGTGGTGGTCGCTGCTGAAGGAAGGCCGCGAATCGCCATATGCCGAAGCGTTCGACGTCGATTGGGACCTGGGAGGCGGAAAGGTCCGGTTGCCCATGCTGGGTTCCGACGACGACCTGGACAAGCTGGAGGTCAAGGACGGCGAACTCCGGTACTACGACCACCGGTTCCCGCTGGCCGAGGGCACGTACAGCGACGGCGACTCCGCGCAGGACGTGCACAGCCGCCAGCACTACCAGCTGATGGACTGGCGCCGCGCGGACGCCGAACTGAACTACCGGCGCTTCTTCGCGGTCACCACGCTCGCCGGCATCCGGGTGGAGGTGCCCTCCGTCTTCCAGGAGGCCCATGCCGAGGTGGGCCGCTGGTTCACCGAGGGCCTGGTGGACGGGCTCCGCGTGGACCACCCGGACGGACTGGCCGACCCCGCCGGTTACCTGCGCTGGCTCAAGGACCTCAGCGGCGGCGCGTACGTCCTGGTGGAAAAGATCCTCGAGCCGGGCGAGGTGCTGCCGCAGGACTTTGCCTGCGAAGGCACCACCGGCTACGACGCACTGGCTGACGTGGACCGGGTGTTCGTTGACACATCCGGCCAGCAGGCCCTGGACGCGCTGGATGCTTCGCTCCGGGGAGCGTCTCAGCCCGCCGACTACGCCGAGATGATCCGCGGCACCAAGCGCATGATCGCCGACGGCATCCTGCGCTCCGAGGTGCTGCGGCTGGCCCGGCTGGTTCCGGAGTCCCACGGGCTCAGTGTTGACCAGGCGGCGGATGCCATTGCGGAGATCATCGCATCCTTCCCGGTGTACCGGTCCTACCTGCCGGTCGGCGCCGACGTCCTCAAGGAAGCCTGCGAATCCGCTGCCGCGCACCGGCCGGATCTGGAAGTGGCCGTGGGAACCCTCCTTCCGCTGCTCTTGGATCCCGCCAATCCCATTGCCATCCGGTTCCAGCAGACCTCCGGCATGGTCATGGCCAAGGGCGTGGAGGACACCGCGTTCTACCGCTACACCCGGCTGGGCACCCTGACCGAAGTGGGCGCCGAACCCACTGAGTTCGCCGTGGCACCGGACGAGTTCCACCAGCGGATGGCGCGGCGGCAGCAGGAACTGCCACTGTCAATGACCACCCTGTCCACGCACGACACCAAGCGCAGCGAGGATGCCCGGGCCCGGATCTCGGTGATCGCCGAGCTGCCGCAGGAGTGGGCGGACACGTTGGCGGCGCTGCGTGAACTTGCCCCGATCCCGGACGGTCCGTACGAGAACCTGCTGTGGCAGGCCATCGTCGGGGCCTGGCCTGCGAGCCGGGAACGGCTGCAGGGCTACGCCGAAAAGGCGGCCCGGGAGGCCGGCAACTCTACCAAGTGGACTGACCCCAACGAGGACTTCGAATCCAAAGTGAAGGCCGCCGTCGATGCAGTGTTCGACGACGACAAGGTCGCCAAGATGGTCACGGACTTCGTGGCCCGCATCGACGCCTTCTCGGTTGCCAACTCGGTCTCCGCCAAGCTGGTCCAGCTGACCATGCCCGGGGTGCCGGACGTCTACCAGGGCAGCGAGTTCTGGGAACGTTCGCTCACTGACCCGGACAACCGGCGGCCCGTGGACTTCGGTGCCCGGCAGGAGGAGCTGGCAAAGCTCGACGGCGGCGCGTTGCCGGACGCGGGCACCGAGGCCAGCAAGCTCCTGGTCACCTCGCGGGCGCTGCGCCTGCGCCGGGACCGGCCGGAGCTCTTCGATGGTTACGCTCCGGTGACCGCCACCGGTGCCGCCGCAGAGCACCTGCTCGCGTTCACCCGCGGAACCGAGGCTTCCTCCGGTGCCCTGACGCTGGCCACCCGGCTCCCCGCCGGACTGGAAGCCGGGGGCGGATGGCGCGACACCGCCGTCGAGCTTCCCACTGCCATGCGCGACGAACTCACCGGGGCCAGCTACGGGCCCGGCCAGGTTTCGGTGGCAGAGGTCCTGGGTACCTACCCGGTGGCCCTGCTGGTACCTGTGGATGGAGAAAAGGCATGACCCTGGTCAACGTTGGACCCGAACGTTTCGATGTGTGGGCGCCGGACGTTTCATCGGTTGTGCTGCTGGCCAACGGCCGGCAGCACCCCATGCGGAAGAAGGAAACGGCGCCCGGTTCCGAGGGGTGGTGGACCGCCCCCGACGCTCCTGCAGACGGCGACGTGGACTACGGCTACCTGCTGGACGGGGACACTACCCCCATCCCGGACCCCCGCTCCCGCCGGCTCCCCAACGGCGTGCATGAGCAGTCCCGTACGTACGACCCTTCCGCCTACGCGTGGCAGGACTCCGGATGGCGTGGCAAGGAGCTGCAGGGAGCCGTCATCTACGAGCTCCATGTGGGAACCTTCACGCCCGAAGGAACCCTGGATGCGGCGGCGGAGAAGCTGGGCTACCTGGTGGACCTGGGCATCGACTTCATCGAACTGCTGCCGGTCAACGGCTTCAACGGAACCCACAACTGGGGCTACGACGGCGTTCAGTGGTACACCGTCCATGAAGGTTACGGCGGGCCTGCTGCATACCAGCGGTTTGTCGACGCCGCCCACGCTGCCGGGCTGGGCGTTATCCAGGACGTGGTGTATAACCACCTCGGTCCCAGCGGCAACTACCTCCCCAAGTTCGGCCCCTACCTTAAGCAGGGCGACGCCAACACTTGGGGAGACTCCGTGAACCTGGACGGGCCCGGCTCCGACGTGGTCCGCGGATACATCCTGGACAACCTCGCGCTGTGGCTCCGGGACTACCACGTGGACGGGCTCCGGCTCGACGCCGTGCACGCTCTGCGGGATGAACGGGCCGTGCACATCCTCGAGGAGTTTGGCGCCCTGGGCGACGCGATTTCCGCTGAGACCGGGCTGCCCAAAACACTCATTGCGGAATCGGACCTCAACAACCCGCGCTTGATCTACCCGCGCGACGCCAACGGGTACGGCCTGGCCGGGCAGTGGAGCGACGACTTCCACCACGCGGTGCACGTCAGCGTCAGCGGCGAAACCACCGGGTACTACTCGGACTTCGAGTCCCTGGCCGTGCTGGCGAAGGTGCTGAAGGACGGGTTCCTGCACGACGGCAGCTACTCCAGCTTCCGCGGCCGGCACCACGGACGCCCCATCAACGCCTCGCTGGCGCACCCGGCGGCATTGGTGGTCTGCAACCAGAACCACGACCAGATCGGCAACCGGGCCACGGGGGACAGGCTCTCGCAGTCCCTGTCCTACGGCCAGCTCGCCGCGGCCGCGGTTCTTACGCTGACCTCGCCGTTCACGCCCATGCTGTTCATGGGCGAGGAATACGGTGCCACCACGCCTTGGCAGTTCTTCACGTCCCACCCCGAACCGGAGCTCGGCAAGGCCACCGCGGAAGGGCGCATCAAGGAATTCGAACGCATGGGGTGGGATCCCGCCGTCGTGCCTGACCCGCAGGACCCGGAGACCTTCCGCCGGTCCAAGCTGGACTGGTCCGAGGCTGCCACGGGCGACCACGCGCGGCTCCTGGAGCTGTACCGGTCGCTGACGGCGCTGCGCCGCTCACATCCGGAGTTGGCGGGCCTGGGCTTCGGTGAGACGGAGGTTTCGTACGACGAGGACGCGGGCTGGCTGCGCTTCCGGCGCGGCTCCGTTGAGGTGCTGCTGAACCTCTCCGACGCCAAGGTCCGGCTGGAGGGCGCGTCCGGCGACCTCCTCCTGGCCACCGACGAGGGAAGCACCCTTGACGGCGGGTCCCTTGCCCTGGCGCCCTGGAGTGCGGCCATCCTCAAATCCTGAATCCGAAGTTACGCCGGGGGCATGGTGTCCCCGGCGTAACTTTTCTTCTTAGCGCTAACACCGCCCGTGTTGCGCGCGTCACAACTGGCAGGATGGAACCTATGACCTACATTGCAGCGGACAACCGCTACGAATCCATGCCCTACCGCCGGGTGGGCCGCAGCGGCCTCAAGCTCCCGGCCATCTCCCTGGGCCTGTGGCACAACTTCGGCGACGACAAGCGCTTCGAGGAACAGCGTGACATCCTCCGCCGGGCCTTCGACCTTGGGGTGAACCACTTCGACCTGGCCAACAACTACGGCCCGCCGGACGGGTCCGCGGAAACAAACTTCGGCCGCCACCTGCGGGACGACTTCAAGCCCTACCGTGACGAGCTTGTCATCTCCACCAAGGCCGGCTACTACATGTGGCCCGGCCCGTACGGTGAATGGGGTTCCCGCAAGTACCTGATCTCCAGCCTGGACCAGTCGCTGCAGCGCATGGGACTGGACTACGTGGACATCTTCTACAGCCACCGGCCGGATCCGGAAACGCCTATGGAGGAAACCATGGGCGCCCTGGACTACGCCGTGCGATCCGGCAAGGCACTCTACGCAGGCATCTCCTCCTACACGCCGGAGCAAACCCTTGAGGCAGCACGCATCCTCAAGGAACTCGGGACGCCGCTGCTGATCCACCAGCCCAGCTACTCCATGCTCAACCGCTGGACCGAGGACGGATCACCCAACCTGTACGAGGTGCTGGACCAGGTGGGTGCCGGATCCATCGCCTTCTCGCCGCTGGCGCAGGGAATGCTCACGGACCGCTACCTCCACGGCATCCCCGCCGACTCGCGTGCAGCCAAGGCCCGGTTCCTCTCCGAGGAATCCATCACCGAGGAAAAGCTGGACCGGGTGCGCGGGCTCCGCAAGATCGCCGAAGGCCGCGGTCAGTCGCTGGCCCAGATGGCCATCGCCTGGATCCTGCGGGACCAGCCCAAGGGATCGCCCGTCACGTCTGCCTTGATTGGTGCCTCAAGTGTCCGGCAGCTGGAGGACAGCCTGTCTGCCATCAACAACCTCAGCTTCTCCGATGACGAGCTGACCGCCATCGACGAATTTGCAGTGGAATCCGACACCAACCTCTGGAAGCAGAAGGTCTGACCGAGGTTTTCTTTACGGAGCGGGGCCGGGCGTGACAACTCCCGGCCCCGCTCCTTGGGTAGTATGAAAAGGCGCCGTGCGGCGCCAAGCCAGCCGGTCGCCGTCGTCCGTTCCTCGGAGGCAAACCAGGCCGGCTGACGTTTGTCCCCAAAGGAGTTCTGTGTCTTCACATCCCATTCGTGTTGCAATCGTTGGCGTGGGCAACTGCGCCGCCTCGCTGGTGCAGGGCGTCCAGTACTACAAGGACGCCGATCCGGCGGATACCGTTCCGGGCCTGATGCATGTTGAGTTTGGGCCGTATCACGTGGGTGATGTTGAGTTCGTCGCCGCGTTTGATGTGGATGGCAAAAAGGTCGGCGTTGACCTTTCCGACGCGATCCTGGCCAGCGAGAACAACACCATCAAGATTGCCGACGTTCCGCCCACCGGTGTCACGGTCCAGCGCGGCCACACCCTGGACGGCCTGGGCAAGTACTACCTCGAGACCATCGAGGAATCCACCGAAGAGCCCGTGGACGTGGTGCAGGCACTGAAGGACGCCAAAGTTGACGTCCTGGTCTGCTACCTGCCCGTCGGTTCCCAGGCTGCTGCAGAGTTCTACGCGCAGGCAGCCATCGACGCCGGCGTTGCCTTCGTCAACGCCCTTCCCGTGTTCATCGCCGGAACCAAGGAATGGGCGGACAAGTTCACCGCCGCCGGCGTTCCCATCGTGGGCGACGACATCAAGAGCCAGATCGGCGCCACCATCACCCACCGCGTCATGGCCAAGCTGTTCGAGGACCGCGGCGTGACCCTCGACCGGACGTACCAGCTGAATGTTGGCGGCAACATGGACTTCAAGAACATGCTGGAGCGTGACCGGCTGGAGTCCAAGAAGATCTCCAAGACCCAGGCCGTGACCTCCAACGTCGAGGCCGAGCTGGCCGCCAAGGACGTGCACATCGGCCCGTCCGACTACGTGCAGTGGCTCGATGACCGCAAGTGGGCGTTCGTCCGCCTGGAGGGCCGGAACTTCGGCGACGCACCCGTGTCGCTGGAGTACAAGCTGGAGGTCTGGGATTCCCCGAACTCCGCCGGCGTGATCATCGATGCGATCCGTGCGGCGAAGATCGGCCTGGACCGCGGCATCGGCGGCCCGCTGCTGTCCGCGTCGAGCTACTTCATGAAGTCCCCGCCCGAGCAGTTCAATGACGACCTCGCCCGCGAAAAGGTCGAAGCCTTCATCCGTGGAGACGTGGAGCGCTAAACCCCGCTTCATCCTTTGTTGCTCTATCAGTTTTGGTCCCTAACCGGGAGGTTTAGGGACCAAGACTGATAGAGCAACTGGCGTTTAAGACTCCCGCAGCGCTGCGCGGACCAAACCGGCGGCCCGCCGGAAGTCGTTCGCAAGATCATCAGCGTTGAATTTGAAGTAATGCCAGCCGGCGGTGTGGAAGCATGCGTCGCGGCGGTTGTCGCGGGACTGCTGTTCGCGTGTTAGGTGATGGGCGCCGTCGTACTGTATGCCGATCCTGCGCCGCCTGTAGCCGAGGTCGGCAGCAGGCGAGTATGGATCATCGGCAACAACCCGAACCTGCAGCTCAGGCTCCGGCAATCCGGCGTCAACCAGAGCAAGACGCAGAAAGGTTTCGGGTGCGGAATCCGCACCTACGCGGATCAGTTCGACGGCGGCGCGGGCCTTCACAATGCCCTGCATCTTTGGGTGCCGCCTCAGCATCTCCCGCAATTCTTGAATCGTGGCCCAAGGCTTGGCGCGAAGCTCAAGTCCGTCGTGCGGCAGTCGGACCAGTTGGTCGCCAACCGCCACCGCATGTTCGATGGGAAGCAGGCGGCAGAGGTCCAGCCATGTCCGTGCGGGCGTCGAGATACGAATGCCCTCCCAATCCATAGTCTCGTCCTGATAGGCCAGCACGGTGTGCCCTACGACGCCGACCCTCCGGACCTGCGGCAGTGCCCGGGGTTTACTGAGATGAAGGTCCCGGCAGTCCTGGAGCCACGGGGGGAGCCAGAGTCCCAACAATATTGCGGCCGTTACGTGGGATATCCACGCGCTCGGAGTCGCCGCGCAGAGGGCCCGTGCCATTGCGGGAAGCTCGAACTCCCACCCTGCCGGCAGATACAGGAGGCGTCCGGACGAAGCCAGGTCGGACGCACGTAATCGACCCCGGCTGAGGCTCGCCGCCCGCGCTTCCGCGACTGTAAAGGGAATGCTTTCGAGGTGGGCCGGCAGCGGCGAAACAGGACGCATGGAGACCATTGTTTACCGGAAGCCGGCCACCCCGCAGAACTTATCCACACCTCTCGTTGCTCTATCAGATGTGGTTCCCAAACCAGGGCTTTAGGGACCAGATCTGATAGAGCAACGCGTTGGGGTAGGGCTAGGTGAGGCCCACTGGGTTGCCGTCCGCGTCCACGTCCATCCGCAGAGCGGCCGGGACGGCGGGCAGGCCCGGCATGGTCATCACCGCACCCGTCAGGGCCACGATGAATCCCGCCCCGGTCTTGGGCAGCAGGTCGCGGACGTGGATGGTGAACCCCTTGGGGGCGCCCAGGCGGGAGGCGTCGTCCGTGAACGAGTACTGCGTCTTGGCCATGCAGACCGGGAGCGAGCCCCACCCGTTCCGCTCGATATCGGCCAGGCGTTTCAGGGCAGGCACGGAGAAGTCCACGCCGTCCGCCCCGTAAATCTCCTGCGCGATGGTGCGGATCTTGTCCTCTACAGGCAACTCCAGCGGATACAGGTGCCGGAAGCTGCTGGGTGCCTCCACTGCCTGGGCAACCAGGGCGGCCAGTTCGTCACCGCCGTCGCCCCCGCCGCCGCGGCCCCACACATCAGCAACGGCCGCGCGCACACCCTCCGCGGCGCACCAGGACAGCAGCCAGTCAAGTTCCTCGGTCGAATCGGACGAGAACCGGTTGATGGCCACCACCGGCGTAACCCCGAACTTCTCGACGTTGTGCACATGCCTGCGAAGGTTGACCACCCCCGACTCGAGGGCGGCCACATCCGGCCGGGTCAGCTGGTCCTTGGCCACCCCGCCCTGCATCTTCAACGCCCGCACCGTTGCCACCACCACGACGGCGGACGGGGCCAGGCCGCCATAGCGGGCCTTGATGTCCATGAATTTTTCGGCCCCCAGGTCGGCCCCGAATCCGGCTTCCGTCACCACAATGTCAGCCAACCGCCGGGCGGTCTGCGTGGCAATGAGCGAGTTGCAGCCGTGGGCGATGTTCGCGAAGGGGCCGCCGTGCACCAAGGCAGGGGTGCCGGCGATGGTTTGCACGAGGTTCGGCTTGACCGCCTCCTTCAGGAGCAGCGTCAAGGCCCCCTCCACCCCAAGGTCCGCCACCGTCACGGGTTTCCGGTCGTACGTGTAGCCGAACGTGATCCGGCCCAGCCGGGCGCGCAAGTCCGTCAGGTCCGTGGCCAGGCAGAACACGGCCATGATCTCGGACGCCACGGTGATGTCGAATCCGTCCTGGCGCGGCACGCCCTGCGTGGGTCCGCCGAGGCCGATGACCACCTCCCGCAGGGACCGGTCATTCATGTCCAGCACCCGTTTGAAGGTCATCCGGCGCGGATCGATGTTCAGCGCGTTGCCTTGGTAGATATGGTTGTCCACCAGCGCCATCAGGGCGTTGTTGGCCGATGTGATGGCATGGAAGTCGCCCGTGAAGTGCAGGTTGATCTCATCCATGGGCAGCACCTGTGAATAACCCCCGCCGGTGGCGCCGCCCTTCATGCCCAGAACCGGGCCCAAAGACGGCTCCCGCAGCGCGATCATCACCTTGTGGCCGGCGCGGGCCAGGGAATCGGCCAGGCCCACCGTGGTGGTGGACTTGCCCTCACCGGCAGGGGTGGGCGACATCGCCGAGACCAGCACCACCTTGCCGTGCGGACCCGGGGCCGCGAGCCTGGCCGGATCGATCTTCGCCTTGTACCGCCCGTACTGTTCCAGCGCGTCGGCATTGACCCCCACTGCGGCCGCTACGTCGGCGATGGGCCGGATCCGGGCAGCACGGGCTATCTCAAGATCAGAAGGGAGAGCAGACATCCTTGTCCTTTCCTGCACAGTCTTGCCTGCACCGCGAGCCGGCGCCGGGGACCTGCCCCTAAGCTAACAGCACGCAGCTCCAAGAGCACCAGAAACGGGACAAAGGATCGATCAGGAAGCGGGAACCACGGGTGCCAGCCGACGGCCCACAAAGTTGTCGACGGCGGCGTGGTAGCTTTCGAGCGTGATGGCGGCAGTGCGCTGCCAGCCCGAGCTCTGGGCGCGGATGGCGGCGGCGCGGCCCAGGTCTTCGCGGGTTGCGGGGTCGTCGTACAGGGCTTCCAGCGCGTCAGCCCAGTCGGCCGCGTGGTGGCCGTCCACCAGAAGCCCGGTCCGGCCGTGGAAGATGGCGCGGGACAGCCCGCCCACGCGGGTGGCCACCACAGGCGTGCCGCAGGCCTGCGCCTCCAGCGCCACCAGCCCGAAGGATTCGCTGAAGGAAGGCATCACCACGACGTCTGCCGCACGGAACCAGGATGCAAGCTCAGGTGCCTTGACCGGCGGAAGCTGCGTGACGACGTCGTCCATTCCTGCCTCCTTGATCAGGCACCGAAGGTTGAATTCCTTGTTGCCGCTCAACGCGCCCAGGATGGTGACGCGCAGGTCGATGTCCGGGCGGCGTTTCCGCAGCAGGGCGGCAGCCTTGACCAGCACCTGCGGTCCTTTCAGCCGCTGGATGCGGCCGGCGAACACCAGGTGGAAGGTGTCGGGGCTGACGCCGTGCTGCGCCCTGGACCGCGCCCGGAACGCGGGGGTGAACGTGGCGAGGTCCACTCCGGGCGGCGCGATGTCGATGCGGTCGTAGGTGGCGCCGTAGTCGGAGACCAGTTCGGCGGCCTCGGAGCTGGTGTTGGCGATGAGCCGTGACGCGCCTTCAACAATGCGGTGCTCGCCCAGCTCACGCCGCCGGGGTTCCGGCTGTTCTCCGGACTCCAGCAGCAGGTTCTTGACCTTGGCCATGGTGTGCATGGTGTGCACCAGCGGCACGCCCCACAGCTCGGACAGCTCCAGCCCGGCCAGACCGGACACCCAATAGTGCGAATGGATTACGTCGTACCGGCCGTGCGGCTGGCGCCGGCGGATCTGCTCGATCTCCGCCACCATGGCATGCAGGAGCCCGGGAAGTTCCTCCTTGGGAATCTTCTTGGGCGGCCCGGCCAGGACATTGTGCACGCACACGCCCGGATCGGGATGCTCGACGGCGGGCTGGTCCGCGGACGTGGCGCGCGTGAAGATCTCCACCTCCACCCCGGCCTCGGCCAGCGCCGACGCCAGCTCACGGATGTAGACATTCATCCCGCCGGCATCGCCCGAGCCGGGCTGTTCCATGGGGGAGGTGTGGAGGGAGAGCAAAGCGACCCTGCGGATCAGTGCCACGGGACCTCCTTCCGGCCGCCGGCGCGTGTCGGGGGAGCCGGTTCAGTGCGCATTCGGTAAAACACTACTCCTTCCCCTAACGCTCACTGCCCTCCCACATCTTCCCCAAATCCGGAAACGCCTGTTCGTAGCCGGCGAGAAGCCGGGCGGCCAGGTCCGCCGAATCCACCAGGGGGTGCCGGGCGAAGGCCGCAAGGGCAGCGGAACGGTCTCCGTATGTGGCGGCCCGGACTGTGAGCCGTTCCACCTCCTTGACCCGCTGGAGCAGCCCGAGTTGCGCGCCGGCGGGTATCTGCTGGGGCAACGGAACGGCGCCGGCCGGGGTGACAGTGCAGGGGACTTCGACGACGGCGTCCGCCGGCAGGCCGGGAACGGCGGGTTGGGAAGGGCCTGGGTCAGCCCCGGCGGGCGTGTGTGCCCGGGGTTCCGGTGCGCCAAGGGGAAACAGTGCGTTCCGGGTGTTGAGGATCAGCTGCGTTTCCCCGCCGCCGGCCAGGGCGCGCATTGCGGCCAACGCCACCCGTTCGTAGCCGCCTCCTGCCAGGTCCTCCTCATTCCGGCGCTCACCGTCACACCGGGCCTCGGCAAGGTAGCCCTCTTCGCGGGAGCGCCGCGCCTCCTCCCACAGCAGATACGCACCCGGCCCCGCAGCGGCCAGACGCGGGTAGAGCTCCTGCTGCTGGTTGTGGATGCTCTCCCCGCGGGTCTGGGCCATGGCCCGCATCGCCTGCCGGGCGAATTCGTGCCGGTAGTAGTAGTACAGGTACTCATTGGGCAGCAGGCCCAGCGCGGCCAGGAACGGCTGCGGGAAGAGCCTGCCCTCCTCGAACGACTGAAGGGCGCCGGCGTCCGCCAACAGGTGCGGCAGCACGTCCCGGCCGCCCGACTCCAGCCGGTACAGCCAGCCCAGGTGGTTCAGCCCGTAGTAGCGCACGCCGTCGAGCCGTCCCACCGGCAACGGGACGCCGGCCGCGCCCGCCGCCCGCTGCACCAGCCCACCCGCCGAGTCGCAGATCCCGATGGCCCTTTGGCCCAGGACGGGGAGCAGCGCTTCGGTGACCATGCCGGCCGGGTTGGTGAAGTTGATGAGCCAGGCGTCCGGACAGTGCTCCCGCATCAGCCGGGCGAGGTCCAGCATGCGCGGAATGGTCCGGAGAGCGTAGGAGATCCCTCCGGCCCCTGTGGTTTCCTGCCCCAGCAGCCCGAGGTCCTGCGCCACCGTTTCGTCCGCCACGCGCCCTGCCGTCCCGCCGGGCCGGATGGCGGCGAACACCATGCCCGTGCCGGTCAGCGCCGCGGCGAGATCCGTAGTGGCATGGACGGGAAGCCGGGCACTCTGGCTCCCGGGCATACTCTGCAGCACCGCGGTGACTGCCTGGAGGCGCGCGGGATCGACGTCGTGCAGCACCAGCTCGGTGACCAACCCGGCAAAGGGGCCGGACACCAACGCCCGGTATATCAGCGGCACCCGGAAACCCCCGCCGCCGGCAATCAGAAGCCGCATGCAAGTAGTCTAGGACCAGCCTCTGACAGCGTGTCCAGAGCGTTCCAGAGCCCCTACCGCAGCACTGCGGCGCGGCGTATTGTGCCAACTATGGACGCGAAGCCAGCCCGCCCCTTCGATCCGCTGGCCGCCGTCCGCTCACCCGTCGAACCCGGATTCGATCTCCTGCTGGCGGGCACCGTTTTCCAGGACATCATCTTCACCGGCCTTCCCCACGGGCCCGAACCAGGCACGGAAATCTGGAGCGACGGCATGGGCAGCTGTCCGGGCGGGGTGGCGAACCAGGCGATCGCAGCCGCCAGGCTGGGGCTGCGCACCGGGCTGGCCGCTGCTTTCGGGGATGACGGATACGGCGACTTCAACTGGAAGATCCTTTCCGGCCAGGAGCACGTGGACCTCAGCCTCTCCCGCCGCGTCCCCGGGTGGCACTCCCCGGTGACCGTGTCGCTCTGCGTGGACCAGGACCGCTCCCTGGTGACCCACGGGCACTCCGCGCCGGTGACGAACTCGGAGCTGATCGGGGAACCGCCAAAGGCGCTCGCCGGCATCGCCGAGGTGGGGCTGGAAATGGAACCGTGGGGCCGGGCCGCCCACGCGGCCGGGGTGAAGCTGTTCGGGGACGTGGGCTGGGACCCCAGCGGGGAGTGGGCGCCGGTGCGGCTCGACAACCTGCAGTACTTCTATGCTTTCCTGCCCAACCAGCGCGAGGCCATGGCCTTCACAGGCAAGGACAACCCCTGGAGCGCCCTCTATGCCCTGGCAGACCGCGTCCCCGTCGCCGTGGTGACCCTGGGAGCGCAGGGCGCCATGGCCGTGGACTCGGAAACCGGTGAAGAGGAGTGGGTGCCGTCGCTCCCCGTCAAGGCACATGACCCCACCGGGGCGGGCGACTGCTTCGACGCTGCGTTCATTGTGGGCACCCTGGCCGGCTGGCCGCTCGGGGACCGGCTGCGGTTTGCCAACCTGTGCGCGTCCCTGGCCGTGCAGGAGGTGGGCGGCTCCCTGGCAGCCCCGGGCTGGGGGGACATCGCCGACTGGTGGAAACGCGCCAACGCCCGCCCGGAACGGCAGACCAGCCAATGGCTGCGGCGCTTCGGGTTCCTCGCGGACATCATCGAGGATGTGCCGCTGGCAGCCCAGCGCCGGGCGGCAGCCACCATCGCGCACCTGTCCGACGCCTGAGGAGCGCCGGAGCCCCCTGATTATTCGGCCTGAAGTGCCCGCACTAGAATCAATTAGGTGACCTACCCCGCAACAACCGGTGAATTCAGCGCTGCCTCCGGGCCGGACCCCCGCCATGAGAGGTCCGCCGTGATCGACCTGGAGGCCATCCGGCACAACGTCCGCCGGCTTGCCGCTGCTGCTTCTCCCGCCAAAGTCATGGCCGTCGTCAAGGCCGATGCGTACGGCCACGGCGCCGTTCCGGTGGCCCGCGCAGCCCTGCAGGCCGGCGCGGCCTGGCTGGGCGTTGCCCACATTTCCGAAGCGCTCGCGCTGCGCGCCGGCGGCATCGACGCGCCGCTGCTTGCCTGGCTGCACACCACCGACAGCAACTTCGGCGCTGCCGTGGCCGCCGGCGTCGACATTGGCTGCTCCGGGTGGGAGCTGGAACGCATCGTAGCCGCGGCGCGGGAGCAGGAACGTCCCGCGCGGGTGCACCTGAAGGTTGATACCGGGCTGGGCCGCAACGGCGCCACGCCCGAGACTTGGGACCGCCTGGTGGGTGAAGCCGTGGAATACCAGGACCAGGGGCTGCTGCGGGTGGTGGGCATCTTCTCCCACCTGGCTGTGGCCGACGAGCCGGAGCGGCCCGAAACTGACCAGCAGGTGGCGGCTTTCCGCGAGGCGCTGGCCATCGCCGAGGACGCCGGCGTTGACCCTGAGGTCCGGCACCTGGCCAACACCCCCGCTACGTTGTCCCGCCCGGACACCCACTTCGACCTGGTCCGTGTGGGCCTTGGCATTTACGGGCTTTCACCGTTTGACGGGACCACGTCCGCCGAGCTTGGCCTCCGCCCCGCCATGACCCTCCGCACCCTGGTGTCGCAGTGCAAGCAGGTGCCAGAGGGGCAGGGCGTCTCCTACGGCCTGCATTACCGCACCAGGGAAGCGAGCACCCTCGCGCTCATTCCGCTGGGCTACGCCGACGGGATCCCGCGCATCGCCACCGGCGGTCCTGTCCGGGTCGCCGGAAAGACCTACCCGGTGGTGGGGCGGATCGCCATGGACCAGATGGTCATCGACCTTGGTGCGGGAGCAGCCGGCGCGGCTTTGCAGGGCGCGGAAGCGGAGCTGTTCGGCAACGGCGCCGACGGCGGACCCACGGTTGACGACTGGGCCCGCGCCGCCGGAACCATTAACTACGAGGTGGTGACCCGGATCAGCCCCCGCGTTCCCCGCCGCTTCATCAACGAGAACCCGCCGGCGGAGAGCCAGGCCGTGGCGGGCCTGCCCGGGAAGGCGGGAGCCGCATGAGCGCGCCCGAACAGTTGGCCGCCAACTGGGAAACGACCTTTACCGCGACGACGGCGGAACAAACACACGTTTTAGGCGCCCGTTTGGCGGAGGTGCTGCAGGCCGGGGACCTGCTGGTGCTGTCCGGCGAGTTGGGTGCGGGAAAAACCACCTTCACCCAGGGGCTGGGCGAGGGCCTGGGCGTCCGCCCGGGCATCATCTCGCCCACGTTCGTCCTGGTCCGGATCCACCCAAACCTGCCGGAGGGTCTGCGTCCCGGTGGGCCGGACCTGGTCCACGTAGACGCCTACCGCCTGGGCTCGGCGGCGGAGATTGATGACATCGACCTCGAGAACACCATGGACTCCTCCGTCACCGTGGTGGAGTGGGGGCATGAGCGGGTGGAGCACCTGAGCGACAGCCGGCTGGAGATCGACCTGCACCGCGCCATCGGGCTTGGCGGCGGGGGACTGGCCGGAACTTCCCGGGTACTGGACTTCGACGGCGAAGATACCGACGAGCCCCGCACCATCGTCCTGCGCGGGTACGGACCCCGGTGGGCAACCGCTCCTGGACTCGGCAACCTGGAAGGGAGCAGCCCGTGCTGATCCTTGCCATTGACACGTCGGCGGTGGCCAGCGCTGCGCTGGTGTCCGATGATGCCCCGGAAAGCGTGGTGGCAAGCTTCGCCACGGAGGATACCCGCAGCCACGCGGAGGTACTCGCCCCGGGAATCCACGCCATGCTGTCCGAGGCGGGAGTAACCGGGCAGGACGTGGACGCAGTGGTGGTAGGCGTTGGCCCCGGCCCGTTCACCGGGCTGCGTTCAGGCATCGCCACGGCCCGCACCCTGGCCTTCGTCTGGGGCAAGCCCCTTCACGGGCTCATGAGCCTGGACGCCGTGGCCCTGGAAGTTGCCGAATCCACGGCTGCCACTGCCGAATTCCTGGTGGTGACGGACGCCCGCCGCAAGGAGGTCTACTGGGCCCGCTACAGCCTCAGCGACGGCCAACTGCCGCTGCTGGAGGACGGCCCCCACGTGGGGTTCGCGTCCGGGCTGCCGGACCTGCCCGCCTTCGGCGCAGGTGCCGGGCTCTATGCCGAGGCGCTCCAGGCCCACCCGGATTTCGCCGGCGAGCAGCCCGACGCCCTGTACCTTGGCCAGTTCGCCCTGGCCCGGCTCGCCTCCGGGCACGCGCTGCTGGACTCCACACCCCTGTACCTGCGCGAATCCGACGCACAGGTTCCCGGACCACGGAAGCGGGCACTGTGAATACCCACCCGCGCCCGCGCATGGCCGGAGTCACCATCCGTGACATGACCGTGGACGACGTACCTGCCGTCGGTGCGCTGGAACACCAGCTCTTCCCCATTGATGCCTGGCCGGTGCAGATGTTCCTGGATGAGCTCTCCCAGCCGGAGACCCGCCACTACCTGGTGGCGGAGACCAGCGACGGCATCGTGGGCTACGCCGGCCTCATGTGCATCGAGCCCATTGCGGACGTCCAGACCATCGCCGTCGTTCCGGATTATGAGGGGCGGGGCATCGGCAGCACGCTGCTCACGCAGCTTATCGAGGAAGCCCGGCGCCGGTGGGCAACGGAGGTCCTCCTGGAAGTGCGCGCGGACAACCCCCGGGCGCAGCAACTGTATGTAAGGTTCGGCTTCGAACAGATCCATACCCGGGCCCGTTATTACCGGGACGGCGTGGATGCCCTCATCATGCGCCTCCAGCTGACCGCACCACCCACTGAAGGCCACGAAGAAACGGAAGCAGGCCAGGCATGAACCGCACGCAGCCCCTGGTACTGGGCATCGAATCATCCTGTGACGAAACCGGCGTGGGCATTGTCCGCGGCACCACCCTCCTGACCAACACCGTTTCCTCCTCCATGGACGAGCACGTACGCTTCGGCGGGGTCATCCCGGAGATCGCCTCCCGTGCACACCTGGACGCCTTCGTCCCCACCCTCGAACAGGCACTTGCCGATGCCGGGGTGGGCCTGGACGAGGTGGACGCCATCGCCGTCACCTCCGGGCCCGGGCTGGCCGGCGCGCTCATGGTGGGGGTCTGTGCTGCCAAGGCGCTCGCCGTCGCCACCGGAAAACCCCTGTACGCGATCAACCACCTGGTGGCGCACGTTGGCGTGGGACTCCTGGATGACCGTGCCAGCGGCCGGAAGCAGGAGTTGCCGGAGAACCTTGGCGCCCTGCTGGTGTCCGGCGGCCACACCGAAATCCTGCGGATCAGCAGCATCACCAGCGATGTTGAGCTCCTGGGATCCACCATTGACGACGCCGCTGGCGAAGCCTACGACAAGGTGGCACGGATTCTGGGGCTCGGCTACCCGGGCGGCCCGGCCATCGACAGGATGGCCCGCACTGGGAATCCCAAAGCGATCCGCTTTCCCCGCGGACTCACCCAGCCCAAATACATGGGAACGGCGGACCAACCCGGCCCGCACCGGTACGACTGGTCCTTCAGCGGGCTCAAGACGGCGGTGGCCCGGTGCGTGGAACAGTTCGAGGCGCGCGGGGAAGAGATCCCCGTGGCTGATATCGCGGCTGCCTTCCAGGAGGCAGTGGTGGACGTGATTTCGTCGAAGGCTGTCCTGGCCTGCCGCGAGCAGGGCATCAAGGATGTCCTGCTCGGCGGGGGCGTGGCGGCCAACTCGAGGCTGCGGGAACTGACAGGGCAGCGCTGCGCCTCCGCGGGCATCCGGCTGCACGTCCCGCCGTTGGACCTGTGCACGGACAACGGCGCCATGGTGGCAGCGCTCGGTGCGCAGCTGGTGATGGCGGGCGTGGAACCCAGCGGGATCGGCTTCGCGCCGGATTCGTCCATGCCGGTCACCTCGGTGTCCCTGGCGTCCTGACACCCGGCACACCTACGATGCTCTATCAGGTATGGCTCCCAAACTGGCTGTTTAGGGGCCATATCTGATGGAGCAACTCAGGCGGTGAGAGTGGCGATGACAAGCAACGCCACGTCGTGCAGGCCATCCTGGCCGCCGGGGTGATGCCGCCAACAAGGGCCAGAGTGCTGCCACGGCGAAGAGCACGAGCAACACGCCAATGAGGGGAAGGAGCCGGCTGGTCCGGCTGCCCACAGGAATCGCAGGGGACACCCAGCCTCCTTCCCGCAGGAACTCATGCGCCTACAAGAAGAGTTGCGCCGTACGGCGGGGCCGGGCAGGGCCCAAAGGCCCATCAAACCCCTCCCAGGCCAAGTTGCTCTATCAGATATGGCTCCCAAACCGCCAGTTTAGGAGCCATATTTGATAGAGCAACCTCAGGCGGTGGGGCCGTTCCGCATCTGCTTGACCAAGTCCAGCACCACGGCCTGCAGGTTCCCGCCGTTCTCCGCAGCCACGCGGCGCTGGCGCTGATACCCGGCACCGCGGCGGATGATCTTCTCCACGTCGGCCAGCTCGTCCGAGCAGCGCAGCTTGGCCGCGACCGGTTCCAGCCGGTTCAGGGTCTCCAGCAGGTGGTCGGTGACCAGCTGCTCCTTGCCCGCGGCATCCAGGATGATGATGGCGTCCAGGCCATACCGGGCGGCGCGCCACTTGTTCTCCTGCACGTGCCAGGGCGGCATGGTGGGGATGGTGCCGCCGTTGTCCAAGGTGGTGGAGAACTCGTCCACCAGGCACTGGGTGAGGGCCGCGATGGCGCCCACTTCCTCGAGCGTGGCCAGGCCGTCGCAGATGCGCATTTCGATGGTCCCCAGGGCGGGAACGGGCCGGATGTCCCAGCGGATTTCCGAGATGGTGTCAATGACTCCCGTGGTGAACATGTCCTGGACGTAGGACTCGTACTCCTCCCAGGACCTGAACTGGAACGGCAGGCCCGCCGTGGGAAGCTGCTGGAACATCAACGCGCGCTGGGAGGCGTAGCCGGTGTCCTCGCCGCCCCAGAACGGGCTGGACGCGGAGAGCGCCTGGAAGTGCGGGAAGTAGTTGACCAGGCCATCCAGTACGGGAAGCACCTTGTCCCGGCGGTCCAGCCCGACGTGGACATGGACGCCGTAGATGACCAACTGCCGGCCCCACCACTGGGTCCGGTCGATGAGCTTGGCGTAGCGTGCCTTGTCCGTCACCGGCTGCAGCTGGGGCGGGCTGAACGGGTGGCTGCCGGCGCAGAACAGCTCCACGCCCATGGGATCGGTGATCTCGCGGACGGCGGCAACGGAGCGGCTAAGGTCCTGCTTGGCCTCGGCAGCTGTCTCGCATATCCCGGTGACCAGCTCCACGGTGTTCAGCAGCAGTTCCTGCTTGATGTGCGGGTGTTCGTCGTCTTCGTTGAGTTCCGGGTGGCGTGCGGCCACGCCGCGGAGCACCTGGTTGGCCACGGATGCGAGCTCGCCCGTCTTTCCGTCCACCAGTGCCAGCTCCCACTCAACACCGAGGGTTGACTGCCTCGATGGGGCGAAGTCGATCTTCACACGTTTCCTTACTGTCCGGTTTGCCGCTGGCTGATGCCGCTCACAGGCTGCTGCCGGCAGGCGAACGGGTGTTTCAAGTCTATATGGCAGGGGTAGCATCCTATTGATGGCACCCTTCCCCCTGCGTCACAGTCCTGCCAAAATTTTCCCCCTCCTCCTGGCCGTTTCCGCCGTAGCCCTGGCTTCCTGCACCGCCGCCCCAAGCGCCGCCCCGCAGTCGTCCTCCGCCCCGCCCACCGGGGCGTCCCCCTCCGCATCGGCAAGTACGACGCCGGCACCTCCTGCGGCGTCTCCGTCACCTGATCCAGGTTCCCGGCCTTTGGGGTGGGGGCCGGAGCAGCGGGACCAGGACGCCGCCGCGGCGGCCGTTATGGAGATGTCGCCGGAGCAGAAGGCCGGGCAGGTCCTGCTCCCGGCGTTCATCGGCCGCGATGTGGAGGCGCAGGCCGCGCTCATCCAGCGCCTGCATCTTTCCGGCTCCATCGTCATGACCGACAACATGCCGCATGACGCCCAGGGGCGTGTGGACGTGGCCGGCCTGGGTGCCGAGAACCATCGCCGCCAGCAAGCTGTTGCATCCGATGGCCGCCGCTGGCCCGGGATTGTTGCCGTGGACCAGGAAGGTGGCGCCGTGTCCCGGGTAGGGGCGCCCTTGACGGAGTGGCCGGAACCGATGAGCTACGGCGCCGCTGGAAACCCGGACCTGACGCGCAAAGCGGGTAAGGGCCTGGCAGGTGAGCTGGCGGCACTGGGCTTCAACCTGGACTTCGCCCCGGATACCGATGTGACCGTCGGCCCCAGGGACCCCACCATTGGGGCCCGGTCCATGTCCGCTGATCCGGCCGCCGCGGCAACCCATGGGGTGGCGTTCTCCCAAGGCATGCTCGACGCCGGAGTGTTCCCCACCGTCAAGCACTTCCCGGGACACGGCTCGGTGACCGCCGACTCGCACCTGAGCATGCCCGTCCAGCCGGCCAGCATCGACGAGCTCAGGGCCCGGGACTGGAAGCCCTTCCAGGCCGCCGTCGCCGCGGGCTTGCCGATCGTTATGACCGGGCACATCGCCGTGCCTGCGCTGGAACCCGGCGTGCCGTCGTCGCTCTCCGCCCCCAGTTACGCGGCACTCCGGGGCCTGGGCTTTAAGGGCGTGGCCGTGACCGATGCCCTCAACATGGGCGCCGTGGACAAGCAGTACCCGGCGGGGGCCGCGGCGGTGAAGGCACTGGCTGCCGGCGCCGACCTGCTGCTGATGCCTTCGGACGTGGCGCAGGCGCATGCCTCGATCGTCCAGGCACTGGCCTCCGGTACCCTTCCCGCCGCCAGGCTCAATGAGGCCGCGCAGCGGGTGGCCACCATGATGATCTGGCATGCCCGGACCACGCCTCCTCCCGGAACAGCGGGTGCCGGTGTCCCGGCTGGAAGCGGCGCAGCTTTGTCAGCACAGGTGTCGGCGGCCGCCGTCACGGTGGTTTCCGGCCCCTGCAGGGCGCCCCTGGTGGCCAGTTCCATGCGCGTTGTCGGCGGAGGAACGGGGGACCGGGAGCGCTTCGAGGCAGCGGCCGCGCGTGCCGGACTCACCGTGGGAGCGGGACCGTTGGTCAGCCTGATCGGCGCCGGCGGGAAACCCGCGGGCGGTGACATTGCCGTGGCCCTCGATGCCCCGTGGCCTCTCCAGGGCTCCAGCGCGCCCGTGAAAGTGGCGCTCTATGGCCGTACCGACGCCGCCTTCGACGCACTGGCCGCCGTGCTGGCAGGGAAGGCGCCTGCCCCCGGGAAGCTGCCCGCCGCCGTCGGACCCTTTCCTGCAGGAACCGGCTGCCCCTGACCCGATTAAGTCGGGCGGGACGCGTTTAATGGTCTGGTGCCAATTCTGAATAAAGACATGACCCTCTGCATCTCGCTCTCGGCCCGGCCCAGCAACAACGGGACCCGTTTCCACAACCACCTGTACGGGCAGCTGGGCCTGAACTGGATCTACAAGGCCTTCGCGCCCACCAACCTTGAGCAGGCCATCGCCGGGGTCCGCGGCCTGGGTATCCGCGGCTGCGCCATCTCCATGCCGTACAAGGAAGACGTCATCGCGCTGGTGGACGAGATGGACCCGTCCGCCAAGGCCATCGACTCCGTGAACACCATCGTGAACACGGACGGCCACCTCAAGGCGTACAACACCGACTACACGGCGATCGAGCAGCTGCTGGCCACCAATGCGGTCCCCACGGACTACAGCGTCATTGTCCAGGGTGCCGGCGGCATGGCCAAGGCCACGGTCGCGGCCCTGCGGGACGGCGGCTTCACCAACGTCACCGTCGTCGCCCGGAACGAGGCTGCCGGGCGTGCGCTCGCCGACCAGTACGGCTTCCAGTGGCGTCCAGCGCTCGACGGCGGCACGGCTGACCTGATCATCAACGTCACGCCCATAGGTATGGCAGGGAGCGTGGGAGATCCGGAAGCGGAGAGTCTGTCCTTTCCGGCCGAAGCCATCGAGGCGGCACGCCTTGTGTTCGACGTGGTGGCACTGCCCGCGGAAACTCCGCTGATCCGCGCCGCCCGGGCGGCGGGCAAACCGGTCATCACGGGAGCTGAGGTTGCCACCATCCAGGCGCTGGAGCAGTTCGTCCTGTACACCGGGGTGCGGCCCACGGCGGAGCAGGTGCGGGCCGCCGAGGAGTTCATGCGCGGCCAGTAAGGCGAACCGCCGGCGGCCTAAGCAGGCCGTCAGGCAGGCTCCACCACGATGGCCACCCGGTCCTCGCCGATGCGGGTCAGGACCAGGGTGGCCGTTTTGCCGGAACTCTTTTTGGCGTTTTTCCCACCGGGCAGCAACTGCTTCCGCAGCTCTTCCGGGGTCACCGCGGTGCCGCGCTTCTTGATGTCCAGCACCGTGATGCCCTCCTGTTTCACCCAGGCCTTCAGTGCCTTGACGTTGTAGGGCATGACCTGCAGGACCTTGTAGGCCCTGGCGAACGGGGTGTCCAGCAGTTCCGGCGCGCAGATGTAGGCGATGTGTTCATCCACCAGGTGCCCGCCGAGTTCAAGCGCCACATCCGCCACAAGGCCGGCGCGGATCACGGCCCCGTCGGGCTCGTACAGGTACCCTTCCACCGCCCCCACGGGCGCTGACGGGCCAGCGCCGAAGTCCTCGCCGCTGGTGAGTTCGGCCGGCCCCTGGGAACCCAGGACCAGGGCAGCCCGCCGGACGCCGGGCCTGCGCACGGCGTTGAACCACAGGGTCACCTCCGTGACGTCCCCGCCCACCGAGACCCACTGCGCCTCGCAGCCGGCGGGCACCGATTCGTGCGGCATGCCCGGACCCATCTTCACGCCCACAGCCTTCCCTTGGGCGGCGAGCGACTCCACGAAGGACAACGGCGGGGAGAACGCCTCGGGGTCCCAGATCCGTTTGGTGCCGGAGGTGGAGGTGACCCGGCGGGCCGGGTCCAGCCAGACGCCGTCGATCCCTTCCAGCGGCACCGCTGATGCGTCGGCGTGGACCACCGTGGCGTTGGGGAACGGGATGAGGTTCATGGTGGCGCAGGCCGCCGTCGTTTCATCCATTTCGACGGCGGTGACGGCGATGTCCAGGGAGGCCAGGGCCAAGGAATCGGCGCCGAGGCCGCAGCCCAGGTCCGCAACGTGGCTGATCCCGGCAGCAGCGAACCGCCGCGCGTGGTGGGCGGCGACGTTCAGGCGCGTGGCCTGCTCCAGGCCGGCCTGGGTGAAGACCATTTGGCGGGCGAACTCGCCGAATTTCGACTCTGCCCTGGTGCGCAGCCGCGACTGCGTGAGGACAGCGGATACGAGTTCGGGGGAGTGTCCGGCCTTCCGCAGGGCGGCATTGAGCTGGAACGCGTCCTCGTCCCGGTAAGGGCCAAGGGATGCCAGCAACTCCCAGCCTTCCGGGGTCAGCAGGGGTGCGATCTGGTCCTGTGCAATCTGGTCCTGGGGAGCGTGAGCCATGGGTTCCAGCCTAGTGGAGGAGCGGGTGCCGGCATGCGGATACTGTTGAAACCATGGATGAGAGCGCAGCCCCACGGGACACCGCCGAGCACGAGCCAAGGCACAGCGGCCCCGCCAGGTTCGCCCGCCCCGTCCTGGTGGCCGCCGCCGTTGTGGCGGTCATCTGCATCGCCCTGCTGGTGATCATCCTCCTGCTGGACACCTTCAATGCCACCGTTTACTCCGTGGGCGGCAACGACGTCCAGGACAACACGCAGGAGGCCCGTGACATCCGCGGGCTGTACGACGGCGCGCGGGCGGGAAGCATCGTTTTCCTCGCCCTTGCGCTGCTCGCCGCAGCGGTGTCCGGGTGGGTTCTCTTCAGGGGCCGGAAGCAGGGCGGCAGCGACTCCGACGGCGGCGAGGACGTGGACTTCGACGATCTGGGCCGCTAGGTGCGGTGCGGCTTCCGCCCGCCGTCCGGCGTCGTGCGTCCTTCCAAAGGCGTACGCCCATGACGAAACGTTGGCACTCACCTTGACCGAGTGCTAACGCTTACATAGAGTCTTCATTAGCACTCTCCCCTGGAGGGTGCTAACACATGAAGAGCTGCCAGCCAGGCTGCTGCCGGCACCGCGACGACGGTTTGCCAGCTACGGCGGAAAGCTTTCCAGTCCACGAATTTGCTGACGAAAAGGAGAGGTCCGAGTGTCGGTCTCTATTAAGCCTCTTGAGGATCGTATTGTTGTCCGCCCGCTCGAAGCCGAGCAGACCACGGCTTCCGGCCTGGTCATCCCGGACTCCGCACAGGAGAAGCCGCAGGAAGGCGAAGTTGTTGCAGTAGGCCCCGGCCGCTTCGAAGACGGCAACCGCGTTCCGGTCGACGTAGCCGTTGGCGACGTTGTCATCTACTCCAAGTACGGCGGAACCGAAGTCAAGACCGGCGGCACCGAGTACCTCGTGCTGTCCGCCCGCGACGTTCTGGCGATCGTCGTAAAGTAACTTTTGGATCCCCGTGCCGCTGACCATGCATCCCGCTGGTCAGCTGCGCGGGGTTCTGTCTTGAAAGGACAAAACCATGGCAAAGCAGCTTGCGTTTAATGACGCTGCACGCCGGTCGCTTGAAGCCGGCATCGATAAGCTCGCCAACACTGTCAAGGTGACGCTCGGCCCCCGCGGCCGCAACGTCGTCCTGGACAAGAAGTGGGGTGCCCCCACCATCACGAACGACGGCGTCACCATCGCCCGCGAAGTGGAACTGGACGACCCCTACGAGAACCTTGGCGCACAGCTGGCCAAGGAAGTAGCCACCAAGACCAACGATGTTGCCGGTGACGGCACCACCACCGCCACCGTCCTGGCCCAGGCCCTGGTCAAGGAAGGCCTGCGCAACGTTGCAGCCGGCGCTGCCCCCGGCCAGATCAAGCGTGGCATCGAGGTTGCGGTTGAGGCCGTGGCTGCCCGCCTGCTGGAGAACGCACGCCCGGTCGAGGGAACCCAGGTTGCCAACGTTGCCGCCATTTCGGCGCAGAGCGACGAAATCGGCGAGCTGCTCGCCGAGGCCTTCGGCAAGGTGGGCAAGGATGGCGTCATCACCATCGAAGAGTCCTCCACCACCCAGACCGAACTGGTCCTCACCGAGGGCATGCAGTTCGACAAGGGCTACCTGTCCCCGTACTTCGTCACCGACGCGGAGCGCCAGGAAGCAGTCCTCGAGGACGCACTCATCCTGATCAACCAGGGCAAGATCTCCTCGATCCAGGAATTCCTGCCGCTGCTCGAAAAGGCGCTGCAGAGCTCCAAGCCGCTGTTCATCATCGCCGAGGACGTTGAGGGCGAGGCCCTGTCCACGCTGATCGTCAACCGCATCCGCGGCACCCTGAACGTCGTGGCCGTCAAGGCTCCCGGCTTCGGCGACCGCCGCAAGGCCATGCTCCAGGACATCGCCACCCTCACCGGTGCGCAGGTTGTCTCCCCGGAGCTGGGCCTGAGCCTGGACACGGTTGGCCTGGAGGTGCTGGGTACTGCCCGCCGCATCACCGTCACCAAGGACAACACCACCATCGTGGACGGCGCCGGTTCGGCCGAGGACGTCTCCGCCCGCGTTGCCCAGCTGCGCGCCGAGCTGACCCGCACCGACTCCGACTGGGACCGTGAAAAGCTCCAGGAGCGCCTGGCCAAGCTGGCCGGCGGCATCGGCGTCATCAAGGTCGGCGCGGCCACCGAGGTTGAGCTGAAGGAAAAGAAGCACCGCATCGAGGACGCAGTGTCCTCAACCCGCGCTGCCCTCGAAGAAGGCATCGTGGCCGGCGGCGGCTCCGCCCTTATCCACGCCCTCAAGGCACTGGATGAAGACGCTTCCGTGAAGGCCCTCGAAGGCGACGCAGCAGCAGCCGTCGGCATCGTCCGCCGTGCACTGGTGCAGCCGCTGCGCTGGATCGCCCAGAACGCCGGTTTCGACGGTTACGTGGTCACCTCCAAGGTTGCCGACCTCGAGACCAACAACGGGTTCAACGCCAAGTCCGGCGAGTACGAGGACCTGATCGGCGCGGGCGTCATCGACCCCGTCAAGGTCACCCGCGCAGCCCTCCGCAACGCGGCCTCCATCGCAGCCCTGGTTCTCACCACCGAGACCCTGGTTGTCGAGAAGCCGGTTGAAGAGGACGAGCACGCAGGCCACAGCCACTGACGTTCGCGTCCAAGGCGGTATCTGTAAACAGAAAACCGGTCCAGCATTGCTGGGCCGGTTTTTTGCATGCCGGGAAATTGCTTGCCTTGGTGCCCTCAGGTTTCCGCCATCTCCTGCGTCTGCACGCCGCCCGCAGGCTCATAGACCAGGGACACGGCGCCCTTGGGGAAGCTGCGTGCCGGCTCGGCGAGGCGGAAGGTGGTGGGTGCTGCGCCGTCGTCGAACAGGCGCTTGCCCTGACCCAGCGCGACCGGATAGAGCCAGAGGTGAAGGCGGTCCAGCACGCCAGCTGACAAAAGGGACCGGATCAGGACGCCGCTGCCGAACATGTGCACTTGCTGGTAGTCGTCCCGGAGCCGGCCCGCGGCGGGAGCGTCCGGCAGCACAGTGGTGCCCGCCCAGCCAGGATCGCGCAGGGAGTTGGACACGACGAACTTGGGCACCCGGTTGAGTGTGTCCGCGATGTCACCGGACTGGTGGGGCCAGTAGGCCGAGAAGATGTCGTAGGTCGCCCGGCCCAGAAGCAGGGCGTCCATGCGCTCGATTTCAGCAGAAATGGCGGCGCCCGCGTCGTCGTCGGACACCGGCGCCTGCCAGCCGCCGAACTCGAAGCCCCCTGCGGGGTCTTCTTCGCGGCCGCCGGGCGCCTGGTAGACGCCGTCGAGGGTAATGAACAGGTTCGCGACGATGATGCCCACGCGCACATTCTGGACCTGCGCCCCGGCCCTGTCCAGTGTCCTGTGCAGTGCCGTGGCAGGATGGTGGCATGCTGCTCCTTGAGCTCGTGGAAACTTCAACGTCCGTTGGGTCGACCCGCTCGCGGTTGGCGAAGGTGGACGCTTTGGCCAGCCTTCTGCGCCGGCTTGAGCCCGCGGAGATCCCGACGGCGGTGGGCCTGCTTACTGCCAAGCCCCGCCAAGGCCGCGTGGGCGTCGGCTGGAGCGCGGTGGCAGCGGCGAAGCAGGAGCCGGCCGTGGAGCCAAGCCTCACCGTGGCGGATTTTGATGCCGCGCTGGACCGGCTGCTCGCTGCGGCGGGTTCGGGATCGGGCGCGGAGCGGGCAGCAACCCTGCGGAAACTGATGGCGGCGGCCACCGGGTCAGAGCAGGCGTTCATCACCGGCGTCCTGCTCGGCGAACTGCGCACCGGCGCGCTGGAAGGAGTCCTGACGGATGCCGTAGCCCGCGCCGCCGGGAAGCCTGTGGACACTGTCCGGCGTGCCGCCATGCTCTCCGGAGACCTTGGTGAAACCGCTCTGCTGGCCATCACGGGCACCCAGGCCGAGCTTGACGCCGTCGGCCTCGTGGTGGGCCGCCCTGTACTGCCCATGCTTGCGTCCACGGCAGCAAATCCCAGTGCGGCCTTGGAAACCACCGGTGAGGCGTCGGTGGAATACAAGCTCGACGGCGCCCGCATCCAGGTCCACCGCGCGGACGATGACGTCCGCATCTATACCCGCAACCTCGCCGACGTCACCCACAGGCTTCCCGAAGTGGTGGAGGTGGTCCGTGCACTGCCGCTGCGGCACGTGATCCTGGACGGCGAAACCCTTGCCCTTGATGAGGAAGGCGGTCCTCGGCCCTTCCAGGAAACCATGGCGCGCTTTGGTGCGGACGCCGTCCGGGAAACGGTGCTGCACCCGTGGTTCTTCGACGTGCTGCATCTCGATGGCCGGGACCTGCTGGATGAGCCGTTGGCAGAACGCATCGAGGTGCTTGAGCGCATAGCCCCTGCACACCGGATTCCGGGGGAGATCACCGCTGATCCTGCCGTCGCGGAACGTGTGTCCCAGGACGCCCTTGCCGCCGGCCACGAGGGTGTTGTGGTGAAGGCCATCGGCTCCACCTACGCGGCCGGCCGGCGTGGATCGAACTGGGTGAAAGTGAAGCCGGTGCTGACCTATGACCTGGTGGTCCTCGCTTGCGAGTGGGGGTCCGGCCGGCGCACCGGGATGCTGTCGAACTTGCATCTGGGGGCCCTTGACCCGGCAGGGGAGTTCGGCGAACCCGGCGGTTTTGTGATGGTGGGCAAGACCTTCAAGGGGCTCACCGACGAGCTGCTGCGCTGGCAAACCGAAAGGTTCCAGGAGATTGAGGTGCGGCGCACTTCCGGCACCGTCTGGGTGGAGCCGGTCACCGTCGTCGAAATTGCCATTGACGGCGTGCAGCAGTCACCGCGCTATCCCGGCGGAATCGCCCTGAGGTTCGCCCGTGTCAAGCGCTACCGCGACGACAAGGCTCCGGCTGAGGCCGACACCATCCAGACCCTGCGGGCCCTGCTGCGTCCGTAGCGGACCACGCCTAGTTCCGGGCCCCCGTCCGCTGGCGCTTCAGGCTTCGTGCCACTCTGTCCGGCAGGCGCCTGGCGACCATCCGGTAAAACAGCAAGACTGCCAAGGCCGCCACCACGATGCCCACGAGGTTGAGGAGCAGTTGGAGGGCAGAACCTGCTGCCTTCTGGTACTCACCCAACACCAGGGCCACCGCCACGTACCCGGCCGCCGGCACGGTGGTGACGGAGATAAAGACACCGATCAGCGCAGCGGAACGGCGGCCGATGATGGACAGCATGCCGGCGATCCCGGCCAGCACCGCAACAATCAGCGAGTAGGGTCCGGGATGGTAAATGAATTCGACGGCCGAGCCCTTGTCCAGGGCATCGCGCGGGAAGAGCCCGAGCGGCACCGAAAGCCAGGCGGTAAGTGCTGCCAGCAGCATGGCCACGGGAAAGCCGACGGCCAACGCAACCGCGGCGCGCCGTCCAAGTTTCCACTGCCGGGTGGCAAGCGAGACGGCAAGGGCAGCCAGCGGTCCGAACTCCGGGCCCACCGCCATGGCGCCCACGATGGCAATCGGGGAATCAGTCACGATGCCAATCCCGGCGAGTTGGGTAGCCAGGACCAGGAAAGCGAGGAAGTTCCACGTCAACCGGGAATCTTCACCGGTTTGCCGGGTCACATCGTCCCAAATGACCGCGTCCGCACCGTCACCAGGGGCCGCACGCTCAGCCCGGTCCGCATTCCTGGAGAGAACGAATTCCGGCGAGGACATGGCAATGGAGCCGGCGTCCTGGATTTTCAGCACCTCCAGCTTTTCGAGCAGTTCCTCCACGGCCTCCCGGGCAATCAGCACTTCGAGGACGTCACCCGGCGGCACCACGGCCGCGCCGGCAACCACCACAACTTCCGCCACGCCCCGCTGGTCGCGGCAGGTTTTCAACGTCAGGGCCGACAGCTCCCCAGGCACACAGATCCGCAGCTGGACAACCATGCCCGCTCCCTTCGCCGGTTGGGGCCAGCATAGTCCGGACGCCGGGTTGATTAGCTGTCACAGGCGGCGTTGGCTAGGCTGGATGCTTTGGCTGGCAGGCGTTGTGAGAGGTTCATGTGTCGATAACGGAGATCCCGAAGGCACCTGAACCCAGGTCAAGTGCCGCCATGCGACGGAGGAAGCCGACGTTCCGGCCGGAGATCCAGGGCTTGCGGTCTCTGGCTGTCCTCATGGTGGTGACCTACCACG